>NZ_JBFAAR010000004.1:520814-652622 GCF_040639855.1 Actinoplanes sp. NPDC023714
TTGAGTTGGGGTGCAATCCGCGCCTCAAGTCAACACGCTTGAGTGGTGGCGTCAACAGGGCGTCAACAACGGTGGCCGGGGCGTCAGCGTGGTGTGAACAGACCTGTCACGGCGGTCCGCGGCGGGATTTGCTTCCCCGGTAAGCAAAATCCCTCCGAAACAGGAGTCCTCCCGTGGCTGATCTCGGGTTCGTCGTTCTCACGGTGGCGCTGTTCGCGGCGTTCGCCGTGCTGATCCGGGCGGTCGAACGCTGATGAGCGCCGTCAACCTGGCCGGCCTGATCCTGGCCGTCGCTCTCGCCGCCTTCCTGGTGGCCGCCCTGCTGTTCCCGGAGAAGTTCTGATGGCCGGCTGGTTCTTCGTGTTGTCGCTGGTCGTCGCGATCGCCGCGGTGTACCGGCCGTTCGGCGACCACATCCACCGGGTGGTCACCGGGACGAGGCACAGCGCCGCCGAGCGCGGCGTCTTCCGGCTGGTCGGCGTGGACGCCGCGGCCGGCCAGACCTGGGGCGTGTACGCCCGGTCGGTGCTGGCGTTCTCCGCCGTCTCGGTGCTCTTCCTCTACCTGTTCCTGCGCCTGCAGGACCGGCTGTGGCTGTCGCTCGGCCTGCCGGCCGTGACCGATCACATCGCCTGGAACACCGCGGTCAGCTTCGTCACCAACACCAACTGGCAGGCGTACGCCGGTGAGTCGACGCTGGGCCACCTCGTGCAGATGGCCGGCCTCGCCGTGCAGAACTTCGTGTCGGCGGGCGTCGGCATCGCGGTCGCCGTGGCGCTGATGCGGGGGTTCGCGGCGCGGAAGCAGAGCACGCTGGGCAACTTCTGGGTCGACCTGACCCGGATCACGCTGCGGATCCTTCTGCCGGTGTGCCTGCTCGCGACGCTCGTTTTCATGATCGCCGGGATGGTGCAGAACCTTTCCGGGGGTACGGAGGTGAGCACGCTGACCGGCGGCACGCAGCACATCACCGGCGGCCCGGTCGCGTCCCAGGAGGCGATCAAGGAGCTCGGCACCAACGGCGGCGGCTTCTACAACGCCAACTCGGCCCACCCGTTCGAGAACCCGACGACCTGGACCAACTGGATCCAGATCTTCCTGATCCTGCTGATCCCGTTCAGCCTGCCCCGGGTGTTCGGCCGGATGGTCGGGCAGAACCGGCAGGGCTACGCGATCGCGGCGGTCATGGCGATCCTCGCGCTCGGCAGCGTCGCCCTGACCGTGGCCTTCGAGACGCACGGCGCCGGAACGGTCCCGCAGGCCGTCGGCGCCGCCATGGAGGGCAAGGAGACGAGGTACGGGGTGACGAACTCCGCCGTGTTCGCCGCGGCGACCACGCTGACCTCGACCGGCGCGGTGAACTCGTTCCACGACTCGTACACGGCGCTGGGCGGCATGATGCCGATGGTCAACATGATGCTCGGCGAGGTGGCGCCGGGCGGCGTCGGATCGGGCCTCTACGGCATGCTGATCCTCGCCGTGATCACGGTCTTCGTCGCGGGCCTCATGGTCGGCCGCACCCCGGAGTACCTGGGCAAGAAGATCGGCGCCCGGGAGATGAAGCTGGCGTCGTCCTACTTCCTGATCACCCCGGTGCTGGTGCTCACCGGCGCGGCCGCCGCGTTCGCGACCGGCAACAGCGGCACGGCGCTCAACACCGGGCCGCACGCGCTCTCCGAGGTGCTGTACGCGTTCACCAGCGCCGCGAACAACAACGGGTCGGCGTTCGGCGGCATCACCGTGAACACCGGCTGGTGGGACACCGCGCTCGGGCTGGCGATGCTGCTCGGCCGATTCCTGCCGCTGATCCTGGTCCTGGCGCTGGCCGGCGCGCTCGCGAAGCAGCAGCCGGTGCCCGAGTCGGAGGGCACTCTCCCCACCCACCGGCCGCTCTTCGTCGGCATGGTCGCCGGCGTGACGGTCGTCCTGGTCGCCCTCACCTTCCTCCCCGCTCTCGCTCTCGGACCCCTCGCGGAGGGCCTCTCATGACCGCCCCGACACTGGAGAAGCCGCCCGCCGCCGCATCCGCGGTGAAACCGGGCCTCCTCGATCCCCGCCAGTTCCGCCGGAGCCTGCCGGACGCGCTGCGCAAGCTCGACCCGCGCACGATGTGGCGCAACCCGGTCATGTTCATCGTCGAGGCCGGCGCGGTCTTCACGACCGTGCTGTCGCTCGCCGATCCGAGCCTCTTCTCCTGGCTGATCACCGGCTGGCTCTGGCTCACCGTGGTCTTCGCCAACCTGGCCGAGGCGGTCGCCGAGGGCCGGGGCAAGGCGCAGGCCGCCGCGCTGCGGGCCGTGAAGCAGGACACCGTGGCCTATCTGGCGGACGGCCGGGAGGTCGCGGCGACCGCGCTGAAGCAGGGCGACGTGGTGGTCGTCGAGGCCGGCCGGGTCATTCCCGGCGACGGTGACGTGATCGAGGGCATCGCCAGCGTCGACGAGTCGGCGATCACCGGCGAGTCGGCCCCGGTCATCCGGGAGTCCGGCGGCGACCGCTCGGCCGTCACCGGCGGCACGAAGGTGCTCAGCGACCGGATCGTCGTCCGGATCACGCAGAAGCCCGGTGAGAGCTTCGTGGACCGGATGATCGCCCTGGTCGAGGGCGCGAACCGGCAGAAGACGCCGAACGAGATCGCGCTCAACATCCTGCTCGCCGCGCTCACGGTGATCTTCCTGCTCGCGGTGGTGACGCTGCAGCCGCTCGCGATCTTCTCGAAGGCGTACCAGGCGGCGGCGCCGGACACCGCGGCGATCGACGCGGACGGCGTCACCGGCATCGTGCTGGTCTCGCTGCTGGTCTGCCTCATCCCCACCACGATCGGCGCGCTGCTCTCCGCGATCGGCATCGCCGGCATGGACCGGCTCGTGCAGCGCAATGTGCTGGCGATGAGCGGGCGTGCCGTCGAGGCGGCCGGCGACGTGAGCACCCTGCTGCTCGACAAGACGGGCACGATCACCCTGGGCAACCGGCAGGCCGCTGAGTTCGTACCCGTGAAGGGGGTTGATCCGGAAGATCTCGCCGGCGCGGCGCAACTCGCCAGCCTGGCCGACGAGACGCCGGAGGGGCGCTCGGTGGTGGTGCTCGCGAAGAACGAGTTCGGCATCCGGGAGCGGGAGCCGGGGCTGATGGCGAGCGCGACGTTCGTGCCGTTCACGGCGCAGACCCGGATGAGTGGCGTGGACATCGGCGGGAGGGAGATCCGCAAGGGCGCCGCCGCCTCCGTGATCAAGTGGGCCGGAGCGGACAGCGCCGAGGTGGACGCGATCGTGGACCGGATCAGTGCCGAGGGCGGGACCCCGCTCGTGGTGGCCGAGAACGATCGCATCCTCGGGGTGATCCACCTCAAGGACACGGTGAAGCCCGGGATGCGGGCCCGCTTCGCGGAGATGCGCCGGATGGGCATCCGCACCGTGATGATCACCGGCGACAATCCGCGCACCGCGGCCGCGATCGCCGCCGAGGCCGGGGTCGACGACTTCCTGGCCGAGGCCACGCCCGAGGACAAGCTCGCGCTGATCAGGAAGGAGCAGCGGGGCGGGCGCCTCGTCGCGATGACCGGCGACGGCACCAACGACGCGCCGGCGCTGGCCCAGGCGGACGTCGGCGTCGCGATGAACACCGGCACGTCGGCCGCGAAGGAGGCCGGCAACATGGTCGACCTCGACTCGGACCCGACCAAGCTCATCGAGATCGTGGAGATCGGCAAGCAGTTGCTGATCACCCGGGGCGCGCTGACGACGTTCTCGATCGCGAACGACATCGCCAAGTACTTCGCGATCATCCCGGCCATGTTCGCGGCGGTCTACCCGGGCCTCGACACCCTCAACGTCATGCGGCTGCACTCGCCCGGTTCGGCGATCCTCTCCGCGGTGATCTTCAACGCCGTCGTGATCGTCCTCCTGATCCCGCTCGCCCTGCGGGGCGTCCGGTACCGGCCGGCCTCGGCGAGCAGCCTGCTCGGCCGCAACCTGCTGATCTACGGCCTCGGCGGGGTCGTCGCCCCGTTCCTCGGCATCAAGCTCATCGACCTCCTCGTCCAGCTCATCCCCGGGATCTGATTCCTCATGAGACTGCATCTCGCGGCGCTGCGTGCGCTGCTCGTCCTCACGGCTCTGCTCGGTGTCGCCTACCCCCTCGTGTTCGTGGGGGTGGCGAAGCTGCCCTTCATCTCCGGACGATCGGGAGACGTCACCCTGATCGGTCAGGCGTTCACCGACGCCGACGGCAATCCCGTCGGCAGGTACTTCCAGAGCCGGCCGGGCTCCTACGACCCGACCGCCACCGGCGCGAGCAACCTCGGGCCGGAGGACGTGGTCGACACCCCGGACCGGAAGAGCCTGCTCACCCAGGTCTGCGCGCGCAGCCTCGCGATCGGCAGGCTCGAAGGCGTCGACGGGAGTCGTCCCTATTGCACGGACGACGGTGTCGGCGCGGTCCTCGAGGTGTTCCGCAGGGACGGTTTCACCGGCCCGGTGACCCGGGTGGTGGCGGTCAACGGCCCGGCGTTCGTGCCCACCTATGAGGGCGTTCCCGTCGAGTCCGGGCCGGTCGCGGTCTCCGGCGGGGTGATCACGCCGATCCGCGGGGACGCGCCCTCGTCGCCCGCCGTGCCGGCCGATGCGGTCACCGCGAGCGGGAGCGGGATCGATCCGCACATCAGCCCGGAGTACGCCGCGTTGCAGGCGCCCCGGGTGGCCCGCGAACGGGGCATGGACGTCGCCCGGGTGCGGCAGCTGATCGCGGAGAACACCGACGGCCGGGCGCTCGGCTTCCTGGGGCAGCCGACGGTCAACGTACTCAAGCTGAACTTGACCTTGGACAACTGAAGGCTGTCTGCCATGCCTCGCGGTGAACTGCGGATCTATCTGGGGGCGGCGCCCGGCGTCGGCAAGACCTACGCGATGCTCGAAGAGGCGCACCGCCGGGCCGGGCGCGGCACCGACGTCGTGATCGCCCTGGTGGAGACGCACGGCCGCCGGCACACCGCCGCGATGATCGGCGGGCTGGAGGTGATCCCGCGCCGCGAGGTGACCTATCGCGGCGCGGCCTTCGGCGAGATGGACCTCGAGGCCGTGCTGGCCCGCCGGCCGGAGCTCGCCGTCGTCGACGAGCTCGCGCACACCAACGTGCCGGGCTCCCGGAACGACAAGCGCTGGCAGGACGTGCACGCGCTGCTCGACGCCGGGATCGGCGTGCTGACCACGGTGAACGTCCAGCACCTCGAATCGCTCAACGACGTGGTCGCCCGGATCACCGGCGTCGAGCAGCGGGAGACCGTGCCGGACGCCGTGGTCCGGGCCGCCGAGCAGGTCGAGCTCGTCGACATGACGCCGGAGGCGCTGCGGCGGCGGCTCGCGCACGGCAACGTCTACCGGCCGGAGAAGGTGGACGCCGCGCTCGGCAACTGGTTCCGGGCCGGGAACCTGACCGCGCTGCGCGAGCTGGCCCTGCTCTGGCTGGCCGGCAAGGTCGACGAGCAGCTGGGCCGGTACCGCGCCGACCACGACATCGACACCACCTGGGAGGCCCGGGAGCGGGTCGCGGTCGCGCTCACCGGCGGCCCGGAGGGGGAGACGCTGATCCGCCGGGCCGCCCGGATCGCCGCCCGGAGCCGGGGCGCCGAGTTGCTCGCCGTACACGTGACCCGCAGCGACGGGCTGGCCGGCGCCGACCCGGCCGAGCTGGCCCGGCAGCGGGTGCTCACGGAGAGCCTCGGCGGCACGTACCACCAGGTCGCCGGCGGCGACGTGGCGCAGGCGCTGCTCGACTTCGCCCGGGGCGTGAACGCCACCCAGATCGTGCTCGGCGCGTCCCGCCGGGGACGGCTCGCGCAACTGGTCGCGGCCGGCGTCGGGGTCACCACGATCGCCCGGTCCGGTTCGATCGACGTGCACCTGGTCCCGCACGAGCGGGCCGGCCGGGGGCGCCGCGGCGGGCCACTCCCGCCGGCGCTCTCCCGGCGACGGCGGATCGCCGGGCTGCTCACCGCGCTGCTCGGCCTGCCGCTGCTCACCGCGGGGCTGACGATCGCCCCGGAGTTGCCGCTCATCGACGACATCCTGCTCTTCCTGGTGGCGGTCGTCGGCGTCGCGCTGATCGGCGGCCTGTGGCCGGCCCTGGTCGCGGCGGTCGGCGGTTCGCTCGTGCTCAACTGGTTCTTCACGCCGCCGGTCGGCCGGTTCACCATCGCCGAGGGGCAGAACCTGCTGGCGCTGGCGATCTTCGTGACCGTGGCGGTCGCGGTGAGCTGGGTGGTCGACACGGCGGCCCGGCGGACCCGGCAGGCCGCGCGGGCGTCCGCCGAGGCGCAGACCCTCGCCACCGTGGCGGGCAGCGTGCTGCGCGGCGAGCGCCCGCTCATGGCGCTGCTCGACCGGCTGCGGGAGACGTTCGCGCTGGACGCCGTGACGCTGCTGGAAGGGGAGGTCGTGGTCGCCTCGGTGGGCCGGGCCTGCACCCGGGGCGAGGCCGACGTCGAGGTCACGGCCGGCGGTGGGGTCTCGGGCGGCGGTGAGCTGAGGTTGCTTTTGCGCGGCCGGATTTTGGAGGCGTCCGATCGGCGGATCGTGGAGGCGTTCGCGGCGCAGGCCGCGGTGGCGTTGCGTCAGGAGCGGCTGGCCGCCGAGGCGGCCAGCGTGAGGCCGCTGGCCGAGGCGAATCGGTTGCGCACCGCGTTGCTCGCGGCGGTGAGCCACGATCTGCGTACGCCGTTGGCGTCGGCGACGGCGGCGGTGGCGTCGCTGCGCAGCTCCGAGGTGGCGTTCGGTGAGGAGGATCGTGCGGAGTTGCTCGCCACCGCGGGCGAGTCGTTGGACCGGCTCGGTGGGCTGGTGGCGAATCTGCTGGACATGAGCCGTCTGCAGGCCGGTGCGCTCGGGGTCGCCGTGATCGAGGTGGGCGCCGAGGAGGTCGTACCCCGGGCCTTGGACGATCTCGGACCGGAGGGCCGGATGGTCGCCGTGCGTGTCCCGGATGATCTGCCGCTGCTGCGTGCCGATCCGGGCCTGCTGGAACGGGTGCTGGTGAATCTGGTCGGCAACGCGCTGCGCTACAGCCCACCCGGCCGGCCGCCGATGATCACCGGGAGCGCGCACGGCGACACCGTGGAACTGCGCGTCATCGACCGCGGGCCGGGCATCCCGAGCGACCGGTGGGACGACGTGTTCCTGCCGTTCCAGCGGCTCGGCGACCGGGACAACCACACCGGCGCGGGCCTCGGGCTCGCGCTGTCCCGCGGCCTCACCGAGGCGATGGGCGGCACGCTGACGCCCGAGGAGACGCCGGGCGGTGGCCTCACGATGATCCTCGCACTGCCCGCGGTATCGCCATGACCAGGCGTTCCTCCGCCTACGGTGACCCGTACCGGATCGGCCTCGCCGCCGATGGTCGTCCTCGCGGCCGCCGCCACGGTGATCGCCGCGCAGGCCGCGCAGGCCGCTGCCTGCCGCCGCGCAGGCCGGCTGTCTGCCGCCGCCCCTCTCATCGCGATCTTGTTGATCGGGGCTGCGCCGTTCTCGCACGGATTCACAAGATCGCGGGCGGGGAGAGGCTGGTGGGAGGGGCGGGTAGGTTCTCGGGTGTGGCGCGCGGGGAATTGCGGATCTACCTGGGGGCGGCTCCGGGGGTCGGGAAGACGTACGCCGCGCTGGAGGAGGCCCGGCGGCGCGCGGGCCGCGGGACCGACGTGGTGATCGGGGTCGCCGAGACGCACGGGCGTGCGCACACCGCGGCCATGATCGGCGATCTCGAGACGGTTCCGCTCCGGGGCTCGGAGCTTGACCTGGACGCTCTGCTGCGGCGCCGGCCGGAGGTGGCGGTCGTCGACGAGCTCGCTCACACGAATGCTCCCGGTTCCCGCAACGCGTACCGCCGGCAGGACGTCGAGGAGCTGCTGGACGCCGGGATCAGCGTGCTGACCACGGTGAACGTCCAGGAGCTCGCCTCGCTCGGCGACGTGGTCGCCCGGATCACCGGCGTCGAGCAGCGGGAGACCGTGCCGGACGCCGTGGTCCGGGCCGCCGAGCAGGTCGAGCTCGTCGACATGACGCCGGAGGCGCTGCGGCGTCGCGTCGCGCACGGCAACGTCTACGGTCCCGGGGAGGTGGACGCGGCGCTGGCGAACCGGTTCCGGACCGGGAACCTCACGGCGCTGCGCGAGCTGGCCCTGCTCTGGCTGGCCGGCAAGGTCGACGAGCAGCTGGGCCGGTATCGCGCCGACCACGGCATCGACGCCACCTGGGAGGCCCGGGAACGGGTGGTCGTGGCGATCGGCGGCGGGCCGGAGGGGGAGACGCTGATCCGGCGGGCCGCGCGGATCGCGGCCCGGAGCCGGGGCGCCGAGTTGCTCGCCGTGCACGTGACCCGCAGCGACGGGCTGGCCGGCGCCGACCCGGCCGAGCTGGCCCGGCAGCGGGTGCTCACGGAGAGCCTCGGCGGCACCTATCACCAGGTCGCCGGCCTGGACGTGCCGCGGGCGCTGGTGGAGTTCGCCCGGGGCGTGAACGCCACCCAGATCGTGCTCGGCGTCTCCGGCCGGGGGAGGAGGAGCGCCCGGGCCGGCGCCACCACCGCGATGCTGGCCGGGTCGATCGACGTGCACCTGGTCGGCCACGAGCGGGCGGCCCGGGGTGGCCGCCGCCGGCCGATGCCGGCCGCGCTGTCCCGGCGCCGGCGGATCGCCGGGTTCGCGACCGTCCTGGCCGGCCTGCCGCTGCTCACCGCGCTGCTGCTGGCGCTGCCCGGCCAGCCGCTGATCACCGGCATCCTGCTCTTCCTGGTCGTGGTCGTCGGTGTCGCGCTGATCGGCGGGCTCGGGCCGGCCCTGCTCGCCGCGGTCGGCGGATCGCTGCTGCTCAACTGGTACTTCACCCCGCCGTACGGGCGGTTCCTGGTGGCGCAGGAGCAGAACCTGCTGGCGCTCGCCATCTTCGTGATCGTGGCGGTCGCGGTGAGCTGGGTGGTCGACACGGCGGCCCGGCGGACCCGGCAGGCCGCGCGGGCGTCCGCCGAGGCGCAGACCCTCGCCACCGTGGCGGGCAGCGTGCTGCGCGGCGAGCGCCCGCTCATGGCGCTGCTCGACCGGCTCCGGGAGACGTTCGCGCTGGAGTCGGTGGCGCTGACCGAGGACGGGACGACGGTGGCCGAGGTCGGTCGTCCCGGGCTGCGGGCGGACCGGGCCGACGACGTCGTGAAGGCCGACGGCGACCTGCTGATGCTGCTGCGCGGGCGGGTCCTGGAGGCGGCCGACCGGCGGATCGTGGAGGCGTTCGCGGCGCAGGCCGCGGTGGCGTTGCGTCAGGAGCGGCTGGCCGCCGAGGCGGCCAGCGTGAGGCCGCTGGCCGAGGCGAATCGGTTGCGCACCGCGTTGCTTGCGGCGGTGAGTCACGATCTGCGTACGCCGTTGGCGTCGGCGACGGCGGCGGTGGCGTCGCTGCGCAGCTCCGAGGTGGCGTTCGGTGAGGAGGATCGTGCGGAGTTGCTCGCCACCGCGGGCGAGTCGTTGGACCGGCTCGGTGGGCTGGTGGCGAATCTGCTGGACATGAGCCGTCTGCAGGCCGGTGCGCTCGGGGTCGCCGTGATCGAGGTGGGCGCCGAGGAGGTCGTACCCCGGGCCTTGGACGATCTCGGACCGGAGGGCCGGACGGTCGCCGTGCGCGTCCCGGATGATCTGCCGCTGCTGCGTGCCGATCCGGGCCTGCTGGAACGGGTGCTGGTGAATCTGGTCGGCAACGCGCTGCGCTACAGCCCGCCCGGCCGGCCGCCGATGATCACCGGCAGCGCGCACGGCGACGTGGTCGAGCTCCGGGTGGTCGACCACGGGCCGGGCATCCCGGCCGCGAAGCGGGACGACGTGTTCCTGCCGTTCCAGCGGCTCGGCGACCGGGACAACCACACCGGTGTGGGCCTCGGCCTCGCGCTGTCCCGCGGCCTCACCGAGGCGATGGGCGGCTCCCTGATCCCCGACGAGACCCCCGGAGGCGGCCTCACCATGATCATTTCCCTGCCGGCGGTGTCCCCTTGACGCGCATCCTGGTGGTGGACGACGAGCCCCAGATCGTGCGGGCTCTCCGGATCAATCTCAAGGCCCGGGGGTACGAGGTGGACGCCGCCCAGGACGGCGCGACCGCGCTCCACCTGGCGGCGCACCACCACCCCGACCTGGTCGTGCTCGACCTCGGCCTGCCGGACATGGAGGGGACCGAGGTGATCGGCGGCCTGCGCGGCTGGACCAACGTGCCGATCATCGTGCTCTCCGGGCGGGACGGCAGCACCGACAAGGTGGCGGCCCTCGACGCCGGCGCCGACGACTACGTCACGAAGCCGTTCGGGATCGACGAGCTCCTGGCCCGGATCCGGGCCGTGACCCGGCGGGTGCAGCCCGTGGACGCGACTCCGGCCGTACGCATCGGCTCCTATGTCGTTGATCTTTCGGAGCGCTCCATCGTCCCGGAGGTACGCCTCACCCCGACCGAGTGGCAGCTGCTCGAACACCTGGTCCGGCACCCCGGCAAGCTGATCACGCAGCGCGAGCTGCTGCACGACGTGTGGGGGCCGCAGTACCAGACCGAGACGAACTACCTGCGGCAGTACATGGCCCGGCTGCGCCGCAAGCTGGAGACCGATCCGGCCCATCCCCAGCACCTGATCACCGAACCCGGTATGGGTTATCGATTCCGGCCTCAATGATCCTGGTTTCGGGTCGATATTGGGGACGCACCCGTCACTTCCGTGAGGAGACCCATGCGGTTCTTCGGTTCCCGTGAGGCGGCCCCGGCCGCGACCCGTCCCGTGCCGCGCGACGTCGAGGCCCTCGAGGAGCTGGTGCTGGCGCTGGAGAACGCGGTCGACGAGAACTCGGCCTGGCGGATCACGGTGACCAGCACGGTCGAGTCGCACGGGTTCGCCTACGGCGCGATCTGGATCCCGGACGGAGGCAACCACCTGCGCCTGCTGCACGAGACCGGGCGGATCACCCCGCAGCTCCAGGCCGCGGCCGGTGGCGTCGTCCCGGGCCGGACACTGCCGGCCGACGCCGGGCTGGTCGGCAAGGCGTGCCGCACCCGGCAGGCGGTCTACGCCGAGTCGCCCGCCGAGTACGGCGAATGCCGCCGCGCCGAGGCCGCCTTCCAGGCCGGCATGGTCGGCGCCGTGGTGGTGCCGGTCGTGAAGGGCGCCGAGGTGCATGCCGTCCTCGAGTACTACTCGCCGACGCCGCTCTACCTCGACGCGAACCGGCGGGAGAAGTTCACCGCCCTGGCCCGGATCGCCGAGCGGGCCCGGGAGAGCGCGGTCGCGGCCGCCGAATTACGGCAGGTCGCCGACGACCGGATGGCCGTCACCACCGTCGTCGCGAAGCTCGGCGCCGCGCCGGACAGCCAGACCGCGATCAAGGTGGCCCTGGACAGCGTGCGCAGCGCGTTCGGCTGG
Source organism: Actinoplanes sp. NPDC023714 (assembly GCF_040639855.1). Classification (NCBI taxonomy): domain Bacteria; kingdom Bacillati; phylum Actinomycetota; class Actinomycetes; order Micromonosporales; family Micromonosporaceae; genus Actinoplanes; species Actinoplanes sp. NPDC023714. The sequence goes on from NZ_JBFAAR010000004.1 coordinate 532,245, forward strand.
GCGTACGGGTCGTACTGGGAGGTCGACCCGGCCGACAACGTGCTGAAGTTCCAGATCGAGTCGGGGTCGGCCGGCGACGAGTTCCGCCGGGTCACCCTCGCCGCCACGTTCGCCGAGGGCGTCGGGCTCTCCGGCCGGGCCTGGCGATCCCGGGACCTGGTCTTCGTCCGCGACCTCGCCGAGCTGACGGACTGTGTGCGGGCGCCGGCGGCACAGCGGGCCGGCGTACGGTCGGGGGTCTGTTTCCCGATCATGAGCGGTGATCGGATCGTCGGCACGATGGACTTCTTCACGACCGAGTACATCGACCTGTCCGAGTCCCGGGCCGCCTCGCTGCGCAACGTGCAGCAGCTCGTCTCTCAACGGCTCGACGTGCTGCGCGCCGCCGAACGGTCCGCCGAGAACGCGCGGGCCCTGCTCGACACCGTCGACCGCCTGCGCAGCGCCTCCGGCGACGCCACCTCGGTCGCCGAGCAGGCCGTCGACCGCGCCTCGGCGATGACCGCCGAGGTGGCCGCGCTCGGCCAGGCCTCGGCCGCGATCGGCGACGTCATCAAGATCATCGAGTCGATCGCCGAGCAGACCAACCTGCTCGCGCTCAACGCCACCATCGAGGCGGCCCGGGCCGGGGAGAGCGGCAAGGGCTTCGCCGTCGTGGCCGGCGAGGTCAAGGAACTCGCCCGGGAGACCGCCGAGGCCACCCAGAAGGTCGCCGACCAGATCGCCGGGATCCAGGCCAGCGCCGAGACGGTCGCGGCCGGCATCCACACCACGAGCGAGACGATCGGGCGGATGGACAGCGTGCAGGCGCGGATGAACGAGGTGCTCGCCGAGCAGGCCGAGATGGCGCGAGCGTTGCAGGGCTGATCCTGTCGGACCCTCGTGGTGTGATGTTTCCTACAACACACCCGAGGGGGGCAGACATGAGCGGCGTTCGTTTGCTAGTGGGCACCCGTAAAGGTGCTTTCATCCTGACGTCCTCCTACCACCGGGGCGAATGGTCGGTTGACGGCCCGCATTTCCCGGGCTGGGAGGTCTATCACGTGAACGGCTCGCCCGCCGATCCCGACCGGATCTGGGCGTCCGCGTCCGGCGGCTGGTTCGGCCAGGTCATCCACCGGTCCGACGACGGCGGGAAGTCCTGGCAGCAGGTGGACCACGACTTCGTGTACGAACCGCCGGTCGGTGACCACCTCTGGTACGACGGGACCCCGCGCCCGTGGGAGTTCAAGCGGATCTGGCACCTCGAGCCGTCCCGGACCGACCCGGACGTGGTCTACGCCGGCGCCGAGGACGCGGCCCTCTACAAGTCGACCGACGGCGGCCAGAAATGGGTGGAGCTGGCCGGTCTTCGTACCCATGCCTCTGCTCCGAAATGGCAGCCCGGCGCAGGCGGCATGTGCCTGCACACGATCATCCTCGATCCGGTGAACCCGGACCGGATCTTCGTGGCCATCTCGGCGGCCGGCGCATTCCGCACCGACGACGGCGGAGTCAGCTGGCAGCCGATCAACCGCGGCCTGGTCTCCGAGGGCATCGCCGAACAGGGCGCCGAGGTCGGCCACTGCGTGCACCGGCTCGCCCAGCACCCGTCCCGGCCGGACACCCTCTTCATGCAGAAGCACTGGGACGTGCTGCGCACCGACGACGCCGGCGCGAACTGGCGCGAAGTCAGCGGCGACCTGCCCACCGACTTCGGCTTCCCGATCGCGGTGCACGCCCACGAACCCGAGACGATCTACGTGGTGCCGATCACGAGCGACTCGCTGCACTACGTCATGGACGGCAAGCTGCGCGTCTACCGCAGCCGGACCGGCGGCGACAACTGGGAGCCGCTCACGGCCGGCCTCCCCCAGGAGAACTGCTACGTCAACGTGCTCCGCGACGCCATGGCGGTCGACACGCTGGACTCGTGCGGCATCTACTTCGGGACGAGCGGCGGCCAGGTGTACGGGTCGTCGGACAGCGGCGACACCTGGCGCGCGCTGGTGCGCGACCTGCCGCCGGTGCTCTCGGTCGAAGCCCAGGTGCTGCCGTGATCCGGGTGATCCTCCCGGTCCACCTGCGCACCCTCGCGAACGTGGGCAAGGAGGTGACCGTCTCCGTCGAGTCCCCGGTCACCCAGCGGAGCGTGCTCGACGCGGTGGAGCGGGACTATCCGATGCTGCTCGGCACGATGCGGGACCGGCGGACCGGGCAGAGGCGGCCGCTGGTGCGCTTCTTCGCCTGCGAGGAGGACCTGTCGAACGCCTCGCCGGACGATCTGCTGCCGGATCGGGTGGTCAAGGGCGAGGAGCCGTTCATGGTCGTGGGGGCGATGGCCGGAGGGTGATCGGCGAAGACGGCGGCCGGGATGTCCGCGGCCGCCGTCTCCCGTCGTCTTGTGCCTCGTCGTTGCGTGGCTCGTCGTTGCGTGGCCCGTCGTTGCGTGGCCCGTCGTTGCGTGGCCCGTCGTTTCAGGTCAGCCGCCGGTGATGCCGGTGACGGTGGTGGTGGTCTCCGCGCCGGCGGGTTCGCTGGCGGGGGCCGTCGTGGTGTCGGTCGTGCCGGTGCCGGTGGTGTCGGTCGTGTCGGTGCCGGTTGCGCCGGTCGTGTCCGTGCCGGTGCCCGTCGTGGTGTCGGTGGTGGCCGGAGTGCCGGTGTCGGTGGCGGCCGGGGTCTCAGTCGCGGCCGGGGTCTCGGTTCCGGTCGTGGTGTCGGTGCCGGTCGTGGTGTCCGTGCCCGTCGTGGTGTCGGTGCCGTTGTCGGTGGTGGCCGGGGCCGGGGTCACGTCGGCGGCTGGGGTGCCCGTGTCGGTGGGTGCCGGGGTCTCGGTCGCTGCCGGGGTGGCGGTGTCGGCCGGGGCCGGGGTCGCCGTGTCGGCCGGGGTCGGGGTGGCGGTGTCGGCCATGGCGGGGGTGCTGGTGTCTACGGGAGCCGGGGAAGCGGTCGTGGGCTCGGGTGACGGAACGGCGCCCGGCTGAGCGGACTGGTCCTGGCCTGCGGGCTGACCCTGACCGCCCTGGTCGCCGGTCTGGCCGCCCTGCTGCTGGTTGCCCTGGTCGCCGGTCTGGCCTTGCTGCTGGTCGCCGGTCTGGCCGCCCTGCTGCTGGTCGCCGGTCTGGCCGCCTTGCTGCTGGTCGCCGGCCTGGCCGCCTTGATCGCCGGTTTGGCTGCCCTGCTGCTGGTTGCCCTGGTCGCCGGTCTGGCCGCCGCCCTGCTGCTGGTCGCCTGGTTGGGGGCCGCCCGGCTGCTGGCCGCCGTTCTGCTGGCCGCCCGGGGCCGGCCACGCCGGGGCTCCACTCTCGTACTCGACATAGAGGATCTTCAGGCGGCGTGCTCCGCTCAGTTGTTTCATGCACTCGTGACGGTCCCAGTCGCCGAGCTTCTTGCCGATCTTGCCGATCGTCTCGCAGGCCGCGAAGGTCTCGAAGGAGCCCGCCGAGTCCGGCGGCGGGTTGTCCGGCGTGGTGCTCGGTGACGCTTGCGCGGGGCCTGCGCCGATCGCTGCGCTCGCCAGCACACCGAGGCCGGCGATGGTCAGGCTCCGTGTCGCCTTGCTCATGTCATACCTTTCCGTGTTCGGCTGCCGTATCCCGGATAGCTGAGCACGGGCAATCCGAGCCTTCCTCGCGTTCGGCGGGGGTTGGCCCTGAGGGGGCAAGGTCGGCGTCGGCTTACGATCGGAATATGGTCAGGCGTACGGGTGAGGCAACCCGCGAGGAGATCCGTACGGCGGCGACCCGCCTGTTCCGCGAGCGAGGTTTCGCCCGGACATCGGTGCGGGACATCGCGGCGCTGGCGAGCAGCAACCCGGCCCTGGTTATCCGGCATTTCGGTACGAAAGAACTGCTCTTCCTCGAGACCATGCACCTCACCATCGACGACGAGCCGCTGCTGGACGTGCCGATGGAGGAGTTCGGGAAGCGGTTCGTCGAGGTGCTGCTCGCCGACGACGACATCCGCGGCGTCTACCTGGCGCTGGTCCGCGGCAGCAACGAGGAGCAGATCAAGGCCCGGCTCCAGGACATCCACGAGAAGATGTTCGTCGGCCCGGTGCGGGCCCGGCTCGACGGACCGGACGCGGACATCCGGGCCCGGCTCGCGGCCGCGGTCGTGGGCGGCCTGCTCTACGTCCTGTGGGTGGTCGGCGACGAGGCGCTGGTCGCCGCCGACCCCCGGGAGCTGGTGAAGCGCTACGGCGCGCTGCTCCAGCAGGCGCTCACCTCCCCCTGAGCCTCCCTCAGCCGATCTTGTTGATGCGCGACGCCCCGTTCCTGCGCAGATCAACAAGATCGGCAAAAGGGGGCCGCGCGGATCAACAAGATCGAGCCTGAGCCGATCTTGTTGATCCGGGACGCCCCGTTCCTGCGCAGATCAACAAGATCGGCGAGGCGAGGCGAGGGCGGGGCTACTGCACTGACCAGCCGCCGTCGGAGGGGAGGATTGCGCCGTTCAGGTTAATGGCGTCGTCGCTCAGCAGGAATGTGATCGAGGCGGCCAGGTGCTCCGGCATCGCCACGCCCGGGATGGTGCGCAGCAGCGGGCCGGTGCGGGCCAGGCCGAACTCCGACTGGTTGCGCGGGACCATTCCGGTGGCCACGCCTCCCGGCGCCACGGCGTTGGTGCGGATGCCCTGGTGCCCGTACATGAAAGCGGTGTTCTTGGTGATCCCGAGGACCGCGTGCTTGGAGGCCGTGTAGGCGACGCCGGCCGCACTGCCCCGCAGCGCCGCCTCGGACGCGATGTTGACGATCGATCCGCGCTTCGCCTCGAGCATCGCCGGCAGTACGGCGCGGGTCAGCTTGAAGAGGCCGTCCACGTTCACCGCGAAGACCCGGTCCCAGATGTCGTCGGCCGTCTCGTGGATGGGGGAGAAGTCGTCGACCACGCCGGCCACGTTGGCAAGGCCGTCGATGCGGTCGCCGGCGGCCTCCACGATCCGGGCGATGCCGGCGTCGACGGTGATGTCGGCGACCACCGGCACGATCGCCGCGCCGAGATCATCCGCGAGGGATTTGAGGGAAATTTCGGAAATGTCGACGGCGATCACCCGGCCGCCCTCGCGCGCGATCCGGGAAGCGGTGGCCCGGCCGATCCCCGACGCCGCACCCGTCACGATCACGGTCTGCCCGTCGAACCGGCCCGGCGTGATCTTCTCGGCCCAGCCGCCCGAGGAGGCTTCCGCGGGCACGACGCCGGCGTTGACCGCGAGCACCAGCTGGTCGACCGCCTCCTGCGGGATCTGCCCCTGGCTCAGGGCGACGAGCTGCTGCAGCGGCAGGCCGCGGGCCGGCGCGAGCCGGGACTCGTCGAAGTCGCCGCCCTGGCCGAGCAGCGCCCGGAAGGCCGGCCCGCCCTCCGGGTGGTCCAGCCATTCACCGACCGTGCTGTTGGCGCCGAGAGCCATCGATAACCTCCATGAACAGGGAAAACGCGAAGTGAACTTAGTTTACTTCAGCATAGCGCCGCGCGAGCACCGGCAGAAGGTGAAGATCAGGACATGGCCGTCCTGAGCAAACGCCAGGTCAACGTCGTCTTCGTGGCGATCCTGCTCGGGATGCTGCTGGCGGCCCTGGACCAGACGATCGTCTCGACCGCGCTGCCGACGATCGTGGCGGACCTCGGCGGCGCCGGGCACATGTCCTGGGTCGTGACGGCCTACCTGCTGGCCGAGACGATCGCCACGGTGCTGGCCGGCAAGTTCGGCGACCTGTTCGGCCGCAAGCTGGTGTTCCAGGTGAGCGCCGTGGTCTTCGTGGCCGGCTCGGCGCTGTGCGGCGTGGCCCAGGACATAATCATGCTGGTCGCGGCCCGGGCGATCCAGGGCGTCGGCGGCGGCGGTCTCATGGTCACCGCGATGGCGCTGATCGCCGACGTCATCCCGCTCCGCGACCGCGGCAAGTACCAGGGCGCGCTCGGCGCGGTCTTCGGCGTCACCACGGTGGTCGGCCCCACCCTCGGCGGGCTCTTCACCGACCACCTGAGCTGGCGCTGGGCGTTCTACATCAACGTGCCGATCGCGATCGTGGTGATCGGGATGGCGGCCAAGGCGATCCCGTCGATCTCCTCGGGGGGCCGGCCGGTCATCGACTACGCCGGCATCGGCCTGGTCGCGGCCGGCGCCACCACGATGATCCTGGCGCTGGAGTGGGGTGGCAGCGAATACGCCTGGACCTCGCCCACGATCATCGGGATGTTCGCCGCCTCGGTGGCGCTCTTCGCCGGCTTCGTGGTCGTCGAGCTCCGGGCCAGGGAGCCGATGCTGCCGATGCGGCTGTTCCGCAACTCGGTCTTCACGGTCTGCTCGACGCTCAGCTTCATCGTCGGCTTCGCGATGCTCGGCGCGATGACGTTCCTGCCGACCTACCTGCAGTACGTCGACGGTGTCTCGGCCACCGGCTCCGGCGTGCGCACCCTGCCGATGGTGGCCGGCCTCTTCATCATGTCGATGGTCTCCGGCAACGTGGTGAGCCGCACCGGCCGCTACAAGGTGTTCCCGATCGCCGGCGGGGCCGTGATGACGCTCGGCCTCTATCTCATGTCGACCATGGACACGACCACGAGCACCTGGCTCGAGTCGCTCTACATGTTCGTCCTCGGCGCCGGCATCGGCCTGTCCATGCAGGTGCTCACGATCGTCGTGCAGAACACCGTCCCCTACGCCGACCTCGGCACGGCCACGTCCGGCGTGACGTTCTTCCGTACCCTCGGAAGCTCTTTCGGCACCGCCGTCTTCGGCACCCTCTACAGCGGCCGGCTCGAGGAGGGACTGGCGGAGGCGCTGGCCCGGACCGGTGTCCCGCCCGCCGTCGCGCAGAGCCCGGAGGCGCTGAACGCCCTCGACCCGGCGCAGTCCGGTCCGATCATCGCGGCCTACGCCGACGCGATCAACTACGTGTTCCGGTGGGTGGTGCCGGTCGCGGTGCTCGGCTTCCTGGTGGCCTGGCTGCTCAAGGAGCTGCCGCTGCGGGACAGCGCCCGGGTGGCCGCCACCGACGTCGGCGAGGGCTTCTCGGCGCCCGTCGCGGACGACCGGCTCGGGCAGCTGGAGCGACAGATCAGCGACACCATGCGGCGGGCCCGCGACGACCGGACGGTCCTCGATCGCGTCCTGGCCGACTCCGGCGCCGACGTGAACCCGTCCCAGGCGTGGGCGATCGGGCAGACGCATCTTCACCTCACGGCGAAGGGACGGGCCGAGCTGGCGGCCATCGCCCGTCAGCACCGGATGCCGCCTGAAGTGCTGGAACCCGCCTTCGAAGATCTGGAGCAGGCCGGCTACGCCCGGGTCGACGGCGATCAGGTGCTGCTGACCGAGGCCGGGCAGGAGCAGTTCGAGAGGGTACGGCACGCCTGGCGGCAGTGGCTCGACGCCAACCTCGACGACATCGCGCGCACCGATCCGGACGACAAGGTGCTGATCGACCGGGCGTTGAACAACATCGCCACCCGGCTGGTCGACGAGCATCGGCCCGCTTGATCTAGGCCGCGACAGGCTACCGTGCACCAATGGGATTGCTGGATCGGTTCGCCGGCTCACCGCAGCGCCGCTTCGCCCAGCTGGCCCTCCGGGTGGCCCGCGGGACCCCGGGGGTGGAGCGCGCCGACTACCGCGCCGACGAGTTCGCGATCGCGATCCACCGCGCCGGCGGGGGTGGTCCGGCCCATCTCTACCTGTCGAACGTGTTCCGGGAGACGGCGAGCGCCACCCCGGCGGAACGCCGGGAGCGGCTGGAGCGTCTGGTCCGGCTGATGGCCTCGCCGCCGGCCGAGGACACCTGGGAGACCGTACGCGCGAAGTTGCGCCCGGTGGTCCGTCCGGTCACCTTCGGGGCGGCCGGACCGGTCGGCATGCGGCCGCCGCTGTCCCGGCCGGCCATGCCGTTCCTCCGCGAACTGGTCGTCATCGACGCGCCGGACGCGATGGCCTACGTCATCCCGGACCGGCTCGACGAGTGGGGCGTCACGGCCGAGGACGTCTTCGTGGCGGCCCGGGAGAACCTGGCCGAGCTGGCCCGCCGCTCACTGGCCCGGCCGTGGCCGTCCGGCCCGAGCCTGATCCGGATGCTCGACGACGGCGACGGCTACTTCACCTCGCTGCTGCTCAACCCCGGCTGGCTGGCCGACGTGAGCGAGCGGATGGGCACCCCGGTGCTGGCGTTCGCCCCGGACAACAACACGCTGCTGCTCAGCCCGCTGCCGGAGAACGAGGCCGACCAGCTCTACGCCGTGGTCGAGCGGAGCTTCCAGGAGGCGGTGCGCTACCTGTCGCCGGTCGGCTACGTCTCGGGCGCCGGGGGAGCGGCCGTCCCGTACACCCCGCCGGCCGGGCATGTGCACTTCCTGCCGGCCCGCCGCGCCGAGGCGGTGCTGGCCCTCACCGAGTACTCGAACCAGACCGACTGGCTCACCGAGCAGTACGAGAAGGCCGGCGTCGACGTGCACGTCGGCAAGCTGATCGCGGTCGAGCCGCCGGACGGCGGACCGGCCGAGACGATCGCCACCTGGGTCGCCGGGGTCAGCACGCTGCTGCCCCGGGCCGACTCGGTGGCGTTCGCCCGCCCCGAGTCCGGTGTGGAGTTCCGCGCGCCGTGGCGGCTGGTCGAGGAGCAGGCCGGCCTGAGCCCGGAGCCGCTGCTCGCGCCGGCCCGCTACCGGGTCGAGGACTGGCCGGCCGCGGCGGTGCTGAGCAGCCTGCGGGAGAGCGAGCTCTGACGCCGCCGCGATGGACAGGGGCATCGAGGCGGGGCCGCGGATGAGCGGGTGGCTCGACGGCGCCGTCGAGCGGGTCGTCGCGTTCGCCGGGGATGTGCCGCCCTCGGCCGGGCGGCGGGTCCTGGCCATCGAGGGGCGGTCCGGGTCGGGGAAGACGACGCTGGCCCGGGTAGTCGCCGGGCGGCTGGGCGCGCCGCTCATCCGGATGGACGACCTCTACGCCGGCTGGGACGGGTTGGAGAAGGGCGTCGAGGTGCTCCGCGACTGGGTTCTCGAACCGCTCGCTCGAGGCCGGCCGGCGGTCTGGCGGCGCTGGGACTGGGCCGCCGGCCGGTACGCCGAGGAGCATCCTGTTCCGGACGCCGACTGGCTGGTCGTCGAAGGTGTGGGAGCCGGAGCCACGGTGCTCCGGCCGTACCTCGAAGGTCTTGTCTGGCTCGAAAGCCCGGAGGCGGTGCGCAAGCGGCGGGCGCTGGCGCGGGATGGCGAGACCTATGCGCCGCACTGGTCCCGGTGGGCGCGGCACGAGGATGCGTTCTATGCGTCCGAGCAGGTCAGGGAACATGCCGACCTGCTGTTCCACGTCGGGTCAGCCGATGGGTGAGAGTCTGACCCGCTTGGTCAGCTCGGTGATCGCCTCCTTGCGGCCGGTGCCGAGCCCGTGCCGGGTCACGTTCAGCGCGCCGGCGGCGGCCCCGGTACGCACCGCCTCGTGGATCTTGCCGCCGCGGGCCAGGACGGCGGCCACCCCGGCCGTCATCGAGTCGCCGGCGCCGCGGTGGTCGACGACCTGGAGCGACGGCAGCTCGACGAGCAGCGGCTCCTCGTCGTCGATCAGGGCGATGCCGGGCTGGTCGGCCCGGCTGATCAGCACCGATCCGGCGCCCTGCTTGCGCAGGTCCCGGCCGGTGTCGACGAGCTCTTCGACGCTGTCGCCGGTGGCCCGGCCGGCGTCGATCAGCTCCTCGTGACTGACCTTGAGGAAGTCGACGCCGCCCTCGAGCACGGCGGTCAGGTGATCCCCGGAGAGGTCGGCGACCACGGTGCCGCCGTTCGCGCCGAGGTCGGCGGCGAGCCGGCGGTACACCTCGGGGGCGACCACGTCCGGGGCGGCCGGGCCGCTCAGGATGCTGACCCGGGAGCGCATCCCGGCGGCCAGGGCCGTGCTGTAGAGCTCGTCGAGGTCGTGCCGGCCCAGCGGCTCGCCGGCGTGGTCGGCCACCTCGTCCCGGGAGCCGTCCCGGCGGTCGTGGATGTACCAGCCGCTCCCGGACATGCGGTGGACCGCCCGTACCTCGATCTGCTCGTCCCGCAGCAGCAGTGAGATGACCTCGCCGATCTCGCCGCCCACGGCGGCGCAGAGGGTGACCGACGCGCCGAGGCCCGCGCACATCCGGGCCTGCCAGATTCCCTGGCCGCCGGGATGGACGTGCAACTCGGGTTCGCCGGACTGTTGCTCGATGGTCACTGTCAGCAGTGGCACCGGTGCGAAGACCATGATCGTGCCGGATTCGTCGGCAGGCATCTCGGTCTGCTACCCCTTTTGCCACACTTCAAACCCTTCATCTTGCCGGCTGTGACACCCGCCACAATGGTGCGCGGACCGGCTCAGGGGTGGTGCGGCAGGAGCCAGCCGACGCGGCGGACCAGGTCGGCGGTGTTGAGCGGCTTCGGCAGGTACTCCTCGGCGCCGGAGACGAAGGCCAGCTCGATGTCGGTCGCGCTGGCGCAGCCGCTCAGCATGATCACCGGAATCTCGGCGGTCGCCGGGTCGTCGTGCATCCGGTAGCAGACGCTCAGCCCGTCCAGGCCCGGCATCACGATGTCGAGAACCACCAGGTCCGGCTTCGCCTCGGTGACGAGGGTGAGCGCGGTGCACCCGTCCGCCGCGCAGACGGTGCGGTAACCGGCCATCTCCAGCTTGAAGCTGACCAGGTCACGGATGCCCTCGTCGTCGTCGGCGACCAGGACGGTCGGGACGCACGGCCCGGCGGTGACGGGCGGGAGAACGGCGAGGGAGTCGACGATGGCCGTCATGCTGCTCCGATCCTCGAGCGGGGGCGGCACCGGGGGTGCCGCCGAGGTGATCGGAGTCATCGGCGGGGGCGGGGCCCCCGCCAGGTAAACGCCGGTTGCCGGACGGTTGCGGTCTAGGCCGGGGCCTTCTCGGGCTCGGCCTGGGCCAGCGCGGCCCGGGCGTTGATCTGCCGGCTGGTGACCGCCCGCTCGGGCCGGCTCCGGCCCAGGAAGGCGACCGCCCACCGGACCAGCGCGCTCGCCCGGTTCCGGCCCTTCGGCAGGTACGCCCAGTGCACCCCGAGCCAGAGCAGCCAGCCGAGCAGGCCGCTCAGGTGCAGGCCGCGCAGGTCGGCGACCGCGGAGAACCGGGACACCGTCGCGATGTTGCCCTTGTCGAAGTAGTGGAACGGCTTGCCGGCCGGCTTCCCGGCGAGCCGCCGCCTGATCGTCCGGCCGGCGTAGCCGCCGCCCTGGATGGAGACCTGGGCGACGCCGGGCAGGCCGCCGAGGCTCATCAGGTCGCCGACCACGAAGATCTCCGGGTGGCCGGGGACGGTCAGGTCGGGGTTCACCTCGATGCGGCCGGAACGGTCGGCCGGGGCGCCGGTGGCCTGGGCGATGCGAGCGGCCAGCGGGGCGGCCGCGACGCCGGCACTCCAGATCTTGGTCATCGCCTCGAGGCGCTCGGTCCCGTCGCCGGCATCGAGCACCACGCCGGTGGCGTCCACGTCGACGACCCGCTTGCCGAGCCGGACGTCCACGCCGATCTTCCGGAGCCGCTTCGCGGCGGCGGCCGAGGACTGCGGGGAGAAGGTCGGCAGCACCCGATCGACCGCGTCGACCAGCACGATCCGGGCCTGCGCCGGGTCGATCCGGCGGTACTCGCCGGGCAGCGTGCGGTGGGCGATCTCGGCGATCTGGCCGGCCAGTTCGACGCCGGTGGGGCCGGCGCCGACGATCACGAAGGTGAGCCAGCGGGCGGCCGCGGCCGGGTCGGTCTCCAGCTCGGCCATCTCGAACGCGGTGAGGATGCGGGCGCGCAGCTCGACCGCGTCGTCGAGGCTCTTCAGGCCGGGGGCGTGCTCGGCGAACCGCTCGTTGCCGAAGTACGACCCGGTGGTGCCGGCCGCCACGATGAGGGTGTCGTAGGGGACCTGGTAGGGCACCCCGTCCGGCGCGGTGGCGGTCACGACGCGGCCGTCGACGTCCACGTCGGTGACCCAGCCCAGCAGCACCTCGGTGTTGCGCTGCCCGCGGACGAGCTCGCGGACCGGGGTGGCGACCTCGCCGGGGGAGAGGAGGCCGGTCGCCACCTGGTAGATCAGCGGCTCGAAGACGTGGTGGTTGGTCCCGTTGATGACGGTCACCCGGGCGTCCCGGGCGTTGCGCAGCGCCTTCGCGGCGTACTTGCCGCCGAAGCCGGCTCCGACGATGACGACGCGGTGCTGTCCCTGCTCGGTCATCACTCTCACGCTCCTTGGTTCCACTCCATACAACCGTGGAAAGGGCGCCGGAAGTCCGTCACGCAGTGATGAGGATGATCACCAGGGCCGGCTGTCACAAACCGGTAGGTCATCTCGTCGCACGCGGAAGGGCCCGCCTCCCTGCTGCGGAGGCGGGCCCTCACGAGGGTGTTACTGGACGACGAAGAGCAGCCGGTTCGGGGAGCCCGAGCCGGGGTTGGTCACGACGCCCGTGGTGGCGTTGCTGGTCAGGGCCGAGGCGACCTGGGCCGGGGTGTAGCCGGTGTTGCGGGAGAGGACGAGCGCCGCGGCGCCGGCCACGTGCGGCGACGCCATCGAGGTGCCGCTGATCGTGTTGGTGGCCGAGGTGCTGGTGTACCAGGCCGAGGTGATCGACGAGCCGGGCGCGAAGATGTCCAGCACGCTGCCGTAGTTGGAGAAGCTGGACCGGGCGTCCGTGCTGGTCGTGGAGCCGACGGTGATCGCCGAGGCGACCCGGGCCGGCGAGGAGCTCGACGCGTTGGTGTTGGAGTTGCCGGCCGCGACCGCGTAGGTCACGCCGGACGCGATCGAGTTGGCGACCGCGGAGTCCAGCGAGCTGCTGACGCCGCCGCCCAGGCTCATGTTGGCGACCGCCGGCTTCACCGCGTTCGCGGTGACCCAGTTGACGCCCGCGATGACGCCGGCCGTGGTGCCGCTGCCCGAGCAGTTCAGGACCCGGACGCCGACCAGCTTCACGGCCTTCGCGACGCCGTAGGTGCTGCCGCCGACGGTGCCCGCCACGTGCGTGCCGTGGCCGTTGCAGTCGACGCCGCCGCTGCCCACCGCGTCGTAGCCGGCCCGCGCCCGCCCGCCGAACTGGCTGTGGCTGTAGAGGATGCCGGTGTCGATGATGTAGGCGGTGACGTTCGAGGCGGTGACCGGGTAGGTGTAGGTGGTGCTCAGCGGGCGGGCCCGCTGGTCGATCCGGTCGAGGCCCCAGGTCGCGTTCGTCTGGGTGGCGGCCAGGGAGATGACCTGGTTCTGCTCGACGTACGCCACCTTCGAGTTGGCCGCGAGGCGCCGGGCCTGGTTCTCGGTCATGGTGGCCTCGAAGCCGTTGAGCGCCTTGCCGAAGCTGCGCTTCACGGTCGCTCCGTAGGTCTTGCTCAGGGAAGCCTGCTGCGCGCCGGACTTGAGCACCACGATGTAGCTGCCGTCCACCGCGTTCGCGGAGCCGGCCAGCTTGATCTGCCCGAGCACCGGGGCCGCGGCCTCGGCCGGGGTCGCCGCGGCGACGGCCGCCAGCGCGAACAGACCTGCGGCCAGGATGCGGCCGTGTCCTCGAATCGCCATGTTCTTCCTCTCTCGCCAGCCGGCGAACGCCCGGGGGGTATAGACGCTCGTCACTCGGCTCTGGGTCGAGCGTAGGCGGGTTGCCGCCGTTCACCTATATATCGAAATGGATATATCAAAGACACGTTCAGTTCATCGCCGAACGTGCCGAAACGAGTGTTGTGAAGAGGATGTCCGTTCCCGCCACCGCCGGATTCGGGGCGCTCTACCTGGTCGCGCTCGTGGCGGGCCGGCAGACCGTGCTCGCGGGCGTGAACGAGCCGGTGGTGTGGCCGGCCGCCGGTGTCGCGGCCGTCTGGATGGTCACCCGGCGCGAGTCGCGCTGGCGCTGGCTGGACATGGCCGTGCTCGCCGTGCTGACCGTGACCGGCCTGCTCGCGACCGGCGCCGACCCGGCGGTCTCGGTGGTGCACGCGGGCGCCGCGGTGGCCGCCGGCATGACCTTCGCGGTGGCGATGGCCCGCCTGCTGCCCGGCGTCTGGGCCGGCACCGGCGGCGACCGGCCGCTCGCGAAGCTCGACGACCTGTGGCGGATCCTGGTGGCCGCCGCGCTCGCCGCCACCATGATGTCGTGCATCGACACGCTCGGCGACCGGCTCGCCGAGCAGGAGGTCTCGGCCCTGAGGTTCGCGACCCGGCTGGTCCGGGACGTCGCCGCCGTGCTGATCTTCGGGGTGGCGATCCAGCGCGTGGTCTACCTGATCCGGGGGCACTGGAGCCGGCTCGACCGGGAGCGCACGCTGGAGTTCGTCGCGATCTTCGTGTCCTCGGCGGGCGCCTACTACTTCACGTTCTTCGTGAACCACCACTTGCCGATCGGGTTCGCGCTGCTGCCGCTCACCGTGTGGGCCGGCATCCGGATGCCGACCCCGCTCGCGATCGGGCACACCCTGGTGTTCGCCGGCGTGGCGGCGGTCTTCACGCAGCGGGGCTGGGGCCCGTACGCCGAGATCGCCGACCCGGCCACCCGCGGCCTCGTGATCGAGCTCTACGTCAGCATCCTCGCCGTCGTCGGCCTGGCCCTGGCGCTCAGCCGCGACGAGCGGGACGCGCTGATCGACCGGCTGCGCGACTCCGAGCAGGAGGCCACCGACAAGGCCGGGATGATGACCATGATCGTCAACTCGATGACCGAGGGCCTCGCCATCCTCGACCAGAACGGCCGGCTGGTGCTGCGCAACCCGGCGGCCGGCCGGCTGCTCGGCAGCGTGAACACGGTGGCCGGTGGCGTCGCCCTCGGCAGCGACTACGGGTTCTTCCACCCGGACGGCACCCCGCTCGCCGACGCCGACCTGCCGTACGCCCGCGCGCTGGCCGGCGAGGAGGTCCCGCCGATGGACGTGCTGGTGCGCAACGCCGCCGTGCCGGAGGGCCGGATCGTGCGGTTCAACGTGGCCCGGATCGCGGTCCGCCCGGACGGCCCGCAGCACGTCGTGGTCGTCTTCCACGACGTCACGGCGGACCGCCGGCACCGCGACGAGCTGATGTCGTTCGCCGGTCAGGTGGCGCACGACCTGCTCAACCCGCTCACCACGATCGAGGGCTGGTCCGAGGTGCTGGAGCAGGAGCTGGCCGGATATCAGCCGGCCGAGCGGGTGGCCCGGATCCAGCGGGCGGCGGCCCGGATGCGGACGTTCCTGAACGGCCTGCTCGCCTACACGGCGGCCCGGGACGGCAAGCTCATGCCGACCACCGTCAACCTGCAGCTGCTGCTCGGCGACATCGTGAACAGCCGGCTCGACCAGGCGGACAGCAGCGGGGAGGCGCCGCCGTACTTCGAGATCAGCCAGATGGAGCCGGTCGAGGGTGACCCGGTGCTGATCCGGCAGCTGTTCGAGAACCTGATCGACAACGCGCTCGGGCCGATGGCGCCGGGCGTCGCCCCGTACGTGACCATCTCCTGTCAGCCGGTCGCCAACGCGATGCTGCGCGTCGACATCCTGGACAACGGGCTGGGTCTGACGCCGGGCAGGCGGCGGGACGCCTTCACCAGCTTCCACAGCGGGCAGGACGACCGCGGCAACGGCCTGGAGCTCGCGGTCTGCAAGCGGATCGTGGAACGGCACGGCGGGACGATCGAGGCGCTGGCGAACCCGTACGGCAGCGGCACCCGGATGTCGCTGACGCTGCCGATGGGCCGGTCCGTCTATGCCCGGACGCTCGAGAACCAGTGGGCCGCCTCCCGCTAACCGGAAGGCACCCCGGGCCCGTCTCAAGCCCGGCCGCACCCCGCCGACCTCTAGGGCCGTCGGCAGCGGACGAGGCCGGAAGGAGCGTCGGGATGACCCCGCAGGAGATCGATCTGGCCGCCCGGGTGCGGGACCTGGAGGAGCGGCTGCGCGAGACCGAGCGGATCAAGGACGAGTTCGTCTCCCGGATCACCCACGAGCTGCGTACGCCGCTCAGCTCCATCCACGGGTACCTGGAGGTGCTCGCCGATCCGGAGCTGCCGGCCGAGGCCCGCGACGGGTTCATCAAGCGGATCCAGCGCAACTCCGACCGGCTGCTCGATCTGGTCGACGACATGCTGCTCGCGGCGCAGGCCGAGGCCGAGTCGGGGTGCGGGTCGCTGTGCCGGCGGCCGGCCGACCTCACCGACCTGGCGACCAGCGCGGTCGAGCAGAACGAGCCGCTGATCGCCGCGAAGGGCCTGTCGGTCAGGGTGGAGACCGGTGCCCCGGTGCTCGCCGAGGTGGACGCCGCCCGGCTCGGCCAGGCCCTGGACCGGCTCATCCGGAACGCGGTCAAGTTCACCGACAGCGGCACCATCGCGGTCGGCGCCCGCGCCCGCGACGGCCGGGCCGAGCTCTGGGTCCGGGACACCGGCGCCGGCATCCACCCGGGCGACCGGGCCCGGGTGCTCGCGCCGTTCCGGCGGTCCGTCGCGGCCGAGCGCGCCGAGGTGCAGGGCGCCGGGCTCGGGCTGACCATCGTGAAGGCGATCGTGGACGGTCACCAGGGCGCGCTGCGGATCGACGGCGAGCCGGGCCTCGGCACCACCGTCACGATCGACCTGCCGGCGTCCCTCCTCCCCGTCGACCGCTGGTGATCGGCTAACCGCTCTCCAGGGTCAGGCAGAAGACGCTGCCGGCCGGCTCGCCCGGCTCGTAGCCCACCGCGCCGCCGTTCGCCTCGGCCAGGCTCGCCACGATGTGCAGGCCCAGCCCGTGCCCCGCGGCCCCGGTGCCGCCGGCCCGGGTGAAGCGCTCGAAGAGGTGGTCCCGCAGCCCTTCCGGCACTCCGGGCCCCGCGTCCCGGACCGCGATCCGGGTGGTCACCCCGAGGACGGTCACCGCGATCCCGGTCGCCCCGCCGCCGTACTTGCGGGCGTTGGTCAGGAAGTTCACCACGATCTGCCGCAGGTGCGCCGGATTGACCAGCACCGCCGCGCCGGGCGGGCAGGAGACCGGCACGTCCTGGTCGGCCGCGTCCAGCGCGTCCCGCAGCGCGCCGGCGAGCGCGACCCGCTGCCGGTCGGTGCGCAGCCGGGTCTCGTCCACGGTGCACAGCGACAGCACGTTGAGGCGCAGCTCGTCGATCCGGTGGGCGGCCTTCATGATCTTCGAGGTGGGCATCGCCAGCGGGCCTGGGAGATCGCTCTCGGCGAGCATCTCGCCGTACGCGAGGATCGAGGTCAGCGGGGTGCCGATGTCGTGCGAGAGCATCCCCATGAGGTCGAGTTTCAGCAGGTTGGCGCGCTGCAGCTGGCCGTTCGCGAGCTCCAGCTGGGCGTTCCGCTCGGCCAGCACGACCTGGGTGGCGTCGCGCTCGCGCTCGGCCCGGGTCCGCTCGGTGATGTCCTGGATCACGCCGATCAGGTGCACCGGCGCGCCCTCCGCGTCCCGGACCAGGCGGACCCCGATGTGCACGTCGACGGTGTGCCCGCCGGCGTGGACGAGCCGCTTGGTCCGCTCGTACGAGGCCAGGTCGCCGGCGAAGAGCCGGGCCGTCAGCAGCACGCCCTCGGCGCGGTCCTCGGGATGCGTGAAGTCCTCGTTGCGGCGGCCGATCAGATCCTCCGGCCGGTAGCCGATCATCCGGGCGTACGCCTCGTTCACGTGCAGGATCCGCCCGTCCAGCCCGACGATGGCCTGGCCCACGGTGGACTGGTGGAACTGCACCCGGAACTGCCGCTCGCTCGCGGCGAGCCGCTCCTCGGCGTTGCGCCGGGCGGTGATGTCGGTGTTCGTCTCGATCACCTCGTCGCCCTCGCCGCCGGCGTCCGGGCGCAGCACGTGCCGGCTGAGCACCACGAGGCTCCCGCCGTCGACCCGGCGGTGGGTCACCTCGCCCTCCCACCGGCCGTCGGTGGCGAGCGCCTTCTCCACGGCGGAGCTGCCGCCGGGGAAGACCGTGCCGAGGAGGCGGTGGATGTTGCGGCCGACCGCTGCCGAGGCGGGCCACCCGTACATGTGCTCGGCCCCGGAGTTCCAGAAGCGGATCATCCCGTCCGGGGAGCGCACGATGATCGCGGCCGGGGCCGCGTCGATCAGCTCGGCCTGCCGCCGCAGCTGGCGCTGGCTCTCGTTGCGGGCGCTGATGTCGTGCAGGAAGGCGTGGAAGACGGTACGGCCGCCATGCGCGGTCGACTGGAGCGTGAACTCGACCGGGAAGCGGCGCCCGGACCGGTCCATCGCAGGCAGCTCGATGCGCTGGCCGGCCAGCTTCGACTCGCCGGTGGCGCGCACCCGGGCCAGCCCGGAGTAGTGCGCCTGCCGGTAGATCTCCGGGATGATCATCGGGGCCAGGTCGGCGCCGACGGCCTCCTCGCGGGCGCGGCCGAAGAGCTTCTCGGCGGCCGGATTCCACTCCAGCACCGTGCCGGCCGCGTCGATCGAGACGTACGCGTCCTGCGACACCTCCAGGATCCGGCGCACCACCGCGGAGGTCTCCTCGGCGTTCCGCGCGGCCCGGACCAGCTCGATCTCGGTCGCCACCGCGGCGGCCAGGTCCTCCAGGATCGCGAGGTCCTCCGGCGTCCAGTCCCGCGGCTCGCCGTCGATGGCGCAGAACGAGCCGAGCGTGCGGCCGTCCACCCGGATCGGCATGCCGGCGTACGCGACCACCCCGATGTCCGGGATCGCGAGGTTGTCCTTGAGCCGGTCGTTCAGGCGGGCGTCGCTGACCACCAGCGGGGCGTCGTCGTCCACGACGTGCTGGCAGAACGAGTGCGACAGCGGGGTCTGCCCGAGGTCGGCCCAGGGCTGGGGCAGGCCGACCTGGCTCACGAAGACCTGCCGGTCGTCGAGGACCAGCGAGACCAGCGCGGTCGGGCTGCGGAGCAGCCGGCTCGCCAGCCTGGTGAGCCGCCGCAGGCCGGGCGGCTCGGGCACGTCGAACACGCCGGTGGCCCGGAGCGCCGTCACACGCTCGGGGTCGCGAACCCGGAGCTGCGGATCGGCCACACCGTCCTGATCGGTTGCGAACCGGTTGTCCTTAGGGCACCGCTCCCAGCATCGTCAGGACGCCGGTGAACAGGGCGCTGGTGACATCCTGGTCGAGATGCTGCGCCTGCCATCCCCGGTGCTCGACGCCCTGCAGCACGCCGGCCACCGTGGTGCGGACGGTGCGCAGCGTCGCCGGCGAGAGCAGCACCGCGGACGTGCCGTCGGCGTGCGCGGCCCGCTCGGCGGCGCCGAGCGCGACCAGTGCGGCCGCCGCGCCGTTCAGAATCTGGGCGACGTGCAGGCGGTCCCGGTCGAGGTTGAAGGCGGCCACGTGGACGGCGAGGCCGAGCGCCGTGATGAGCCGTCCGGTCTCGTCGCCGCTGAGCACGGCCGGCATGGTGGCGGCGTCCTCCTCGGCGGACGTGCCGCCGGCGCAGAACCCCTCGATCAGCTCGCCGGCCAGCTCGCCCGGCACCATCAGCGACCCCGGCGCGGCGCCCGGGAACTGCCGGCTCAGCGCGGCCTCCACGGCGTCGCGCACGACGTACTCCGGGACCACGCGGCCGGTCTCGCCGAGGCGGCGCAGGATCTCCGCGACGAGGTCGCCGAGGGTCATCGCACCGGGGCGCTCCATACTCATCACCGTAACGGTCGCCGGCGGCCCTCAGCGGGCGCCGGGCAGCGCGATCCGGGCCGAGACGCCGTCCGTGGTGTTCCGCACGGTCAGTTCGCCGCGGTGGGCGCGCACGATGTTGCGGGCGATGGTGAGGCCGAGTCCCACGCCGGGCACGGCCTGCTCGCGGGCGTGCCGCCCGCGGTGGAACCGGTCGAAGACCAGCGGCAGCTCGTCCTCGGGGATGCCGCATCCGCCGTCCCGGACCTCGATGGCCGGCCCGGGGACCGCCTCGACGCGGATCATGATGGGCCGGTCCGGCGGGGTGAAGAACAGGGCGTTGCGCAGCAGCTGCTCGACCGCGTGGGTGAGCCGGGCCAGGTCCGCGCTGACCGGGACCGGCTCGTACGCGGCCAGGTCGACCGGGCCGCCGCGGGTGACGATCAGCGGCCGGCAGGCGGCGAGCGCGGCGGACGCCACCGTGTTCAGGTCGACCGTGGCGGAGAGCGCCGGGATCGGCGCCTCCGGCGGCCGGGTGCCGGCCAGGAGGTGGTCGACCATCTGGACGAGGCGCCGGCCGTTGCGGTGGATCGGGTCGATCAGCCGGCGGTACTCCGCCAGCCCCTCCTGGTCGCCGAGCACCTCCAGGTAGCCCTGGATGATCGCGACGGGCGTCCGCAGCTCGTGGGTGATCGAGGCGACCAGGTCGTCCTCGCGCTGCGCCGAGCGGGCCAGCTCGTCGCCGAGGCCGGCCAGCCGCAGCCGGCCGCGGACCGCGGCGAGGTGCCCGGCCGCCTGCCGGGCGAAGGTGACGAGGTCGTCCACCTGCCGGTCGCTGACCTCCCGCGGCTCGGTGTCCACCACGCACATGGCGCCCAGCACGTGGCCGTCCTCGTCGATCACCGGGGCGCCGGCGTAGAACCGGATCCCGGGTTCGCCGGCGACGTTCGCGTAACCCGCGAACCGGGAGTCCTCGGTGGCGTCCGGGACGATCAGCGGCGCCCGGGCCGGGACCACGTGGGCGCAGAACGACACGTCGAGCGGGGTCTGGTCCTCGGCGATGCCGACCCGGCCGGCGAACCACTGCCGGTCGTGATCGATCAGGGAGACCGCCGAGATCGGGGTGCCGAACATGCCGGCGGCGAGCCGGGTGAGGTCGTCGAGGACCACGGGCCGGGGGCGGTCGAGGATCCGGTACGACCGGAGCGCGGCCAGTCTCGCCAGTTCCTGATCGTCTCGGCTCATCGGCGGGGCTCCCTCCACGACTGCTCTTCGGCCCGCGCCAGGGCGAACTGAGCGGAATCGGGAGGGAGGGTGAAGGTGAAGATCGATCCGCCCGCCGGGTTGTCCGCCGCCGCGATGGTGCCGCCGTGCCGCTCCACGATCCGCTTGCAGATGGCCAGGCCGAGACCGGTCCCGGCGTACTTGGCGGTGCGGTGGGCGCGGTGGAAGTTGCCGAAGATCGCCTCGTGCTGGCCGGCCGGGATGCCGATGCCGTTGTCCGCGATCCGCACCCGCACCATGTCCTCGTCATGTCCGGCCGTGACGGTCAGCTCGGGGGTCACGCCCGGCGCGACGTACTTGATCGCGTTGCCGATCAGGTTGTCCAGCAGCTGCCGGATCAGCACCGGGTCGGCGCGCACCACCGGCAGGTCGCCCACCACGAACCGGGGCACCGGCAGGCCGGCCGCGATCGCCGCGTCCAGCCGGGCCACGGTCACCTCGGTGACCACCTGCCCCAGATCCACCGGGACGGTCGCCACTGTCGCGTCCCGGGCCGTCGTGTAGGCGAGCAGCCCGTCGATCAGCCCCCGCATCCGCCGGGCCGCGCGGTGCACCCGGGCCAGGCCGTCCCGGGCGTCCTCGGCCTCGGGCGAGTCGGGCAGCTGCCGGAGCGCCTCGCCGGCGAAGTCGCTCCAGCCCTCGATCGTGGTGACCGGGTTGAGCAGGTCGTGGGCGACCACCCCGGCGAAGTTGGTCAGCTCGTCGCGGTGCCGCCGTTCGGCCGTCACGTCGTGGAAGAGGACCACCGCACTGCGCCGGCCGGCGTCGTCGAGCAGCGTGGTGGCCCGGACGCTGATCACCCGGCCTTCCGGAACCCCCGGATTGCGTACGAGGATCTGCACGTCCCGCAGGACCTCGCCGTTCAGCGCCCGCGCGTGCGGCATCTCGTCGTCCCGGAGCGGCGTGCCGTCCAGGTGGCAGAAGCCGGAGTGCGCGGGGCGGGAGACCTCCCCGTCCGGGCTGAAGTGGCCGCCCAGCAGGCGGGCCGCCGCCGGGTTCCGCAGGATCATCCGGCCCCCGTCGTCGACCACGGCGAGGCCGTCCGCGGTCGAGTCGATGATCGCCCGGAACAGCTCGGCGCGCTGCGAGGCCTGCTGCCGCTGCTCCCGGAGCTCGGCCCGCTCGGCGGCGAGCGCGGCCAGCAGGGCGCTCCGCTCCTCCCGGCCGAGGGCCAGGGAGAGCCCGATCACGGCGGTCAGCGTGACGAAGAGCTGGGCCACGACGGCCCGGGAGGCGTTGTCGCCGATCGCCGCGAACGGGCCCACGCCGTGCAGGGTGAACAGCACGACGACGGCGCCGGCGAACACGTTGTGCAGCACCACGAAGGAGGTCGCGAGCCGGGTGCCGGCCCAGGCCGTCACGCCCATCAGCAGAAAGGCGAGCGGAAGGCCGTGGCTGAACGCGAAGCCGGCCAGGTGGGCGGCGGCGGAGGCGACGGCGAAGGCCGCGTACTCGAACGGCCGGTCCACCCGGATCCGCAGGGAGAGCCGCGGCCCGAGGCAGAAGCCCGCCGCGCCGACCACCAGGATGCCGGCGGTGTTCCGGCACAGCCACACCGCCATGGCCGACCACGAGTGGTCCGCGGTGGTGAGCCAGATCAGCCCCGGCCCGAACAGCCCACCGGCCACCGTGGCGCCGACCGCCGCGGCGAGCAGCGCCCACAGGTCCGGCGGGCTGCGCATCGGCTCGGCGCCGCCGGAGCCCCACAGCGCGGGACGCCAGCGGCGGATGAGCTTCACGAACACGACGGCCTGCGCCGTGTTGGCCGCTATGAAGATCGCGGTGGTGGACGGCGTGGCCCCGGTTCCGAGGTTCACCCCGATCGTGATCGCGGCGAGCGCCAGGATGTCCAGCCGGCGCAGCGGGGAGTCCCACTGCCGGCCGAACCACAGGGCGGCGACCCCGGCCGCGGGCCAGACCAGGCTCAGGTTGGCGTCGTCCATGACGGTGGCCCGGCCGGCGGCCGTCGCAGCCGCGTACGCCACCGAGAAGCCCACGGTGTGCGCCAGCGCCCTGCGGTAGGCCATCGCACCCCGCCTTCCGCGAACCGACTCGTCCTGGGACTGTTCGGCAGGAAGCGGGGCGGACTGAGCGTCAGCTCACGGCGGCGCGGCGGGCCGTGTACTCCGTGCCGCGGCGGTCCTGGCCCGGGTACGGGATCAGGTTGTCCGCCTGCTCCTCGTACGCCGTCTCGGCCCAGCGGCGGCCGGTCTGCTCCAGCGGGTCGGCGTCGTACACGGAACGGTTGTGGAACCGCTGACCGTAATCCATCATGCCGTCGACCAGCCGGTCCACGTCCTGGGTGGGCCGCACCACGAGCCGCATGAACTGGCTGGTCATGCCGAGCTTGTTGCCGCACTCCCGGGTCATGATGCCGTGGTTGGCGACCAGGAAGTCGCGCAGCGCCACACCGGACCACTCGGTCGGCAGCTTCACCAGGAAGAAGTTGCCCTGCGACGGGAAGACGGTCAGGCCGGGGATGCGGCTCAGCTCGCGGGCCATCGACCGGCGGTCCCGGCTGAGCAGGCGCAGGCTCTCCTCGTACTCCATCTCGTGGTCGGAGATCATGTGGACCACCTTCTCGGCGAGCGAGTTGAGGTTCCACTTCGGCAGCATCTTCGCGATCTTCCCGGCGATCGCCGGGTTGGCCAGCAGGTACCCGAACCGGATGCCGTGCAGGCCGAAGTTCTTGCCGAGGCTCTTCAGCACCACCGCGTTCGGCCGGATCACCGCGTCCGGGCCGACCGAGGGGTAGCGCTCGGCGTCCGAGAAGTCGATGAACGACTCGTCGACGACGACCAGGTCGAGGTCGCTGAGCGCGTCCATGAACCGGATCACGTCCCGGCGCGGGAGGTAGTTGCCGTCCGGGTTGTTGACGTTGCAGATCACCGCGACCCGGGACTTGCGCTCGCGGATGAACTCGACGTACTCCTCCAGGTCGAGGCGGAAGCCGTCGCGCTCCTGCAGCGGGAACATGTCGACCCGCTTGCCGGTCTCCAGCGGCTGGTCGGTCCACCGGCCGAAGGTCGGGATCGGGATGGCGACGCTCTCCTTGACCAGCAGGTGGTCGATCCAGGTGATCAGCTCGGTGGAGCCGTTCGCCATGGCGACCGTCTGCGGGTGCAGGTTCAGCACGCTCGCCAGCTTCTTCGTGATGGTGGCCGCGTCGCTCGGGTAGTACTTCAGGATGCTCTTGAGGTCGCGGGTGAGCTCGTCGAACATCTCGGGGGTCGGGAAGTACGGGTTGCACGGAATGCAGAAGTCGACGATCTCCGCCCCCTCACCGGCCGCGCGGGCCAGGTCGAAGTAGGAGGCGCTGTGCGCTCCCTTGTGCAGGATCGACGTATCGATTCCGGTCCGTGCCACGGTGGTCCTCCTCAGTGCCGGCGCCGCCCCCAACGGACCTGAGTACGGGACCGGGCGGGAAATCGTTCAGCGGGCCTTTCACCCGCACCGGATGAGGCGGTGACGACCTCGCCGATTCAGGCTCGGGGCTGTTATCCCCGATGCCCCGGAGGACGGCATGACCGGTATGAACGCACCGCTCGATCCGACGCCGCGCCCCACGGTGAACGGCGGCAAGCTCTGGGCCGGCGGCGCCGCGACCGCCGCCGTGGCGGCCCTCATCGCCATCGCCGGGATCCTGCTCGGCCGCGGCCTCTTCGACATCGACGTGCTCGCGCCGAAGGGGCAGGGGACCTGGGGCGACGCCAGCACCGGGTGGTACGCGCTGGGCGCCGCGGTGGCCGCGCTGCTCGCCACCGGCCTGGTGCACGCGCTGATCCTCACCACGCCCCGGCCGATGCGGTTCTTCGGCTGGGTGGTCGGGCTCAGCACGGTCGTGGCGATGCTCGCGCCGTTCGTCACCGACGCCAGCCTGGGCGCCCGGATCTACACGGCCGGCCTCAACCTCGTCCTCGGCATCGCGATCGGCTCGCTGGTGGCCGGCGTGGCCCGCTCCGCGACCATCGTGATCCCGCCGCGGCTGGCGCCGAGGACGTACCCGCCGCAGACCTACCCTCCCCAGTACCGCTGAGAGGCGCTCACCCATGGCGACGATGACCACTCCGCCCCCGGAGGCCCCGTCCTATCACGTGCTCTCCATCCCCGAGGCGCTCGAGCGCGAGCAGGTCGACCAGCAGCGCGGGCTCGGCGCCGAGGAGGCCGCGAGCCGGCGGCAGAAGTACGGGCCGAACCGGTTCGCCGAGGCGAAGAAGGAGCCCGGCTGGCGGTCCTTCCTCCGGCAGTACGCCGACCCGATGCAGATCGTCCTGCTCTGCGCCGGCCTGGGCAGCCTCTACCCGCTGAAGCAGTGGGGCACCGGCATCCTGCTGATCGTGCTCACCCTGATCAACGCGATCCTCGGCCTGCGCCAGGAGGGCAAGGCCGCCGCGGCGATCGACGCCCTTCAAAAGATGATGATCATAAAGGCGAGGGTACGGCGGGACGGCGCGCTCACCGAGCTGCCGGCCGAGGAGCTGGTGCCCGGCGACGTGGTGCTGCTCGAGGCCGGCGACGTCGTCCCGGCCGACGGCCGGCTGCTGCGCGCCGCGACCCTCGAGATCGACGAGTCGGCGCTGACCGGCGAGAGCCTGCCGGTGGCGAAGGACATCGCCCCGGTGTCCGCCGAGGACACCCCGCTCGGCGACCGCTCCGACATGGCCTACATGAACACCAACGTGACCCGGGGCGCCGGTGAGCTGCTGGTCACCGCGACCGGCATGACCACCGAGGTCGGCCGGATCTCCGGGATGCTGCAGACCGAGAAGGACGCGGACACCCCGCTCACCCGGCAGCTCGGCAAGCTCACCAACCAGATCCTGGTGATCGCCGGCATCGCGCTGCTGGCCTCCGTGATCATCAACCTGGCCCGGGGCAACGAGTTCAACGTGGTCTTCACGGCGGCCGTGGCGTTCGCGGTCTCGGCCATCCCGACCGGCCTGCCGGCCGTGGTCACCACGATCCTGTCGCTCGGCACCCAGCTGCTGGCCAAGGCGAACGCGATCGTGAAACGGCTGCGGTCCACCGAGACGCTCGGCTCCACCTCGGCGATCAACTCGGACAAGACCGGCACGCTCACGCTCAACCAGATGACGGCCACCGAGATGACCATCCCGGGCCGGCGCTACACGATCTCCGGGAGCGGCTACTCCACCGAGGGCGTGATCAAGCGGGTGGCCGGGCAGCCGGACGTGCCGCTCGAGGAGTTCCTGCTGCCGATGGCGCTCGCCTCGGACGCCGTGGTCAGCGACGGCACGATGATCGGCGACCCGACCGAGGGCGCGCTCGTGGTGCTCGCCGAGAAGGGCGGGCTGGACACCGCCGCGACCCGGGAGAAGTACCCCCGGGTGGCCGAGCTGCCGTTCGACGCCGCGTACAAAATGATGGCGACCTTCCACCGGATGACCGGCCCCGGCGGCCGCGAGGTGATCCGCTGCTTCGTGAAGGGCGCGCCGGACCAGCTGCTGGCCCGGGCCGCCTACGCCCCGGCGCCGGAGGACCTGTCCCTCATCCCGGTCGACGACGCCTTCCGCGAGCGGTACCTCGCCGAGAACACCCGGCTCGCCGAGCAGGGCCTGCGGGTCATGGCGACCGGCCGCAAGGACTTCGACCCGGAGACCTTCGACCCGGGCGCCGACCTGCTCCCGCTGCTCGACGGGATGACCGTGCTGACCCTGGTCGGCATCGTCGACCCGCCGCGCCCGCAGGCGAGGGCCGCGATCGAGCAGGCGCACTCGGCCGGCATCGAGGTCCGCATGATCACCGGAGACCACGCGGTGACCGCCGCGGCGATCGCCGGCAAGCTGGGCATCCGCGGCCGGGCCATCACCGGCGCCGAGTTCGGCGCGATGAGCGACGAGGAGGCCGACCGGGAGATCGGCGGCATCGGCGTGATCGCCCGGGTCACCCCGGAGCACAAGGTCCGCCTCGTCGAGGTGCTCAAGCGCAAGGGCCACATCGTCGCGATGACCGGCGACGGGGTGAACGACGCCCCGGCGCTGAAGAAGGCCGACATCGGCATCGCCATGGGGATCACCGGCACCGAGGTCAGCAAAGAGGCCGCCGCCATGATCCTCACCGACGACGACTTCGCCACCATCGTGAAGGCCGTCGAGCTGGGCCGGTCGCTCTACGCGAACCTGAAGAAGTACATCTTCTTCCAGATGGGCGTGCTGGTCGGCATGATCGTCACGTTCCTCGCGGCGAGCATCGGCAACATCGCGGCCGGCGTGCCGTTCGTACCCCTGCAGAGCCTCTGGCTGAACTTCACCACCCAGGTCTTCCAGTCGGTGGGCCTCGGGTACGGCAAGGCCGACCCGGACATCATGAAGAACAGGCCGCGACGCTCGGACGAGCCGCTGCTCAGTCGCAAGTCGCTCTACTGGCTGAGCACGCTCGGCCTGGTGATGGCCGCGGCCACCCTGCTGGTCATCTGGTGGGGCGACCGCTCGTGGGACGTGCACACCGGCCGCACCCTCGGCCTCACCGCGTTCTCGATCGCGAACCTGGCGTTCTCGCTCACGGTCCGCAGCGACCTCCGGTCGGTGTTCAGCATGGAGACCTTCGACGACCGGCGCTTCCTGATCACCAGCGCCATGTCGGCCGCCGCGATCGTGCTGGCCACCGAGTTCGGGCTGTTCCAGAAGATCCTGCAGACCACCAGCCTGGACGTCGGCCAGTGGCTGATCTGCCTGCTCGCCGGCGCGATCGTGATCCTGCCGACCGAGATCCGCAAGGCGGTCCTGCGGCGCAGGGCCGCGCGGGCCGCCGCGGTTCCGCCGCCGGGCACCGCGCCGGCGGCCGCGGCGCAGAACAGCACAGTGGGGAGCGCACGATGAACGTGCCGGGGTTGAAGGCGTTCGGTGACCTCGCACTGGGCGCCGCCTTCCGGGCCCGGGAGAGCGCCGCCGAGGCGGTGGAGAGCCTGCGGGCCGTCGAGCCGCCCGAGAACGGCCTGATCGGCAAGGCCGGCGAGCTCCGCGGCCGGGCCGGCGACCTGCGGGAGCGGGCCGGCGAGATGCGCGGCCGGGCGCAGGAGCGGGTGATCGAGCTGGGGGCGCAGCTCGAGGAGCTGCGCCGGCGCGGGGAGACCGAACGCCACCGCGGCCAGGGCGCGCTGGCCCAGGCCGTGGACGACGTGGTCACCGCGGTGGCCACCTCGCCGCTGGTCAACCGGATCGTGGACTTCCAGGTCGACCGGATCCTCGGCACGCTGGCGAAGGAGCCCGAGCGGATCCAGGGCCTGGTCCGCGGCCAGCGCGACAGCGTGGTGGGCGAGATGGTCGGCCGGGTGCGCAGCGGCGCGGCGGCCGGCGACGCGGCGGTGGACCGGCTCACCCTGCGGATGACCCGCCGTGACGGTGCCGCCGACCCGACATGACGACAGCCGTGGCGGAGGACTACGCCGGCCTGGTCAGCAGGACGCTGGCCTACGGGGCCGACGCGTTCATCGTCGCCCTGCTGACCGGCGGCTCGGCCACCGTGTTCTCGATGATCGCGTCGGTGGTCGGCCCGTGGGCCCGGGACCTCGGCGATCTCGTCGTCTCCTCGTACCTGATCTTCCTGCCGTCCATCATGGCGGTCTACTGCGCGCTGTTCTGGCTGCTCGCCGGCCGCACCCCGGGCATGGCGGTGCTCGGGCTGCGCGTGGTCCGGGTCGACGGCTCGCGGCTGCACTGGCTCGCCGCGCTGCTGCGGGCCGTGCTGCTGGCCTACTTCCCGATCGGCGCGCTGTGGCTCATCGTGGATCGGAAGTACCAGGGCCTGCCGGACAAAGTGGCGCGCACCACGGTGATCCGGGTCGAACCATCCGGCCGGGGTGAGGTCGCGCCGGAGGGCCGGATCGCACGCTGATCACGTGCTCACCATGGGTGTCGAAGAAGAGTTCCTGCTCCTCGAACCGGACGGGTCGGTCGCGCCGAGAGCCGCCGAGGTGGTGCGCCGGATCGGCGCGGGCGACCGGGTCAAGCCGGAGTACATGGCCTACCAGCTGGAGACGACGAGCTCGGTGCACACCGCCCTCGGCGGCCTGCGCCGGGAGCTGGCCGCGCTCCGGGTGACGGCCGCCGAGGCCGCCGAGCGGTCCGGCGCCTACCTGGTGGCGAGCGGGGCCGTGCCGCTGCCGGCCGGACCGGTGGACGCGCTGAGCGAGGCCGGCCGGTACCGCGAGATCGCCCGGCGCTTCCCGGCGGCGACCGAGGCCGGCGCGTGCTGCGGCTGCCACGTGCACATCGGCGTACCGGACCGGGAACTCGCCACCGCGGTGCTGACCCGGTTGCGGCCCTGGCTGCCGGCCCTGCTGGCGCTCACCGTGAACTCGCCGGTGTCCGGGGCGAGCGACACCGGCTGGCAGAGCTACCGCTACCCGACCCAGATGCACTGGCCGACGTTCCGCCCGCCGTCGATCTGGCCCAGCGCGGAGCGGTACGACCAGGAGGTCAGCGAGCTGATCGAGGCGGGGACGGCGGTGGACGCGGCCGGGGTGCACTTCATGGCCCGGCTCTCGGCCCGCTTCCCGACCATCGAGATCCGGGTGGCCGACACCGGCCTCGGCGTGGCCGACGCGGTGCTCTTCGCCGGCGCGGCCCGGGCGCTGGTGGCGGCGCTGATCGCGGACGTGCGGCAGCGGGTCAAGGTGCTGCCGCCGCCCGAGCATCTGGTGACCGAGCAGCTGCTCGCCACCGCGCGCGGCGCCGGGGCCTCGCTCGGCGACACCGACCGGCTGCTCGCGAAGATCACCCCGCAGCTGGACGTCCTCGGTGACACCGGGGAGATCTACGCGGGGTTCGAGCGCCTGCGGCGCGAGGGGACCGGCGCGGCGCGCCAGCGGCGGCTCTGGCGGAGGTACGGGCCCACGAGCGGCTTCGTCGGCGCCCTGGCCGAGGAGACCGCTCCCGCCGTCCTGACCCGCTGACGGACGCCTTTCTGCCGCGATCCCGGGAGGCGGCTCCCCGGGATCGCGGCGACAAGCTCACTGGTTGAGGATGCGGGCCTTCTGCGCCTCGAACTCGGCGTCGGTCAGGACGCCCTGCGTCTTCAGCTCGCCGAGCTTCTGCAACTGCTCGATCTTCGCGGCCATCGGGTCGGCCGCCGGGGCGGCCGGCTGCGGCGCGGCCACGTAGACCTGCTGTGGTTGCTGCTGCTGGTACTGCTGGTCGTCGTACTGCTGGCGCATCTCCTCCTCCTCGGCCTGCCGTGACCAGCGGCCGGCCTGGCGGCGGGAGACGCGGTTCGAGACGGCGGTCGCGGTTCCGGCGATCACGGCGGTACGGGCCATGCCCCTCAGGAGTCCCGGCATGTCGTTCACCGCCCCCCGAGCTGGGAGACGGCCGGCACGAACGCCGACTCGGTCTCGTCGAGCGCCGCGAGCAGCGCCTGCACCGGGATCCGGCCGCCGGCCACCAGCTGGGCGCCGTTCTCGCGCAGCCGGACGGCGAGCGGGGCAGCCCAGGTGTTCTCGTAGACCAGCAGCACCGCTGCCGAGCCGGCCGTGAGCACCTCGCCGGCCTCGCGAAGGTCGTCACCGCCGAGCATGCCCGAGGCCGCCCCGTGGAACGCCCCCAGCTCGGCGAAGTCGAGGTCGCGGCCCTCGACAGCGGTCACCGTGCCGTCCAGGTTCTTGCGGACGAACGCGATGTCGAGCACCCGGATGATGTGCCGGTCCACCAGGTCGAGCAGCAGCGGGAAGGCGTCACCCTTCAGGCTGCCGTCGGGGAACTCCACACACAGGTAGTCGATGGGACCCATCTCCAGAAGTTCGTCAGGCATCGATACTCCTTCTTGCCTCGGTCGTCAGATCGTCGTGCCGGTCAGGACCCGGCCGTGTCCGGGAGCTCCGGGGATGTGGGTGAGCGCCACGATGTTGCCCCGGGACGCGGCCACCGGGCCCGCGAGATCGCGGACCCAGCGGTGTTCGAGCAGCACGGCGAGGGCGTCGGTCTCGTCGTCCACCATCGCCGCCACCTCGTCGATGTCCGATTCGGTGATCAGCCCGGTCGCCAGCCGGGCCAGCCGCCTCCGGTCGTCGCGCAGGCCACCGAGCTGACTCAGCTCGACGGAGTACGCGCCGCCGGCCGCGTCGGTACGAACCACCAGCGCGTCGACGACCCGCATCTCCCCGGCCGCGGCCAGCCGGTTCAAGGTCGCGCGGACACCGTCGCTCAGCTGGTCGGCGGGGAAGGACAACACCATCAGTTCCAGCGGCCCGAATGCCATTGCCTCAGCCTGCGCGAGCGGGGGCGCGCGTCCCTCACCCGCCGCGGATGAAAGCGGATGCCCGAATTCTCGCTCCCGGGGGCCCGGACGGGTTCATCCGTGGTGGGTGAGGTGGCCGGGCGGCGGGTCCGGGAGCGTCGTCGGAAGCCGGCGAGCGTGCCCGGGATCCCGCGCGATCCGGCGCCTCGCCGGCGCCTTCGAACCGTCGAGGAGGGGCCATGACGATCCCGGTGGGACAGCCCGATACCAGCCACCCGAACGGTCCCGGGTCCGCGGAGGATCCGCCGGCGGCCGAGGCCCCGGTGGAGACTCCGGACGGCGGTGCTCCCGGCGTACCCGAAAGCGCCGAGGTCTCGCGCCTCAAGGCCGAGCTGGCCGATCTGCGCGCCCAGTTGGACGCACGCCCCCGGCGGCGGCAGACGGCCCGGGCCATCCGCTCGGGCCTCGCCGCGGTCCTCGTCGTGCTCGCGGCGTTCTGCCTGGTGACGAGCGTGGTAGGGTTGTGGGCTGCGCGGACCACGCTGAACACCGACCGCTGGGTGGCCACCGTGGCGCCGCTGCCGGCCGACCCGAAGGTCAACGCCGCGGTCGCGGAGTACGCCACCACCCAGCTCTTCACCGTCGTGAACGTGCAGCAGCGGCTCCAGGAGGTGCTGCCCCCGCAGGCGGCGTTCGCGGCCGGGCCGATCGCCGGGCAGCTGCGCGAGCAGGTCCACAAGACCGTCGAGCGGGTGCTCGCCAGCGATCGGTTCCAGGCGATCTGGGTGTCCCTGAACCAGCAGCTGCATCAGCGGGCGCTCGCCGTGCTGGAGGGCCGCAGCGACGTGGTCACCGCGAACGCGGACAGCGTGCGGATCGACCTGCTGCCGCTGATCAATCAGGTGCTGCGGGAGCTCAGCGCGCAGCTGCCGACGCTCTTCGGCAAGCAGATCACGCTGCCCGACCTGAGCAGCGGGGAGATCCCGGCGAACCTGCGGCTGCGCGTCGAGGAGGCCGTCGGGGTGACGCTGCCGGCCAACTTCGCCCAGTTCACCGTCTACGACTCCGGTCAGCTCTACGAGGCTCAGCAGGCGGTCGTCACGGCGAAGCGCTATCTCGTCGGGTTCGTCGCCCTGACCGTCGTGCTGCTGCTCGCCGCCTTCGCGATCTCGCCGCGGCGCCGGCGGACCATGGTGCAGCTCGGCATCTGGCTGGTGATCGCCGCGGTGGCGATCACGGTGGTGCTGCGGGCGGTGCGCCGCGAGATCATGGAGGCCGTGCCCGAGGGCGTCTACCGGGACGGCGTCGACGCCACCGTCACCATGGTGTTCAGCGTGCTCCGCGAGCGCGGCGTGCAGATCATCGTGATCGGCGTGCTGCTCGCGCTGATCGCCTATCTGGCCGGTCCGGGCCGGTTCCCGGTGTGGCTGCGCGGCTGGGTGCGGCGCGGCGCCGTGGCCGCCGGGCGCGGAACGGCCGCCGGCAGCCGGATCGTGGCGGCCCGGGGCCCCGGCTTCGTGTCCCGCAACCTCGACCCGGTGCGGATCGGCGGGGTGGTGGTGGCCGTCCTGGCGGCGCTGATCTGGTCGTCCTGGACCAGCCTGTTCGTCATCGTCATCCTGCTCGCCGTCTACGAGGTGGGGGTGACGCTGCTGGCCCGCAGCCACCGATCGGAGGAACCGCCGGCGCGGACGGCCTAGGCATGACGGAAGGCCCCCTGCCGCGGCAGGGGGCCTTCTCCGTGCGTCAGATGCCGGGCTCGCTGGAGAGCCGGCCCTCCTCGATGGCCCGCACGAACTCCGCGTGATCGGCCTCGGTCTGGTCGGCGTAGCTCTCGGCGAACTCGACGAGCGCCTGGTCGAACTTGTCGCTCGACCCGAGATAGGACGCGATGGCGATCCGGTCGCCGCAGCGGGCGTGCGCCCGGGCGAGCGTCCAGGCGCAGAGGCCGCCGTAGACGCGCATCCCGGTGGGATCCATCTCCTCGACGACCGCCCCGCCCTTCCAGTCGCGCAGCTGGCGCACGTAGAAGTCGCGGGTCTTGCCGTCGAAGCCGGGGATGCTGTGCCAGCCCAGGAAGATGTCGCTGGCCGCCTGCATGAGCCGCTGGCCGTTCACCACGCGCCGGCCCTCGGGTACCTCGGAGGGCACGCCCGCGGGCGCGAGCACCGAACGGCCGGCCTCCTTCACCTGGAGCAGCAGCGGGTCCTCGTCGTCGCGGCCGGTCAGCAGCACGATCCAGCAGCGGGTGCCGACGCTGCCGACCCCGACCACCTTGCGGGCCAGGTCGACGAAGTGGAACGCGTCGAACAGCCGTTTCCGGTCCTCGGCGAGGCTGTCCCGGTAGCCGTCGAGCAGCACCTGGATCTGGCTCTCCAGCTGTTTGCGGCCGACGTCCGGCAGCAGGTCCTGCACCGGGACGAGCAGCGGGGGGTCGGCCACGATGCGGCGTTCCCCGTCGACCAGGGCGGTCAGTTTCCGGTAGGCCTGCAGGCTGGTCCGGGTGCGCGCCTTCGCGCCGGCCTTGTTGAGCCGGGCCAGCCGGCTCTTGCCGATCTGGTCGCCGAACTGCCGGCGCAGCTCCTCGACGTCCACACTGGCGTACCAGAGGTCCAGCTCACGCATCGCCGCGAACTCCGCCATGGCCTCGCGGTAGCGCCGGCCCGCGAACCGGACCGCGGCGGCCCGGTCCTTGCGTTTGAAGCCGTTCGCCCGGCCGGCCAGCGCGATGCTGGCGGCCAGGCGTTTCACGTCCCACTCGAACGGCCCGGTGAAGGTCTCGTCGAAGTCGTTGAGGTCGAAGACGAGCCGGCGCTCCGGCGACGCGTAGACCCCGAAGTTGAACAGGTGCGCGTCGCCGCAGAGCTGGGTGATCAGCCCGGAGTTCCCGCCGGAGGCCAGGTCGGCGGCCATCACGATGGCCGAGCCGCGCAGGAACGCCAGCGGCGAGACCGCCATCCGGGCGTGCCTGATCGGCAGCAGCTCCGGGAGGCGGTCGCCCTCGTCCGAGGTCAGCAGCGCGATCGGATCGGCGCGGCCGGCGGCCGGCTGCCAGGAGGCGTGGCCGGCGAGGGGCGCGGTCTTGCGGGCCGCGCGGCCGTCTGCCGCGCGTCCCGCAGGGTTCGCCTTCCCATCGGTACGGGTCATCGCGTGTGATCCCCGAAGGTCTGCAGGAGGATCTCCTCCTCGCCGGTGGTCAGGTTGGTGGCGATGAGCTGGCTGTGCAGGCCGTGGAAGCGCTCGCCGAGCCGGTCCAGGTTGCCGTGGTCGGTGACCAGGAACAGCGCCGACGTGCCCTCGGTGATCTGGGTCCGGATGCGTTCCAGCTCGTCGCGGCCGATGCCGGTGCCCTGCAGCGTCTTGTCGAGGGCGCCGATGCCCGCGCCGAGGGCGCCGCCGACGACCGGGACGAGGAACAGGCCGCCGATCACGATGCCCCAGAAGGCGCCCCAGCCGACGTGCTTGTAGGTGCTCGAGTGCTCGTGGTGGGTCTCCGGCTTCTCAGCGCCCTTGGGCCAGGTGACGATCGCGTAGTCGACGATCTTCACGAGCCCGTCGTCCGCGGCGTGGTGCAGGATCTCGGACATCTGCTCCGCGCGGTTCGGGTCGTCGAACTTCCATACCGTGAACGTGGTCATGTCGTGCTCCTCGCGGGTTCTTCGGCGGTGTTCTCGTGGGATGCGGCGGGTTCGGTCTTTCGGGGAGCCTCGCCGGCCGGGGCCGGCGTGTCGCTGGAGAGCAGGACGTTCATCCACCGGGTGTCCGGGTCGATGTCGACGAGCAGGCCCTTGGCGAGCAGGGTCAGCGGGATGGCCAGCAGCGCGCCGAGACCACCGAGGACCCAGGCCCAGAAGATCAGGGAGAGGAAGGAGACCGTGGCGGAGAGCCCGACCGCGTTGCCGACGATCTTCGGCTGGATCACCGACTGGATCACGAAGTTGATCACGCAGTAGAGCACGATCACGGTCAGCATCAGCTCCGGCCCGCCCTGGAGCAGGCCGAGCAGCGCGGGCGGGATGAGCCCGATCACGAAGCCGATGTTGGGGATGTAGTTGGTGATGAACGAGAGCAGGCCCCAGAGCAGCGGCAGCGGCACGCCGAGCGCCCAGAGCGCCACCGAGTCGATGGCCGCCACGATGAGGCCGAAGACCGTCGACACCCAGAGGTAGCGCCGGGTGCCCTGGGCGAACGACCGGAGCGCCCCGACCACCTGCGGCCGCTCGCTCGTCGTGGTGATCAGCCGCTGCGGGAACGACACCGCGTCCAGGCACATGAAGAGCAGGGTCGCGAGCAGGAACAGGGTGCTCGACAGGGTGCCGGCCAGCCCGCCGAGGAGTCCCTCGATCAGGGTGACCACGGTGCGCGGGTCGGCGCCCGCCACCGCGTTCTGCAGTTGTTCCGTGCTGATCCCGAGCCCGCCGAGCCCGTTCACGATCTCCTCGCGGAGGTCGGCGAACTGGGAGGCGTACTTCGGCATCAGGTCGATCAGCTGCGCCACCGACACGGCCAGGGCCGCGCCGAGCCCGAGCAGGATGGCGTTGACCGCGACGATCATCGCGGTCACCGCGACCCAGACCGGTGCGCCGTGCCGGCGCAGCCAGCCCGTGATCGGGCTGACCGTGACGGTCAGCATCAGAGCCAGGAAGACCGGTCCGATCAGGCCGGCGACCCCGCGCATCCCGGCCACCACGACCACCACACAGGCCGTGCCGAGCAGCACGAGGACGCCGCGGGGCAGGACCGCCTGCTGCGAAACGGTCCCGCCCGGCTCGGCGTCAGTACCTGACCTCACGGCCGTGTGCGGTGAGGGCGTAGATGACCAGCACGTCGAGGGCGATCACGATGGTCGACCAGATCGGGTAGGCCGGCAGGAACGCCAGGTTCGCCAGCGCGCTGAACACGGCGATGATGACGCCGACCACGCGCGCCCAGGTCTGTCCGTAGAGGATGCCGAAGCCGGTGCCGAGGGTGATCGCGCCGAGGATGAGGTAGGTCCAGCCCCAGGCGCTGAAGTCCATCGGGATGACCAGACCGGCGTCGGTGGTCAGGTAGAAGTCGTCGCGGAAGAGCGCGACCAGGCCCTCCACGATCTGGAATCCGCCGAGCATCAACAGCATGACGCCGGCGAACACCACCATCCCGACCCATCCGGTGGGCTGCCGGCGCCCGGGGGTGTACGGCGGGTCGTCGTACGACCGCTTGGACTCTGTGTCCGTCATGCTCCATCTCCTAGTCAGAGGTAGTGCGACTGAGACCTGATCGTGTTCCGGCGCCGGTGGCCGGCACGCCATCCGCAGCGAATGAACCGGAGGGGACCCGGCTCAGGCAGACGACTTCGAGCCCGGAGCGGTCGAGGCTGGCGAGCAGCCGCTCGAGATCGCGGTCGGAGAGCCGGCCGCGGATGGTGCTCTGCGACGGCAGGGTCCGGCAGCGCAGATCACTGAACGCCTTCCGCAGCAGTGGGCCCAGGAAGCCTCGGATGCGGAACTCGTAGCGCTCGTCCATGACCTGCTCCTTCTCCTCGTCGCCCGGTGTTCCCCTGACGTTGCCGAGAGTGACGGCTGTCCACCTCCCCCGCGAGGGATGAGAGGGCCGTCCCCGGCGGGAGGGAGGGGGACTAGTTCATCCGTCCGGAATGAGGGCGGCCGATCCTCGCCGTGGCTCACTAGGTCGCAGACGCCGTGCCGCCCCGCCGCGGCACAGCACGAGAGGAGAACGCAATGGCAACTCTGGTCGCCATCGGGTATCCCGACGAGACCACGGCGACGGCGGCGTCGCTGGAAGCCGACAGGCTGGCGAAGGACCTGATCATTCAGCCCGACGCCATCGCCACGATCATCCGGGACCGCGAGGGCAAGTACCACGTCACGACGAACCACCACGCGGTGGCCGGCGGCACGACGTGGGGCATGTTCTGGGGCCTGCTCTTCGGGATGCTCTTCTTCATCCCGGTCCTGGGCATGGCGGTCGGCGCCGGTCTCGGCGCCCTGACCGGCAAGCTCACCAAGAGCGCCATCAACAAGGAGTTCCAGCAGCGCATCCGGGACGAGCTGCAGCCGGGCACCTCGGCCCTGTTCCTGGTGGTCGAGGCGGCCACCCCGGACAAGGCCGTCGAGGCGCTGAGCAAGTACGGCGGCACCGTCCTCAAGTCCTCGCTCTCCAAGGAGGCCGAGGAGGAGCTGCAGGAGGCCCTGCACGGAGGCGAGCAGCGGTAACGTTCGATCGACGACCGGACACGCCGCCCGGGCAACCGGGCGGCGTCTCCCTATCCGTGGGGGGTTCTCATGGCAGCGGCCGACTGGGTTCCGGGGCTGAGGGCCGTCGCCGAGTACCGTCCCGCCTGGCTGCCGAAGGACGTGGTGGCCGGCATCGTGCTGACCACGCTGCTGGTGCCGCAGGGCATGGCGTACGCCGAGCTGGCCGGCCTGCCCGCGATCACCGGCCTCTACACCACGATCCTCTGCCTGCTCGCGTACGCGGTCTTCGGCCCGTCCCGGGTCCTGGTCCTCGGGCCGGACTCCTCGCTCGGCCCGATGATCGCCGCGGTGATCATCCCGATCGTCGCCTCGGACGGCGATCCGGCCAAGGCGGTCGCGCTCGCCTCGATGCTGGGCCTGCTGGTCGGCCTCTTCATGACCGCGGCCGGCGCGCTGAAGCTCGGCTTCATCGCCGACCTGCTGTCCCACCCCACCCAGCTCGGGTACGTGAACGGCCTGGCGCTGACCATCCTGATCGGCCAGCTGCCGAAGCTCTTCGGCTTCTCGGTGGACGGCGACGGCCTGATCGAGGAGGCCACCGCGTTCGCCCGCGGCGTCGTGAACGGCGAGACCGTGCCGGCCGCGCTCGCGATCGGGGTCGCCGGCCTGCTCGTCATCCTGCTGCTGCGGCGCTTCCTGCCGAAGGTGCCGGGCATCCTGATCGCGGTGCTCGGCGGGATCCTGGCGGTCACCTTCCTGGGCCTCAGTGACGACGGCGTGGACGTGGTCGGGCCGCTGCCGCAGGGCTTCCCGCCCTTCACGATCCCGCACATCGACTGGTCCGACCTGGGCCTGCTGGCCGCCGGCGCGCTCGGCATCACCCTGGTCTCGGTGACCGACACCATCTCCACGGCCTCGGCCTTCGCCGAGCGCACCGGCCAGGAGGTGCGCGGCAACCAGGAGATGATCGGCATCGGCGCGGCGAACATCGCGGCCGGCTTCTTCCAGGGCTTCCCGGTGAGCACGAGCGGCTCGCGGACCGCCGTGGCGTTCACGGCCGGCGCCCGCAGCCAGCTCACCGGCGTGATCGGCGCCGGCGCCATCACCCTGCTGCTCGTGCTCGCCCCGGGCCTGCTCAAGAACCTGCCGCAGCCGATGCTCGCCGCCGTGGTGATCGCCGCCTCGATCTCGCTCGCCGACGTGCCCGGCATGCGCCGGCTCTGGCGGCAGCGGCGCACCGAGTTCTCGCTGGCGATCGCCGCGTTCCTGGGCGTCGCGCTGCTCGGCGTGCTGCCCGGCATCGCGGTCGCGGTGGGGCTCTCGGTGCTCAACGTCTTCCGCCGGGTGTGGTGGCCGTACCGGGCGGTGCTGGGCCGGGCCGAGGGCGTGGACGGGTACCACGACACCCGGGAGTACCCGCGGGCCGAGCTCATCCCGGGCCTCGTGATGTTCCGGTTCGACGCGCCGCTGATCTTCGCGAACGCCCGGACGTTCCGCGAGGAGGTCCGGCACCTGGCCCACGCCGACCCGCCGCCGAGGTGGATCCTGGTGGCCGCCGAGCCGATCACCGATGTGGACACCACGGCCGCGGACATGCTCGAGGACCTGGACGAGGAGCTCAACGCGGCCGGGATCTCGCTGGTCTTCGCCGAGATGAAGAACCCGGTGCGGGAGAAGATCAATCGGTACGGGCTGACCCGCACGATCGACCCGGAGCACTTCTACCCGACGGTCGAGGAGGCCGTCGCGGCGTACCGCTCGATTTCATCCCTGCCGGGGGAACCCGCGACCTGACGGCGCGCCGACGCTGGCGGCATGGCCATCAACAAGGAAGCCGGCGCTGAACAGCGGCGCCTGACGGACGCCGATGCCGCCACCGTGCCATGGCGGCGGTGGGGACCGTACCTCAGCGAGCGGCAGTGGGGCACGGTCCGCGAGGACTACAGCAAGGACCAGGACGCCTGGCATCACCTGAGCCACGACCAGGCGCGCTCGCGCGCGTACCGGTGGGGTGAGGACGGGATCGCCGGGTTCTGCGACGAGGAGCAGTCGATCTGCCTGGGCCTGGCGCTCTGGAACGGCCGGGACCCGATCCTCAAGGAGCGGTTCTTCGGGCTGACCAACACCGAGGGCAACCACGGCGAGGACGCCAAGGAGTACTGGTTCTACCTCGACGCCACCCCGACCCACTCGTACCAGAAGATGCTCTACAAGTATCCGCAGCGGGAGTTCCCCTACAACGACCTGGTCGCGACGAACGGCCGGCGCGGGTACGAGGACTTCGAGTACGAGCTGCTGGACACCGGGATCTTCGCGGAGGACCGCTACTTCGACGTGGTCGTCGAGTACGCGAAGGCCGGCCCGGAGGACATCCTGGCCCGGATCACCGTGGCCAACCGCGGCCCGGAGGCGGCGCCGCTGCGCGTGCTGCCGTCGATCTGGTTCCGCAACACCTGGTCGTGGGGCCTGCCCGGGCCGCGCCCGAGCCTGCGCGCGGCGGACGGCGGCGGCACCGTGGTCGAGGCCTCGCACGAGCGGACCGGCACCCGCTGGCTCACCGTCCTCGGCGACCACCCACTGCTCTTCACCGAGAACGAGTCGGACGGCGACCACCGCAAGGACGCCTTCCACCGGTACGTGATCGGCGGGGAGAAGGAGGCGGTGAACCCGGCCCGGACCGGCACGAAGGCGGCCGCCGACATCGCGCTCGACGTGCCGGCCGGGGGAACGGCGGTGATCCGGCTGCGGTTCAGCGACCAGCGGGGCGCGACGCTCTCCGCGCAGGAGGTGGACGACCTGTTCGCGCTCCGGATCGCCGAGGCCGACGAGTTCTACGCGGCCTGCTTCGCGCCGTCCCTCGGCGAGGACGAGCGCCAGGTGGCCCGCCAGGCGATGGCCGGGATGCTGTGGAGCAAGCAGTACTTCGGCTACGACGTGGAACGCTGGCTCACCGAGCACGACCGGGACCCGCTGCAGGCCCGCGACCTGCGCAACGGCGACTGGTTCCACATGATCTGCCACGACGTGATCTCGATGCCGGACAAGTGGGAGTACCCCTGGTTCGCGGCCTGGGACCTGGCGTTCCACACGATCGCGCTGAGCCTCGTCGACCTCGGCTTCGCCAAGCAGCAGCTCGACCTGCTGCTGAGCCGCCGCTACCTGCACCCGAACGGGCAGATCCCGGCGTACGAGTGGAACTTCAGCGACGTGAACCCGCCGGTGCACGCCTGGGCCGTCAACCTCGTCTACGACCTGGACAAGGCCCGCAACGGGCGGGGCGACCACGCCTGGCTCGAGTCGATCTTCCACAAGCTGGCGAAGAACTTCACCTGGTGGCTCAACCGCAAGGACCACGACGGCAACAACATCTTCCAGGGCGGCTTCCTCGGCCTGGACAACATCGGCGTCTTCGACCGGAGCGCGCCGCTGCCCACCGGCGGCTACCTGGACCAGGCCGACGGCACCGCGTGGATGGCGCTCTACTGCCAGAGCATGCTGCGGATCGCCCTGGAGCTGGCCGAGACCGACCCGGTCTACGCCGAGCAGGCGCAGGCGTACTTCGAGAACTTCGCCTGGATCGCGGTCGCGGTGAACCACGAGACCGGCAGCGCGACCATGTGGGACGAGGAGGACGGCTTCTTCTACGACCTGCTCCGGCTGCCGGACGGCACCTCGCAGCGGCTGCGGGTGCGGTCCCTGGTCGGACTGCTGCCGCTGGCCGCGGCCACCGTCTACGACCCGGCGCAGACCAGCCGCCATCCGCAGCTCATGGAGAACATCAGGGACTTCGTGAACCGGCACCCCAGCGTCAGCTCGGTGATGAGCCGGGGCCGGCCGCGCGGCGAGCACGGGGAGCGGCTGCTGGCGCTCTTCGACGAGAGCCGGCTGCGGCGGATCCTGGCCCGGCTGCTCGACGAGGACGAGTTCCTCAGCCCGTACGGGATCCGCTCGGTCTCCCGGCACCACGCCGAGCACCCGTTCCAGTTCCGCGTCGGGGACAGCACCTACCAGGTCGACTACCAGCCGGCCGAGTCGCGGAGCGGGCTGTTCGGCGGCAACTCGAACTGGCGCGGGCCGATCTGGTTCCCGGCCAACGTGCTGATGATCCGGGCGATGCTGAACCTCTACCTGGCGTACGGGGACGAGCTGACCGTCGAGTGCCCGACCGGCTCCGGCGTACACATGAATCTCTTCGAAGTGGCCCGGGAGCTGTCCGAACGGCAGACGCGGATCTTCCTGCCGGGGCCCGGCGGCGGGCGTCCCTGTTACGGTGGCCAGCAGATATTCACTTCGGAGCACTGGCGGGACCTGATCCTGTTCAACGAGTACTACCACGGCGACAACGGCGCGGGTCTCGGCGCCTCCCACCAGACCGGCTGGACCGGCCTGGTCGCGCTCTTCCCGAACGTCTTCGCCGGGCTGGCCGGCTCTCATCTGCTGGACCAGGGCATGGCCGGGATGCTGCACGAGCTCCCGGGCGAGCGGACGGAGGGAAGCGCATGAGCGGATGGCCGTCCGCGCCGGCGGTCTACGAGATCGACACCTGGCCGTGGCTGACCGGCCTGGCGACACGTCTCGGCCGGCCGGTGACCCTCGGCGACGTGCCGGGGGAGATCTGGGACGAGGTGGCCGCGGCCGGCCTGGACGCGGTCTGGCTCATGGGCGTCTGGGAGCGCAGCCCGGCCGGGCTGGCCCTGGCGCTGGCGAACGAGAACCTGCAGCGGGCGTTCCGGGACGCGCTGCCCGGCTACACCCCGGACGACGTGGCCGGCTCGCCGTACTGCGTGCGCCGGTACCGGGTGGACCAGCGGCTCGGCGGCCCGGAGGGGCTGGTGGCGGCCCGGGCCGAGCTGAACCGGCGCGGGCTGAAGCTGGTGCTCGACTACGTGCCGAACCACACGGCGCCGGACCACCCGGCGACCGTCGAGCACCCGGAGTGGTACATCCAGGGCACCGCGGACGACCTGGCGGCCGATCCGGCGGGCTGGTTCACCGCGGGCGACCGGGTGCTGGCGCACGGCCGGGACCCGTACTTCCCGCCCTGGCCGGACGTGGCCCAGCTGAACGCGTTCGCGCCCGGCCTGCGGGAGGCGACCGCGTCGGCGCTGATCGGCATCGGCGAGCAGTGCGACGGCGTCCGCTGCGACATGGCGATGCTGCTCGCCAACGAGATCTTCGCCCGGACCTGGGGGAAGTACGCCGGCCCGGCCCCGGAGCGGGAGTTCTGGCCGGCCGTCCTGGCCGAGGTGCGGGCCGCCCATCCCGGCCTCGTGCTGATCGCCGAGGCGTACTGGGACTGGGAGTGGAACCTCCAGCAGCAGGGCTTCGACTTCTGCTACGACAAGCGGCTCTACGACCGGCTCGCGCACGAGGACGCCGACGCGGTCCGCAAGCACCTCTGGGCCGGGCGGGACTACCAGGACCGGCTCATCCGGTTCCTGGAGAACCACGACGAGCCGCGGGCCGCCGCCACCATGCCGGGCGGCCGGGACCGGGCCGCCGCGGTCGCCGTGGCCACGCTGCCCGGCGCGATCCTCTGGCACGACGGCCAGTTCGAGGGGCGCCGGTGGCACCTGCCGGTCTTCCTGTCCCGCTACCGCGACGAGCCGGCCGACCTGGGGTTGCGCGAGTTCTACCACCGGCTGATCGAGGTGACCGGGCCGCTGCGGCGGGGGGAGTGGCGGATGCTCGACTGCCACGGCTGGCCGGACAACCCGTCGCACCACGACGTGCTCGCCTGGGCCTGGTACGACGGCGACCACCCGGCGCACCTCGTCGTGATCAACTTTGGGGCGCACGCCTCGCAGGGGCGGGTCGCGCTGCCCTGGCCCGCCCTCGCCGGCCGGGCCTGGCGGCTCACCGAGCTGCTCGACGGCCGGGTCTTCGAGCGCGGCGGCGACGACCTCGTCGCCAACGGCCTCTACATCGATCTACCGGCATGGGGGGCGCACATCCTCTCCGTGCAGTAGCGGACGAGGCACCGAGGGTCACGATTATCCGATCCGGACGATGCGCGGGTGAGTCACCCGGACGAGTCTGGGTGAGGAGATCGAATAGGGGTCGGCTCTCGGAAGGAACACAACGTGTCCATAGAACTGATCGCCGATATGCCCGGCGCGTCGGGCTTCGACGCGGACAGTTCGTTGCTGGACTCCACATTCGCGGTTCCGGCGGCACCGCCGTTCATGGTGGCCCGTCCCGCCCTGCTCGCCCGGGTGACCGAAGGCGTGCAGGGCCCCGTGACCCTGGTGACCGGGTTGGCCGGCAGCGGCAAGACGCAGCTGCTGGCCTCCTGGGCGAACAGTGGCGCGGTGGACTGGCCGATCGCCTGGATCAGCCTGGAGACCAGTGACGAACAACTACCCGCCTTCTGGACTTATGTGATCGAGGGGCTGCGCCGGGCCGGCGTGGCCGTTCCCGCCGTGCCCGGCGGCACGATGAGCCGGGCCGTCTTCATCCGTCTGGCAGCGGCCATCGACGAGCAGCCCACCCCGGTGGTGCTGATCCTCGACGGCGTCTCCCAGCTCGCCGACCGGGACTGGGCGACCGGCCTGGACTTCCTGCTCAGCCACGTGCGGCAGCTGCGCGTGGTGCTGGCCGGCCGGTGGGACCCGCCGCTGCCGCTCTACCGCTACCGGCTCGCCGGTCAGCTGCGCGAGCTGCGCACCGCC
The DNA here is from genome assembly GCF_040639855.1 of Actinoplanes sp. NPDC023714. NCBI lineage: Bacteria > Bacillati > Actinomycetota > Actinomycetes > Micromonosporales > Micromonosporaceae > Actinoplanes > Actinoplanes sp. NPDC023714. Next base: position 576,105 of record NZ_JBFAAR010000004.1, read on the forward strand.
GATCTGGCGTTCACCACGGACGAGGCCGCGAGGCTCATGGAGCTGCACGGCGTCGAGCTGGGCGCGCCGGAGCTGGCCCGGCTGCTGGAGCACACCGAGGGCTGGGCCGCCGGCATCCGGCTCTGCGTCTGCGCGCTGCAGGGCAGCCTGGACGCGAAACGCCTGGTCGACACGATCTCGGGGGACGAGTCGACGATCGCCGAGTACTTCGTCGGCGAGGTGCTGCGGCTGCAGACGCCCGAGGTGCGGCGCTTCCTGCTGGAGACGAGCGTGCTCGACACGTTCACCCCGGCGCTGGCGGCGGCGGTCACCGACCGCTCGGACGCGAGCCGGCTGCTCTCCACGCTGACCCGGGAGAACGCGTTCATCCAGCCGGTCGGCGAGGGCTCCGGGCTGTACCGGTACCACCGCCTCTTCGCCGAGCTGCTGCGCGCGCAGCTGGCCTGGGCCGAGCCCGACGAGGTGCCGATCCTGCACACCCGGGCCGCGGCCTGGCTCGCCGAGCAGGGCCGGCTCGTCGAGGCGGTCGGGCACGCGGTGCAGGCCGCGGACTGGGGCACGGCCGCCGCCATGGTGGTCGAGGACTACGCGGTCGGCCGCCTGGTGATCGAGGGCAGCGCCGGCCGGCTCGGCGGCCTCTTCGCCGGCATGCCGGAGCACGTCGAGCTGCCCGAGGCGGTGATGGTCCAGGCCGCGATCGCCTACGGCGACCGGCGCCCGGACCGGGCGGCGGATCTTCTGGCGTACGCCGGGAAGCTGCTCGCGGTGCACGGCAGCGCCTGCGGCGACGGCCTGACCCTCACCGGTTTCCTGGTGCAGATCCTGCTGCTGGCCGGCGGTCCCGAGCCGGACCGGGTCGGCGAGCTGTGCTCGGTGGCCGAGACGTTCCTCGCGGTGGCGCCGCCGGAGCGCCTGGCCCGGCACCCCGAGCTGCGGGTGCTGCTGCGGACCGCCGAGGGCACCGCGCTGAACAACCTGGGCTCGGTCGACGCCGCGGTGGACGCCCTGGCCGACGCTGCCGGGAGCATCGTGCCCGGGTGCGAGACGGTCCGGATCGACTGCCTGGGTCAGCTGGCGTTGGCCGAGGCGTACCGGGGCCGGCTGGGCCGGGCCGAGACCAACGCCCGGCAGGCCCTCGAGCTGGCCACCGACGCCGGTCTGGGCCGCGGCGAACGGCCCGGGGTCGCCGAGGTGGCGCTCGCCTGGGTGGCCCTGGAGCGCTACGACATCGAGGCCGCCGACCGGCACCTGCGGATGGCGCAGCCGCTCTGCGGCCCGGACGCGGGCGCCCCGGCGATGCTGGCGTACGCCGTGGTGCGGGCCCGGCGCCTGCACACCCGCGGCGAGCTCCGCGGCGCGGTGAACACGCTGCGGGCCGCCGAGCAGGCCACCGCCGAGATGGCGGCGCCGCGCTGGCTCACCCGCGAGGTGCTGCTCAGCCAGATCCGGCTGCTGATCGCCGGTGGCCGGCCGGACGACGCGGCCGGGCTGCTGGACCGCTGCCCGGACACCGCGTCGCCCGAGGTCGCCGTGGTGCGGGCGGCCCTCGCGGCGGTGCGCGGCGACGGCGCACGGGCGCACGACGTCGCCCGTACCGTCGCCGACGCGGCCGGGGTGCCGGCGCCGATCGCGCTGGACGCCTGGCTGCTGCTCGCCGTGCTGGCGGCGCAGGCCGAGGACGCCACCGGGGCCCGGGAGGCGCTGCGGCGGGCGCTGCGGGTCGCCGGTGCCGAGAACCACCGGCGCCCGGTGCACCAGGCCTGGGGACAGCTGCGCCGGCTGTTGCGCGACGACGAGCGGCTGGCGGTGCAGTTCGGCGGGCTGGGCGCGGCCCCGGGCGCCGTGGCGGCGGGCGCGGCCGCCCCGGCGGTGAGCGCCGAGCCGGTCGTGGTGGAGGCGCTCAGCAAGCGGGAGCTGGACGTGCTGCGGGGGATGGCCGCGATGCTCCCGACCGAGGAGATCGCCGCGTCGCTCTACGTCTCGGTGAACACCGTGAAGACCCACGTCCGGAGCATCCTTCGCAAGCTGTCGGCGTCCCGGCGCAACGAGGCGGTGCGCCGGGCCCGGGCACTGAAACTGATCTGAAGCGGGTCCTAATGCTTGCGGCGCACGTCGCCACCGTGCGCCGCGAGCGCGTAGATGACGAGGATGTCCATGCCGATGAGGATCGAGACCCACAGCGGGGACGCGGCCAGGAAGGAGAAGTGCAGCATCGCGGCCATCCCGGCGATGACGATGCCGGTGACCCGGGCCCAGGTCTGTCCGAGCAGGACACCGACGCCGGTCAGGGTGGTGATGGCGCCGAGGATGAGATGTCCCCAGCCCCACACGCTGTAATCGAGGCTCAGCGCGGTGCCGCCCGGGCTGACGACGAAGACCTCGTCGCGGTTCAGGGCGGTGATGCCGGTGATGATCTGGAAACCGCCCAGCACCAGCATCATGATCCCGGCGAAGACCACCATGCCGATCCAGCCGGTGGTCTCCGGGGCCGGGCCGGTGTGTGCGGGCCGTTCGGTGGCGTAACTCGACATCGTCGATCCCCTCTCTCGGTCCTTCCAGGAGACCGGTTCTCCGGCGGTGTCCGCCTCATGCGGCCCGGGTGAAAACCAGAAGTTGACGAAAAGGCTCGATACGAGGGGTTGCTGCTCCTACACCGCCTGTGCTTCGGTGGCGGTGAGCAGTTGTCGCAGGTGCTTCACCCTCCGTGATCGAACGGTTCGAACGTGGCTTCCGGCGACGGGCAGTCCACGAAGGACGGCAACGGAACTGTCGGCGGCCGGCCGACGTCATGGTGACGAACTAGGCATGGGGCAGCGGCGCCCGTTCCGCGAAGACGGGGCCGGAGGCGCACCGTGCCGTGGGGGTGATGGTCTTACATGCCGGACCTGGCGCGGAACGCGTACTCCATATCCATACCGATCCCGGCGGCCCGCACCGCGGCCCGGCCGGTGAGCCCGGCGCGGCCGCGTCCGCCGCAGGGCGTCCTCTGGCGTCCGCGCCTGGCCGACACGATGGACGCGGGCGTCCGCCGGGCCGTCACCGTGATCTGCGCCGGACCGGGCTGGGGCAAGACCGCCCTGGCCGCCTCGTGGGCGAGCACCCGCGCGGTCTCCGGGCCGGTCGCCTGGCTCACCTGCGAGAGCCGGCACAACGACGTCGCGGTGTTCTGGTCCGACCTGGTGGCGGCGCTGCGGGCCACCGGCGCGGACGGGCTGCCCGAGGTGGAGCGCGACGACCCGGCCTTCCGCCGCCGGCTGCTCGCCGCCCTGGCCGGGCTCTCCTCGGTGACCGTGCTGGTCTTCGACGACCTGCACCGGGTGACCGATCCGCGGGTGCTGGACGGCCTCGCCGGCATCGTCGCGGCCATGCCGGACCGGCTGCGGTTCGTGCTGATCAGCCGGACCGAGCCGGGCGTGCCTCTGCACCGCCTGCGCGCGGCCGGGGAGCTCACCGAGATCGGGTCCGAGGCGCTCGCCTTCCGGGTCGAGGAGGCCGCCGACCTGATCGCCATCCAGGGCCGCCGGCCGCCGGCCGAGGAGGTCGCGGCCCGGGTCCGGCGCGCCGAGGGCTGGGGCACCGGCCTGCGGCTCGGGCTGGACGAGCCGCCCGGCACGACCGGCGCCGCGATCGAGGACTACCTGGTCCGCGAGGTGCTGGCCGGCCTGTCGCCGCAGGACCGGGACTTCCTGCTGCGCACCAGCCTGCCCGACCGGATCTGCGGCGAGCTGGCCGAGGCGCTCACCGGCCAGCGGTACGGCCAGCGCACCCTGGAACGGCTGGCGCAGTCGCACCTGTTCGTCGAGCGGATCGGGATGGGCCGGTGGTACCGCTATCACGGCATGTTCCGGGCCGCCCTGCGTCACCAGCTCGCCACCGTGGACCCGGAGCGGGTGCACGCGCTGCACCTGCTGGCCGCGCAGTGGCACGCCGCGACCGGCAACGGCCTCACCGCGATCACCCACGCCGCGGCCGGCGGCGACTGGGGTCTCGTGGCCCGCCTCGTGGTCGACCGCGGGCTCCAGCTCTTCGCCTCGGCCGACCGGCAGGAGTTCCTCGAGGTGCTGCGGCGGATCCCGGCCGACCGCCTCCTGGAGAACCCCGAGCTCGCGTTCTGCTCGGCCCTGCGCAGCTTCGCGGAGGGCGACGTCGCCGCGGTGGCGCAGCGCATCGCCCGGGCCCGGATGCTGCTCGCCGGCCGGGGCCCGCAGTACCGCGCGGTCCTCGACCTGGCCCTCGGTGTGCTGGAGACCGGCGTGGTGATCCGCTGGCAGGGCGACATGCCGAGGCTCGTGGCGGTCTCCTCGCAGCTGCTCGAAGACCTCACGACGCTGCGCTGGGACCAGGTTCCGGCCCGGCTGCAGTACCGCGCCATGACGCTCAACCACAAGGGCGCCGGTCTGCTGTGGACCGGCCGGCTCGACCACGCCGAGCGGTTCCTCTGGGCCGCCGCGTCGGCGGCCCGCGCCGCCGGGGTTCCGCTCGTCGAGACCAACGCGCTGGCGCAGCTGTCCCTGCTGGTCTTCCTCCAGGGCGCCCTCACCACCGCGGAGGAGCACGCCACCGCCGCGATCGACCTGGCCCGCCGGATCGACGCGCGGACCCGCCCGGCCTCCGCCGTGGCGTACCTGACCCGGGCCCTCATCGAGGCCGAGCGCGGCCGCGAGGCCGAGGCCGAGGAGTCGCTGCGCGAGGGACTGCACGCGATCGGCGACGACCCGGAAGCCGCGCCCGCCGTGGTGGTGGCACTGGTCCGGGCCCGGCTGCTGCTCGACCGCCGCGAGCCGCTGGCCGCCCGGCAGGTGCTGCACCGGGCCCGCGGCGACGCCGGCCCGCACTTCGACGCGCCGCTGCTGGACCGGCTGATCGCCCTCATGACGGCCGAGGCCGACCTCGCGCTCGGCGACCCGTCCCCGGTGGTGGCCCGGTACGCCCACCGCCCACCGGTGCCGGCCCTGCTCCCGGCCGAGCAGGTCAACCTGGCCCGCGCCCACCTCGACCGGGGCGACGACGCCGCGGCCGAGCAACTGCTGGCCCGGGTCCGGGAGGGCTCGGACCGGGTGGCCGCGGTCGCGGCCTGGATCGTCACGGCGCTCGCCGCCGACGCGCGCGGGCACGGCGGCCGGGCCGGCGAGGCGCTCTCCCGCGCCCTGGCCGAGGCCGAGCCGGAGCTGCTGCGCCAGCCGTTCCGCCGGTTCGGCGCGCCACGCATGCTGGTGCTGGCCGAGCGGCAGCAGTGGCTCACCGAGGCGCGCGGCCCGGTCCGCGACACGTCGGTGCTCGCCGAGATCACCGGTGAGATCCCGGTGACCGGCGCGACGCCGGCGGCCGGTCCGCTGAGCGAGCGGGAGGTGGAGGTCCTGCAATACCTGCCGACCGTGCTGACCGCCGGGGAGATCGCCGAGAACCTGGGGATCTCGGTGAACACGGTCAAGGCGCACATGCGCTCGATCTATCGCAAGCTGGGCGCGGGCCGGCGCCGCGAGGCGGTCGTGCTGTCCCGCCAGCTAGGGCTTCTTTAGCGAGGCCGGCTAGGGCTTCTTCAGCGAGGTCAGCACGTAACCGATCACCGCGCAGAGGAGCAGGCAGAACGAGATCACGTAGAACCAGCCGATGAAGGTGAAGGCCAGCCCGATCGTCCCGTACCGATCGGCGCTGGCCTGCAGCGCCCGGGGCAGATAGATCGATCCGACCGCCCGTACCCCGACCATCGCGGTGCCGAAGACCAGCCCGGTGGCGAGCAGCCGGGCGCGGGACAGGCCCGGGCCGAGCAGCACCCGCGGCAGCAGGACGGCCAGCCCGAAGTCGCTCACGAACGTCACCACCACGCCGGTGACGTTCGGCGCCGGCAGCATCCCGGCGAGCCAGCCGAGCAGCCGGACCAGGATCAGGAAGACCACCAGCATCAGCACCGTGAGGATCTGCCAGCCGGTTGCCTTCGGGCCGGCCCGGCGGCCGCTCTCCGGCCAGATCGCCCGGTAGGACCGGGTCAGCGCCCGGGCCAGCCCGGTCGCCGAGATGATCACGATAAGGCTGCCGATCACCCCGAACGCGCCGCTGCGGCTGCCGCTGAGCGCGTCGTCGAGCAGCCGGACGCTGCTGGCCGGCACGTTCAGCACCTCGTGCAGCTCGTCCCGGGCCCGGTGGCCGAAGAACGCTCCCAGCATGATGAGGACCGGGAAGATCGAGGTGAAGGCCTGGGCCGCGAGGGTCATCGAGCGGTCGAAGATCTGCACCCGGAACAGCTCGCCCGCGGTGCGCAGCAAGAAGTCGCCGGCCCGGTTGCCGAGGATCAGCGCCGCGCGCGGGCGCAACCATCGGGGCACCGCGTTGAGCACGCTCCCCGGCGTGAAACTGCGATCGGGCTCGGTCACCCCGTCATGGTCGGCGACCGGCGGCGGGCCCAGCATCATCCACCGCGGATGGCGTCCGGCGCGAGAAGCGTGCCGACACTGAGCCCATGCTCTCCATCCTGGTCCTCATCTGCCTCGGCACGTGCGCGCTGGCGATCGCCATCGGGGTGCTGCCCGGCGTCAGCGCGGAGAACGGCTGGGCGGTGCTCGGCGCCGCGATCGTGCTGGCCGCGCTCGGCGCACTGCTGCGCCCCCTCCTGGTCCGGCTGTTCGCGAAGCTCGGCTGGGCCGGCGTGGTGATCGGCTGGCTGGTCGCGCAGTCGCTGCTGGTCTACGCGGCGCTCCGGCTCGCGCCGGGCGTCGCCGTCGACGACTTCTGGCCGGCCTTCTGGGCGTCCTGGATCACCGCGGCGCTGATGACGATCGGGCTCTGGGCGGTCACCGCCGGCGACAGCGGCGCGGTCACCCAGCACCTGCTGCGGGTGAACAGGCGTTTCCGGCGCGGCGTCGCGCCGATCGAGACGCCGGGCGTCGTCATGATCCAGATCGACGGGCTGTCGGCGCCGCTGGCCCGGTGGGCGGTCGAGGCCGGGAACCTGCCGACGCTCGGCCGGTGGCTGCGGTCGGGGAGTCACACGCTGACCGAGTGGCACGCGCAGCTGCCGGCGACGACGCCGGCCAGCCAGGCGGGGCTCCTGCACGGCGCGAGCGACCAGGTGCCGGCCTTCCGATGGTACGAGAAGGAGCCGGCCCGCCTCGTCGTGACGAACCGCCCGAAGGACAGCGCCCTGGTCGAGTCCCGCTGCTCCGACGGGCGGGGTCTGCTGGCCGGCGGCGGGGTGAGCGTCAGCAACGTCTTCTCCGGTGACGCCGGCACCTCGCTGCTGACGATGAGCACGGTCGGCGGGAAGGGCCCGTCCCGCTACCTCAGCGCGTACCTGATCGACCCCTACGGTCTGACCCGCTCCCTGGTCCTGACGATCGGCGAGATCGTCAAGGAGCTCTACCAGGCCCGCCGCCAGCGCCTGCGGGACGTGCAGCCGCGGATGCGCCGGCGCGGCTCCTACGTGCTGCTGCGCGGCGCCACCAACGTGCTGCTGCGGCACCTCAACCTCGCCGTCGTGGCCGAGCACATGATGCGCGGCGCGCCCACGATCTACTGCGACTTCGTGGACTACGACGAGATCGCGCACCACGCCGGACCGGCCCGCCCGGAGTCGCTCGCCTCGCTGGAGGGCATCGACGGGGTGCTCGCCACCCTGGAGCAGGTCGCGGCCGCGGCGCCCCGGCCGTACCACTTCGTCGTCCTCTCCGATCACGGGCAGAGCCAGGGCGCCACCTTCGAGCAGCGGTTCGGCCTGGCGCTCCCGGAGCTGATCGGGCGGCTCACCACCGCGGGCGAGGTGGTGGCCACCCGCGAGGACGAGCAGGAGGGCCGGGCACACGCTTTGAGAGCGAGCCTTTCGCGTACGGACGGAGCACCGCCGCAGCAGCTCGACCACGACCCGGCGGTCCCCGAGGTCGTGGTCGCGTCCTCCGGCAACCTGTCGCTCGTCTACCTGGCCCGGCTGCCGGGGCGGGTGACGCTCGAGGAGATCGAGGAGCGGCACCCGAAGCTGCTGCCCGGGCTCGTCGAGCACCCCGGCGTCGGCTGGGTGCTGGTCCGCTCCGGGGAGCACGGTCCGGTGGTGCTGGGCCGGGCCGGCCGGCGCTACCTGACCGGCGGCCGGGTCGAGGGCCTCGATCCGCTGCTCGGGCACGGCCCGCGCGCCGCCGACGACCTGCGCCGGCACGACGGCCTCGCGAACACCGGCGACCTGGTGATCGGCAGCCTCTGGGACCCGGACGCTCAGGAGGTCGCCGCGTTCGAGGACCTGATCGGCTGCCACGGCGGCCTCGGCGGCTGGCAGAACCGGCCGGTGCTGATCCACCCCCGCGGCTGGCGCACGCCGGCCGAGCTCGTCGGCGCCGACGCGGTGCATAGGCTGCTCTGCCGCTGGCTCGAGGAGACCGGCTGCCGGCCGGCCGAACGCGACCTCATCCTTCCGGGGTGAGCCCGGCGCGGGCGGCCGACGCGACGCTGAAAACCCCTGTCGCGAGAGGATCCGTCATGTGCCGCTGGCTGGCCTATTCCGGAACGCCCATCCGTCTCGAGGAACTGCTCTACAACAGAGAACATTCGCTGATCGACCAGAGCAGGCACTCCCGGCTCGGGGTGGAGACCACCAACGGGGACGGGTTCGGCGTCGGCTGGTACCCGGTCGACGGCCCGGCCGAGCCGGCGCTGCTGCGGGGCATCGGACCGGCGTGGAGCGACGCGAACCTGCGCGAGCTCGCCCGCTCGACCGTCTCGCCGCTCTTCCTCGCGCACATCAGGGCCAGCACCGGCACCGCCGTGCAGCAGACCAACTGCCACCCGTTCCGCTACGAGAACTGGCTGTGGCAGCACAACGGCGCGATCCACGACTTCGCCAGGCTGAAGCGGGACCTGATCCTCGCCGTCGACCCCGAGCTCTACCCGTTCCTGGCCGGCTCCACCGACTCCGAGGTGATGTTCTACCTGGCCCTCACGTTCGGGCTGCGGGACCGGCCGGTCACCGCGGTGGAGCGGATGGCCGGGCTGGTCGAGTCGGTCGGCCGGGCCCACGGGGTGCCGCACCCGCTGCAGATGACCGTGGCGACCACCGACGGCGACCGCGTCTGGTGCTTCCGCTACTCCAGCGAGGGGCACAGCCGGTCGCTCTTCTACAGCACCGCCACCAGCGCGCTGCAGAAGCTCTACCCGGACAACAAGCAGCTGGCCCGGCTCTCCGAGGAGACCCGCCTGGTCGTCTCCGAGCCGCTCGGCGAGCTGGAGGGCGCGTGGCAGCCGGTGCCCGAGTCGAGCTACGGCGTGATCCAGAAGGGCGAGGACGAGCTCGGCCACTTCGAGCCGGCCGTGCCCTGATCGGGAGGTTCACCTCATGGGCTTCCACGTCGCCTCCGAGACCGGCCGCCTGCGCCAGGTGATCCTGCACCGGCCGGGCATCGAGCTGAGCCGGCTGACCCGGGACAACGTCCGTGACCTCCAGTTCGACGACATCCCCTGGGCTCGCCGGGCGCGCGAGGAGCACGACGCGTTCGCCGAGGTCCTGCGCGAGCGCGGGGTGAAGGTGCACTACCTGGCCCGGCTGCTCGCCGACGTGCTCGACATCCCGCACGCCCGGACCTGGGTGCTGAACCGGATCGTCACCGAGGACACCGTCGGCCCGAGCCTGGTGGAGCCGCTGCGCCGGCTCGCCGAGCAGGCCGAGAGCGACCGGCTCGCCGACTACCTGATCGGCGGGGTGCTCAAGAACGAGCTGGCCGGCTTCACCGTGAACAGCCTGCGCTGGGAACTGCTGCACGCCGACGACTTCGTGCTCGCCCCGCTGCCCGGATACCTCTTCCAGCGGGACAACGCGGTCTGGATCTACGGCGGCGTGAGCATCAACCCGATGGCGATGCCGGGCCGGTTCCGGGAGTCGGTGCACAGCGCCGCCGTCTACCGGTTCCACCCGATGTTCGCGCTCGCCGACTTCACCGTCTGGTACGGCGGCGACGCCCAGCACCGGCCGGCCACCCTCGAGGGCGCCGACGTCCACGTGCTCGGCCGGGGCGCGGTGCTGGCCGGGGTGGGCGCGCGGTCCACCGCCATGGGCGTGGAGAACCTGGCGCGCAGCCTGTTCCGGGCCGGCGCCGCGACCAGGGTGATCGTCGTCGAGCTGCCGCACTCGCCCGCGACCAGCCACCTCGACACGGTGCTCACGATGACCGGGCGGGACTCCGTGGTGCTCTACCCGGACGTGCGGGGCTCGCTGCGGTCGTGGACCGTGGTGCCCGGTGACGACCCGGACAGCATGCGGGTGACCGGCAACGACGACCTGTTCGCCGCGATGGCCGAGGCCCTCGGCGTCGACAAGATCCAGATCCTGGAGACCGACGAGGACATCCGGGCGGCCCAGCGCGACCAGTGGGACGACGGCAACAACTACCTGGCGGTCGAGCCCGGTGTGATCGTCGGGTACGAGCGCAACGTCACGACCAACGCCCTGCTGCGCCGGCAGGGCATCGAGGTGATCACCACTCCCGGTGGCGAGCTCGGCCGGGGCCGGGGCGGGCCGCGGTGCCTGGCCTGCCCGATCGAACGCGACCCGGTCCGGTGACCGAGACCCTCCCTCCGGCGGGCGCCGTCGCCGCGCCCGCCCGGCCGGCCCGGTCAGGGCGCCACCCGGCTGGGCCGGCCGCACCATTCCCGCCGGCCGCACCATTCCCGCCGGTCGCTTCATTCCTGCCGACCCGGGGGATGTCGTCGTGACCGCTGCGGGACCGGTCGTCGTGGCGCATCTCTCCGACCTCCATCTCGGCGCGCACGACCGGCGGGCGGTGGAGAGCATCGCCGAGGACGTGGCGCGGGCCCGGCCGGACCTCACCGTGGTGACCGGGGACAGCACGATGCGGGCCCGGACCGGCGAGTTCCGCCGGGCGCGCGCCCTGCTCGCGGAGCTGCCGGTCCCGCTGCTCACGGTGACCGGCAACCACGACCTCCCGCTGACGAGCTGGCGACGGGTGCTCCGCCCGTACGATCGCTATCGCACCTGGATGGACCCGGACCTGGACCCGGACCGCAAGGTCTTGGGCCTCACCGCCCTGGGTCTGCAGTCGATGCCGCGGTGGCGCTGGAAGAACGGGCGGGTGAGCGCACGGCAGGCGGCCCGGGTGATCCGCGTGCTGGGCGGCGCTCCCGACGGCGACCTGCGGCTGCTGGCGCTGCACCATCCGCCGCTCGCGACCGGCACGGCCCGGATCCTCGGGCGCGACCGGCTGCTCGACGCCATCCGGGCGGCCCGCGTCGACCTGGTCCTGGCCGGCCACACCCACGTGCCGGACGTGCGGGTGCCGGTGCCGGGCGGCCCGGTCTTCGTGGTGGCGGGCACCTCGGTGAGCCGCCGGACCCGGCGCGACATCCCCTGCTCGTGGAGCCTCGTCAGCGTGCACCGGGGCGAGGTGGTGGTGCGCGAGCGCTACCTGCGCGAAGGGCGCTGGCACACCGGACGCGTCGTGACCGTGCCGTCAGTGCAGTGAGGTCTTGAGAGCCACCAGCGCCACTCCGAACATGCCCGCCACCAGCGTGGAGACGGCCCGCTCGAGCGGGGTGAGGCGGCCGTTCGCGCCCATCCGCCAGCCGCTCAGGCAGAGCAGGACCGTGGTGCACATCAGCGAGAGGATCTCGGCGGTGCCGAGCTTCGCGCCGGCCAGCCGGGCGCCGACCAGGACGAGCAGCGGGAGGGCCGTCGCGGTGATCATCTCCCAGCCGGTGGTGAGCTGCCTGCGGACGGTGTGCCAGGTCGGCCGGTGTCCCTCGTGGATGCGCTCGGCCACGATCCGGGAGTACCGCTCGGCGAGCCAGTAGATGGTCAGCGTGACCACCTCGGCGACGACGCCCGCCACCGCCGACTTCGGATGCGAGGCGACCAGGACGGCCGCGCCGACGATCAGACCGTAGATGCCGGAAGCCGTGGCCTCCGCGTTGTCGTGGGTGAGGCGTAGCCCGAGTGCCATGGTCGTAGCGTCGCCGGTCGCGGGCGCCGGCGAATCACCCGTGGCGAATGGCGACGGGGTGCGGGCCGCTGACGATGCTCGCAGTCATGGGCAACCCGCTGCGCCGGCGATCGGACCGGATCGAAAGCCTGCTGATATTCACGCTGGTGATGGCCTTCCTGGCCGGTGCTCCCGGGCTCGGCTGGTGGGCGGGCCGGTCCAGCTACCACTCCGACCTGCGGGCCGAGGAGTGGGAACAGGACCACGTCTTCGCGGTGGCGGCCCAGATCGTCGGCGAGCCGGCCGAGGCCCGGGACGCGCCCGCCACGTACACCCCGCGCACCGCGCAGGCCCGCTGGACCGCGCCGGACGGCACACCCGGCAGCGGCGCCGTGCCGGTCGAGCCGGAGACCCGGCTCGGCGACACCGTCCGGATCTGGGTGGACGACCGCGGGCAGCTGCGCGGACCGCCGGTCGACCGGGATCCGGCCGCCCAGGCCGCGATGGCCGCCGTCGCGGTGATCCTCTGTCTCGCCGCGGCGCTGTCCGGGATCTGGAAGATCGGCCGTGCCCTGCTGGACCGGCATCGGTCGCGGGCCTGGCAGCGCGCCTGGGACGAGGTCGGCCCGCGGTGGAGCAGAGACCGCTTTGGAGGATGAATGGCCAGGTTTCCGGCACAACTGCGTCAGGCGCTGATCGCGTTCGCGCTGGCGCAGTTCATCTGCAGCTTCGCCGGCTCGAACATGAACGTGATGATCACCGACATCAGCGAGGACCTGAACACCACGGTCCAGGGCGTGCAGCTGGCGATCACGCTCTTCCTGCTGGTGATGGCGGCCCTGATGATCCCGGGCGGCAAGCTGACCGACCTGCTCGGCCGCAAGTGGTGCCTCATCGCGGGGCTGCTGCTCTTCGGCACGGGCGCGCTGCTCAGCTCGTTCGCCCAGAACCTGCCCCTGCTGATCATCGGATACTCGATCTTCGAGGGGGTGGGCACCGCGCTGCTCATCCCGCCGGTCTACATCCTCACGACGCTGCTCTTCACCGGCGTCGCGGCGCGGGCCCGGGCGTTCGGCCTGATCAGTGCGATGGGCGGGGTCGGCGCGGTGACCGGGCCGCTGATCGGCGGATTCGTGGCGTCGGCGATCCACTGGCGGGCCGCGTTCATCCTGCAGAGCGTCATCTGCCTGCTGATCGTGCTGCTCAGCCGCCGTGCCGTGCGGGATCCGCTGCCGGCCGACCGGTCCATGCCGTTCGACGTGGGCGGCGCCGTCCTCTCCGCGCTCGGCCTCATCCTGATCGTCAACGGCATCCTGCTCGCCGACCAGAACCTGTGGGCCATGCTCGGGCTGATCGTGGCCGGCGCGCTCGTGCTCACCTGGTTCTTCGTCGCGGTACGGGCCAAGGAGCGGGCCGGCCGGGAACCGCTGCTCTCCACGTCGCTGTTCCACAACCGGGTCTCCAACCTGGGCCTGGTCACCCAGAACATGCAGTGGCTCATGGTGATGGGCTCGTCGTTCGTGATCTCGACGTATCTCCAGGTGGTGCGCGGGTACAACGCCATCGAGACGGGCGGGGTCTTCACCGCCACGACGGTCGGCGTGCTGATCTCGTCGCTCTCCGCCGAACGGATGGCCTCCCGCCGGCCGCAGCGGACGCTGATCATGGCGGGCTTCGTGACGACGATCGCCGGCATCGCCGTGCTGCTGGCGGCGGGCGGCACGACCGGGAGCGTGTGGACGATGGTGCCCGGCCTGTTCGTGATCGGCCTCGGGCTCGGGGCGATGCTGACACCGTCGGTGAACGTGGTGCAGTCGGCGTTCCCGGAAGACCTCCAAGGGGAGATCTCCGGGCTGTCGCGCAGCGTGTCCAACCTGGGGTCGTCGCTCGGCGCCGCTCTGACCGGGACGATCCTGGTCGCCGGCGTGGGTGGGGCGGCGCCGGGTCGTGCGTACCTCTGGGCGATGGGCTCGGTCGCGGCGGCCGGGGTGATCGGGCTGGTGGCGGCGTCGTTCCTGCCGCGCGGTGGCCCGGCGGTCGCACCGGCGCCGCCGGTCCCTCAGCCGGGCCTCGCCTCCGGCTGATCCTCTGGTTCTCCGGGCTCGTGGGTGTAGGTGATCCGGTCGCCCGGCGCCCGCTCCTGCTCGCGGGCCAGTCGTGCCCGGGCGCGCAGGTCGGCGGGGGCCGGGCGGCTCTGGTCGAGCGCCCTCGGCCAGAGCCGCGCGTGCCGGACCACGGCGATCTCGGCGGCCAGCACCAGCGCGTTGCTGAGCAGGTAGAACAGCGTGAACGCGCCGGCCACCGTGGCGAACGCGCCGTAGACCCGGCCGGCCCGGCGGACCAGCTCGGGCAGCACCGCGGCGCCGAGGTTGAGCACGGCGGTGACCGCCACCGCGCCGATCGCGGCCGCGAGCCAGAGCTCCGACGCCCGGGTGCGGCGGGCCAGCAGCAGCCAGGCCACGAGCATGAGCACCAGGAACGTGACGAGGGCCGAGCCGAGCACCGCGCCGTACTGGAGGGCGCCGGGCAGCGCCGCCATCGCCACGGTCAGCGCCCCGATGGTGAGCGAGCCGGCCAGGATCACCAGCAGTCCACCGAGGACACGGAGGTAGCGGCCGACCATCGGCCGGTCGGCGAAGGGCACGCCGGCCAGGTGGTTCAGGGTCTCGTAGGCGGAGAAGACGACCCCGGTCGCCGAGAAGATCAGGCCGATGACGCCGACGAGCAGCGCGGTGGCCGACCCCGACATGGTGGCTATGCCGGATTCGATGGTGTCCTGCAGGGTCGGCGGCACCATCGCGGTGACGACCTCCTCGCGCAGGTCCGGCCGGCGGGCCAGCACCTGGGTCACGATCGCGACGCCGAGCAGCAGCAGCGGGAACAGGCTGAGGAATCCGTAATAGGTGATCAGGGCCGCCTCGCGGGGACCCCGATCATCGAGGTACTTCTGGATCACCGCCCAGGTGAATCCGAGCGTACGGTGGCGTTGTTGAAACGCGTCGAGGCGTCTCACCTCCCTTGCGCGTCCGCCACCTCGGCGCCGTGCCTCGCCACCGCCCAGATCACCAGGGCGGCCAGCACGAGCGCGATACCCGACCAGATCGGGTGCACGTGCAGGAAGAGGAAGTCGACGATCGCGGAGAGCGAGGCCAGCACGATCGCGACGATCCGGGCCCAGACCGGGCCGCGGAACAGCGCGACGCCGGTGATCACAGCGAGCGCGCCGATCGCCATGTGCAGCCAGCCCAGGGCGGTCAGCGAGATCGGCAGCAGCTGATCGGAGCGGGTGCCGGCCAGGATCTCCGGTTCCCAGAGGGCGAGCGAGCCGACGAAGAGGTGCACGCTGCCGAGCAGCACCAGCGCGAGGCCGCCGAACAGCACGAGCGCGACCCAGCCGGTGGCGGTGCTCTCCTCGACCTCCATCAGCAGGTCCCGGATATCGCGTCGCGCAGGGCCCGGGCGCTGTCCCCGACCGCGGTGATCGAACTGCGGACGACCGCGAACGTGGCGGCGCCCGGATCGGCCCGCGCGCCCTCGACGCTCGCGGAGAGCTGGTCGACGGCCGTACGCAACTGGTCGGCCTGCGGCTTGAACTGCGCCTGCGCGTCGAGGACCAGCTGGTTCAGCTGATTGAGGAGCTCGGCGACGTACGGGCGGGCCGCCGCGACGCCGTTTTCCGAGACGTTGACGTTGCGGATCTGGTTCACCGTGTTCTGCACGGTCGCGAAGCTCTCGCACACCGCCGGAGCGTTCGCTTCGGCACTGGCGCATCCGCCGGCGCCGAGGACCGCCGCGGCCAGGATCGCGGTGATGAGCCCGGGGTTTCGTGTCATACCGCGATCGTCGCGCCCCCGGCCCGGCGGTTCCTCACCCGCGCCGGATGAGGACTGTCCGCGTGGCCGGCAGCACGATCGGACCGACGGCCTACTTCACAAGGAGCGAACATGTCCATCGGTCCCGTCCAGCTTCTGGTGCTGGGCTTTCGACACCCGAACTTCCACGGCGAGATCATCGCCGAACTGGAACGGCTGCGGGCGAGCGACACCGTACGGGTGATCGACGCGCTCGCGGTCTACAAGGACGCCGACGGTGAGCTGGAGGCGGAACACCTGAGCAACCTGACCGAGGCCGAGGCGATCGAGTTCGGCAGCAAGGTCGGCGCGCTGATCGGCCTCGGGTTCGACGGTGAGGCCGGCGCGGCCGCGGGCGCCCAGATCGGCGCCGCGGCGGCCGAGGACGGCGTCTCGGTCCTCGACGAGCCGGGAACGTGGGACGTCCTCGCGGACATCCCGCCGGACACCGCGGCCGCGCTGATCCTGATCGAGCACCACTGGGCGGTGCCGCTGCGCGACGCGATCGCCCGGGCCGGCGGATTCCGGCTCGCCGACGGCTTCATCAGCCCGCTCGACCTGGTCGGGATCGGCCTGATCAGCGCCGAGGAGGCCAAGGAGCTGCACGACCTCGAGACGGCCTAGATGTTCTGCCCAGAGGAGGTGATCGCATGTTCGCATCACGCAGAGTGGCCCGGCGCACCAGCCGGCGCACCGCACGGCGGGTGACCCGCCGGCGGCGCTGACCCTCCACGGGCGGAGCTAATGCTCCGCCGGACCGCTGCGGCGGCCGGTCGACAGGGCCAGCCGCCGCAGCCGTGCCCAGTCCATCTCCGGGCGCGGGCCGGGCACGCCGGGACGGTTGCGCGGCACCCGGACCCGCAGCGCCGCCGGCCGGATCTCGCAGCGCACCGGCGTCGGCATGGAGACCGCCTCGCCGTCGATCCCGACCGGCACCGAGGGCCCGTCGGCGTCGATCGTCACGGCGGGGCTGTCGGCGACGGTGAGCGACTTCGCGCGTCCCCGGCCGCTGATCAGGGCCGCCGCGTCGGCGGCGCCGCGCACCGTCACCGCGAGGACGCCGAGCACGCCGCCGTCCAGCCGGTACCGGCGGCCCAGGCCGGCGATGTCGTCGGCGGCGTACGGGTTGTTGCTGACCAGCACGGCCTGCGGGCCGGTGACCGTGGCGCCGTTCATGATCAGCCGGAGACCGCCCGGCGACTCCGACTCGGCCAGCACGGCCGGGAGCATCTCCAGCGTCGTACCGATCTTGTCGTCCCGGTAGGCCGGGCTCTGCACGATCGCGGCGTAGGCCCCGAAGGACGCGTTGTTCACGAACGTCCGGTCGCCGATGAGACCGAGATCGATCTCCATCTCGACGCCGTCGGTGAGCGCGTCCAGGCACTTCGACGGATCCTCCCGGTCCAGGCCGAGGTCGAGCGCGAAGTGGTTGCGGGTGCCCGCCGAGACGACCAGGAACGGCACGCCGTGCTCCGCCGCGATCCCGGCCACCAGCGCCTGGGTGCCGTCGCCGCCGGCCACGCCGAGCAGGTCGGCGCCGTCCCGGACGGCCTGCCGGGCGACCGCGGCGACGTCCACCGCGGCGCCCTCGATGAGGAAGACGCTCGCGCCGAGCTCCCGGGCGCGCTCGGCCAGCCGGAAGCGCTCGACCTTCCCGCCACCCGATCGAGGATTCATGATCAGGTACGGGTGTTCCGGCGCGCTGGTCTCGTACACCCTCTCCGCCGTCTCCGGCACGGCGAGCGCCCGCCGGCCGGCCGCCATCGCGAGCGCCCACAGCAGTCCGAAGAGGACCATCACCCAGATCAGGCCGGCCCGGGCGAACAGGACCGCGACGACCAGCGGGGCGAGCACCACCACGGCGCCGGCCGCCCAGCGGCGTACCCCTCGGTGTGTCAGGAACCACCAGGCCGCCGCCAGACCGGCGGCCGTGCCCACCGCCGCGGTCAGCACCAGGAGCAGGCTCGCACGCAGGCCCGCGGCCGCGAGCACGAGCAGGACCGCCGCAGCGGCCGTGAGGAACGACAGACGCGCCAGCCAGCGCCGGGATCGGGATTCCACCATGACGCCAGCGTCGTGTTTCCGGTGCGTCCCGGCCTCATTCCGGCGGGATGAGGCGTGGTCACGGGTTCCGGTGGATCGTCGTCGCCGAACCCGCCATCCCCGGACGGAGAGTCACCGTGGCGAAATCGCATTCCGGCACCAGCCTGCGGCATCCCGCCGAGGTGCCCTTCTACGTGTTCATGGTCGTCCTCAACCTGATCATCATCTGGCTGATCGTGCAGGCCGCGATCACGCTGCCGTTCCTGCCCGAGCGGTTCGTGGACAGCGGGTGGGCGACGGCGGTGCGATCCGCCTTCATCGGGCTGCTCCTCCTCGTACCCGGGCTGATCATCATCCGGGAGACGCAGCGGGCCTCGATCCGGGGCACGGCCGTCGAGCTGTCCCCGAAGCAGTACGGCGACCTCTACCGCACCGCCGACGAGTTCGCGCACAAGCTCGGCCTGCCGCGGCGCCCCAACATCTTCCTGGCCAACGGCAACGGCACGCTCAACGCGTTCGCGGCCCAGGCCACCGGCCACGACTACATCGTGCTCGCCAACGAGCTGTTCGTGAACCTCTACCAGAGCAACCGGGAGGGGCTGCGGTTCATCCTCGGCCACGAGATGGGGCACGTGAAGCTGCACCACGTCTCGCTCTGGTACCAGCTCTCGGTCGCGTACTCGGAACGCATTCCCCTGCTCGGCCCGGCGCTGTCCCGGCTGCGGGAGTACTCCTGCGACAGGCACGGCGCGCACCTCTGCCCGTCCGGCGCGACCGGCCTGGTCATCCTCGCCTCCGGCCGGCACACCGAGCACACCACCGACATCGAGGAACTGGTCAGGCAGGGGCAGCGCCTGCGCGGTTTCTGGGTGGAGCTGGCGCAGCTGCCGCAGTCCCACCCGTTCACGGTCCGGCGGCTGGAGCGCCTGTTCCGGCTGGGTCTGCTGCACGCCCGGGTCCGCGGCGACACGGCCTCATCCTTGCAGGGTGACGCGGGATAACGCGTTCCGGGCGAGGCTGGGCACGGTGTCGAGGTGAGGAGTGGCGGATGGGGCAGAAGGCAGAGCGGGGACTGCGTCCCTGGCAGGTCGAGCTGCTGAAGTTGCAGGCGCATCTCGAGGCCGAGAAGCTCCGCATGATCGTGCTCTTCGAGGGGCGGGACGCGGCCGGCAAGGGCGGCTGCATCCGCCGGGTCACCCGATTCATGAACGAGAAGCACTACCGGGTCGTCGCGCTCGGCCGGCCGACCGAGGAACAGCGCTCGCAGTGGTACTTCCAGCGCTACGTGGCGCAGTTCCCGGCCGGCGGCGAGATGGTCCTGTTCGACCGGAGCTGGTACAACCGCGCGATGGTCGAGCGGGTCTTCGGCTTCTGCTCGCCGAAGGAGCACCACGACTTCCTGCGCGGCGTGACCGGGTTCGAGAAGGACCTGGTCCGGCAGGGCACGATCCTGGTGAAGCTGTACTTCAGCGTCACCAGGGAGGAGCAGGCCAGCCGCTTCGAGCGCCGGCGTACCGATCCGCTGCGGCAGTGGAAGCTCAGCGAGATCGACCTCCAGGCGCAGGATCGCTGGGACGACTTCACCGACTACAAGTACGAGATGCTCCAGCGGACCGACACCCGGCCCGCACCGTGGCTGATCGTCCGCTCGAACGACAAGGTGCGGGCCCGGCTCAACACCATGAAGGTCATCCTCAACGCGATCGACTACAAGGGACGCGATCGGGTCCTGGACTTCACCCCGGACCCGGAGATCGTGGTGCCCGGCACGACGGAGATCGCCCTGATGGAGGCCGAACGCAGGAAGAGCGGCAAGTTCACCGGATAGGTCCGGCGGGAGGAGGGGCAGTTCCATGCCCGATGCGACATATCAGGTACGGGTCTCCGGGGTCATCCCCGCCGAGGTTCTCAAGGAGTTACAGGACCTCACGGTGAGCGTGGAGCCGCCCGAGACGGTGCTACACGGCTCGCTGCCGGATCAGTCGGCGGTGGTGGGCCTGATCTCCCGCATCCATGGGCTGGGGTTGCGGCTCATCGAGGTGCGCCGGCTGCCCGCCGACGAGGACCCGGGAGCGCCACCGGGCATCGTCCGTTGAAGCCTCGTCCCCACTTCCTGAGGTCCCGGCCTCCCCGGGGCGGCTACGGCGTCGTGCTCGTCATGATCGTGGTGACGTACGTGCTGGCGCTGTCCGCCGAGAGCCGCACGATGGTGGCGTTGCTGCTGTTCGTGCAGACCTTCACGGTCTGGCACGTGCTGCGGGTCGCCGGGGCCCGGCCGGGCGTCCGGTTCATCGCCTCGGTCGTGTTCCTGCTCGCCCTGGTGGCGGCGGGGTTCAACGTCCTCGCCCAGGAGTCGCCGCTGATCGGCTGGACGTTCTCGGCGGCGAGCGCGCTCTACCTGCTGGCGCCGATCCCCATCGTCCGGCATCTCGGCCGCCTGAAGGGGGTGGACCGGCAGACCCTGCTCGGGGCGCTGGCGGCCTACCTGCTGATCGGGATGTCGTTCGGGTTCGCGTACCAATGTCTGGCCGCCCTCCAACCAGGCCCGCTCTTCGGCGACAACGGGGACCCGACGCTCGCGGATTCGCTGTTCTTCAGCTTCGTCACGATGACCACGACGGGGTACGGCGACCTGGTGCCGGCCGGCAACCCGGCACAGAGCATCGCCGTGCTGGAAGCCCTCACCGGATCGCTCTTCCTGGTCACCGCGGTGGCCAAGGTGGTCGATGCCTGGCGGCCCCGGGCATGGCATTCACCCACCGTGGATGACGCGCCCGGCGCCGAACCCCGGTGACCATCTCAAGCGTGATGTTCGCCGTCATCTTCCTGATCCTGATCCTGCTGGCGGCCGCGATCGGCCGGGAGCGGCGGGCCCGGCTCGCCTTCGTCTCCTTCCGCTGCCGGGTCCGCGCCTGCGGGCCGCCGCCGGCCGGCTGGCGGTGGCTGCGCCGCAACTGGTCGCGTCCGATGCAGGCGCGCTGGACCGGCGACGTGCTGACGATCCGCCGGGGCCTGGTCCTCGACCGGACCCTGCGGCTCGCCGCGGAGGTCACCGCGACCGGCGTCTACGTGGTTCCCCGGTCGGAGTCCCGGCGCACGTCCGGCACGCGCGCCATCGCGGTCCGGCTGCGGCTGCCGGACGGCGCGCTCCTCGAGGTGACCGCGGACCGGTCCCAACGCGCCGAGCTGGTCGGGCCGTACCTGGCCGCGGCCATCAGTGATCTGCCGCGGGCACCCGTCCCGCGGAGCGATATCTGAACCGAAAGGAGCACCGGATGTCGGGCACCCGGACATACCCCGAGGCCGAACCCACCCTCTGGCCCGGCCTGGTCGTCTTCAGCGGCATGATGCTGCTGATCCTCGGTGGGTTCCAGGCCATCGAGGGGCTCGTCGCGATCGGCCGTGACGAATACTTCCTGACCACCAGCGACGGCCTCGCGGTCCCCGTCGACTACACGGTCTGGGGCTGGACCCACCTGACCCTCGGCCTGATCACGATCGCGGCCGGCTTCGGCGTCTTCTTCGGCAAGACCTGGGCGCGGGTGATCGGCATCATCGTGGCGAGCGTGAGCGCCCTCGGCAACCTGCTCTTCCTGCCGGCCTACCCGGTCTGGTGCACGATCATCATCGCCACCTGCGTGCTGGTCATCTACAGCCTCGCCGTGCACGGCCGGGAGGTGCGGTGATGGACCACTCCCGTTCGTGGGCCTGGGCGCGGCTCGTCCTCGGCGTCCTCGCCGTGATCCTCGGCATCGTCGCGCTGGCCTGGCCCTCCGCCACGCTCAAAGTCGTCGGGTTCCTGTTCGGACTGAACCTGCTGCTGATGGGCGTCACGCGTACGGTGCTCCTGCTCTTCTATGCGCCGAACCACCCGGTCATGTATCGCGTGCTCGGGATCATCTTCAGCGTCCTGGTCGCGATCGTCGGCATCCTCTGCCTCCGCAACATCACCGGCTCGCTTGCGCTCCTGCTGGTCGTCGTCGCGATCGGCTGGATGCTCGACGGCCTCGCGGAGATCTTCGTGGCGATCGGTTCCGGTCGTGACGGCGGCGGTTGGCGGATCGCGCTCGGGATCGTGGCGCTGCTCGCGGGCGTGGCGATCCTGGTGTGGCCGAGTCTGGGGTTGACGGCGTTCCTGCTGATCGGCGCCACGACGGTGGTCTTCATCGGGTTGTTGCTGGTGATCGCCGGGATCACGGGGTTGCGGTCGCCCCGTCCCGTCGCCGCCTGACCTGCGGCCGGCTGCGGCTGCCGGCTGTACGGGAGGGCGACAATTCGGGCGCGAACCCGGCCCTCCCGTGCAGCCACCGGGCGTGGCTGTGCAGGAGGGCGACAAATCGGGCGCTGACCGAGCCCTCCTGTGCAGCTGGGGTGCGGCTGCACGAGAGGGCGACAAATCGGGCGCGAACCCAGCCCTCCCGTGCAGCCACCGAGCGTGGCTGTGCAGGAGAGCGACAAATCGGGCGTGAACCCCGCCTTCCCGTGCAGCCACTGCGCGTGGCTGCACGAAGGGGCGACAAATCGGGCGTCAATCCCGCCTCGGCGGGCGGTGGGGGTCATCGGCTGCGGGCGAGGGCTGTGGCCACGAGGGCCGTCGATCGGCGTGGGCGGCGCAGGATGTCGTCGGCGGTGAAGCGGAGCACCGTCCAGCCGGCCAGTTGCAGGGCGCTGACCCGGGCCACGTCCTGGCGGCACTGATCGACGCCGCGGTGGTGGTCCCCCTCGTACTCGGCGGCCACCCTCGACGTCTCCCATCCCAGGTCGACCCGGCCGACCAGGCGGCCGTCCCGGTCGCGCACCTCGAGCTGTGGTCGCGGTGGCGGCAGGCCGGCATCGTGGAACAGCAGGCGCATGCGGGTCTCCATCGGCGACTCGGACCGCGGGTCGGCGAGTCGCAGCACCTCGGAGAGTTGCGCTGTCCGAGGCCAGCGGCTGCGTTCGCGGGCGAGGGCGGCGACCCGTCCGAGGTCCACATGACCGGTTCGGAGCAGGGCGTCGACGGAGGCGAGCGCGTCCGCGCGGCGCAGTCGCCGTCCGAGGTCGAAGGCGGTTCGCTCGGCGGTCGTCACGGGCAGGGAGTCCAGGAGTGTCAGGTCGTCCGGCCCCAAGATCGTGTAGTGCGGTGCGATCCGCTGATGGGGGCGAATCCGCTGATCCCGCGGCGTCACGATGGAGACCTGCGCCCGGGTGCGCGACAGTCCGGCGCCCCAGAGGTACGCGGCGCTGAGCCCGCCGATGGCGGCGCCGGGTGGCAGGATCAGGGCGACCGCGGCGCACCAGATCCGATGGTCGACCGGCGTGTCGTGGTGGATGTAGACGTCGGGCAGGAGGCGGCGCCAGTCGCGGCCGCGCAGCCGGCCTCGGGTGAGGAGCCCGGCCTCGACGGCGACGGAGCCGCGGAAAGGGACCTGCGGAGGGGGAAGCATCCGGCCAGGGTGGCGGAGCCGGAGGTGTGGGGAGTGTCAAAGCTCGCGGCCTGTGGACACCCCGGTTCGTTAGGGTGGCCTAACTATGACGGACAGCTTGTTGATGCGCGCGGTGAAGCGCCACCGCGCCCGCCTCTCCGCCGGTGTGGCGCTGCTCTGCCTTCATCAGGCGACCGAGGCGCTGGTGCCGGTGGCGATCGGCATCGTGATCGATCGGGCGGTGGCGACCGGGGATGTGCCCGCTCTGCTGATCTCGCTGGCCGGGCTGGCGGCGCTGTTCGCCGTGCTGGCGTGTGCGTGGCGGTTCGGCTCGCGGCTGGGCTACGGGGCCGCCGAGCGGGAGGCTCATCTGCTGCGGGTGGAGATCGCCGAGAAGGCGCTGGATCCGCGCGGTCAGCGGTCCGGGCTCCGGGACGGTGAGCTGCTCAGCGTCGCCGCCGGGGACACCGAGCAGGCGGTCGAGGCGGTCCGGGCGGTCGGGTTGACCATGGCGGCGTGCACGGCCCTCCTCGTGTCGGCGATCGCCCTGGTCGTGGTGAACGTCCCGCTCGGCGTCGGCGTGCTGGTCCTCGTACCCATGGCTCTGCTCGGTCTGCAGCGCCTCGCGCCGCTGCTGACCCGCCGGAGTGACGCTCAGCAGGCGGCTCTCGCGGCGACGACGGCGACGGCTGTCGATCTGGTGACGGGGCTGCGGGTGTTGCGCGGGATCGGGGCGCAGCATCACGCGGCCGAGCGCTACGCGAAGGCCAGTGGTCACACGCTGTCACAGACGCTGCGGACCGCGAACACGAAGGGTGTGCACCTGGGGCTCACCACGGCGGTGAACGGCCTGCTCCTCGCGGCGATCACCGGGGTGGCCGGCTGGCTCGCGCTGCGCGGGGAGATCACGATCGGTGAGCTCGTCGCGGTGGTGGGTCTGGCCCAGTTCATCGCGGAGCCGGTGCAGACGCTCGGCTGGTGCGTGCAGCTCTTCGCGACGGCGCGGGCGTCGGCCGCCCGGGTGACCAGGGTTCTCGAGGCGCCGCCGGCCATCCGGCCGGGCGACGCGAGCGTTCCGCCGCCGGCTTCGGAGCGGCTCGTTCTCTCCGGCATTTCGTACGAAGGTTTGAACGATCTCGGACTACGAGTGGGTGCCGGGGAGGTGCTGGGACTGCTCGCCTACGACGCGCGGGACGCCGAGTCGCTGCTCGCCCTGCTGGCCGGCAACGTGGCACGCGAGGACTACCGCGGCACCGTCGCCGTCGACGGGGCGGCCGCCGAGACCCTGGACATCGCCGGGGTCCGCGGTGTCGTGCTGGTCGAGCACCACCACGTCACGCTCTTCGAGGGCTCGCTGCGCGCCAACCTCGGCGACCGGCCCGAACCCGAGTTGCTCGCGGCCGTGCACGCGGCGGCCGCCGAGGACGTCCTGACCGGTGGCCTCGACCACGACCTGGTGGAGCGCGGCGCCAACCTGTCCGGCGGGCAGCGCCAGCGGGTGGCCCTGGCCCGCGCGCTCGCCGCCGACCCGCCGGTGCTGGTCCTGCACGATCCGACCACGGCCGTGGACGCGGTCACCGAGGCCCTCATCGCGGACCGTCTCGCCGCGGCCCGGGGCCGCGACGACCGCGGCACCCTCGTGATCACCAGCAGCCCGGCGCTGCTGCGGGCCGCGCACCGGGTGGCCGTCGTGGACGGCGGCACGGTGGTCGCCGAGGGAACCCACGACGAGCTCGTCGCGAGCCGGCCGCGCTACCGGGAGATGGTGCTCCGATGAGCCGTGTTCTGCTGCCCACCGCCACTCCCGGCGAGACCTGGGCCGCGACCCGGGCCGAGTTCGCCCGGCTGCCCGGGCACACCGCCGGCGCCGCGGTGCTGCTGGTGGCCGCGTCGGCGACCGGCCTGGTCGCGCCCTGGGTGCTGGGCCGGCTCGTGGACGACGTGATGGCCGGCGCCGGCGCCGACCGGGTGCTCTCCTGGGCCGCCGTGATCGCGGCGGCGGCCGTGGTCGGCGGCGTGCTGACCGCGGCGGGCGCGGCGGTCTTCGCCCGGCTCGGCGAGACCGTGCTGGCCCGGCTGCGGGAGCGGGTCGTCGACCGGGCGCTGCACCTGCCGTCGGCGACGCTGGAGCGTACCGGCACCGGCGATCTGGTGGCCCGGACCGGCGACGACGTCGCGGTGGTCGCCAACGCGATCACCGGAGGCGGGCCGCTGTTCGTCGGCGCGCTGCTCTCCATCGTGCTGACCGCGGCGGGCCTGTTCGCCCTGGACTGGCGGCTCGGCCTGGCCGGTCTCGCGGCGGCGCCCGGCTACGCCCTCGCGCTCCGCTGGTACCTGCCGAGGTCGATGCCGTTCTACACGAAGGAACGGGTCGCCTCGTCGGAGCGGGCGCAGGCGATGGCAGGGGCGCTGCAGGGCGCCGCGACGGTACGGGCGTACCGCCGGGAGCGGGAGCAGATCGCGCTGATCGACCGGCGCTCGCGGGTCACCCGCGACCTGGCCCTGGACGTGTTCACCATCTACACGCGATTCAGCTCCCGGATCAACACGGCCGAGCTGATCGGGCTGTCGGCCGTGCTGGTGGCCGGGTTCCTGCTGGTTCGCGCGGACATGGCGACGGTCGGCGCGGCCACGTCGGCGGCGCTCTACTTCCACCGGCTGTTCAACCCGATCGGCCTGCTGCTCATGGAGGCGGACGTGGTGCTGCAGGCCGGGGCGAGCCTGGCGCGCCTGGTGGGAGTGGCCAACCTGCCACAAAATAACGAAAAATCGGAAATGTCGCCCAAAGAGGCGGCGCTCACCGTCCGCGTGAAAGAGCATCGCTACGACGACGGCCCCACCGTGCTGACCGACGTGACCCTCCGGGTCGAACCCGGCCGGCGGGTCGCGCTGGTCGGCGCCAGCGGGGCCGGCAAGACCACCCTGGCGGCGATCGCGGCGGGCATCATCCGCCCCTCGGACGGCACGGTGACGCTCGGCGGCGTGGACCTCGAGGACCTGGGCGAGCACGCGACCCGCCGGCGGATCGCCCTGGTCAGCCAGGAGGTCCACGTCTTCGCCGGCCCGCTCGCCGACGACCTCCGCCTGGCGGACCCGGACGCCACCGACGCCGAGCTGACCGAGGCCCTGAAACGCGCCGGCGCGGAGAGCTGGATGCCGACCCTCCCGGACGGCCTCGCCACCCACGTGGGCGAGGGCGGCCACCGGCTCACCGCGGCGCAGGCCCAGCAGCTGGCCCTGGCCCGGCTCATCCTCGCCGACCCGGACGTGGCGATCCTCGACGAGGCGACCGCCGAGGCCGGCAGCTCCGGCGCCCGCGACCTGGAGAGGGCCGCCGTCGCGGCGACCGAGGGCCGGACCACACTGATCGTCGCCCACCGCCTGACCCAGGCCGCCACGGCCGACCGCATCCTGGTGATGGACGAGGGCCGGGTGGTCGAGGAGGGCGGCCACGACGAGCTGCTCGGGGCCGGAGGGCGCTACGCCGAGCTGTGGCGAGCGTGGAAGCCCGGCTAGAGGAGACCCGCCTGGGCGGCCCGGTCCACCGCCTCGCGCCGCCGGGCCGCGCCCAGCTTCCGGTAGATCGACCGCAGATGCGCCTTGATCGTGTTGACCGAGATGCCCAGCTCCTCGGCGATCTCGTTGGCGGTGAGCACCGACGGCAGATACCGCAGCACCTCCAGCTCCCGCTCGCTCAGCGGGTCGAGCACCACGTCCGCGCGGAGCAGGTGCTCGGCCCCGAGCACCCGGAACGGCCGCCGGATGCCCTCCGGCTCGGCGAGCGCGACGGCCCGGGCCGCGGCCGCCGCGCCGCGGGCCGTGTCGCCCCGGGCGCCGGCCTCCAGCGCGATGACGATCCACGCCGAGCAGGCGGAGAGCGGGTCGGCGGCGGCCGTGACCCGGCGCAGCAGCTCCTCTCCGCCGGCCCGATCGCCGGTCGCGAGCAGGGCGCGGCCCAGCACCATCATCTCGGCCGGGGACGGGTGCGCCACCCGGCCCAGCAGCTCGACGACCCGGCCGGGTCGCCCGGCGGCGAGGTCGATCTCGTACTCGACCAGGTCCATCCAGCGTTCCAGCAGGGGCGCCCGCAGGGCCGGCCCGCGTTCCTCCCGGGCCTGCCGGAGCACCGCCGCGGCGGCCCCGTGGTCGCCGCCGGCCAGAGCCAGGTGGGCCCGGACCAGCGCGGCCACCACGAAGAGCGGGGCCTCCGGCGGGTCGGCCGAGGCGTGCTGGGCGTTGCGGAGCATGGCCTGGGCCTCGGCGAGCCGGTCGCGCTCGACCTCGACCAGGGCGAGGGCCAGGTACGACGCGGTCGCCTGCACCATCCCGGTGGCGCCCAGCTTCTCCGCCTGCTCGTACGCCGCGCACGCCTGCCGTTCGGCCTCGCCCAGGGTGCCGTCGAAGTAGGCCAGCAGCGCCAGATGTCCCATCGCGCTGACCGCCGTGAGCGGCATGCCCATGGCCCGGGCCTCGGCCAGCCCGTCGCCGAGGCACTGCCGGGCCTCGTCGATGCGGATCATCCAGATCAGCGCGAGTCCTCGCATGATCGTCGCAACGACGCGCACGTGCGGGGCGATCGGCAGGACCCGGGGGTCGGCGTCGCGCATCCGGTCGACGATGCCCTCGGAGGCGGCGAGCATGGCCGGGATGTCGCCGGACATCCGCAGCACCACGCTCGCCTCGAGGATGTCCAGGACGGTGTCGGCGGCGAGCCGGTCGGCCGGTGGTCGTCCGGCCAGCATGGCCCGGGCCCGGGCGATCAGGCCGGGCATGGCGCGGAAGTCCCCGGTGTCGACCGCGAGCATGGCCGCGCAGACCAGGAACTCGGGCGTGGTCGGCAGCAGCCTGGCCGGGATCCGGTGGAGCGCGCGGAGGAAGTCCAGCCGGTACGGGGAGACGCTCAGGCCGGGAGCCAGGCCGACGGCGAGCCGGCTCAGGTAGTCCCAGTCGCCGGCGTCGGCGGCGTGCCGGATCGCCTGCGGCATCATCCGGGCCTCGGCGTACCAGCGGGCGGCC
This sequence comes from Actinoplanes sp. NPDC023714, assembly GCF_040639855.1. Classification (NCBI taxonomy): domain Bacteria; kingdom Bacillati; phylum Actinomycetota; class Actinomycetes; order Micromonosporales; family Micromonosporaceae; genus Actinoplanes; species Actinoplanes sp. NPDC023714. The sequence continues at coordinate 604,329 of NZ_JBFAAR010000004.1, forward strand.
CGGCGGTGCAGATCGGCCACCTCGTCCGGCGCCTCCCGGTCGAGGCCGCGGCGCAGCTCGGCGCGGAGCTGACCGTGGTACCGGTACCCGCTGACCAGCCCGGTGGCGCGCTCCAGCGCGGTGAGGATGCGGCGGCTGCCGGGGGTGCCGGTCAGCGCGTCGGCGAGCTCGGGGGAGACCTCGTCGACGATGCTGGTCCGGAGCAGGAACCGGCGGATCGCGGCGCTCTGCCCGGCGATCACCTCCCGGGACAGGTAGTCGCCGATCACCTCGCCCGGGTCGGTCCCGGTCGACGCGGCGGCGAGCCGGATGCCGAGCGGCCACCCCTCGGCCAGCTTCATGATCGTCGAGGCGGGGTCGGAGGGGCCGTCCGAGAACTTCACCTCGGGGCGGAGCCGGGCGATCAGCGCGGCCGCCTCCCGCTCGTCGAAGCGCAGGTCGGCCGTGCTGATCGGGAAGAGCGCGCCGGACGACCGCGGAACCTGCAGCGGCAGGCCGGGCTCGGTCCGGCCGATCAGGACGAGCCGGAGCGAGGGCGGCTGCCGGCGGATCAGCCCGGCCAGCACCCGCAGCGCCGGCGACCCCTGGACGGCCTGGAGGTCGTCCAGGATCAGCGGCACCGGGCGGCCCAGGCCGGCGGCGAGCCTGCGCAGGCCGGCCTCGTCGGTGACGGGGCCGGGATCGATCCGCGGGGCGCGCACCTGCCGGGACCGGCCCGGCGCCGCGGCCGGCGGGAACGCGCCGTGCAGCGCCGCCGCGACGTCCGCGCAGAAGGCCGGGACCGTCGCATGCCGGCGCTGGAGGGTGAGCCAGGCGACCGGCTGGGACCGGCTGCCGGCCCACCCGGCCGCCAGGGTGGTCTTGCCCCAGCCCGGTCCGGCCTGGACGGTCGTGACGGCGCGCTGCACCCCCTCGTCGAGCAGGCGGTGCAGGCGCGGCCGGACCAGATGTGGCTCGGCTATAGCGGGCGGCTCCGTGGAATTCATCTCTTCACCCCGTTCATTTCGGGGCGCGACTGCAATGAACCGGCGAGGGGCCCGGCCGTCACGCCAACGGCACAGTGCGTCATCGTCGCATCGTGCAGGCTCCACTGCCGTCAGCAAAGCGACACAAGATCATTTACGGTGATCAATTCCGGTCAAGCGTAATACGGTTCGGCGGGTGGTGGGGGAGGGGTCCGCCGCGGGTCCGCCGTCTGCGGCTGCATGACGGCCGTCAATGCGTCGAGAATCTGTTCCACTTGCGGGCGGAGCATCCGCCAGTCCCGGCCGGTCGCGAGCGCCTCGTTCTCGGCGTCGATCGCGGGAACGAGATCCCGCAGCAGCACGGCGATCTGGCTCGCGCTCGCGTGCCGCGAGCCGTCCGGCGCGTTCTGCGACAGCAGGCCCCACCGCGCCGAGAGATCACGCAGGTCGTCGCGGACCGGCGGCCAGGCCAGCCCTCGCTCACCCGCCGTCGTCGCGGTCAGCACGGGCGGTAGTCGCACTCCGACCACGCTGCGTGTCTCGGCGGCCAGCGCACCGCCCTCGCCGTCCCACTGCGACTCCCGCCGCGACCGGTTGATCAGGACGATCGCGATGACCGCGCCGATCGCCAGGAAGAGCAGCAGCCACGGCAGGAAGCCTCCGCTGTCGTCGTTCTCCGCGACGGGCACGGCCTCCGCGGAGGCCGGCGCGGTGGTGGTCGCGGCGGGCGTCCCGGTCGCGGTCTCCTCTGGGGTACGGGTCGCCGCCGGCGGCGCCGCCTGTCCCGTCTCCTCCGGCTCCGTCTCCTCCTGCCGCGTCTCCTCCGGCTCAGGCTCCTCCTGCCGCGGCGGATCGGTGGTGCGGGCCGGTTCGGTGGTCGGCTCCGGATCGGCCGTCTCCCGCGTCCGGGTGGGCTCGGTGGTCCGCTCCGGCTCCTCGGTCTCCTCGGCCGGCGTCTCCTCGGTCTGTGTCTCCTCGGTTCGGGTCTCCTCGGTCCGTGTCGCCTCCGGGCGGGTGGTGGCGGTCCGGTCCGGCCGGTCGAGCGAGGGCAGCGCCGACGGCAGCGCCACCCCGCCGTCCCCGCCCTCGCCACCGCATCCCGCCCCGCCGAGCGCGAGCCCGGCCGCGAGAACCAGCGCGAGCGCCCTCCTCATGCGACGATCCGCAGCTCGTGGCTCGTGTTGTTGAGCCGGCGGCCGGCGTTCTCGGTCACCGTCACGATGTCCTCGATCCGCACCCCGAACCGGCCGGGCAGGTAGATCCCCGGCTCGATCGAGAAGCACATGCCCGGCACGAGCGGCCGCTGCTCGCCCTCGACCATGTACGGCGGCTCGTGCGTGGTGAGCCCGATCCCGTGCCCGGTCCGGTGGATGAAGTCCTTCCCGTACCCGGCCTCCTCGATCACCCGGCGGGCGGCCCGGTCGATCTCCTGGCAGGCCACCCCGGGCCGGACCGCCTCGAACCCGGCCTGCTGCGCCCGCTTCACGATCTCGAAGACCTCGCGCTCCTTGGCCGTCGGCTCGCCCACGTGCACGGTCCGGGTGGTGTCCGACCCGTACCCGTCCTTGAGCCCGCCGAAGTCGAGCACCACCATGTCGCCCTCGGCGATCACCCGGTCGCCCATCTCGTGGTGCGGGTTCGCGCCGTTCGGGCCGGACCCGACGACGGTGAAGTCGACCTGGGAGTGGCCGTGCTCGCGGAGCAGCCGGGCCAGCTCGGTGCCGATCTCGGTCTCGGTGCGGCCGGCGAACCGTACCCCGATGATCTGCTCATAGGCCGCGGCCCCCGCCGCGGCCAGGCGCTCCACCTCGTCGGCGTCCTTGACCGCCCGGAGCATCGGCAGCGAACCGGTGATCGACGTGTAGCGGGTCTCCCGGAGCGCGTTCTGCAGGCCGAGCAGGTGCATGGCCCAGGCCGAGTCGGAGAGCGCGTAGCGGCCCTGCGGGTCGAGCAGCCGGGCCGTGGCGGCGTACGGATCGGTGCCGTCCGCCCAGTCGGTGATCGTCACGGCGGACGCGCCGGGGGCGGCCTCGGCGTCCGGCCGCTCCAGCAGCGGGACGATCAGGTGCGGGTCGTGGTCGGCGTCCAGGACCAGCATGGTGATCCGCTCGGTGATCGCGGTCGGCTGGTATCCGAGGAAGTAGACGAGGTCGGGCCCCGGGGTGACCAGCACGCCGGTGAGCCCGGCGTCGGCCGCCTGGGTGAGCGCCCTCTCCATCCGGCGCTGGAAGTCCTTGGTCGTGAAGGTCATCGGGATGCCGCCTCCGTCGGTCGGGTGGGGATGGTGTGGCTGGTTCCGGCCGCGGCCGCCGCGAGGTGCACGGCGGACGGCTTGCCCTCGTGGTGCCGCTTCATCAGCACGATCAGCGCTACCCCGGCCGCCGACAGCACGGCCAGCAGCACCGACGCCCCGGCCATGCCGGCGGCGAGGGCGTCCGCCGGGGAGGCGCCGTCCGCGGTCTGCCCGGCCGTCACGCCGGTGGAGACGGTGGCGGCCGCCGCGACGGCGAGCGAGCCGCCGACGTACCGGGCCATGTTCGAGATGCCGGACGCCTGGCCGACCTGGTCGGCCGGGACCGCCGAGGTGGACGCCGAGGACGCCGGGCCGTTCGCGAAGCCGAGCCCGACCGCGATCGCGATCATCGGCAGCACGAAGGCCGCGTACGACCAGGAGGACGTCACGAAGATCATCGCGGCGGCTCCGGCGGCGGCCAGGGCGAAGCCGAGGGCCACCGCCCGGGCCGGTCCGATCCTCATGGCGAACGGGGTGATCAGCGGCGTCACGGCGATCATCGCGGCGGCGGCCGGCAGCGTCGCGACGCCCGCGTCGAGCGGCGACATGCCGAAGGTGGACGGGTCCTGGAAGTAGAGGCTGAACAGGTACATCAGCGCGTTCAGGACGCCCGCCACCAGCAGGATCGCGATGGTCGAGCCGACCAGCACCCGGTTGCGCAGCAGCTGGAGGTCGACCAGGGGCGCGGCGGCGCGGCGCTCGGCGACCACGAAGGCGTACCCGCCGGCCGCCGCGACGACGAGGCAGGAGATGGTCGGCACGGAGAGCCAGCCCCAGTCGCCGCTCTCGCTCAGCGCGAGCACGAGCGGGACCAGGAAGACGGCGACCAGCACGGTGCCGAGCCAGTCGATCGACCGCGGCCGGTTCGGGTCGCGGGACTCCTTGACCGTCATGAGCGTGAGCGGGATGCAGACCGCCGCGATCACCGCGTCCAGCCAGAACAGCCCCTGCCAGCCGGTCGCGTCGACGAGCGCGCCGCCGATCAGCGGGCCGGCCGCCGCGCCGATCGCCGACGCGGCGCCCCAGAGGGTGATCGCCTTCATCTGCGCGGCGCCCGAGGAGGCGACCGAGAGCAGGCTCATCCCGCAGGCGAGGATCGTGGAGCCGGCCGCGCCCTGGATCATCCGGCCGCCGATCACCCCGGCCGCGCCGTCGGCGAGAGCGATCAGCGCGCAGGACGCCACGAAGAGGACCAGGCCGCCCAGGAAGATCCGGCGGCGGCCGAAGACGTCGCCGAGGGCGCCGGACGTGACGATCACCGCGGCGCCCACCAGCATGTAGCCGGTGACCGCCCACTGCAGGGTGTCGACCGGAACACTGAGGTCGTCGCTGATCGCGGGCAGCAGGATGGTGACGGCGGACGTGTTCGCGTTGACCACGAGTGCGGAGACGCAGGCCGCCAGAAGCACCCCGAGCCCCGCCGCGCGGTCCGTTCCGGTCGTGGACATGTGCCTCAGCGTCGCCGCCGCCGGTGACCATGAGCATCCTTCGCGCCGGGTGATTTCATCCGGCAGTGATCCGCCTACCGTGCATTCGCGGAGGTGACGATGACGAAGCCGACGACCTCGGAGAAGGAGCTGCTCGAGTTCCTGCTCTACCTGGGCAGCGCGCTCACCGCCGCCGGCGAGGCGGTCACCCAGATCCAGGACCGCCTGCAGCAGGTCGGTGCGGCGTACGGCGCTCCGCAGGCCCGGATCAGCGTCTTCCCGACCCTGATGGTGGTGTCGCTGGAGCCGGGCCGGCCGGCCACCCAGGAGCCGACCAAGCAGCTCTACGGCGGCCTGCGGCTGGACCAGACGGCCGAGCTCTACCGGATCCTGTGGGCCGCCGAGCACGGCGAGGTCGCGCCGGCCGAGGGCAGCCGCCGGATCCTCGACCTGGTCAAGGCGCCGCCCCGCTTCGGCCCGGCGGTCCGGGTGACCGGCCACGCCGTGCTCACCACCGGCATCTGCCTGATCCTGCTGCCGACCTGGAACGACCTGATCCTCTCGGCGCTCTTCGGGGTGCTGGTCGGCGTCTTCAAGCTGGCCGGCGTCCGCTGGCCGGCCGCGCAGATGGTGATGCCGGTGGTCGCCGCCCTCACCGTCGCCTCGCTCACCTTCCTGATCGCCGACTCCGGCTGGATCCACGCCGACCTGCGCGCCATGGTGGCCCCGCTCGTCACGTTCCTGCCCGGCGCGATGCTGACCATGGCGGTGGTGGAGCTCTCCGCGTACGAGATGATCACCGGGGCCAGCCGGCTCGTGGCGGGCATCATGCAGCTGCTCCTGCTCGCGTTCGGCATCCTCGGCGCGTCCCAGCTGGTCGGGGTGCCGCCACCGACCGCCGCGGCGGACGTGCCGGCGAGCGCCCTCGGCTGGTGGGGACCGTGGATCGGGCCGCTCGTCGTCGGGCTCGGCAACTTCCTGATGCTGGCCGGGCCGCCGCGCACGTTCGGCTGGCTCTGCGTGGTGCTCTACGCCGGCTGGACGGGTCAATACCTCGGCAACCTGGCGCTCGGCGGCTACCTGAGCGGCTTCGTCGGCGCGGTGGCGCTCACCGTCGTGGCGTACGTCGTGGAGCGCTTGCCCTCCGGCCCGCCGGCGCTCGTCTCGTTCCTGCCCGGGTTCTGGCTGCTGGTGCCGGGTGCGCTCACCCTGATCGGGATGACCGAGTACCTCGGGCAGGACTCGGTGCGCGGCTCCGAGGACCTGGTCGGCGCGGTCGGCTCGATGCTCGCGGTCGCCCTCGGCGTGCTCTGCGGGCATCCGCTCTACCGCGGGCTGGCCCGCACCGTCCGGAGGCTGCGGTGACCACCGAGAAGGAGCTCCTGGCCCTGCTCGGGCCGCTCACCGAGTGGCTGCTGGCGACCAGCTTCGAGGGCACGATGACCTGCGAGGCGACGGTACGCGACGTGGCCGCCCGCTACGGCCACGACGTCGAGGTGGTCTTCCTGGCCGACGCGGCGCTGCTCACCGTCGGCGACCGCACCCTGTCATTCGCCCGGGAGCCGGGCGTGCCCCCGCTCGACGAGGTCTCCGAGCGCAAGAGGCTGATCGCCGCGATCCACGCCGGACTGCCGGCCGACCGGGCCGCGGCCCGGCTCGCCGAGATCCGCGCGATGCCGCCGCGCTGGCGCCGGCCGGCCCAGGTGCTCGGCCTGATCGCGTTCACGGTCGGCTTCGGCATCTCGGTGCAGGCGACCTGGCAGCAGGTCGGCGTATCGGCGCTGACCGGCCTGCTCGCGGGGCTGATCGTGGTCGTCTCGGCCGGCCGGCGCCGGCTCGTGCTGGTCTCGCCGTTCGTGGCGTCGGTGCTGGTCACCGCGATCGTGGTGACGCTGTCCGAGCGGGGGCTGATCGACGGCGGGCCGATCCAGCTGATCGTCCCGGCGCTCTTCTACTTCATCCCCGGTGACGCGATCACGGCGGCCGCGCTGGAGCTGGCGTCGAACCGGATGACGGCCGGGGCGGCCCGCCTGATCTACAGCCTCGCCGTGCTGCTGGTGCTCGCGTTCGGCGCGCTGGTGGCGACGGTGCTGCTGCGGGTGCCGGCGAGCGCGCTGTTCGACGTGCCGGTGGACGGCAACCTCGGCCCGGCCCTGGTCTGGGGCGGCTGGGTGCTCTTCGCCGCCGGGGTGATGCTGACGTTCTCGATGGCGCCCCGGGACTTCCCCTGGGCGCTGGCGCTGATCCTGCTCACCGCGGCGGTCACCGAGGTGGCGGTCCGGGCGTTCGGCGACCCGTTCGGCACGTTCGCGGGCGCCGTCGTGATGACCGTGGCGGCCCTGCGCCTCGGGCGTAGGCCCGCGTTCCCGCCGGCCTACGTGCTCTATCTCGGCGCGTTCTACGTGCTGACCCCCGGCTCGCACGGGCTGCGCGGGCTGGAGAGCTGGATCGGCGGCAACCCGATCACCGGGGTCGGCGGCCTCGCCGACATGGTGGGGCTGTTGATCGCCGTGGCCGTCGGGATGCTCGTGGGAGCAGCGGTTTCACCCGTTGGCGACCGCCTATCACCCGCCCGGGGTGAGGCCTGATCGTCCCGGGACGCCGAGGCTGGAGGACGTGCAGAGCCGACTCCGCCTCGGAGGTCACCCGGTCCAGCCGTTGCTGCTGATGTTCCCGCTGGGCCTCTTCGTGATGGCGCTGCTCTTCGACCTCGCGAGCCTGCTCGGGGCACCCGCCATGGTCGGCACGCTCGCCTTCTGGAACCTGGTCGCCGGCCTGGCCGGGGGCATGCTCGCCGTGCTGGCGAGCGGGTTCGACGCGTTCGCCGCCCGCGGCCCGGACGAGGCCCGGGCCGCCTTCCTGAGCCTGCTGCTCGACGTCGGCGTGCTGATCTGGTTCGCCGTGCTCACCCTCATGCGCGTACGCAGCCACGACCGTCTCGCCGGATTCGGGCTGCTGCTCCTGGAGCTGCTCGGACTGGCCGCCGCCGGGTTCGGCGCGTGGTACGGCGGCCGAATCATCGGACCGAACCGCTCGCAGCGGATGAGGCGAACGACATTCAGATCAGCCGATGATGCCGCCGGGACACGATCTCGAACCGTGTGAACGGAGGGCAGCGTGAGCGCAATGGACGTGCCCGCTAAACGACCGGCGTCTTCGACCCCGGCTCCTGCGGCGGCGAGCAGAGCCAAGTCCACCAGGACGGTGGCATACATCTCGTGGGTGGCGCTCGCGCTGATGACCACGAGCTCGGTGGCCAGCCTCCGGCCGGCCCCGACCATGGCGGTCTACGGGCTGGCCAGCATCTTCCTCTACATCGTCCCGGCCATCGTCTTCCTGCTGCCGACCGCGCTCGTCTCGGCGGAGCTGGCGTCCGGCTGGGAGGGCGGTGTCTTCAAGTGGGTGAGCGAGGGCATCTCGAAGCCTGCCGGGTTCTTCGCGGTCTGGTGCCAGTTCGCGATGACGATCTTCTACTACCCGAGCCTGCTCGGCTTCGTGGCGAGCACTTTGGCGTACGTGATCAACCCCGAGCTGGCGTCCAGCGGCGTCTGGACCGCCATCGTGATCATGGTCTGCTACTGGACCGGCGTCTGGGTGTCGTCCCGCGGCACCAGCGGCGTGGCCGGCCTCGCCAGCGGCGGGCTCATCATCGGCACGCTGATCCCGGGCACCCTGCTGGTGATCCTCGGCGTCGCGTTCCTCGGCCAGGGCAACGAGTCGGCCGCCCCGATGACCGCGAGCAACCTGCTGCCGGCCTGGGCGGGCCTGTCCAGCCTCGTGCTGATCGTCAACAACTTCCTGTCGTACTCCGGCATGGAGATGAACGCCGTGCACGTCGGCTCGCTGCGCAAGCCGGGCAGCGAGTTCCCGCGGGCCATGTTCCTGGCGATGGGCCTGGTGCTGCTGATCTTCATCCTGCCCGCCCTGGCGATCAGCTGGGTGGTGCCGGCCGAGCAGCTCTCGCTCACCGCCGGCGTGATGCAGGCGTTCGACGCGGTGTTCGCCGCGTTCGGCTCGCAGTGGCTCACCCCGATCCTCGGCATCATGCTGGTCGCGGCGTCGCTCGGCGGCATGCTCACCTGGCTGGCCGGCCCGTCCAAGGGCCTGCTGCTGATCTCCCGCCAGGAGGGCTACCTCCCGCCGTTCCTGCAGAAGCTCAACAAGCACGGCGTGCAGCAGAACATCCTGGTCACCCAGGGTCTGGTCACCACCGTCATCGCCCTGGCCTACGCGTTCATCCCGGACGTCTCCAGCGCGTACTGGATCTTCTCGGTGATCACCACCCAGGTCTACCTGATCATGTACCTGCTGATGTTCGTGGCCGCCGTGCGGCTGCGCCGCAAGCACCCCGACCACCCGCGCGGCTACCGCGCCCCGATGCTCACCGGGCTCTGCGGCGTCGGCTTCGCGGCGTCCCTCGCGGCCCTGCTCATCGGGTTCATCCCGCCGTCCCAGTTCGGCTCCGGCAGCGTGGGCGTCTACCTCGCGGTCGTCGCCGGCGGCGCGCTCGGGCTCGGCCTGCTCGTCCCGTACCTGTTCCTGCGCTTCCGCAAGCCGTCCTGGCGCACCGAGCCCAGCGATGCCGAGGAGGTCGTGGCATGAAGAACCACACCGTTCTGTACGTCTGTGCCGGGCTGCTCGTGCTGCTCCTCGGCGGCGTCGCGATCTTCAGCTACCACGCGAAGAAGGAGTCGCAGGAGGCCGTCGAGAAGGCCGAGAAGCTGCAGACCGCCCTCGCCACCGCCGGCGCCCGGGTGCCGACCACCGACCAGATCGTCCGGACGCTCGGCGACGACGGCGGCGCGGTCTGCCTCGACCCGGACAGCGCGCTGCGCCGGGGCGTGCTCTACGGCCAGCTCACCAACGGCGCCGCCGGTCCCGGCATCCGCCCGGTCATCGTGGACAACCGGGTGGTCAAGGGCCAGCTGCTGATCATCGAGATCTACTGCCCGCAGTACATCGACCGGTTCCAGCAGGTCGTCGACGATCTCAAGACCGCGGAGGTGGCGTCGTGAGCCTGGTGGAGCGGGTGCAGGGGTTGATGAACCAGGCGCACGCCGACCTCTCCGAGCTGGTGGCGATCCCGTCGGTCGCCGACCCGCGGCAGTACCCGCCGGAGGAGTGCCTCAAGGCGGCGAACTGGGTGGTCGACCGCTTCGCCCAGGTCGGCTTCACGAACATCGGCCTGCACGAGACGATCGACGGCAGCAAGGCGGTCTACGGTGAGCGGCTCACCGCCGGCCCGGACGCGCCGACCGTGCTGCTCTACGCCCACTACGACGTGCAGCCGCCGCTCGACGACAAGGCCTGGCACACCCCGCCGTTCCAGCTCACCGAGGTGAACGGGCGGTGGTACGGCCGGGGCGCCGCCGACTGCAAGGGCAACATCGTCATGCACCTCACGGCACTGCGGGCCCTCGGTGACGACCTGGCGGTCAACCTGAAGCTGATCGTCGAGGGGTCCGAGGAGCAGGGCACCGGGGGGCTCGAGGACTTCGTCGAGAAGAACCCGGAGCTGCTGAGGGCCGACGCCATCCTGGTCTGCGACACCGGCAACGCCGCGGTCGGGGTGCCGGCCGCGACGATCACGCTGCGCGGCATGGTGAACGTCGTGGTGACGGCCGAGGCGCTCACCGGCGAACTGCACTCGGGCATGTTCGGCGGCCCCGCCCCGGACGGCCTCGCGGCGCTCATCCAGGTGCTCTCCACGCTGCGGGACGCGGCCGGCAACACCACGATCACCGGTCTCGAGCACGATCAGACGTGGCACGGGGCGCCGTACCCGCCGGACCAGTTCCGCTCCGACGCGAGCCTGGTCGACGGGGCCGGGCTGCTCGGTGACGGCACGGTATCCGACATGCTCTGGGCCCGCCCGGCGATCACCGTGCTCGGCATCGACTGCCCGCCGGTGGTCGGCTCGGCCGCGGCGATCCAGCCGCGCGCCCGGGCCCGGCTCAACCTGCGGGTGCCGCCCGGCACGGACGCCGTGAAGGCGCAGGACGCGCTGATCGCGCACCTGCAGGCGGCCGCGCCGTGGGGGGTCCGGGTGAGGGTCGAGACCGAGGCGATCGGTCAGCCTTTCGAGGCTCGCACCGGCGGTCCGGCATACCGGGCACTCTCCGCGGCGATGCTGGAAGCGTTCGGCCGGGAGATGACCACTCTCGGACAGGGCGGCTCGATCCCGCTGTGCAACGTGTTCGCCGCCACCTATCCGGACGCGGAGATCATCCTGATGGGTGTGGAGGAGCCGCTGGCGCTCATCCACGCCCCGAACGAAAGCGTCGATCCCGGCGAGATCGCCCGTCTGGCGCTCGCCGAAGCCCGGTTCCTCCAGCGCTATCGCACGTAGGGGACGGGCAGCGCGGAGCGGGTCCGGCGTGGGGGCGCCGGACCCGCTCCCGTCACGTGCGAACCCGCCGGCCCGCCGGGCTGCAGCACGTTGCTGTCGCGTGCGGCGTGTCGCGACAACGCGCTGCAGCCGGCCCTCGCGAGGTGGCTCGGGAGCGATGCGCTGCAGCCGGCTGTACCGGAGAGCGGCAATTCGGGCGGCCGGACAGCACTGGTGTACAGCCCGGTCAGGGCAGCTCGTCGAGCAGGGCGCGGACCCGCCGGTCAGGGGAGCTCGTCGAGCAGGGCGCGGACCCGCCGGTCAGGGGAGCTCGTGGAGCAGGGCGCGGACCCGCCGGTCAAGGGAGGTCGTCGAGGAGGGCGCGGACCGCGGCGATCAGTTCGGGGCCGTCGAGCATGGCCCGGTCGTTGTGGCCGGCGCCGGCGATCGCCAGGGTGCGCACCGGACCGCCGGCCGCCGCGGCCACCGCGGCGCTCTGCTCGCCCGGCACCACCGTGTCGGCCGTGCCCCAGACGATCAGCGTCGGCACCCTGACCTGGGCGATCTGCGTCTCGACCGGATAGCGGTCGCGCAGCAGCGGGCCGACCGGCAGCAGCGGATAGTGGACCTTCCCGGCCGCGGCGAGCGAGCGGAACGGCGACCGCAGCACCAGCGCGGCCGGCGGGCGGCGCACGGCGAGGGCGGTCACGACGGCGGCTCCGAGGCTCTCGCCGAAGTACACGACGGGCTGCCCGAGCGTGTCGAGATGGTCCCGCGCCGCGTCCGCGTCGAGGGCCAGGCCCCGCTCGCTCGGGCCGCCCGGGTTCCCGCCGTAGCCGCGGTAGTCCAGCAGCAGCACGGTGAGCCCGAGCGACGCCAGCGCGCGGCCGAGCGGCATCCGGCCCTCCCGGTCGCCCGCGTTGCCATGGGCCACCAGGACGGAGAGCCGGCGGTCCTCCGTACCCATGGGCGGAATCAGCCATGCACTCAGCCGCAGCCCATCGTCGGTCCGGAGCGTCACGGCGCTTGCGCCGGACGCGAGCGCGGGCGTGGACCGGTCCGGGAAATAGATCAGCCGCCGCTGCAGGGACCAGATCAAGAGCACGATCAAGATCAGGACCATGAGTACGGCGAGGAAGCCGCGCGCTACGAGGGCCATCCTGCCATTCTCCGCCGGACACGATGGATCTCCACGGCGAGGTTAGGCTACCCTTACTCCTCCCGCCGGACCGTGGAGGCCGCTCGATGTCCAACTACAAGATCCGTAAGCCGGTCGACCCGCATGTGGTGATGGTCGAGGTGACCGGCTCGGAACGGATCTCGCCGAACGTGGTGCGGGTGACCTTCGGCGGCGAAGGGCTGGAGAGGTTCACGCCGCTCGGCTACGACCAGTGGTTCCGGCTCTTCCTGGCCCGGCCCGGACAGGACACCCTGAAGCTGCCGACCCGCACGTCCGGCCTCTGGTACGCGCAGTACCTCGCCACCGCGAAGCCGAAGCGCCCGTTCGTCCGCAACTACACGGTCCGCGCGCACCGGCCGGGCGCCCTCGACGTCGACTTCGTGGTGCACGCCGACGCCGCCGGGCACGGCGGGCCGGCCAGCACGTTCGCGCTCAACGCCACGCCGGGCGAGCAGGTCGGGCTGCTCGATCAGGGGTGCGGCTACAACCCTCGCGGCGATCACGAGTGGACGCTGATGGTCGCCGACGAGACCGGCCTGCCCGCGGTGGCCGGCATCTGCGAGTCGCTGCCGGAGGACGCTCGCGGCATCGCCGTCGTGGAGCTGCCGTCCGGCGAGGACAAGCAGGACTTCCGTACGCCGCCCGGCGTCTCCCTCGTCTGGGTGGCGCGGGACGGCGCGGCCGGGGTGCCGGGGGCGCTGGCCCTGGAGACGCTGCGGGCGGCCGAGCTGCCGTCCGGGCCGGTCTACGCCTACCTGGTCGGCGAGTCCGCGCTCGCGACCGGCGCCCGCCGCCACCTGGTGGGTGAGCGCCGGATCCCGAAGCAGAACGTCGACTTCATCGGCTACTGGCGGCACGGCCACGCCGCGATGTGACGGGTCAGGCCGCCCGGGGCAGGTGCAGGGTCATCGTCGTGCCGCCGGCCGGGGACTCGGCGATCCGGATGGCGCCGCCGTGGCGTTCGACGATGCGCAGGCAGGTGGCGAGCCCGACGCCGTGCCCCTTGCGCGAGGCCGGGTCCACCTGCGCGAACATGTCGAAGACGCGGTCGCGCTGCTCGGCCGGGATGCCGATGCCGTTGTCCGAGACGGTGATCTCCCAGCCGTCCGCGGTCTCGGCGCCGGAGATCTCGACGCGGGGGAGCCGGTCCGGGTGGCGGTACTTGATCGCGTTGTCGACCAGGTTCTGCAGCAGCTGGCGGAGCAGGGTCGGGTCGGCCGTGAGGGTCAGGTCACCGCGCAGCATCACGGCGGCGCTCTGCGTGTCGATCAGGCTGCGCAGGTCGTCGGCGATCACCCCGGCCACCTCGGAGAGCCGCACGGCCGACCGGGAGCAGGGCGCCTGGCCGGCGTGCGCGTAGGTGAGCAGCGCCCGGGTCAGCTGCTGCATCCGGGTCAGCGAGTCGGCGGCGCCGGTGAGCCACTTGGCGCCGCGGGCGTCCAGCCGGTCCCCGGAGTACTCGCCGAGCAGTTCGAGGTATCCGATGGCGCTGGCCAGCGGCCGGACCAGGTCGTGGCTGACCGCCGCGGCGAACGCCTCCAGCTCGTCGTTGGAGCGCTGGAGCTCGGCGTGCGCCGCCTCCAGCAGCCGGCGGTAGGCCCGGTCGTCGGTCACGTCGGTCAGCGCCACGACGGCGCCGATCCGCTCGCCGCCGTCGCTGATCATGCTGCGGCCGTTGGCGACCAGCGTGATCAGCTCGCCGTCGGCCGTGCGCAGGAGCAGCTCGGCGTTGGTGACGACGTCCTCGGTCAGCGCCCGCTGCAGCGGCTGCGCGCCGAGCGCCATCGGCGTGACGCCGTCCATGTCGAGCACCTCGATGCGGTCGGCGAGCAGCCACGGCGGCGTGTCGAGGTCGTCGGCCGCGCCACCCCAGCGGCGGGCGGCCCGGTTCAGCACGGTCATCTTCCCGTCGGCGTTCGACGCGACGATGCCGACGTCGATGGTGTCCATCAGGGTGTGGATGAACTTGCGGCTGCGCTCGGCCTCGGCGGACAGCTCGGCGGCGAGCCGGGCCTGCCGGCGGCGCTCGAAGAGGCCGATCAGCACCCGGGCGAGGTCCTCGAGCCGGCGGAGCTGCCGGTCGTCGAGCTCCTTGGCGACGGTGTCGAAGACGCAGAGCGTGCCGAGCGCGTACCCGGACGGGGTGACCAGCGGCGTGGAGGCGTAGAACCGGACGTCGGCCATCCGCCCGTCGACCCACGGGTTGCCGGCGTAGACCGGGTCCAGGCTCGCGTCCGGGACGTGCACCATCCGGCCGTCCCGGAACGTGATCGCGCACATCGAGTCGGAGCGCAGGCTGTCACAGCCGTCGAAGCCGACGGTGGTGAGCTGGCACTGGCGTGTCTCATCGATCAGGTTGAGGGTCGCGGTCGGCACGTCGGCGATGGTCGCGGCGATCCGTACGACGGCGGTGAGCTCCTCGTCGGCGGGGTTGTCGAGCAGCCCGTATTCGTGGAGGGCAGCAAGACGCGCCTGTTCGCGGTCCAGCATCAGCGGCATGCCCCGGCTATCGGCCGGGCCGTGGCGGTGTTGAGGAAGAACCTCAGCCGAAGGCGCCGGCCAGCTCCAGCACGGCCGGCCCGATGATGATCACGAAGATCGCCGGGAACATGCAGAACAGCACCGGGAACAGCAGCTTCACCGGGATCTTCTGCGCCTGCTCCTCGGCCCGCTGACGGCGGCGTACCCGCTGGTCCGCGGCGTGCTCGCGGAGGATCGGCGCGACCGAGATGCCCAGGTCACCGGCCTGCACCAGGGCGGTCACGAGGCGTTTCAGGTCCCGTACCGTGGTCCGGCCGGAGAGCGAGCGCAGCGCCTCGGCCCGGGAGACGCCGAGCCGCATCTCCTGGAGCACCCGGCGCATCTCGTCGGCCATCGGCCCGCGCATGGTGCGCGCCACCTGATCCATCGCCGAGTCCAGGCCGAGGCCCGCCTCGACGCCGATGACCAGGGCGTCCATCACGTCCGGCAGGTTGCGCTGCATCACCTCCTGCCGCTTCACCCCGGCGTTGTCCACCAGGATCTGCGGCAGCAGGCAGCCGAGGACGAACCCGGCGATCGCGCCGGCGATCGCGCCCGGGTCGCCCTTCCAGGTGTCGCCGAGCGCCCACAGGAACCAGGTGAGGCCGGCGGCGGTGAGCGGCCGCATCCGGATCACCTTGGCGATCGGCCAGTCCGGCGGGTTGCCGGCCCGGTCCAGGCCCCGGGTCAGGCGGTCCCGGTCGCCGGGCGGGCCGAGCAGCGAGCCGATCCGGAACAGGATCCGGCCGGCCGCCGACTCGGTCCGTACCTCCTGCTCGTCCTTCTCCTGCGTGCGCCCGCCGCCGTACGCGGCGAGGACCCGCATCATCCGCTCGCGGCGCGGCGCCGGCAGCAGCACCGCGGTGGCGGCCAGCGCGATCGCGGCGAGCAGGGCCGCCAGCGCGATGATCAGGGCGGCCACGGCTCAGACCTCCACCCGGACGACCACGCGGAGCCAGAGCGCGCCGAGCACCACGCCGGTCACGGCGACGCCCAGCATGACGATCCCGGCTGTCTCGGTGACCAGCGGCTTCAGGTAGTCCGGCTCGGTGAAGTAGATGGCGGCCGCGGAGACGACCGGCATGGCGGTCAGCACGTACGCCGACACCCGCCCCTCGCCGGAGAGCGCCCGCACGTGGCGCTGCAGGTACGCCCGTTCGCGCATGGTGTCGGAGGTGGTCTGCATGACGTCGACGAGGCTGCCGCCCACCTCCTTCTGCAGGCGCAGCGCCATGACCAGCCAGACCATCTCGGAGCTGTTCATCCGCTCGCCGATGCGTTCGAGGGCGTCCTCGAACTCGCCGCTGATCCGGGTCTCGGCGAGGGCCCGGCGCAGCTCGACGGCGACCGGCCCCTCGTCGTCGCGGACCGCCGCCTCGACCGACTGGTGCAGGGTGAAACCGGAGCGCAGCGAGCTGATCATGAGGCTCAGCG
Source organism: Actinoplanes sp. NPDC023714 (assembly GCF_040639855.1). Taxonomy (NCBI): domain Bacteria; kingdom Bacillati; phylum Actinomycetota; class Actinomycetes; order Micromonosporales; family Micromonosporaceae; genus Actinoplanes; species Actinoplanes sp. NPDC023714. Next base: position 620,476 of record NZ_JBFAAR010000004.1, read on the forward strand.
CGCCGGGCAGCTCGTCGGCGAACGTCTTCTCGCGCCGCTTGATCCAGAAGAGCAGCGCGCCGTTCGCGCCGAAGAAGCCGAGCGCCACGGCGATCAGCAGGACCAGCGTCGACCCGGTCAGGACGAGGGCGAGGACGCCGAGGAGCGCGCCGGCCGCGAGCCGGATCGCCATCCACTCGGTGGGCTTGAGCGCGCCGCCGATCCGGTCCAGCAGCGGGGCGTCCCGCTCGGCGAACCGGGTCATCGCCGGGTAGCGCAGCAGGTACTTCCCGGCCGCCGTGAGCGTCCGGCGCAGCAGCGGGACCTGCTCCTGCTCGCGGTGCACCGTGAAGGTCTTCAGCGCGGCGAGGCGCCGCTGCATCGGCGTGCGGCCGAAGAAGACGTCGATGAGCAGGTACGCCACCACGAACGCGGCGGTGACCGCGCCCAGGATCCCGACGACGATCGGGTTCACCGCCGGCGACCCGCGAACATGGTGGGCGGCAGCGTCACGCCGTACATGGCGAGCGTGTCGGTGAAGTGCGGCCGGACGCCCGTGGGCCGCAGGCCGCCGGTGCTCCCCGGCGTGTCGGCGCCGGCGTTGGGGTCGTACAGAAAAATGTCCTGAAGGGTGACCACCTCGCCCTCCATGCCCACCACCTCGGTGATGTGAGTGATCTTGCGGGTGCCGTCCTTGAACCGGCTGACCTGCAAAATCATGTCGACCGCGGACGCGATCTGGTCGCGGATCGCGCGGCTCGGCAGCTCCATGCCGGCCATCAGCACCATGGTCTCGAGGCGGGAGAGCGCGTCCCGCGGCGTGTTGGCGTGCAGCGTCGTGAGCGAGCCGTCGTGGCCGGTGTTCATGGCCTGGAGCATGTCGAGGGCGGCGCTGTCCCGGACCTCGCCGACCACGATCCGGTCGGGGCGCATCCGCAGCGCGTTGCGGACCAGGTCGCGGGTGGTGATCGTGCCGCGGCCCTCGGAGTTCGGCGGGCGGGACTCCAGGCGCACCACGTGCTCCTGGTCGAGCTGCAGCTCGGCGGCGTCCTCGATGGTGACGATGCGCTCGTCGGACGGCACGAAGCCGGAGAGGATGTTGAGGATCGTGGTCTTGCCGGAGCCGGTGCCGCCGCTCACCACGATGTTGCGGCGCCCGCGCACGGCGGCGTCCAGGAACTCGGCGGCCTGCCGGGTCAGCGTGCCGTACTGCAGCAGGTCGCCCACGGTCAGCGGCACCGCGGAGAACTTGCGGATGGTCAGCGACGAGCCGTCCAGGGCGATCGGCGGCACGATGGCGTTGACCCGGCTGCCGTCGGGCAGGCGGGCGTCGACCATCGGGCTCGCCTCGTCGACCCGCCGGCCGACCCGGGAGCAGATCCGGTCGATGATCCGGCGCAGGTGGCCCTCGTCGTCGAACTCGGCCGGGGCGCGCTCGAGCCGGCCGAACCGCTCCACGTAGATCAGCTGCGGGCCGTTCACCATGACCTCGGTGACCGACTGGTCGCGCAGCAGCGACTCGATCGGCCCGTGCCCGAGGACCTCGTCGACCACCTCGCGGATGATCCGGGCCCGGTCGTTGCCGGAGAGTGGGGTCTCCTCGCGGGCCAGCATGTCGTTGAGGGCCTCGCGCACCCGGGCGTCCAGGTCGTCGCCCCCGTCGCTGCCGTAGAGGGTGGGCCCGAGCTCGTCGGCGAGCCTGCGCTGCAACCGCAGCCGGACCTCGTTCACCTGGTCGGTGGGGCGCGGCGCCCGGGCCTCGGCCGTCCCGGCGGGCGCGTCCCTGCTCGGTGCGGTGGCCCGGCCCTGTGCGGCGGCGAGGCGTGCGGAGAGACTCATCGGCCTGCCTTCCTCCTGCCGAAGAATCGGCGCTGCCGGGCCGGCGCGGTCTCCACGCCGGCGATCCGGTCGGCGAGCTCCCGGATGGCCCGGCTGACCGGGTGCACCGCGTCGGTCGCGGTGAGCGGCTCGCCCTGGTTGACCGAGAGCGGCACGTCCCGGCTGGACGGCACCTGCACCGCGAACCCCATGCCGACCGCCTCCTCGACGTCGGCCGGGGTGAGGCCGACGAGCGTGTTGGCCCGGTTGAAGACCAGCAGCCGGCGGTCCTTCGGGTAGTTCAGCAGGTCGAACATCTCGCCGGTGAGCCGGACCGACTTGAGGGTCGGCAGCTCGGGCGTGACGATCGGGACGTACCAGTCGGACATGTCGAGGGCGGCCAGCACCTGGTCGGTCACGACGGCCGGGGTGTCGACCACGATGAAGTCGTAGAGCGGCCGGGCCACGTCCAGCAGCTCGACGATGAGCTCGCGGCGCACCTGCTCGCCCTCGGCGGGACTGGCCGGCGCGAGCAGCGCGTCGAGGCCGGGGCGGGCGCTCGTGACGATCGAGCGCAGGCCCTGCTCGTCGAGGCGGCCGGCCATCGTGACCCCGTCCGCGATGCTGCGGTCCGGGGCCAGCTTCATCATGATCGCGACGTCGCCGAACTGAAGATCAAGATCCATGATGAGTACGCGGCGCCCGCCGCCCGCGAGGGCCACGGCCAGGTTGACCGCCACCACGCTCCGGCCACATCCGCCCTTGCCCGCGAAGACCGTGATGACCCGGGCGTACGGGGCCGCGTCGCTCGCGCTGCGCATCGTGGTGCTCAGCGCCTTGGACAGGTCGATCGAGCGGACCGTGGCGTCCCGCAGGCCCTGCTGGTCCCGCTCCTCGACGATCTCGCGGACCCCGGAGCGCAGGCACTGCATGACGATGTCCGGCTCCACCGTGTGCCGGATCAGCACCACGCCGATGAGCGGGCGCTGCAGGCGCTGGTACGCCGTGAACATCAGCGCCTCGCCGAGGTCGACGGTCGCGCCGAGGATGACCAGGATCGTCTCCGGGTAGCGCGGCAGGTGCACCTCGAGCTCGGCCATGCTGGTCAGCACCGTGCAGCCGACCTCGCGGAACTGCGGCCCGATGACCTCGCGGCGGTCCGCGTCCGGCTCGACGTAGACGTAGAGGCTCACTGGAACAGCTCCCGCGAGCTGATCGCCTCGCCGATCGTCGGGGTCGCCTTCGGCCCCAGGATCGCCAGGTAGAGCCGGCACTGCTGGGTGGCGTGGACCAGCCGCTGGGCGTCCTCGGCGTCGACCGACAGCGTGGCGACGTAGCGCTGCAGCGACGCGGAGGCCGGCGCGGTGTCGTACCTGCTGCTCGGCGACGGGGAGGGCGAGGCGGCCGCCGAGGCGCCGGCGTCGGCCGGGACGGTCACCGACGGGGCGGGCGCCGGGGTGGTCGGGGACGGCGCCTCGCCGATCGCGATCACCTGGGCGTTCGGCAGCAGCAGGCGGGTCAGCTCGTCCTGCGTGCCGTCGAGCTCGCCACCCGAGATCTCGAGCGTGCAGGAGGCGTAGACGGCGACCCGGTCGCCTGGCTCGACGTCGCCGGCGACCTGCGGCGCGACGGTGAGGGCGACGCTCACGGCGAGCCGGCCCTTCGGCACCGTCATCCGGCGCGACGGCGACGGACCGGCCTTCGGCACCGGCTGGAACAGCGGGCGCATCAGCAGCTGACTCGGCTCGAGCGGGGCGGCGAGGCGGAGCTCGTCGAGATCGGGGTCCCAGACGGTGAGGGCGCCGTCCGGCACGGTCTTCGCGGGCACCAGCATGCGCTCGGTGAGGCCCCGTTCCCGGATGGCCGAGCCGAGCGTGTCCACGGGGATGCGCTGCTTCGCGACGAGAACCCAGATCCCCTGGTTGCCGCTGAGCGCGCGACGGTCGGCCGAGCGCGCGTACGACAGGATCGCGGTCCCGCTGATTCCGGCCAGCAGCAGTGCGGCGAGCAGGATGAGGATGCGCCGTCGCATATCTCCACCTTCTCAGGTGGAGGTCATTCGTCGCGGGAGATCACGAAACCGCCTCGGATACCGCAGACGATTCATCCCACGCAGGCCATCACGCCGGTGGCCTTGAGCGTGACCGGGGCGATGGTCTTGCCGCTCAACCGCTTGATCATGCTGGTGATCGGGGTGACGGGCTGGAAGGCGCGGTTGACGGTCACCACGGCGTCGCTGCCGGCGACCGAGCCGGCGGTGCAGAGGGTCGGACCGGTGGGGTAGGTCAGCGTGACCCCGGACCCCACGATGCTCTGCACCTTGTTCTTCACGTCGGCGGCGGTGCCGTTCAGCGCGCCGAGGCGGGCGCCTTCCCGGGCCGCCTCGGTCATCTGGATCTGCTGCTGGAGCATCCGGCCCATGTCGATGATCGCGAAGAGCACCAGCAGCAGGACGGGCAGGATGATGGCGAACTCGATCGCGACGGCACCCTGATCCCTCCGGGCCGGTCGCCCGCGGTGGCGAGCCGGCCCGGGGCGGGTCGTCCTGCGATCGTGCGCGAACATCGGTGTTCGCCGTCGCCTTTCGTCAGATGGCGGCCATCAGGGTGGTGATCAGGGCCTCGATGTCCTTGCGGAGGTTGGTGACCGCCAGGATCAGGCCGCCGGCGATGAGGGCCGCGAGGAGCGAGTACTCGACCGCGGTGGCGCCCTCGTCGGACTTGAAGGAGGCGCGCAGGTACGAGACGAGAACGTTGAAGAACTCCACAGTCAAACCCCTAAGTTCCGGCGGCCGCCCGGCTTGGCGGCCTTACGCGAGACTTATCGGGCGGCGCGGCGGGGCTCTGGAGTCCCGTTCGGTTGCGCGCGGTTGCAGATCGGCTATCGATTCGACGTCGCGGAGCCCTGCGCCAGCACGTTGCGCAGCATCGCGGCCAGGATGTCCGCGGTGTACGGCTTCGTGATGAACGGCGAACCCGCCTTGATCAGGCCCTTCTTCACGGCGGTCGCCTCCGGGAGCCCGGACACGTAGACCACCTTCATGGTGGGCCGCACCGCCGCGGCCGAGCGCGACAGCTCACCGCCGGACACGCCGGGCAGGCCGAGGTCGGTCAGCAGCACGTCGATCGGGCCGTCGTGCACCCGGCACTTCATCAGCGCGCTCACCGGGTCCTGCGCGGAGATCACCGAGAAGCCGCGTAACTCCAGCATCTGGGTGGTCACCTCCCGCAGGTCCTCGTCGTCCTCGACCAGGAGGACGACCGGACCGGTTCGTTCCGTCGGCTGCCACATCGGTCCTCCCGGCACCCTCTTCAGAAACGGACTCACCGACAAACCTATAGAGCGGTCCGCGCCGCTGTTCCGGAATGCGGAAAACGCCGGGCCCGAGTGTCCCGCGCAAGACATTTCGTGACGATTCGATGTCGGTCCGCCGGTTCCGGCCACCGTGACCGGCGTCTCATTACATCGGGAATTATCGATGTCATGTCCCGGTTGCAGCGGCCACAGGAACGATCACGAAGGGTGCGGGACATGGACGAGAAGAAGGTCATCGCGGTCGTCGGCGCCACCGGTGCGCAGGGCAGTGGTCTGGTCCGGGCGATCCTGGCCGACCCGGACGGCGGCTACGCGGTGCGGGCGCTGACCCGGGATACCACCTCGCCCCGCGCGCAGGAGCTGGTCAAGCTCGGCGCCGAGGTGGTGCAGGCCGACAACTACGACGAGGAGAGCCTGGTCCGGGCGTTCGCCGGGGCGTACGGCGCGTACCTCGTCACGAACTTCTGGGCGCACATGTCGGCCGAGAAGGAGCTCGAGGAGGCGACCAACCTCGCGAACGCCGCCCGCCGGGCCGGCCTGCGGCACGTGGTCTGGTCCACCCTCGAGGACACCCGGGACCACATCCCGGTGACCGACGACCGGATGCCGACGCTGCAGGAGAAGTACAAGGTCCCGCACTTCGACGCGAAGGCCGAGGCGGACGAGCTGTTCCGGGCCGCGGGCGTGCCCACCACGTTCCTGCGGACCACCTTCTACTGGGAGAACCTCGCGACCGGCTGGGGCGCCACCCGGGACGCCGAGGGCGTGCTGACGCTGAGCCTGCCGATGGGGGAGAGCAGGCTGGCCGGCATCGCGGTCGAGGACATCGGCAAGACCGCGTACGGGATCTTCAAGGCCGGCGCCGGCTATGCCGGCCGGACCGTGCACATCGCCGGCGAGCACCTGACCGGCGAGGAGATCGCGGCGGGCCTGAGCCGGGCCGTGGGCGAGCCGGTCGTCTATCGCCCGCTGACCCACGACGCCTACCGCGGACTCGGCTTCCCGGGCGCCGACGAGGCGGGCAACATGCTGCAGTACTACACCGAGTTCGAGGACTACTTCACCGGCGTCCGTGACCTCGGCGAGGTCCGCCGGCTCAACCCGGAGCTGCAGAACTTCGACCAGTGGCTGGCCCGGAACGCCGAGACCATCCCCACGGAGTAGACGGAGCCGCCGCGCCGATCCCGGTCCACCACAGCCGGGGTCGGCGCGGCAGTACCCGCAAGACTATCCCGGTCGGTGACGGGCGTTGCCGGAGGCGACGTACGGTGTCAGCGTGCTGGACATCGAGATCTCCGTAGCCACCCCGGACGACCGCGACCGGATCGTCGAGACGCTGGTCGCCGCGTTCACCGCCGACCCGGTGCTGCGGCACCTGTTCCCGGACGACACGACGTACCCGGCGCACGCCGCCGCGTTCTTCGGGCACCTCTTCGACAAGCGGGTCCACCGGAACTCGATCCTGACGGCGGGCGGCGGCCGGTCGGTCGCCATCTGGGAGCCGCCCGGCGGCTCCAATGCCGTGGAGATCTCGCTGCCGCCGGTCGAGGCGGCGCGGATGCGGGCGTACGACGACGCGGTGCGCGCGGCGCTGCCCGACGAGCCCTACTGGTACCTCGGCGTCCTCGGCACCCACCCGGACTGGACCGGCCGCCGGTGGGGTCACGCCGTGATGGCGGAGGGCCTGCGCCGGGCCGCCGAGGAGGGGCTGCCCGCGATCCTCGAGACGAGCACGGCCGGCAACGTGGCGATGTACCGCAAGGCCGGCTGGGACGTGATCGCCGAGATCAGCGACCCGCTGCCGATCTGGGTGCTGCGCCACTGACCGGGCTCACCGGGTGACGGTCAGCGTCGCGTTCAGGGCGTTGGCGCCGGTGGCCGCGTCCCAGAGGCCGGTGTTGGCGAGCCTGATCGCGTAGGCCGGGGTGGAGGCGAGCCGGGCCGACGGGTCGGGCAGCGCCAGCGCGAGCCGGTACGCCCCGGCCTGCCTCGGCGCCGTGAACGACACGGTCAGCGTGACCGGCCGGCCCGGGGCCCAGGTGCGCAGGTCGGCCGGGACGGTAACGGTCTGGCGGGCCGAACCGGCGGCGGTCAGGGTCAGCCGGACGGGCCGATTCGCGTACGGTGCGGCGTACCCCTCGTTGATGAGCGTGAGTTTCGCGGTGACCCGGACCGAAGGCCTGGTTGTGGCGGGCAGGACCGCCGAGGTCAGCCGGATGCGGTAGCCGAGGTCGCGGGCCGCCTCGGCGAGACCCTCGTCGCCCCAGGAGCCGAGCACGTCGGTGTTGAACGAGGGGTTCAGATAGGTCCAGTGGTAGGCCGCCATCTCGGCCCTCGCGGTCGGCCAGCCGGATCGCGCCGAGACGTCGCAGGTCTCGCCGCCGACCAGGGTGGCCGCCCCCTGCCGGGCGAGCCAGTCCCGGTCGTCGCCGGTGTAGGTGCCGTAGTCGTCGTCGCCGGCCAGGAAGCAGTCGTTGTGGATGCCGACCCGGGCGTTCGACGGCGCCAGCGTCCGCTTGTACCCCGGGGTCCGCACCTGCACCGGTACGCTCGCCGGGGTCGCCGCGAGCAGCGCGTTCAGCACCTTCCGGCGGTCCTCGGCCCGGGCGAAGTTCTGCGTGTAGTACCACTCGCCCCACCGGCCGATCAGCCCCGCCTGAACCGCGGTGATCACGTCGGCGTTCGCGGCGAGGATCGGGCCGAGCTGCCCGATGTGCTTCAGCACCCGGGCCACCGGCGCGTCGGCGTCGTCCGTGGCGGTGTAGGCGAACCGGACCACCATCTTCACCCCGGCGGCGCGGGCGGTCGCGAAGTCGGCGCGGATCAGGTTCAGGTCGGCCGCCGCGATGGTGTCGGTGCCCCGGTACCTCTCCAGGTAGAAGATGCGGAAGACGAGGGTGCGGGCCTCCCCGGTCCGGGCGGCGACGAGGTCGTCCTTGATCAGCGGCAGGTATCCGTCGCCGCCGGCGTACAGATGGGTCTCGCTGTAGGTGAAGAAGCCCCGCCCCGGGTTGGCGATCTCCTCCGCCGACGCGGTGTAGGCGCGGGCTCTGGTCGCCGGCCCGGTGGCGGCGACGGCGGCCCCCGGGATCAGGATGGCGACGGCCGCGGTCGCGGCGGTGAGGGCCTTGATCATGACCCGCACCATCGTCAGCGGGGCCGGGAGTCTGAGGAAAGCCCCAGCAGGCGGTCGAACAGCTGGTACTTCAGCACGACCGTGAGTGTCGCGTACCAGAGCAGCAGCGCCGGCAGCACGATGACGAAGACCGGCACGGACGGTCCCATCAGGCCGAAGTACTGCCAGAAGACCGGCACGCACAGCACCGCGCTGAACACCAGGCACAGGCCCAGGACCAGCAGGGCGGGCCGCTTGTCCCCGGTCGGCGCCGTCCACGCCGCGAAGACCTTCGACCGCGGGGCCAGGAAGAGGATCAGGCCGAAGGACGCGAAGCAGAAGAACGTGGAGAGGCCGGTCTGCGCCAGGATCGTGCCCGAGGCCGTGGTGAAGTCGGCGTCGATGCCGTAGGTGAGGCCGGTGTAGCGCTCGAAGTCGTCGATGATCTCGTGGGGCGTCCGGTGGCCGGAGCTCAGCCCCTTGACGACCACCTCGTAGAGCACGGTGTAGACGACGGCGCCGAACGTGGCGGTGACGATCGAGGCGGGCAGGACGAAGCGGACGAGATTCCGGAGCATGTCCGGGTCGGGGCGCGTCGGTTTCGCCCAGAACGTCAGGAACACCGTGGGCACGCCGACCGTGAACATCGTCAGGCCGACCTGCGTGGGCGAGTACGGGAATCCGATCCCCAGCATCGTGACGGTCAGGATCACGAGACCCTGGCTGACCACGCGGGCGAGGAAGACGTAGAGCGAGATCCCGATGCCGTTGATGATCCGGCGGCCCTCGAGCTGGGCCGGCGGCAGGGCCGCGAACGAGTCCTCGACCAGCACGATGTCGGCGACGTCCCGGGTCACCGCGCTGCCGCTGCGCATCGCCACCCCGATGTGCGCCTGTTTGAGGGCGCGGGCGTCGTTCACCCCGTCGCCGATCATCGCGACGTACCGGCCCTGCCGGCGCAGCGACCGGACGATCCGCTCCTTGTGCTCCGGCGCCACCCGGCCGAACACGGCGGTCCGCGCCACGACGGCGTCCAGGGCGGCGTCGTCGAGGTCGTCGAGGGCCGCCCCGGGCACCGGCTCCCCGGCCTCGATCCCGGCGCGGCGGGCGATCGCGGCGACGGTGCGCGGGTCGTCGCCGGACAGCACCTTCAGCGCGACGCCCTCCGCCTCGAATCGCCGGACCGTCTCGACCACCTCGTCGCGGAGTTCGTCGGCGAGCGCCACGAGCGCCACCGGCGTGAGCATCGGCAGGTCGGGGCGCAGCCGCTCCTCCTGGGCCCGGGCCAGCAGCAGCACCCGCAGGCCCATCCCGGTCCGCTCGGCGATCTCGGCCTGGGGCAGCGGGGTGCGCAGCCGGTGGGCGAGGGCGTCCGGGGCGCCGAGCACCCAGGTCCCCTCGTCCGCCACGAGCCCGGACCAGCGCAGCGCCGACGAGAACGGCACCTCGTCGCGTACCGTCCAGGCCTCTCCCGGCAGGGCCGCGACCAGCGCCAGGGCGGTCAGGTTCGGGGTGGTCGCGTTGTGGGCGAGACTGCCGAGGGCCGACGCGGCGGCGGCGTACTCGTGCCGGCCCAGCGGGACGATCTCCTCGAGGGTGAGCTGCCCGGTGGTCAGCGTGCCGGTCTTGTCGGTGCAGACGACGTCCACGTTGCTGACCGACTCGACGGCGTTCACCTGCTGCACCAGCGCGCCGTGCCGGGCGATCCGGACCGCCCCGGCCGTGTAGGCGAGCGCGATCAGGAAGAACAGGCCATAGGGTACGAGGCCGGACAGCACCGCGGTGATCTGGACGACCCGCAGCACGCTGAACCCCTCGATCGCGGCCTGCGCGATGATCGCCCCGCTCATCAGCGCCGTCAGCGCCATGACGAGCCGCACGATGAACTCGATCCGCCGCTGCAACGGCGTCTTGTCCGTGGTCGAGCGCCGGGCCTCGGCGGTGAGCCGGCCCGCGTAGCTGTGCGCGCCGACCGCCCGCGCCTGCTGATGCCCGTCCCCGGACACGCACAGGCTCCCGGACCGCAGCTCGTCGCCCGGATGCTTGACGACCGGATCGCTCTCCCCGGTCAGCAGCGACTCGTCCGCCTCCAGCCGCCCGCCGTCGAGCAGCGGCCCGTCCACCACGATCTGATCGCCGGGCCGCACCCGCAGCACGTCCCCGCGCACGACCTGATCGGGCGCGACCTCCCGCTCCTCCCCGTCCCGGACGACCACGACGCCCGCGCGGTCCAGCAGCTGCAGCCGGTCCAGCTTGCGCTTCGCCCGGATCTCCTGAGCCGCGCTGATCACCGCGTTGATCAGCCCCAGCCCGACGCTGATCAGGGCGTCGCTGTACCGCTCCAGCGTCAGCAGCGCCGCGCCGATCACGAACAGGATGAGGTTGAAGAACGAGAAGACGTTGGTCCGCAGGATCTCGCCGTAGCTCCGCGACCCGCCCTTGACCGCGACGTTGCCCTCGCCCCGCCGCCGACGCGCCTCGGCCTCCGCCTCGGTCAGCCCTGCGGCCGGCGCGAGCATGACCTGTTCCATTCGATCGCCCCGGCCCCAAAGGTACATTTCGGGCGACTCGCGCGCGCACTTTTGCGCTCGCTCCGCAGAAGCGCGCCCGGCTGCAGTGTGTTGTCGCGACACGCCGGGTGGGGGAGCGATGGGCTGCAGCCGGCTCGGGTTCGGTCAGCGGTGGGCGACCTCGTCGTAGAGGGACTCGAGCTTCTTCGTCTGGGTGTGCAGGTTGAACTCGGCGAGGGTGTGGCGGTGGCCCTGTGCTCCCAGCCGGTGGCGGAGGGGCGCGTCGTGCAGGAGGCGCTGGATCGCGGCGGCCAGGGCCGGCGGGTCGGATTCGGGGCACAGCAGGCCGGTGGAGGAGTCGACCACGGCCTCCGGGATGCCGCTGTGCCGGGTCGCCACGACCGGGAGGCCGAGGGCGGCCGCCTCCAGGATCGTGGTGGGCAGGCCCTCGGTGTCGCCGTCCGGGGCGGTCTTCGACGGGGCGACCAGCATGCGCGACTCGGTGAGGTGGCGCTGCACGACGGCGGGCGGCTGGCTGCCCAGGAACGTGGCGTCGAGGCGCAGTTCCCCGGCGCGGGCCCGCATCGCCGGTTCCAGGGGGCCGTCGCCGATGAACAGGGCGCGCGGGCGCGGTGAATGCAGGCCGGCCAGCGCGGTGAGCAGGTCGTCGACGCCCTTCTTGGCGACGAAGCGGCCGACGAAGACCACGTCCCAGCGTTTGGCGGCGACGGGCGGGGCCGGGGGGACGGGCACGCCGGTGTAGTGCACGCGGACGCGGGAGGGGTCCGCGCCCCGGGCCACCGCGCGGGAGCGGATGACCTCGGAGACCGCGATGATCAGGGCGGCGCGGCGGAAGACGGCGCGCAGGTTGCGGCGGTAGCGCAGGCCGTGCAGTCCCGGGCTGGCCGGCTGGCGGGTGACGTCGTGACCGTGGGTCGTGACGACGAGGGGGACGCCGAGGCGGGCCGCCGCCCGGCTCACCAGCCAGCCGTCGCCGCCGAAGTGGGCGTGGACCAGGTCCGGCCGTTGCGCGGCGAGCACCCGGTCGAGCCGCGGCGAGCTGCCGGTGAGCCGCAGGCGCAGGAACGCGCGCCGATCGTCGCCGAACGTGATGACGTCGTCGGGGCGGGACAGCGGCGACGGCACCGCCGTGGCGCCGACGTAGACGGGCCGCCACCGGGTCAGCGCGTCACCCTGCCCGCGGACGAACGTCTCGGACCCGGCGATCAGGGCGCTGCGGAAGATGACAACCCGGGGGTCAGGACGCACGCCGGCTCACGACCATGTCGCGGATCCGGTGCCGCAGCGCCGGCGGCAGCGCCCAGATCTGCATGTGGGTGAGGTAGTCGAGGGCGCCCGGCGTCCCGTTGTCCCGGGCCTCGGCGAGCAGTTCCCGGAACCGGCGGCCGTCCCGGCTCGGCGCCGCCATCGAGCTGAGCACGCTGAGGGTGAAGGCCGCGTAGGCGCGGGGCGTGAACAGGTCCCGGTTCGCGCGGAGCCAGGCGAGCTGCTGGTCGTACGGCATCTCGAGGCTGATCCGGTGCCGGTCCTCGTCCTGGTGCCAGAGCACGAGCGGCTCGGACGCGTAGATCAGCTCGACGCCCTCGTGCCGGACCGCCCGCAGGGTCCAGTCGAGCTCCTGCTGGCGGCGCAGGTCCTCGGTGAACGGCACGGCCCGCAGCAGCGCGGCCGGCGCCATGATCGTGGAGGTCTGGATGAACCCGTCGCCGTAGAACAGTCCGCGCCGGACGGTGAAGTACTCGCTCAGCGGCTCACCGGAGGCCGGCAGCCGCCGCGGCATGATCGAGTCGGCCCGCGGCGTCCGGTTGATCAGCCGGCTCGCGACGACCGGGAGGGCGGCGTCCGACGCGTCGGCGAGCTTCAGCTGGGTGGCGACCTTCTCGGGCAGCCATTCGTCGTCGTCGTCGAGGAACGCGACGTACCGTCCCCGGGCCTCCCGCGCGCCGGCGTTGCGGGCGCGCGGCGCGCGGCCCCGCTCGGGGAGCACCACGACCCGCAGCCGGGGATCGCCGATGCCGGCCAGCGCCGACGACGTGGCCGGGTCGGGCCCGTCCACCACCACGATCACCTCGAGCGCGTGGTGGGTCTGGGCCAGCGCCGAGGCGACGGCTCGGGCGGCGAGTTGCGGGCGGTTGCACGTCGGGATGACGACGCTGACATCCAGCTCGGTCGACATGCTGCGGAACGCTATGGGCGGAAGACGAGGGCTGCGGAAACAGCCCTCAACCGCCAGGCGAACGCAATGCCGCGGAAAGATCCGGGCTCAGGACGGCCGGCCGATCCGCTTCAGGGCCCGCTTGCCGGTGCGCAGCGCACCCCGCACGGCCGTGGCGGCCCGGCCCGGAACCGTGCCCTTGAGTACCCCGATGATCCGGTAGGCCCGGGCCAGTTCGCCGTCCCGCGCCGCGAGCCGCTGCTCGTACCAGTCGCCCCGGGCCCGGGCCTCGCCGAGCTCCCGGGCCAGGCGGTCCCGCTCGGCCGCGACCTCCCGGTAGGCCGCCACCCGCACCCGAGCCGGGGAGGAGGAGGGAGCGGCCTCGACGCCCGCCATCGCCTCGATCAGGTCGTCGAGGCCCTCCGGCGCCGCGTCGATGAGGTTCCGCAGCGCCACGGCCGGATCGGCGGCCGCGCCGATGCCGAGATCGCGCAGCCGCCCGTCCCCGTCCACCACCAGGCATTCGGCGTCGACCCCGGCGTGCTCGCCGCCCTGCCACGCCGCGAGCAGCGTCCGCATCGCCGCCAGATCCCGGCTCCGGGTAGCCGCGAGGAGCGCATCGAGCAGATTCCGCCCCTCCGGAACGGTGCCGGCGCCGTCCCGCGTCCAGCCGTGCTCCGCACGTACGAATGAATGCCTTTCTCCTTGATCGGACGTCAGAACGGCGGAGGGCAGCGACACCGCACCACCCCGCGAGGCCACCACGAACCAGCCGGGGGCGAGCTCACCGGCGAGGGCGCTCTTCAGCATGGGTACGAGAACCGGACGCGGATCCGCCAGCACGGGGCCCTCCGGCAGCCCCGCCCGCCGCAGCATCCCCGCGAGCAGGCCGTGCACCGACGGATCGGCCAGCATGGCCGGGCTGATCAGGGCGCGGGGCGCGTCCGGCGACGGGAACGCTGCGTAGTCGCCGAGCACCGGCAGGCCGGCCGCGGCGAGCCGGTCGCGCAGGGCGGCGAGGGTGACCGGGCGGGCCGGGTCGTCGAGGCCGGAGCCCCAGTCGTCGTCGCCCGGCTCGGCGCCCGGGGCGAGGATCCGGTGCAGGCCGGACGGGTTCTCGCAGCCGAGCAGGAGCCGGCCGCCGGGGCGCAGCGTCGCGAGCAGCACGGCGAGGCTGTCGTCCCAGGTCAGGCCGTCGCTCTCGGTAGAGGTGACCCGCTCCAGGCCGGCCAGCGCGATCACCGTGTCGTAGGCCGGCACCGCCGCGAGTTTCTCCAGGCTCCCGCAGCACACCTCGAAGCCGGGCCGGGACGCGTACCGCTCGGCGAGGGCCTCGGCGTCCGGGACGCCGCGGACCAGCACGGTGATCCGGCCGGCCGGTACCGCGTCGATCAGCCCGGGATCGTGCGGCCCCACCACGAGGGTGTGCCCTCGCGCGGCGGTGACCAGATCGCACAGCGCGGTCCCGCGTACCGGAGAAGGGTCTTGCCAATGAGGCATCTCGCCACCGAGCAGAAGCGGAATCACGCGGCGGTCTCCATCGTCGGGGTGGACCAGCGGAACAGGGCGCGCAGCTCGGCCGGGGTGAGCAGTCGATCGGCGCCGAGCTCGTCGACGGCGACGGCGTGGGCGAGCGCCGGATCGACGGTGGTGCCGTGCAGGCCGGCCCACTGCCGGCGGATGCGCGGGCGGCCGCCGAAGAGGTCCCTCTCGTCGCGCAGCCGCATCGGATCGCCGTAGACGGCCGGCTCGCATCCGGCGAGCGCGCCGTAGAGCACCGCGCTGCACAGCCGGTTCGACGCGACCCGCCGGTGCCGCAGCAGCTCACCGAGCTGGCGGTCGAGGAAGCCGGGGTCGAGGTCTTTCCACCAGCCGCCCCGGTAGCCGTGGCAGATCACCCGGAACCCGGCCCGCTCGTAGCGCCGCCGCACCCCGGGCGTCCGGTACTCCTGCCAGTAGAGGCAGACCGTCACCGGGCCGGGCTCGGTGTCCCGGATGCCGGCGATGAGCCGGTCGTGGTCGCCCTGGACGTGCTGGCCCTCCCAGCCGTGGAACGGGTACCAGATGGTCCCCTCGCGCGGCTCGGGGGAGGGCGGCGTCATGGCGAGCAGGTAGGCGAGGGGCGCGCCGGTGACATGCACCCGGCGGCGCCCCATCGACCAGGCCCGGCGGCGGGTGCGCTCGCTCCAGACGAACGACGGGATGCCGGGGACGTACTCGTGGTCGGGAGCGAGGCCGTCCCCGATGTTCCAGCCGTGCTGGAGATACCCGTGGATCCGGGGCGGATCGGAGCCCTCGAAGCCGCAGTAGCGGGCCAGGACGTACGAGTGCCCGTAGTAGTGGTTGGCGTGGTGCACGGCCCATCGAAGCGCGCCGAGGCGTCCGGCGCGCGAACGCGAGACGACACTCAGGCGTCGGGCGGGTCAGCGAGCGGCCAGCCACCGGCCGCCAGGTGCGCGGAGACCCGGACGACGTCCTCCGGCGTGGCCGGCTGGAGGACCGTCGAGCTGACCATCTCCTCGATGTCCTGCGGAGTGATCGGCTCGACGGCCTGGGTGGCCAGCTCCTTCGCGATGCCGCGCACCTCGTCCTCGGTGAGCGTGCGCCGCAGCAGCCCGAGCAGCACCACGTAGTCCCGCCGCGGGACGCCCTCCGGGTATCCGGCGCGCAGCCACTCCACGGCACGGGACAGGAAGTTGGATCGGGATTCGGCCATCTCAGTCCTTGCTGACCAGGGTCGGGTACATGTGCGTCTCAGTCCTTGCTGACCAGGGTCGGGTACACGTGCTCGAAGCTCAGCTCCCGGCCGAAGCCGGTCGCCACGATGAACGTGATACCCAGGGCGACCGCGAGCAGAACGATCGTGAAGGACGCGTAGCCGCCGGCCCGGCCGGCGGTGCCGCCGTGGGCCAGCGACCGGACCCCGAGCGCGAAGATCGCCGGCAGCCCGGCCCCGAGCAGCAGGCCGGCGAGCAGGATCCGCCAGACGGCGTCCAGCGCGAGCGTGAGGTTGTCCACGGCGTCCTCCTCAGTTCCCGGTGCGGGCGGGCTCGGGCGCGGGGGCGCCCTCCCACTCGTCGTTGACGTTGTGGTGGTCGATCGGGGCCCGGCGGGACAGCTGCCACATGACCGCCGCGGCGGCGAGCATCAGCACGAAGACGGTGACCGCCCCGGCCACCCCGCCGACCAGGTCGGCGACGAACCACATGAGCGCGCCGACCAGGCCGGCCGCCGGCAGGGTGATCAGCCAGGCGGTCACCATCCGGCCCGCGACGGCCCAGCGGACCCGCGCGCCGGGACGGCCGACGCCGCTGCCCAGGATCGAGCCGGTGGCGACCTGGGTGGTGGAGAGCGCGAAGCCGAGGTGGCTGGAGGTGAGGATGACGGTGGCGGCGGCCGACTCGGCCGCGAAGCCCTGCGGCGGGGCGATCTCGACGAGACCCTTGCCGAGCGTACGGATGATCCGCCAGCCGCCCAGATAGGTGCCCAGCGCGATGGCGAGCGCGCAGGAGACCCGTACCCAGAACGGGATGTCCTCGGTGTCCGACCACTCGCCGGCCGCGATCAGCGCGAGGGTGATGACGCCCATGGTCTTCTGGGCGTCGTTGGTGCCGTGCGCGAGCGAGACGAGCGAGGCGCTGCCGATCTGCCCCCAGCGGAACCCGTTGTCGGTGAAGCGCGCCGCCACCCCGACCGTGATCCGGTAGATGAGCCAGGTGCCGACGCCGGCCACGATGCCGGCGATCACCGGCGACATCAGGGCCGGCAGGACCACCTTGCCGAGGACGCCGTCGAGCTTGCTGCCGTCACCGGTCCACTTCACGCCGGCCCAGCCGAGGCCGGCCACGGTGGCGCCGATGATCCCGCCGAAGAGGGCGTGCGAGGAGCTGGACGGCAGGCCGAGCAGCCAGGTGAAGAGGTTCCAGACGATGCCACCGATCACGCCGGCCAGCACGATGATCAGCAGGGCCGTGCCGCCGTCGGCGGTCAACTCGGGTTTGGGGGTGCCGTCGGAGTTCTGGATGTTCACGACGGCGTTGGTGACGGTGAGCGCGACCTCGATGGAGAGGAACGCGCCGACGAGATTGAGCACCGCGGAGAGCAGTACGGCGACCTTCGGCCGCAGGGCCCCGGTGGCGATCGACGTGGCCATCGCGTTCGCAGTGTCGTGGAACCCGTTGGTGAAGTCGAAGCCGAGGGCGGTGATGACCACGAGGGCCAGGATCACGAGTGTCTCGGTCACGTTCCGAGCGTTGCCCCGCCACGAGGCACGAACATCCTCCTGGGAGGAGTGTTATTCAGGCATTCCTATGTAGTTCATCTTCAGCGGGTCACGTTCAAGAGCACCTTCGCGTACGCCTCGTAGCCGTCGGCATTCGGGTGGAACGACTCGGAGACGGTGTCGGCGACCGCGTTGATCCACGGGTCCTTCGTGCACGCCTCGTGGCCCGCGAAGATGATCCGCCCGTCCACGTAGGTGAAGCCCGGGTGCTTCGCGACGGCCGCGGCGATCACCTCGGAGAGCGTGTCCGAGGCCTCGTTGAGGATCTTGCGGCGGGCGTCGTTCAGGTCGCACTTCGTCCCGCCGCCCGGGTCGGCGACCAGGTGCGGGTAGCCGACCACGTAGACCTTCGCGTTCGGGGCGGCGTCGCGGATTTTGGTGTAGAGGCCGTCGAGCGAGGCCGGCAGGCTCTTCTCCATCGTCCCGGTCGCGTTCGTGACCGACTGCGTGCAGCTCTGGTCGGAGCCGAGCAGGCACTGCTGGAGGCCCGCGACGAAGCCGACGTCGTTGCCGCCGACCGTCAGCGTGACCCAGCCGGTCCTCTCGTTCAGCGCGGCGAGCTGGCGGGTGGCGACCGTGTTGATCACCGCGCCGCTGCACGCGTTGTTGAGGGTGGCGCCCAGGCCGTCCCTACCGTCGATCCACAGCTGCGGGTACGACCTGTCCTTGCTGACCAGGCAGCTCGTGTCGGCGTAGTTGCCGGCACCGAGGCCCGCCGCGTAGGAGTCGCCGAGGGCGACGTAGTCGCTCGCCACCACGACTGCCGGGGCCTTCTCCTCGACCTGCTCCTCGACCTGCTCCTCGGAACACCCCGCAACAAGCAGCGCGAAGGCGACGAATCCGGCGATCCAACCTGGCTTGAACACTCGACGATCCTTCCAGACCCGGCATACTCGGTCGCGTGCCGACACCCCGCCTCGAAATCGAATACTGCACGCAGTGCCGCTGGCTGCTCCGGGCCGCCTGGACCGCGCAGGAGCTCCTCACCACGTTCGCGACCGAGCTCGGCGAGGTGGCGCTGGTCCCCGGGATCGGCGGCGTCTTCGAGATCCGGCTCGACGGGGAGACGCTCTGGTCCCGGAAGGCCGAGGGCGGCTTCCCCGAGGTGCCGCCGCTCAAGCGCATGGTCCGGGACCGGATCGCCCCGGATCGCGACCTTGGCCACAGTGATCGCAAGACGGCTGGAACACCGGGCGAGAGCTGAGCCGCTTTGGCAGAGTTGAACGATGAACCTCAAGATCTTCTCGCAGTGGACGGTCGCCTTGCCCGTCCTGTCGGTCGCGGCCCTCGTCCTGACCTGGGGCCGCGACCTGCCACCACCCCTCGTGGTCGTGGTGGCGCTGCTGCTCGGCGGCGCGGTCCTGGCGGCCGTGCACCACGCCGAGGTGGTCGCGCACCGGGTCGGTGAGCCGTACGGGTCGCTGATCCTCGCGGTCGCGGTCACCGTGATCGAGGTGGCGCTCATCGTCACCCTGATGATCAGCGGCGGCGAGAAGTCCCAGTCGCTCGCCCGCGACACCGTCTTCGCCGCCGTGATGATCACCGTGAACGGCATCCTCGGCATCTCGCTGCTCGTCGGCGCGGTCCGCCGCCGGATCGCGGTCTTCAACCCCGAGGGTACGGGCGGAGCGCTCGCCACCGTCGCGGCGATCGCCACGCTCAGCCTGGTCCTGCCCACCTTCACGACGAGCCGTCCCGGCCCGCAGTTCTCGCCGGCGCAGCTCGGGTTCGCCGCCGTCGTCTCGCTCGGCCTCTACCTGCTCTTCGTGGGCGTGCAGACCCGCCGGCACCGGGACTACTTCATGCCGATCACCACCGAGGGGGAGGTGATCGACAGCGAGGAGCACCTGGAGCCGCCGTCCGGGCGCACCGCCCTGAACAGCCTCGGCCTGCTGCTGCTGGCGCTCGTCGCGGTGGTCGGCCTCGCGAAGGGGATCTCGCCGTCGATCGAGTCGGGGGTGGCCTCGGCCGGCCTGCCGCACTCCGTGGTCGGCGTGGTGATCGCCCTGCTGGTGCTGCTGCCGGAGACCATCGCGGCGGTCCGCGCGGCCGCCCGCGACCGCATGCAGACCAGCCTGAACCTGGCCCTCGGCTCGGCCATGGCCAGCATCGGACTGACCATTCCGGCCATCGCCGCCGCGATGATCTGGCTGGAGGGCCCGCTGCTGCTGGGCCTCGGCGGCACGCAGATGGTGCTGCTCGTGCTCACCTTCGTGGTCGGCACGCTCACCGTGGTCCCCGGCCGCGCGAACATCCTCCAGGGTGGCCTGCACCTCGGCCTGCTCGCGGTCTTCCTGTTCCTCGCGGCAAGCCCGTGATCACTCGATAGTGATCCGTGGTTTTCCCGGGGCTGCCGGTAAATTCTGACCGGTGACTCTGCTGAAGGATCCCCCGGCCGGCACGGAGCGCCGGGGGATCGGTTCGGTCGAGGTCCTCGCCGCCGTCCTGATCCTCCTGGTGATCTTCCGGGGCCCGCTCTCCGGCGTGGTGTCCGGCCCCCGGCTGCAGACCTGGACCACCGTATTCGTCTCGGTGCTGGTCCAGGCCGTCCCGTTCCTGGTCTTCGGCGTGCTGCTCTCGGCCGTCATCGCGGTCTTCGTGCCGAGCTCGTTCTGGGCCCGGGCGCTGCCCCGCCGCCCCGCCCTCGCCGTACCGGCCGCGAGCCTCGCCGGCGTGGTCCTGCCCGGCTGCGAGTGCGGCAGCGTCCCGGTCGCCGGCTCCCTGATCCGCCGCGGCGTCACCCCGGCCGCCGCCCTCGCCTTCCTGCTGGCCGCCCCCGCGATCAACCCGATCGTGCTGACCGCCACGGCGGTGGCCTTCCCCGGCAACCCGGAGATGGTGCTGGCGAGGGCCGTCGCGAGCCTGGCCGTGGCGGTCCTGATGGGCTGGCTGTGGCTGCGCCTCGGCCGCGCCGACTGGATCCGCCTGCCGCACCGCCCGCACCACGACGGCGCCTCGAAGGGCGAGGCCTTCTGGTCCGCGGTCCGCCACGACGTCGTCCACGCCGGAGGCTTCCTGGTGCTGGGCGCCGCGGCCGCCGCCACGATCAACGTGGTGGTGCCGGAGTCCTGGCTGCAGACGCTGGCCTCGTACCCGATCCTCTCGATCCTGGCCCTCGCCGTCCTCGCCGTGCTCCTCTCGATCTGCAGCGAGGCCGACGCCTTCGTGGCGGCGTCGCTCTCCCAGTTCTCGCTGACCTCCCGCCTCGTCTTCCTGGTCGTCGGCCCGATGGTCGACCTCAAGCTGATCGCCATGCAGACCGGCATCCTCGGCCGCGCCTTCGCCGCCCGCTTCGCCCCGGCCACCTTCGCCCTGGCCGTGCTGGCCGGCACGCTGACCGGGCTGGTCCTGCTGTGAGCCGCGCGGCGCAGGCGGTGATCCTGCTCCTCCTCGGCGGCGCCGTCCTGAAGGCCTCCCTGACCGATCTGCATCTGCGTTATGTCAAGGAGGGCCTGCGGCCCTTCCTCCTCCTGGCGGGCGCGGTCCTGGTGCTCACGGCGCTCTTCACCCTCTGGTACGACCACCGCCCCCGCCGCTCTCCCTCCACGCCCCAACCCACGCCGCCGCCCGAGCCCGGCCCTCTCGCCGCGCCGGACCCCTTCGCAGGGGCCGACCCCTTCTCCATGCCGGACTCCCGGGCCGTGCCGGACTCCCGGGCCGTGCCGGACTCCCGGGCCGTGCCGGACTTCCGGGCCGTGCCGGACTTCCGGGCCGTGCCGGACTTCCGGGCCGTGCCGGACTTCCGGGCCGTGCCGGACTCCCGGGCCGTGCCGGACTCCCGGGCCGTGCCGGACCGTCTCGCCGCTGCCGACCATCTCCCCGCGCCCGACCGACTTTCGCCACGGTCGCCCTCCTCTCCCTCGCCCGACATTTCGGATTTGTCGGGCATGGGGGAGCTGCGGCATGCGGACGGCGCGAGCGATGGCCCGGACGACCACGCGCATCATGAGCCCCGGGTCGGGTGGTTGCTGCTGCTTCCCGTGATCGGGTTGCTGCTCGTGGCGCCGCCCGCTCTCGGGTCCTTCACCGCCGACCAGTCGGGGACGCTTCCCGCCGCGGCCGAGTCCGACTACGGGCCGCTTCCGGAAGGGGATCCGGTGCCGGTGGGGCTGCTCGACTACGCGTCGCGGAGCATCTATGACGACGGGCGCAGTCTGGCGGGACGCCGGTTGGAGCTCACCGGTTTCCTGAGCATCGGACCGGACGGCGGGCCCATGCTCGCCCGCATCGTGGTGAGCTGTTGCGCGGCCGACGGGCGGCCGATCAAGGTCGGGCTCCGTGGTGGGCCGGTGATCGACGTTCCGGGCGGTACGTGGGTGCGGGTCACCGGCCGGCACAGCACGCAGCGGGCCAAGGACCCGGTGAACCAGGCCGACATCGCCTACCTCGAGGTCGAACAGTGGCAGCCGATCACTCCGCCGAAACAGCAGTACGAGTGAACCGCAAGACGATCAGCCTCGCCGTCGCCCTGGCCGCGGCCGTGGCGCTGCTGGCCGGCGGGCTGCCCGAGCAGAAGAGCGCGCCCCTGCCGCCGACGGCGGCCCGGCCGGCGCTCGCGCAGGCCTGGCCGGATGCGGCCCGCGCCGACCTCCGCGATCTGGGCCTGGAGCCGCTGCTCTTCCTGGACGTCACCACCGCCGTCGGAACCGCCGACACCAGCGACGGCCAGCACACCCGCCTCATCATCAAATATGCCGAAAAATCGGGTAAGGGGGGCGTGAGCGGCGGCGGTCCGAGCGGCGGCAATCCGGACGGTGGCCGCGAGCGTGAACTGCGGCGTCTCCCCGCCGACTCCCGGTTCGACAACCTGACCAAGGCCGGGAACGAACTGCTCTGGACCGAGACGGGGGAGTCCGGGGGCACCGAGATCTGGGCGCTCGACCTGACCGCGGACGAAAACCCCCGGCGGCTCACGGGGGACACCGGGAACATCCTGCTCTACGGCGGGCAGCATGACCTCGTGACGGCCGGCGGCCGGGTGCACTGGGCCGCCGCCGACGGGGACTCGACGACCGAGATCCGGTCGGTGGCGTTGACGGGCGGTGCGGTCACCACGGAGACCCGGAAGGGGCAGTGGGCCCTCGCCGCCTGGCCCTGGCTGACCAGTGACGTGGGCGGGCAGGCCGGGGAGATCACGCTGCACAACCTGGAGAGCGGCGAGGAGAAGCGGATCACGGCGGGCCCGGCCGAGTGGACGATGTGCACGCCCGCCTGGTGCCGGGTGATGGTCAACAACGGTGAGGGGCTGGCCCGGATCGACCTCATGCGGCCGGACGGCAGCGAGCGCCGCCGGATCGCCGGGCCGGGGACGCAGGCCGCCGTGAACGACATCGCGGTCCTGGACCGGTTCGAGATCCTCTCCGAGACCCGTCCCGACTCCGATCTCACCGGCACGGCCGGCCTGGTGGTCCACGACGTCCGGACGCAGCGGACGGTCACCCTGTCGGTCGCGGCCGACCTGGCCGCGAGCCGCGACGGCATGCTCTGGTGGTCGACCGGGGATCGGGAGGCGACGGTGTGGCACACCCTCGACCTCCGTACGGTGTGACGCAACGCTCCGTATTCACTCTTTTGCCGAGAGTGGTCGATTCGGTTACGTTGGGAGCGCGCCGGAGAGACCCCCGGGAGTCGACAGACGATGCTGTTCCTGAAACCGAGAATCGATCCGCTCACTCAATCCCTTCTCGATGACGGCGAGCTTCTGGGACGGATGGTGGACGGTCTCGGCTCCCCGCTCAACGTGGTTCTGCCGCAGCGCGCCGGGGAGAACGTCGCCAGGTTCCGCACGGCGTACAGAAAGCATCGGCTCTCTGGCCGAATCTATTTCGCACACAAGGCGAACCGCTCATCCGCCCTGCTCAGGGAGTTCGCGGCGACCGAGGCGGGCGCCGACGTGGCCTCGCTGGGCGAGCTCCAGCACGCGCTCGCGAGCGGCTTCCCGCCGGATCGGATCATGGCGACCGGGCCGAAGGATCGCGAGTACCTCTGGCTCGCCGCGCGCACCGGCGTGATCGTCAACGCGGACTCGGCGGAGGAGCTGCGTGAGCTGGCGGCGATGGTGGCAGCCCGAGGGCTGCCGCGGGTGCGGATCATGGTGCGCCTGTCGCGCTTCGAGACTTCGGGTGTACGGGTGCAGAGCCGCCGCAGCAGGTTCGGCGTCCCGGCGGCCGCGCTCGCCGGGGTCCTCGACCTGATCGCCGCCTCCGGGGACGCACTCGAGCTGGTCGGGGTCGCCTATCACCTGGACACCGTCGAGGTGCGGGAGAAGGCCGTCGCGCTGGAGGGCTGTCTCGCGGCGCTCGACGAGTGCCGGGAGCGGGGGATGCGGCCCTGGTCGCTCGACATCGGCGGCGGGTTCGGGGTGAACTACCTGGCCGACGCGGGGGAGTGGGAGCGGTACACCTCGGAGCTGGCCCAGGCCGTCCTCGGCAACCGGCCGCCGCTCACCTGGGACGGCCACGGATACGGCCTGCGCGCCGAGGGCGGGACCCTGCGCGGCGCGCTCGCCGTCTACGCGGCGCACCGCCCGGTCGCCGGCGCCGACTACCTGGACCGGCTGCTCGGCACGGACGCGCCCGGTCTGCGCCGGCCGCTCGGCGAGCTGCTGCTGGATCACATGTACGACCTCGACGTCGAACCCGGCCGGGCCCTGCTCGACCAGTGCGGGCTCGTCCTGGCGCGGGTCGTCGAGGTCCGCGAGGACGGCGGCGACACCCTGGTGCGGCTCGCCGGCAACGCCCGGGACATCGGCCTCGAGGAGCACGGCGTGCTGATGGACCCGGTCCTCGTACCCGGGAAGGGGTCTTCCGGAAATGGGGCGGCCGGCGTCTTCCTGCTCGGGAATCTGTGCCTGGAATCGGACCTGATCACCCGGCGGAAAGTGTTCCTGCCGCGGATTCCGGAGCCCGGCGATCTGCTGGCGTTCGTGAACACGGCCGGCTACCTCATGGATTTCACCGCGACCGAGGCGCTGCATCAGCCGGCCGCCCGGAAGGTGGCGGTCTACCACGCCGGTGGGACGTGGCAATGGCGCCTCGACGAGAACTACTGGCCCGTTCACGCGCAGCCGGAGGTGCCATGAGATACGACGACATCACCGAGGCCATCGGCAACACCCCGCTGGTCCGGATCGACCCGGATGTGCACGGCCTCGCGAACATCGACCTCTACGCCAAGATGGAGTTCCTGAACCCGTTCGGATCGGTGAAGGACCGGGCCGCGTGGAGCATGGTCCGGCCCCTTCTCGACGACGCGGCGGGCCGCCGGGACACCGTCGTGGAACTGTCGAGCGGGAACACCGCGAAGGCGCTCGCGCTGATCGCCGGAATGTACGGCCTGCCGTTCAAAAGCGTCACGAACCGGATGAAGATCCCCGAGATCAAGGACCTGTTGCTGCTGCTCGGGGCCGAGATCGAGGAACTGCCGGGGCGGTCCGAATGCCTCGACCCGGCGGACACCGACGACCCGCTCACCCGGATGTACCGCACCCTGCAATCGAGCGGCGGATACGTCCACACCGATCAATACTTCAACGAGCGCAACGCCGACGCCCACTTCTCCGGAACGGGCCAGGAGATCGTGAAGGATCTCGACGGCCGGGCCCCCGACTATTTCATCGCCTGCGTCGGGACGGCGGGTTCCTCGACCGGGGTGGCCCGTGCCCTGCGCGCCTCCGGCGGCGACAGCACCATCGTCGGGCTGGTGGCCGCGAAAAGCGACTTCATCCCCGGCATCCGGACCATCGACGAGGTGCACGAGGTCGGCCTTTTCGACCCTTCCGTGTACGACACCATCGAGACGGTGACGGCCGACGAGGCGATCGACGGGCTTCTCACCCTGGTGCGCCGCTGCGGAACCCTCGCGGGGCCGACCGGGGGCGGCGCCTATCAAGGGGCGGTGCGCTATCTCCGTACCCTTGATGGCTCTTTGAAATCGCGGAAGACGGCTGTCTTCATCGTCTGTGATCGCGTCGAAAGCTATATGAGCTATCTGCGCGAGCGGAGGCCGTCGCTGTTCGGCCGGCCGCCGCGGCGTAACTCGATCGGGACCCTGACCCCTGAAGAGATCGCCGCGGCGCCCCGCGTGACCGGATCTGATCCCTTCGTGCGGGACGCCCTCGTGGTCGATCTGCGGAGCCCGTTCGCCTATCAGGCGCTGCACATCGAGGGCTCGATCAACATCGGCGAGGACGTGTTCGGCGAGATGATCCAGGCGGGTCTGCCGTTCAGCCGCAGGCAGCCGGTGCTGCTGGTGTGCCCGGTGGGGGAGAAGTCGGCCGCCTTCGCCGCGCTGCTGACACGGATGGGGCATCCGGCGGCGCGGTCGTTGGAGGGCGGGATCATCGGGTGGCGGGATGCGGGTTCGCCGCTGGTGCGTGACTGAAATGGATCTGACTGACTGGCATCGGTCGCTGCGTGCGCAGTTTCCGCAGATAGTCGATAATCCCGACATTTCGTATTTGGACAACGCGGCTACGTCGCAGAAGCCGCGGGCGGTCCTCGACGCGGTCTTCGGGTATCTGACCACGGGGAATGCGAACGCGGGCCGGGGCACCTATCCGTGGGCCAACAGGACGACGGAGTTGATCGACGAGGCGCGGCATCGGTTGCGACGGTTTATTTCCGACATTTCCGGAATGTCGGGCGTGCATTTCACGAGCGGCACGACCGAGGGGCTGCGTGCCGTCGCCCGGGACTGGCTGCTGCCCCAGCTGAAGCCCGGCGACGAGATCCTGGTGCCGCACGCCGACCACAGCGCGAACCTGCTGCCGTGGGAGGAGGCGGCCGCGCTCTCCGGAGCGGTGGTCCGATCGCTGCCCTACGACGCGGCGCACGACTACGCCTTCCGGGATCTCTCGGTGGGGCCGCGGACCCGGCTCATCGCGGCCACACACGTGCACCACGTCTACGGCAACGACATGAACGTGCACCGCCTCCGCGCCCTCGCCCCGGACGTGCCGATCTGCCTCGACGCGGCGCAGAGCTTCGGCCACCTGCCGATCTCGGTGGCCGACCTGGACGTCGACTTCGTGGTCTTCTCCGGCCACAAGGCGATGGCGCTGCCCGGCGTCGGCGCGATCTGGTCCCGCAACGAGCGCGGCCCGGAGTTCCGCCCCGGCGGCTGGGCCGGCTCCCCGAACACGGCCGGCATCGTCAGCCTCGCCGCCGCCATGGACTGGCTCGACGACGCCGGCCTCGACCGGATCGAGACCTGGAACCGTACCCTCGGCGCGCGCCTCACCGACGGCCTCGCCGCGATGCCCGACTACGAGGTGCTCGGCTGCCAGCAGAGCCTCGCCGCCACCTCCCCGGTCCAGCAGCGTCACGGCATCGTCGCCTTCCGGCACCGCGAGATCAGCTCCGGCGACCTCGGCTTCATCCTCGCCGCCGAGGGCCTCCTGGTCCGCTCCGACGCCCATTGCCAGGCCGTCGCAGGAGAGAAGACCTCATCGGTACGGGTGAGCGTCCACGCCTACAACTCACCCGCCGAGATCGACCGTCTCCTGGAGGTCCTGCAGCGTCTTTCCGGCATGTCATGAAATTTCCGGTCATCGCCTGCTAGAACGGTGTCGTCGCCATGCGCCGGTGTCTTCGCTTGGCCGCCGAGAGCCACCGTTCAGCAGAGCAGTGCCGAGGAGCCCTCCATGCCCGCCACCGAAGCCTCGGCCGCTCCGCTCACGTCACCCCTTCCAGACCCGGCGGCTTCCTCGGACCCGGCGTCTCTCGACCCGGCGTCTCTCCCGGACCTGGCGGCCGTCGCTTCCCGGCGCTTGGCCTGGGATGACGCGATGGCCGCCTTCCTCCCCGGCATGGCGTCCCTCGAACGCACCATCGCCACCACCGCCGAAGCCGTCCTCGGCCGCCCACCGTCCCGCATCCTCGACCTCGGCGGAGGCCCCGGCCGCTTCGCCGAACGCCTCACCGCCCGCTGGCCCACCACCCGCATCACCGTCGTCGACCTCGACCCGGTGCTGCTGGCCCTGGCCCGAACCGCGCTGCCGCCCTCGGTCACCATGATCGCCGCCGACCTGACCGGCCCGTCCTGGCCCGCGCTGACCGGCGACGGCTACCACCTGGTGACCGCCGTGATGGCCGTCCACTACCTGGACGCCCGGCAGATCGCCGCCCTCTACCGCCGGGCGCATGCGGTGCTGGCCCCCGGAGGCGTACTCGTCGTAGCCGACGTGATGCCCGACCCCCACCTCCCGGCGGTCATGACCGCCCTGGCCTCCGCCGGCCCACCCGCGGACGCCTGTTCGAACTGGTGGTCCACCCTCCCCGGCGTACCCGGCCTGGGCCCGCTGCTGTCCCAGCGTGCCGAGGCCTTCGGACACCCGCCCGCCGAGTTCACCGCGGACGCCGGCTGGCACGCCTCCGCGGTACGGGCGGCCGGCTTCACCGAGGCGGGCCTCATCTGGCGCGAATCCCGCCACGCAGCCCTGGCAGCCCGCTGACCCGTTCGTCGCGGCGACGCCCGTCTTGTCGCCCTCCCGTGCAGCCACCCGGGCCTGGCTGTACGCCGTGGCTGTCTCGACGCCCGTTTTGTCGCTCTCCCATGCAGCCACCCAGGCCTGGCTGTACGCCGTGGCTGTCTCGACGCCCGTTTTGTCGCTCTCCCGTGCAGCCACCCAGCGTGGCTGTACGCCATGGCTGGCCCGGCGCCCGTTTTGTCGCTCTCTCGTGCAGCCGGACACGGCGAGCTGTGCGCCAGGACCGGGGGCGGGAAAGTCGTGGGAACCAGAGGGGCGCGAGTGGCGACTAACGGGCGACGGTGGTGGACCCGACCCGGCAGCGGGCTCGGATCCGGCCCGTACCAAGCTGACGTGGACCGTCACGTAGCCGCGCCTCATGGAGAAGGACCGCATGGATGACACCGAGACCCGCCGCGCCGCCCGGCTGCCCGGACGTACGCCGGCCCGGATGCTGCTCGCCCTGGCTGCGATGTTCGCCGTGCTGGTGCCGGGCGCGCCGGCCTGGGCCCACAACGCGCTGACCGAGGCGAGCCCGGCCAAGAACGCGGAACTGAAGAAGGCGCCGGACGGCGTGAAGCTGAAGTTCCTGCAGAAGCTCGACCCGGACTACACGGTCATCGCGGTCACCGACGCCGGGAAGCAGAAGGTCGCCACGTCCGAGCCGAAGATCGACGGCGGTACCGGAAGTGTGACTTTCGACGAGCCGCTGACGAACGGCGTCTACACGGTCGCCTACCAGGTCGTGTCGACGGACGGGCACACCGTGAAGGGTTCGTACAAGTTCATGCTCGACGACCCGGCCGCGGCGGTGCCCAGCGAAGAAGCGGCACCGAGCGAAGAAGCGGCACCCAGCGCGGCCGCGGCACCCAGTGAAGCGCCCAGCAACCCGAACGTCAGCGACGCCTACTCGTCCGAGCTGACCCTCACCAACGATTCCTCCCCGCTGGGCTGGATCGCCGGCGTAGCCGTCCTGATCTTCGCGGGCGCCGCCGCGTTCGTGATCATCCGCCGGCGTAAGAAGTCCTGAAAAAAAGCCGAAAAACCCGAAAAAACTGGAAAAGGCTGAAAACTGATGAAGCAACCAGTCCTCCGCCGCGCCGCCGCCGTCTCCGCCGTGGCGGCCGCCTTCGTGCTGGCCGTGGCCTCCCCCGCCGCGGCGCACGTGACGGTCAACCCGAGCACCGCCACGCAGGGCGGCTACACCAAGGTGTCGTTCCGGGTGCCGAACGAGAGTGACACGGCGTCGACGACGAAGCTCGAGGTCAACCTGCCGATCGAGACCCCGGTCGGCTCGGTGTCGCTCAAGCCGGTTCCGGGCTGGACCGCTGCCACCGAGAAGTCGAAGCTGGACACCCCGGTCGAGGTGCACGGCGCGCCGCTCACCGAGGCCGTCTCGAAGATCACCTGGACCGCCGCGAAGGGCTCGGAGATCAAGCCGGGCACGTTCCAGGAGTTCGACGTGTCGCTCGGCCCGCTGCCGGCCGTCGACCAGATGGTCTTCAAGGCGCTGCAGACGTACTCGGACGGCAACGTGGTCCGCTGGATCGACGAGCCCACGACGGACGGCACCGAGCCGGAGTCCCCGGCCCCGGTGCTGAAGCTGGCCGCCGCGACCGGCGCGGAGGCCGCGGGCGCCGCGTCGCCGGCCGCTCCGACCGCGACCGTTGAGGCGTCCGAGGAGAGCGACGACGACGGCGGCAGCCCGGTGTGGGGCATCGCCGGCCTGGTCGCCGGTCTCGCCGGCCTGATCCTCGGCCTGCTCGCCTACCGCAAGGCCTCCCAGAAGGCATAGACCGGGCGTTGAAGGGGTCGCCGAAAGGGGACCCCTTCAAAAAACAACAAGAAGACTATCGGGAAGAGCTCAACGGCAACGCCCGGACCAGCATCCGGTGCGAGCGCCACCCCGGGAACGGCACGAGATCCCCGACGTGCTGGAACCTCAGCCGCTGCAGCGCATGCCAGACCCGGGTGTTGGTCTCGGTGACCGCCAGCGCGACGCGTTCCTCCGGGCGCCGGTCCAGCAGGTCGGCCATCATGCGTACGCCGAGACGGTGCTTACGGAACTCGGGGAGCACGAACGCCTCGCAGACCGCGAACGTGCGGCCCTCCCACTCGACCGCCAGGTCCGGGTCCTGCACGTCGGTGAGGTCCCGCCACCAGAGCGTCTCCGGCGGCAGCGGGCACCCCATGACGGTGCCGACGACCTCCCCGTCGACGTAGCCGACGGCCGCCTCGAAGCCGGGCGCCTCGGCGGTCCAGCGCAGCCGGTCCTCCACCGACGGGTCGCTGTGGTCGACGAGGTGCAGATCGGCGGCGTGGACGCGGCGGTAGACGTCGCCCAGCACCTCGAGATCCACGTGTTCGGTGATTTCCACGGCGCTCTTGACGCCGTCCACTTCCAGAGACATGAAAGCCTTTCCCCTACTAAGGTGAGGCTTACCTAATCAAACAGGAAGCGGACAGGCAACCCACAAGTAACTTCAGGACGGCGCGCGCATCCGCCAGGCGTCGGTAACCAGCTCCTCGAGGCGCTCCACCGACACCTCGGGGAGCCGCAGCATCACGAGCGGCAGGCCCTCATAGCTCGGGTGCGTGAAGAACAGGGCAGGTTCGCCGAGCAGGAGAGCTTGCTTCTCCGCCTCGTCACCGACGAAGAGCACTGCCACATCCGTACGAATGACCCGCGCCTTGCCCGGTGAGCGTTCCGGATAGGACCAGACGAACCCCTTGTCGTCCACCCGGAAATCGAAGCCGTCGCTGTCGATCTCGACGACCCCGGGCAGTGCCAGCGCGAGGCGGCGCACGTCGTCCGCGTCAGCCACCGATACCCCTCCCGTGTGAGTGCCATCATCCTGCCATCCCGGTCACCTCACGTGAGACGGCGCTTGCCGCGCGCCACGCGAGCAACTAATCTCCGATCCAATAAATAGGAAATGCAGGCTCGGTCGGCAATGAATGCCGGTCGAAGTGCACGGATCCACCCCATCCACCACTGGCGGTAGAGACATGCAGAAACTTCTCCTCCTGGCCCTCGTCGGCCTGGGAGCCCAGCTCGTCGACGGCTCCCTCGGCATGGCGTACGGCGTCACCTCGACCACGCTGCTGCTCGCGATCGGGACGAACCCGGCCGCCGCGTCGGCGACCGTTCACCTCGCCGAGATCGGCACGACGCTCGTGTCCGGTGTCTCGCACTGGAAGTTCGGCAACGTCGACTGGAAAGTCGTCCTGAAGATCGGTGTGCCGGGCGCCGTCGGCGCGTTCGCGGGCGCGACGTTCCTCTCCAACCTCTCGACCGAGACCGCGGCGCCGCTCATGGCGATCATCCTGCTGGTGCTCGGCCTGTACGTGTTCATCCGGTTCACGTTCCAGGGCCTGCCCAAGGGCCAGCTCGGCAAGCCGCTGCGCAAGCGGTTCCTCGCCCCGCTCGGCGTCGTGGCCGGCTTCGTCGACGCGACCGGTGGCGGCGGCTGGGGCCCGGTCGGCACCCCGGCGATCCTGGCGAGCGGCCGCCTCGAGCCGCGGAAGACGATCGGTTCGATCGACACGAGCGAGTTCCTCATCGCGGTCGCGGCGAGCCTCGGCTTCATCGTCGGCATCGGCAGCGAGGACATCGACTACGGCTGGGTAGCCGCCCTGCTCATCGGCGGCGTCATCGCGGCGCCCATCGCAGCCTGGCTGGTCCGGCACATCCCGCCCCGCGTGCTCGGCGCCGCGGTCGGCGGCCTGATCATCCTGACCAACACCCGCTCCCTGCTACGCAGCGACTGGATCGACGCCCCGGACGCGGTCCGCTACACCTTCTACGCCGTCATCTACGTGGCCTGGGCCGCCGCCCTGATCTACGCGATCAACCAGTACCGCACCCACGCGGCCGAAGACAAGCAGATCATCGCCGAGGCGGAGGCAGCCGCAGCAGCCGGCGAAACCCCCGACGAGAAGGCCCCCACCCCGGCCTGAACCCCCAAAAAGCGCCCAAGCCCCGTTGCACCCCCTCCTCGCCGCGATCTTGATGATCCCCGCAGAGACGGTCCTGCCGGATTCCACAAGATCGCGGCAAGGGCGCGACGCCCAAGCCCAGCCCGTGCCCGCGCCCACCCCGCACTGACGCCCATTGCGCCGCCCCTTTTGCCGCGATCTTGATGATCTCCACAGAGACGGTCCTGCCGGACTTCACAAGATCGCAGCAAAGGCGTGACGCCCAGTCCCGCCCCGACGCCCAGCCCCACGCCCCCGCCCACGCGCCGCCGTCTTGCTGCGATCTTGGTGATTGCGACAGGGACGGTGCTGTCGGACTTCACAAGATCGGGGCGGAGGGGTGACGCCCGCGCCCGTGCGCCGCCGCCTTGCTGCGATCTTGGTGATTGCGACAGGGACGGTGCTGCCGGACTTCACAAGATCGGGGCGGAGGGGTGACGCCCGCGCCCGTGCGCCGCCGCCTTGCTGCGATCTTGGTGATTGCGACAGGGACGGTGCTGCCGGAC
>NZ_JBFAAR010000004.1:652716-780147 GCF_040639855.1 Actinoplanes sp. NPDC023714
CCGGACTTCACAAGATCGGGGCGGAGGGGTGACGCCCGCGCCCGTGCGCCGCCGCCTTGCTGCGATCTTGGTGATTGCGACAGGAGTGGTCCTGTCGAACTTCACAAGATCGGGGCGGAGGGGTGACGCCCACGCCCGTGCGCCGCCGCCTTGCCGCGATCTTGGTGATTGCGACAGGGACGGTGCTGCCGGACTTCACAAGATCGCGGGGGGAGGGGTGGGCGGCAATGGGCGCGGGCGGGGAGGTGGCGGCGGCTAGAAGTCGTCGTCGAAGGTTACGGTTCCGGTTACTCCTACCTGGTAGGCGGATACTCGGCGCTCGAAGAAGTTGGACAGCTCCTGGACGTCCTGGAGTTCCATGAACGCGAACGGGTTGGTGCTTCCGTACATCGGGGCGATGCCCAGCGCCATGAGCCGCCGGTCGGCGACGTGCTGGAGGTATTCGCGCATGTCGGTGAGGGACATCCCGCTGACGCCCTGTTCGAGGAGGTCTTCGGCGAACTGGACCTCGCACTCCACGGCCTCGGCGAGCATCTCCCGCACCTGCTGCTCCATCGAGGCGTCGAACAGGTCCGGCTCCTCGGCGCGCACCTGGTCGACCACGTCGAACGCGAACGCCATGTGCATGCTCTCGTCGCGGAACACCCAGTTGGTGCCGGACGCGAGGCCCTGCAGGACGCCGCGGGAGCGCAGGAAGTAGACGTACGCGAAAGCCCCGTAGAAGAACAGGCCCTCGATGCAGGCCGCGAAGCAGATCACGTTGAGCAGGAAGGCGCGCCGGTCCTCGCGGGTCTTCAGCGCCCGCAGCTCGAAGACCGAGTCGATCCACTTGAAGCAGAACTCGGCCTTGCGCGCGATCGACGGGATGTTCTCGACGGCGGCGAACGCGGCGGCCCGCTCGTCCAGGTCGGGGACGTAGGTGTCGAGCAGGTTCAGATAGAACTGGACGTGCACGGCCTCCTCGAACAGCTGCCGGGACAGGTAGAGCCGGCCCTCCGGGGAGTTGACGTGCTGGTAGAGGTTGAGCACCAGGTTGTTCGCCACGATGGTGTCGCCGGTGGCGAAGAACGCGACGAGCCGGGAGACCAGGTGCTTCTCCGCGTCCGACAGGCGGGCCAGGTCGGCGAGGTCGGAGTGCAGGTCGACCTCCTCGACCGTCCAGGTGTTCTTGATGGCGTCCTTGAAGCGGTCGAAGAAGTGCGGGTACTTCATCGGCCGCAGGGTCAGGTCCATTCCGGGGTCGAGCAGCATTACTGGCAGGCCTCACAGGACTCGGGGTTTTCGAGGGAGCAAACGTCAGCGGGCGTGAGCGCGGGGATCAAGGACACCGTCGCCTGCTGGATGCGTGTGGCGGGACGCGACCGCAGGTAGTAGGACGTCTTCAGCCCGGACTTCCAGGCGTAGAGGTACATCGACGAGAGCTTGCCGATGGTCGGCGCCGCCAGGAACAGGTTCAGCGACTGCGACTGGTCGATGTAGGGCGCCCGCGCCGCGGCGAGGTCGATGAGCGCGCGCTGCGGCAGCTCCCACGCCGTCCGGAACAGCTCGCGCACGTCGGCGGGGAGCTCGGCGATGCCCTGCACCGACCCCTCGGCGCGCTTGATCGCCTCCCGGATGGGGGCGGTCCACAGATTCCGGGCCTTCAGTTCCCGTACCAGATAGGTGTTGATCTGAAGAAACTCGCCGGACATGGTCTCTCGCTTGAACAGGTTGCTGACCTGCGGCTCGATGCATTCGTAGCATCCCGCGATGGACGCGATCGTGGCGGTCGGGGCGATCGCGACCAGAAGCGAGTTGCGCAGACCGTGCTCGGCGATCGACTCCCGCAGCGCCTCCCATCGGGCGGTCTGGGTGACCGTGGCGCCCCACAGGTCCGGGTGCAGATCACCCCGGGCCGCCCGGGTCTCCGGATAGGCCGGATGCGCGCCGAACCGGGCCGCGAGGGCCGCCGACGACTCCAGCGCGGTCAGGAAGATCTCCTCCTGGACCCGGGTGGACAGTTCGCGCGCGGCCGGCGAGTCGAACGGCAGCCGCAGCGTGAAGAACGCGTCCTGCAGGCCCATCAGGCCGAGGCCGACCGGGCGCCAGCGCGGGTTCGACGCGGCCGCCTGCCGCGCCGGATAGTAGTTGATGTCGATGACCCGATCCAGGAAGACCACCGCCATGCGTACGGTCTCCCGCAGCCTCTCCCAGTCGACGCCCGCGGCGGTCACGTGCGCGCCCAGGTTCACCGAGCCGAGGTTGCAGACCGCCGTCTCGTCGTCGTTGTTCACCTCGAGGATCTCGGTGCAGAGATTGGAGAGGTGAATGACGTTCCCGGGCGCTCCGGTCTGATTGGACAGGCGGTTCGACGGATCCTTGAACGTCATCCAGCCGTTGCCGGTCTGGGCCAGGGTGCGCATCATCCGCCCGTACAGATCTCGGGCTTTAATGGTTTTCACGGCCTTCTTCTCGGCGAGCCGGTAGGCCTCGGTGAAGGCGTCGCCATAGAGATCGGGCAGCTCAGGGGCATCGGATGGGTCGATCAACGACCAATCTTCATCGGCCTCGACCCGGCGCATGAATTCGTCCGGGATCCAATTCGCCAAATTCAAGTTATGTGTACGCCGGGAGTCCTCGCCCGTGTTGTCCCGCAATTCCAGGAACTCCTCGACATCGGGGTGCCACGGCTCCAGATAGACGCACGCGGCACCCTTGCGCCGGCCGCCCTGATTGACCGCGGCCACCCCGGCGTCGAGCGTTTTGAGGAATGGCACGATGCCGTTCGACCGGCCGTTCGTGCCCCGGATCAGCGCGCCCCGGCCCCGCACCCGCGACCAGGAGATGCCGATGCCGCCGGAGAACTTCGACAGCTTCGCGACCTGGTGGTAGCGCTCGTAGATCGAGTCGAGCTCGTCCCGGGGGGAGTCGACGAGGAAGCAGCTCGACATCTGGGTGTGCCGGGTGCCCGCGTTGAACAGCGTCGGTGAGCTGGGAAGATAGGCGAGGCTCGACATGAGGCGGTAGAAGCCGATCGCCTCGTCGGCGTCTTCGGAGAGCCCGCACGCGACGCGGAGGAGCCAGTGCTGCGGGGTCTCGATGATCGTCCGCTTGGTGGGGTGCCTCAGGAGGTAGCGGTCGGTGACGGTGCGCAGGCCGAAGTATTCGAACCGCAGGTTGGCGTCATCGTCGATCGCAGCATCCAGCTTGTCCGCATTTTTCGCGACAAATGCTGCTGTCTCATCGCCGATCAAGCCCTCGTCGTGACCGCACTTGATCGACTCGCTGAACGTCGTGATGCCCTGCTCGCCGACCTCTTTGGCGTTGTATTCGGCGAGCAGACGGGCCGCCAGCTTGGAATACTGCGGCTCCTCACCGATCAGCTCGGCGGCCGTCTGGATCGACAGCTTGTCCAGCTCGGCCGTGGTGGCGCCGTCGTAGAGGCCGCTGATCGTCCTGGTGGCGACCCGCAGCGGGTCCACTTCGTCCAGGTCGGCGACCCAGCGCTCGACCGCTGTGACGATCTTGTTGACGTCGACCGGCTCGGTCTCGCCGTTGCGCTTGCGGACCTGCATGGCGTGCCTGCGTTGCTCCGGCACACCGGTCTTCTCCGGTGTCAGCGTCATCGCTGTCTGTCGCTCTCTCCTCGCGAGCCCATGGTCTTCGGGCACGGGGAGACGCCGGCCGGTCGCGACTCAGTCGCCGGCTCATTCGGCGTCGGTCGTCCCGCGCGACCTCCGACCGCCGCACGCCGGGATGGCATGCGGCGCGCTGGCAGGTCTTCGGACTCGTGGGCACGGCTCGGTAGAGCCACCTACTGGCCGTCGCTTCCCAGGCTTGCGCCCAGTGCTTACTGACGGCGGTCGTTCCCACTGACCGCTGCGGGGCAGTTCCGGACTCACACCGGATTCCCTCTTGCCTCGGCGTCCGCTCGCGCGGGGCCGAACCAGCTGCGGGAGACACCATATCTGGGTCGGTGCGCGTTTCCGCAACCCAACATGCTGTGTGTGATCTTAAAAGGGCGGGTCAGTGATCTTCAGTACCCGGCGGGGCCATGATCCGCAGGGCGTTGGCATCGAGGGCGATCCGCAGCGGCGTCCTCCCGCACGGCTCGCCGTCCACCTCGACGGCGGCTGGACGGTCCGTCTCCAGCCACAGTTCGCCGACCGCCAGGAAAGGACGTTCATGCAGGGTACGGCGGTGCCCCGTCAAAGCATTCCGGGCCGTCTCGCGCAGAAGCTCCCGCCGGGTCGCGCCGCCCACCGGATACGCCACCAGCAGCCGGTCGTCGGCGTGCGCGTCCGCCGTGATCGGACGGCCGGCGTGGAAGCCGCCGTTCGCCACGTACACCTGATGCGTCTCGAAGACGATCTCCCCGCCGCCGGCCCGGACCGTCGCCCGCAGCGGCCGGTGCCTCGTCAGCAGCCCCAGCGCGGTGATCGGGTAGGCGAGGCGCCCGACCGCCCGCTTGAGCCGGCTCGGTGCGTTGATCATCACCTCGGCGGACAGGCCGATGCCGACGTGGTTCGTGAACGGCATGTCCCCGGCGATCCCGAGGTCCACATCGATCACCAGGCCCTCGGTCATCGTGGTGACCGCCGTGTCCAGATCGGGCGGGATGCCGACCGTCCGCGCGAAGTTGTTCGTGGTGCCGAGCGGCAGCAGGCCGAGCGCCATGTCCCGGTGCGCCAGCATCCGGCCCGCCGTACTGATCGTGCCGTCACCGCCACCCGCCACCAGCAGGTCCGGGCCCAGGTCGATCGCCCTCTGCAGGCTCTGCTCGAGGTCGCCCTCGACGGCGTAGGCGCCGAGCAGCTTGAAACCCGCCCGCAGCAACCGGTCGTGCGCGTCCTCGTAGAACTGCCGGCCGCGCCGCGACTTGGCGTTGACCACCAGGGCAGCTCGCCGTTCGCGGTGAATGTCCTCGGTCAGCTGCTGCTTCGTCCGCACCGCCAGACCCTATCGCCCGTAGCTGATCGTCAGCTGGGTCGCTCGGTCCGGCTGCATGGTTTGGCTTGGCTGTACGAGAGGGCGACAATTCGGGCGTCGGGTGAGCGCTGGCGTTCAGCCGGGGGTGGCGGATCGATTGTCGGGGAGTGGATAAGTGGTGGTCGGGGACTTCGGGTACTGGTGAGAATGACGCCGTGGGGATCCGGGTGGGTGTGCTGGGACCGGTCGAACTGGTCCGGGACGGGCGCGTCATCCCGCTCACCGGTGCGCCACAGCGAGTGCTGCTCGCCCGCCTCGCCCTGGCCGGCGGCCGCCCCGTCCCCGTCGCCGACCTGATCGACGCGCTCTGGGAGGCCGGGCCGCCGGACAACGCCGTCGGGAATCTGCACAGCTACGTCTCCCGCCTGCGCCGCCAGGCCGGCAGTGAGGTGATCTGCCGGGAGCCGGGCGGCTACCGGCTGAACCTGTCCGGCGGCGACGGCGGCACCGATGTGGAGATCGTCGAGCGGCTGGTGCGGCGGGCGCGCGATCAGCGGTCCGATCCGGCGGCGGTCACGCTCGCCGAAGCCCTGGCCGTCTGGCGCGGGGAATCGCTCGCCGACGTGGCGGACCGGATGGTGTTCGCCCCGGACGTGGCCCGGCTCAACGAGTGGCGGCGGCACCTTCACGAGGAGTGCCTCGAACGCCGCCTCGACGCCGGCCGCGCGGCCGAGACCCTGCCCGAGATCGAGGCCCTCGCCACGGCGCAACCCCTCCGCGAACGCCCCCGGCTCCTGCTCATGCGGGCCCTGCACGCGACCGGCCGTACTCCGGAGGCGTTGACGGTCGTCCGCACGTACCGGGAAAGGCTCGCGGAAGACCACGGCCTGGACCCTTCGCCCGCCCTGGTCGAGTTGCAGCGAAGGATCCTCGCGGAGGATCCGGCGCTGCGCCCGCCGATGCCCGCCGGGAGAGCGCCCGAGACGCCCGCACGGATATCGACCCCGTCGGGTGACATTTCGGATATGTCGCCCGAGGATGGGCCGGCCCGGGATGCGCCGGCCGCGGGTTGGGAGGCCGGGAAGGCGCCGGCCGCGGGTTGGGAGGCCGGGAAGGCGCCGGCCGCGGGTTGGGAGGCCGGGAAAGCGCCGGCCACGGGCCGGGAGGCCGGGAAAGCGCCGGCCGCAGGGCGGTGGGTGAACGGGACCGAGGGCACGGCAGGCCCGGGCGGGAAGAGCATTCCCCGGCGCGCGGATCGGTTCTTCGGGCGGACCGCCGAGCTCTCCGCGCTGCGTCACGCGCTCGCCGCCGACCGCGTCGTGAGTCTTGTCGGGCCCGGAGGGGTGGGCAAGACGCGGCTCATGACGGAGGCGCTGACCGGCGGGGAGCTGCTCGTCGAACTGGCGGAGCGCTCGGTTCCGTCCGATGTGGCGGCCGCCGTCGCGGGCGCGCTCGGGCTGCGGGCCGCGCCTCGCGGCGGGATCGCGGCGCTGGCCGAGCGGCTGGGGTCGGCGCCCGCGGTGCTGGTGCTCGACAACTGTGAGCATCTTCTGGAGGCAGTCCGGGATCTCGTCGCCGCGCTGGTGATCCGCTGTCCGGGGGTCAGGGTGCTGGCGACGTCGCGGCAGCGTCTCGGCGTCGCGGGGGAGAGGGTCCTTCGAGTCGGCCCGCTGCCGGCTTCCGACCGGGTCGCGCTCTTCTGTGATCGCGCGGCTCTACTGCGTGCCGATTTCAGGGACGACATCCGTACGAGGGAACTGGCCGCCGAGATCTGTGAGCTCGTCGACGGGCTGCCACTCGCCGTGGAACTCGCCGCGCGGCGGGAGGCCGTGTTCGGGCTGGCGCATCTGCGTGACCGATTGGGAGCAGGGCTCAACGTGCTCGACCCGGCGCGTGGGGGCGACCGGTCCACCGCAGTGTCGGCGACGGTGGAGTGGTCGTACCGTCTCCTCGACCCGGCGGCGCAACGCCTGCTGGACCACCTCGCGGTGTGCCGGGGAGGGTTCGGCCTCGATGCGCTGCCCTATTTCGATCAGAGCCGGGATGCCGAGTCGCTGCTCGCCGAACTCGCCGACGCCTCCCTGGTCACCTGTGATCTCAGTGCCGGGCAGCCCCGTTACCGCCTGCTGGAGACGGTGCGCCACGTCAGCCTCGGCCACCTGGATCCGGCCGGGGAGCGGCAGGCCCGCGACGCGCACGCCCGGTGGATGCTCGACCTCGCCGCCGAGCTGGTGCGACGCGGCCGGGACCGGGATCCGTGGACCACGCCCACGCTGCGCCGGGAGGTCGGCAACCTCCAGGAGGCCCTCTCCTGGCTGGCACGGGGCGATCGGGACGGCGGCGCCCGGCTGGCCGCCCTGCTCGCCGTCATCAACTCCGACGCGCCGGACCCGGGGCTCACCGACCAGCTCGCGAGCTGGAAACCCGACCGCATCGAGACCGAAAGTGACATGTTGTGCGGGCTCGCGGCCGGCAACGCCGAGTGGCTGCGCGGCGACCTCGCCGAGGCGGACCGCATCCTCACCGCCGTGCTGGACCGGATGCCCGGCGATCACCCGCTGCGCTGGGGAGCGCTGATCGTACGGATCTCCAACGGCATGTTCGCCGGCCGCGCCGCCTCGGTGCGCGCCGACGCCGAGCTGATGGCGGCCGACCCGGGCGCGCCGCACTGGGCCCGGGCCACCGGGATCTGCTGCGCCGCGCTGATGGACGCCTATGCCGGAGATCCGGGGGCGGGGCTCGCGTGGCTGGACGAGTACGCCGGCGAGCTCGACACCGAACGTTACGACGGATTCGTGCCGTTCACCCGCGGTGAACTGCTGGCGGCGAGCGCGCCCGAGGAGGCGCTGGCCTGGTACGACCGGTCGATCGCCGCGAGCGACCGTGCCAACCTGATCTACACGAGCAACGTGGCGCGGGTGGCGCGGGCCGCCGTATTGATCCGTCTCGGTCGCCGGCAGCAGGCCGCCGACGCCTGCCGGGAGGCGATCACGGCGGTGCGGGACGTCAACATGACCGCTCAGCTCTGGACCATCCTGCGGCTGACCGCCGAATTGCTGGACGCCTCCGGGGAGAGCGAGACGGCCGCCGTGATCGTCCGGGCTGCGGACGCCGACCCGCTCGCGCCGGCCGTGATGGGCCCGGACGTCGAGCGGCTGGCCCGGTTGCGCGACGCCGTCCCGGCGCCACCGCCGCCGCCCGGTGCCGGGGATGCGGCCGCCATCTGCGGGTACGCCCTGACAGCGTTGCTCACGACGTACCCGATCGAAGGTCTTTGAGTCAGCAAGGTCGCAGCAAGGGGCGGGCAAGCGCCGGCCCGCACCGTGGTGACATGACGACAGAAACGCACCAGACTCCGACAGTCGACGAGGCCCGCGTGGAGGCCTTCGCCGGACAGCTGATCACCGACTTCGCCGGCGCCGCGACCAGTGCCATGACCGTTCTCGGCGACCGCCTCGGCCTCTACCGGACCATGACTGGAATCGGACCTATCACCGCTTCGGCACTGGCCGAACGAACCGGCCTGCACCCGGCGCTGGTGGGCGAGTGGCTCCGGCAGCAGGCCGTATCCGGGTACCTCACCTCCGACGGCGACACCTTCGAGCTGCCCGTCGAGCACGCTCTCGCCCTGTCCGTGGTGGACTCGCCGGCCTACCTGGTCGCGGCCGGTGACATCATCGCCGGCTACTTCCAGTCACTGGA
This sequence comes from Actinoplanes sp. NPDC023714, assembly GCF_040639855.1. Lineage (NCBI taxonomy): Bacteria > Bacillati > Actinomycetota > Actinomycetes > Micromonosporales > Micromonosporaceae > Actinoplanes > Actinoplanes sp. NPDC023714. The sequence continues at coordinate 661,327 of NZ_JBFAAR010000004.1, forward strand.
ACACCTCGAGGTCGCGTTCCGGGGCGACGGCGGGCTGGCCGGCGACGAGGTGCCGGGGTGTACCTACCACGGCATCGAGCGCTACTTCCGTACGGCGTACGTCAACCAGCTCGCCCAGACCTGGTTCCCGGCCGTGCCCGGGCTCGTCGCGAAGCTCGAGGCCGGCGCCCGGGTCGCCGACGTCGGCTGCGGGCACGGCTTCGCGAGCATGCTCGTCGGCAGCACCTGGCCGAACTCCACCGTGACCGGTTTCGATTACCACGAGCCGTCGATCGCGACGGCCCGCGCCCGCGCCGTCGAGGCGGGCAGCGGCGTCTCCTTCCACGTGGCCGACGCCGCCGCGATCGGTGCGCACGGGCCGTTCGACGTGGTGGTCTTCTTCGATTCCCTGCACGACCTCGGCGACCCGGCCGCCGCGCTGAAGGCGGCCCACGACGCGCTCGCGCCGGGCGGCGTCGTGGTGGCGGTCGAGCCCTGGTCGGCCGACGACTGGACGTCCACGATCGGGATGCCGATCACCCGGATCGGGTACGCCGCCAGCACCGCCCTCTGCACTCCCACATCGCTCGGCCAGCCCGGGGCCTACGGGCTCGGCACGTGCGGTGGGCCGGGCAAGCGGCTGGAACTGCTGGCCGGGGCGGGCTTCACCGACCCGATCGTGGCCGCCGACACGGGCTTCAACCTGGTGATGGCGGCGACGAAATACTGAGGTCTTCACTTCCCGGGCTGGTCCGGCAGATCGCGGCGGTGTCTCATCGGCCCGATCAGCAGGATCAGCCCGGTCATCGCGAGCCCGGCCACCTGGGCGGCGGAGGCCGTGCCGTGCAGCCGGACATGGGCCCGCGAAAGCTCCCGCGCCGCCGATCGGGCGGTCACCGGACCGCGGGCGCCGGCTTGTCGAAAGTCGCGGTCGCGGGCCCCGGGCGCGGCGCCGGTGGACGGCCCGTCCACCGGTATGAAACCCGATCAATCCTCGTCGGCCGGCTTCCCGCAGATGTAGTTCGGCTCGGCGTCGTACTTCCAGGTGAACTTCTCCCGCTTCACGACCTTGCCGTCCCGGTGGAACAGGCGGAACGCGTCCTGGGTGAAGCCGGGCAGCCCGCCGGTGGCGATGCAGCTCGGCCCGGCCGGCAGGGTGATCGTGCGCGGCGACGTGATGTTGCGGCGCTTGCTCCACTCCGTGGTCACCTTGTCCCACACCTTGGTGCTCCAGACCGACACCGTGATGCTGTTGCTCGTCCAGGACGTGTCGAGCAGGACCCCGTGCGGGCTGTCGTTCTTGAACTTGAAGTCGAGATCCGGGTAGAAGATGGTCGACTCGATGACGGCCGGGTAGCGGTCGAAGTAGTACGAGTGCGGCTTGTGCTCGACGTCCTTCAGCCCGGCGTAGTAGGTCGCGTTGAACAGCGTCGTGGTGAACTGCGAGACGCCGCCGCCGACGCCCGGGGTCAGCTTGCCGCCGAGGATGACCGGGGCGTCCTTGTAGCCCTGCTTGTAGCCGCGCTCGCCGGTGTGCTTGTTCAGCGAGAACGTCTCGCCCGGCAGCACCAGCGCGCCTTCGACCTGCTTCGCGGCCTGCACGATGTTCTGGCTGCGGGACGAGCCGAGGCCGCCGGTGAACTTCGTGGTGAACGTGGAGACCTTCTCCTCGACGCCGAGCTTGCCGAGGTCGTCGGCGGTGAGCGAAGGTTCGGCCTTCGTCACGGTCGCGGCGACCGTGCGCTCGCCGGTCGACCGCAGCGTCTCGAGCAGGGAGGGGGCCATCGCGTTCAGGTCGACGGCGGTGCCGGCCGCGCCCGCCACGATCGACGGCTTGCCGCCCTTGAGGCTGAACTTCGCGTTCTTCGGCTTCGTCTCCACCTTGGCGAGCGGCTTCGCGACGGCGGCGCGCAGCTTCTTCGCGTCGACCCGGGGCTCGATCCGCCCGGTCTTGTCGGCGGTGAGGACCAGGCTCTTCGCGATGGCGGCGGGCGGGACGGTGACCTTGCCCTTCTCCGCGGTGATGGTGAGCGGGCCGGAGACCGCGGGCCGCGCCAGATCGGTCACCAGCTGATCGACCTCGGCCGCGGTGGTCACCGGGTGCACCTCGGCGAGAGGGACGGCGATCTCCCGATTCAAGGGCCAGTTCTTCTGTACGGCGGAAGCGGTCGTCTCCGGAACCAGGTCGCGTCCGGGTGAGGGGTGCACGGCCCGTGGCGCGACGCCGTCGAAGACCACGGCCGGCTTCGTCATCGGCTCGCCGACCTTGCCGAGCGACTTGCGCAGGGCCGCGTCGAGCAGGTCGGCGTCGACGGCGACGACCGGGTCGACGGCGCGCTCGCCGAACGGCGACGGGCTGCCCTTCACGGCCTCGGCGACGGTGGCGTCCACGTCGACGACCAGGCCCACGTCGGCCGGTTTCACGGTGGCGTCGCGGCCGTCGACCTTCACGGTGAGCGGCTGGGTGAGGCGGCTGTCGGCGGCCAGGTGGGTACGCAACTCCGCGGCCGCGGCCGTCCGGCTCAGCCCGCCCAGGTCGGCGCCGAGCACCGTGACGCCGAGCGGGACGTCACCGCGGTAGGCCCACGTCACGGCGGTCCCGGCGCCGGCCACCAGCGCGAGCACACCGAGCCCGGCGAGCAGCGCCTTCTTCCGGCCGCCCCCGGAACCGGGCGGCACCACCGGGTCGGCGTCGGTGAGGACGTCGTGGGTCGGGGTCTTCTGCGCGGGCAGGATGACGGTGGGCTGCTCTTGGCGATCACTCTCAGTGGTCACCGGTCATCCTCCTGGGCTCGGGCGGACGAACGACACGCCGCCGGGCCCAGGATGCTAGTAGATTCCCGTGACAGCCAACCTGTGAGTTATCTGTGCGCGCCCGCGTTCAGGGCCCCTCGCACCGTGCTGACCAGGGCTTCCCGGTCGAACGGCTTAGCCAGGATGGTGGACCCCGGTTCGAGATTGTTGCCGTTCTCGTCGATCAGCGACTCGGCGAAACCGGACACGAACACGATCGACAGGCTGGGCTGGCGCATCGCCGCCACCTTGGCGAGCTGCCGGCCGTTCATGCCCGGCATCACCACGTCGGTGACCAGGGCGGACACGTGTCCCTGGTGCTGTTCCAGGATGCGCAGCGCCTCACCGGCGTCGCCCGCGGTCAGGACGTCGTACCCGGCGCCCGTGAGGATCCGGGCGGTGACCTGCAGCACGGCGTCCTCGTCGTCGACCAGCAGCAACGTCTCACCGCCCGATTTGTCGGAATCGGGCACGGCCGGCGGCGGCGCCGGCGTCTCGGTGATCAGCGCCGGCAGCGTGAAGGTCGCGGTGGTGCCCCGCCCCTCCTGGGAACGCAGCGTGAGCTGACCGCCGGCCTGGCTGATGATGCCGTGCGCCGTGGAGAGGCCGAGGCCGGCCGTGCTGCCGGCCGGCTTGGTGCTGAAAAACGGCTCGAACGCCCGGTCCAGCACGTTCTGCGGCATGCCGGTCCCGGTGTCGGTGACGCTGACCACGACGTTCTCGTCCTGCACCGACGTCGTGATCGTGACGGTGCCGCCGTCCGGCATCGCCTCGACGCTGTTGCGGACCAGGCTGCGCAGCGCCTGGGTGATCTGGGCGGGGTCGGCCTTCACGTCCGGCAGCGCCGGGTCGAGGTCGAGGACCACCTCGGCCGTCTCGCCGAAGGATTGCAGCAGCGTGTTCAGGTTGATCGGGACCGGCTGGATGATCTCCCGGCGGCCGAAGGCGAGCAGCTGCTGGGTGAGCCCCTTGGCCCGCTCGCCGCCCTTCACGACGTGCCGCAGGTCGCCGAGGAGCGACTCGGCGGTCTCGGCCGGCATGGTGCCGTCCTCCTGGGCGTCGGTGATCGTCTCGATGGCGAGGTTCGTGTAGCCGAGGATCGCGCCGAGGATGTTGTTGAAGTCGTGCGCGGTGCCGCCGGCCATCCGGCGCAGGCTGTCCAGGCGCTCGGCGTCGCGGTGCCGGGCGTCCTCCTCCCGGCGCAGGGTCTCCTCGCGCAGCCGCTCCTCGGCCGAGACCAGGTCGGTGACGTCGTCGACCATGAGCACGCCGCCGGCGAGCCGGCCGTCGTCGTCGTGGATCTGGCGCAGGTGCAGGCGCAGCCGCCGGGTGGTCCCGTCCGGCCAGGTGATCCGGTGGTCGAAGCGCAGCTCGGCGGTGTCGCCGGCGCCGTGCAGCAGGCCGAGCGCCGCGTCCTGCGCGCCGGCGTCGAGGCAGTCCAGCCAGCCCTGCCCGAGCAGCCGGTCCTGCGGCAGCTGCATGATCTGCGCGAACCGCTCGTTGATGTAGTCGGCGGTGCCGTGGGTGTCGAGGATGCCGATGCCGACCGGGGAGGCGACGGCCATCGCCTCGAACCGCCGCTCGGTGTCGTGCAGGGCGCGGACCTTCTCGATCAGCTTGGCGTTGACGGCGTGCAGGTGGGCCTGGGCGAACTCCTCGTCGGCCGAGGGCGTCACGTCGAGCATGACCGGCCCCCGGGCCAGGGCGGTGTCGACCGCTTCGAGCAGCGTGTGCGGGTCCTGCGAGCGGAGCACCACCTGGCTCACCCCGCACGCCTCGGCGATCGGCCGGGTCTCCGGTTCCAGGTAGTTCGCGGTGTAGAAGATGACCGGCGCCTGGGCGGCGATCGGGTCGGGGTCGGAGCGCAGCCGGTGCACCAGCTCGAGGCCGTCGATGCCGGGCATCAGCACGTCGGAGACGACCACGTCGGGGTGGTGGACGTGGGCCAGCCGGAGCGCGTCCGCTCCGTCCCGCGCCTCGATGACGTCGTGGCCCCGGTATCCGAGGAGCATCCGGACGATGTCCCGGTTGGCGGCCACGTCGTCGACGACCATCACTGTCGCCACGGCGTCTCCCTCGCGATGTGGTCTTTGTCCGTAATAAGGCTAAAGCAGAAATTCTTCACATGTAGGTTGACTCTGAATCGCGGGGGACACGGGCGGAAGCGGGGGAGACGGGTGGCGGGAAAGGCCGGCTGGCTGCGGTACGTGCTGGTCGCGGGCGGGATCGCCGGCGCCGGCGCGACGCTCGGCGGCGAGTTGCTGCGCCGGGCGGGGCGGCGCCTGGACCAGTACTTCTATCTCGCCGCGATCCTCGAGCAGACCGCCACGCCGGCCTTCGTGAAGAGCGTGAGCGGCCGCTACCGGCTGGTCAGCGGCGCGTACGAACGCCTGCACCAGGTGCCGGCCGGGGTCGCGGCGGGCCGCTACGACCACGAGGTGCACACCGCGGAGAAGCTCGCCGAGTACCGCCGCCGGGACCGGATGGTGCTCGCCGCGCAGGGTCCGCTCGCCTTCGAGGACGAGCTGGCCGACCGGCGGTTCGTCACCACCCTGTACGCCCTCCGCGACCGCCGGAACCGCCCGTACGCCATCTTCGGGGTGAGCAGCGAGATCACCGAGTCGAACCGGGCCACCCGGCAGGCCGCGAGCGAGCGCCGCCTCCAGTCGCACATCAACGCCCGGCTCGCCGCGATCGTCGAGGCCTCCCAGGACGCCATCGTGAGCAAGGCCCTGGACGGCACGATCCGCACCTGGAACCCGGGCGCCGAACGGCTCTACGGCTACACGGCCGAGGAGATGGTCGGCAACGACGTGACCCGGCTGCTGCCGCCGGACCGGCAGAACGAGGAGAAGGAGCTGCTGGCCCGGGTCTTCGCGGGCGAGGCGCTGAGCCGGTTCGAGACCCGCCGGCAGCGCAAGGACGGTAGCATCATCGAGGTCTCGCTCAGCATGGCACCGATGCGCGACACCGACGAGACGGTGATCGGGGTGTCCACGGTGGCGCACGACATCACCGCCCGGGTCCGGGCCGAGCAGCGGCTGCGCCTGGAGCGCGAGCAGCTCGAAATGATCATGGGGGCGGCCAGCGATCCGTTCTTCACGATGGACTCAGGCGGTGTCATCTCGGAGTGGAACCGGCAGGCCGAGCATGTCTTCGGCTGGCCGCGCGACGAGATCATCGGCCGGAACGTGTCCGACACGGTGCTGCCGATGCGCTACGGCAGGGCGCTGCGCCGGCTGCTCGACGGCCGCTGGGACTGGCTGCTCGACCGGCCCACCGAGATGGGCGCGACCCACCGGGACGGGCACGAGATCCCGGTCGAGCTGACCATGTGGCGGATCGGCTTCGACGGCGGCGTGCACTTCCACGGCTTCGTCCGCGACATCACCGCCCGCCGGCAGACCGAGCAGGCCCTCGCCGAGGCCCGCGACCAGGCGATCGAGACGGCCCGGCTGAAGTCGCAGTTCCTCGCGTCGATGAGCCACGAGATCCGCACCCCGATGAACGGCGTGATCGGCCTGACCGGTCTCCTGCTCGGCTCTCGTTTGGACGAGAAACAGCGACGGTACGCCGAGGGCATCAGCGCCGCCGGATCCACGCTGCTCGCGGTCATCAACGACGTGCTCGACTTCTCCAAGCTGGAGGCCGGCAAGGTCCTGCTCGAGGACGCCAACTTCGGGGTCGGCCGGCTCATCGACGACGTGGTGTCGCTGGTGGCGCCGCCGGACACCCGGGACGGCGTCTCGGTCACCGGGGTCTGCGACCCAAGGCTCCCGGAGACGGTCTGCGGCGACCCGGCGAAGCTGCGCCAAGTGCTGCTCAACCTGGCCGGCAACGCGGTCAAGTTCACCACCCGCGGCCGGGTCACCGTCACGGCGGCGCTGGACGAGCGGCAGAGCACCGGCCCGGACGCCGTGCCGATCCGCTTCGAGGTGCGCGACACCGGCATCGGCATCGACAAGCACCAGCAGGAGGAGCTCTTCGAGGCGTTCACCCAGGCCGACGCCGGCACCACCCGCCGGTTCGGCGGGACCGGGCTGGGCCTCGCGATCAGCCGCGACCTGGTGGAGCTCATGGGCGGCAGCATCGGGGTGGAGAGCCGGCCGGGGCAGGGCAGCACGTTCTGGTTCACCGTCACGCTGCGGACCGCCCGCGACGACCTCGACGTCAGCGACCGGCACTCCCTCGACGGCCTGCGGGTCCTCATCGTGGACCGCGACGAGAAGGACCGCGAGGTGCTCACCGACCAGCTCACCGGCTGGTCGATGCGGGCCGCCGCGATGGGCGACACCCGCAGCGCCGGGGTGGCGCTCCAGGAGGCGGCCGAGGCGGGCCGGCCGATCGACCTGGTGATCGTCGACATCGGCACGGCGCAGGAGGACGGCCTCGACGTGGCCGGCTTCACGCTCGCGCCGCCCGGCTGCCCGCCGCCGCGTACGATCCTGCTCGCCGACGAGGCGCACCGCCTGCCCGGTGAGCCGGACCCGGAGCGGTTCTCGGCCGCGTTCGCGAAGCCGCTGCGCCAGTCGCAGCTCTACGACGCGCTGGTCGGAGCGCTGGCCGGCCGGGTCGAGGACCGGACCGTCGACACCCCGGCCGAGGCGCCCCGGGGCCGGGGCCACCTGCTCCTGGTCGAGGACAACGACATCAACCGGACGGTCGCGCTCGGCATCCTCGCGAACCTCGGGTACAGCGCCGACGTGGCGGTCAACGGCCTCGAGGCGGTCGAGCAGGCGAGCCGGCGGGAGTATCAGGCGATCTTCATGGACTGCCTGATGCCGGAGATGGACGGGTACGCCGCCACCGCCGAGATCCGCCGCCGGGAGCCGGAGGGCCGGCACGTCCCGATCATCGCGCTCACCGCGAGCGCGCTCGCCGAGGACCGGGCCCGCTGCCTCGCCGCCGGGATGGACGCGCACATCGCCAAGCCGCTGGTGCCGGCCGACGTGGCCCGGATGCTGGAGCGCTGGACCGCCCGGGCGCCGGCGCCGGACGCCGCGACCGTGGCCGGCGAGATCGACGCCCGCCTCGACCAGCTGCGCGGGCCGGACCCGGTCGCCACCGCGGCGGCGCTGGACGGCCTGCTCGGCGCGCTGGCCGCGAAGATCCCCGAGCATCTCGACCGGATCGCGCAGGCGCTCTCCTTCGAGGACGCCGCCGAGCTGCGCTCCGAGGCGCACCAGCTCAAGGGCATCATGGCGAACCTCGGGGCGGGCGCCGCGACGCTGGCCTGCGGCCGGCTCGAGGACGACGCCCGCGCCGGTGACCTGGACGCGGCCGTCGCCTCGCTGGCGCACGCCCGCCCGCAGGTGGCCCTCGTGGTCACGGCGGTCGGCCGGATCCGCCGCCGGTTCAGCGAGGAGGCGGCGGGCGTGCCCGCGCCATGAGCGTCAGCTCGCGGTCCGGGACACCTCGCGGCGGTTCGCGACGAGGCTCGTCACGGTCACCGTCAGCAGCGTCACGGCGATCACCACGAGGGACAGCTCGGTCGGGATGTCCGGCACCGACGGCCACAGCTTGTGCGCCCAGTGCAGCACCAGCTTCACGCCGATGAAGGCGAGGATCACGGCGAGGCCGTAGTCGAGGTGCCGCAGCTTGCCGAGCACGTTGCGCAGCACGAAGTAGAGCGCCCGGAGACCGAGCAGGGCGAACATGTTGGTGGCGAAGACGATGTACGGATCCTCGGTCACGCCGTAGACGGCCGGCACCGAGTCGACCGCGAACACCAGGTCGGTCACGAAGACGGCCACCACGACGAGCGCCAGCGGCGTCAGGGTGCGGCGCCCGTTCTCGACGATCGACAGCCGTCCGGCGTGATAGTCGCGGGTCACCGGCATCAGCTTGCGGATCAGCCGTACGCTGCGCATGTTGTCGATGTCGACGTGGTACTCGTCGTCCCGCATGGCGTCGCGCATCACCTTGCCGGCGGTGAGCAGCAGCGCCCCGCCGAAGAGCAGGAACGCCCAGGCGCCGGTCTGCAGCACCGCCGCCCCGGCCGCGATGAAGATCGCCCGCAGCACCAGCGCGCCGACGATGCCGTAGAGCAGCACCCGCTGCGCCAGTTGCGGCGGCACCGCGAACGCCGCGAGCAGCAGCATGAAGACGAACAGGTTGTCGACCGACAGCGACTTCTCGACGACCCACCCGGTGTAGAACTCGACGGCGGGCTTCCGCCCGTACACCTGCCAGAGAATGACCCCGAACGCGGCCGGAAGCGCGAGATAGAAGAGTGACCAGCCGACCGCCTCGCGCATCTCCACGTCGTGCGGGCGGCGCGTGATCGCGAAGTCGGCGGCGAGCAGGGCCAGCAGCACGGCGATGGTGATCGCCCAGAGCTGCGGCGAAGCGATGGTGGACAACGGGAGCCTCCTCGGACATGCGTCGACGTCCGAGGTCTCCCTCACCCGCCGCGTGCGACACGGCGGGCGGCGCACGGGGGCACACCGGGATGCCCGTGATGACCGCAACGCGTCTTATGGAGGTACTCCCCTCGTGGCCACCATAGTCAGAATCGGCCCCGAAGTGCATGCCAACCACCGGGTTCAGCGATTCCGGTTGACGGCCCCCCGGATGCGCGCGACCGTGTAGCCAAGACCGTTGTCCCAGCTAGGAGCGGTACCGGGGAGGTCCCGCATGTTGCTCGACATCCTGGTCGGCACGGTGGTGATGGTCTGTCTTTTGATCAGCAGCATCGCGCTGCTACCGCCGCCGGCCCGCCACGCGCGAAGCCACGGCCACCACCGGGCCGCATTCCATTGGCCCCATCCGCATTGGCCGCATTTCCGGCATCGGTGAGTTGTTCCGGGCGGACTCAGGGAAGAGGCCGCCCGGTCTCCCTCAGATCAGGTCGCTCAGGTTCCCGGCGAACGCCACCGGCTCGCTCAGGTGCGGAAACCCGCTGGGGGAGACCTTCCGGGGCCGCTTGCGCTGCGTCGCGGACCAGCATCGGTACGCCTGGAGCAGCGTCGCGTCCCGCCGGGGCACGGCGAACTGCCGGTAGGGCTCCGGAACCGCCCCGAGGTCGGCCGTCGCGAGATGCTGCTCCAGATCCTCGGCCGGCTCACCCGGCGGCTCGTCGACGGTCAGCACCGCCCGGGTCGCGTACTCGGCGGCGAACGCCTCGGCGAGCAGCGCCGACTCGCCGTGCGCGACGAGCACCGGCGCCCGGTGCAACTCCAGCCTGTTGATCAGCATGGCCAGGTCCGCGGTGAGGATGCCGAGGTCGTAGTCGCCGCGACGGGCCGAGTCGCCGTGCCCGGGCAGGTCGACGGCGATGACGCTGCTGCTCGTGTGGCTCAGCTCGGCGGCGACCGGCCACCACATGGTCCGGTCGTAGAGCAGGCCGTGCAGCAGGACGATCGGGCGGCCGAACCGTCCCCATCGGTCGTAGACGAGACGGTTCTTCGGGGTGCCGTAGGCGTGGGTGGTGCGACGCGGAGCCTGGGGATGCATGGCAGGGGACTTCCTGATCGGGGGGCGAGCCAAACATTCACATCCAACGAGGAAAATGATGTTGTGGCTCAAACAGCTCTCCTCTCTCCCTGGCGCGCGATCACCGCCTTCGGTCTGGTCAGCCTCGCGGCCGACATGGTCTACGAGGGCGCGCGCTCGGTGACCGGCCCGCTGCTCGCCACGCTCGGCGCGTCCGCCCTGGTCGTCGGCCTGATCACCGGCGCCGGTGAGGCCGCCGCCCTGCTGCTGCGGCTGGTGTCCGGCCCGCTCGCCGACCGGACCGCGCGCTACTGGGCCCTCACGATCTTCGGGTACGGGCTGACGGCCGTCTGCGTCCCGCTGCTCGCCGTCACCCCGGCGCTCGGGGCGGCCGGTCTCGCGGTGGCCGGCCTGCTGATCGTCTCCGAGCGGATCGGGAAGGCGGTCCGCTCACCGGCGAAATCCGCGCTGCTCGCCTCCGCGGCCGGTCAGGTGGGCCGGGGGCGGGGCTTCGCGGTGCACAAGGCCCTCGACCAGATCGGCGCGTTCGCGGGCCCGCTCATCGTGGCCGCGCTCATCGCCGTCCTGGGCTCGGTGTCGCCGGCGTTGGCGTTCCTGGCGATCCCGGGCGCGGCGTCGATGCTGCTGCTGGTCTGGTTGAGGCGCCGATTCCCGTCACCCGAAGCGCGCGACGTGCCCGCGATGTCCGGGCAGCTGCCGCGCCGCTTCTACCTCTTCGCCACGGCCGCCGCCTTCTCCACGGCCGGCCTCGTCACCTTCGGCCTGATCTCGTACCACGCCAGCAGGACCGGCGACTTCCCGCTCGCGACCGTGCCGATCCTCTATGCCGGGGCGATGGCGGCCGGCGCGGTCGCGGCCCTGATCTCCGGCCACCTCTACGACCGATGGGGCGCCCGGGTCCTGTACGCCCTGCCCGCCCTCGCCGCCGCCACCCCGGCGCTGGCCCTCTCCGGCAGCACCGCGGCGATCGTCACCGGCACGATGCTCTGGGGCGCCGCCGTGGGCGTCCAGGACTCGACGGTGAAGGCCCTCGTCGCCGACCTGGTGGCCGCACCCCGCCGGGCCACCGCCTACGGCGTCTTCGCCGCGATCCAGGGCATAGCGGCACTGGCCGGCGGCGTGCTGGCGGGCGGCCTCTACGAACACTCGATCACCCTGCTGGCCGTCATCCTCGCCGCGATGCAGCTGATCGCCGCCGCGCTGCTGGCCGCCACCCGAGCGTGAGCCGCGTTCGCGTCGCGGCTGCGTGCCGTGGCGGGTGACCGCCGACCGGCCGAACGCCTGGCGCCGTTCACCTTCGTCCACGACGGCGTCGAGAGCGCCGTCCGCCAGGCCGAGGCGGCCGGCAATGGCGACGTCAGCGTCTCCGGCCCGGACATCGCCCAGCAGTGCCTCAACGCCGGCCTGCTCGACGAGGTCCGCATCGACCTGGTCCCGGTCCTGCTCGGCGAGGGGATCCGCTACTTCGACCACATCGACAACGACAAGGCCCGCCTGGAACGCGTCGAGCGATACCGTGTCAACTACCGCGGAACCAACGCCCGGTCGTCGATCGAACTGCTCCATGTGACCCGCCCGGACGAGACGGCCGAGCGGAAGGCCGCTGCGGAGTCCGCGTTCGCCGAGGTCGTCCGGGCGCTTCGGAGCGAGATCGGCGCGCAGGCCAGAGTCACCGTGTGAGGCCGGCCGCTCGATCAGCGCTTCCTGCGGTGGATGGCGATCAGCACCAGACCGGAGAGGATGAGCATGACGACGCCGATCGGGATGACGAAGAACGTCACGAGGCCCGCATCGATGTCGGCGCCGATCGTGCCGGCCGTGAAGATCCGGTGGCAGGCGCGGGCGATCACGGCCGCGAGTGACAGCGGCAGCAGGAACAGCAGCCGGAGTGGGTCAGCCCGGCGTCTGATCACCGCGGCGATCATCACGGCCACGGCGGCGATCAGCAGGATGGTCGCGGTGATGCCGATAAGTTGTTCCTGGCCCGCGGAGAGCGGCAGCGGGCGAAGCGCGTAGCCGGAACCGGGTCGTCACTGCTTGATCGGCTTCTATTGCTTGATCAGGCAGAAGGGGTGGCCCACCGGGTCGGCGAACACCCGGAACCGGTCGTTGCCGCCGGCCAGCCTCGTCGCGCCCAGCGCGATCACCTGCTGCTCGGCGTCGTCGAGGCTGTCCACCCGCACGTCGAAGTGCATCTGCTGCGGTGTCCCGGGATCCGGCCAGCTCGGCGCCCGGTGGTCGGCCACCCGCTGGAACGCGACGCCCGGCCGATCCGGCGCGTCCCCGATGACCACCCAGTCGCCCTCGTCCTGCACCCGCTGCATGCCGAGGAGCCGCTGATAGAAATCGGCCAGCGCGGAGGGATCCGGGCAATCGATGACAAGGCCGTGCCAGCGTCCGATCATGCCGGTCATGATGCCGGTTTCTTGCGATCATGGCAGCGTGGTGTCGATCCAGAGACCGAGTGAGCGCTGGCGTCACATCGTCGAGAGCGAGCGGGCGGACGTGGCGGCCGGCCGGGTGCCCGAGATCGAGGCGGCGGCGATCCAGTTCTGGCCGCCGCGATTCATCGCCGCGGTGGACGCCGCCCTGGGCCGCTTCGAGCAGGACGTGGCCGCCCTCGACCCTGCCTCGGACGCCGCCGTCCTGCAGGCGGTGGAGCGCGTGGTCCTCGCCCTCAACGAGGCCGACCATCCGGAGGGCCTCATCGAGAGCGGCGAGCGGGACGAGCTGATCGCCTTCATCCAGCGCGTCCTGACCCTCGCCGGCGTCGACGTGCACGCCCTCCTGAAACGCCGCGGGTCGGACGAGCTGACCTCACCCTGGCGCACCTGGTAGGACCGGAATCTGGACTGCGGTGATACCGGAAAACAGCGAGTAGTCCTCGGTGATACTTGGCGGCCTCGTCGGTCCTCTCCGCCGTCACCCTCGAACCTCTAGTCAACACGCTTGGCCGGCGTGAGCTCTGTGTGTTGAGTTGGGGCGCGGATCGAACCTCTAGTCAACACGCTTGGCCGGCGTGAGCTCTGTGTGTTGAGTTGGGGCGCGGATCGGACCTGAACTCGACACGCAGCGGACGCGGTAACGGCGGCGGAATGCAGAACGGTCCATGTCGAATCGACGACGCGACGCAGGGATCTTCGCCGGGCGCGGCTAGCCTGAGTGGACCGCTGCATAGATTCGGCAAGGAGGCCGGAAAGTGGTTGTCAAGATAGCGAAACACGGTGAGGAGCCGGTCGGCGAGGAACAGATCAAGAATTGGCTGGCCGCGAAAGAGTTGGTCCTCGATACCGTCCGTGCGGGACACGGTGAAGCGTACGCGGCATTGACCACATCCGTCGTGACCTACCGCTACAACGATGATCAGCAGGAAGTTTTCATCCGGGCCCTGGCCGCCTACACCGCTGCCAGGGCGACGTCCGCGAAACGAGCCGACATGGCCCACAGAAAGTACGGTTTCGCGTTCGGTGGGGTTCCTGACAACAATCTGGACGTGTGGAAAGACCAGCTCGACCCGGCGTACCTGACGACACTCAAATCACTCCAGGACGTGCTCAGAAAAAAGGCCTTCGTGGTGAAAGTGCTCGGGATTTGGGACGCCCTCGTCGCGGCTGACCACTCGGACCGTACGGTGGCGGAATGGCACCGGAATTTCCTGGCCGCGCTTGAGCACCACGGATTCGACCAGGCCGCCGGGACTGTCGACAAGACGCTGACCGCCGACGGATTCCTGAGCGAGTACGTGGCGCGGGGGAAGCTACCGCTCGATCCCGGCGCCGACGCGGGATTCTTCACCGGCTCGGCTGAGAACTACAAGCACGGCGGCCTGACCCACACTCTCCAATGGCTGATCATGGGGGCCGGCCTCGACGCCGGCGAGGTGCCGCCCCTCACCGGGATGACGCTGGCCGGGGCGGCTCGCAGAACCGCCGATGTCCGGGGCAAGAAGCCGCACCTCTCGCCGTGGACCACCCTGGTCGACCTGAACGCCGACCGCGGCCTGCGCTATGACGCCACCATGCCGGAGGGTCTGACCTACTGGATCTACGCCGCCTTCGCCAACCTCAGCCGGCTGGAGGACGTCATCCAGGCCGAGTTGATCGCCGCACTGGAGAAGGAGGAGAAGGTCTGCGTGAACTGGCGACCGCCGGAACAGTGATCACCGAGTGACGCCGTCCGGCAGCCGGCTCGTGCCGGGTCGGGGATCCGCCCTCGCAGAGCCTCGCCGGGCGGCCTCGCGAAGGTCGTGTTCCTCCGACGCGGCGGTCGGCCGGTTCGATCAGCGCTTCCTCCGGTGGATGGCGATCAGCACCAGGCCGGCGAGGAGCAGCATGACGACGCCGACCGGGATGACGAAGAACGTCACGAGGCCGGCGCCGATGTTGGCGCCGATCGTGCCGGCCGTGAAGATCCGGTGGCAGGCGCCGGCGATCGCGGCGGCGAGTGACAGCGGCAGCAGGAGCAGCAGCCAGAGCGGGTCGGCCCGGCGCCGGACCACCGCGGCGATCATCACGGCCACCGCGGCGATCAGGAGGACGGTCGCCGCGATGCCGATGAGCCGTTCCTGGCCGGTGGAGAGCGGCAGCGGGCGGAGCGCGTAGTCGAGGGGGACGCCCAGCGAGGCGGCCTCGGGGTCGGTCTGGTCGCCGACGATCCACCAGGTGACGGTCGTGGCGGCGAGCGCGAAGAGGAGAACCGCGTAGATCACTCGACGATCATCCAGTCGTGCGGCTTCACCGCATATTGCCCGAAATTTCGCGGCTTGTCGTCCAGATTGAGCAGGGCGACGAGGCGATTGACCCCATCCGTCGACGTCAGGCGCATCGACGTGTTCGTCAACTCCGTCACCTCGGTCCGCGCCCGCACGAGCCACGGATGCCGCCGCCGGATCCCGATGAGCCGCTGATGCAGTTCGAAGACCGGCCGCCCGAGACGTGACAATAAATCCGGACTTGCCGGAAATGCCGGCCGAATCGCGTCATCCCCTCCCGCCCGCTCCTCCTTGACCCCGCGGAACGCCTGCTCATCCCCGTAGTAGATGCTCGGCACCCCACCGATCATGAAGAGCACCACGAGCGCATGCGCGAGATGCCGCTCATCGACGAGCCTGCTGGCGATCCGGGTGACGTCGTGGTTCCCGACGAACGTCATCGGCGTCCCGGCCGCCACCACGTCCTGATGCCGCTCGATCGCCCAGGCCAGCTCGAACAGATTCCGGTCGTTGAGGCTGCTCCAGATCGCCTTCCAGACCTCGTACTGGGTGATCCCGTCGAGGGTGCTCTCCCGCAGATACGCCGGGTAATCGCCGTGGATCACCTCACCCACGAACCATGCCTCTGGATGCGCTTTGCGCACCGGCGCCAGCACATCACGCCAGAACCGCGGGGGTACGGCGTAAGCCGCGTCCAGCCGCCACCCGGAGGCGCCCCGGTCCAGCCAGTGGTTCATCACCCGGGTCACGTGGCCGGCGACCTCGGGCTGGTCGTGATCGAGTTCGAGGAGGGAGCCGTGACCTTCGAAGGCCGTACCCTTGAGCCAGTGCGCGGGCGCGCCGAAGCCCCGCCCGACGTGGTTGAAGACGCCGTCGAGCAGGACGTGGATGCCGCGCTCGCGGGCCGCCGCGACCAGCTTGTCGAAGTCCGCGTCGTCGCCGAGGCGCGGGTCGACGCGGAAGTGGTCGACGGTGTCGTACCCGTGGGTCTCGGACGCGAAGATCGGCCCGAGCTGCAGGCCGTTGGCGCCGAGCTCGAGCAGGTAATCGAGCCAGTCGACGATTTTCGGCAGCCGGTGCCCGGGTTGCCCGTCCAGCGCCCCGGTGAAGCCGAGCGGGTACACGTGCCACCAGATGGCGTGGTCGATCCACATCCTCGGAAGACTACTGACTGTCCGGCCGGAGTGCCGGTTGCAACCGGCGGCGGGAGGTCACGTCCAGCTTCCGGAAGATCTTGCGAAGGTGGTGGTCGACCGTGTTCGCGCTGAGGAAGAGCTGCGCCGCGATCTCGGTGTTGGTGGCGCCGGCGGCGGCCAGGTCGGCGATCGCCCGCTCCTGCGCGGTGAGCGGGCTCGTCGCCGGCGTCGTCTCGGCCGCCGCCAGCTCGCGCGCCGCCCGACCGGCGAATCCGGCGGCGCCCATCGCCTCGTACATCTCCCGCGCCGTAGCCAGCGCGGCCCGCGCATCCCGTCGGCGTCGCCGGCGGCGCAGCCACTCCCCGTACAGAAGATGCGCCCGCGCCAGGTCGGCACGCGCCGGCGTGGCCGCGAGAAGGCTCATCGCTTCGCGATAGAGGGGTTCGGCTTCGTCGTTCGCCGCGAGCAGAGCATGGGTACGGGCGAGCAGGCCCCGTGACCAGGTCGTGTCCGCGACACCGGCCGCGAACGCCTCCCCCGCGGCGACGGCCCGTACCCGGTCACCGCTGCGGACGGCGGCCTCGACCAGATCCGGCAGGACGTGCCGGTGCAGCCCGAGCTCGTCGTCGGCGGCCACCTCCCGCCCGATCGTGCAGGCCAGGCTGTAGTCACCGCGGCTCAGGGCGGCCCCGGCCAGCGCCGCGCGGATCAGCTGGACGGCATGCCCGGCCCCGAGCCGTTCCGCGGCCTCGAGCCAAGCACCGACGACGCCCGGATGGTCGGCCCCGCGCCAGGCCAGCAGCGCCGGGTGGGGCCGGTCGCCTACTTCACTGAGCAGCTCGGCGGCCCGGGCCGTCTCGCCGAGCCGGATCTCCAGGACGGCGGCCCCGGTCAGCGCGATCCGCCGATGCCATTCCGCGCCGCTCCGCCGGCTCGCCGCGATCGCCCGCTGCCAGAACGCCCGCTGGACGACGGCGTCCCACAGCAGGTCCACCGCGATCCCCACCCCGGACTGCCGCCGCAGAACCACCTCGTCCGGCGCCTCCCGAAGCCCTTCGACAAGCCGCCGAATCCCGTCGCGTCGCCCGTCCGCACCCGCCTCACCGAGCCGCCCGCCACCGCCGCGTCGCCCATCCGCGTTCGCCTCAACGCTTCCCGGCTCCATGGCCGCCACGACCATCGGGAGCACGTCGTCGCAGCCCAGCTCCCGGGCCGCGCGGGCGATCTCGGCGGCGCTCGTGTCCCGGACCAGGTGACCGGCCCGGAGCAGGTGATCGGCCGCGTCCCGCACGGCTTCGCGGGCCGCGTCCGGCTCGGTCGCCCCGGAGGAGGGCACGGCTTCGCGGGCCGCGTCCGGCTCGGTCGGCCCGGAGGCGCGGGCGGCGTAGAGGCAGAGCGCGGCGCCCTGGGCGTACGCATGCTCGTCCTCGGTCATCACGAGAGCGTTCGCTCGTACGATCAGCGCCCTCGAACCCACCGCGACCATGCTCACCAGCCGCAGCGCCTGCTGCGGCGCCCCCGCCGTCAGCGCGGCCTCGGCCGCGGCCAGCAGGTGACGTTCCCGGTCGGCGCTGCCGGGACTCATCTCGGCGGCCCGCAGCAGGAAGGTGACGCGTGCGGCCGGCCCGTTCCGCAGGCCCGCCCGGCCGGCGGCGTCCGCCAGGTCGGATGCGATGCCGGCGTCGGGGGCGACGCTCGCGGCGGCGCGGTGCCAGGCCCGCAGGTCACCCGTGGTCGTGGCGGCCAGGGTCGCGTGCGCCGCCCTACGCTCCACCGCGGTGGCCGCGCTGTAGACGGCCGCCCGCCGCAGCGGATGCCCGTCGGCGTGCGGATGCGCGGCGGCCAGCAGCATGCCGGGGCCGAGGCGGGCCTGCGGGTGCGCGGCGGCCGCAAGCACGCCGAAGCCGGGGCGGGCCTGCGGGTGCGCGGCGGCCGCAAGCACGCCGAAGCCGGGGCGGGTGTAGGCCTCGATCAGGCGGTCGCCCACCGGCAGCGGGTCGGGCAGGGAGCGGGTGCCGAGCAGGTGTGCCGGTGTCAGTTCGCGGGTCAGGTCGAGCAGTGCCTGCGGGTTACCACCGGTCGCCCGGACCAGGTGGGCGGCGATCTGCGGGTCGACGTCGACCACCTCGCGGAGCAGGCCGGCGCCGGCCGAGGAGGACAGGCCGCCGAGGTCCAGTGAGGGCAGGCCTTCGGGCGCCTCCCGACCGGAGACGATCAGCCCGGTCCGCTGTGCGAGGAGGACGGCCAGGGATTCGTGATCGATCCACTGGGCGTCGTCCACCCAGCACAGCAGCGGGCGGTTCGCGGCGAGCAGTGCGGTCACGGCCCGGCCGGTCGTGCGGGTGTCCGGGAGTGGCCCGTCGATCCGCCGGAGCATTTCCGACATTTCGGATTTGAGCGGAATCAGCAGGCGATGGAGCGCCGCATAGGGGAATCGTGCCTCCTCCTCGACCCCGGCCACCCGCAGCACCCGGAGATCGTCGGGCATGACGGCTTCGAGCAGGGCGGTCTTGCCGATGCCCGCCTCGCCCCGCACCACCAACGCCGCGCCGGATCCGCGCCGCACCGCCTCGACGAGCCCCCGAAGCGCCGCGATCTCCCCGGCTCTGCCCCAGAGCCCCATGACTGCCCGGAAACTATCGGCGCGGCGGCCGTGGTCACCGTGCTGTCAGTGCACCGTCGTCGGCCCACAGTGCACTGTTGCTACGGCAGGGTCCGGGCCTCGGCCGAGGACGTGCGCAGCTGACTCGGGGTCATGCCGTACCGTGCCCGGAACCTCCGGGTGAAATGGGTCGGGTCGCGGAAACCCCAGGCCCGGGCCACCGCGGCGATCGGGCGGCCGGCGCTGCCCGGGCTCATCAGGTCGTGGCGGGCGCCCTGCAGCCGTTCGCTGATGATCCACTGTTCGAGGCTGAGATCCGCCTCGGCGCAGATCTTGTAGAGGTGCCGCAGCGAGACGTTGCAGGCCGCCGCTATCCGGGCCGGGGAGAGATCGGGGTCGGCGAGGTTCTGGCGTACGCATGTCCGGATCCTGGTCAGCAGCGTCTCGGCCATGGCCTCGCGGGTGTGCCGGCCGGTGCGGGCCGCCGACGCGAGCAGGGCGCGGCAGAGGTCGATGCTGGCGGCCGCCACCGCCGCCGCCGACTGATCGCCGGTGATCCGGTCGGGGTCCCGGGAGAGCTCGGCGATGTGGCTGGTCACCATCCGGTGGAGCGGGCTCGATCGCAGCCCTCCGAGCGCCGAGCGGATCACGTCGATCGGGAGATTCAAACGATCGAGAGGGATCTGTACGCAACCAGCGGCCCCGTTCCCGGACCACGAGTAGTCGTAGGCCGCCGACAGGTCGACGCCGAGGAGCTCGCCGGGCGCGCAGGTCCGGGAACCGTTCTGGGTGAGCCGTCCGGTCGCCCGCTGCTGCACCGACAGCGCGATCACCGGCATGGCGTCCTGCCGGGCCAGCTTCGCGGTCCGGAGCAGCCGGATCCCGGACGACCGGTGGGTGAAGACGGTGGCGTCGCCGAGATCCCAGAGGCCCATCCGGGCGTGGACCGGCGCCTCCGGGTCCTCGTGGATGACGTGACAGGGGGCGGAGGCGTACATCATCGCGGTGTGCACGGCTTCCACCCGGTCGCCGGCGGGCAGGGCCGCGGTGTCGAGAACGTACGCCATGCCGATGACGGTAGGAGAAGGCGAGACGGAAACCTAGACGGCGGCGGGGACGCGGGTGGCGAGTGGCGCCGCGAGGGCCGCCGCGTAGTGGGCGATCAACTCGTCGCCGATGACCTGCCAGCTGCGGCCGTGGACCGCGTCCCGGCCGGCCGCGCCCATCGAGCGCCGCAACCCCTCGTCGCCGGCGAGCTCCCGGATCGCCTCGGTGAAGCCCGACCCGGCGTGCGGGGGCACGAGATAGCCGGTGAGGCCGTGCCCCACGAGGTCGAGCGGTCCACCGGCGGCCGGGGCCACGACCGGCAGCCCGCTCGCCATCGCCTCCTGCACCGCCTGCCCGAACGTCTCATAGGGACCGGTGTGCGCGAACACGTCGAGGCTCGCGTAGATCCGCGCCAGCTGGGAGCCGTGCCGCGCGCCCAGGAAGACGGCGTCCGGCAGGGCGCGGCGCAGCGAGGCCGCGTGCGGGCCGTCGCCGACCACGACGACGCGCACACCCGGCAGGCGGGACGCGCCGGCCAGCAGGTCCACCTCCTTCTCGGCGGCGAGCCGGCCGACGAAACCGACGAGCACCTCGCCGCGCGGGGCGAGCGCCCGGCGGATCGCCGCGTGCAGCGCCGGGGCCGGCAGCCCGAGCCGGAGCTGCGGATAGCCGGGCATCGGGAGGGACCGCACCCGCGCCACCGGGTAGGAGAGGTCGCCCGGCGACCAGGAGACGGAGGAGTCCGGGGCCACGACCATCGGCTCGTGACCGGACCGGACCAGGTGCTCGGCCATCCGCACGACCGAGTTGGCGACACCGTTGACGTCGGGAAGGAACGACTCTGTAGCGAGCACGACGCGCATGCTCACAGCGAAGATTCAGCCGCGATCGGCCGGGCAACGCTCTCATGGCCACGAGCGGAACGCCCGATCAAATGTGCATCAGGTCACCCGTCCCGCCCGCCGGACCGGACTCCGCGCCCCGGCGGGCGGCCCCGCGAGGGCCGGGCTAAGCTCCGTCGAACTTTGATCATGGAGTCCTCGTGTCGCAACCCCCTCTTGAACCATCCCCTGAGCAGCACGGCACTCCACCGGCGAAGCGGTCCCGCACGGCGAAGAACGTGGCGATGGTCGTGACGGCCGCCGTCGTGGCCGGCCTCGTCGGCGTCGTGGGATTTCTCCTTGTAAGCGGAACCGACCCGGTTGAGACGGTCGTGGGGGAGGACGCCGCCGACCGGCCGGTGCCGATGGTCGCCATCGTCGAGCCGCCGACGCTCGGTGGGCGCGCTCCGCTGACCGATGACCGGTTCACCGCGGCGGCCGCTGTCATGGAGGAGGGGCTCGCCGCCTACGAGGACGCCACGAACGCGTTCAGCGCCTTCTACGGGAAGCCGGAGAGCCGGGACGTCGTCGTGGTCTCTGCCGTGGCGCGTCCCGTCGCCTCGGCGGACGCCGCGCTCTTCGGCGCGCTCCGAGGCCTCATCAAGGGCGGGCTGGCCGTGGAGGGCATCGCGCCGGTCGACCCCGGCCCGCTGGGTGGCGCGGCGAAGTGCGGTGACGCGGTCGACGCCGACGGTGTCGGCATCGCCGTCTGCGGCTGGGCCGACGAGGGCAGCCTCGGCGTGCTGATGTGGTACTTCTCCACCGCCGACCGGGCGACCACCGAGTTCGTCGAGCTGCGCGGGAAGATCGAGACGAGGACCGGCCCGGCGCCGGTCGCCGCGGCCCCGTCGTCCGGCGACGAGGCGATCTGCGCCTCGTTCAAGGAGGTCCAGGAGGCCCACCTGAAGCGGGTGCTGGACTCCACACTCGAGCAGGGCGCCCGGCTGGACCCCGCCGCGTCCCGGGTGGTGATGGTCACCTTCGCGGAGGAGCTGGCCGCCGTGGCCGCCGGTAGCAGCGGGCCGGTCGCCGACGCCATCTCCACGATGAGCAGCGAGGCCGAGAAGATCGCGGCCGACGAGGACCCGACCCGGGCCCTGCAGACGAACACCCGATACTTGCGGGCAGCCATGGAGGCCCAGTCCGCCTGCGGCCAGTAGCCGGAGTCACCAGGTACGCCAGGGTGAGGTCAGCTCGTCCGACCCGCGGCGTTTGAGGAGGGCGTGGACGTCGACGCCGGCGAGGGTCAGGACGCGCTGGATGAAGGCGATCAGCTCGTCCCGCTCGCCGCTCTCGATGAGGCCCTCCGGATGGTCGGCCTCGTTGAGGGCGAGGACCACGCGCTCCACCGCCTGCAGGACGGCGGCGTCCGAGGCAGGGTCGAGGGCGGCCACGTCCTGCTCGAAACGGGCCAGGGCGGCGTCCACCGCGGCGATGAATCGCGGCGGCCAGAACTGGATCGCCGCCGCCTCGATCTCGGGCACCCGGCCGGCCGCCACGTCCGCCCGCTCGCTCTCGACGATGTGACGCCAGCGCTCACTCGGTCTCTGGATCGATACCACGCTGCCATGATCGCAAGAAACCGGCACGATGACGGCATGATCGGACGCCGGCACGGCCCGGTCCTCCGCCGGCACGCAACAGCCTCTCGACGAGGGTTCCTCCGGCCGGACTGTGACGGTCAGGTCTGGATCGCCAGCCGTTCCTCCAGGAGCCGGGTGATGTCGTCGATCGCCTTGTCGTCGACCGAGTCCAGATAGCGATAGTCGGGGGAGCCCGTTTCGCTGACCGCGAGAACACAGAATTCGCTGAGCACGGCGAGCGCCGGAACGGTGAGTTCGTACCCGTTCCTGCGGATCCGGGTGATGAGCTCGCGCAGACCCAGATCGGTCCGCAACTCGCTCAGGACGACGCGGAGTTGTGCGGGGTCCGATCCCGAAGAGCCATCGAACCCGTCGACGATCGAGCGGTCGTGCCGGTGGAAGTTCCAGAATCGCCGCAGGTAGTGCGACCAGATACGGGTGTAGAGCAGATAGCCGACGACAACACCCATGCCGAGGATCGTGAAGTCGAACAGCATGTCGGTGAACCTGTTGTCGACGGCCTCGCCGATGTCGTCGTTCCACGTCCACACCAGGGCTATGAACACGGCGTAGACGGCCAACCCGACGAGGTATGCGGAACTCCACCACTGCCGGATGAACCCGGCGAGGACCAGGAACGGAATCGCAGGCCAGCGTAGCGGGCGGACGGACCGGCCGTCGGACACCGAGAAGACGGCGCAGAGGGGCCACGCCGCCAGATAGAGGAACAGGCCGGCGGCGAGCCACCGGACGCTGATCCGGTCCGGACGAGCCGCGATCACGATGACGGGCAGCATGCAGCTGAAGGCGCGTAAGCCGAGCATGAGCCAGAGATCGTTCGCGTGAGCTCGTTCCGGCGGGGCGCCGAGGATCTTCGCGATCGACAGGTAGGGAACCGTCGCCGCGATCCTGGCATTGCGGCAGAACTGCTGGAAGGACACGACGAAACCGATCATCGAGAAGATCGCCATGCCCAGCATGACCCGGGAGAACGCGTAGTCCTCGGAGATCAGCGTGAGAATCACGATCGCTGTCATGGCGACCTCGACGTTGCGCGCGGCATGGAGGGCATGGATCGCGTCGATGTACTGCTGCGGCTCCCGCAAGCGCCGGATGAACGCCTTGACGGAGATGGCGTCGCGGCGCAACTCACCGGTGACGAATCGGCCGACCAGAACCTTCCGGATGTGGACGGCGATCGAGTTGGGAAGATCGTGAACCCGGCCGGCCTGCTCGAACGCGCACTGCTGCAACAGCAGGCTCCGGGACTCGGCGGCGTGGATCAGCAGTTCGTCCCGCACCGCGTCGGGCGCCAGCGTCGCGGACTCGACGGCCCACTTCTGGTCCAGGCGACGTGCCGTGGCGATCGCGTTCCCCAGCAGGGCGGCGATCTTCGCCTCTCCGCCGGGGGAGAGACTCCGGTGGTCGCCGCCGCCGATGCGCCCGGCCATCAGCAGTCCCATCAGATGCAGGCTGTGGGGCGGCCAGCTGAAAGGCTCTTCCGGCGTTGCTTCGATCGACGCGGTCAGGATACGTTCCGCTGCATTGATCAGCTGGGATACGGCATCGGAATCCTGTGTCTGGAGCAGCGCCACCGCGGTCTCCCGCCACTTGCCGTCCAGTAGCAGGGCGTCCACGCTCACCCGGTCCGGTTCGCGCAGCACCACGCAGGTCGCGAAGTACTCCTGAAAGCGCCGGTGCGAGAAGGTGAACTTTCCTTCCTGGTTGGCCTCGGACTCCGGGATGTTCGCGAGACGGACGAACTCCAAGGCGGCGAGGTGCACCTCCAACCGCGGTCTGTCCCCGAAAGTCGACTCCACGGCCACCTTCATCGATGACCTCGCGGGGCTCAGACCGAGGGCGGGGATGCTGGCGATGCAGAAAGCGACCTCTTCGGCGGCTGTACGCAGTTCGACGGCGTCGAGGTCGAACCGTTTCGCGAGCCGGGATGCGTCACGCTTCAGGCGACTCTCCACGTAGTCCTCGAAGACCATGTGGGAGACCTCGGGAAAACCCCCGTGGTTCTTCACGTAAAGGCACAGCAGGCCCAGGAGCATGGGATTGTCGGAGAACTCACGCAGCGCCGAGTCGGCGGCCGCGAGGCCACCCATCACCTGCTCCTCCTGCTGGACGTTCAGCAGGGAACGGCGCACCAGATTCAGTTTCTGGCGGTTGGACAGGCGCAGGATGGTGAACCGCGGCCAGCCGTACCGGCGCGGGCCCCGGAATTCCCGGGAGGCGACAACGCCCCGGCTGGTGTTGGCGGAGTGCAGAAAGTCGTAGAGGGCGTCGGCGTACAACTCGACCGAGCCGTCGTTGCTGGTGGAGCTGAGCACCTCGGGAATCTCGTCGAATGAGTCGAAGAGGAAGAACCAGGTGCCCTCGCGCATTCCGGTGTCGAACCCGGAGTCGAGGAATTCGGCGATGTCGCGGCTGTTCGCCTTGTTCAGCGAGGCGAGCACGAATTCCCGTACGTGCGCTGCGGTGACAGGCTGCTCGGCCGGCACGAACTCCTTGAGATTGATGTAGATGGGGATCCGGCTGTCCAGACGTTTGTCGCGCATCGCCCGGCGTGCCATCTTCCCGGCCAGGTGCCGCAGCGCGACGCTCTTGCCGGAGCCGGGCTCACCCTGCAGCAGCACCAGGCGTTCGGTACTACGTTCCAGGGCGTTGGAGAGCGACTTCACCCGGCGCGGGCCGTCAACCGGGCGGCGGAACAATCGGAGGAAGTGGCGCTGCTCGCCCTCCATCTCCACCTCCGCCTCGAGCTCGGCGAATCGGTCGTCCCGCCAGTCCTCCTTCTCGCTGATCCGGCGGAGCCGGCTGTCGATGTGGTCGGCGAAGAGCTGTCGCCTGCGGACGGCCCGCTTGTGTTCGCGAAGCCGCATGCCGAGGCGGCCCAGAACACCCCGGCCCGAGCGAAACATCTCCCACAGTGGTTTCAGCGCCGTGTAGAGCGCGCCCACCGCGATCAGGATCACGACGGCCGAGATCACCCATCCGGGCACTCCGAGATCCCGCAGGATCTGTGTGGGACCGCCGGACTGGCCCGGCGACGGCACGAGGGAGGGGCTGGAATCCGGTGTCACGATCGATTCCTCTCGGAGTCAATCAGAGGACCGGAATGTTACGGCCGAAATACCTGGATCGATATCGGCAATGCGGTCAGACGGACACGACCCGGTTCCGGCCGGTCTCCTTGGCCCGGTAGAGGGCGTGGTCGGCGCGGGCCAGCAGTTCGTCGAGGCTGGCGTCGCCCGGTTCGAGGCGGGCCAGGCCGATGCTGACGGTGACCACGACCGGGCCGGCCTGGGTCATCACCGGGGAGGCGGAGACCGCCTCGCGGATGCGCTCGGCGAGTTCGGCGGCCCGGCCCTCGTGGTCGGGGAGGACGACGGCGAACTCCTCGCCGCCGTACCGGCCCAGGACGTCCGAGGAGCGCAACCGCTCCCGGACGCGGCCGGCCACCGTGCGGATGACCTCGTCACCGACGCCATGACCGTACGTATCGTTGATGTTCTTGAATTTGTCGATGTCGAGCATGGCGGCGGCGAGCTGGCGTCCGTGCCGGGCGGCCGTGTTCACGAGGGCGCCGGCGATCGCGTAGAAGTGCCGGCGGTTGTGCTGGCCGGTCAGCTCGTCGGTGGTCGCGAGCTCCTGGACGCGGCTGAAGAGGCGCGCGTTCTCGTAGGCCGACATGCCCTGCGTCGCGAGGGCGGCCGCGACCTGCCGGCTGGTGTCGTCCAGGTCGAAGCCGCCGAGCAGGATCAGCCCGGCCGGCGCCTCCCGGCCGTGCAGCGGCACGGCGAGGGCGATGGGCGCGCCACCGAGCAGCCCCTCGCGCATCGAGCCAATAGCGTCAAACAACGAAATATCGTAAATGTCCGGAATGGTCGCCACGGTGCCCACCGTGGAAGGCGACGACGAACCCGCCACCTCCAGGACGTCGTTCCCGGGGCCGAGAAGGCACCCCGCGGACGCCCCGAGCTGCGTGAACAGGATCGAGAACAGCTGCCGCAACAACCGGTCCGGCTCCAGGATCGTGGTCAGCTCGGCGAGGCTGGCCCGCAGCATCTCGGCGAGCTCCTGCTGCTGCCGCGCCGCCTGCACCGCCGAGTGCAGCTGCGCGGCCCGGGCCGTCTCCAGGGACACCGCGACATGGCTGGTCACGGCCGTCAGCACCGCCACGTCGTCGTCGGTGAAGATGCCCCGGGCCAGCCGGCTGTCCAGGTAGACGACCGCGATGAGCCGGCCCTTGAACTGCACGGGCGCGACCAGGATGCTCCGGAGCCCGTGCACCACGGCACTGCGCGAACCCAGCGCGGCGCCCTCCTCGGTCCCCGTCACGACAAGGGGCTCCCCGGTGTCGGCGACCCTGCGCACGAGCGTGGCGCCGTACGCGATGTCCTCGGCCAGCTCCCCGGAGGCGTCCCGGCCGGCGTAACGGACCGGCTCGCCCGACTCGTCGATGAGGAAGAACAGCGCCCGCTCGGCGCCGAGGATCCGCAGCATCTCGTCGAGCGCGACCTGGGCGAGCTGCCGGGGGTCGAGGATGGTCGCGGCGGCCGCGCCGATCTGCTGGAGCGCGTCGAGGTGCCGGTTGCGGCCGCTGGGGCGGCGCTCCGCGACGGTACGCCGGTGCGTGCCGGCCCCCTCCTCGACGCCGAACTCGGTGCGGGTCTGGCGGCGGCGCTGCTCCCAGCCGTGGTGCCCGGCCACCGCGAGGGCGTAGCGGGCCTGCCGGTCGGCCTCGTTCGCCATGCCGAGGGCGCGCATGGCCCGGGCCCGGATGCGGAAGACCTCGTACTGGATGAACGGCGCGTCCAGGCCGCGCAGCTTCTGCTCGGCCTCGTCGGCGACCTTCAGGCAGCGCTCGTGCTCGCCCGCGACGTAGTGCAGCGACGCCCGGGTGGTCAGGTGCACGGCCTTCAGCAGCGGCGTCCCGCCGATCTCGCCGAGGTCGGCGACCGCCTTCCGGGCCGCCTCGAGGCGCGGGCCCCGCTCCTCGTCGGGCGCGTAGCGGAACTGGATGAGCCGGGCGTGCGCCTGGTAGACGTACACCCACCGGTGCTGCGGCATCAGCTCGGAGGGCTTGAGCCCGAGCGAGTGGAACTCGGCGAGCACCCCCTCCAGCTGCTCGCCGACCTCGCCCTGTTCGAGCAGGAAGCAGCAGGCGGCGGTGAGCATGTTGGCGCGCTGCACGCGGGTGCCGGCCCCGTCCGGGAACGCCTCGCGCAGCCGCTTGAGCGCCGCGCCGGCCTCGCCGAACCGGCTCTGCCCGGACGGGATCATCACGCTGAGCATGCCGAGCGAGGTGCCGAGGGCCTGGTCGGAGTCGCCGAGGTGGCGGACGGCGCGGTCGTACTCCCGCTCGGCCTCGATGGTGTAGCCGCGCAGCAGCAGCCGCAGGCCGACGGTCGCGTAGCCGGGGATCATCTGGGCCGGCGAGTACCAGCGGGAGTGCTTGGCGATCACCTTCTCCCAGGCGGTGCCGTCGTCGTAGCCGCCGAACAGCAGGGCGCAGCCGCGCAGCCATTCGACGTAGGCGACCAGCGCCGGGTCGTTGAGCTCGGCGGCCACGCGGGCGGCCTGGCGGAGGCACCGCTCGCTCGTCCCGCGCAGATGGATCACGGCGGTGACGTAGCCGATCAGGGCGTACACGCGGACGTACTCGGGGCAGGGTCCGAGCCGGTTCACCGCGTACATGGCCCGCAGCGCAAGCGTTCCCGCCTCGCGCAACCTCAAGCCGATGGCGGCGGCATAGCCGCCGGCGTCCAGGACCGCGGTGAGTGCGGCCAGGCTTTCCCGCCGCCGGCCCCGTGCGGTGCCATAACCCCATCGGGTACGCCGGACGACGCCGCCCCCGAAGGCCACGAGCAACGACGTCAGCAGCGCGAGCAGTCCCGCACCGGGCAGCGGCCGGCGCAGCTCGGCCAGGGCGGCGCGGGTCGCGTCGAGCGCCTTCTCGTCGTCCCAGAGCGTGTGGTGCAGCTCGATCCGGGTGGTGAGCAGCCGGGCACGCCGCAGGCGGTCGGGCTCGCCGGCCAGCGCCCGGTCGAGGGTGGCGGCGGCCTCCTCGTAGCGGCCGGCCCGCAGGTAGGCCTGGGCCAGCGGGTGGAGGAGCTCGGCAGCCTCCCCGGTGACCGCCTCCTCCAGGTAGTCGATCGCCTCGGCGGGCGCCTGGTCGGCGAGGGCGCGCAGGCCCGCGGCGGCGACGGCGCGCTGCCGGTCGGCGGCCGGGGCCAGGTCGCCGGCGCCGCGGTAGTGCCGGGCCACCGCGTAGACGAAGTCGCCGAGCCGGTCCAGCTCCGGGGCCAGGGCCGCGTGCCGCCGCTGCAGCTCACGGTCGTCGAGGCGGTCCAGGAGGACGTCGCGCAGCTGTGGGTGGACGAAGGCGTACCAGCCGCCGGGCCGCGGTTCGAGGACGTGCCGGTCGACGCCGGCGGTCAGCGAGCTCATGACCCGGTCCGGGTCGCCGATCTCCAGCAGCGGCTCGGGCCGGAACCGCACGCCCGCCACGGCGGCCGTGGTCAGGCAGTCGAGGACCTCGTCGGAGAGCGTGACCAGCCGGGCGGCGAGCAGGTCGCGGACGCCCTCGGTGGCCGGCAGCGCGTCGGCGCCGACCGTGTCGAGGCGCCAGACGCCCCAGAGCGGGCTGATCAGCCCGGCGTCGATGAGCCGCAGCAGGTGGCTCACCACGGCGAGCGGCGTGCCGTCGGTGCGCGCCACCACGTGCCGGACCAGCTCGTCGTCGACCCGCGCGCCGGGCAGCCGGGACGCGACCAGCTCGGCCACGTCCTTCCCGGCCAGCGGCGCGCAGGTCACCTCGAGGGCGCCGGCCGGCAGCGGGCCGGCCATCGTGAGCAGCAGCAGGACCGGCAGCGACGGCAGTTCCTCGGTCAGCTTCGCGATCAGCTGCCGAGTGCCGGAGTCCAGCTCGTCGGCGTCGTCGATGGCGATCAGCAGGCCGCCGGAGCGGGCGGCGAGTTCGCCCACGAACGTGACGGCCGCGGCGAGCACGTGCTCACCCTCGCCCGTGCCGGCCGTGTGCTCGCCCTCGCCCGCTTCGCCGAGGAACTGGGCGAGCAGCGCCGGACCGGCCGCGGCCGCCGCCTCGTCGGTCCTGGCCTGCAGGTCCGGGCTGCGGCGAGCCTCCTCGAGCCAGCCGCCGACCGCCTCCCGGGCCACCGCCAGCGGGGTCACCTCGTCCGGGCGGCAGGTGGCGCGCAGCACCGGGACACCGTCGGCGGCGGCCCAGCCGGCGACCTCGGCGGCCAGCCGGGTGCGGCCCGAACCGGAAGCGCCGCGGATCACCGCGATCCCGCCCTTGCCGTCCCGGGCCAGCTCCCAGCGGCGGCGCAGCTTCCCGGCCTCGGAGTCCCGGCCGATCAGCGGCCAGCCGCTCACGGCCGGCTGCCCGGCGGCCGCGCCGCCCGGGCAGTGGCGCAGGTCGGCGAGGAGCGCCGCGGCGTCCGGGTAGCGGTCGTCGGGGTCCTTCGCGAGCAGCCGCTCGACGACCCGGACCAGGGCCGGGTCGATGCCGGGGCGCAGCGCCGCGAGGTCCGGCACCGGCGCGGTCAGGTGCAGCCGGAGCAGCTCACCGACGTCGTCGGCCTCGAACGGCAGGCGCCCGGCCAGGCACTCGAAGAGCACGATGCCGAGCGAGTAGAGGTCGGAGCGGCCGTCGACCGGGCGCTTCAGCATGCCGGACTGCTCCGGCGCGGCGTACAGGAAGGTGCCGACGGCCTGGTCGTCGTCCGGGGCCGCGCGGTCCTTGCCGAGCTGGGCCAGCCCGAAGTCGATCAGCTTGGCCGGCCGGTCCCCGGAGACCATGATGTTGCCGGGCTTGATGTCGCGGTGCACCAGGCCGAGCCGGTGCGCGGCGGCCAGGCCCCGGGCGAGCTGGGCGGCGATCTCGACGACCCGCTCCGGGCCGGCCACGCCGCCGGCGATCAGGTCGGCCAGCGTGCCGCCGGGGATCTGCTCGAGCACCAGCGCCGGCACCCCGTCGAGGTCGCCGGAGGCGTGCACCCGGACCACGGCCGGGTCGTCGATGCAGGCCAGCAGGGCCGCCTCACGGTGGAAGACGGCCCGGATCTCCGGGTACGCGTCGGGCGCGGCGAGTGGCCGCTTCACCGCGTACCAATGATCGCCGCGCCGGGCCCGGTGCACCATGGTGAAGGCGCCCCGGCCGAGCTCCTCCCCGATGACCAGGTCGGTCAGGCCTATCTCCGTCACCTACACACTCACTCCGCATCCGGGGGTCGCCATGAAGATCGGCCGGAGACAGGCGAACCTGAACTCATAGCGACGCGGCAAGTTTCTGCAGCGCGTCGGACGCGCCGGTGGTGAGCGGTTCGCCGTGGCCCGGCAAAATCGCCTTGACGTCCAGGGCCGCCAGCTTCTTCACCGACGCCGCCGCCGCGACCATGTCGGCCGTGTACTGCGGGTTCGCGCCGGTCAGCTGACCCATGTTGTTGAGCGCGTCGCCGGCCACGAGTACCCCGGAATCCGGTTCGAACACCGAGATGTGCCCGGCGGTGTGCCCCGGTGTGCCGACGATGCGCAGGCCGAAGATCTCGTCGCCGTCGGCGAGGCCCTTCAGCGGTTTCGACGCGGTGATCGCCTCGACCTCGTCCGCGCCGGTGTAGATCGTGCCGTTGATCGCGGGCGCGACGCCGGCCAGGCCGCCCGCGTGGTCCTGGTGCTGGTGGGTGACGATCACGTGCTTCACGGCGTCCCAGCCGTGGCCCGCCGCCTTGAGGCCGGCCTCGATGCCGGCCGGGGCGCTGGAGGTGCCGGTGTCCACGACGGCGACCTCGTTCCCCCTGATCAGGAGGTAGACGGAGACGAAGTCGAGGTTGACGCGTTGCCAGTCACCCACGACGACGTTTCCGGCATTCACCGATTCTTCCGCCTGCGGCGTATCCGCTTCTTTCTCACTGCATCCGGTGAGGGTGTTGAGGACGGCGATCCCGAGCACGCCCGCCCCGCTGGTCACGATCAGTCTTCGCCTCATCGTTCATCCATACCCGTTCATGCGGCGCTGCGCCATGGCAGCAGGCAGAACTCGACCATCTTCAGCTGCCGGGACGGCTCGGCCAGCTCGGAGTCGGTGACGGCGTGCACCTGCTGGGCCACCGCGATCGTCAGCACCACGTTGATCACCTCGTCGACCGGCGTCTCCGGCACCATGGTCCCGTCCGCGATCGCCTCCTCGAGGTGCCGGCGCAGCATGTCCCGCCACTCCTCGACCACGTCGGTCTGCGTCTCGGCGATCCGCTTGTTCGCGGCGAGCCGGCCCCAGAAGCCCACCACGACGTACGCCTCGTCGACCGTCTTCTTCTCCAGCGGCAGGATCTCGCGCAGCATCACGTCGAACGCCTCGAGCCCGCGCAGCGACGCCGTGCCGGCGACGATCCGTTCCGTGGTGAGCTCGCTTATCCGCTGATAGGCCCCGGCCGCCACGGCGTCGAACCCGTCGAAGTAGTGCCACAATGCCCCGGTGCCGACCCCGAGCTCGGCCGCGACGGCCCGGCTCGTCGCGGCGGGCAGCCCGTCCCTGGCCACGACCGTCAGATAGGCCTCGACGATCTCACTGCGCCGCTGGTCGTGGTCGACGATTTTGGGCACTTCCCACCTCCGGAGCCGGATCGGCACGCCGGGAGAAGTGTTACGCACCCGACAGTGGTCGGGACAGACGGGGTTCGTCACGGAGAGGCATGCTCTCGATACCGGGGAGGAGAATCGATGGTGGTACGTGTCCCATCCGGCGAGGACCAGCGCCTCGCCGATCACGTGGTCCGGCTCGTGACCGACCTGACCGCGGCGGTGGCCCGCGACCGGGACCCTCTGACGGTGGCCTCCCGGCCCGCCCCGGACGGCTCGCACGTGCTAGTCCCGGCCCTCGACGACCTGCTGCACCGGGTCCGCGAGCTGTGGTGGCAGCGCCTCGAACCCGCCGACCGCCTCGCCGTCCAGGTGGCCGCCATGCACCGCGACCCCCGCCCCACCCCGCTCGGCGAGGTGGTCAAGGCCTGCCGCCTGGCCGCCGCCTGCGGCCACGAGCTGACGATCCCCGAGTTCACGTCGCTGACCTGCGGCTCGGTGAAGCCCGGCCCGCGCGCCACCTGGCAGGCCGAGGTCGGGACCCGCCCCTACGGCATCGGGCACATCGGCGAGTTCGGCAGCATCCGAGCCGCGAACGCCGCGGTCTGGGACACCATCGAAACCAACCGCGAACTCCTCCGCGACCGGTTACGCACATCCTCCCCGCTGCTCGCGGGCGTGGCCGCGCGAGGCTGGGAGGAGCCGGCCGTCAGTGTCTGGGCCACCGCCACCCAGCGAGACCACGACGACCCTTCCCTGGTCACCATGCATCAAATAGCCCGCCGAGCCGGAGTGACAGCCGCCGAGGCCGACCGCTGGCGCTCCCAGCACGCCGCCTTCCCCCAGCCGGAACCCGCCACCTCGGTCTGGTACTGGCCCCTGGTGGAACGCTGGCTGTCCGACAACAATCACCTCCCGGACCCCGTGCCGGACGACCGCCCCACCCTCCCGAGAGACCGGTCCTTCTGACGTCCGTCCCTTGCCGGGAGGAATTACCTTCGTGCATGCGCTTCCGGAACCGGGCTGAGGGTGGCGAGTGTCATGGACGACATCTGGGCGGCGATCGAAGCCGTCAGCACTGCGTGTGCTGCGGTGATCGTGCTCGCGGGACTGCTGTACGCGAGATCGCAGATCGGTGAGGCGAGAAGAACCCGGAACGCGAGTCTGCTGCTGGAATTCAAGGACGAATACCATTCCCCGGAGATGCGCGCGTTCAGGCGGCGCCTGCTGACCGGCGAGTTCGGGCCGCCGTCCCGGTTCGACCCCTCCCTTCTCGGCGAAGCCGACCGCTACGCGTTCTGGAGCCTGGTCGACGAACTGGAACTCCTCGGAGTGTTCGTCGAGAAGGGCCTGCTCGACTTCGATCTGGTGGTCGCGGCCTTCCGAAGCACTCCGCTGCGCGTCTGGTACTACATCCGCCCGTGGATCCTCGACGATCGAGAACAGCGGCCGCCGGGTTACGCCTTCCACTTCGAAAAACTCGCGATCCGGTACGAGAAGCAGTACGAGAACCGGTTCGGGGTCCCGCACGAGGCATACGAGCGAGTCATGCGACTGGAGCCCTCGCCCGGCGAGGCGGTCCAGCCCGGGGGCTCGATCTCCTGAGGGCAGCCCCTCTAGAGGTTGGTCGTGCTGAAGTGCATGTAGTCGTGCGCCTCTTGATCGCGTGGCTGATAAGGGTGCTGCACACCTGGGCTCACCTGCGATTTGAAACGTTAGTTCTAGTCGACTTTTGTCGATGCCGGTCATCGTTTGACGGCCCGACGACGGCCCCGACGGCCCAGAGACGGCCCAGATGGCTAGCCTGCCTCGGCGGCCGGCTCGACCTCTTCGGGATCTGTTTTGGCGCTCGCGGGGCCGGTGTAGCCCTGCGCAAGCAGGTGGCTGTCCAGAATCTCGTACATGAAGTGACCCTCACCAACCCAGAGGCGGCGCTCGCTTCCGTCGGCTCGCTTCATGACGAAGTGGATTCGGCCCGGCTGATTCTTGTGGCGCCAAGCCCGCAGAACGACTCGGTCTTTGATTACTGGCATCGTGATCTCCTCTCGGTTAGAGATCGACAGGGTGTCACCTGCTTAACCTGGACCGCTAGGGGCTGGAAGTTCAGTAGTTCATCTCGAACCAATCATGGGAGAGTGGCGACTTGCGCAAACGGCCTCGAAAGGCCCTTTGACGTGCGCCGGAACCTGTCATCGATATTCGTCGTTTTACAGTGGTTTCTGGGCTCGTTTGTGCCGTGGCTGTGCCCGATGATCTTTGCGATTGGCCGGGCCGCGATTGATGCAAGCCGGGGGTCCCTCCTGCCTTGGGTGGCATCCCGTCGCGCAGGCATCGCCCCGCCGGGCCGCGTCTGGCCGGTCCAGGTGGAGCGCCCCACCGGACGAACGACCTGGACCGGCCAGACGTGGTCTGGCTGCCTCCGGTGTGCGAGGGGATGTCGTCCGGGCCGGGCATCCCGGAGCCGCCCGGGTCCAGGGCTGGAAGCCCTGGCCGCCGGAGGCCTGATCCGGGTCGTAGGGCCGGGAGGCCCTACCCGCCGGAGGCAGATGGTTCGGGGCTTCGTGCCGGTCATCGCCCGGGTCGTGCGGGCCGCGGCGCTGAGATTCTCGAGCTCGGTCGATGATTATACGATGTGCAAATTTCCTACCGCATGCATTAATCTATGCGACCACTTGAGGAACTAGGTGAGGCGGGAGCGGTAGTGGCGGATCAGCGAGCTTTCCGGCGATTGGACGACCGGTTAGCAGGGCGCACTCCGGAGGAAACCCTCTTCGAAGGAGTGCCGGATTGGCTCAACCTCCCCATTCGCGATTGGCTATACGACCTATTTCAGGAGAATAGGTATTCCCCAGCGGACCGTGCGCTGGCTGAACGCGTCCTCCTCCGCCTACGGCTCCATGTTCCTAGTGGTGTGAACGCTTTTTCGAGAAATGCGAAACAGGGCGACTTGTTATTGATTGCAGACGCTGCGCTTCAGCTACATTACGCCTGGGACCTTGATTTCGATGCCGACCCAACTGCAGACTTAGATTGGGAAGCCTTCGATGAGCGACTCGACCGGTTGGAGAGTCTCCTGGCGAACGGTGGTTCTGCATATACCGTGAGCAGGGATAGCCGATGCTTGGTGTTGAGGGTCGACGAAACAGTTGAGGCTGCGGCGCGCCTTGCCATACATGTAGCGTCTGACGCCGCTGCTGACCACCTTCGACAAGCGTGGGCAGCGACGTACGGGATTTCGCCTGATCCTGATAAAGCGATGCACGAGGCGATTAGGGCAGTCGAGGACGTCGCATGCCCCCTCGTTCAAAATCGGCATGCCGGCAACAACCTTGCAACCCTGGGAACGGTCCTGGGTGAATTGCGGGGTAATGCGGCCCACCTCTGGGAACTGGTCTTGCCGGATAAGGAAGGGCAGCCGCGTACCGTTGAGAATCTAGTCGGCATGATGGAAACGCTCTGGCACGCGCAGGTATCTCGTCACGGAGGCGGCGCAAAGTCCCGCCGTCAAAGTCAGGCGGAGGCCGAGGCTGCCGTGCAACTTGCAGTGCTGATCGTTCACTGGCTCAAGACGGGCGTCCTACGTCGCAAATAGCTTGTGATTTGGCGTTGTCGATACCCCTGGGTGGCTCTAGCAAGCATCCAGGGGCATCAACGGTTCCAGCTGAACAAGCGCATGCGCGGCCGGGTCGCCGCCGTCGCCGAAGGCGTAAGGCGGCGTGCCCGGGCCGCGCCTTGAAGACGTAGAGAAAGTTCTCACCGAGACCGCACGCCGAGCCGCCGCCGCCGTCGACGACCGGCCCCCGGCAGCCCGCACTCGAGCCCGGCTGCGCCGATGGGCACACATGCTCGGCTTCGGCGGCCACTTCCTCACCAAATCCCGCCGCTACTCGATCACCTTCGGCCTGATCCGCGAGCAGCGACTCGTCTTCCGCCGCACCCAGAACACCGGACCGGAACAGGCCCAGACGAACGAGCAGCCGACCACGCTGGTCGTCAACTTCCTCCAATACGTCGGCGCAGGCTGGCACACCCCCGCTGACGCCATGCTCGCCAACACCTCCGCCGCAATGGCCCGTGAGCACCAGAACGCCGCCAGGCACCACCTGACCACCCTGGCCGCGTGAACGGCCGTCAACCGTCAAGGCCACCTTGACGCCGAATCGACGGAGAGGACCGATGGCAACACCTGGACAGGAACCCTGCTGGACGGTCACCGACGTGGCCGCCTACCTGCGCGTTCCGGTGGAGACGCTCTACACCTGGCGCAAACGCCGCTACGGCCCGCCCGCTGCCCGGGTCGGCCGGCATCTGCGCTACCGGCCGGATGAGGTCCGGTCCTGGCTCCGGCAGCAGGAGGCGGCGTAACGATGGGCCACGTAGAGGACCGCTGGTTCAAGGACGTGCCGGGGCCAGACGGCAAGCCCCGGCGGGTCAAGACCGGGCGACACGGGCAAGGCCTGCGCTACCGGGTCCGCTATATCGCCCCCGACGGCCGCGAACGCAGCAGATCCTTCCCGGACCGCGCCAAGCGCGACGCTGAAGGCTTCCTCGCCGGGATCGAGACGGACAAGCGCCGGGGTAGCTATGTCGATCCGAACGCGGGCCGGATGCCCTTCGACGCGTTCGCCGAGACGTGGCTGCGGACGCGCCGGTTCGACGAGTCCGCGCGGGGGCCGATCAAGGCCCGGGTGCGCAAGCACATCATCTCGTACTTCGGTAAGCGGCCGATCGCCGCCGTGCAGCCGAGCACGGTCCGGGACTGGGACGCCGGGCTGATCGAGAAGCGGCTCGCGGACAGCACCCGGGCGGTGCTGTTCGCTCATCTGAGCGGGATCATGACCGCTGCCGTGGATGACGGCCTGATCGCCAAGAATCCGTGCTCGGCCAAGTCGGTCACCGCACCAACTCCGACGCTGAAGCGGGTCGTGCCCTGGACGATCGACGCGGTCTCTGCCGTCCGGACCGGCCTACCGCCGCGCTATCAGGTGGCGGTCGACATCGGGGCCGGCTGCGGTGCCCGGCGCGGGGAGATCTTCGGCATCTCGCCGGAGGACTTCGACGACGGCTGGCTCACGATCCGCCGCCAGGTCAAGCGGGTCGGTGCCCGCTCAGTATTCGGTCTACCGAAGAACGACAGGGAACGGCAGGTACCGCTGCCCACCTCGGTCGGGCGGGCGGTCCAGGCGCACATCAAGGAGTACCCGCCGGTGCCGGTGACGCTGCCGTGGGAGGACCCGCGCCGCGATGAGCGGGTGACGGTGCCGCTCCTGCTCACCACGACCCGGGGCTTCGCCTTCAAACAGCAGGTGTTCACGGCCGTGGCCTGGCACCGCGCCCTCGACAACGCGGGGATCGAGCGCACCCGGGTGAACGGCATGCATGCGCTCCGGCATTTCTACGCCTCAGCACTGCTCGACGCGGGCGAGAGCATCAAGGCCATCGCCGAGTGGCTCGGCCATGCCGACCCGGCGTTCACGCTGCGGGTCTACGCCCACCTGATGCCGGACAGCCCCGGTCGCGCCCGCAAGGCCCTCGACGCGTTGTTCGACGGCCCGGCGGGCTTCCACGGCCCAGCCACGGCCCAGGTGGGGGAGTGATCTACATATGACCAGGTCATCACAGGTTGGTGGTGCTGAAGTGCATGTAGTCCTTCAGCGACTTCCAGCGGCCGCCCCAAGCGAACCCCTCCGCGGTGAAGGCCTCCACCGCCCCTCCCTCGTGCACCATCCCCGGCCAGTAGCGCGTCCGATCCAGCCACCTCTCGGTGTTCGGCGGGTCCAGGTAGTCGCCTCGGATCATCGGGTTCTGGCGTGGGTTGACGTCGATGGCCCGCCCGTAGGAATGCTGCGACCACTTCCGGGTCCCGGCCACGAACCGGCACTCGTAGCCACTGGTCAGGACGGATCTGTCGGTCAGGCCGGGCATGTTCACCGACGCCGGCTGCATGACCATGATGGGGAATCGCCACTCGTAGAGCTGCCGGAACGCCCTCTGTGTGGCCGCCACCAGTGACCGATGCATGATCAGGCTGCCGTTGTGCACCCTGCCCTGGAAGTCGATGTACCGCACCCAGATCCGCCGCAGCG
The DNA here is from genome assembly GCF_040639855.1 of Actinoplanes sp. NPDC023714. Lineage (NCBI taxonomy): Bacteria > Bacillati > Actinomycetota > Actinomycetes > Micromonosporales > Micromonosporaceae > Actinoplanes > Actinoplanes sp. NPDC023714. The sequence goes on from NZ_JBFAAR010000004.1 coordinate 699,209, forward strand.
AGGCGGCCGGCACCGGGCAGTCGCGGCCCTCGAAGCCGTTCGCCTCCTTCTCGTCCACCGTTTCACTACGGGTGCGGAAGGCGGGGATCGGCGCCCGCGGTGACGCCAGCCGCAGCATCCCGTCCGGGCGCGGGTTCGAGTACGCCGGAAGCCCGTTCCACGTCCGCAGCGAGGCGGCGCTCACCGAATGCTGCGCGGCGATCGAGGGCAGGGTGTCGCCGGGCTGGACCACGTGGGCCGGAACGACCACGGCGAGAGCAACGAGGAGGGAAAGCACAATTCCCCAGCATCAACCCCAAATCGCCCAGCCAATACTACTCGCCGAAACAGTGACCTAGGTCACCAAATGGACACGGGACGTACCGTTGGAGGCATGCACCCCGGCTGGCCGTACCCGAAGCTCGACCTGGACCGGCTGAAAGCCGGCGGCTGGCGTCCCAGGCCCTTCCGCGAGTTCGTGCTGAAGGTGCACCAACGCTGCAATCTGGCCTGTACCTACTGCTACGTCTACGAATCGCCGGACCAGACCTGGCAGCAGCGTCCGCGGCTCATGGACGACGACGTGTGGCGCGCGGCCTCCGCGCGGATCGCGGAGCATGCCGCGGCGCACTCTCTCGATGAGGTACGCGTGGTGCTGCACGGCGGAGAGCCGCTGCTGGCCGGCGCCGGGCGTCTCGCGGAGCACGTGGCGGCGTTGCGCGCGCACCTTCCGGAGGGCACGACGGCGCGGGTCACCATGCAGACGAACGGCATCGGGCTGACCACGGGGGCGCTCGGTGAGCTGGCGCGGGCGGAGATCCGGGTCGGGGTGAGTGTGGATGGGACCGCCGCCGACCACGATCGGCACCGGGTGTTCCGCAACGGGCGGGGCAGTCACGCGGCCACCGCGAGGGCGTTGCGGTTGCTTCGCGAGACAGACCACCGCCATCTGTACGCCGGGCTGCTCTGCACGATCGACCCCACCACCGATCCGGTGTCGACCTACGAGGCGTTGGTGGCTCACGAACCCCCGGCCGTCGATCTGCTGCTGCCGCATGCGAACTGGCGGCAGCCCCCGCGGCACGACACCGCCCGCTGGCTGATCGCCGTGTTCGACGCCTGGTACGAGAATCCGCGTACCCGGATCCGGCTCTTCGACGACGTCATGAGCCTGCTGCTGGGTGGATCGTCGCGCTCCGAGCAGGTCGGGCTGAGCCCGGTCGTCGTCGCCGTGGTCGAGTCGGACGGCGAGATCGAGCAGGTGGACGCGTTGAAGAGCGCGTATCCGGGCGCCTGCGCGACCGGCCGCAACGTGCGCGACGACCCGTTCGACGCGGTGCTGGGGCATCCGGGGGTGGTGGCCCGGCAGATCGGCGTGGAGGCGCTCGCCGACGGCTGCCGGAGCTGCCCGGTGCACCGGGTCTGCGGCGGCGGGCACTACGCTCACCGCTACCGGCCCGGTGCCGGGTTCCGTCATCCGACCGTCTACTGCGCCGACATGAACCGGCTGATCCGGCACATCAGTGAGCGGCTGCGGGCCGATCTGCGCCGGTGACGAGCGGGTCCGCATCCTCCGAGGAGGCGGGGGAGGGCGGCGGATCGGCGCTCTGCACGGGCGGCGCCGGCTCGCTCAGCTGCTCCCGCAGGTAGTTCCAGATGACCGCGACGATGGCGGCGACCGGCACGGCCAGCAGCGCGCCGACGATCCCGTACAGGCTGCTGCCCAGCGTCACGGCGAGCAGCACGACGCCGGCGTGCAGGCCCAGGCCGCGGCTCTGCACCATCGGCTGGAAGACGTTCCCCTCCAGCTGCTGCACCGCCACGATGATGGCGAGCACGATGAGCGCGTCGGTCCAGCCGTTCGAGACGAGCGCGATGAGCACGGCCACGAATCCGGCGAAGAGCGCGCCGACGATCGGCACGAACGCCGAGACGAAGGTGAGCACGGCGAGCGGCAGGACCAGCGGCACGCCGACGATCCACAGGCCGATGCCGATGAAGACGGCGTCGAGCAGGCCGACGAACGCCTGCGAGCGGACGAACGAGCCGAGCGTGCTCCAGCTGCGGCCGGCGATCGCCGGGACGTCGGTGGCGAGCCGGCCGGGCAGCTGGCGGGAGAGCCACGGCAGGAAGCGCGGCCCGTCCTTCAGGAAGAAGAACATCAGGAACAGCGCCAGCACCGTGGTGACCAGGCCGTCCACCACCGTGTTCACGCCGGTGAGGGTGGCCGTCGCGATGCTGCCGATGCTGTCCTGGATCCGGTCGATAGCGGTGCTGAGCGCCGAGTCGACCTGGTCGTCGCCGATGTTCAGCGGCGGGCCGGCAGCCCAGTCCCGGACCGTCTGGATGCCGTCGGCCACCCCGGTCGCGAGCTTGCCCGACTCGGAGGCGACCGGGACGATGATGCCGACCAGCGTGCCGGCCGCGATCAGCAGGAACAGGACGGTGACGAGCGAGGCGGCCAGTGCCGGCGGCCACTTGTGCTTGCGCAGGAAGCGGACCGGCGGCCAGGTCAGGGTCGTCAGCAGCAGGGCGACGACGAGCGGCCAGACGATCGACCAGGCGCTGCCGATCAGCCGCAGGACTACCCAGGTCATCAGCAGCACGACCAGCACCTGCAACGAGATGAAGGCGGACGTGCGCAAAGCGTGGCGCGACTTACCGGCGCTCAGAGTGGGGCCCATGTGATCACCCTAAGGAACGGCGACCACCCGCGCTCGTCCGAATCCACACCTTACTTACTACGGTTGCTGCGGCCGTGCCGGCGAGCGCGAGCAGGGCCGCGCCCAGCGCGCACCACATGATCGCGGTGAAGGTGTGCGGGACGATCCACTCGGCGGTGACCACGAGCAGCACGGTGGCCGCCCAGAGCGGCGCCGACGGCCACCGGGCGCCCGCCGCGACCTGGGCGTTGACGAGCACGAACACCAGCGCGTAGCAGGCGCCGGTCGCGGCGAAGACCGGCGCGTACCCGGCCAGCGACACGTAGTCCGGCCCGCCGGCCAGCCGGAACGCGAGCTCGCCGGCGACCGCGGAGGCCAGGATCAGCACGGCGCCGCAGCCGGCCACGAGGGCGGCCGCGACGGTCAGCGCCCGGCGGCTGCCCTGGGCGAGCCGGGGCAGGGCGAGGACGGTGACGACCTGCGGGGCCCAGAGCGCGCCCTTGGTCAGCACGGTGCCGACGGCGTACGCGCCGGAGTCGGCGGCCGGGAGCAGGTGGCGGGCCAGGATCAGGTCGGCGTACGAGACGATGAGCATGGCGAGGGTGGCCGAGCAGGCCGTGACGATCTGCCGCGCGGTGATCCGGGGGCCGTCGTGCGCGGCCGGCCGGCGGGCCAGCAGCGCGAGCGCCGGCGGGATCAGCAGCGAGCCGAGCGCGCCGATCAGCATCGAACCGGTCAGCCCGGCGCCGAGCAGCAGGCCCGCGATCAGCCCGCCGTACCTCCCGGCCGCGAGCACCGTCATGCCGGCGGCGAGCCGGAGGAAGCGCCCGGCGCCCTGCAGTTCGCCGAGCCGGCGGCCGGCCGCCACGACCGTGAAGGTCTGCACGGCCAGCAGCAGCACCACGGCGAGCGGCAGGTCGAGCAGCGGGCCGGCGATCGGGGCGAGCAGCACGACCACGCCGGCGCAGAGGGCCGCCGTGAGCAGGCCGGCGCGTCCGGCCGCCGCTTCGGGATGGCGGGCGCGGTGCACCGCCACGGCGATCTGGAGCCCGGTGCCGGGAACGCTCGCGATCGCGGCGATCGCGAGCACGGTGGCGAGCGCGCCGAGATCGGCGGCGTCCAGGCCGCGGGCGCCGATGACGGGTACGAGGTAGCCCAGCGCGCTGGTCAGCGCGCCGGCGACGGCCACCGCCGCGCCGGATATGCCGATCTGCCGGCCGGACGCGGCTCGTACGGTCACGCCGGTGTGCCCTCCCGATCGCCGGCCGGCGCCGCCTCCGCGTCCTGGAGGGATCGCCAGCGCGCGGCCAGCTCCTCGATGGTGAGCCGCCGGCCGAACGCGAAGAAGTACCACTTCAGGTAGCTCGGCAGGAACCGGCCCACGTCGAAGTGTGACTCGCCGAGCTGCCGGTCGAGCCAGATCGTCGGGATCTCGGCGACCATCCGGCCGGTGCGCGCGGCCTTCGCGGTCAGCTCGATGCCGATCTCGAAGCCGGTCCGGGACTCGATGCCGACCTCGCGGACGAACGCGGTGTCGTACGCCTTGAAGCTGTTCGTGGCGTCGCGGGTGCCGACCCGGGCGAACGCGTGCAGGGTGCGCCCGGCCCACCGGGACGCCAGCCGCTTGAAGCGCGGGCCGCCGACCTGCTGGCCGCCCGGCATGTACCGGGACGCCGCCGCGACCACCACGCCCCGGTCGACCAGCCGGGCCAGCTCGTCGATCTGCTGCGGGTCGTCGCAGCCGTCGGCCATCGTCACGACGGCGACCGGCGCGGTCGCCGCGTCGATGCCGAACCGGATCGCGTTGGCCGGCCCCCGCCCGTACGTGTTGAGCACGGTGCGGACGCGGGGGTCGTGCCGGGCCACCTCGTGCACGTACGGCACCGTGGTGTCCTCCGGCATGTCGTGCACGACCAGGACCTCGGCCGGCAGCAGCACGTCGCGCAGGATCCGCTCGAGGTGCCGGACGACGCCCTCGCCCTCGTTGTAGACCGGGATGACGACGGTGACCCGCGGGCTCATACCTTCACTCCCTGGCCGGTGAGGCCCCACATGTCGATCACGGGCTTGTCGGTGACGAGTTCCCGGTATTCGGCGTGCGGCGACGCGATCACCAGCACGTCGGCCCTCGCCAGCACCTCGTCGAGCGGGAGGAACCGGTCGTCGCGGATGTGCGGGTCGGTGCAGATCGCCTCGCGCGCCTTGATCGTGAGGAGTTTCCGCAGCTTGTAGGCGAGGCTGTCGCGCGGGTCGTCGCTGCCGCCCTTGAACGCCATGCCGAGGACGCCGACGGTGAGGTCGGCGAGCGGGAACCGCTCCTCGAGCCGGGACACCAGGTAGAGCGGGAGGCCCTCGTTGATCAGCATGGCCGAGTGGCCGAGGACGAAGTTGTTCCCGTTGAACGCGGCCAGCTGCATGGTGTCCTTGAGCAGGCACGGCCCGGCCGCGAAGCCGGGCATCGGCAGGTCGGCGGCGCGCGGGTAGTCGGTGGTGACCGCGTGCCGGATCCGCTCGTAGTCGAGCCCGAAGTCGTTCGCCATCATCCAGAACTGGTTGGCCGCCGCGAACTTGAGGTATCGCCAGGTGTTGGTGAACAGCTTGGCGAGCTCGGCCTCCTCCGGCTCCAGCCGGATGATCGAGCCGGTCAGGGTGCGGAACAGCTTCTCGGCCCGGTCGCCGGCCTCCGTCGTGCGCGCCGCGACCATCTGCGGCAGCGTGAAGAGCTCGGTCATCGCCCTGCCCTCGGCGATCCGCTCCGGGCAGAACGCCACGTCGACGTCGAGGCCCCAGCCGGCCAGCAGCTTCTCGGTGAGCGCCGTGACGCCCGGGTAGACGGTGCTGCGCAGCACCACGAGCTGGCCGTCGCGCATGTGCGGTACACCGCGCTCGATGGCCCGGGGCACCGCGCCGAGGTCGGGGTTGAGGTGCTCGTCGACCGGGGTGCCGACCACCACGACCAGGGCGTCGGCGAGCCCGACGCTCTCCGGGGCGGTGCTGGCCCGCAGCCGGCCGGCGGCGATCGCCTCGGCGAGCGGCTCGGCCGCGCCCTCCTCGGCGAACGGCAGGGTCCCGGCGTTGACCAGGTCGACCGCGGCCGGGTTGATGTCGTAGAGGAGGACGGAGAGCCCGCGTGACGCCAGCGCGATGCCCAGCGGCAACCCGACCCGGCCGCAGCCGCCCACCACGCAGACGTCGACCGCCGCGTTCCCTGCCGTTGTCATCGATCCCTCACCATCGAACCGGGTGTCGTAGACCGCGTAGGTTACTGGCGAGAAACATTCAGGTCCAGTGCCGGAGCCGCACGTTGAAGGATGCTGCGGACTACGGAAACCACACGCGTTGTGGCACCCTGCTGTCGTGCCCAAGGCTCCAGACCCCGTGGCGTCCCCCGCGGACCGCCGTCCGCCCCGGACCGGTGACGCCGACGTCATCACCGCCGTCGCCATCGTGCTCATCATCGTCAGCGTCACCGCGCGGGCGCTCATCGCCCGCCGCGGATACCTGTCGTACGACGACTTCCCGCTGATCTCGATGGCGGAGCTGAAGCCGCTCGGCCCGGACTACCTGTTCGGCCTCTTCAACAACCACCTCATGCCGGCCGGGCACCTGGTCACCTGGCTCACGAACGAGCTCGGCGGGTTCAGCTACGGGCCGTACCTCGCCCTGCTCGTGGCCGGCCAGGCGCTGGTGGCGATCACGTTCTACCGGCTGCTGCGGCTCATGCTCGCCCCCGGCTGGCTGCTGATCGTCCCGCTCGCGATCTTCCTGTTCAGCCCGCTCACGCTGGAGGCGAGCTCGTGGTGGGCGGTCGGCGTGAACATGCTGCCGATGCAGCTCGCCATGATCCTGGCGGTCGGCGCGCAGGTGAAGTACATCCGTACGCGGCGCCGGCTGCACCTGGTCACGCTCGGCCTGTCGATCCTGCTCGGCCTGCTCTTCTTCGAGAAGGCGATCCTCGCGGTCGCGCTGGTCTTCCTGGTGACGCTCTTCCTGTACGCGCCGGGCGGCCCGATCACGGCGGTCGTCCAGACGATCCGCCGCTGGTGGCCGTCGTGGGCCGTGCTGACCGGCATCTCGCTGGTGTTCCTGGCGTTCTACCTGTCCCGCTCGACGTCCTCGCTGCGCCGGCCGTCCTCGGTCGACGAGGTGATCACCTTCGTGGTGCAGATGTTCGGGCACACCCTGCTGCCGGGCATGGCCGGCGGCCCGTGGGCGTGGCTCGGCGCCGGTGACGGCGCCCCGATCACGGCGCCCAGCCCGGTGGCCCGGTGGATCGCCCTGGTCGTGGTGCTGGCGTTCGTGGCGTTCACGGTCTGGCAGCGTGGATGGGCCGCGGCGCGGGCCTGGTTCCTGCTGCTCTCGTACGCCGCGATCGTGGCCGGGCTGCTCGGCGCCACCCGGCTCGGCTCGATCTACAGCGGCGTGGCCGGAGCGGTGCCGCGCTACCTCGCCGACGTGGCGGTGGTCGTGGCGATCGCGGCCGGCGCGGCCCTGTGCGGGCTGCGGGCGGTCGAGGCCGTGACGGAGAGCGGTCCGCGGACCGCCGGCGCCGCGACGGCAAGCGGGCCGCGGACCGCCGGCGCCGTGACGGAGAGCGGGCCGCGGACCGCCGGCGCCGCTGCGGGGAGCGGTCCGGCCGCGCCGCGGACCGTCATCCCGCGCCGGATCGCCTCGCCGGTGCTGGCGGCCGGGATCGCGCTGTTCGTGGCGAGCGCCGCCGTCAGCACGATCGGCTTCGGCGACGCCTGGGCGGTCAAGCAGGGCCGGGACTACCTCGCGAACGCGCGCGCCGGGCTCGAGGCCGCCCCGGCCGGCACGGTCTTCATGGACCAGGCCGTCCCGGAGGGCGTGGTCGGCCGGCTGTCCGGGCCGTACAACATGCAGTCCCGGTTCTTCGCGCCGATGGAGGACGGCCCGGACTTCGTGACGAAGGCGCGGGAGCTCTCGGTCTTCGACGAGGAGGGGCACGTCCGCCCGGCCTGGGTGCGCGGTCCCCGGTCGCTGCCCGGCCCGCGGTCGGGCTGCGGGTACCAGCTCGCCGGTTCGAAGGTTCGGATCACGATGGAGGGGTCCGTGCCGGACTATTGGCACGTGCTGCGTATCGCCTATCTCGCCAGAAGCGACACCTCGGGCATGGCCCGGCTCGGCAACGGCATCGCGGTCCCGTTCGACGTGCACCAGGGGCTCAACGCGGTCTTCCTGCTCGTGAACGGCGGCGGCTCGACGGTGGAGCTCACGGTCGCCGACCGGAACGCCTCGGTCTGCACCGACGAGGTGCTGGTCGGCGACATCGTCCCGGCGCCGGCCGGATAGTGTGCCGGCGCTTCTGAGGAGGCTCGGGCCGCGCGCGGTCGCGGCCGGGATCACCGCGGTGGTGCTGGCGCCGCTGGCACTGCCCGGCTACGTGCTGCGCTACGACATGGTCTTCGTGCCGCGGCAGCCGCTGAGCTGGGAGATGATCGCCCCGGCCGACGCGCTGCCGCGGGCCGTGCCGCTCGACGCGGTGGTGTCGCTCGCGAACCTGGCCGTGCCGGGCTGGCTGCTCCAGCGGGTGGCGCTGGTGGCGCTGGTCTACCTGGCCGCGCTCGGCGCCGCCCGGCTGGTGCCGGGCGACAGGCTGCTCACCCGGGTGGTCGCCGCCTTCGCGTACGCCTGGACGCCGTTCCTGGCCGAGCGGTTGCTGCTGGGTCAGTGGGCGCTGCTTCTCGCGTACGGAACCCTGCCCTGGCTCGTGCTGGCGGCGCGCGACCTGCGCGCCGGCCGGCGCGGCGCCCTGCCCCGGCTGGTCCTCGCGGCCGCCCCCGCGGCCCTCACCCCGACCGGCGGCCTGATCGCCCTGGCCACCGCCGCGGTGATGCTGCTGCCGCCGCCCCGCGTCCGGAGCCCCCGCAGGCCGCGGACGGACGCGCCGGACGCCGGCCCGCCCGGAGCCGGCGCTGTGGGAGCCGGCGCACCGCGGCTCCGGACCACGGCGCTGGCGCTCGGGGCGGTGGTCTCGCTCAACCTGCCGTGGATCGTGGCCTCGCTGGCGAGCGCCGCCGGGGGGAGCTCGGACCCGGAGGGGGTGGCGCAGTTCGCGGCGCGGGCCGAGAACTGGGCCGGCACGCTGATGTCGCTGCTCGGCACCGGCGGCGTCTGGAACGCGCAGACCGTGCCCGGCAGCCGCACCTCGGCCCTGGCGCCGCTGGTCACGCTGCTGCTCCTGGCCGCGGCCGCGTTCGGCTGGCGGGAGCTGTGGCGGCTCTGGCGCGGCGACGCGGTACGCCTCTTCGTGCTGGCCGGCGGCGGGTTCGTGCTCGCCGCGGCGGGCGCCACCCCGGCGGCCGGCCTGCTGCGCTGGCTCGTCGTGACCGTGCCGGGCGCCGGCCTGCTCCGCGACGGGCAGAAGTTCCTCATCCCGTACGCATTGGTCCTGGCTCTGGGATTCGCCCTCGGCGCCGAGCGGATCGCCGACCGGCTGGCCCGCCGATTCGAGCCGAACGCCGGGCGGGTGCTGCTGATCAGCGCGCTGCTGCTGCCCGTCGTGGCGATGCCCGATCTGGCGTTCGGCGCGGGCGGGGCGCTGAAGCCGGTGCGCTACCCGGCGGACTGGGACGCGGTGGCGGCCAGAGTGGACGCCGCCCCCGGCGAGGTGCTGTCGCTGCCGTTCGAGGGCTACCAGCGCTACGCCTGGGCCGGCGGGGTGGTGGTCCGCGATCCGGCGCCGCGCTACCTGGACGCCCCGGTGCTCATGAACGACGCCCTGCGGGTGGGCCGGGTGACGGTCGACGGGGAGAGCCCGCGCGCCGCACGGGTCCAGGAGCTGCTCGACGCGGGCCGGCCGGTCGCCGAGATGGGCACGCGATGGGTGCTCGTCCGGACCGGGCTCGCCGGGACGCTGCCGCCCGCGACGCTCGACGGACTGCGTCTCGAATACGACGGCCGGTATCTCCAACTCTGGGGGAATCCGGCCGCTCCGGACGCCCTCAGGGAGTCCTCGGTCGCACGCCGAATCCCTGCCCTGGCTGCGCATCTGTTCGCCGGGGCAGTGGTGATCTTCGCTTGGTTTTGCCTCCTGCGGGTACGTCGTGGATCGTGGTACGGTCCGCGCAACCATGAGTCCGGGGAGGAAGAATGATCGTCAAGTTGGCCACGTTCCTCATCGCGGCCCTGGCCGGGGGAGCCCTCGGTGGGGTCGGCGTGGCTGCCACTCTGGGGGCGGTGAGCCCGTCCGCAGACCACGTCGCCAGCGAGACGGACAACGCCAACCCGGCAGAGGCCATCTACGGCGCGCGCTGATCCGTCAGCTCCGGTTGCCCGGCTTCCAGCCGGCCCGCGATCACCTGGGAGAACGCTTCTCCGGCCTTCTCCCAGGTGAACCGCTGAGCGTGCGTCGCGGCGTTGGCACCCATCGCGGTGCGGCGGCCCGCGTCCAGCAGTAGCGACCGCACCGCCTTGAAGAACTCGTACTCGTCGGCCACCAGCACCCCGGTCTCCCCGTCGGACATCGCGTCGGCGACGCCTCCCGCGGAGCGGAAAGCGACCGAGGGCGTGCCCCGCGCGCCGGCCTCCACGATGGTGAGCCCCCAGCCCTCCTTGAGCGAGGGCTGCAGCAGCAGCCACGAGCTGCCGAGCAGCTCGTGCTTGCGCTCCTCGGTGACGAAGCCGGTGAAGTGCACCCGGTCGTTGATGCAGAGGTCGTCCGCGAGCGTGCGCAGCGGCTCGTCCCACCAGCCCTGACCGGCCACCGTGAGCTGCAGGTCGGGCATCTCGGTGGCGAGCAGGGCGGTGGCGCGCAGCGCGTACTCGACCCGCTTGTGCGGGACCAGACGTCCGAGGACCACGAGACTCGGGTACGGGGTGCGCGCCACCGGCCCGCCGCAGGCCTCCGGGGTCCCGTTGTGCACGATGGAGATCCGCCGGGGGTCGACGCCGAGGCCGGCCAGCTCGTTGCGGCTCGTCTCGGAGACGGTGACGTACCGGCAGTCGCGGTAGACGCGGACGGCCAGCACCGACTCGATCCACCAGCCGATCCGGGCGACGCGTGGGCCGAAGACCACCGGCCACTGCTCCCGGTGCACGTGGTGCACCAGGGCGATGACCGGCCGGCGCCGCACGTAGAGCCGGCTGAGGAACGGCATGCCGTTGCAGACGTCCACGACCACGTCGGGACGGCCGAGGCCGCGGCGGGACAGGGGGCCGAACCCGAGGACGCCGAGCAGGTAGACGAGAGCGGCACGGAGGTAGACCGTGTGCCGCCCGCCGCGCCGTAGAATCCGGACGCCGTCGGCGTTCGTCTCCTCGGCAGGCGCGGTTCCGTACGCCTGGCACAGAATCGTTACGCAATTACCTTTGTCGATGAGTTCGGCGGCCACCCGTTCCAGGTAGACCTCGGACCCACCGCCCTCGGGATGGCCGGTGTCCCGCCAGTTCAGGAACAGCACGTGAGCACCACGGACACGCGTCATGGTCTACTCTGCCACCCTTACTAGCGAGTACGATTCGCGATCGCGTCACACTAGGGCAGCCCTGCGGAAGACCGCAACGCCTGCGTAACAACGGGAGGGTATGGGTGTCCGATGGCAGCCTCCGGGCGCGCCCGGAGTTCTGGCCGGTCTCCTTGCTGAGCATCACGCTGATAGTGGTGCTGGCGGGATGGAGCGGCGCCACCTATCTCGACCGGACCCGGAACGAGAGCGGTTGCGCCGAGCGGACCACGTTGCGGGTCGCCGCGGCGCCGAGCATCGTGCCGCCGGTACGGGAGATCGCGGCCCAGGTCGCGGGTCGTCAGCAGTGCCTCGACATCCTGGTCGAGGGCCGGGAGTCGGCGGACGTGCTGCGGGCGCTGGCCCGGACCGCCCCGGACTCGGGGGCGAGTGCTTCCCCCGTACCCTCGTCGTCCCGGGCGAAGCGGAGCGAGCCGGCTCAGGCCAGCGGCTCGGCAGGCGGCGAGCCGGCGAGCGCGACCACCACCTCCGCTGCCGACGCGCCGGACGTCTGGCTGCCCGAATCCACGCTGTGGCTGCGCCGCGCCCGGGCCACCGGAGCGTTCACCGTCCCGGCCGAGGGCGTCTCGGTGGCCAGCACGCCGATCGTGCTCGCGCTCGCCGAGAAGTCCGCCGACCGGCTCGCGAAGGACGACGTCGCGCTGACCTGGCCGAAGCTGGTCGGCGCCACGAAGCTGCCGATGCCGGTGGTGCTGCCCGACCCGGCGACCAGCCCGATCGGCTTCGGCGCGCTGGTCGGCATCCGGAAGCTCGCCGGATCGAAGGCGGCCGGCACCGCGGCGATCATGCGGCGGCTGTCCCCGGACACCGCCTCGGTCGCGACCGAGATCGTGCCCGACCCGACCGGGCCCGGCAAGGACGAGGAGGCCGTGGTCAGCACCGAGCACCAGGTCCTGCAGGCCGCGGCCGACGGCCGGCGTCAGGTGGCGGTCTACCCGCAGGCGGCGGCGCCCGGCCCGGACTACCCGTTCGCCGTGCTGACCGCGGAGAGCGAGGCCCGCACCATGTCGACGACGCTGCTGCGGGCGCTGCTCGCGAAGGACGGCGTCCAGGCGGTGACCGGGCACGGCCTGCGCACCCCGGACGGCAGCGCGCCGGCCGGCGTCCCGGCCGCCACGAAGGTGCGGACCACTACCTACGAGCCGGCCGCACTGCCCTCCGAACCGGACGCCGAGGACCTGCTCAACGCGTGGGGCGGCGTGCACATCAGCGCCCGGATGCTCGCCGTCTTCGACGTGTCCGGTTCGATGGAGTCGGCCGTGCCGGGCTCCTCGGACACCCGGATGTCGGCGACGATCAAGGCGGCGCAGGACGGCGCGAAGCTGCTGCTGCCCACCACCGAGCTGGGCGTCTGGGAGTTCTCCACCGACCTGGTCGGCAAGCGGGACTACCGCGAGGTCGTGCCGGTCGGCCCGCTCGGCCCGCGCCGCGACGAGATCTTCAGCGCGGTGGGCCGGATGAAGGCGAAGCCGAACGGCCAGACCGGGCTCTACGACACGACACTCGCGGCCTACCGGGACGCCACCCGGAACTGGACGCCCGGCCGGATCAACATGGTGCTGATCCTGACCGACGGCACCGACGACAACGCCAGCGGGACGAGCCGGGCCAAGCTGCTCGCCGAGCTGGCCGACATGTACGACCGCAAGCGCCCGGTGCCGATCCTGTTCATCGGCGTCGGCCCGGAGATCGACCCGGCCGAGCTGAACGCGATCGCGAAGGCCACCGGCGGCCAGGTCGCGCTCACCGACAAGCCGTCCGGCATCCGACAGATCTTCTACACCGCCCTCGCCGAATTCAGCTGCCTGCCACCGGAGTGCCGCCGATGACCGCCGTCCTCCGCCCCCACAAGCGTCCAGGCCTCGTCGCCCTCGGCGCGTTCCTGCTGGTGGTGGCCGCCTTCATCCAGCGGCCCGGCAAGACCACGTTCGACACGAAGCTCGACCTCGCGGAGAACCCGATCGGGTTCATGGCCCGCGCCCTGCACCTGTGGAACCCGTGGTCCACCTCGGGCGAGCTGCAGCAGCAGGCGTACGGCTACCTGTTCCCGATGGGCCCGTTCTTCGCGGCCGGCGACCTGCTCGGCATCCCGCCGTGGATCACCCAGCGGCTCTGGACGGCGACGCTGTTCCTGGCCGCGTACTTCGGCGTGCTGCTGCTGGCCCGCGCCATGCGGATCGGCACCGACACCGGCCGGGTGGTGGGCGCCCTCGCGTACGCCCTCGCGCCGCGCATGCTCACCGAGATCGGCCCGCTCTCCTCGGAGATGCTGCCGGTCGTCGTGGTGCCGTGGGTGATGCTGCCGCTGGTCACGGTGAACCGGATCGGCTCGCCGCGCCGGGCCGCCGCGCTCTCCGCGTTCGCGGTCTGCTTCATGGGCGGCATCAACGCGGCCGCCGTGGTGATGGCCCTGGTGCTGCCCGGCCTCTGGCTGGTCACCCGCCGCTGGGACCGGCAGCTCGCCACGCTGATCGCCTGGTGGTCCGGGTTCGTGCTGCTGGCGACCCTGTGGTGGATCATCCCGCTGCTGCTGTTCGGCCAGTACAGCCTGCCGTTCCTCGACTTCATCGAGTCCTCGGCGACCACCACCGCCGTCAACTCGCTCTTCCAGGCGGTCCGCGGCACCAACCAGTGGGTCGGCTACATCGTCCAGGGTGAACCCTGGTGGCCGGCCGGCTGGACCCTGATCGACAACCCGGCGCTGATGGCGCTCACCGCGCTGGTGGCCGCCCTCGGCCTGGTCGGGCTCTCGCTGCGCGGGCTGCCGGAGAAGCGGTTCCTCGTCCTCGCGGCGCTGACCGGCCTGACCCTGCTCACCGTCGGCTACGTCGGCACCCTGGACAGCCCGTTCGCGCCGCTGGTCCGGGACCTGCTCGACGGGCCGCTCGCGCCGCTGCGCAACGTGCACAAGTTCGAGCCGATCCTGCGGCTGCCGGTGGCGATCGGGCTGGCGTACCTGGCGAGCCGGGCGCCGTCCTGGCGCCGGATCCCGGTCCGGCTCCGCCTCCCGGCCGCGCCGGTGGTCGCCGCACTGGTGATCGCCGCCGCCGCGCCGGCCTGGATGCTGCTGCTGCGACCCGGCCCCGGCTGGTCCTCGATCCCGTCCTACTGGAGCCAGGCCACCACCTGGCTCAGCGACCAGGGCGCCCGGGACCGCACGCTCGTCGTCCCCGGCTCCGGCTTCTCGCAGAACACCTGGGGGCGGACCGTCGACGAGCCGACCCAGCCGCTGGCCGGCGCGCCGTGGTCGACCCGCAACCAGATCCCGCTCGGCTCGGAGGGCAACACCCGGGTCATGGACGCCGTCGAGGCGGTCCTGGCCCAGGGCCGGGGCTCGGCGGCGCTCGCCGACTTCCTGGCCCGCTCCGGCTACACGTACCTGCTGGTCCGGAACGACCTGGACCGGTCGGCGGCCGGCGCGCCACCGATCACCGTGGTGCGTCACGCGATCCTCAACTCGCCCGGCCTCAGCGCCGCCGCCGAGTTCGGCCCGCGGGTCGGCGCCGGTGGCCCCGGCGCCAGCCCGGTCGACGCCGGCGTCGAGGTGCCGGCGATCGAGATCTTCAAGGTGGACCGTGAGGTCCCGCTGGCGTCGGCGACCGCGACGGCCGGGGTCCCGGTGGTCAGCGGCGGGCCGGAGTCGCTGCTCGGCGTGCTCGAACAGGGTCTTCTCGATCCGGGCCAGCCCGCCGTGCTCGCCGGTGACCAGGACGGCGACCTCGCGCTCGCGGAGGCGGCGGGCCGGCCGATCGTCACCGACGGCCTGCGGCGGCGCGAGCTGAACATCGGCCGGGTCCGGGACAACACCAGCCAGACGCTCACCGGCGACGAGGAGACGCGGCAGGGCCGGGTCCGCAGCGACCTGATCCCGTTCGACGCGGACGGCCACCAGACCGTCGCGGCCTACCAGGGCATCCGGTCCGTCGAGGCGTCCAGCAGCGCCAGCTTCGCCGACTCGGTCGGCTCGACCGACCCGTCCGCCATGCCGTTCGCGGCGCTGGACGGGGACTCCTCGACGGCGTGGCGCTCGGACCCCTATCAGGCCGGGTACGGCCAGTGGATCGAGGTGCAGCTGGAGACGGCGCAGCGGATCACCGAGGTGACCGTCGACTTCTCGCAGGACCTGCGGGTCGCGTCGCCGGTCTCCTACGTCCGGATCACGACCGATCAGGGCATCGTGGACCGCCCGGTGCCGTCCACCGCCGGCGCGCACACCCTCACCACCCTTCCCGGGCTCACGACCAGCGTCCGGATCACCCTTCTGGGGCTGCGGGAGGGGTACGAGGGAAGCGTCGCCCTGCGGGAGCTCGGCATCCCCGGTGTGCGGGCCGAGCGGGCGCTGCGGGTGCCGGACGACCTCGGTGGTTCCACCGCTCCGGCGTACGTCTTCGAGCGCGCCACCCAGGACCGGGGCTCGTGCTTCGCGGCCGGCGCGTCGATCCGGTGCGACCAGTTCCTGGCCCGGGCCGGCGAGGAGCCGCTCGGCGTGGACCGGATCTTCGCGACGCCGGTGGACGCCACCTACGACCTGAGGCTGACCGCCCTGCCGCGCCCCGGTGGCACCCTGCCGCTGGACCGGAAGGTGGACGCCTCCGCGACGAGCGTGCTGACCGGCGACGTCGCCGTCGGCGCGCACGCGGCGGTGGACGGCGACCCGGCGACCGCCTGGCTGGCCGAGCCCACCGACGCGACGCCGACGCTGACGCTGTCCTGGGATGCGAACCGGAGGATCGACAGGCTCCGGCTGGTGCCCGCGACGTCCCCGACGGCCGCGCAGCCGACCCGGGTCCTGGTGCGCTCCGGTGACACCGAGATCGTCACCGAGGTCGCGGCGGACGGCTGGGTGCGATTCAAGGCGATCACCACGAAGAAGCTGGAGATCGCGATCCTCGGGACCACCACGGTGGCCGCCGACGACCGGGGCGACTGGCTCGCGCCGGCCGGCGTCGCCGAGGTCGAGGTCCCGGCGCTGAAGGACCTGATCACCCCGGTCTCGGACGCCACGAAGCTGGTCGCCTCCTGCGGCACCGGGCCGGACGTCACGCTGGACGGGGTCACCTATCCGACCTCGGTGTCCGGCACTCTCGGCGACGTCCGCGCCGGGCGCCGGCTGCCGGTCCGGGTCTGCGACGACTTCGCGAGCCAGAACGTGCAGCTCACGGCCGGTGAGCACCGGCTGTTCACGCAGCCCTCGCCGTCCTATCTGATCGAGTCGGCCGCCCTGGTCGGGGACGGCTTCACGGCCGCCCCGGCCGTCACCCGGCGGACCGTCGCGGTCGAGAAGTGGGACGCCACCGACCGGCAGGTCACCGTCGGCGCGGGCGCCGAGTCGCTGCTCGTCGTCGCCGAGAACCGCAACGCCGGCTGGACCGCCACCCTGGACGGCCGGGAGCTGCGGGCGGTCCGGGTGGACGGCTGGCAGCAGGCGTTCGTGGTCCCGGCCGGCGCCGGGGGCGCGGTGACCCTGCGGTTCACGCCGGACGACCCGTACCGGACCGGTCTCGCGGCCGGCGCCGCGTGCGTCCTCGTGGTGCTGCTGTTCGCGCTCGCCCCGGCACGCCGCCGGGCCGTGCCGGTCACCCGCCCGCTCGCCCGCGTCTACCGCGCGGTTCCCGGCGGCGAGTGGTGGATGCTCGCGCCGCTGATGGTCCTCGCCGTCGCGATCGGGGGTGCGGCCGGCGCCGTGTTCCTGCTCTGCGGCCTGATCGGCCGGCAGATCTGGCCGCGGCTGCTGCCCTGGGTCGCCTTCGGCGCGGCCTTCGCGGGCCTGGCCGTCGCGGTGGCCGGGCGGCTGAGCGGGCACGGGCAGGCCTGGGCGTACGATGCCGCGGTCCAGCTCGCGATGCTGGCCGCCATCTGCGCCGTCGCGGCGACGGCCGCACCCACTTCGAGCCGGCGGGACCCCGATCCGGCGCCGGTCGACGAGGAGATGACGGTGGATCCGCACAGGGCCACGCTGGGCCGGTCGGTCGCCCTGTTCCAGGCGTTCCGGGTCGAGCAGACCGATCCCGACCGGTTCTACTCGGAGCTGGCCGTCGACTCGGTACGCCAGCTGCGCTCCTACGCCGACCTGGACGGCGCCGTGGTGCTCGACGTCGGCGGCGGCCCCGGCTACTTCTCGTCGGAGTTCCGCAAGGCCGGCGCCGCGTACGTCGGGCTGGACCCGGCCGTCGGCGACTTCGCGGCGGCCGGCGCCGAGGTGGGCGGCATGATCCGGGGGAGTGGCACGGCGCTGCCGGTGCGTACCGGCTCGGTGGACGTCGCCTACTCGTCCAACGTGCTCGAGCACGTGTCCGACCCGGAGGCGCTGCTCGACGAGCTGGTGCGGGTCACCAGGCCGGGCGGGACCGTGTACGTGTCGTACACGCCCTGGCTGTCGCCGCACGGCGGGCACGAGACCGGGCCGTGGCACCTGCTCGGCGGCGAGCGGGCCCGGCGCCGCTATGTCCGGAAGTTCGGCAAGGAGCCGAAGAACCGCTATATGGAGAGCCTGTTCCCGATCAGCGCGGCCCGGACCATGCGCTGGGCGCGCAAGGCCCGCCGGGCCGGCGAGGTGACGGTGGTCGATGTGCTGCCGCGGTACCACCCGAGCTGGGCGCAGTGGGTGGCCCGCGTCCCCGTGCTGCGGGAGCTGGCCACATGGAACTTCACCGTTGTCCTGCGGCGCACCGGGGAACCGGAATTCGCTGACCGTCAGGAAGATCTGGCCGGGGTCTCGCGCACCGATGTGACTCAGTAGTAACCTTCCGCAATCCGGCAAGCAGAAACGCCTGCCGAAACCCGCTTTTTACCTCGTGGAGGCACAATGAGGTCCCGCGTCCTCGGCACCGCGCTGTTTGGTCTCGGAGTCCTGGCCATAGTCTTCGCCGCCGGTCTTGCTTTCGTGGTGGCGCCCAGAGCAGCGCAGATCCCGTACGACATGGAACCGACCCAGTCGGTAGCCGAGGCGCAGAACGCGACCTTCCTTCAGGTCACCAACGGCGCGGCCAAGATCAATCAGGGCACCCTCCGCTCGACGGTGACGGTGCAGCCGGACGCCAAGGAGACCGCGAACCTCGAGGGCGACCTCGACGGCACCGCGATCGTCTGGCTGGCCGGCCAGGACGTCGTGAACACGACCCTGAACAGCGAGCGGGTCAGCGCGTACAGCACCCGGCTCGCGGTCGACCGGGAGACCGCGGCGGCGGTGCCGTGGGACGGCGCGTGGCTGGACACCGGCAACCAGGAGAAGATCGACTACACCGGCCACATGTACAAGTTCCCGTTCGGGACCGAGAAGAAGGCCTACCCGATCTTCGACCGGGACATCCGGGAGGCGAAGCCGGCCGAGTTCGTGAAGACCGAGGAGATCGGCGGGCTGGAGACCTACCAGTTCCAGCAGCAGATCGTCGACGGCCGCCAGCAGCTCGACCCGACCCAGCTGAGCCTGCTCGTGGACCAGCTGCTCGACGACACCGCCACCACGGCCGAGGTCGTCTACAACAACACCCGTACGGTCTGGGTGGAGCCGGTCACCGGCCAGTTCCTCCGGGTCTCCGAGGAGCAGAACAAGGTCCTGCGCGGCAACAACGGCCAGGAGGTGACGCTGCTCGACGCGGACTTCACCTACACCGAGGACTCGGTCAACCGCTCGGTCGCGACGGTCGAGGACAACCGGCAGAAGCTCCAGCTCGTCGGCTTCTGGGGCCCGCTCGGCCTCGGCATCCTCGGCCTGATCCTGGCCGTCGCCGGCATCTTCCTCACGCTGCGCGGCAACGCCGCGGCGTCCGGCGCCCCGGCCCGGTCCGGCGGCACCCACGACGACCTGGACGGCGACGGCAAGCCGGCCACGGCGGGCAGCCACCGCGCCGAAGGCTGACCCCTCCCTCGTCGTGACGGCCCGCGTCGCCCCCTCCGGGACGACGCGGGCCGTTCCTCGTCCGTGGACCGTTCCCGCCCGGCCTGGCCGCTCCGGCTCACAACGCGATCAACGACGTAGTGATGTCGGGGTAATCAGCGTCGCACAGTTCCGACGGCACTCTGAAACCGCGGCTCCCTACCTTGGTCGATGCCGGCCTTTCGAAGGGGGAACGCGCGTGCCTGCTCAGGTGAGGACCGTCTGCGGGTACTGCGGGGTCGGCTGCGGCATCGTCCTGGAGATCGACGGCCGCAAGGTCATCAGCGTGAAGGGCGACCGGGACCACCCCGCGAACGCCGGCCGCCTCTGCACGAAGGGCGCCACCGGCGCCGAGCTCCTGGCCGCGCCGGGCCGGCTGGACACCGGGCTGCTCCGGCCGCGCCGCGGCGCCACCCCGCAGCGCATCGGCGTCGACGCGGCGATCACCGAGACCGCGCAGCGGCTGCGGGCGATCATCGACGAGCACGGCCCGGACGCGTTCGCCATGTACGTCTCCGGTCAGATGACCCTGGAGGCGCAGTACCTCGCGAACAAACTGGTCAAGGGCTTCATCGGTACGAACAACATCGAGTCGAACTCGCGTCTGTGCATGGCGAGCGCCGGCACCGGATACAAGTTGTCGCTCGGTTCGGACGGGCCGCCCGGTTCGTACGACGACCTCGACCACGCCGACGTCTTCCTGGTGATCGGCTCGAACATGGCGGACTGCCACCCGATCCTCTTCCTGCGCATGATGGAGCGCGTCAAGGCCGGCGCGAAGCTGATCGTCGTCGACCCGAGAAGGACGGCCACGGCCGACAAGGCCGACCTGTACCTCCAGATCCGACCAGGCACCGATCTCGCACTCCTGAACGGTTTGCTTCATCTGATCCCCGAGAATCGGGATTTCATCGACGCCCACACGACCGGCTGGGACGCCATGCCGGAGTTCCTCGCCGACTACCCACCCGACCGGGTCGCGGAGCTCACCGGCATCCCGGAGGAGGACATCCGCACGGCAGCCGAGTGGATCGGGGCGGCCGGCGACACGTGGGTGAGCCTCTGGACCATGGGCCTGAACCAGAGCACCCACGGCACCTGGAACACGAACGCCCTGGTCAACCTGCATCTCGCCACCGGAGCGATCTGCCGGAAGGGCGCAGGCCCCTTCTCGCTCACCGGCCAGCCGAACGCGATGGGCGGCCGGGAGATGGGCTACATGGGTCCCGGCCTGCCCGGGCAGCGATCCGTGCTGGTCCCGGCCGACCGCGAGACCACCGAGCGGATCTGGGGCGTGCCGTCCGGCACCCTCCGGACCGACGTCGGCAAGGGCACGATCGACATGTTCGAGCAGATGGCCGACGGCCGGATCAAGGCCTGCTGGATCGTCTGCACCAACCCCGTCGCCTCGGTCGGGAACCGGCGTACGGTGATCGCGGGGTTGGAAAAGGCGGAGCTGGTCGTCACCCAGGACGCGTTCGCCGAGACCGAGACGAACGCCTATGCCGACATCGCGCTGCCGGCGGCCATGTGGTCCGAGACCGACGGCATCATGATCAATTCGGAGCGCTCGCTCGCCCTCGTGCACCCGGTCGCCGAGCCGCCCGGCGACGCCCTGCCGGACTGGCAGCTGATCGCCGGTGTCGCGGCCGAGATGGGTTACGCCGCCGCGTTCGCCTACTCGAGCGCCGCCGAGATCCTCGAGGAGATCAAGCAATTCCACAACCCCCAGACCGGGTACGACCTGCGAGGGGTGACCTACGATCGGCTCGCCGAGGGCCCGGTGCAGTGGCCGGCCTCGCCGGGCGGGCCGTCCCGCAACCCGATCCGCTACCTCGATCCGGACCGCGGCCTGCGGTTCGCCACCCCGGACGGCCGCGCCGTCTTCCACTGCCGGCCGCACCTCGACCCGGCCGAGATGCCCGACGACGACTACCCGATCGTGCTGAACACCGGCCGCCTCCAGCACCAGTGGCACACCATGACCAAGACCGGGAAGATCGCCAAGCTCAACCGGCTCAACCCGGCCCCGTTCGTGGAGATCCACCCGGACGACGCCCTCCCGCTCGGGATCGCCGCCGGCGACCAGGTGGAGATTGCGTCGCGGCGGGGGAGGGCCGTGCTGCCCGCGGTGCTGACCGACCGGGTCGCGCCCGGGTCCTGCTTCGCGCCGATGCACTGGAACGACCTGTTCGGCGAGTACGTCAGCGTCAACGCGGTGACCAGCGACGCGGTCGACCCGATCTCGTTCCAGCCGGAGCTCAAGGTCTGCGCGGTCGCGCTCACGAAGGTGGCCGAGCCGGCCCCCGCCGCTCCGGCGCCGGCCGCCTCCGCTCTCGCACCGGCCGGGACCGGGCTCCATGCGATGCTCGGGCTCGACCCCACTCCGCCCGCGCTCACCGAGGACCAGCGCCACTATCTCGCCGGATTCCTGGCCGGTGTCCCGCGGGGACTCGCCGGGCCGCCGGTGCTGCCGGCCGGCGCGCCGTTCGACCGGGGAACCGCGATGTGGGTGAACGGTCTGATGGCGGGTGCCTCGGCCGTACCCGAAACGGTTCTCGAATCGGAGAAACCGGCCGGGGGAAGCCTGCAGATCCTGTGGGCGTCGCAGACCGGGAACGCCGAGGAGTTCGCGCGGGAATTGGCCGGCCGGCTGTCGGCGACCGGGCGGCGGATCAGCGTTCTCGGAATGGATTCGGCCGCCGCGGAACTGCTCGAACCGGGCGCCGATCTGCTGCTGGTGACGAGCACTTTCGGCGACGGGGACGCGCCCGACAACGGCACGGCGTTCTGGCAGTCCCTCAGCGACGACACCGCGCCCCGATTGGACGGCCGGCGCTATGCGGTGCTCGCCTTCGGCGATTCCAGCTACGACGACTTCTGCGGGCACGGCCGCCGTCTCGACGAACGGCTCGCCGAACTGGGCGCGGTCCGCCTGGCGCCCCGCGCCGACTGCGAGCCGGACTTCGAGGCCACCGCTACCGGCTGGCTGGAATCGGTCGTGGCGGCGCTGACCGCCCCGCCGCGTCCGATGCCGACCCGGTCCCGGCCGCTCACCTCCACGCTCACCGGGAATCGCCTGCTCAGCCTCCCCGGATCGGCCAAGGAGGTGCGCCGGTTCACGTTCGCGACCGAGGGCCGGCTGGACTACCAGGCCGGGGACGCGCTCGGCGTGTGGCCGCTCAACTGCCCGGAACTGGTCACCGAGTGGCTGGCGCTGACCGGGTTGTCGCCGTCCGCGGAGGTGCTGCTCGACAAGTCCGGGGAGATGCCGCTGCGGGAGGCTCTGTCGCGGCACCTCGACATCACCCGGATCACCACCGACCTGCTGCGGTTCGTGGCCGACCGGTCCGGCGCGAGCCACCTGAGGACCCTGCTCCGCCCGGACAACAAGGGCGAGCTGGCGAAGTGGACCTGGGGCAGGCAGGCCGCCGACCTGCTCGCCGAACACCCGGTCCGCGCCTCCGCCGAGGAGTGGCTCGGCGTCCTGAAGCGCCTCCAGCCACGACTGTATTCGATCAGCTCGACCCCGCTCACCGCCCCGGACCGGGTCAGCCTCACCGTCTCGGTGGTCCGTTACGGTCAGCGCAAGGGCGTCTGCTCGACCCACCTGGCGGACTCCGCGGACGGCGCCGAGATCCCGCTCTTCGTCCAGCGGGCCCCGCATTTCCGGCCGCCCGCCGATCCCTCCGTACCCATGATCATGGTTGGTCCCGGAACGGGCGTGGCCCCTTTCCTCGGCTTCCTGGAGGAACGGCAGGCCATCGGCGCCACCGGGCGGAACTGGCTGTTCTTCGGCGAGCAGCGCCGGGCCACCGACTTCTATTACGAGGAGGAGCTGACCGCGCTGCGATCGGCCGGCACACTCTCCCGTCTGGACCTGGCCTTCTCCCGCGACCAGCGCACGAAGATCTACGTCCAGGACCGCATGCGCGAACAGGGCACCGCATTGTGGACGTGGCTCCAGGAAGGCGCGCATCTATACGTCTGCGGCGACGCGAGCCGCATGGCCCGCGACGTCGACCAGGCCCTCCACGACATAGCGACCACCCACGGCCGCCTCTCTCCCGAGCAGGCGACCGCATACACGAAGCAGCTCGCCACAGAAAAGCGCTACCTACGAGACGTCTACTAACCCCCCCCGCTCCCGCCGCCGCCCCCGCTCCCGTCGCCGTCACCGTCGCCTCACCTTCCGCGATCTTGAACGCTTGGCCACCGAAAGCGGTGGCGCGACGTCCAAGATCGCGGAAACGGTGGTGGCGAGACGTCCAAGATCGCGCAGTCTTGCCGCTGTGCCGTGCCCTCGCTGCCGCTGCTCTCGCCGCGCCGCCCGCTGGTCCCGTCCTGCCGCGCCGCGCCGCCCCTCTCTGTGGCGATCTTGGACGATCGGTCACCGAGAACGGTGGTGAGGCGTTCAAGATCGCGGAAGCGGTGGCGAGACGTCCAAGATCGCGCAGTCTTGCCGCTGTGCCGTGCCCTCGCTGCCGTTGCTCTCGCCGTGCCGCCCGCTGGTCCTGTTCCGCCGCGCCGCCCCTCTCTGTGGCGATCTTGGACGATCGGTCACCGAGAACGGTGGTGGGGCGTTCAAGATCGCGGCAGTGAGAGGGCGGGCGGCGGGCAAGGTCGGGCGGCGAGGATCAGGTCGGGTGGCGGTGAGAGGTGGGGCGGCGGGCGAGGGCGAGGTTGGGGCGGTGAGGGGTGTGAGGGTGCGCGGGCTTGGGTGGCGGTGAGGGCTAGCGCTTTCCGGCCGAGCTGCGGGCGGCCTCCACGGTGTACCGCCGGCCTGCCTCGGCCAGCTTGTCGGTCGCGGCGTCGATCAGATCGATGCCGAGGGTGTCCGCCAGCCGCACCAGGTAGATCATCACGTCGCCCAGCTCGGCCCGGACGCGCGGGCCCAGTTCAGGGTCGTCCATGACCGCCGCCGACTGCTCCGGCGTGAGCCACTGGAATTCGGCCAGCAGCTCGCCGGCCTCCCCGGCTAGCGCCATGCTCAGGTTCTTCGGGGTGTGGAACTGCTCCCAGTCGCGATCCCGGGCGAACGCCCGGACCAGCGCGGTGAGCTCGCTGAGGGACGAGGCGGGGGACGAGCTGCGGGATGAGGCTGGGGACGAGGTGGGGGACGAGGTGGGGGACGAGGTGCGGGATGAAGCGGGGGACGAGCCGGGGGATGGGGCGGGGGACGACACGCCCCGGAGCCTAACGTGGACGCCATGACGAACGTTCGCGAACGCTTCCGCGACCTGCACGAGTCGGGCACCTTCATCCTGCCGAACCCGTGGGACACCGGCTCCGGCCGGCTGCTGGAGAGCTGGGGCTTCCCGGCGCTCGCCACCACCTCCTCCGGCCTGGCCGCCTCGCTCGGCAAACTCGACCAGCAGGTGACGCGGGACGAGCTGCTGGCGCACGTGCGGGCGCTCACGGCGGCGGTGACGATCCCGGTGAACGTCGACGCCGAGCGCTGCTTCGCCGAGACGGCGGACGGTATCGCCGAGACGATCGACCTGCTCGCCGAGGCGGGCGCGGCCGGCATCTCGATCGAGGACTACGACCCGGCGGCGGATCGGGTGGAGACGCTCGAGGTCGCGGCGGAGCGGGTGGAGGCGGCCGCGCGGGCGGCTGAAAGGCACGGCATCGTGCTGACGGCCCGCGCCGAGAACCACCTGTACGGCAACACCGACCTGGACGACACGATCGCCCGCCTCCGGGCCTACCGGCAGGCCGGCGCCGACGTGGTCTACGCACCCGGCCTGCGGGAGGGCGCCGACATCGCCCGCGTCGTCGGGTCGGTCGACGCCCCGGTCAACGTCCTGGCGCTGGCCGGTGGCCTGAGCGTGCCCGAGCTGGCCGGGCTCGGCGTGCGGCGGGTCTCGCTCGGCGGTGGGCTGGCCTGGGTCGCGTACGGCGCCCTGCGCGACGCCGCCCGCGAGCTGCTCGATTCGGGCACCACCGGGTTCAAGGCTCGGGGGATCACCGACGACGAGCTCAATGAGGCGTTTGTCCGTGATCTTCGTCAGTAGAGAAGCGGGAGGAGCTTGACACCGGGCCGCACGGGAGCGGATTCTTTCCGCTCCCGGCGTGCTGACCTGCGGTTTCGCGCCGGACGGACCACGGCGGAGGGCTCTATGGAACTGCACCCGGACGATCGCGACGAACTCGCCAACGGCAGCTCGACGGTGGAGATGTGGCGGCGCAGCGAGCACGCCGCCACGGTCGCGGCCGAGCTGATGCGGCTGCACGGCGGCACGGTTCCGATGAGCGAGCTGCTGTGGCTGGGCGCCGAGTCCTTCCTGCCCCGGCAGTGGAAGGCGGGCCGGGCGCCCGAGCCGGAGGAGGCCGCGGCCGAGGTCTACGACCGCTGGCGCCGCATCGAGCAGCGCCGCCTCAAGCGCCGCCAAGCCGACGGAGCCAGCTGAGAGCGCCGCCAAGCCGACGGAGCCAGCTGAGAGCGCCGCCAGGAAGCCGACGGCGCCAGCTGAGCGCGGCCGGGGGGTGGGAAGCCGCCGGCGCGAGCTGAGCGCAGCCGCCGCCGGCCTCCCGGGACCAATTAGATGGGCATCCGCAGCGTGAACGGCTTCCGCGCGGCGGCCCGCAGCGCACCGGCAGCGGAACGCCGCAGCAGCCGGCCGCCGTAGCGGAGCCACTCGACCGAGCCGTCCGCTCCGCGCTCGAAGCTGACCCGGGCCGGCGTGGCGGTCCCGTCCGGCTGCTGCACCACCGCGTAGTCGCGCCGGTAGAGCCCGAGCCGCAGCACGTCCACCCCTTCGGAGCCGGCGATCAGCCCACCCCGGTCGCCGCGCAGCGTGAGCGAGGCCTCGACCAGCTCACCGTCGAAGCCGATCTGCTGGAGCGTGTAGTCGCCCTCGTACGCGGTGGTGTCCACCGGCCGCACCACGGCCGGCAGGTTGTGCAGGCCGGCGAACCGGCTGAGCGCCCAGTCCCCGACGAACAGCTCGTCGAGCAGCGCCGGCCCGGTGTCCGAGTTCGTCATGACGGTCAGCGCGAAGTCCCGCTCCGGGACCATCAGGAACCCGGAGTGCTGCCCGTCCCAGTCGCCGCCGTGCTGCACCACCTTCGGGCCCTCGGCGGTCGGCCGGATCATCCAGGTCACCCCGGCGCCGTCGAGTTCGACGAAGAGCGTCCCGCCCGGTCCCGGACGCGACCGCATCAGCCGCAGCGACCGCCGGGAGATCACCCCGTCGCCGTCGCCGAGCTGGAACCGCGCCCATCGGATCTGGTCCCGCGCGCTCGAGATGAGGCCGCCGGCGGGGTGCAGGCTGCGGGGCACGTACCAGCGCGCCGGGTCCGGCACGAGATTCCCTTCAGGATCGAAGACATGGGGTACGGCCATCCGCGCGCCTGCGATGCGGGTGATGTCGAAGCCGGACCGCCGGAGTGACACGGGCCGCAGCAGGAGATCGCCGATGGCCTGTTCGTAGGTCTTCCCGGTGACCACCTCGAGGAGCCGGCCGGTCACCGAGAGGGCGGCGTTGTTGTAGGAGAACAGCCGGCCCGGCCGGGTGAGCTGGGGAACCCGGTCCATGTCGTCCACGTAGCGGGCGAGGGCCGCGTCGTCGCTGCCGGTGTCGAGGAAGTAGTCGCCGAGCCAGCCGGCGCTGTGGTTCAGGGCCTGCCGGACGGTGACCCGCGCCGAGGCGGCCGGGTCGGCGGTGCGGAAATCGGGCAGGTAGCTGCGGACCGTACGATCCAGGTCGATCCTCCCGCGCTCCACGAGGCGCATCACCGCGGTGCCGGTGAACGTCTTCGTGGTGGAGGCGACCCGGAAGACGGTGTGGTCGCCGTCGACGGGCGTACCGCCGGTGACGCTCGTCACACCGAAGCCGCGCACGTACTCGCGTCCGCGGTACCAGACGCCGAGGCTCACGCCGGGCACGGCGTAGGTCTCCATGGCGGCCTCGATGAAGTCCTCGAGCTCGCGGATCGGCGACGGCACCCGGGTCCGGGCGGCGGCGGGAGTGCTGATCAGGGCCGGTGCGGCCACGCCTGCGGCGGTCGCTCGGATGAGCGTTCGGCGGGTCATCTGCTCAGTCATCCCGCCGACGCTATCCACACCTGTCAATGGCCGCTTTCCTGCGTACAAATCCGGTTTTTCAATGGGGGTGAAATGCGCGGTTCATTCTCGATGGCGCACCGCCGATCAAGAAGGCATGGGTCCGGAACAGATCGGCGACTGGGTGCTGCACGAACTTCCCCGCCTGAACCGCATGATCCTGCAGGAGGACGCCCCGACCGAGTTGCTGCACGCCGAGCTCGAGGAGCACGTCCTGAACCACCTCCCGGAAGTGGCCCAGCTGACCCCTCTCCAGGCGCAGCGGCTCGTGGTGAACCTGGGATTCGTCGGCGCCTCGGTGGCCCGGCACTACCAGGAGCACGCGCCGGGCGGGGTGAAGCACCCCGAGCTGGCCTTCGAGGGCCTGACCGCGGGCGCCGAGCGGTTCCCGTTCCGCGCCTACTTCGCGGCGCTGGCCGAGCACACCGGCACCGGCCACTACGACCGGGACAGCTTCGCCTCGCTGGTGCGCTGGAACGTCGGCCGGATCCGGGTGCTGCTCGGCGACGAGGTGCTCGCCGAGCTGCCCGGCGTCTTCGAGGACGGCCGGATCCGCAGCTACACCGGCACGGCCGGGGAGGAGCGCTTCTTCCTGCTGGTCAAGCAGGGCGAGGCGGTCGAGCTCGCGGTCAACGAGCTGCTCTGCCCGCTGACCCGGGAGGACGCGAGCCTGATCTGCGAGGACGCCCGGCACCGGGTGCGGATCGCCACCGTGCTGCTCGACGCGCTGCGCCGGCTCATGGTCGACTTCGCGTCGCTGCCGCCCGAGCAGGCCATGCCGGCCGAGCACTTCATGGACGTGTTCCGGCAGTTCGCGGCGCACTGGACGCTCGACGACATCCCGCCGAGCGGGGCGCTCGACCCGGAGGCGCTGAAGCGGGACTTCCTGCTCGGCATCGCCGTCGACGACTACGACCGGCAGGCCCGGCGGCTCTTCCCGGCGCTGCTCGACGCCGAGCGGCGCGAGCTGGACACGCTCATGTCGATGCCGACGCTGCCCGAGCGGGTGCTCGCCGCGATCGGCACCGACCCGCACGAGCTGCGCCTCGGCGACGACGGCGACCTGCGCCGGCACCTCGCGCACCACCCGGCCCTGATCGACTGGTACCGGCTGCTCCAGATGCACGCCCGGGCGGCCGGCGCCCACCTCATGCTGAGCAAGAAGTTCCTGTTCAAGCCGCAGCGGGCCCGCGACGCGGCCGGGCTCGGCGACCGGGAGCTGGTGTCCAACCGGGCCGGCACGACGGGCATGACGGAGACGTTCCTGGAGCGGC
Organism: Actinoplanes sp. NPDC023714; assembly: GCF_040639855.1. NCBI lineage: Bacteria > Bacillati > Actinomycetota > Actinomycetes > Micromonosporales > Micromonosporaceae > Actinoplanes > Actinoplanes sp. NPDC023714. The sequence goes on from NZ_JBFAAR010000004.1 coordinate 727,555, forward strand.
TCACCCGGGCCCGGCAGAATCACGTCCTCGCACCCCTCCGGCCGGTGATAACCGCCGAAAACCGGGAATCCGGTCCCTTCGCGGAGGTACGGTCCGCTGGGGGAGCGACCCGCCGCGTGGTGGTGGAGCTGGCCGGTTGACGGGGGCGTGGTGATGCCAGGGACGAGGTCGCCGCTGGCCGAGATCGGTCGCGACCAGCTCATGGCGCTGATCGACCACACGTCAGCGGTGATCTACATGCGTGGCGCCGACGGACGGTACCTGCTGGTCAACCGCGAGTACGAGCGTCTCTTCAACCTGCGTCGCGAGGACATCGTCGGGCTCACCGACCACGACCTGTTCCCCCGCGACATCGCCGACGCCTTCCGGCAGAACGACCTCGAGGCGCTCGCCGGTGGGGTGCCGGTGCAGATGGAGGAGGAGGCGCCCGGCGAGGACGGGACGTCGCGCTGGTACATCACCGTCAAGTTCCCGCTCATCGACGAGAACGGCCATGCGTACGCGGTGGCCGGCATCTCCACCGACATCACCAAGCGCACCCTGGCCGAGGCGGCGCTGCGCGACAGCGAGGAACGGTTCCGCCTGCTGGCCGAGCACGCGCAGGACATCATCTTCCGCTATCGGACCGACCCCGATCCGGGCATGGAGTACCTGAGCCGGGCCGTCGAGTCGATCACCGGGCGCCGGGCCGAGGAGTTCTACGCCGAGCCGGGTCTCATCCTCGACTGCGTGCTCCCCGAGGACCGGCCGCTCTTCCAGCAGTCCTGGCAGGCGCGGCGGACCGGCACCATCACGTTCCGGCTGCGCCGCGCCGACCAGGAGATCGTCTTCGTCGAGCAGCGGGCCAGCACGGTCACCGACGACGACGGCCGGATCGTGGCGGTCGAGGGCATCCTGCGCGACGTGACCGAGCGGATCGCCGCCGAGAAGGAGCGCACCGAGCTGGAGCAGCAGCTGCGCCAGGCGGAACGGCTCGACTCGCTGGGGCAGCTGGCCGGCGGCATCGCGCACGACTTCAACAACCTCCTCGCGGTCATCTCCGGATACGCCGACATGCTCGCCGACGAGCTCGGCGAGGATCATCCCGGCCACGCCGACGCGACCGGCATCAAGCACGCCGCGAACCGGGGCAGCGCGCTCACCCGCCAGCTGCTGATCTTCAGCCGCTCCGAGCCGTCCCGGCCGGAGGTGATCGACCTGAACGCGGTCGCCGCGGACATGCAGCGGCTGCTCGGCCGCACCCTCGGCGAGGACATCGAGTTCGGCACCGACCTGGCGCCCGGCCTGCCCCCGGTCGTGATGGACCGCAGCAAGCTGGAGCAGGTGCTGATGAACGCGGCGCTGAACTCCCGGGCCGCGATGCCGGACGGCGGCCGGCTGACGATCCGCACCGCTCTGGAGAAGGACCGGGTCTGCCTCTCGGTGATCGACACCGGCTGCGGGATGACCCCGGAGGTGATGGCCCGGGCGTTCGAGCCGTTCTTCACGACCCGCGGCCGGGGCAGCGGCACCGGACTGGGCCTGGCCACCGCGTACGGGGTGGTCACCGACGCGGGCGGCTCGATCAGCCTGGAGTCGGAGCCGGGCCGGGGCACCACGCTGCGGGTCCGGCTCCCGGCCGGCGCCGAGCCGGCCGCGCCGCCCGAGTCGCCGGCCGCCCCGCCGAAGCCGGCGAAGCCGGGCCGGGGCCTGAAGGTCTTCGTGGTGGAGGACGAGGAGGCGGTCCGGGACATCGTCTGCCGGCTGCTGCGCAAGGCCGGGTACGAGGTGGCCGCCGCCCCCAACCCGCACGAGGCCCTGCGGATGTGCCGCGAGGAGGACCTGCGGTTCGACATGCTGCTCAGCGACGTGATCATGCCGGGGATGTCGGGCACCCAGCTCGCCGCCGAGCTGCGGCGCGAGCGGCCCGATCTGCCGGTGCTCTTCATGTCCGGCTACACCAGCGGGCCGGCGCCGGGCGGTCAGGCCATGCCGCCGGACGCCCCGCTGATCCACAAGCCGTTCGACTCGCGGACGCTGCTCGGCGAGGTGCAGAAGATGATCGAGGAGCGCATCCATTGACATGAATTCGTTTGCAGTCCTACCGTGCTCGCTCCCGCTTGTGGAGGACGGTATGCGCAGACGGACGTTCCTGGCTCTTCCCGCGGCGGTGGCATTGCCGATGCCCCGCCGATGGACGACCACTGTCGCGGCGGACGGCAGTGGCGACCACACCACCGTGCAGGCCGCGATCGACGCGGTGCCGGCCGGCGAACCGGCGCTCGTCCGGGTGCGCCCCGGCACGTACCCCGGGCAATTGATCATCCCGGCGAGCAGGCCGTCGATCGAGCTCCGCGGCCTCGGGCGCTCCCCGGCCGACGTGGTGATCGCCGATGACAGGGCCAACGGCACCCCGAAACCGGACGGCGGCACCTGGGGCACCTCGGGCAGCGCCTCGGTCACCGTGGACGGCGCCGGCCTGCGCGCCGTGAACCTCACCTTCGCGAACCTCTTCGACGAGGCCGCCCACCCGGAGATCACCAACCGGCAGGCGGTGGCCGTGCTGACCCGCGCCGACCGGCTCGTCTTCGACCGCGTCCGCTTCCTCGGCAACCAGGACACGCTCTACGTGAACAGCTCCGCCGCCGGCGTGGTCGCCAGGGCATATTTCCGGGACTGCTACGTGGAGGGCGACGTCGACTTCATCTTCGGCCGGGCCACCGCCGTCTTCGACCGCTGCCACATCCACTCGCTGAACCGGAACAGCACCCCGGCCGGCTACGTGACGGCGCCGAGCACCGACCGCGCCAACCCCTACGGCCTGCTCTTCCACCGCTCGCGCTTCACCGCGGACGCGGCCGTCCCGGCCGGCGCCGTCTTCCTGGGCCGCCCCTGGCATCCGAGCAACGACCCCGAGGCGATCGGCCAGACGATCATCCGGAACTCGTGGATCGGGGCGCACATCCCGGCCGCACCGTGGACCGACTTCGGCGCCTGGCCGTGGGAGGAGGCCCGGTTCGCCGAGTACCGCAACGTCGGCCCGGGCGCCGCCGTCACCCCCGACCGGCCGCAGCTGACCTCTGCGGAGGCGGCCGCCTACACGGTGGAGGCGGCGCTGCGCGGCTTTTCATAGGAGTGCTCCGAACAACTCCCGCGCCTGCTCGGCCCGCAGCGCCACGAACAGCCCGGTCGCGGTGACCAGCGCCTCGTCGGGGTGCTCGGCGGTGGCGATCGCGCCCGTCGCGGTCACCCGGCGGCCGTCGACGGCGGAGACCCGGGCGGTCAGGCGCAGGGCCGTCTTCAGAGGCACGGGCTTCGCGTACGAGGTGTCCAGCCGCACGGTCATCCCGGGGTTGCCCGAGCTCGTCACGGCGTGACCGAGCATCTGATCGAGGAGCATCGCGCTGACGCCGCCGTGCGCGTACATCGGCGGGCCCTCGTAGGCGAGGCCGAGGGTGCAGGTGCCGACCGCGACGCCGCCGGCGCTCTCGATCTCGACCGGCGGGGCCAGGGCGCTGCCGCGGCCGATCACCGGGTTGTACATCCGGACCCCGCCGCGCAGGTCGTCGGCGGTGGACAGCCGGCTGCGCCCGCGGGTCCGCTCGCCGAGCGGCGCGGCCGCCTGCCGGATCAGGCCGGCGGCCAGGATCAGGTCCTCGGTGGAGGCCTCGGTCGAGGTCGCGTGCTCGATCAGCTCCCGGAGCGCGTCACCCAGGTCGGCGATCGCTGCACGCCGGGCGAGGATATCGGTCACGTCGTCTCCTCCGGGGGGCGTCGGCAGTATCAGGTTCTACCAACGAGCACGCCGTCCGCACGCCGGAGCGCTAGTGAATCATCTCACACTGCTATAACCTGTTCTAGTTATTGCGGACTGGACGGGGGAGACCCATGCCGGAGTTCGACGTGGTCGTGGCCGGCGCCGGCGCGGCCGGCATGACCGCCGCGCTCACCGCCGCCCGCAGTGGACTCCGCACCGTCGTTCTGGAGAAGGCCCCGGTCTTCGGCGGCTCGGCGGCCCGGTCCGGGGCCGGCATCTGGGTGCCGAACAACGACGTCGTGCTCGCGGCCGGGGTGCCCGACACGTTCGCGAAGGCCGACACCTACCTGGCGGCGGTCGTCGGCCCCGAGGTCCCGGCGGCCCGGCGGCGGGCGTTCCTCACCGCCGGCCCGCGGGCGATCGCGTTCCTCCAGCGCTGGTCGCCGCTGCGGTTCCGCTGGATGGAGGGATACCCCGACTACTACCCGGAGCTCGCCGGCGGGATGCCGGGCGGCCGCTCGATCGAGCCGGAGGCCCTCGACGCCAACGTCCTCGGCGACGAGCTGGCCCACCTGAACCCGGCCTACATCCCGACCCCGGCCGGCACCGTGGTCTACGACGTCGACTACCGGTGGCTCGCCCTGATCGCCCGGCACCCGCGCGGCGTCGCTGTCGCGAGCGAGATGGTGCTGCGCTACCTCCAGCTCGCCGCCCGCGGCCAGAACCCGATCACCATGGGGCAGGCGCTCGCCGGCGGGTTGCGGGCCGGCCTGCTCGCCGCCGGCGTGCCGGTCCTGCTGAACACCCCGCTGGCCGACCTGCACGTGGAGGGCGGCCGGGTGGCCGGGGTGGTCGCGCTGGTCGACGGGACGGAGACGCTGTTCCGGGCCCGCCGCGGCGTGCTGATCGGCAGCGGCGGGTTCGAGCACAACGAGCGGATGCGCAAGCAGTTCCAGGCCGAGCCGATCGGCACCGAGTGGACGGTCGGCGCCTCCTCCAACACCGGCGACGGGATCGAGGCGGGCGAGCGGGCCGGCGCCGGGCTGGCGCTGATGGACGACTCCTGGTGGGGCCCGATGATCCCGCTGCCGGAGGGCCCGTACTTCTGCCTCTCCGAGCGCACCCTGCCCGGCACCGTCTTCGTGAACGCGTCCGGCCGGCGGTTCGTCAACGAGGCCGCGCCCTACAGCGACGTCGTGCACGTGATGTACCAGGGCGACCACTTCCCGGCCTGGATGATCACCGACCAGGACTACCGGAACCGTTACCTCTTCAAGGAGACCGCGCCGCTGCTGCCCTACCCGCAGGCCTGGTACGACAGCGGCGCCGTGGTCAAGGACTGGACCATCGCCGGGCTGGCCGCGAAGATCGGCGTACCGGCGGCCGCGCTGCGGGCCACGATCGAGCGGTCCAACGCGCAGGCCCGGGCCGGCCGGGACACCGACTTCCACCGCGGCGACAGCGCGTACGACGCCTACTTCGCCGACCCGACGAACACCCCGAACCCGTGCCTCGCGCCGATCTGGCTGCCGCCCTTCTACGCCTTCCGGATCGTCCCGGGTGACCTGGGCACGAAGGGCGGCCTCACCACCGACGCCCGGGCCCGGGTCCTGCGCCCGGACGGCTCGGTCGTCCCGGGCCTGTGGGCGGCCGGCAACGCGAGCGCGGCCGTGATGGGGCGCAGCTACGCCGGCGCGGGTTCCACCCTCGGCCCGGCGATGACCTTCGGGTTCGTCGCCGGAGAAGACCTGGCTTCCTAGACGGACGAAGGAGAAGCGCATGCCCAAGGTCAGTGTGTCGACCGTGACGAAGGCCGCCCCCGATCGGATCTGGCAGGTGCTGGCCGACCCGAGCCGGACACCCGAGTGGAACGCCATGCACCAGGGCTTCACCGGCGACGTGCCGGCCACCCTCACCGAGGGCGTGCAGTACAGGCAGAAGGTGAAGCTCATGGGCATGCCCGCGGACATGGCGTGGAGAGTCGTCACCGCCGACGGCACCACCCTGGAGCAGGCCGGCGACGGCCCGATGGGGGTGAAGGCGAAGAACCGCTTCCTGCTGGAGCCGGCCGAGGGCGGCACGCAGATCACCTACGACATGGAGTTCATCGGCCCGGCGCTGAACGGCCCGATGGCCGCGATGCTGGAGAAGCAGGCCGGGCCCGCCGCGAAGCAGGCCCTCGACAAGCTCACCGCCCTAGTGGAGTAGCAGCCGGGTCGCCAGCTCCAGGTGGTTGACCACGTCGTTCGCCGACGCCCGCCGGGTCACCCAGGCGACCAGGTTGGACAGCCACACGTCCCCGATCACCCGGGCCTTGGCGCGGTCGTCCGCGGTCGGCTCGCCGTCGTGCATGGCCCGGGTGAACATCTCCTCCATGAGCCGGGCCACCGCGTTGACCTCGGCGCTCGCCGACGGGTCGGCGAACATGAAGGCCCGGGTCATCGCCTCGGCGAGCATCGGGTCGCGCTGCAGCGCGCCGGTCACCCGGTTCAGCACGTAGAGCGTGCGGTCATAGGGGGTGTCGCCCGGGATCGGCTTGCGGTTCAACTTCTCCTGGATCGCCTCCAGCTCGGTCGCGAGCGCCGACACCAGCAGGTGGATCTTCGAGGGGAAGTAGCGGTAGAGCGTGCCGAGCGCCACCTCGGCCTTCTCGGCGACGGTGCGCATCTGCACGGCGTCGTAGCCGCCCTTGGACGCCAGCGCCAGCGTGGCCTCCAGGATCCGGCGCCGCCGATCGCGCTGGGCGGCCGATCCCTGCTCGGCCTCGGTGGTACTCGTTCTCGCTGTCGCCATGGTTCCCCCTCGCCTGTGAATCAAGCCTAGCAACGGCGCGTTGCGTACCCGTGTCACCCATAGGTGGCGTACTCAAACTGAAACGTGTTCTAATCCGTCCATGGATTTCCGTCCGGACGAGACGCAGCAGGCGATCAGCCGCTTGGCGGCCGAGGTGGTGGCCGGCGCCGACACTCCGGAGCGCCTCTTCAAGGACCTGGGCCAGGCCGGCCTGCTCGATCTCGGCCTGGGCATCTTCGAGACCTCGCTGGTCATCACCGAGATCGGCAGGCGGGCCGCGGCGATCCCCGCTCTCCTGATCGACGGATCGGCCGTGTCCATCGCCGACCCCCAAGACCCTTCATCCGTACGTCTGGACGCCTCGTTCCGCGACGACCCGCATCCCTTCGCCGTCGCCGCGGCCTGCGCTCTCGGGGATGGCGCTCTGGCAGGCGCGCTCGACCTCACAGCAGCCCACATCCGGACGCGCGAACAGTTCGGCCGCCCGCTGGCCACCTTCCAGGCCGTGGCCCAGCAGATAGCCGACGTCTACATAGCCGGCCGAACCCTCCACCTGGCCGTCCTGTCCGCCACCTGGCACCTCTCCCAAACCCCGCCCGACCACCCGCCGCCCGACCGCACGCCGCCCGACCGCCCGCCGCCCGACTACCCGCCGCCCGACTACCCGCCGCCCGACTACCCGCCGCCCGGCCGCACGCCGTCCGGCCGCACGCCGCCACCCTCACGTCCTAGCCTCCTAGGACGCCGCGCGACCGGTTCGTCGGGCACGGACCGCGACGCCGGTTCCCCGCCCGACCGCCCCACCCTCAGCCCGCCGCCCGATCAGCCGCAGCCCGCCCTCGGCCTCGCTTCGCCCTCAAGCCCGTGTCCTAGCCTCCTAGGACGCCGAATACACGGCGACGACCGTGACACCGCCACCGAACTCGCCGTCGCGGTTCAGTGGCTCACCTCGGAAGCGCCGCCGGCGATGCGCACCTGCCATCACCTGCACGGCGGTCTCGGGCTGATGATCGACTACCCGCTGCACCGGCACACCGCGACGATCAGGGCGGTGTGCCGGTTCCTGGGCGGGAGTGAGCTCGCCCTCGCGCGACTGGGGGACCTGCTGTGTTCCTCGAACTGACCGGACGGCAGGCGGCTCTGCGGGACGAGCTCCGCTCGTACCTCGAAGCGCTCTTGACCCCGGCGCAACGCGCCGAGCTCGCGCGGGAACGGCATGGCCGCGCCCATCGCGACCTGGTGGCCCGCCTCGGTCGCGACGGGTGGCTGGGGCTCGGATTCCCGGTGGAGTACGGCGGCCGTGCCCTCGGACCGGCCGAGCAGCAGATCTTCGTGAACGAGGCGGCGCGCGCCGACGTGCCGCTGCCCGCCGTGACGCTGCAGACCGTCGCGCCGACGCTGCTGGCGCACGGAACGCCGGCCCAGCGTGATCATTTTCTGCCACGGATTCTGGCCGGAGAACTGCATTTCGCGATCGGATACACCGAGCCGGAGGCCGGAACCGATCTGGCTTCGCTGCGCACGCGTGCCGTCCGGGACGGCGATTCCTATGTGGTGAACGGGACGAAGACGTTCACGACCGGCGCGCACGACGCCGATTTCCTGTGGCTCGCGTGCCGTACCGATCCGGACGCGCCCCGGCATCGCGGGCTCTCCATTCTCATCGTCGACACGTCCGATCCCGGCTATTCGTGGACGCCGCTGATCACCTGCGACGGCGCCCATCACGTCAATACGGTTCACCTCGACGACGTGCGCGTTCCGGTCTCGATGCGCGTCGGCGCGGAGAATGAGGGCTGGCGCCTGTTGACCGCCCAGCTCAACCACGAGCGGGTCATGCTGGGTCCGGCCGGGCGGCTCGCCGCCCTCTTTCTCCGGGTACGGGACTGGGCCCGCGCGACGGGCCACGCCGACCGCCCGGAAGTGCGCCGTGCACTGGCGCGATGCTTCGCGGCCCTGCGCGTCAACGAATTGCTCAACGCCCAGGTGGCCGCGGACGAACCGAACCCGGCCGACGCCTCCGCCACCAAGGTGTTCGCCTCGGAGCGGCTGCTGAGTATCGGCGCCGAACTGGACGAACTGGTGGCCCGCTTCGGCGGCGACCCGGAACTGGAGGAATGGCTCGACCTTCAGGCGAAACGCAATCTGGTGCTGACGTTCGGCGGGGGAGTGAACGAGGTGCAGCGCGAAATCATCGCGAGCGCGGGCCTGGGCCTGCCCCGAGTGCCGAGGTGATGCGGAATGGACGAGGTCGTCGCACGGCTTTCCGCGATGGGCTGGACCGCGCCGCGGGACGGGCGGGATCCGGTCAACCTGCCGCTCATCCGCAATTGGCTGGAGGCGCTCGGCGACCGCAATCCCCGCTATGAACGGGAGGCGCTGGCCCCGCCCGCGATGATTCAGGTGTGGACCATGCGCGGCCTTTCCCCGGGCGAACCGGACCCGCTCCAGTTCATGTCGTCGGCCCTCGACGAGGCCGGTTTCCCGAACGTGGTGGCCACCGATTCGGAGCAGACCTACCACCGTTGTCTGCGCGTCGGTGAAAAGGTGTCGGTCCGCAGCCGCCTCGAATCCGTCACTGGTCCGAAACGGACATCCCTCGGCGAAGGCTGGTTCGTCACCACGGCGAGCACCTGGTTCGTGGGCGACGAGCCGGTGGCGTCCATGAAGTTCCGCATACTCAAATATCGTGAAATTTCGGGCGCGCCAGCGCCCGGGAAATCCGTCGACGGCACGATGGTGCCCGGGAAATCCGTCGACGCGCCGCCTGCTCCTCTGCGCCCGGTGATCACGGGTGACAACTCCTTCTTCTGGGACGGCGTCGCGGCCGGCGAACTGCGGATCCAGCGCTGCGGCGAGTGCGGCGAACCGCGTCATCCGCCCGGCCCGGCGTGCCCGGCGTGCGGTGCTCTGAAGCAGGAGTACGTCGTGGCGTCCGGCGCCGGGACGGTGCACAGTTTCGTGGTCCATCACCATCCGCCGATTCCGGGGCGGCGAGCGCCGTACACGGTGGGTCTCATCGATCTGGCCGAGGGCGTCCGGATGGTCGGCGAGGTGACCGGCCCGCGTCCGATAGCGATCGGCGACCCGGTGACCGCGGTGGTCGAGGACGGTCTGCCGGCGTGGCGGCTCGACCTGCCCGCGCTCGAGCCGTGGACCCTCGACGTCACGCCGACGCTGATCATCACGGCGGCGCTGGCGACCCGGGACTTCCAGGACGTCCACCACGATCGGGACGCCGCCCGGAGCCGGGGTGGCCGGGACATCTTCCTCAACATTCTCACGACGACGGGGCTGGTGCAGCGCTACGTGACCGACCGGTTCCCGGACGCCCGGGTGCGCGGCATCGCGATCCGCCTGGGCACGCCCTGCTTCGCCGGGGACACGCTGACCTTCACCGGCTTCCGGGTGGATCCCGGCCGGATAGCGGTGACCGGCCGTACCGCGGCCGGCGCCCACGTGACCGGAACAGTGACGGTGGAGCCGTGAGCGCGCCGGAAGCCGCGACCGAACGGAGAGCCGTGAGCGCGCCGAAAGCCGTGGACGCGCCGGAAGCCGCAGCCGAGCGGGGAGGCGCGATCTCGCGGAGGGCGGCGATCGCCGGGATCGGGGCCACCGAGTTCTCGAAGGACTCGGGGCGCAGCGAACTGCGGCTCGCCGTCGAGGCGGTCCGGGCCGCGCTCGACGACGCCGGCCTGCGCGCCGGTGAGGTGTCCGGGCTGGTGACGTTCGGGATGGACAACAACCCGGAGATCGCCGTGGCCCGCGAGCTCGGCATGGGTGACCTGCGCTTCCTGAGCCGGATCGGCTACGGAGGAGGCGCCGCGTGCGCCGTGGTGCAGCAGGCCGTCCTCGCGATCACCGCCGGGATCGCCGACGTGGTCGTCTGCTACCGCGCGCTCAACGAGCGGTCCGGCCGGCGTTTCGGGCGGGCGGTGGCGCCACCGGACGCCGACGCCGGCTGGCACTATCCGATGGGCCTCGCCACCCCGGCCGCGATGGTCGCCATGGTGGCCCGGCGCTACCTGCACGACTACGGCGCCACCTCGGACGACTTCGGCCGGGTGGCGGTGGCGATGCGGCGGCACGCGGCCACGAATCCGTACGCGTGGTTCCACGGCCGGCCGATCAGCCTGGACGACCACCGGTCCTCCCGGTGGATCGCCGAGCCGCTACGGCTGCTCGACTGCTGTCAGGAGAGCGACGGCGCGGTGGCGCTCGTCGTCACCTCCGCCGAGCGGGCCCGCGACCTGGCGCAGCGGCCGGCCGTGGTGGCCGCGGCGGCGCAGGGGAGCGGTCCCGGGCAGTTCGTGATGACGAGCTACTACCGGCCCGCGATCGCCGCGCTGCCGGAGATGGGCGTGGTGGCCGGGCAGCTGTGGGAGCAGTCGGGCTTCGCCCCGGACGACGTGCGAGCCGCCGTTCTCTACGACCACTTCACCCCGTACGTATTGATGCAGCTCGAAGAACTGGGGTTCTGTCCCCGCGGCGAGGCCCGGCATCTCGTCGCGGACGGCGGGATCGAGCTCGGTGGCCGGCTGCCGGTGAACCCGCACGGCGGGCAGCTCGGCGAGGCCTACATCCACGGCATGAACGGCATCGCCGAGGCGGTGCGGCAGGTGCGCGGCACCGCGGTGAACCAGGTTCCGGGCGACGGGCCGGTGCTCGTCACGGCCGGAACCGGGGTCCCCACCAGCGGCTTGATTCTTGCGCAATGAGTAGAAATCGTTCGTCAACAGATCTTGTCTGGGCTAGGTTCGCGGCCATGCGACCACTCGACGAGAAGGAGATCAGGGACTCCTTCGTCAACTGCAGCAAGGGTGAGGCCGGCCGGATCAAGCTGCCGGTGGGCTTCACCGACCTCCGATGGGACGACCTGGACTTCCTCGGCTGGACCGATCCGGGCGCGCCGCAGCGTGCGCTCCTGGTCATGCCGGGCGAGGACGGGCCGTCCGGGATCGTGATGCGGCGACCGGATTCGGTCAAGGCGTCCGCTCTGCGCTCCAGCATGTGCCAGGTCTGCCTCACCGAGCACGCGGGCGGTGGGGTGGTGTTGTTCGCCGCGCCGCTGGCCGGGGCGTCGGGCAGGCGGGGAAACACGGTGGGCGCGTACATCTGCGCCGACCTGGCGTGCTCGCTCTACCTGCGCGGAAAACGGACACCGAAGATGCGGCTGGTGCGCCGGGAGGAGACGCTCACCCTCGATGAGCGGATCGACCGGGCGATGACCAACCTGACCGCGTTCACCGACCGGGTGGCGGCCGGCTAGATCACGAGGAGACCGCGATGCCGGGTACACGTACAAGACTCGGCCCCGCTTCAGCGGGGCCGAAGATCAAGAGCTTTGTTCAACCCCGAGATGCGTACGATGGTGAGCCGGCCGCTCGATCTCGTCGAGGATCGCGACAGCGAGGCCGGCATGGGAGATCCGGCTTTCCGCATCGGCCGGCGCGATCCGGTAACGGCCGGTCCGCTCCCCGCCCCGATGGTCGAAATCGCCGGCCGGACTGACGATCAGCCAGTCCTGATCGGCGCGCCGGAGAATCTCGGCGCCGGCCGCGTGCGCCTCGTAGAACGCGCGGTACTCCTGGGGATATCCGGGGGTGTCCATGAGTGGTGTGCCGTCCGCCGTGGCGAGGATCGAGGAGAGCCCCACCACGATCAAGCGCCCGGTGCCGTGGCTCAGCAGCGCCTTCGCCGCCGCCGTGTAGAACGCCCGGGGCTCCGCCGCACCGTCGAAGACCGCGCTGACGATCGCGTCGTGGCCCGCTGTGACGGCCCTCGGATCCGTGACGTCCCCGCGCGTCACCCGCACCCGGGGACCGGTCGTTCCCTCGTACCCATGCGGGTCTCGCACCACGGCCGTGACCCGATGTCCTCGCCGCACCGCCTCGGCCGTCACCGCCCGGCCGGCCCGCCCGTTCGCTCCGAAGATCGCGATCTCGCTCATGCCCCGGACCGTAGCGGGAAGCCCGGTTTCCGATCGGATACCTGCCCGCCGTTCGTCTATCGTGGATTCTTGTGACCGTGATGCCGCTCGATCCCGACATGTTCGATCCGGTGTGCCCGTCGACCCTTTCGCCGATCCGTTTCGGCGACAAGTGGTCCGGCATGGTGATCCGCTGTCTCGAAGGCGGCCCGCGCCGTTTCTCCGAACTGCGCATTCCGCTGCGCGGGGTCACCGCGAAGGCGCTCACCAAATCGTTGCGCCTGCTCGAAAGGGACGGCCTCGTCACCCGCGGGACGGCCTACGCGTTGACGCCGCTGGGGCGCAGCATGCTGGAGCCGATGAACGCGGCGTGCGCCTGGACGGCCGAGCACTGGGACGAATTGCTGGACGCCCGGGAGGGATCGGTCAGCGGCTGAGTTCCCGCGCTATTCCGATGAGCTGGTCCTCCTGGCCGCCCACCAGCCGCCGCTCACCGGCCCTCACCAGAATCTCCGCGCCGGACACCCCATAGCGCTCGGCCAGCGCATAGGCGTGCAACAGGAAACTCGAATAGACGCCCGCGTAGCCCATGATGAGCGCCATCCGATCCAATCGGCATTCGCCGGGCATGGCCGGTCGCACCACCTCTTCCGCGGCGTCGGCGATCGCGAAGAAATCGACGCCGGTCTCGATCCCCAATTTGTCGCAGACGCCGACGAGCGCCTCGGTGGGCGTGTTGCCGGCGCCCGCCCCGAACCGGCGGGTGCACCCGTCGATCTGCCGCGCGCCGGCCCGGATCGCGAGGATCGAGTTGGCGACGCCGAGGCCGAGATTTTCGTGGCCGTGGAAGCCGACCTCCGCGTCGTCACCGAGCGTGGCCTTCAGTGCCGACACCCGGTCACCGACCTGATCGAGCACGAGCGCGCCCGCCGAGTCGACCACGTAGACGCACTGGCACCCGGCGTCCGCCATGATCCGGGCTTGCCGGGCCAGGGCGGCGGGCGGGATCGCGTGCGCCATCATGAGGAAGCCGACCGTCTCCAGCCCCAGGTCCCGGGCCAGGCCGAAGTGCTGCACCGCGATGTCCGCCTCGGTGCAGTGGGTGGCGATCCGGCAGACCGTCGCGCCGTTGCCGGCGGCGGCCCGGATGTCGTCGACGACGCCCACGCCGGGCAGCATCAGGAACGCGATCCGCGCCCGGCCGGCGGCGCCCACCGCTACCGTGATCAGCTCCTGCTCGGGGGTGTGGCTGAAACCGTACGTGAAGGATGACCCGCCCAGCCCGTCACCGTGCGTCACCTCGATGACCGGTACCCCGGCGGCGTCGAGCGCCGTCACGATGTCGCGGACCTCGGTGGCCGTGAACTGATGCCGCTTCGCGTGCGACCCGTCCCGCAGCGTGGAATCGGTGATCCGGATAGCGGTCGTCATCGCGCCAGCTCCTCGGCCACCCGTGTCGCGGCGGCGGTCATGATGTCCAGGTTCCCGGCGTACGCCGGCAGGAAGTCCCCGGCCCCGGCGACCTCCACGAAGATCCCCACCTTGAGCCGCGGGCCGAGCACATCGAATTGCGGCTCGTCCAGCAGCCGATAGCCGGGGACGAATCTCCCGACGTCCGCGACCATCTCCGCGACGGATGCCGCGATGGCCTCCCGATCGGCGTCCGTCGCCACGGCGCAGAACACCGAATCCCGCATGATCAGGGGCGGGTCGGCCGGATTGAGGACGACGATGGCCTTTCCCGCGCCGGCGCCGCCGATCGTCTCCAATCCCCGGCTCGTCGTCCGGGTGAATTCGTCGATGTTGGTCCGGGTGCCCGGCCCCGCCGACCGCGAGGCGACCGTCGCCACGATCTCGGCATAGGACACCGCGGCGATCCGGGAGACGGCGAACACCAGCGGAATCGTGGCCTGCCCGGCACAGGTGACGAGGTTGAGATTCGTGGCGTCCCGATGCTCGCCGAGATTGACCGGCGGAACGACGGCCGGCCCGACCGCGGCGGGCGTCAGATCGACGGCGCGGATGCCGGCCGCGGCGTACCGCGGCGCATTTCGGCGATGGACCGCCGCCGATGTCGCCTCGAACACCACATCGGGCAGCGGATCCCGGGTGAGCAGCCATTCCGCGCCGCCGGTCCCGGTCTCGAGCCCCTCCGCGGCGGCCCGGCGCAATCCCGGGCTCGCCGGGTCGGCCCCGGCCATGTAGAGCGGCGTGAGCACCGGCGAGCGCAGCAGTTTGTACATCAGGTCGGTCCCGATGTTGCCGGACCCGACGATCGCCGCCTTCATGCTGTTTCCTTTTCTTTGTCAAATGTGAGCCGCACCGAGCCGAGCCCGTCGAAGGCGGCCAGGAATTCGTCGCCGGGCCGCACGTCGACCGCCCGGGCACACGCGCCCGGCAGAATCAGATGGCCGGCCCGCAAGCGCACCCCGAATCGCGCGACGGTCCGGGCCAGCCACGCCACGGCCGTGACCGGGTCGCCGAGCACCGCGTCGGAACGGCCACTGGCGACCACCTCGCCGTTGCGGTGGAGAACGGCGTCGATCCCGCGCACGTCGTCCATCCGGACGCGATCGGCGCCGACCACGAAACCGGCCGACGACGCGTTGTCCGCGATGGTGTCGGCGAGGCCGATCCGCCAATCCTCGATGCGGCTGTCGATGAGCTCGATGGACGGGGCGAACGCCTCGGTCGCGTCCAGGACGTCCCGCTCGGTGCAATCCCCGGCCGGCAGATCGGCGCCGAGCAGGAACGCGACCTCGATCTCGACGCGCGGATGGCAATACCGGCCCGCGTCGACCGGTTCGTCCTCGGACAACCGCATGTCGGCGAGCAGATGGCCGTAGTCGGGCTCGTCCACGCCCATCATCTCCTGCATCGCTTTCGAGGAGAGGCCGACCTTGTGCCCGACGATCGGCGCGGTTCGCCTGCGGATGTTGAAGAGCTGGATCTCGTACGCGTCGGCGGCCGTGAGCCCGGGCCGTTCCCGGGTGAGCGGCGGAATCGGCGCGCGGTCCCGTTCGGCCGCCAGCAGCCGATCCGCGATCACCCGGCACTCATCGTCGTTCACCATCCGTCCTTTCCGTCCTCTCCTCGCCCACGCGAGCCGTCCTTTCTTCGCCCACGCGAGCCGTCCTTTCTTCGCCCACGCGAGCCGTCCTTTCTTCGCCCACGCGAGCCGGCTCTTCTCTCGCCAGCGCGGCCGCATGGGATCCGGCCCGCCGCCCGGAGAAGACGCAGTCGGCGAGCGACAGTCCGC
Source organism: Actinoplanes sp. NPDC023714 (assembly GCF_040639855.1). Classification (NCBI taxonomy): domain Bacteria; kingdom Bacillati; phylum Actinomycetota; class Actinomycetes; order Micromonosporales; family Micromonosporaceae; genus Actinoplanes; species Actinoplanes sp. NPDC023714. The sequence goes on from NZ_JBFAAR010000004.1 coordinate 743,272, forward strand.
TCACATAGCTGCCCGAGCAGATCCCCACCGCGTTCCGCCCCGCCGCGAAGAGGCCCGGCCGCCCGGTGCCCGCGACCGCCCCGGTCTCCTCGTCCACGACGAGCCCGCCCAGCGTGAGCATCGGCGCCGGAAGCGCGCGGACCGAGACGTCGATGAGCGCATAGGGTCCCCGCTCCAGCCTCTTCCCGGCCGTTGCGGAAACCGTCGCGGCGAGCCCGGCCGGGTCCACTCCGGCCTTTGCGGCCACCGCGGCGAGGGTCGGCCCGCTCACCTTTCCGGGCCCGAGCATCCACCACGCCTGCCAGCGCTGGAACCACAACGTCTGCCGCCCGATCTGCCGCCGCGCCGCGCGCAGGATCGCGGCGTCGACGAGCAGCCAGGCCCGCCCGCCCGGACTGCGCAGCACGGCGTCGCCGATGACCGCCCCGTAACGGCTCTCGTCGCAGATCCGCCGCCCGTCCCGGTCCACCAGCAGGCCGCCGGTCAGCGCCGACGGCGGCGTGAGGAATCGCCACATGGTGACGCGATCCAGATGGGCCGCGGTACCGCCGGCGGCGAGGCCGAGCCGGATCCCGGAGCCGTCGTCGCCGGGCGTTCCGAGTCGCAGGCCACCCCGGTAGAGCGGGGCGTGCGTCCGCATCATCTCCCGATCGAAGACGAACCCGCCGGCCGCCAGCACCACGGTCCGCGCCGGGATCGCCGCCGGTCGCGCCCAGCGGTCCTCGATGCGGCGGACCCGCCGGTGCAGGAAATCGCCGAAAGTTGTCAGATAGACGCCGGGTTTCACGGACAGCCGGTGCAAGGCTTGATGCACAGCCCGCGGCCAGCCGGTCAGCTCCCGACATTCGACCGTCTCCTGCGTCAGCCCGGCGGCCCGGGTCTGTGTGCGCACCTCGGCGCCCGCTGCGCGGGCCGCCTCGGCCAATCTCCGGTGCAGCTCATGGCCGGAGGTGCCTCTCGCGCGGGTGCGATGCCCTCGGGGTACGGGTGGAGTCTCGTTCCCCGACACATAGAGGTAATGGCGGTTCGTCGGATAGGAGGTCTTCTCCGGACAGACACGTGAATCGAAGGGCACCCCGTGGCCGGCGAGCCATTCGAGCATCTCCGCGCTCTGCTCACAGAACCGTCGCAGCGTCGGCGGCGTGACGGCGTCGCGCGTCTCGGTGCGCAGATACTCGTACATGCTCTCCGGGTCGTCCTCGACGCCGGCGGCCCGCTGGAACCGGGTGCCGCCGCCCGCATAGATCACTCCACCGGAGATCGCGGTGGCGCCACCGCCGCCGAACCGGTCGATGATCAGCACCCGGGCCCCGGCCTCGGCCGCCTCGATCGCGGCGCACGCCCCGGCCGCGCCGAAGCCCACCACCACGACGTCATACACGAGGTCTCCTAGAACAGGTATCAATAAGCTGAAGGCGCGACCATAGCGCGCCGGACGGCGATAACTATAACCTGTTCTAGTGACCTTCGAAGAGTTCGACGTCGTCGTGGCGGGCAGCGGCGCCGCCGGCATGACCGCGGCGCTGACCGCGGCCCAGCACGGGCTGACCGCCGTCGTGGTCGAGAAGGCCCCGGTCTTCGGCGGCTCGACGGCCCGCTCCGGCGGCGGCCTGTGGCTGCCGGGCAACGAGGTGCTGACCGCGGCCGCCGCCGGTGCGCGGGAGCCGGACGGTGACGCGTCGGCCTATCTCGCTCATGTGGCCGGGGCGGAGGTTCCGGTGGCCCGGCAGAAGGCGTTCCTCGCGTACGGGCCGGAGATGCTGGCGTTCGTCCGCAGCCATACGCCGCTCGACTTCGCCTGGGTGCCCGGCTATCCCGATTACCATCCGGAGGCGCCCGGAGGGCTGGCCCGCGGCCGTACGATCGAACCTCGCCCTCTGGACGCCCGCGCGGCCGGACCGGATCTCGACGATCTCGCACCGCCCTACCTCGCGGCGCCGAACGGGATGGCCGTCACGGCCGTCGACTTCCGGTGGCTGTCGCTCGGGCTGCGGCATGCCCGGTCCGTCTCCACCGCCGGACGCCTCGCCGTCGTGACCGCCGCCGATCGCCTGCGGAAACGGCGCCGGCTCACCATGGGCCAGGCCCTCGCGGCCGGTCTGCGCGCCGGTCTCCGGGCGGCGGGTGTGCCGGTGCGGCTCGGTGTGCCGATGACCGGCCTGATCGTCGAGGGCGGGCGGGTGACCGGGATCGAGTGCGGCGACGTCACGCTGCGGGCACGGCGCGGTGTCGTGCTGGCGAGCGGCGGATTCGAGCACAACGAGCGGATGCGGCGGCAGTTCCAGGGCATCGGCACGTCGTGGACGGTCGGCGCGGCCGGCAACACCGGCGACGGCATCACGGCGGGGCAGGACGCGGGCGCGGCGCTCGATCTGATGGACGAGGCGTGGTGGGGGCCGTCGATCCCGCTCACCGGCGGGCCGTACTTCTGCCTCGCCGAGCGCAACCTCCCCGGCAGCCTCATCGTCGACGCGAGCGGCCGGCGGTACGTCAACGAGGCCGCCCCCTACGTCGACGCCGTGCACGCCATGCTCGGCCCGCCGTCGCATCTCCCGTCGTGGCTGGTCACCGACCAGAGCTACCGCGATCGGTACGTCTTCGCCGGCCGTGCCCCGCGCGCCCGGCTGCCGCGCCGCTGGTTCGACGCCGGCATCGCGCACCGCGCCCACACCCCGGAGGAGCTCGCCACCCGGATCGGCGTCCCGCCGGCGGCGCTGCGGTCCACGGTGGAGCGCTTCAACGGCTTCGCGTCGACCGGCCGCGACGACGACTTCGGGCGCGGCGACTCCGCGTACGACCGCTACTACGGCGATCCCCGCCAGCGCCCCAACCCGTGCCTGGGCGCGCTGCGCAAGCCGCCGTTCTACGCGTTCTCCCTCGTACCCGGCGACCTGGGCACGAAGGGCGGCCTCCGCACCGACGAACGAGCCCGGGTCCTCCGCCACGACGGCAGCCCGATCGCGGGCCTCTACGCCGCCGGCAACGCCGCCGCCTCGGTGATGGGCCGGGGCTACGCGGGCGCGGGAGCCACCCTCGGACCGGCGATGACGTTCGGCTACCTGGCAGCCCTCGACATGACATCCCGCCACTGACCCGCAGGCCGGCGTCCGTTCGTACCCTCAGAAATAGGTTATGGAGATCGAGGGCGATCGCGGAATCGCCTGGCACGCGAGGATGTAGCCGTCGGCGAAGTCCTCCTCCTCGAGGATCTCGTTGTTGAGGAGGTCGACCTCGCCGCTCGTCATGCGGACCGCGCACGCGCCGCACTGGCCCTGGCGGCAGGAGAAGGGCGGGTTCAGGTCGGCGTCGATCATCACGTCGAGCAGGCGTCTGCCGGCCGGCCAGGGGAGATCATGGGTGCGGCCGTCGATGGTGACCGAGACCGTCGCGTCGATGTCGCCGACCGCCGCCGGCTCGAAGCGTTCGATGTGGATGCGGGAATCCGGGACGCCGGCGAGCTGGAGCGCCTTCTCGGCCACGGCGACGAACGGCTCCGGCCCGCAGACGAAGGCCTCGCGTTCCCGGTACGGGAGGATCAGCGCGGCGAGCCCGTCGGCGGTGGGGAGGCCCCGCTCCGAGTCGAGCCAGTGGGTGACCGGCAGCAAGCCGTCGAGCTCGTCCTTGAAGATGATCGACGAGGCGTCCCGGTTCGCATAGATCAGCGCCGGGGAGCCGCTCGTCGACGTGATGATGCTCATGATCGGGGTGATGCCCGAGCCGCCGGCGAGCAGCAGCAGGTCGGCGGAGAGCGACGACGGGGTAAACCTCCCGGCCGGCCCGGTGCAGGACAGCTGATCACCCGGGCGGACGTGATCGCAGATCCAGTTCGAGACCTGTCCGCCAGCAACCCTCTTGACCACGATCTGAGGCATGGATCCGGAAAAGGGTGACGAGGCGAGCGAGTAACACCGCGCCCCTACCGGCGTCGAAACCGTCAAATACTGCCCGGGCTCGTAGGCGAACGAAGAGTCGAAGATCAGCGAGCACGCATCAGCCGTCTCCCAGACGATCTCACGAATCGAAAGAAGCATCCCACCGCCCCTCACCAGCAGCCCTCTCGATGCTGTCCCGCAGATGGGAGCAGGTGGGAACCAGCGCGGGCGGACGGCCGGCAGCCGACGACAGCAGGTCGGCACACCCGCCGCCCGGCCACTGCACGCTCGTCTGCATGGCACTGCGCTTCCCGGCCAGAACCGAGGCCCCGCACCGATCGCACGACACGGCGGAGAGCCCGCCGAGCAGATAGGACTCCCGCTCGGAAGGGGGAGTCATGTGGCCCGTGCCTGGTTGGCGGCGACCTCGGCCTCCCACGTCTCCACCGCCCGCGTCGTGTCGACCTCGAACTCGTAGCGCGCCGTCATGTCCTCGCTGACGTCCTCGACGTCGACGTAGAACTGCTCGTACCACCGGCGGAGCTGGTAGACCGGCCCGTCCTCGGCGCAGAGCAGCGGGTTGTCGATCCGCGACTTGTTCTGCCAGACCTCGACGTCCTGGAGGAATCCGACGCCGACGCCCTTCGCGAACTTCGCGGCGGCCCGGCCGGCCTGCTCCCGCGACATGCCCGGGATCCGCTTCACGATGACGCCCCACTGGAGCACGAACGAGTCGGGCGTGACCGGGTAGTGGCAGTTGATCAGCACGGATTCGACGTCGACGCCGTGCCAGTTGTTGTAGAGGTAGTCGATCATGTAGGACGGCCCGTAGTAGGCGGCCTCGGACCGCAGCGTCGAGTCGCCCGACTGGGACGCCGTGATCGGCACGTCCGGCCGCGGCCGGGTCTGCAGGAACTGCGCCGCGACGTGGCCCTCCATCACGTTCTTGAAGAACGTCGGGAAGGCGAAGTGGATGTAGAAGAAGTGCGCCATGTCGACCACGTTGTCGATGACCTCGCGGCAGTTCGCCCCGTCGATCCGCACCGAGTCCCAGGTCCACGAGCTCCACTCGTCGGAGAACGCGCCCTCGATCCGCGGGATCGCGAGCTCCGGCGGCGGCGGGTTGCCCTGTGGGTCGTTCCAGACGAAGAGCTGCCGGTTCTCCTCGCAGGTGGTCCACGACCGGGTGCGGGCCCGCGCCGGGATCCGGTGCGCGTAGGGCACCGCGGCGCACCGGCCGTCGCCGCGCCACCGCCAGTCGTGGAACGGGCAGGCGATGGTGTCGCCCTTGATCGTCCCCATCGTGAGATCGCCGCCCATGTGCCGGCAGTAGCCGTCGAGCACGTGCAGGGCGCCGGAGGAGTCGGCGAAGACCACCAGCTTCGTGCCGAAGGCGGAGACCGCGTGCGGCCGGCCGTCCCGGAACGCGTCGGCGAGCCCGAGGCAGTGCCAGCCCCGCGCGAACCGGGCCGGGGGACGTCCCGCGTCGATCAGCCGAGGTTGCATCGCGTAGACCTCCAGATAGGTAGAACGTGTTCTACTATAGGTCCCACGCGGATGGAGAGCCAAACACCTGGAGGGATCTCATGGAGGCGGTCCTCGAGCAGATCAGAGAACTGTTACCGGTTCTCCGCGAGCGAGCCCAGGAGACCGAGGACCGCCGCGCCCTCGACCCGGAGATCGTGAAGTCGCTCGCCGAGACCGGTTTCTTCCGTCTCCTGCAACCGGCCCGGTTCGGCGGCTTCGAGGCGCACCCGCTCACGTTCCTCACCGGCGTCCGCGAGATCGCCTCGGCGTGCGGCTCGACCGGCTGGGTCGCCTCGGTGATCGGCGTGCACAACTGGCAGCTCGGGCTCTTCCCGGACCGCGCGCAGCAGGACGTCTGGGCCGACGACCCGGGCACCCGGATGTCGTCGTCCTACGCGCCGACCGGGCGGATCACGGCGGTCGAGGGCGGCTACCGGGTGGCCGGCCGCTGGAGCTTCTCGTCCGGTTGTGATCACGCGACCTGGGTGCTGCTCGGCGGCATCGTCCCGCCCGGCGACGACGGCACGCCCGCCGACTTCCGCACGTTCCTGCTGCCGCTCGGCGACTACACGATCGAGGACGTCTGGCACACCGTCGGCCTGCGGGGGACGGGCAGCAACGACATCGTGGTCGACGACGCGTTCGTGCCGGCCCACCGGTCGCTCAGCTTCAACGACACCTCGCGTTTGCGCTGCCCCGGCCAGGAGCAGAACCCGGGGCCGCTCTACCGGATCCCGTACGCATCGCTCTTCTCCTACGCGATCACCACGCCGCTCATCGGGATGGCCACCGGCGCCTACCGGGCCCACGTCGACTACCTGCGCGAACGCGTCCGGGCGTCCTATGTGGGCGTGCGTGCCGCCGAGGACCCCCACTCCCAGGTCCGCGTCGCTGAGGCCGCGAGCGACATCGACGCGGCCTGGCTGGCCCTTCAGGCCGGCATGCGCGAGCTGATGGATCTGGTCACGGCGGGGGAGCGGCTTCCGATGCCGTTGCGGTTGAGGGTACGCCGGGATCAAGTGCGCGGGACCGAGCTCAGCATCAGGGCCGTCGACCGGATGTTCGAGAACTCCGGCGGTCGCGCCCTGGCGGTCGGCACCCCGATCCAGCGCTTCTGGCGCGACGCCCACGCCGGCCGGGTGCACGCGATCAACGACCCCGAGCGGGCGCTGTCCATGTTCGGTCGCGGCGAATTCGGTCTGCCGCTCAACGACGCGATGGTGTGACATGACATTGGCATTCCACAGACAGGGCGAAGGGCCTCCGGTGGTCCTTCTTCACGGTGGCGGTCCGGGCGCGTCCGCCACGAGCAATTTCGGGCGTACGATCACCGCGCTCGCCCCACGATTCGACGTGATCGCGGTCGACCAGCCGGGCTACGGCGGCTCGGTCGAGGAACACATCACGGGCCAGTACTTCACGTTCGCCTCCCGGTGCGTCGTCGAACTGCTCGACAAGCTGGGCCTCGACCGCGTGGACGTCGTCGGCAATTCGCTGGGCGGCGGAACCGCCGTACGCATGGCTCTTGATGCTCCTGACCGTGTCCGGCGTCTGCTGCTGATGGGCCCCGGTGGCCTGAGTCTGAACGTCTTCGCGGCCGACCCGACCGAGGGGGTGAAGCGCCTCGGCGCGTTCGCGCGTGACCCCAGCCGGGAGCGGATCGGGGCATTCCTGCGCACGCTCGTCTTCGACCCCTCCCTGATCACCTCGGATCTGATCGACGAGCGCTTCGGGCAGGCGTCCTCCCCGGCGGCGCTGCGCGCGATGGGGGAGATGGGCGCGTCGTTCGCCGCCTTCCCCGAGGAGGGCCTGCTCTGGCGCGAGGCTCACCGGATCCGGCACGAGACGCTGCTGGTCTGGGGCCGGGAGGATCGCGTCAACCCGCTCGACGGCGCGCTCGTGGCGCTGAAGCTGCTGCGCAACGCGCGGCTGCACGTGTTCGGCGGCTGCGGTCACTGGGCCCATCTGGAGAAGTTCGACGAGTTCAACCGGCTGGCCATCGACTTCCTGTCGTCGTCAAAGGGGGCGTATTCGTGAGTCCGATCCGATCCCTCGGCTACCTGCGGGTCGAGGCAACCGACATGCCGGCGTGGCAGGAGTTCGGCACGAAGATCCTCGGGATGGTCGCCGGGCGCGGGCCGTCGTCCGATTCCCTCTATCTGCGGATGGACGAGCTGCCGGCCCGGATCGTGGTGACGCCCGGCTCGCGTGATCGTCTGGTGGCGAGCGGGTGGGAGGTGCCGGATTTCTCGGCGCTGAGCCGTCTGTCGGAGGCTGTGGAGAAGGCCGGCGTCACCGTGGAACCCCTCACCGACCTCGCCGATCGCCGGGTGGCGGAGGCCTTCGCCGTCGACGATCCGTTCGGCAACCGGCTCGAGTTCTTCTGCGGCGCCGCCCTGGACAGCCGGCCGTACGTGTCGGCGACCCGCTTCGTCACCGGCGATCAGGGCATGGGCCACATCGTGCTGCCCGCCACCGACGACGCCGCGGCGCTGCGCTTCTACACCGAGGTGCTCGGCTTCCGGCTGCGCGACTCGATGCGGCTGCACCCGGAGATGCTCGGCCTGCCCGCCTCCGACCGGCCGCTCTGGATGCGCTTCCTCGGCTGCGGCCCGCGGCACCACAGCGTCGCGCTCGCCCCGATCCCCGCCCCGACCGGCCTGATCCACCTCATGGTCGAGACGTCCTCGCTCGACGACGTGGGCCGGGCGATGGACCGCTGCGCCCGGCACCAGGCCAACCTGATCTCCACCCTGGGCCGCCACGCCAACGACGAGATGGTCTCCTTCTACGTACGAACCCCGAGCGGCTTCGACATCGAATACGGCACCGGCGGGCTCACCGTCGACGACCGTACCTGGGTGGCCCGGCAGACCACGGCGCACAGCGTCTGGGGTCACCGCTTCTCCGGCGGCGGCGGACATTGACCCGCTCGCCGGCGTCCCTCGACACCCGCCGCTTCCGCCGGGTGTTCGGCCACTTCTGCACCGGCGTGACCATCATGACCACCACCGACGCGGACGGCCCGGCGGGCTTCGCGTGCCAGGCCTTCGCCCCGCTCTCCCTCGACCCGCCCCTGGTCCTGTTCTGCGTCCGATCCTCGTCGTCCTCGGGCCGCCGCGTCCTGGCCGCCGGCTTCTTCGCCGTCAACGTCCTCGCCGACGACCAGCGCGACCTCTCCCGCATCTTCGGCGCGGCCGGCACTGACCGCTTCGAGGGCGTCCCCTGGTCACCGGCCCCGTCCGGCGCACCCCTCCTGCCGGGCGCCCTGACCTGGGCCGACTGCCGCGTCCAGGCCGTCCACCCGGGCGGCGACCACGAGATAGTCGTCGGCCGCGTCACGACCCTCGGCGACTGCCGGGACGCGGCCCCGCTGGTCTTCCACCGGGGCCGCTACACCGCCACGGTCGCGATATCCCCGCACGAACCCCCCGAGGTGGTCGACACCCTGCTCTCCTGGCCCCGCCACAACGACTGGATCTGATCAGCCGTCCCCGCCCACCAGCGCTGCGGCCAGCCGATCCAGATGACTGCGCGGCGACCCGAACAGCTGCGCCGAGTCCCACGCCCGCCGCAGATACAGGTGGGCGTCGTGCTCCCAGGTGATAGCGATCCCGCCGTGGATCTGCACCATGTCCGCGGCCACCACCCGCAACGTCTCCGAGCACCACACCTTGGCGACGGCCGCCAGCCGGGAGGCCTCCGCGGAGCCGGCGGCGAACGCCTCCGCGGCGGTCCAGCACGCCGAGCGTGCAGCCTCCACCCGGACGTGTCCCTCCGCCATCCGATGCTGCAACACCTGAAACCCGCCGATCGGCCGCCCGAACTGCACCCGGCTCTTCGCATAGGCGACGGTCAGCTCGAGAGCCCGCGACGCCGCCCCGACCTGCTCGGCACTCAGCGCGACACATCCCAGATCCCGTACCCACCCACCAGAAACCACCCCGACCCGCTTGCCGCTCACCGCCCCGCGCTCGGCGTCGCCCCCGGCCTCGTTTCCCGCGACCTTGTTCCCTGCGACCTCATTCCCCTTATCCAACAAATCCGAAATGTCGTTAATGCGCGCACCGAGGGGCGCGGCAGCGGGGGCGGAGGCAGGCGCAGCGGTGGCACGGGCAGCGGCAGCGGCGGGAGGGCTGGTGGGGGCGATCGTCGTCAGGCGTCGCGTCAGGTCCAGGGACGGCAACGGATGCTGGACGACCGCGGCCGGCTCGACCTCGAACAGTTCGTCGTCCGCTATCACCAGCAGCAGGTCTGCGCCGGCGGCGTCGATGAGAGTGCCGTCGGCGGTGATGGAGACAATCACATCGCCCGCGCAGATCGGTGGGAGCAGGCGGGCGCAGGCCTCCGGATCACCGGCGGCCAGGAGGGCTTGGGTGGCGAGCAGGGTGTTGAGCATCGGGGTGGGGAGGAGGTTCCGGGACAGCTCCTCCAGCGCCACCAGCGATTCGAGGATGGTGGCGCCGGCACCGCCATACTGCGGGGGCACCGCAAGCCCCGCCACGCCGATCTCCTTGCAGAGCCGGGTCCACAGTGCTGGGTCGTGGCCGTTGCGGGCCGTGCAGCCGGAGGTCAGGCCGCGGATCGCCGAGCGCAGGGCGTCGTGTTCGTAGCTCATGGTTCGGCCTCCAGTTCCGTCATGATGCGGGCCCGGTGCTGGGACGGCGTTCCCCAGGAGAACCGCAGCGTCCGGGCCGTCGTGAGGAAGGGCCGGATCGCGTGCTCCCAGGTGTATCCGGATGCGCCGTGCACCTGGAGCGCCGCCCGGGCCGCCCGGTGGGCCGCTTCCCCGCAGGCGACCTTGGCGGCCGAGACGTCACGGCTGGAGAGCGCCGCCGCTGCCGCATAGAGCAGTGGCCGAGCGAACTCCAGCCCCACCGCCACGTCGGCGAGCCGGTGCTGAACTGCCTGGAAACGGCCGATCGGACCGCCGAACTGGGTTCGCGTGCGCGCGTGCTCGACCGACATCTCGAGCAGCGCCCGCCCCGCGCCGAGCAGCTGGGCGGCGCAGACGAGCATGCCGAGATTCAGCGCCCGCTCGACGACGGGCGCGAGCGCCGCGCCTTCGGCGACGACGCGGTCGCAGGAGCCGGGAGATTCGGCGCCGGCACAGGACACCAGAGATGTGTACGAGGGCCCGGCTGACAGAACGAGGTCGGCCGGAGCGGCGACGGGCATCCACGGCGGAGCGGCCAGCGCGGCGGTGACCCGGCCCGCCGCGAGTTCCGGCAGCCACTTCCCGGCGAACGAGTCGGGACAGGCGGTGAGCAGCACCGGCACGGCCGCGAGGGATTCGGCGACCGGTCCCGGTACGGCGTGATGTCCCAGTTCCTCGGCGGCGATGACGAGGGTGCCGACGGCGGCCGCGGTCCCACCGAACCGTTCGGGGACGGCGAGACCGGTCACCCCGAGCGCCGCGAGCCTCGGCCGGATCTCGGCGGGCGACGACGAGAGGGCCCGGTGCAGGACGGCCCCGAATTCGGCGTCTTCGGGATGCGGGCGGAGCCTCACGACGTACCCATGGCTCTGGGAAGTCCCAGGTCGCGCTGCGCGAGAATGTCGCGCTGGATCTCGTTGGCGCCCGCATAGATCGCGCCCGCCAGGGCGAAGAGATATCCGTCGAGCCAGCCGGGATCGGCCTCCGGGCCGAGCACGGACAGCGCCGTCTCGTGCAGCGCGATGTCCGTCTCCGACCAGAAGAGCTTGGTGGCGCTGGCCGGGATCGGCTGGTGCACCGAGAGGTAGGCCGCCATCCGGTACGCGCGGGCCGCGATCCACGCGTCGGCGACCCGGTCGCGGAGGGCGGGGTCCCGGCCGTGCGCGGTCCAGAGCCGGACGAGCCGGGACGCCGACGCGGTGAAGCGGCCGGGTCCGCGCAGGGTGAGCCCGCGCTCGTGGCCGGCCGTGCTCATGGCGACCCGCCAGCCGTCGCCGGGGGTGCCGATCACGTCGTCATCCGGCACGAAGACGTCGTCCAGGAAGATCTCGGCGAACCCGGCGTGCCCGTCGAGCTGCCGGATCGGCCGGACCGTGACGCCGTCGGCGCGCAGGTCGAGCATCAGGTAGGTGAGGCCGCGATGACGGCCGGCCGACGGATCGCTGCGGAACAGCCCGAACGCCCGGTCCGCCACCGCGGCCCGCGAGCTCCACGTCTTCTGGCCGCTGAGCAGCCACCCGCCGCCGACCCGGGCGGCCCGGGACCGGATCGCCGCGAGGTCGCTCCCGGCCTCCGGCTCGGACCACGCCTGCGCCCAGACGGTATCGCCGCGGGCCATCGGCGGCAGGATCCGCGCGCACTGCTCGGCGGTGCCGTGCGCCAGCAGCGTCGGCGCGAGCAGGAAGAGACCGTTCTGACCGATCCTGACCGGCGCGCCGGCGGCGTGGTACTCCTCGTCGAAGAGCAGGGCGTGCAGCGGGGGAGCGGCCCGCCCGCCGTAGGCGACCGGCCACGAGACGGCGGCGAGCCCGGCGCCGGAGAGCAGCCGCTCCCACCGCCGGTGGGCGGCCGCGCCGTCCGGGGTGTCCACCGGGGGCAGCCGCCCCGGGGCGTGGGCGGCCAGGAACGCGCGCACCTCGTCCCGGAACGCGACGTCCTCCGGGGCGAGGTCGAGGTTCACCGGGCCGCCCTCTTCACGGCGGCCGCGTCCATCCTCTTCATGGCTGCCGCGTCCATCCCGGCGAGCGAGTCGGCGCCGGTCTCCGCGTTGTGCGCGTGCGCGACGTGGTGCAGGCCGAAGACGGCGTCCATGCCGGCGCGCATCCCCATCTGGTCCTCGCAGAGGTTCACGGCGCGTTTCGCGAGCGCCAGCCCGAACGGCGGCATCGCGGCGATCCGCCCGGCCAGCGCGAACGTCTCCGCCTCGAGCGCGTCCCGGGGTACCACCCGGTTGACCATGCCCACCTCGTACGCGCGGCGGGCCCCGAACCGGTCACCGGTGAAGAGCATCTCCCGGGCGAACCGCGGCCCGACCTGCCAGGGGTGGGCGAAGTATTCGACCCCGGGGATGCCCATCCGCAGCACCGGGTCGGCGAAGAACGCGTCCTCGGCCGCCACGATCAGGTCGCAGACCCAGGCCAGCATGAGGCCGCCGGCCACGCAGGCGCCCTGGACCATCGCGATCGACGGCTTCGGGATCTCCCGCCAGCGCCGGCACATCCCGAGGTAGACCTCGAGCTCCCGGGCCATCCGCCGGTCCACGCCCTGCCGCGGGGTGTGGTCCCACCACTGCGCGGCCCGGCGCGGGAAGGCCACGTCGGCGTCGCGCTCGGGCGTGCCGATGTCGTGCCCCGCCGAGAAGTGGTCGCCCGCGCCGGCCAGCACGATCACCGCGACGGCGGGGTCGTCGACGGCCCGGGTGAACGCGTCGTCGAGCGCGTACGTCATCGCCGAGTTCTGCGCGTTGCGGTAGCGCGGCCGGTTCATGGTGATCAGCGCGGCGCCGTCCCGGCGTTCGTAGAGAACCGTCATGAGCCACTCCGCAGCCGGTATTTGAGGACCTTGCCCGAGGCGTTGTGCGGCAGTTCCGGGGTGAACACGACGCTGCGCGGGGCCTTGTATCCGGCGATCCGGCCGCGGCAGAACCCGATCACCTCGGACTCGGTGAGATCGTGGCCGGGCCGGACCACCACGAAGGCCCGGCCGACCTCGCCGAGCCGCTCGTCCGGCACCCCGACCACGGCGGCCTCGGCGACGCCCGGCATCGCGGCGAGGGCGCGCTCCACCTCGGCCGGGTACACGTTGAAGCCGCCGGTGATGTACATGTCCTTGAGCCGGTCGGTGATGGTGAGGTAGCCGCGGTCGTCGAGCCGGCCCACGTCGCCGGTGTGCAGCCAGCCGCCGGGGTCGATCGCCGCGGCGGTGGCCTCCGGGTCGTCGAGGTACCCGATCATCACGTTCGGCCCGCGCAGCAGGATCTCGCCGTCCTTGTCGCCGATCCGCACCTCCATCCCGGCCGCGGCCCGGCCGGACGTGGTCGCCACGGTCCGGTCGTCGTCGCCGGGCCGGCACATCGTCGCGACCACCGCCTCGGTCAGCCCGTACGCCGTCAGCACCGCACCGACCCCGAGCTCCTCCCGGATCCGGGTCACCAGGGCGGGCGGCACGGTCGCGGCCCCGGTCACCGCGAGGCGCAGCGACGACAGGTCGTGCCGGTCGCGGTCGGGGGAGTCGAGCAGGCCGATGTAGAGGGTCGGCGCGCCGGGCAGCACCGTGATCCGCTCGGTCTCGATCAGCTCCAGCGCCCGGGACACGTCGAAGACCGGCTGCGGGACGATCGTGGCGCCGGTGAGCAGGCACGCGAGGATGCCCGCCTTCCACCCGAAGCTGTGGAAGAACGGGTTGACGATCAGATAGTTGTCGTCGCGGGTGAGGCCCGCGATGCCGGCCCACGCCGACGCCACCCCGAGGGCCTGGCGGTGGGCGCTCATCGCCCCCTTGCTGCGGCCGGTCGTGCCGGAGGTGAAGAGGATGTCGCTGAGCTCGTCCGCCCGTACATCGGAGGCTCGTGACTCGGCGAGCGTGAGCGGCACGCCTTGCGCGCGTCGCAGGAAGGCCGGCCACTCCGGCAGCCCGATCACCAGCGGCGGCGGCACGGCGCCGTGGGACCGCAGGTCGGCGAGGCGATCGACGCCGAGGAAGGGACCGGAAACGATCAGCGCCTTGGCGCGGCTGCGGTCGAGGATGTCGGCGGCCTCCATCGCCGTGTAGCGCGTGTTGACCGGGACCAGCGTCGCGCCGGCACAGCTCGCGCCGAGGGCCGCGACGACCCACTCGGCGGTGTTGGGCGCCCAGATCGCCACCCGATCGCCGTGATCGATTCCGGACGCAAGGAATGCCCGGGCGGCCCGCATGACCTCGTCGTGCAACTCGCGGAAGTCGAGCCGTGCCGCGCCGTCGGCCAGCGCCGGGGCCGTCCCGAACTCGCGCGCCGCGCGGGCCACCGCCGCCGGGATGGTCTCCTCCATCCGGGCCTCCCGAGGGTCTTACCAAGCAAGTGCTTGGTCGGTATTTTGGGACTCTACGCGCGCTCCGGGAGGTGACGCCAGTGGACGGCGACGAGGCGTTCCGCCGCGAGATCAGGGACTGGCTCGCCGCGAACCTCACCGACGAGCTGCGCGGCGCCGGCGGCCCGGGCCGGGAGAACGAGGCCTTTCCGCAGCGCCTCGCGTTCACCCGGCGGCTCGCCGCGGCGGGGTGGACCACGCTGGCCTGGCCGGTGGCTCACGGTGGGCGGGGCGCGTCGCTCGCGCGACAATTGATCTTTCATGAGGCGTACGCGGAGAGCGCCGCGCCCAGCCGCGTCGACCACATCGGCACCACCATGGTCGGGCCCACGCTCATGGATCACGGGACGCCCGAGCAGCAGCGCCGTTTCCTGCCGCCCCTCGCCGCGGCGGAGGAGCTGTGGTGCCAGGGCTACTCCGAGCCCGGCGCCGGCTCCGACCTGGCCGGGGTGACCACCCGGGCCCGGCTCGACGGCGACCAGTGGGTGATCACCGGGCAGAAGGTGTGGACGTCGCTCGCGCACGTGGCCGACTGGTGCTTCGTGCTGGCCCGGACGGCTCCCGCCGAGCCGGGCGGGCCCCGGCACCGCGGGCTGTCCTACCTGCTCGTGCCGATGAGGCAGCCCGGCGTCACGGTGCGGCCGATCCGGCAGATCACCGGGGACAGCGAGTTCAACGAGGTCTTCTTCGACGAGGCCCGCACCGCGCGCGACCTGGTGGTGGGGCGGCCCGGCGAGGGGTGGCGGGTGGCCATGGCGACGCTCGCCTACGAGCGGGGGGCGGCCACGGTCGGGCAGCAGATCGGATTCCAGCGCGACCTCGACGACCTGGTCTCGCTGGCCCGGCGCACCGGGGCGGCCGCTGATCCCTTTCTGCGCGAGCGCCTGGCCCGGGCCTCGGTCGACCTCACCGTGCTGCGGTCGCACACGATGCGCACACTGGCGGCCGCGGAGCCACCGCCAGCCAATCCGTCGGTCGTGAAGCTGCTCTGGACCCGGTGGCGGCAGGGGCTCGGCGAGCTCGCCATGGACGTGATCGCGTGCGGCGGGGGCGCGTCCGGCGCCGACGTCGAGCGGTGGCAGCGACTGTTCCTGTTCAGCCGGGCCGACACCATCTACGGCGGTTCCAACGAGATCCAGCGGGGAATCCTGGCCGAGCGCGTCCTCGGATTGCCGCGCGGGGACCGGCGATGAAGCCGCCCGCCGGGCGTTCCCTTTTGGAGGGCAAGATCGTGGTCGTCACGGCGGCGGCCGGCGCCGGGATCGGTGCGGCGGTGGTGGCGCGATGCTTGGAGGAGGGTGCGCGGGTCGTCCTGAGCGATAGCCATGAGCGCCGCCTTTCCACGGCTTTTTGCTCCCTGGAACAGACTTATGGGGATTCAGTGTTATCCGTCCCTTGTGACGTCACCTCCGAAGCGGACGTCCAGGAGCTGCTCACTGTCACAACGGGGCATTTCGGGCGTATCGACGTCCTGGTCAACAATGCCGGCCTGGGTGGGAACCGGCCGGTCACCGCGATGACCGACGACGAGTGGGCCCGGGTCCTCGACGTCACGCTGACCGGCACCTTCCGCTGCACCCGGGCCGCCCTCCGCCGGATGACCGAGCAGGGGAGCGGCGGCGCCATCGTCAACAACGCGTCGGTGCTCGGCTGGCGGGCCCAGGCCGGCCAGGCCCACTACGCGGCGGCGAAGGCCGGGGTCATGGCGTTCACCCGATGTGCCGCTCTCGAGGCAGCCGCTTCCGGGGTACGGATCAACGCGGTCGCCCCGAGCCTCGCCGCGCACCCGTACCTCGACCGGGTCATGGACGCCGGCGAGCTGGCCCGGCTCGCCGGAAGGGAGGCGTTCGGCCGGGCCGCCGAGCCGTGGGAGGTGGCGACCGTCGTGGCGTTCCTGGCCAGCGACTACGCGTCCTATCTGACCGGCGAGGTCATCTCGGTGAGCAGCCAGCATCCTTAGGCTTCCGTTGCAGGTTACGGAGCGGTAAGTTGTAACGCGTTCTACTTTGTGGGAGGACGCGATGATGCGGCGGATCACAGGTGCGACACTCTTCGGGCTCGGCGTGCTCTGCCTGCTCCTGGCCGGTGCGCTGGTCTGGATCATCGTGCCGTCGCAGCGGAAGGTGCCGCTCGACCTGATCCCGCCGGACGTCGTCGTGGCCGCCGACAACGCCACGTTCGTACAGGTCAAGCCCTTGCCGGACGGAACGGCGGAGGCGGCCGTCGAGCAGGGCCCGCTGCAGTCGCGGACCGGCATCACCCCCGACTTCCAGGCCGCCGCCGACCTGACCGGCGACCTCGCCGAGAACACGCTGATCTGGAATGTGTTCCACGGGACCGACCGGGCCGACACCGGCGAGCCGATCAACCGGTCGGAGAGCCGGATAGCGCTCGACCGCGAGTCCGGCGCGGCCGTCGACTGGGAGGGGCAGTGCCACAGCGAGACGATGGGTCAGGCCTGCGTCGCCGGTGACGTCGACTTCGCGGGGCAGCTCTACCTCTTCCCCTTCGGCACCGAGAAGAAGACCTACCAATACTGGGACTCGGCGCTGCAGGCCGCGCTGCCGATGGAGTACGCGGCCGAGGAGAACTACAACGACCTGCCGACGTACCGGTTCGAGCAGCGGATCCCGAAGCAGCAGATCGAGATGAACGAGACCTCCCTCGACGCGCTACTCGGATTCCTGGCGCCCGGCGCCACCAGCGGAACCGTCAACTACGAGGCCGGCCGCACACTCTGGGTGGAGCCGCAGACCGGGGCGATCGTGGGATACCGCGAGCACCAGCGCCGCGAACTCGTCCCGAACGCCGGCTCCCCGATCGTCATCTTCGACGCCGACCTGCAATACGACGAGCCGACCCTGAAAGCCGTCCACGACCAGGCGGCCAGCGGCCGGACCACGCTCATCCTGCTGAGCGTGTGGATCCCGCTCCTGCTCGTCGTCATCGGCGTAGCCCTGATGATCGGCGGCTACTGGCTCCTCCGCCGGACCCGCGGGCCGGAGCAGAAGACCCCGGCACACGCCGCTTCCCCCGACCCCGCCCCGGTCCCCTAGCCCCGCCGCCCCAAGTTCCGCTTCCCGCGCTCCCTTCCCGCGCGCCCTCTTCCGCGCTCCCTCCCTTCGCCGATCTTGTTGATTTGGGCTGCGCCGTTTCTGCGCGGATCAACAAGATCGGGAGAGAAGGGGCGGGGGAAGGGGTCAGCGGATTCCGTAGAAGTTCGGGGGTGCCAGGGGATCGATGTTCGAGGCGACCTCGCTGGCGCTGGGGTTCACGGCCGCGACTACTGCGGTCACCCCGATCACCGCGAGAATGATCGCCGCTATCGTTGCGACCAGCAGGTTCACCAACATTCGACTCTCCTCACATGCGCTCGATGATGGTTGCGGCAGACATGGCGCCGCCCGCGCACATGGTGATCAGCGCGGTGTGGCCGCCGGAGCGTTCCAGTTCGTGCAGGGCCGTGGTGATCAGGCGGGCGCCGGTGCTGCCGACCGGGTGCCCGAGGGCGATCGCGCCGCCGTTGACGTTGACCCGGTCGGGGGCGGCCTGGTGCACCGCGAGCCAGGAGAGGACCACGCTCGCGAACGCCTCGTTCACCTCGTACAGATCAATGTCCTTGATCTTCATGCCGGCCTGGGCCAGGACGCGGTCGGTGGCGGCGATCGGCCCGTCCAGGTGGTAGTAGGGCTCCGCGCCGACGAGGCACTGCGCCAGGATCCGCGCGCGGGGCCGGATGCCCAGGTCACGCGCGTGATCGGCGTCCATGAGCAGCACCGCCGCGGCGCCGTCGGAGATCTGCGAGCTCGTGCCGGCGGTGTGCCGGCCGTCCACCAGCACCGGCTTCAGAGCGGACAGCCCGGCCAGGGTCGTCTCCCGCAGACCCTGGTCCCGGGTGACGTCGCCGACCGGAACGATCTCGCGGTCGAAGCGGCCCTCGGACCAGGCGCGGGCCGCGTTCGCCTGCGAGCGCACGCCGAACCGGTCCAGATCCTCCCGGGTCAGCCCGCGCCGGTCGGCGATCCGCTCGGCCGCCAGGTACTGGTCGGGCAGGTCGATGTCCCACGAGCCGGGCCGGGGGAGACCCGCGTCGCCGAGGTTGGCGCGCAGCGGGACCCGGCTCATCGACTCCACGCCGCAGGCCATCCCCGTCGTGATCGCGCCGGCCGCGATCAGGCCCGCGACCAGGTGCGCCGCCTGCTCGGCCGACCCGCACTGGGCGTCGATCGTGGTGCAGCCGGTCTCCTGCGGGAGGCCGGCGTGCAGCCAGGCGGTGCGGGTGATGTTGTTCGACTGCTCGCCGCCCTGAGTGACGCAGCCGCCGATGACCTGCTCGACCACCAAATCGCGATATTTCGCGATAAGTCCGTTCTGCGCTACCCCGAGCAGCTCCGCCGCGTGCACCCCGGACAGCCATCCGCCGCGCCGGCCGATCGGGGTGCGAACGGCATCGACGATCACCGGTGAGCCCACATCGACTCCAAAGATAGAACGTGTTCTCGTCGCGAACCTACCATCCGGTACGCCGCTCGTGTTTGAATCGGTAGAACTTGTTGCCGTTGGGAGGCATCGTGGCCGAGCCCCGCACCCGCATCGACTTCACCGATCCGGACATCTACGTCCACGGCATCCCGCAGGCCGAGTTCGCCGAGGCCCGGGCCCACACGCCGGTCTGCTGGGTGCCGCAGGAGAGGGGCAGCGCCGGGTTCGACGACGACGGCTACTGGGCGGTGACCAGGCACGCCGACGTGATGACCGTGTCCCGGGACAGCGACACGTACTCGAGCTGGGAGAACACCGCGATCGTACGGTTCGGCGCGGACATGACGCGCGACCGGCTCGAGATGCAGCGCTACATCCTGCTCAACATGGATCCGCCGCAGCACACCCAGCACCGCGCGATCGTCTCCCGCGGGTTCACGCCGCGCGCCATCAACGGCCTGCGCGACGCCCTCCAGGAGCGGGCGTCCCGGATCGTGTCCACCGCCCGCGACGAGGGCGACTTCGTCAACGAGATCGCGTGCGAGCTGCCCCTGCAGGCGATCGCCGAGCTGCTCGGCGTGCCGCAGGAGGACCGGCACGACGTCTTCAACTGGTCCAACGCCATGATCGGCCAGGACGACCCGGAGTTCAGCGACGGCAGCGACCCGATCGAGCCGGCGACGTCGCTGCTCGGCTACGCCATGACGATGGCCGAGGACCGCCAGACCTGCCCCCGCGACGACATCGTGACGACGCTGGTGAACGCCGAGATCGACGGCTCGCACCTCTCCACCGACGAGTTCGGCTTCTTCGTGCTGATGCTCGCCGTGGCCGGCAACGAGACCACCCGTAACGCCATCTCGCACGGCATGCTGGCGTTCCTCTCCCACCCCGAGCAGTGGGAGCTGTACCGGCAGACCCGCCCGCGTACCGCTGTCGACGAGGTGGTCCGCTGGGGCAGCCCGATCAACTCGTTCCAGCGGACGGCCACGAAGGACACCGTGCTGGGCGGGCAGCCGATCCGGGCCGGTCAGCGGGTCGCGATGTTCTACGGCTCGGCCAACTACGACGAGGACGTCTTCACCGAGCCCTCGGTCTTCGACATCACCCGCAGCCCCAACCCGCACCTCGGCTTCGGCGGCAGCGGCGCCCACTTCTGCCTCGGCGCCAACCTGGCCCGCCTGGAGATCGACCTCATCTTCAACGCCATCGCCGACCAGATGCCCGGCATCGCGCTGGCCGGCCCGCCGTCGCGACTCCGCTCAGGCTGGATCAACGGGATAAAGCACCTCCCGGTCCGCTATCGCTGATCGCGGGGTGGCGTTCCCGCCCGGACGCGGCATGGCCGAGAGACGGCCGCAGCCTCCGGGCCGCCGAGCGAACGGCCGCCTGCCCCTGTCGAAACGGGCTTCGGGCAGGCGGCGTTCGCTCATCACCGGTGGATTACAGCGTGACCCGGTTTCCGCCGATCGTCACGACCAGCGAGCCGTCCGCGGCGTACGACCAGGCGAGCGCCCCGGAGTACGCCGAGCACCGGGACCCGTTCGACCCGGACCAGAACTGGTTCGAGCCGTCCGCATTGCCGATGATCCGGTCGTTGGTCCCGCTGCCGCTGCGGCACGACGTGTTGTTCCGGAACACCGAGGTGCCGGCGTCGAAGTTGAAGTTCCGCTCGGCGTTGTCGACGCTCAGGTTGTTCGAGATGGTCATCGAGCCCGGGTTGCTGTTGTACGTGAACCCGTGCTTCCCGTTCTTGTAGGCGATGCTGCGCCGCACCAGGTGGTTGACACCGATGTCCTCGCCGCCGAGCTTGTACCCGTTCCGGTCGCCGTTGCCGGCCTGCGAGCCGTCCGTCAGGGTGCCGTTGTTGTAGGCGAGCGAGTCCTCGATCGTGACCACGCCGATCGGCCCGGTGTCGGTCTTCGTGTAGAGGTCCCAGCCGTCGTCGATGTTGTGGTGCGAGACGGCGTACCGGAAGACGTTGCCGGATCCGACGGTGAGCTTCGCGGCGAAGCCGTCCGCGTCCTCGCCGTCGGAGTCGGCGTTGTCGTGCGACTCGGCGCTGAGGATCAGGTTGTTCGCCGGCCACTGGCTGTTCGGGGTGTCCGACGCGATCCGGGACAGCTGGAGCCCGGTGTCCCGGTTGAAGCGCGTCACGGTGCGCTCCAGGACGTTGTTGCTGCCGCCCACGAAGATGCCGTTGTCGCCGGCCCGCTCGACGGTGACGCCGGCGACCCGCCAGTAGTCGCCGTTGACCGCGAGCCCCCGGTTGGCCGGGTCCTCGGCCTGCGCCGAGAAGTTGAGCACCGGCTTCTCGCCGGGGTACGCCGCGATCGTCTTGAGCGCGCCCGCGGAGCCGTTGTTGCCGGCCGGGATCGTGACTGTCGACGCGTGCGCGTACGTCCCGCCGCGCAGGTAGATCGTCCCGCCCGCGGCGATCCGCGGGATGGCCGCGACCAGCGTGGTCGGCGCCGCGACGGTTCCGGCCGCGCCGGCCGTGCCGTTCGGCGCGACGTAGAGGGCGTTGGCCGCCGGCGGGGGCGAGGAGGACGCGGACGGCGAGGGAGAGGTGGACGTGGAGGGCGAGGACGACGGCGACGAGGTGGGCGAGGACGACGGCGGCGTCGAACCGCCGGCGTCGTCCACCACGACGTCGTCGAAGCGGCCGGCCGCGTGCTCGGTCAGCAGCCCGATCCGGCCGGCCGCGATCGTGGCGTCCGAGGCCGAGCCGACCGCGACGCCGTTGACCGTGCCGCTGATCGTGGTCCCGCTGACGTTCAGGCGCAGCGTGTAGAACGTGCTCGCCGAGATCGTCTGGGACAGCGAGCCGAGCACCGTCACGGCGCTGCCGTTCATCGTCTCGAGGCGCACCTGATTCGAACCGGTCAGCGCGAGCCGGTACATCTTCGTCGACCCGGCGGCCCGCGCGGTCAGCGCCACCACGCCGGCGCTCGACGCGAACGAGGTGGCCTTCACCCGGGCCTGCACCGCGTAGTTCGTCCAGGCGGTCGAGCCGGCGAACTGCCGGGCCCGCTCGCTGCCGGTGTCGCTCTGCTGGAACACCCGCGAGCCGTCGCTGACGACCGACCAGGTGCCGCCCGACTTCGACCATCCGGAGGTGCTGCCCGACTCGAAGTCGGCGCTGAACACGGTCGCCGCCTCGGCGGTGCCGACCGCGGTGATCAGTCCGGCGGTGAGCACGGAGGCGAGACCGCCGGCCCAGAGCAGCCGTCGGGAGGGTGGTGTCATCATTTCTCCTGACCGAGAATGGACACCGCCGAGCCGGGGCGTGAAAAGGAAAGCCGCAGGTGGGGGAATTGCCCGGCGGTGCGAAGGGGACGACAGAAATCTGCCACCGCCGATATAAGTGCGTCAACGAATTCGATTTGCAGGTTTGTTGCAGAATTGGTCAGGCATGCGCGGCCAGGAACAGATCGAGGCATCGTTCGGCGTTGGCGGTGATGGTCAGAGCCGGGTTGGCGAGAGCGGCCGAGCCGGGCAGCAGCGCCCCGTCGACGCAGTACAGGTTCTCGTACCCATTGATCTTGCCGCCGAAGTCGGTGGCCTTTCCCATGACCAGGCCGCCGAGCGGGTGGTAGGTGTTGCGCGAGCCCAGGCCCATCCCGGTGTTCCGGTCGTAGGACGGCAGGCCGGTGAGCAGGCTGCCCCTGCTGCCCTCGGTGGCCCACCAGAGCCGGGTGGCGAGGTCGCGGCCGGCCTTGTCGGACGACGTCTCCATCTCGGCGTAGGGCCAGTGGACCCTGCCGGCGCCGGTCGCGCCGTCGTAGCGGATCTCGCCGCGCTCACTCGCGATGCTGGTGATCAGGTGCGCCGTCGTGTTCGGCAGCCAGGCCGGGATGGGCGCCGCCTCCCACGCCATCGAGGCCGGGGCGTAGGGGTTCGCGTCGTCGTGGAAACGGACGTTCCCGGGGCCGCCCTGCGCGCTGCCGACCGGCTTGCGCAGATTGAGCCGGGCCACCAGGAAGTCGCCGTTGTTGCCCCAGCCCTTGCCGACCTCGGTGCTGGTGAGCCGGGGCAGGCCGCCGCGCGCCCGCGAGGCGAGCAGCAGCGACGTGGTGTTCAGCGAGCCCGCGGCGAGGAAGAGGTAGTCGCCGGTGAACGTCTTGGAGGCGAGCACCGAGCCGGTCTCGTCGATCTGGCGGGCGGCGACCTCGAACCGATCGGAACCGGACACCTCGCGGATTTCGGAGACCTCGTGCAACGGCAGCACCGTCACCCTGCCGGTCTCCTCCGCCCACTTCAGATAGTTCTTGTCGACGCTGTTCTTCGCGCCCGAGTTGCTCCCGAACGGGCCCTCGCCGACGGTGTGGCACTTGACCGCGGTCCCGGCCAGCTCGGCGCGGATGACGTTCCAGTCCACGCCGAACGGCACCGGCACCGCGGGACGGCCGAATTCGGACAGGTACTGCAGCCAGCTCCTCGCTCCCACGTACTCTGCCCGCTCTTGGACGTCGGCGGGGATGGCCGCGGCGCCCAGACTTCGGCGGGCGCGCGGCCAATAGATCGAGTCGAAATCCGTGTACGGCAGCGCGGCCGGGTAGACACGCTCCCAGTCGGTGCGCCGCGGCTGGGGCAGGAACATGCCGATGACCAGGGAACCGCCGCCCACGCCGGCGCCGCACATCACCTGGATGCCATCGCCCGCGTGCTTCTGGATGAGGCCGGCCCGTTTCTCGATGACCTTGCCGGTGTCCAGGCCGAGCGGGGGCCGGTCGCCGAACCACGCGCAGCGCCAGTCCGGGTTGCCGATCGTGCAGAACGTGGTGCCCGACGCGTCCACGGTCCACCGCCGGCCGCGTTCGAGAACGGTCACGATCATGCCGGCCTGGGCGAGGCGGTACGCCGCCACGGCGCCACCGAAGCCACTCCCGACGATCACCGCGGTCTTCCCCTGGAGGGCCGGGAGGGCGGGCAGCGTCCCGGCGGCGGCGAGCGCGCCGATCCGCAGAACCGCGCGCCGGCTGATCCTCATGGCCGCCTCCGGACTCCTCATGGCCGCCTCCCGACCACCCACATGGAGAAGAACTGGGATCCGCCCCCGTACGCGTGGCCGAGCGCCGTGGCGGCGCCCTCCACCTGGTGCTCGCCGGCCCGGCCCATCACCTGCATGGCCGCCTCGGCGAAGCGGAGCAGGCCGGACGCGCCGATCGGATTGGAGCAGAGCACGCCGCCGGACGGGTTGACGGGCAGCCGGCCGCCGATCCCGGTCTCGCCGGACTCGGTGAGCTTCCAGCCCCGGCCTGGCCCGGCGAAGCCCAGGTTCTCCAGCCACATCGGCTCGAACCAGGAGAACGGCACGTAGATCTCGGCGACGTCCACCTCGTTCAGCGGGTCGGTGATGCCGGCGGCCTCCCACAGCGCCCGGGCCGCCTCGGCGCCGGCCCGCGGGTTCACGTGGTCCTTGCCGGAATAGAAGGTCGGCTCGGTGCGCATGGCGGTCGCCCTGATCCAGGCGACCTGCCGGTCGCTGCGGTCCGCCGCCTCCTGATCGCCGATCACCAGGGCGCAGGCGCCGTCCGAGGACGGGCAGGTCTCGTCGTACCGGATCGGATCCCAGAGCATCGGCGACCGGCGCACCGACTCGAGGGAGATGTCCGGCTGCCGCAGATGCGCGTAGGGGTTCAGCGCGCCGTTGCGCCGATCCTTCACGGCCACCATGGCGCCGACGTGCTCGGGCGCGTCGAACCGGCGGATGTACGACCTGATGTGCGGCGCGAAGTAGCCGCCCGCGCCCGCCCCGATCGGCGCCGTGAACGGCGGCTGGATCGAGAGCGCCCACATGGCGTTCGACTCGGACTGCTTCTCGAACGCGACGGCGAGCACGCGCCGGTGCACGCCGGCCCGGATCAGGCTGGTCGCCACGAGCGCCGTGGCGCCGCCGACCGAGCCGGCCGTGTGCACCCGGAGCAGGGGCTTGCCGGCCGCGCCGATCGCGTCGGCGAGGAAGAGCTCGGGCATCATGACGCCCTCGAAGAGGTCCGGCGCCTTGCCGAGCACGACCGCGTCGATCTGGTCCCAGGTGGTGCCGGAATCGGTCAGCGCGCGGTCGATGGCCTCCCGGCAGAGACCCGCCATCGAGACGTCGGTGCGGCGGGTGCGGTGGTGCGTCTGACCGGTTCCGAGCACGGCGGCGCGTCTCATGGCGTCGCCCCCATCGTGCAGACGAGATTCTGTTGCAGGGCGGGCCCGCTCGTCGCGTGCGCGGCGGCCCGGTCCGCTCGGCCGGACATGATCTCCTCCGCCGCCGCGCCGATCCGGGACAGGCCGGCCGAGAACATGGCGTCGCCGTCCGGCCGGACGACGCGGACGTTCTCGGAGATGCCGAGAGCCGCCCGCAGGAGCAGTTCCTGATGCGTGAACGGGGCGTGCAGCGCCGCGACGTCCACGCGCGCGTCGAGGCCGGCGTCCCGAGCAGCGGCGGAGGCCGACGGGACGGCGGTCAGGTCCCGCTCGCCGAGGCCCTGCGGATCGACGCGATGGGCGATGCCGCTGATCCAGGCGGGGCGGCTCCGGCTGCGTCGCGCCCGCTCGCCTGCGGCGAGCACGACGGCTGCGGCGCCGTCCTTCACCCGCGCCACGTCGTGGGCACGCAGAGGATCAGACAGGTACGGGTGACCGAGCAGCTCTTCCGGATCCGCCCCCGAGTCACGGGCCGCCACGACCGCCATGTCGCGTTCGGTGAAGAGGCCGGCCTCCAGCGCGAGCCGGGCCTGGAGAGCCGCCACACTGATCGCATCCGGCCACAGCGGCGCGACGGTGTAGGGGTCGAGCTGCAGGGCGAGCACCCGGTGCAGCTCGCCCGCCGTCGACTTGCCGAACCCGTAGACCAGCGCCGTCTCCGCCTCCCCGGTCAGAATCTTGAGGTAGGCCTCGTAGAACGCCCAGGCCGCGTCCATCTCGACGTGCGACTCGGCGATCGGCGGGACGGCCCCGATGGCGTCGACCGCGTTCACGAACGAGAACGCCCGGCCGGCCAGGTAGTCCGACGACCCCGAGCACCAGAAGCCGATCTCGCGGCGGCCCAGCCCGGCCTGCGCGAGGACGTCCTCGAAGACCGGGACGAGGGTCTCCACCCCGCTCGTGGTGATCGAGTGGTCCGACGCGGCGAACCCGATGATCGCTACGTCGCTCACAGGTGCTCCGCGTAGGTCTCGTAGGCGGCGTCCGCCTCGCCGGTGGGCTCGAAGTGCGCGATGTTCTCCGGGGTGAACGACCAGTCGATCCGGTCGCGCCAGACGGCGGCGACGCGCATGCCCATCCGTACGCCGGAGGTGTCGCCGCCGGTCAGGATCAGATGGGGGATCGGGATGTCCGCGCCGTCCAGCAGGACCTGGGCGACGACGTACGGCGGGTCGAGCCGCTGCCCGGCGAACGGCACGTTGACCACGCAGAACGTCGTGACCGTGCCCCGGTCGGCGACCTCGACGACCGCACCGGGGGCGACGCCGTCGGCCGGGCAGACCCGCGGTGGCACGTAGACCTTGCGGCAGGCCGGGCAGCGCTGCCCGACGATCCGCCCCTGGGCGAGCGCCCGCAGATAGCCGTCCTCCTCCGGCGAGGTGGTGTGCCGGTAACGCAGCCGGATCGGCGTCGTCATGATCTCCACCGGTTCCCTGTCGGGGACCGGCCCGTCCAGGGCCCCGGCCGCCGCGCCCGGTCCGGCCTGGTCGCCGGGCCCGGCCGGCTCGAAGCACGCGATGTCGCCGATGTGTCCTCGTCGTGGGTCGGCCCATTTCACTCGTACCCGAAGGCCTGTCCGGATTTGCTCAGGGGACCCGGCGTCCACGGCGTGCAGCAGAGCGGTGTCGGCGCCGTCGAGCCGGATCAGCGCCCAGGCGAAGGGGCGGCTCAGCGGCTGGCCCTCGAGCGGGTGCGCGACCCAGGTCCAGGTGACGACCGTGCCGGTGGGGGAGACCTCGACGAGATCGCCGATCGGCTCGTGGGTGCGGCTGTCGAACTCCAGCGGCGGCACGTGGACGCGCCCGTCGGACGTCCGTGCGCCGAGCACGCGCCCGTCCCGCAGCCCCGCCATGAACCGGCCCAGCACCGGGCCGAGCGAGCGCGTGTAATCGAAGGCTATCGTCATCGGTGCTTCCACCGACTGAGTGAAACACGTTCCAGTATTTTGCGGCAAGCATGGCTGGAGGCGCTTCCAGTCGTGTGAAACGGGTTATAGAGTCGCGGGCATGACGGGCATCGGGCTGTGGACCATCGCACGCGAGTCGCCCGGCCTTCCGGCCGTCGTCGAGCCGGGCGGGCGGACGCTCACCTACGGCGAGCTGGCCGCCGAGGCCGACCGGATCGGCCGCGGGCTGCGCGCCGCCGGGCTGGCCGCCGGCGACACCGTCGCGCTGCTGCTGCCGAACGGCGCCGACATCCTGGTCAACTACTTCGCGGCGATGCAGATCGGCCTGCACGTGGTGCCGCTGAACTGGCATCTCACCGCGCCGGAGCTCGGCTACATCCTGCGCGACAGCGGGGCCCGGGCGTTCGTGGCCTCGGATCGCTTCGCGGACGCGGCGGCCGAGGCCTCCGCATTCCTGCCGGCCTCGGCCCGCTTCGCGGTCGGTGACATCCCGGGCTTCCTGCCGCTGGAGGAGTTGGGCGCCGAGGGGTCGGGGCGGCCCGAGCCGCGGACGTCGGGCGCGCTCATGGTCTACACCTCGGGGACGTCCGGCCGTCCGAAAGGGGTCAGGCGGCCACTGCTCGGCCTCGATCCGGACGACGTGCCGCCGGTGTCGCTCTGGTTCTTCGGGCTGTTCGGGCTGCGGCCGTTCGAGGGGCATGTGCATCTGTGCTGCTCACCGCTCTATCACACGGCGGTCATGAACTTCGCCGTCATATCAGTCCAATTCGGCCACCAGGTCGTCGTGATGGACCACTGGGACGCGGCCGATTTCCTGTCGCTGGTGTCGCAGTATCGGGTCACGCACAGCCACATGGTGCCGACGCAGTTCCGAAGACTGCTGGATTTCTCGGATTTTTCGGATACCTCCTCCATGCGCGCGATGATCCACGGCGCGGCGCCGTGCCCACAGCCGGTGAAGCGGGCGATGCTCGACTGGTGGGGTCCCGTGGTGATCGAGTACTACGCGGCCTCCGAGGGCGGCGGCACCCTGATCACCGCGCAGGAGTGGCTGGCCCGCCCCGGCTCGGTCGGCAGGGCGTGGCCCGGCTCGCGGGTGCGGGTCCTCGACGACGACGGCAAGGACGCGCCACCGCTGACGCCGGGCCGGGTCTACCTGCAGATGGGCGACGCCACGTTCGAGTACCACGGTGACGCCGAGAAGACCCGGGCGTCGTGGCGGGACCACATGTTCACCGTGGGCGACATCGGTTACCTGGACGAGGACGGCTACCTCTACCTCTGCGACCGGGCCAGTGACGTCATCATCACCGGCGGCGTGAACGTCTACCCCGCCGAGATCGAGAACGAGCTGTCCCTGCACCCGTCGGTCGCGGACGTGGCGGTCTTCGGCATCCCGCACGACGACTGGGGCGAGGAGATCAAGGCGGTGGTCCAGCCGGCGCCGGGCGTGACACCGGACGCCGCCCTCACCGCCGGCCTGCTCGGCTTCCTGGCCGGCCGGCTGGCGAAGTTCAAGCTGCCCCGGACCGTCGACTACGTGGACGAGCTACCCCGCGACCCCAACGGCAAGCTCTACAAGCGCCACCTCCGCGACCCCTACTGGCAGGGCCGCAGCCGGGCCATCTAGCTCTTGGTGGCGCTGATCAGCGTGAAACCGAGCAACTCGCCGCCGTCCTTCTCCAGCATCGTCACTACGGGGTCGGACCCGACCGCCCTGCTCCACAGCAGCCAGTCCCGCCAGCCCTGCTCCTGGAGGCGCGCCGCCGTCACGGTCACCAGCTCGGTGATCTCCCACTGGAAGCGCCACCACTCCGGCGTGTGCCACGCGATCGCCTCCCAGCCGACGACCTCCCTGATGTGCGGCGGGACGGCGCCGAGCGCGCGGATCTCCTGCGTCATGCCGGGCGTCGCCATCCCGAGCTGCCCGCCCGGGCGCAGGAACCGGACGAGGTAGGGCAGGTAGCCGTCGGCCGTCCCGAAGTACTCGAACGCGTCGATGCTCACGATCGCGTCGAAGGCCTCCTCCTCGAACGGCAGCTGGTGCGCCTCGGCCCGCACGGCCGTCACCCGGTCGGCCACGCCCGCCTCCCGGAAGACCGCCGACGCCTCCTCGGCGCCGATCCACCAGTCCGCCGCCACCACCTCGACGCCGAACTCGCGGGCCAGGAAGACCGAGGTCGCGCCCTTGCCGGAGCCGAGGTCGAGGACCCGCATGCCGGGCCGTAGATCGAGGTCGGCGGCGAGGTCCTCGAGCAGCCAGAGCGGGTTCGGCCCCATGTCGAGGCCGATCAGCCAGGCCGGGTCGTAGGCCGAGGAGCGGGGATAGCGGTCCGGGCGCACGAGATCGTCCACGGGCCGATCCTTCCAGCGCTCGCAATCGATTTATCGCCCCCTTCCATTCATCGTCCCCGGAAATCCGGCCTGCGCTTCTCGATGAACGCCCTCGGCCCCTCCTTCGCGTCCTCGCTCGCGAAGACCTGCATGCCGATCTTCGACTCGATTGCGAACGCCTCGTCCTCCGGCATTCCCTCGGTCTCCCGGATGGTGCGCAGGATCGCCTGCACGGCGAGCGGGCCGTTCGCCGCCACCTGCCCGGCGATCTCGAGGGCCCGGTCGAGAGCGGTGCCGTCCGGGACGACGTGCCCGATCAGGCCGGCGGCGAGGGCTTCGGCAGCGGTCAGATGCCTGCCGGTGACCAGAAGGTCAACAGCCCATGTGTACGGCAGTTGGCGCGGTAACCGCACCGCCGAGCCGCCCAGCGGGAACAGTCCCCACCGCGCCTCCGAGACACCGAACCGGGCGCCCTCCCCGGCCACCCGGATGTCGGTCGCCTGCAGGATCTCGGTGCCGCCGGCGACGGCCGGCCCCTCGACGGCCGCGATCAGAGGCTTCGTGATGCGGCGCCCCTTCAGCAGCGCGTCGATCCGGGACAGGTCCCCGTCGCGCAGGTCGGGCGGCGACGCGGTCATCGCCTTCAGATCCGCGCCGGCGCAGAACGCCCCGCCCGCCCCGGTCAGGATCGCCACCCGGATCGCGGGGTCGGCGTCGACGCGGTCCCACGCCTCCCGCATCACAGCCATCATCTCGGCGGAGAGCGCGTTGCGCACCTCCGGCCGGTTCATCGTGACGATCAGTATCGGTCCGCGCTGCTCGACAAGGGCGTCCACGTCGCATCTCCTACCCGGCAACTGAGGCTTGCCCGGAACGATAACAGGTTCTACTTTCTGATGATGGCGGCCAATATAGCGGACCTGTTCGAGCATGCGGTCGACGCCTATCCCGACCGTGTCGCGGTGGCCTGCGGCGAGCGTGAGACGACCTACGCCGAGCTGGAGGAGACCGCCAACCGTCTGGCCCATTTCCTGCAGAAGCGAGGAGTGGGCAAGGGCGCCCACGTCGGTCTTTACGCGGGCAACTCGATCGAGGCCGTGGTGGCCATGATCGCCGTGTACAAGCTCCGTGCCGTGGTCGTCAACGTCAACTATCGATACGTCGAGAACGAGTTGCAGTATCTCTTCGCGGACGCCGAGCTGACCGCGCTCATCCACGACCCGATCTACGCCGACCGGGTCGCCAAGGTGGACGCGCCACCGGTCATCGTCCAACTGGGGGTCACCGACTTCTCGGACGAGGACCCGAAGCGGGACTTCGAGGAGCGCTCCGGCGACGACGTCTACCTGCTCTACACCGGCGGGACCACCGGATATCCGAAGGGCGTGATCTGGCGGCACGAGGACGTCTGGCGGGTGCTCGGCGGCGGCATCGACTTCCTGTCCGGGGTGCCGCTCGCCGACGAGTGGGAGCAGAGCAAGCGGGAGACGCCGCCGATGACCCGGCTCTGCCTGGCCCCGCTGATCCACGGCAACGCGCAGTGGGCCGCGCTCGCCGCGCTCTTCTCCGGCGACACCGTCGTGGTCATGCCGCACTTCGACCCGGAGGAGACCTGGCGCACCATCGAGCGCCGAAAGGTCAACGTGCTCGTGCTGATCGGCGACGCGATGGCCCGGCCGATCATCGAGACCTATCTGGCCGGGCGCTACGACGGCTCCTCGCTGGTGTCGATCTCGTCGAGCGCCGCGCTCTTCTCACCGTCGGTGAAGCGGCAGTACCTGGAGGCCCTGCCGAACGCCATGGTCACCGACGCGATCGGCTCGTCGGAGACCGGGTTCGCCGGGATCGGCATCGTCGCCGACGTCGAGGGCGGCGCCGTCGACGGCCCGCGGGTCATGCCCGGCCCGGACACCATCGTGATCGACGAGTACGACCGCCCGGCCCCGGCCGGCGTGGTCGGCAGGCTCGCGCGCGGCGGGCACGTCCCGCTCGGCTACTTCAAGGACCCCGCCAAGACGAAGACGCTGCTCACCGAGGTCGACGGCAGGCGCTACGCGATCCCCGGCGACTTCGCACGCCTCGAGGAGGACGGCACCATCACCCTGCTCGGACGCGGCAACACCTGCGTGAACACCGGCGGCGAGAAGGTCTTCCCGGAAGAGGTGGAGGGTGCTCTCAAGGCTCATCCGGGCGTCTTCGACGCCCTCGTCATAGGGGCCGCGGACGATCGGCTCGGCCAGCGGGTGGTCGCTCTCGTCCAACCCCGATCCGGCGTACGGGTGGAGCTCGACGAATTGGAGAGTCACGTCAGACGGCGGCTCGCCGGCTACAAGGTGCCGCGTGACGTGTGGCTCGTCGACGGCATCCGCCGGACGATCAGCGGCAAGGCGGACTACCGGTGGGCCCATTCTCTCGTTCGGGAGCGTCTCGGTGAGGACTGATCTGTGTGAGCTTCTCGGCATCGAGGTGCCGATCGTCGGTTTCAGCCCGTCCGAGCAGGTCGTCGCGGCCATCAGCAGGGCCGGCGGACTGGGCGTGCTGGGCTGCGTGCGCTTCAACGAGGCGGACGAGCTCGACCGCGTCCTCACCTGGCTCGACGACGCGGTGGGCGACCGGCCGTACGGGGTGGACGTCGTCATGCCGGGCCGCGTCCCGGCCGAGGGCACCCCGTCCGATCTGGGCGCGCTCATCCCCGAGGGCCATCGCGACTTCGTCGAACGGACCCTGCTGCGGCTCGGGGTGCCACCGCTCGACTCGAACCGTCCCGGTGTCCTCGGCTGGCTGCACTCCGTCGCCCGTACCCATGTGGAAGTCGCCCTGACCCATCGACCCGGCCTCATCGCGAACGCGCTCGGCCCGCCCCCACCCGACGTGATCGCCCAGGCCCACGACTCCGGCCTGCTCGTCGCGGCGCTGGCCGGACGCGCCGACCACGCCCGCAGCCACATCGCCGCCGGCGTCGACATCGTGGTGGCGCAGGGCTACGAGGCGGGCGGCCACACCGGCGAGATCGGCAGCATGGTCCTCATCCCGGAGATCGTCGACGCGGCCGGCCCCGGCGTCCCGGTCCTCGCGGCCGGCGGCATCGGCAGCGGCCGCCAGATGGCCGCCGCCCTGGCCCTCGGCGCCCGCGGCGTGTGGATGGGCTCGGTCTGGCTCGGCACCGCCGAATACCGCAGCACCCCGGCCCTGCGCGACGCTCTCCTCCAGGCCTCGTCGAGCGACACCGTGCGCACCCGGATCTACACGGGCAAGCCCGCCCGCCTGCTGCGCAACCGCTGGACCCGGGCCTGGGAGGACGAGGCAGCGCCCGCGCCTTTGCCGATGCCGCTGCAGAACCTGCTGGTCTCGCCGGCCCACGACCGCCTGATGGAGTCCGGCGACCCGACAGTAGTCCCGATGCCGGTGGGCCAGATAGTGGGCCGGATGAACGAGGTCCGCCCGGTGGCCGACGTCATGTCCGACCTGGTGACGGAGGCAGACGAGTCCCTTTCCCGAGTGTCGAAGCTGATCTGATCCGTTTTTCATGGCGGTGGCCCTCGGAGCCCGGTCGTGGCCCTCGTAGCCCGAACCGGTGAAACCTCTCAATTGCCCGTATCCCGGCTGATCCCCGGTCAAGCCCTTCCCAGCAGCGGATTCCCTCTCCCACCCTCGTCTTCCAGGCCCCAGATCAACCGCGATGTCCCGAATGCCCCGCACATGCAGTCCGCCGATTCCACCCCCGATTCGTCGATATTCAAATCTCGCGTACACGCCGAGCGCTGCCCCGCCCGCGTGCCACGCATTGGAAGTGGGCGGTGACCGCTGTCGGTGCGGCCACCGCCCACTTCTCCCTTGGGGCCGCTCGTTCGCCGTCGGGCCGCGATCTGCTGAACTCCGGCCGCCCACATCTCCCACGGCTTCGCGCTCGGGAGTCCCCGGCTGCCCGCTTCCCCTCAGGTCGCCCGCTTCAAGCTCAGGCCGCCCACTTCCCGCGAGCCACCCCTTTCCCCTGTCGCCGGCGCTCTGCCTCCTCCGCCCGTGGCGCGCTGCCACCATCTGCCGGGTCACGCCGCTTCCCAGGCTGGGCCCTGCAACACCGAGCCGTAGCGACACTTTCGCCGCCCACGCCTCCATGTCGTAGTACGACCATCCGACGGACCAGGTCCGTAGCGCTAGATCCGCCCTCAACTCGCCGGCCTGCTCACGCTCCGACAGCCCGGCGCAGGCTTTGGCCGGTCCTGATCGCCGGCCCGCCCCACTGACCGGCCCGCCTTACTGACCGGCCCGCCCCACTCACCGGCCCGCCCAGCAGAACCGCCGCGCCCAGCAGAACCGCCCCGCCACCACCCGCCGCATCGCGCACCGACTCCGTGCGAGCCGTTGCCGAAGCGCAAGGGACCGCCGGTGCCGGCGCCGGCGTGCGCCGGCGGAAGGTGGCCGCAGGTGTGGTGCGCCACGGGACGGCCGGCGCTGCGGTCGGCGACGGCCGCTATCCCCGTACAAATGAAGAAGTCGCCCTCAAACCGAAGCGAACTGTGTCCGATGCAGCTCCTCATAACGCCCACCGGCCGCCAGCAATTCGGTATGCGTGCCCCGCTCCACCACCCGCCCCTCTTCGATGACCAGAATCTGATCGGCGGCCCGGACCGTCGACAGCCGATGAGCGATCACCACGGCGGTGCGTCCGTCGAGCGCCTCGCCCAGTGCCTCCTGCACGGCCAGCTCCGATGTGGAGTCGAGATGGGCGGTGGCCTCGTCGAGGACCACGACCCGCGGCTTGGCCAGCAGCAGCCGGGCGATGGTCAGACGCTGACGTTCGCCGCCGGAGAGGCGATAGCCGCGCTCACCGATGACCGTGTCCAATCCGTCGGGCAGGGAACGCACCAGATCGGCGATGCGGGCTCGCCGGAGCGCGTCCCACAATTCGTCCTCGGAGGCCTCGGGGCGCGCCAGCAACAGATTGGCGCGCACCGATTCGTGGAACAGGTGGCCGTCCTGGGTGACCATGCCGAGCGTCTGGCGCAGCGACGACGCCGTCACGTCGCGGACGTCGACGCCGGCGAGGCGGACCGCGCCCGCACCGGCGTCGTAGAGGCGCGGCAGCAGCGATGCCATCGTGGACTTGCCGGCGCCGGACGAGCCGACCAGCGCGACCATCTGTCCCGGTTCGGCGCGGAACGACACTTCGTGCAGCACCTCGACGCCGCCCCGGCTGTCGAGCGTCGCGACCTCTTCGAGCGAGGCGAGCGAGACCTTGTCGGCGGACGGATACGCGAACCGCACCGCGTCGAACTCGACCGACACCGGGCCGTCCGGAATCGGTCGCGCGTCGGGCTTCTCCTCGATCAGCGGCTTGAGGTCGAGCACCTCGAACACCCGCTCGAAGCTGACGAGCGCGCTCATCACCTCGACGCGCGCGCTGGCGAGTGAGGTGAGTGGCGCGTAGAGCCTGGTCAGCAGGATGGCGAGGGCCACCACGGCGCCCGGCTCGAGCGAGCCGCGCAGGGCGTAGTATCCGCCCAAGCCATAGACCAGCGCCACTGCCACACCGGACACGGAGACCAGCGCGGTCAGGAACACCCACTGGGCCATGGCGGTCTTCACGCCGATCTCCTTGACCCGCCGCGCCCGCGCCGCGAACTCCGCCGACTCGGCGCCGGGCCGCCCGTAGAGCTTCACCAGCGTCGCGCCGGGCGCCGAGAACCGCTCGGTCATCTGCGTGTTCATGGCGGCGTTGTGGTCGGCGGCCTCGCGTTCGAGCTTGGCCAGCCGCCGGCCCATCCGCCGCGCCGGCAGCACGAACACCGGCAGGAGCAGCAGCGACAGCACCGTGATCTGCCAGCTGATTCCGATCATCACGATCAGCGTGAGAACGAGCCCGACCAGGTTGCCGACGACGCCGGACAGCGTGTCGCTGAACGCCCGCTGCGCTCCGATCACATCGTTGTTGAGCCTGCTCACCAGCGCACCCGTGCGCGTTCGCGTGAAGAACGCGACCGGCATCTTCTGCACATGGTCGAACACCGCGGTCCGCAGGTCGAGGATCAGCCCCTCACCGATACTGGCCGAAAACCATCGCTGCACCAGCCCCAGCCCCGACTCCAGCAGCGCGATCACCCCGATCGCGACGGCCAGCAGAATCACGAGATCGACGTCCTTCCCGTCGACGATCGCGTCCACCACCCGCCCCGCCAGCACCGGCACGGCGACGGCCAGCACCGCCGTCACCACGCTCACCACCAGGAATCCCGCCAGCGCCCGCCGATGCGGCCGCGCGAACCCCGCGATCCGCCGCAGCGTAGCCATCGAAAACGGTCTTCTGTCATCCTGCTGATTCATGGCGTGGTACATCGAGTTCCACGCCGCCATCTCCATACTCATGGCCGACCACCCCCGGCCTCCGAACTTGCCACTTGACCCAAGGTTCAGGTCAACCCCTTTTTTTCGTACGGTGGATGACGCCCGTCCCCAACCGCATCAACGCCCCTCCCGTGGCGCACCACACCTGCGGCCACCTCCGCCCGGCGCGACCCGCCGCCGGCCCCGGCGTGCCCCCGCCCTCCACCGGGGTCGTCCCCAGGCTGGACAGGCCCCCGGCCAGCGACCGTCATCCACAAGCACACCGGCACAGCAACGTTCGGCTCCAGTGGGCGCCACCTGATCGACGTGGTCGAGGACATCACGCCCGCCCGGCTGCAGCCCATGGCTGTTTCACGGCCGGATCCGAGCCATGAGCGACAGCCAACTCCGGTCGGCTGTCGCTCATGGCTGCGTGGGAGCGCTTCCGGCAGCCATGAGCAACAGCCGGACATGGTGAGAACCGAACAACGCGCATCGGCCGCACCCGCGCTACGTGCCTAGGCAGCGTCTCTCGGATCACGGTGGCTCGTTGATGAACGGTGCCGGTTCGTCGATGGATCTCTGATGACATGTGGGCTCGGATAGAGCCGTATCTGCCGGACCGGTCGCCGCAACGCGGCGGCCGGTGGGCCGATCACCGAGAGGTGATCGAGGCGATCGCGTGGAAGTACCGCACCGGCTCACCCTGGCGGGACCTGCCCGACGAACTCGGCTCGTGGAAAGGCGCCTACTCCCGGTTTCGCCGCTGGACGCTCGACGGCACCTGGCAGCATCTGCTGACCGCGGTCCAGGCTGACGCCGACGCCGCCGGAGAACTGGACTGGCTGGTCACCGCGGTCGACTCGACCGTGGTGCGGGCTCATCAGCACGCTGCCGGGCTCCGGCCGGGAAAAGACCACGACGCCACGAACCAGCCGACCACAGCCTCGGCCGGTCCCGTGGCGGCCTGAGCACCAAGGTGCACTTGGCCGCAGACTCCTGCTGCCGGCCGATGAGCTTGCTGGTCACCGCCGGCCAAGCCGGCGACGCACCACAGTTCACCGCGGTCATGGACGCCATTGCGGTGCCTCGCCGGGGACCAGGACGCGCCCGGCAACGCCCGCACCGTGTGCTTGCCGACAAGACATCCCACGCGTTTTAGCGTCAAGCTGCGGTAGGCATTTGGTGCGGCTGAGGTGCGGCAAATGCGGTTTCTTCCTGGTAGGGCTG
>NZ_JBFAAR010000005.1:0-613358 GCF_040639855.1 Actinoplanes sp. NPDC023714
ACACCAGGGGGCAGCAACGGTGGGCGGTGACCCGACGGCCCAGATGCCACCCGGCCCCCGACGGGCCGGGCAACAACAAGGGTCCACCAATGAGCTGCGGTCTGTGCCACCCGCCCCGCTGCGACATCGGTTTTCAGGAAGTGACGTCTTTTCTGGTGAAGCGATAGAAGGCGAGCCCCCAGAAGATCGTGGCGTAGCAGACCGCGGAGATGGCGCCCTTCGCGAGATCCTCGGCCTGGATCGGGGTGGAGAGGAGGCCTCGCCAGGCGTCGGTGTAGTGGGTCGGCAGGAAGTCGCGGATGGCGCCGAGGGCGGTGATCTGGTCGAGGATGCTGGAGAGGATCCAGAGCATGACGGCGCCGCCGACGGCGCCCAGGGCCGCGTCGGTCAGGACGGACATGAGGAAGGCCAGGCCGGCCACGACCAGCATGGTCACCAGGAGGTAGGCGAGGATGCCGAGCAGGCGCAGCAGGCCCTCGGCCGGGGGGATCTCGGCGGCGATGGTGCTGCCGAGCGGGCCCCAGCCGTAGCGGAGCGTGCCGATCAGGAGTGCCGTGCCGAGGAGTGTCAGGAAGGCCAGCACCGAATAGGCGGCCGCCACGATCAGTTTGACGCCGAGGAGCCTGGCCCGCGGCACCGGGATCGCCAGCAGGTAGCGCAGGCTGCCCCAGCTCGCCTCGGACGCCACCGTGTCGCCGAAGAACAGCGCGACGACCACGACCAGCAGGAAACCGGCCGAGACGGCGAGGCAGAACAGCGCGAAGTTGAGGCCGCCGGAGGTGCCGAGGTCGGCGATGCTGCTGAACGCGCCACCGCCGCCGCCGCCGTCCTCGTCGCCCGGTCCGCCGGTGTCGAACTCGAAGGCGACCAGGATGATCAGGGGTAGCAGGACCATGAAGCCGAGGGCCAGTTGCGTCCGGCGGCGGGAGGCCTGGCGGCGGACCTCGGCCCAGATCGGCAGCGTCCGGGACGCCCGATAACCGGATGCAGCGGAAATGCTCATCGGTCCCCACTTCCCCGCGAGTTGTCGCCCACCAGGGCCAGGAACGCGTCCTCGAGCCGGCGCCGCGGCACCAGGCGGTCGACGCCGACGCCGGCCTCGACCAGCGAGGCGACCAGCTCCGAACGGGCCGTCCCGTTCATGTCGACGATCAGGCCGTTGGCGCCGTCCGGCTTCACCGAGCGCACACCCAGCCCCTCCAGGACCCGGGTGGCGGCCGGCACGTCGCTCACGTCGAGCTGCACCGACGGCGACTCGCCGACGATGTCCTCGACCGGGCCGGACGCGACGATCCGGCCCTTGTTCACCACGACGGCGTGCGTGCAGGTCTGCTCCACCTCGGCGAGCAGGTGGCTGGAGACGAGCACGGCCCGGCCGTCGGTGGCGTACCGCTGCAGGACGCGGCGCATCTCGGCGATCTGCGGCGGGTCGAGGCCGTCCGTCGGCTCGTCGAGCACCAGCAGCTCGGGCAGTCCCAGCATGGCCTGCGCGATGGCGAGGCGCTGCCGCATGCCGTGGCTGTAGTTCTTGGTGCGGCGGCGCACCGACGCGCCCAGCCCGGCGATCTCCAGGGCCTCGTCGAAGCGGGCGTCCTCCCACGGCCGGCCGGTCGCCTGCCAGTAGGCGCGCAGGTTCTGCTCGCCGGTCAGGTGCGGCAGGAATCCGGGCCCTTCGACGAGCGCGCCCACCCGGGACAGGATCGGCGCACCCGGCACGAGCTTGTGACCGAAAACGAACACTTCGCCGGCGGTCGGGGTGGTGAGTCCCATGAGTACACGCAGCGTGGTCGTCTTGCCGGCGCCATTCGGTCCGAGAAGGCCCACGACCTGACCGCGTTCGACCTTAAAACCGATTTCCTGTACGGCGACGAAGCCGTCCCCGTAGGCCTTGCGCAGGCCGTTCACCACGAGCGGGGTGCCGGCGTACTCCCCGGTCACCGAGGTCTCCCGGCGCCGGTGCCGGCGGCGGATCACCAGCAGGACCGCGAGCAGGCCGAGCAGGATCGCGGCGACCACGCCGGCCAGGGCGTACCACCAGTAGGTCGCCGGATTCGCGATCGGCGTGCCCGCGAGCGTCGGCAGGGTGAGCGCCGAGTCGACCGCGACGGTGTAGGTGGCCGGCTGCGCCGGGGTGAGGAATGCCTGGTCGGAGGTGGCGACGACGACCCGGAGCGAGTGCCCGGCCTCGATCCGGCGGACGATCGCCGGCAGTGTCACGGCCACCGGCTGCACCTGGTCGACGCTCGCCGGCAGCCCGGTGAGCCGCACCGGCGCGACCATGCCGGCGCTGAGCGTGGAGGCGCCGTTCTGGTCGACGTCGTAGAGCTTCACGAAGAGCGTCGCCTCGCCGGTCGGGGACGCCGCGCGCAGCCGCACCGAGGGCGCGCCGCCGACCTCGACCGAGGCCGCCAGGGGTTCGGAGGTGAAGGCCGCGAACTGTCCGGGAACGTCCATCGCGACGCCGCCGCTGAGCACCGAACTGAGCCGCCCGCTGACTCCGGGGAGTGAGCTGAGCGCGCCCGGGTTGCCGTTCGGCGGGTTGGCGATCGGCTGCGCCGATCCCGCGAGCGAGACCTGGGTGCGTCCGGTTCCGCCCATTCCGGGGTACGCGTCCGCGGAGTAGCCGTTCGTGACCAGCCCGCGGTCCATGGCGCTGAAGCCGGCCACCCGGGACCAGGTGAAGTCGTCGCCGGGCGCGTCGCCCTCGCCCTTCACGTAGTGGTCGAGCCACTGGACGGTGAGGTACTTGACCCGGTCGGAGTCGGAGGTGGGGCCGGCGCCGCCGTCGTGGCCGCCGGTGAACCAGGCGACCCGGACGGGGGTGCCGGTCGCGGCGATCCCGCGGGCGTTCGCGTCGGCCTCGGAGAGCGGGAAGAGGGTGTCGACGGCGCCCTGCACCAGCAGCGTCGGCGCCTTGATCCGGTCCAGGACGGTGGCCGGGCTGGATTTGCGCAGCAGGTCGAGGGTCTCGGCGTCGGGGATGCCGGTCGTCGCCATCTGGAGGTAGGCGGCGCACACGTCGGCGGCGAACCGCCCGCAGGCCGGGTCCAGCGCACCCGCGCCGGTCGCCGGGCCGCCGGTGGCCGGGCCGCCGGTCGCCGAGCCGCCGGTCGCCGAGCCGCCGGTGGCCCCGGTGCCGCCATCGGCCTCGGCGCCGTCCGTGGCGCCGGCACCGGCCTGGGTGGCGAGGAGGCTGTCGGCCGAGGAGGAGCCGTTGCCGAAGAAGAGGCCGGCCCAGGACTTCTTGAAGACGCCGGTCGCGTCGGTGCCGGCGGACTGCGGCAGGAAGGCCGTGCCCAGGTCGTTCCAGGTGATCGACGGGACGATCGCGTCGACCCGCCGATCCACGCCGGCCAGCAGGAGGGCGAGCGCGCCGCCGTACGAGCCGCCGACCACCCCGACCCGCGGGTCGCCGGCCGCGTCGGTGCGCACCTCGGGGCGGGCCGCGAGCCAGTCGAGCAGGCCCTGCGCGTCCTTGACCTCGTAGTCCGGGCTGTCCAGGTGGATCTCGCCGCCGCTGCGGCCGAAACCGCGGGCGGTCCAGGTCAGCACCGCGTAGCCCCGGGACGCCAGGCTCTCGGCATCCGACGACACCGAGCTCTTCGAGCCGCCGAAGCCGTGTGCCAGCAGCACGGCCGGCACCTTCCCGGACCGGTCCGCCGGCAGATAGAACCGGGCGTCCAGGTCGACCGGCTCGTCGCCGGCCGGTCCGGAGCGGACGGTCAGGCGCAGATCCTCGGAGGTCCAGTCGACGGCATCGGAGCGCACCACCCAGACGGCCGCGGCGGCGAGCAGCGCGACCACGACAGCGGCGATGATCGCCCGGCGCCGGGTGAGCCGGGGCAGTTTGCGCAACCCGGCGGACAGGGCAGACATGGCGCACACGCTAGTCGCCGGCGGCTGAGCGACGCCTGTGAACCGCTCAGCATCCCATCCCGGTGCGATGCCGCTGCTCCACGCTGGTGGCGACGCCCGCCACGAGGCCGCTCACGTTGTCGCCCGTGACCCTCACCAGCAGCGCGTTCCCGGCGTCGGCCGTCACCCACGCCGCTCCGGCCGTACCGAAAATGATCTTGCCGTTGGGGTAGCTGGTCCTGGCCTGGTCCACCTCGGCGCCGACCACGAGACCGGTGTCGGTGCTCGCGCCCGAACTCGTCAGCTCGATCTGGACGAGGCGGCCGCCGGCGAAGCGCAGCCTCGGGTTCAGCATCTCCCGCGAGCCGGTGCCGGAGACGCAGCCCGTCTCGTCCGGCTGCAGGCCGCGGACCATCTGCGACGCCTCGAGCTCCGCCTGGGTCTGACCGATCCGGTACGGCCCGTACGCGCTCATGTCCAGCCGCTCCGGAACGCTCGGAGCCGGGGCACTGGACGCCGGGGCCTCCGGTTTCCCATCCCCTCCGCCGCAGCCGGCCAGGGTCGCCGTGACGATCGCGGCGACGAGTACGAACCTCAACGACAACCTCCCGAGCCCCCGGCGGATAGCGTGGACCTCCAAGAGCCCCCAACCGATCAATCGGAGGCATCCGCGGTGGCTGATGATCTCACGCTGACCGTGACCCTGCGGCCGGCCGCCCTGGACGCGCGCCGGGGCATCGTCCGTCTTCACCCGGAGGTGATGGCCGCGCTGGCGTTGCGGCCCGGTGACCCGGTCCGGCTGACCGGTGCCCGCACCACGGCCGGCCTGGTGGCCCGCGCCGAGGCGACGGCGAGCCGGGCGCTGCTCTACGCCGACGACCTGATCCTCGGCAACCTGGGCGTGCGCGACGGCGGGCAGGTCACGGTCACCCCGGTCCCGGTGGTCGCGGCGCGGCGGGTCACCCTCACCGGGCCCGCCGAGATCGTCGCGGTGGTCTCCCCGGAGATGCTGCGGCTCGCCCTGCTCGGCAAGGTCGTCAGCACCGGCGACGACGTGTCGCTGCTGCCGCAGGACGTCCTGCCTGGGGCCGGCGATCGCGGTCTGGTCGAGGCGGCCCGGCGCAGTCTCGCCAACCGCGTGGGGTACGCCTGGACGAGCACCCTGCTGACCGTGACCTCGCTGGACGGTCCGGACGCCGCCCTGGTAACCATGGACACCGTGGTGGCCTGGCAGGACGGGCCCGTGACGTCCTCGTCGTCGGCGGTCGCGGATCCGGCGGCCCCGGCCGAGGCGCCCAGCCTCGACGATCTCCCCGGCCTCCGCCCGCAGGCCAAGGAGCTGGAGGAGCTGCTCGACCTGGGCTTCAACCACGGCGAGGTGCTGGCCCGGCTGGGCACGAAGGTCACCCTGGGCGTGCTGATCTCCGGACCCTCCGGGTCCGGCAAGTCCGAGTTGGTCCAGGCCGTGGGCGCCGCTGTGGGGGCATCCGTACGAAGGATCTGGGGCCCCGAGCTGGCCGCCCTCACCAACAACGCGGCCGCCGCCCGGCTGCGCGAGCTGAGCCGGGACGCGATCGGCGGGAAGCCGGCCGTGCTGCTCATCTCGGACGTGGAGGCGCTGGCGCCCCGCGAGGAGCCCGGCCCGATCTCGACGGTCTTCCGCCAGGTGGTCGCCGAGACGGTCGCGGCCGGCGCCGCCGTGGTCTGCACGACCAGCAAGCCCGAGTCGGTCGACCCGGCCCTGCGCGCCCCCGACCTGCTCGCGGTCCAGCTGACCGTGCCGCTGCCGGACGCCGCGATGCGCCGTGAGCAGCTCGGCGCGCTCACCCGCGGGATGCCGCTCGCCGAGGACGTGCGCCTCGACGACGTGGCGGGCCGCACCCCCGGTTTCGTCGCGGCCGACCTCGGCGCGCTGACCCGGGAGGCCGGGGTGCGCGCGGCGCTGCGGCACGTCGGCAACGGGACCGTGCCGGAGTCGCCGACCGTGACGATGGCCGACTTCGAGGCGGCGCTCGACGTGGTCCGGCCCACCTCGATGGCCGAGTCCACGCTCGAGGTGGCCGAGGTAACCCTCGACGACGTCGGCGACATGGCCGAGGTGAAGGAGGTGCTCACCGAGTCGGTGCTGTGGCCGCTCACCTACCCGGACACGTTCGCCCGGCTCGGCGTCTCGCCGCCGCGCGGCGTGCTGCTCTACGGGCCGCCCGGGTGCGGCAAGACCTACCTCGTCAAGGCCATCGCCGGGACCGGCAAGGCCAACGTGCTCTCGGTCAAGGGCGCCGAGCTGCTCAGCAAGTGGGTCGGCGACAGCGAGCGGGCCGTCCGCGAGCTCTTCCGCCGGGCCCGGGAGGCCGCGCCCACCCTGGTCTTCCTCGACGAGGTGGACGCGCTCGCGCCGACCCGCGGCCAGGGCACCGACGGCGGCACCGCCGACCGGGTGGTCGCGGCGCTGCTCACCGAGCTGGACGGGGTGGAGGATCTGCGCAACGTCGTGGTCATCGGCGCCACGAACCGGCCCGACCTGATCGACCCGGCGCTGCTGCGGCCCGGCCGGCTGGAACGTCTCGTCTATGTGCCGCCGCCGGACGGCGAGGCGCGGGCGGCGATCCTGCGGGCCTCGGCGCGGTCGGTGCCGCTCGACCCGTCGGTCGACCTCGACGCGCTCGGCGTGGAGCTGGAGGGGTTCTCGGCGGCCGACTGCGCGGCGCTGATCCGGGAGTCGGCGCTGGCGGCCATGCGGGACTCGCTGGAGGCCTCCACGGTGACGGCGGCGAACGTGGCCACCGCCCGGAAGCGGGTCCGGGCGTCGCTCGATCCGGCTCAGGTGGCGTGGCTGGCGGCGTACGCGGAGACGCACCAGCCGTGACGCTCCGCCGTTATCGCCTGCGGGTGCGGGCCCGGGCCGATCGCAGTCGT
Organism: Actinoplanes sp. NPDC023714; assembly: GCF_040639855.1. Classification (NCBI taxonomy): domain Bacteria; kingdom Bacillati; phylum Actinomycetota; class Actinomycetes; order Micromonosporales; family Micromonosporaceae; genus Actinoplanes; species Actinoplanes sp. NPDC023714. Next base: position 6,772 of record NZ_JBFAAR010000005.1, read on the forward strand.
CGCAGGCGGCCGATCAGCACCGGGTCGTGCTCCAGCGCGGCCGGGTTGTCGAGCAGGCCGTTGAGCAGCTGGTAGTACCGCGTCGAGGAGAGGTCGAAGGTGTCCCGGATGGCCTGCTCCTTGGCGCCGGCGTGCTTCCACCACTTCGACTCGAACGCGATGATCTGCTGTTCGCGCTCGGTGAGGGCCGGTTTGGCCTCTTCCATGGCACTCCCATCGGCGGGGATCACCAGGATAAATGTGAACGGCGATCCCCGCGCACGTTACCTCATGTGATATCGCGCCTACGCATCGTCCACATAGAAATAAGCACGACGACGACGGTGATCGCGGCGAGGCCGACGCTCCCGGCCTGCCAGGTCATCGTGAAGGTGTCCGGCTCACATCCGGACGTGGACGAGTAGTCGCAGGACGTGTAGTCGGTGGCGATCCACTCCTTGTAGAGGAGCGCGATCAGCCAGAACGGCGCGAACAGCGTGTCCGGGTACTTGAACCCGGCCAGCCCGGCCATCACGTAGACGCCGATCTGCAGGGCGCCGACGCCGACCAGCGCGCCGAGCGCCATCCCGGTGTGCCGGCCGAGCGAGGCCAGCGCGAACCCGAGCGCGCCCGCCGCCACGATCAGGCCGAGGCCGCGCAGCCCGGTCAGCCCGAACGACTCCCAGACCCCGGGCGTCATCTTCTCGGTCGTCCCGCGGGTCTCCGCGATCAGCCGGAACATCCCCGCCCACACTGCGCCGAGCAGCACCGTCAACCCGGTCAGCCAGGACAGGAAGACGGTCAGCTTGGTGCCCAGCACGCGCAGCCGCTGCGGCCGCCACAGCAGCAGGTTCATCATGCCGCCGCTGTTCCACTCGGCGCCCACGAAGGACGCTCCGATCAGGAACGCCGCCGCGGCCAGCACCACCGCGAACACCGAGATCATGTCGGTGAAGTCCTCGCGGAGGTTGAAGGTGGGCGGCATGTACCAGGTGTAGTCGTAGTCCTCGAGCGTCGGCGTGTAGAGGTCGTCGCAGTTCGCCGGCCACTGCGACGCCGCCGGTGTCCCGGGCGCGGCGAGACACTGCTGCTTGTCGGTGGCCGCCTGGCGCAGGGCGTCCTGGTAGTACCGGTCCGCCTCGGCCCTCGCCGCCGCGATCTGCTCCGGCCCCACCTTCTGGTTGCTGAACCAGGTGCCGGCGCCGACCGCGGCCAGCACCAGCAGCACGCCGATCAGGAGCACCTTGGTGAACCGGCGCTTGATCAGACGCCGGGATTCCGCACGAGCCAGGCTCACTGTCCCCACCCACCCCTACCCGCGCTCACCGCGGTCTCGTCGACCTGCCGGGTGTGCCCCTCCACCGGCGCCGTGCCGGTCAGCTCCAGGAAGACGTCCTCGAGGTCGGCCGCGACCGGGGTCAGCTCGGACACGTAGATCTGCCGCTCAGCCAGCAGCTTGGTGATCTGCGCCGGGTTGCTCGCGTTGCCGACCGTGAAGTAGTCCTTCTCGAGGCTGACCTGGGCGCCCGCCGACCGCAGCAGCTCCGCCGCGCCGAGCAGGTCCACGCCGGGCTCGAGGCGCACCTTGACCGCGCCGCTGGTGTGCTGGGCCAGAACCTCGGAGACCGACCCGGCGGTGACCCGCCGCCCCGCCGAGATGATCGTGACCGAGTCGCAGATCAGCTGGATCTCGCCGAGGATGTGGCTGGAGAGCAGCACCGTCATCCCGGAGTCCGACAGGTCCCGCATGAGGGTGCGCATCTCCCGGATGCCGCCCGGGTCGAGGCCGTTCGCCGGCTCGTCGAGAATCAGCAGCTTCGGCTCCTTCAGCAGCGCCGACGCGACCGCGAGACGCTGCTTCATGCCGAGCGAGTACGTCTTCACCCGCTCCTTGGCCCGGTCCCGCAGGCCCACGAGATCGAGAACCGAGTAGACCCGGTTGCGGTTCACCCCGCCGACGTCCGCGAGCAGCGACAGCGTGGTCTCGGCCGTGAAGTTCCCGAAGAACTGCGGACTCTCCACGATGGCGCCGACCTGGCGGGCCACCTCCGGCAGATGCCGCGGCACCTCCCGCCCCAGGATCGCCATGCGGCCGTCGTTGGGCTTGATCAGGCCGAGCAGCGTACGCAAGGTCGTGGTCTTGCCCGAACCGTTGGGCCCGAGGAATCCGTGCACCTGCCCGGCCTCCACGACCATGTCGAAGCCGTCCAGCGCATTCCGGACACCTTTGCGGCCGCGATAGGTCTTACGCAGCCCTGATATCTCGAGTACGGCGGTCATTCGCCGCACGATAGGTGAAGATCGCCACTTTGGAGGTCCCCATCCGCCGCGGGCACTCCGGTCAGGCGGTGATGACCTCGACGCCCGCTTCCCGGAAGGCGGCCACCACCGAGGCCGGGGCTCCGGAGTCGGTCACCAGGGTCTCGACCTTGGAGATGGGGCAGATCCGGGCGAAGGCGTGGCCGCCCAGCTTGGAGGAGTCGGCGATGACCACGACCTTCTTGGCCCGGGCCACCATAAGGCTGTTCATCGCGGCCTCGCCCTCGTGGTGGGAGGCGGCGCCGAGTTCGACGTCGAGGGCGTCGACGCCGAGCAGGACGATGTCGATGGTGACCTCCTTGAGGAGGGCGCCGCCGAGCGGGCCGACCACCTCGAAGGACTGGGGGCGCACCACGCCGCCGGCCACGACGATCTTCATGCGCGAGCGGACCAGCAGCTCGTTGGCGATGTTGAGGGCGTTCGTCACGACGGTGAGCTGGGAGCCCTCGCCGCCGGCGTTGAGGTCGGGGCGGACGGCCAGGGCGCGGGCCACCTCGGTCACCGTGGTGCCGCCGTTGAGGCCGACCACGGTTCCGGGGGTGACGAGCATGGCGGCGGCCTCGCCGATCCGCTGCTTCTCGGCGGAGTGCTTGGCGCTCTTGTAGCGGAGCGGCAGGTCGTACGAGACCCCGTTGGCGACCGCCCCGCCCCGGGTCCGCGTGATCATCTGCTGCTGGGCGAGCTGGTCGAAGTCACGCCGGATGGTCGCCTGGGAGACGTCGAGGCGCTCGGACGCCTCCTCGACGGTCACCCGGCCGCTCTCCGTGAGTAGCTCGAGCAGGGCATTCCACCGCGCGTACCGGTCCACCCGACACTCCCAGCTGCTCGTTCCATGATAAGTGTGTGCACATTAGTGCGCGAAAGGCCCGGAAGCAAAGCGACTCGATGCTCGAAGAGTCTTTGAAGCTTGCCCCCACGGCAACGCCGTGAGCACAATAACGCGCGAAAGACCCGGGAACCGAGCGCGAATGCGCAGCAACTGCCGGTGAGGAACAGCCATGAGCCATGTGAAAGCGGAGATCGCCACCCAGCCCGAGTGCTGGAGGCAGGCCGCGAAACTTGCCGGATCCACCGGACTTCCCACCGCCGGGGAGAGGGTCGCCGTCATCGGCTGCGGCACCTCCTGGTTCATGGCGAAGGCGTACGCGGCGCTGCGCGAGCAGTCCGGCCAGGGCGAGACGGACGCCTTCCAGGCCTCCGACTTCCCGGCCGGCCGCCGGTACGACCGGCTCGTCGCGATCACCCGCTCCGGCACCACGACCGAGGTGCTCGACGTGATGCGCGGCTTCGGCCGGAACGCGCCGGTCACCGTGCTGACCGCGGACCGGTCCCAGCCGGCCGCCGAGATCGCCCACCACGCCGTGGTCCTCGACTTCGCGGACGAGCAGTCGGTCGTGCAGACCCGCTTCGCCACCAGTGTGCTCGCGATGCTGCGTACGCATCTCGGCGAGGACATCGACGCGGCGGCCATGGACGCCGAGGTGGCGATCCGGATGCCGCTGCCGGTGCACCCGTCGCTCTTCGACCAGATCACCTTCCTGGGCCAGGGCTGGACCGTCGGCATCGCCGAGGAGGCCGCCCTCAAGTGCCGGGAGACCGCCGGGTTCTGGACCGAGTCGTACCCGGCCATGGACTACCGGCACGGGCCCATCTCGATCGCCGGGCCGCGGCGGGTCGTCTGGGCCTTCGGCGACGTGCCGGCCGGGCTCGCCGACGAGGTGGAGAGCACCGGCGCGGCGTTCGTGCACAGCCGGCACCACGGCGGATACGCCTCGCTGGGCCGCTGGGTCGGCGGCCGTGACCCGCTCGACCCGATGGCCGACCTGATCCTGGCGCAGCGGGTCGCCGTCGCGCTCGCCACGACCCAGGGCCTCGACCCCGACAACCCCCGCAACCTCACCCGCTCAGTAGTTCTGAGATGAGCCGAGCCGTCGTCGCCCTCGACGTGGGCGGCACCGGGATGAAGTGCGCCCTGGTCCGCCCGGACGGCACGGTCCACCACGAGGAACGCCACCCCACCCGGGCCGACCGGGGCCCGGCCGCGGTCACCGAGAACATCCTGGAGATCGCTGAGTCGCTGGCCGGCAAGGCCCGCGCCGACGGCCTCGAACCGGTGGCCGCCGGCATCGCCGTCCCCGGCGTGGTCGACGAGGTCGCCGGCGTCGCCGTCTGGTCGTCGAACGTCGGCTTCCGCGACGTACCCCTGAGAGACCTCGCCCGGCAGCGCCTCGGCATGCCCGCGGCGCTCGGCCACGACGTGCGCGTGGGCGCCCTCGCCGAGGCCCGTCTCGGCGCCGGACGGGGACGCCGGCATGTGCTGTTCGTGGCGATCGGCACCGGCATCGCGGCCGGTCTCGTGGTCGACGGCTCGGGATATCCGGGCGCCCACGGCGCCGCCGGCGAACTCGGGCACGTCGTGGTCCGGCCCGGCGGCACACCGTGCGGCTGCGGCCTGCGCGGCTGCCTCGAGGCGGAGACCTCGGCGAAGGCGATCGGCCGCCGGTACGCCGGACTCGCCGGCGAGCCGGAGGCCACCGCGTTCGACGTGGCGACCCGCGCCGCCCGGGGCGAGGAACTGGCCCGCCGGGTGTGGGACGACGCCGTCGAGGCGCTGGCCGACGGGCTGCTGACCGCGCAGGCCCTCTACGACGTGGGCGTGGTCGTGCTCGGCGGTGGCCTGGCCGAGGCGGGCGACGATCTGCTCGTGCCGGTGCGCGCCGCGGTCGCGCAGCGGATCACGTTCCACCGCGCGCCCGAGATCGTCCGTGCCGAGCTGGGCGACACGGCTGGCTGCAAGGGCGCGGCTCTCCTCGCCCTCGATTCCCTCAAGGAGAGTTGATGGACGGCCGGATTGTTACCCCAGCAGGTATTATTTCAGGACATATCGTTTTTGACGGTGAGTTGATTCAGGCTGTCGAAGCGGGTGGCGCCGGCGACGACATCATCGTCCCGGGCTTCGTCGACCTGCACTGCCACGGCGGCGGCGGCCACACCTTCACCACCGGGGACGCCGGGGCGGCGCGCGCGGCCGCCGCCTTCCACCTGCGGCACGGCACCACCACGATGCTGGCGAGCCTGGTCAGCTCCCCGTTCGAGCTGATGCGCGACGCCACCGAGGCGTACCGGCCGCTGGTCGACGAGGGCGTGATCGCCGGCATCCACTTCGAGGGCCCGTACCTGTCGCACGCCCGCTGCGGCGCCCAGAACCCCGCCTACCTCCGCGACCCGGTGCCCGCCGAACTCACCGAGCTCGTCAAGGCCGGCGAAGGCGCGATCCGGATGATGACCATCGCGCCCGAACTGCCCGGCGCGCTGGAGGCCATCGCGTTCCTGCGCGAGCACGACGTGCTCGCGGCGATCGGGCACACCGATTCCACGTACGATCAAACCCATGCCGGAGTGGCAGCGGGCGCAACCCTCGGCACCCACCTCTTCAATGGCATGCGGCCGCCGCACCACCGCGAACCGGGACCGGTCGTCGGCCTCCTCTCCTCGACCGCGGCCGTCGAGCTGATCGCCGACAACATCCACCTGCACCCCGGCATGCTGGCCTTCGCGGCGGCGAGCGCCGGCCCGGACCGGTCGATCCTGATCACCGACGCGATGGACGCCACCGGCATGCCGGACGGACAGTACGAACTCGGCGGCCAGGAAGTCGTCGTCGCCGACCGGGTGGCCCGCCTCGTCCGCGATGGCTCCATCGCCGGCAGCACGCTGACCATGGACGTGGCGCTGCGCAACGCGGTCGCGGCCGGCCTGCCACTGGTCGACGCCGTGAAGATGGCCTCGACGACCCCGGCCCGTCTGCTGGGCCTCACCGACCGGGGTGCGATCGCGCCCGGCCTCCGAGCCGACCTGGTCATCCTCGACGGCGAGCTCAACCTCAAGCGGGTGATCCGCGGGGGCGTCGAAGTCGGCGCACTCGCCTAAGGGGGTGTCGGGGTCGCTCGGGGCGGGCGGGCTGGGCGACGCGCCCGGCCCCCCTTCCCGCGATCTTGTTGATCCGCACAGGAACGGGCCCGCCCCAATCCACAAGATCGGGACGAGAGGGCGAGCCGGGACGAGCGGGCGAGCGGGCGAGCCGGGACGAGCGGGCGAGCCGGGACGAGCGGGCGAGCCGGGGCGCTAGGGGCGGGCTGGGGACGCGCTGGGAGGCGGGGCGAACGCGGGCGCGCTCCAGCGGCCGAGCCCCGAAGGCAGCGGGATCGCGTCGAAGTGGATGCGGGCGATGATCCGTGCCAGCACCAGGCCGAGCAGTACGCCGGCGACCGAGTCGGTCACCCAGTGGAAGCCGAGGTAGACCGTCGTACAGAAGACGATCACCACGGGGGCGACGCGGAGCGCGAGCCATTCGGCGCGGGACAGCGGGCGTCGCAGGAGGGCCGTGAGCAGCAGGGCGATCACGGTGTACCAGACCAGCACGTTGCCCATGTGCCCGGACGGGTAGCTCATCGCGTAGATGCCGTCGGCGTGCGGGTTGAACAGCACCGTCTTCTCCGGGCCGGTGAACCGCGGCGCCGCCCGATCAAAGAAGATCTTCGCAGGGCCGATAGTCACATAAGTCAGGAAAAATGCGGCAATGAACGGTAGGAGGGCTCGCACCGATCTCGTCCGCCAGAACAGCAACCCGGTCAGGATCAGCGAGATCGGCGTCAACACCTGCCCACCCTGACCGAGATAGTTCAGCACCCGCGCCGGCCAGTAGACGGCGTCGGGCTGGTGCGCGAACGCCCAGTCGGCGACCCTCTGATCGAATGCCAGCAGGTGACCGGCCGCGAGCGCCACGGTCAGGGCCACGAAGGCGACGAGTGCCAGCAGGTCCGGCCACCACCGGCGAGGAGCGATCACCCCGTCAACCTAAAGGTACGTGCGCAACTTCGCGGCCAGCAGGTCTCCTCGTACCCCCGAGTTGGGGCACCCGCCGAAGTGGTGCAGCGCCACCACCTTGTTGGTGCGCCGGGACAGCACCGGCGAGCCGGACGACCCGCCGGCGGTGTCGCAGTAGTACGAGACGTCCGAGTGCGGCGCATAGCCCGTGTAGTCCGGGTTCTCGACCGCGCAGTTGCCGGCCTTCTCCCCCTTGGCCCCGGCGATCCGGGTGGGTTCGCCGGCCGGGTGCTGCGGCACGTAGAGCTCCTGGCCGCGGGCCGGCCGCGCGGTGTCCAGGGTGAGGTAGCCGAACTTCTCGATGGCCGCGAACCCGTCGACGGTGAAGAGCGTGAAGTCCAGGGTCTTGTCGGTGGCGATCACCTTGTCGCCCCAGACCTTGGTGGGCTTGAAGACGTCCATCCCGCCGCACTTGGCGCACTGGTAGTTGAACCACACCTCGGTGTCGTAGGCCTCGCCGGTCGAGGTCAGGCAGTGGTTGTTGGTGATCATGCGGTTGTTCGGCCCGACCCGCCAGCCGGTGCACAGCTCGGTCCCGTTGATCAGCAGCCGGGCGATCGCCTTCGACTTGGTGTAGGCGACCGGGTCGGCCGACTGGTAGCAGACCGCGTCGCTGGAGGTGTCCGCACCGCACACCGACTCCTCACGGCCGGGAGCGGCGGGAGACCTCTTATAACCCTTCGCCACCCGGTCGACGCCCACGCCGAGGTTCCCGAGCAGGTCACCGAGCCCGAGCGGGTTCGCGGCCCGGTGCATCGTGACCACGGCGGTGTCCCCCGTGATCGACATGGCCCACCGCGGGTCCTCCGTCGCCTCGTACCGATAGCTCTCGGTCTTTGCGGGGTTGGAGACGGTCAGATAGTCGCCCGGGAGCATGTCGAGGCGGTCGAAGTGCAGCTTCACATACGACGCGCCCGGGTAGTGGAACTTCTCCTGCTTCGGCCCGGTCAGGTACTCCAGCACCTTGCGCACCGGAAGCAACTCGCCGACCCGCTGCCTGCCGGTCGCGGTGGCCGATTCCAGAGGCCGGTTTTTGATCCTGCCGGGTTCCGCAGCCGCTGACGCCTGTCTGGACGGCGCCGGAGCGCTTGGTGAGACCCGGGCCTTCTCGACGCGGTCCGATGCCTCCGGGCGCGGGGCGCCCGTCGTCGGGGAGGTGGTTGCGGCGGGTGCCTTCCCTTGCGCCGCCACCGGGGTACGAGGGACCGCCGGCGCTTCGTGCCAGATGCCGACCGGGCTGTCGCCGTTGCCGGTCAGCGCCACCGCCGAGGCCGTACCGGCCAGCGCGAGGGCGACACACGCGCCGATGACGAGGCCTGTCTTGCGTCGCATGCCACTCCCGTACGTAGTCGGCCGTTTCGCACCTGTGTAACGAGCCACCTACGTACGCGACGCGCCGGGCAAGCGGGCACACTGGGGCAGTGCGCATCACCTCCGCCCTCATCGACCCGGCGCTCCTGGACCTGCCGTGGCACATTCCCCTGGAGGAATGGCCCGCGGACCACCTGGTCGCCCTCCCTCAGGGCATTTCGCGACACGTCGTCCGGTTCGTGAAACTGAACGACACGGTCTACGCGATGAAGGAGACCCGCGAGCGGATCGCCGAGAAGGAGTACGACCTGCTCCGCGCCCTGGAGCGGATCGACTTCCCGGCCGTGCAGGCCATCGCGATCGCCACCGACCGGCAGACCAAGGACGGCGAGCCGCTGGAGACCGTGCTGGTGACCCGGCATCTCCAGTTCTCCCTGCCGTACCGTGCGCTCTTCTCCCGGGTCCTGCGCCCGGAGACGATGAACCGCCTGCTCGACGCGCTCGCCGCGCTGATCGTGCGGATGCACCTGACCGGGTTCTCCTGGGGTGACTGCTCGCTGTCGAACACGCTGTTCCGGCGGGACGCGGGCGCCTTCGCGGCCTACCTCGTGGACGCCGAGACCGGCAACCTCTACCCGAAGCTCTCCGAGGGTCAGCGCAGCGAGGACATCGAGATCCTGCGGCTGAACATCTTCGGCGAATGCCTCGACCTGCAGGCCGCCGAACTGCTGCACCCGTCGATCGACCCGGAGATCGTGGTCGACGACATCGTGGCGCGCTACGAGCGCCTGTGGCACGAGGTCACCTACGAGCAGGAGGTGGCGAAGGACGCCCGGCACCACATCGAGCGCCGGATCCGACGCCTCAACGACATGGGCTTCGACGTCGCCGAGGTCGACATGTCCATGATGGACGGCGGCTACCGCGTACGCCCCAAGGTCGTCGACGCCGGTTACCACACCCGCCGGCTCATGCGCCTGACCGGCCTCGACGCCGAGGAGAACCAGGCCCGCCAGCTCCTCAACGACCTCGACACCTATCGCGCGGAGAGCCACCTCACCGACGAGCAGCAGGCCGCGCACCGCTGGCTCACCGAGGTCTTCGAGCCGGTGGTCCGCGCCGTCCCGGCCAACCTGCGGCACAAGCTGGAGCCGCAGGAGATCTTCTCGCAGATCATCCAGCACAAGTGGCTGCTCTCCGAGAAGGCCGGCCGCGACGTGGGCATGGGCCCGGCGGTCCAGTCCTACCTGACCGAGGTACTCGTCAACAAGCCCGACGAGCAGGCAGTCCTCGGCGTCGAGCCGGACGAACTCTCCGAGGTCCTCTAGCGTCAGAGCGGGGTTGCCAGCTCGGAGAGTGCGCGCAGGCCACCCCGCCGGGCGACCACCAGGATGCGGTCGCCGGCGGCCAGTACCCGGCGCCGGTCCGGCCGCCAGTCGATCCACTCCTGGCCGGCCGCCGACATGCCGAGCACCCGCGCCTCGCCCGGGTGGTCGGCGTGCTCCAGCGGCGCTCCGTCCAGGTTGGACCCGGCCGAGACGGTGACCGTGGCGACCATGACGGCGTGCCGGTCGACCGGAATGGTGGCGTGCACGTCGCGTTCCATCAGGGCGGCCGCGAAGACCGGGGCGCAGAGCCGGGACACGCTGCGCGACGTGTTGATCTGGAACGCGCTCTCGACCCGCTGGGCGAAGTCGTCGTCGAAGAGCCGCAGAACTACCCGCAGATCCTCGTGGGAGCTGCGGGCGCGCAGGGCCGCTTCGAGATTGCTCGGGTCGTTGGTGGAGAGCACGACGAGCGCCCGGCAGGTGTCGATCGCGGCGGCCCGCAGCGTCGCCTCGTCCGACGCGTCGCCGACGATCACCGGGATCTGCCGGTTGGCGGCGGCCTTCACGCCGACGGCGTTGCTGTTCCGGTCGATCGCCACCACCCGGATGCCGAGGTCGTGCAGCTGGCGCATCACCTGGGTGCCGACGGTGCCGAGGCCGACCAGCACGACGTGGTCCCGCAGTTCGCTCGCGAGCCGACCCTGGGTCAGCGCGAGCCGCGCGTTGACCATGCCGTCCACCACGGCCGCGGTGATCAGCGGGATCAGCGCGAGGCCGGCGATCGTCAGCACGAGCTGCGCGCCCTGGGCTATCGCGTTCTGCTTCTCCTGTACGTCGGAGGAGCCCACCGCGGTCATCAGGGTGATGTAGATCTGCTCCCAGAAGCTGTGCGAGTTGTCGTCGAAGCCGTTCAGCACGGCGCCGGCCACCACCGTCGTGGCGAGCGTGATCAGTACGGCCAGGCCCAGTTTGCGGCTGAGCGCGGCGCGCACGGCCCGGCCGAACGCGCCGAACGGCCGCCGCCGCCGACCGGCCCGGGTGAGCAGCCGGCGGGTCACGTCCTCGCCCGGTGGCCGGCCCACCGCCTCGGCCAGCACCAGGTCGGTCGGGAGCATCCACTCCGGCTCCGGCTCGGCGGGGAGGACGCTGACCTCGCCCTCGGCGTCGGTGACGGTCAGGGTCAGGACGACCCGGCGGGCCGGTACGTCGGATCGGTGCGCGACGTAGAGCGTGCGGTCGGCGCGGCGGAAGTGGGTGGGCGCCACCTCGCCGAGCGCCGCCGCGACGAAGGCGGGCGCCGCCATCTCGGCGTCGGAGAGCACGGCGCAGTCCGGGAAGAGCCGGTCCACGCTGCGGGCAAGGCCGCGGCTCGACATCCGGACCACCACCCGCAGCCGCTCCTCGACCTCGCGGGCGCAGAGCGCGGCGTGCAGGTTGATCATGTCGTCCGGCATGACGAGGGCGAGCGCGGCGGCGCCGTCGAGCCCGGCGTCCTGGAACGTCCGCTCGTCGAGCCGGTCGGCCTTGTGCCACGTGACGCCGCGGTCGGCGAGCCCGGCCAGGTCGGGGACATCCGATCGGACGCGGTGCGGAGTGATCACGGTGATCCGGATCCGGTGCCGCGAGTTCGCCAGCTCCTCGGCGAGCGTGTAGACCAGCGCGTCGGCACCACAGAGCACCAGGTGGGGGCGGGTGTCCGCATCGGACTCGGCGGGTTCGGGACGCTCGTCGGCCGGGATCACACTCACGTTCGCAGATCGTAGTCAGCCGGAACCCCGGCCGGGGACGCTCGTTGCCCCATCCGAACCATTCGTCCGACTTGGTGGGTAATGAACCCAACCCATCGTCCGAAGTGGCTTGGAGAAGATCAGTGCGGAAGTTGTGGTGTGCCGGAGCGATCGCCGGCGGGATCCTGCTCTTCGGGGCGTCTCCCGCCCTGGCGGCCTCACCGGATCCGCTCGACCCGATCGGAGCGGACCCGATCGGAGCGGCTCTGCGGGAGACCGGCGACTGGCGGGTGAACGCCCCGCTCGCGTCCGACCCGCTCAGCGGCGAACCGCTCGTGGACCTCTCGCTGGGAGAGAAGCAGGCGCGGGGCGGGAAGCTGCTGAGCCTCCAGCCCGGTCACAACAGCGTGGGCCGCACCGAGAAGACCCTTCCCGCCGCCGACGTGGTGAGCGGGACCCTGCCGTCCTCGAACGCCCGCTCCCGCACCCCCGGCACGGTCGGCAGGCTGCCGAACCCGGCGCCCGCCGCCGTGGCCGCCGGCGAGCTCGCGTTCTCGGCACTGCCCTTCGACTCCCTGATGAACAGCGGCTCGACGGTGGTCACCGCACTCGGCCCGGACGGGGTGCCGGTCGCGCAGAACAACCGGATCGACGGCCTCGGCGAGCCGCTCAAGGTGACGCGTACCGAGAAGGCCGGCAACGATGTCCCGCTGGTCGGCGGCATCGGCACGGCCGGCCTCGGCGGCGCCCTTCCGGTCGCCGGCGTGCGGCGGCTCGGCGGCCTCGACGCCGACCTCTCCGGCCTGCCGCTCGGCGGTTCGCCGATCGACCTGCAGTCGGAGCGTTCGGCCGCCCGCCCCGGAACCCCGGACCCGGACACCACGACACCCGCCACACCGGGCACCACGACGCCCAACACACCGGGCACCACGACGCCCGCCACGCCGGACACCGCGGCCCCGAACGACGGTCAGCCCGGCGCCACGCCGCCCGCATCCGGCTCCACGACCGGCGACCCCGCGGCCGCCAACAAATCCGATAAATCAGACAAGTCCGACGATGGCGGGGGCAAGCACGACGCCCCAGCCGCGGGCAAGGACGGCGACAAGGCCGGCAAGCACAGCGCCACCCCGTCGAAGCAGTCGAAGGCCGTCACACCCCGGGACAGGATCGACGACCCGCGCCTGCTCGAGGAGCCGACCGAGGGCCTCAACTGACACCCAGCCGTTAATCAAGCGAGAGCGCGCCGCCAACGTCCAGCGGCGCGCTCTCGCGCAATAGAAGTCGGCAATCAGGCGAACGAGAACAGCGCGAAATCGGTCTCCCGCACACAAGCGAGAACGGTCGTGTTCCACGCGCACGCACCCGGCCGCACATCCCGGAGCAGCCCCATCTCGGCCGCCTCGTCGCCAAGATGCACGCCGGACAGCGACCGGCTCCCGACCGAGGTGGTCAGGCTCTCCGAGAAGCGCAGCACGTTCCCGGCGTCGAGGCGGACCGCGACCCCCGGCACGGTCCACAGCGGATCGCCGCCCACGTCGATCAGCGTGCTCTCCTTATCCGTCACGACCAGCAGTGACTCACCGACCGGGATGAGCGACTCGACATCCGGGACGTCCCGCCGCCACACCTCGCCGCCCTTCACCGCGTCGACGGCGATGACCTGGTCGGACCCGGCCGTCTCGACGAAGCAGAGCCGCTTCTCGCCGCACGGGGTCAGGTCGCTCAGCGAGGCCTGCGGCGGGGCGGTGTGCAGGGTGACCGGCTCGCCGAGCCCCTCCAGGTCGTAGGCGAAGATCCGCTGGGCGTTTCCGGACTCCTGGACGAACAGCCGTCCGTCGTGCGCGACCGTCTCGTCGCTCGTCGACGCGACGCTGGGCCGGGTCTGGGACACCTCGCCGGTACGGATGTCCCGCACGCTCGCCGACCGATCGCTGTTGATCTGCACGAACCGGTCGTCGTCCGACACGTTCGGCGAGAACGGCCGTCCCGCCGTCCCGGCCGGCCCGGCCAGGTCCGCCTCGGTGGTGACGGTGACGACCGTCGTCGAGTCCGGGTCCTCCTCCTCCCAGCGGACCTTGCCGCTGGCCAGGTCGAGCCCGAGCAGCCGCTGTTCCACCCGGTCGACGAGCACCATCGTGTCGGCGCCGAAGTGCACCGTGTCCGAGCTTCCGATCGGCCGGTTCCACAGCTCCCTGCCGTCACCGGCTCCGAGGATCCGCATCTGCGCCCTGCCGGTGCCCGCCTCCAGGCTCGAGAAGATCACCAGCCCGACCGGCAGCGCGATCATCCGGTCCCAGAGTGTCGCCGTGCCGGCCGCCGCGTTGCTCCAGGCCACCTCGCGGCTGCCGGTGTCGACCGCGACCACGCCGAGCCGCCCGTCCGGATCCGAGCTCGCGAAGTAGGCCCGATCCCCGATCACCTCGGCGTCCGACCAGCTGAAACCGACCGGGACGGCCGGGTCGAAGCGCGCCACCTCCTGCACCGGATGGAAGTCGAGTGCCCGCACGCCCGGCCAGAGGGCGACGGCGGCGGCCACCCCGAGCGCGACGACTCCGGCCACGATTCCGATCAAAAGCCCTTTTTTGTACGTTCTACCGACCGGCTCCTCGGCCGTGGGGTGCGGTCCCGCCGCCCCGGGGATCGTCCAGGTCGGGTCCCCGCCGGGCGGCTCCCGATAGGGCAGCTGCCCGCCCGCGGCCAGCGCCGCGGCCTCTCCCGTGGCCCACGGGTCGACCGGTTCGGAATACTCGGGTCCTTCGCCGACGTGGGTGTCGGTGTCCGGCGTGCTCACCTCGGTGGCCTCGGTTCTCTTGGTGATGTCGTTCTCGCCCGGAGCCGCCATCTCGTCGCCCTTCGATGCGCCGGATACCGGCCGTCATGCTACCGATCGCTATCGTGGCGCCATGCGCATCGAACGGATTACCGCGGCGGCCGAGGTCCATCGCGCCGCCGATCTCTTCGACGCGCCGCCGCAGGAGGCGGCCACCCAGCGCTTCCTCGACGACCCGAACCACCACCTGCTGATCGCCTACGACGACGGCGACCGGCCGATCGGCATGATCAGCGGCGTCGAGACGACCCACCCCGACAAGGGCACCGAGATGCTCGTCTACGAGCTCGGGGTGGCGCCGGTGGCCCGCCTCCAGGGCGTCGGCACCGGCCTGGTCAACGCCCTGGCCGCGATCGCCCGGGAGAAGGGCTGCTACGGCATGTGGGTGGCGACCGAAACCGACAACAAGGCGGCACTGGCGACATACCGCCGCTCCGGCGCGTGCGAGGAGATGACGTTCACGCTGCTGAGTTGGGACCTCACCTGACTTTTGCTTCCGGGCCTGGGGGGAATCACTCCCGCATGCAGACCTTCCTGCCCTACCCGGACTTCTCCGGGAGCGCCCTGGCCCTGGACGTGAAGAGGCTGGGCAAGCAGCGGGTCGAGACCCTCCAGGTGCTGCGCGGGCTGACCCTGCCCGGGTACGGCTGGCGCCACCACCCGGCCGTGAAGATGTGGCACGGCTACGAGGAGGCCCTGGTCCGCTACGGCCTCGACAGTGCGCGGTCTGGACCTCCACGGGACGCTCCGACACCTGCGCCACGACGCTGCTGACGGACCTGCGGGCGGCGACCGGCCTGGAGGTCGTCCGGACCGCCGAGGACCTGGCCGCGGCCGGCGACCTGCCCCCGTGGCTCGGCGACGAGGCCCTGCACGTGAGCCACCGGTCGGCCCTGCTCCGCAAGGACCCGGCGTTCTACCGCCCGCTCTTCGGCGCGGAGATCCCGGACGACCTGCCCTACGTCTGGCCCGCCTCCGACCGCCCGCCCCGCCCGCCACTGCCTGCGCCACGGCCTGTTTCCTAGGGGACGGCCGCCATTCTTCGTACCCATGAAAAAACACGGCCTCCTCCCGAAGGAGAAGGCCGTGCCGGGAGCTATGAGACTCAGATGCGGACGCCCGAGCCCGCGTTGAAGACGTGCAGGGAGTTGGTCTGCGGCTTGATGTAGACCGTCTCGCCCATGTGCGGCATGTTGCGACGCTCGGTGCGGACCACGAAGCGCTCCGAACCGCCGGGCAGGTCGGCGTGACCGTAGACGTTGGCGTCCGAGCCGAGGTCCTCGACCAGGTCCACCTTGATCGGCAGCGCGTCGATCGACTCGGTGACCACGTCGGCGGCCTCCGGGCGGAAACCGACGGTGACCTTGCCCTCGCCGCCCTGCTGCGCCGCGGCGACCTGCTCGCGGGTCAGCGGGATGGTCAGCGAGCCGAAGGTGGCGCCCGCCTCGCTCAGCGGAACCGTCTTGATGTTCATGGCGGGCGAGCCCATGAAGCCGGCGACGAAGACGTTGCCGGGGGTGTCGTAGAGCGCGCGCGGGGTGTCGACCTGCTGCAGGACACCGTCGAGCATGACGGCGACCCGGTGGCCCATCGTCATGGCCTCGACCTGGTCGTGGGTCACGTAGACGGTGGTGACGCCCAGCTTCGCCTGCAGGGTGGCGATCTGCGAACGGGTCTGCACACGGAGCTTCGCGTCGAGGTTCGACAGCGGCTCGTCCATGAGGAAGACCTGCGGCTGACGCACGATCGCGCGGCCCATGGCGACACGCTGACGCTGACCACCGGAGAGCGCCTTCGGCTTACGCGAGAGGTACTCCTCGAGCTGGAGCAGAGCGGCGGCCTCCTTCACCGCGCGGTCGATCTCCGACTTCGGGGTCTTGCGCAGCTTCAGGGCGAACGCCATGTTCTCGTACACCGTCATGTGCGGGTAGAGAGCGTAGTTCTGGAACACCATCGCGATGTCACGGGACTTCGGCGGGAGGTGCGTGACGTCCTTGTCGTTGATCAGGATGCGGCCGCGGTCGACATCCTCCAGGCCGGCGAGCATGCGCAGGCTGGTGGACTTGCCACAACCGGAGGGCCCGACCAGAACGAGGAACTCGCCATCGCCGATCTCGAGGTTCAGCTCGTTGACGGCGGGACGCTCAGAGCCCGGGTAGATCCGGGAGGCCTTGTCATAAGTGACGGTAGCCATGGTGAATCGACTTCCTTTCCACCGGCAGGAACGTGCCGGACGATCCGAGTAGAAGGAACAGCCCCGCAAACGTAATTGTTTTTCACCCACCTGCCAAGATGGCGGCCACATCACAGGACGTTATGCTGAGCCCGGAACACGCCCCTGTAGCTCAGATGGCCAGAGCACCCGTCTTGTAAACGGGAGGTCGTCGGTTCGATCCCGACCGGGGGCTCGCCGATGGGCGGAGTGTGTCCGCAGAACGCGCGGACCGGTCGGCTCGCTTTGCTCGCCGGGGGGGCCGAGCCCCCCCGAACCCCCCACGGTGCGTATCTGTTGCGCTCACCGGTTGGTTGCGGTTACTTCCTTTTGGTGTTTGTCGTTGATCTTGCGTGAGCTCTGTTCTGGTGGTTGCGCTGGTTGCGGCCCTTGTGGCGCCCCCTCCTTCTGATTGGGCTCAGCCTGGGTATGGGCCGGGTGCGACCTACTACAACGCTGGTGAAGGGTCGCTCTCGGCGGCGCGGTTCGCGAAGAAGTGGGAGATTTCTACTCGTGGGGCGCCGGACTGTGAGGTTGGGCGGGAGCCGCTTGTTTATGGCGGCAGCGTCTATACGAGCGTGGCCGGAGGTCTCGCGGCTCTCGATCCCGCCACCGGTGCCGTGCGGTGGTCTGCTCGGCTGGTTCGGCGGGGGATCTCGCGGATGGCTGTCGCCGAGGGCAAGGTTCTGGCTCTCAGCTATACGTGTGACGGGCAGGGGAGTTTTCTCGACGCCTGGTCGGCCGTGGACGGCGAGCGGCTCTGGGAGGTGGCGATCGGCGGGCCCGCGCAGGACATGGTGGTGGATCGCGGTATCGCCGTGGTGGATACGCGGCCGGATTTCACGCTGAGCACCACCGGATATCGTCTCGCCGACGGTGGGCGGGCCTGGCGGCTCACCGGGACCCGGGGTGACGGGCTGCTCTCGGCCGGCGGGCGGTTGTTGCTGCGCACCTCGCCGGCGGGCGCTCGCGCCGTCGACATCGTCACCGGCTCGACCATGTGGCAGACCCCGGAGAATTGGTACGCCGTGGGCAGCGACCCGGCGGGGAGCAGGTTCTACATCAGCGCGGCCGGCGGGCTGGCCGCGGTGAACGCCGGGAACGGCTCGGTGATCTGGCGGTCGGCGCTGCCGTCGCCCGGCGTCACGGCCGACGAGAAGCGCGTCTACCTGCCCCGGAACCGCAGCGTGCTCTGCCTCGACGCGGACACCGGGCGCAAACTGTGGTCGGTGCACCTCCCGGACGGCGCGGGACAGCCGGTCCGGGCCGGTGGCCTGCTCTTCAGCCCGTCCGGCATCCAGTCACCGCTCTCCATCGCCGACGCGGTGACCGGCCGGGCCGTGGGCGGCGGCATGCCGAGCGACCAGCACTATCCGCCGGCCGTCGCGGGCGGCCGCCTCTTCCTCACGGACGGCGACCGCCTGCGCGCCTACTTCTAGCCCTGCCTCTAGCCCTGATTGCGGCGGCGGCTGACCTCGGCCAGCGTCACAGCGGCGGCCACGCTCGCGTTCAGCGACTCGACGTCGGAGGCCATCGGGATGCTGACCCGCAGGTCACAGGTCTCGCCGACGAGGCGGGACAGGCCGCGGCCCTCCGAGCCGACCACCACGAGCAGCGGGCCGACGGCGGCCTCGAGCTGGTAGAGGTCGGTCTCGCCGTCGGCGTCCAGCCCGATCGCGGTGAACCCGGCCTTCTGCGCCGCCTTGATCGCCCGGGTCAGGTTGACCACCTGGGAGACCGGGACGCGGGCCGCCGCGCCGGCGCTCGTGCGCCACGCCGTCGCCGTGATGCCGGCCGCCCGGCGCTCGGTCATGAAGACGCCGTGGCCGCCGAACGCCGCGACCGACCGGATCACCGCGCCGACGTTGCGCGGGTCGGTGATGCCGTCGAGCGCGACCAGCAGCGGGGCGGTCTGCTCCAGGGCGGCGTTCACGAGGTCGTCGAAGTCCTCGTACGCGAACGGCGGCACCTGGAGACCGATGCCCTGGTGCAGCACGCCGCCGGTCATCCGGTCGAGCTCGGCGCGGCTGATCTCCAGGATCGGGATGCCCCGGTCGCCGGAGGTGCGGACCGCCTCGGCGACCCGGTCGTCGATGTCGATGCCCTGGGCCACGTAGAGCGCGGTCGCCGGGACCAGGGTGCGCAGCGCCTCCACCACCGGGTTGCGGCCGAGCAGCAGCTCGGGGCCTTCCTTGGTGGGGTTGGACTTGCGGCCCGGCGCGACCCGGGGACCGCGCGGGCCGGCCGCCCGGCCGCCACGCGCCGCCGCTGTCGCACGGGTCATGCTGGTGCCACGGCCACCGCCGCGACCCCAGGTGGTGTCCTTGGTGCCCGGGATGCCGACCTTGGGCGCCCGGCCCTCGGCGGCCGCGGCCCGGCGCTCCTTCTCCTGCTTACGCGCGGTCTTGTCGGGCAGCCGCTCGGTGCCCGAGTAGCCCTTGTGCCACGGGCGCTCGTCGGCGGGCAGCGTCTTGCCGCGCCCCTTGAGGCCGCTCCGGTTCTTGCCACCGGAGCCCATCGAGGCGCCCTTCTTCGAGGTGGCGCGCTTGCTCGCGTTCTGAGAGTTTCCCGGCATCAGTGTTCTCCTACCGTCCAGCGCGGCCCGGTCGGAGTGTCCTCCACCTGAATACCCGCGTTCTTGAGCTGGTCCCGCACCGAATCGGCGGCAGCCCAGTCCTTCCTTGCACGGGCCTGCGCCCGCTGTTCCAGCGCCAGGGCGACCAGGGAGTCGACCACCGGCTTCAGATCGTTGCCGCCCTCGTTGCCACCCCACGCCTGGTCGAGCGGGTCGAGGCCGAGCACTCCCAGCATGGCCCGGACCGCGGTGAGCGCGCCCCGGATTCCGGCCTCGTCGCCCGCCGCGAGCGCGGTGTTTCCCTCGCGGATCGTGTCGTGCACGACCGCGAGCGCCGCCGAGGTGTTCAGGTCGTCGTTCATCGCGTCGGCGAACGCCGGCGGGACCGCCTTGGGCCGGCCGTTGCCGACCACCTCGGCCGCCCGGTGCACGAAACCCTCGATGCGCCGGTAGGCCACCGCGGCCTCGCGCAGCGCCTCGTCGGTGTAGTCGATGCGCGAGCGGTAGTGCGGGGAGGCCAGGTAGTAGCGCACCTCGACCGGGCGGATGCCCTGCTCGACCAGCGAGTCCAGGTCGATCACGTTGCCCAGCGACTTGCTCATCTTGGACTCGCCGAGGTTGAGCAGCGCGTGGTGCACCCAGTGCCGGGCGAAGCCGAGGCCGGCCGCCTTGGACTGGGCGATCTCGTTCTCGTGGTGCGGGAACGTCAGGTCGAGGCCGCCGCCGTGGATGTCGAACTCGTCGCCGAGGTAGCGCCGGGCCATCGCCGAGCACTCGATGTGCCAGCCGGGCCGGCCCTCGCCCCACGGCGAGGACCAGGTGGCGTCGTCGGGCTCGTCGGCCTTCACGCCTTTCCAGAGGGCGAAGTCGCGCCCGTCCCGCTTGTCCCGGTCGGGGGCGTCACCGGCGGACCGCATGTCGGCGGGCTTCTGCCCGGACAGCGCGCCGTACGCCGCGTAGGAGAGCACGTCGAAGTACACGTCCCCGCCGGATGCCGCGTAGGCGTGTCCGCGTTCGATCAGCGTCTGGATCAGCTCGTGCATCTCGGTGATGTGCCCGGTCGCCAGCGGCTCGTAGGTGGGCGCCAGCACGTTGAGCGAGCGGTAGTCGCGGTCGAGCAGAAGCCGGTTCTCGAAGGCGATCGCCCAGAACGGCCGCTTCTGCTCCAGCGACTTCTGCAGGATCTTGTCGTCGACGTCCGTCACGTTGCGGACGAAGGTCACCTCGAGCCCGGTGTGCAGCAGCCAGCGACGCAGCACGTCGTAGTTGACCGCGGACCGCAGGTGCCCGATGTGTGGCGGTGACTGCACGGTGAGACCGCACAGGTAGATCGACACCTGACCGGGCGTCATCGGGACGAAGTCCCGTACCGATCGGGTCGCGGTGTCATACAAGCGCAGCGTCACCGCACAAGGGTACCGGCCTCGGCCAACCGAAAACCGCCCCGCCCGTGTCGACACGGGCGGGGCGGGAATTCAGCAAGATCAGCGTCCGCCGACCGCCGCGTAGGCGTCGACGATGCCGTAGCCGTAGAACCCGTTGAAGTTCTTCCCACCCTCACAGTAGGCGTCCCACTCGGCCGGGCGGCCCTCGTTCGCGTAGCTGACCAGGCGCGGGGTCGGGCAGGCCTGCTCGGCGGCGGTCCGGTAGAGCTGGCGCTCCACCGCGTCCGGGTCGAGCGTGAGGCCACCGCGGCGCCAGTCGGTCTTGCCGTACCGGCTGACGATCAGCGCGGCCACGCCGGCGGCGTGCGGGGACGCCATCGAGGTGCCCTGCAGGTAGGTGTAGTAGCCGCACTGGCCGGCCTTGGTGCAGTCCTTGAAGGCGAGGCCCTCACCGGCCGGGGTGATGTTGCCGGCCTCGTCGACCAGCCCCTCCTCGATCAGCACCTTCTTCGGGTAGCTGGAGAGGATTCGGTTGGCCGGCAGGTTGTACTGCGGGGTGCCGAAGTAGTCGCGGGCGTAGCCGCCCGGCGCGGCCACCGAGATCTGCTCGAGGCCGTAGTTGCTGAAGTCGGACTTCTTGCCGGACGGGCCGACCGAGGAGACGCCGATGACGTGCGGGCCCTCGACCGGGAGGTCCCAGCAGGAGTCGTTGTCGATCGGGCGCGGGTACGGGTCGGCGCCGTAGTCCGGGCTGGAGGTGTCGGTGCGCGGCTTGCCGAGGTCCTCGGCGTTGTTGCCGAGCGCGCCGACCAGGGTGACGCCCTTGCGGTGGGCGTAGTTGAGCGCGCGCTTCATGGCCGCGATGATGGCCCGCTGCTCGGCCTGGTCCTCCGGGCTGTCCGCCGGGTTGGCCGTGCAGTTGTAGAGCCAGGGGTCGACGTAGAACGACATGTTCACGACGTCGAGGCCGGCGTCCGCGGCGTGGGTGAGGCCGTTGACGACCGGGTCGAGGAAGAAGTAGCCGGAGTCCTGGCCGGCCTTGAGCTCGACAAGCGTGACGTCCGGGGCGACGCCGGAGATGCCGACGCCGTTCGCCGCGGCGCCGACCGTGCCGGCCACGTGGGTGCCGTGCCCGCCGTCGTCGGTGCCGACCGGGTCGAGACAGCCCTCGACCTCACAGGGGCCGTCGATGTCGGTCATGTCCGGCGCGAAGTTGCGGGACAGCCGGGCGCTGAAGTGCGGCGCGAGGTCGGGGTTGGAGGCGTCCAGGCCGGTGTCCAGAATGCCGACGGTCACGCCCCGCTTGCCGGACTCGATCTTGCGAGCCTTGTCGGCGCGGACCATCTTGAGGCCCCAGAGCTTGTCGTCGAGCGGGTCGAGCTTCGTGCCCTTGGCCGAGCTCGCGCCCCGGTTGTGCCCGGACTTCTCGACCTTCTCCAGGCCGTTCGGCGCCTTGCCGATGGCCCGGCGCTCGGAGGCGCCGATCAGCGTGCCGGACTTGACGGCCTTCGCCGAGAACCTGGTGTCCTTCGAGGTGACCCGGTAGACGCCGACGGCGTCGTTGCCGGTCACGATCGTGCCGCCGGCCGCCTCGATGGCGGCGGTGGCCTCGGCGGCGGAGGCGCCGTCGGCGGCCACGACCGTGTAGTCCACCGCGTTACCTGGCTCGGCCACTGCCGAACCAGGTACGGCGGTCAGAAAGGCCAGACCGGTCGCTGTGACGACCGCCCCCGTGATGACGCGTCTTCTCATGGAATTCGCTCCTAAATGTTGGGCTAGGAGGAATCAGATCGAGAAACGTCTCTCAACACAAGATGAACGGCAGTCAATTTACGGACGGGTCATACGGAGCACGTCGAGCGCCTCGTCGAGCTGCTGCTCAGTGAGCTTCCCCGATGCGACGTGACCGCGTTCGACCACGACCTCGCGGATCGTCCGGTCGCTCGCGAGCGCCTGCTTCGCGATGGCGGCCGCCTCGTCGTACCCCAGGTAGCGGTTGAGCGGGGTGACGATCGAGGGCGAGCCCTCGGCGTACGCCCGGGCCACCTCCTCGTTCGCCTCGAGGCCGTCGATGCAGCGGTCGGCGAACTGCCGCGCCACGGCGGCGAGCAGCCGGATCGACTCGAGCACGTTGCGGGCCATCACCGGGAGCATCACGTTGAGCTCGAAGTCGCCCTGCGTGCCGGCGAAGGCCACTGTCGCGTCGTTCCCGATCACCTGGGCGGCGACCTGGCGGACCGCCTCCGGCACCACCGGGTTCACCTTGCCCGGCATGATCGACGAGCCGGGCTGGAGGTCGGGCAGGCGCAGCTCGCGCAGGCCGGCGCGGGGACCCGAGCCCATCCAGCGGATGTCGTTCGCAATCTTGTAGAGCCCGGCGGCGACGACCCGGAGCTGGCCGGACGCCTCGACCAGCGCGTCCCGGGCGCCCTGCGCCTCGAAGTGGTCGCGCGCCTCGGACAGCGGCAGCCCGGTCGCCTCCCGGAGCAACTCGATCACGGCCGGGGCGAAGCCGGGCGGCGTGTTGACGCCGGTGCCGACCGCGGTGCCGCCGAGCGGAAGCTCACCGAGCCGCGGCAGGGTGGCGGCGAGCCGCTCGACCCCGTTGGCGACCTGCCGGGCGTACCCGTTGAATTCCTGCCCGAGGGTGACCGGGGTGGCGTCCATGAGGTGGGTGCGGCCGCTCTTGACCACGGTCTGCCACCCCTCCGCCTTCGCCCGCAGCGAGGCCGCGAGATGCTCCAGCGCCGGGATCAGGTCGGTGCTGACCGCCTCGGTGGCGGCCAGGTGGATCGAGGACGGGAAGACGTCGTTGCTGGACTGCGACGCGTTGACGTGGTCGTTCGGGTGCACCGGCCGGCCGAGGTCGCGCGAGGCCAGCGTGGCGATCACCTCGTTGGCGTTCATGTTCGACGAGGTGCCCGAGCCGGTCTGGAAGACGTCGACCGGGAACTGGTCGTCGTAGCCGCCGTCGGCGACGTGCGCCGCGGCCGTCGCGATCGCGTCGGCGAGGTCCTTCTCCAGCACGCCGAGGCTCGCGTTGGCCTGCGCGGCGGCGCCCTTGATCCGGGCCAGCGCGCGGATGTGCGCCGGCTCCAGCCCGCGCCCGGAGATCGGGAAGTTCTCCACGGCCCGCTGCGTCTGCGCCCGCCACAGCGCGTCTGCCGGGACGCGTACCTCGCCCATGGTGTCGCGTTCGATCCGGAAACCACTCTCGTCAGTCGTCACGGTTCCATCCTCTCTCGACCCACTCTCCGAAGACCGTCGATCGTGGTGATCCCCATTCGGTCGAAAAGCTCACATGCTTTCGCCCTCAGCCTGACGGCTTCGGGATCGTCGTGGTCCAGGCAGGCGGCGAGCCCCGCGGTCGCGAACGCCATCGAGTACGGGATACGCCAGGCCGCGGTGATCCGCAGGAGGTGCTCGTACGTGGCCCGGGCCTCGTCGAGCCGGCCGGCCAGCCGCAGCGTCTTCGCGTACTCGACCAGGAACTCCGCCTCGTGCGGCCGGTCCCGGGCGGCGACCGCGAACTCGAGGGCCCGCCGATGCTCGGCCTCGGCCTCGTCGTACCGGCCCTCGGCCCGCAGCAGGATGGCCCGGTCGTTGTTCGCGTCGGCGACCACCGACGGGAACCCGGCCTGCGTCGCGAGCCGGATCCCGACATCCATGTAGTGCAGCCCACGCTCCGTCGAGATCTCGCGGATCGCGAATCGGAGACGGCCGATGATCACCAGGGATCCCGCGATGACCCCGCGGTCGGCGGTCTCGATGCCGAGGATCAGCCGGACACGCATCCATCGGAGCGCCTCCGCGGTCCGGCCCATCCGGTGCAGCGCCTCGGTGATGTTGGCGAGTGCGGACACCGCGTTCCGCGAGGCGCTCCGGTCCAGCGCCGCCTTCCGGAAGAAGGTCCGGACGGCTTCGACCGCCTCGACGAACCGGCCCTGCTGGCGGTAGACCATCGCCAGATTCGAGTACACGTTGCCGTGCCTGCCCAGTTCCTCCAGCACCCGGGCGGAGAGCAGCAGGTACCGCTCGGCCTTCTCGTGCTCGCCAGCGCGGGCGTAGGCCGAGGCCAGATAGTTCGCGAGGATCGCGATCGCGAACCGGTCGCCGGCCGTCTCGACGTAGGCCATCGCCCGCAGGTGCAGATCCCGGACGTCGTCCATGTAGCCGCGGACGAACAGGCCCGGCCAGGAGGCCCGGACGATCTGCCAGGCGTAGTCGAGGAGACCCGCCGCGGCGGCCGCGTCGACGAAGGCGGCCAGTTCGGGTCGCTGCTGCTCCAGCCGGGCGGCCGGGTCGTCCAGTTCCGCCAGCAGGTCCGGCCGGCCGGGTACCCGGCCGCCGAGGTCGCCGTCGAGCGCCGGCCGGAAGGCCGGCGCGGCCACCGCCACGAGGGCGTGCAGCTGAAGGTCCAGCACCCCGGTGAGCGCCTCGAGCCGCTCCCGCGCCGGCAGCTCCGCGGCGAGCGCCCCGGCGTACTGCCGCAGCAGGTCGTGCATCCGGTACAGCCCCGGCTCCGGCTCGTCGACGAGGTGCACGTCGACCAGGTCGTCGAGCACGCCGGCGGCCTCCCCGGTGGAGAGCCCGGCCAGGGCGGCGACCGCGAGCGCGTCGAAGGTCGCCCCCGGCTGGATCCCGAGCAGGCGGAACACCCTCCGGGGCAGTTCCGGCAGCTGCCGGTAGGTCAGCGAGAACGCGCCGGTCACGGTCCGGTCCTCGGCGGTGAGCTCGGGCAGCGCCGTCCCGCCCATCCGGTTCAGCAGGTCGGCGACCCGCCAGCGGGGCCGGTGCACGAGCCGGGCGCCGGCCAGGCGTACCGCCAGGGGCAGGCCGCCGCAGCGCCGCACCACCTCGGCGGCGGCCTGCGGCTCGGCGGCCACCCGGTCGCCGGCGATCCGTTCCAGCAGCTCCACCGCCTCGCCCGGGTCGAGCAGCGGCAGCGACTCGACGCGTACCCCGTCCACCCCGCCGAGCCGGCGCCGGGTCGTGACGATGGTGAGGCTGCCGGGCGCGGACGGGAGCAGGTCGGCCACCTGGGCGCTGGAGGCGGCGTTGTCGAGGATCACGAGCATCCGGCGGCGGGCCACCTCGGTGCGCCAGAACCCGATCCGGTCGACCGGCTCGAGCGGCATGTCACCGGCCGCGACGCCCAGCTGGCGCAGCAGCACGATCAGCGCGGCGGCCGGCTCGAGGGGCGGCTGCTCGCTGTATCCGCGCAGGTCGACGTAGAGGTGGGCGTCCGGGAAGCGGTCACCGGCCCGGGCCGCGAGATGCAGCGCGAGGGTGGTCTTGCCGCTGCCGGCCATCCCGTCGACGACGAGCACGGCCGGGTCCGCCTCCTCGATCCGCCCGAGCATCCGGTCGACCAGCGCCTCCCGGCCGGTGAAGTCGCCGACCGTGCGCGGCAGGCAACGGATCGCCGAGTTCGCGGCACGGTTCTCGCCGGCCGGGCGCAGCTCCCCGGACAGGATGGTCCGGTGCAGTTCCTGCAGCTCCGGGCCGGGTTCGATGCCGAGCTCCTCGCGCAGCACCTCGCGGGTCCGGCGGAACTCGGCGAGCGCGTCGGCCTGCCTGCCGGATCGGGAGAGCGCGGTCATCAGCTGGCCGCGCAGCCGCTCCCGCAGCGGGAATCGGTCCACCCATCCGGCCAGCTCGCCGACCAGCTCACGGGCCTGTCCGGCGGCCAGTTCGAGGTCGGCCCAGTCCTCCGCGGCGGCCGCCCGGCGCTCGTCCAGGGCCGAGGCCGCGGCCCGCACCGCCGGCGCGTCGATCTCCGGGCAGACCGGCCCTCTCCAAAGTTCAAAGGCTTCCCGGTACGAGGACCGCGCGGCCCCCGGATCGGCGGCGGATTTCGCCCGCTCCACGAGACGCAGGAAGACCGTGGCGTCGAGCTCGTCGTCGGCCGGCCGGATCAGGTATCCGGCCGGGTCGCTGAGGATGGCCCCGGCCGGCAGCACCCGGCGCAGACGGGAGACGCAGGTCTGCAGCTGGCCGCGGGCGGTGGCCGGCGGATCGGCGCCCCAGATGGCCTCGGTGAGCTCGGCCAGCCCGACGATCCGGCCGGGGCGCAGAAGCAGCATCGCGAGCACGGCACGGTCACGAGTCGCCGTGATGGGCACCGTCCGCTCGTCGTCGGTTACGGAGAGTGGCCCAAGGATGCGGTAGCGCAAGGTTGTTCACCCGTCCCCGTGTGCCGTACCGGGAGCCTAACCGAGTGTCAGGAGCGGATCGACAGTGGAACGAGAGCGGTTGCCGGCACGCTTGACGAAGCGCCGCCCCGCCGCTTGAGCGCCCCTTTTGCGGCGGGGCGGTCCGCGAACCTTCAACGGGGGCGCACGGCCCGCCCGGGTGACCCCCGGGCGGGCTGTTCGTATCTCGATGATCACTCACGGTTGGACGCGGTAGCGAACGGAACGTACCGTCGGCTGAGTTTGGTACCCCGACGAAGAGGATCCCCCTGATGCGACGCGCCATCCTGGCCGCGCTCGCCGGTGGCGTACTGCTGACCGGCGCCGCCTGTGAGAGCGATGCGAACACCAGCGAGATCGCGGCGCCGGCCGCCGTCACCGCTTCGGCCGCCCCGGCCACCACCGAGCCCGCGCCCGACTACTCGGAGAACACCGAGAAGGTCTGCGGCGAGCTGGACAAGGTGTTCACCGCCGACCTCGGCGACTTCGGCACCGAGCTGGGCAAGATGATCGCCCACAAGGAGGCGAAGCAGACCGACGAGGCGGAGAAGGCCGAGAAGGCAGCCGCCGCCGAACTCAAGTCGGTCGGCACCCAGATCCGCAAGCAGACCGAGGACGCCGAGAACCCGGAGCTCAAAGAGGCCGGCGCCACCTCAGCCACCAAGATTGAGAAGAGCGCGAAGAACCGCGACTACATCGAGAAGATCAAGACCACCAAAGACCTGGACAAAACACTCAAAACCCAGCTGACCGAGTGGCTGAGCCCTGTGGCCGGCTACTGCCCCAGCTAACCCTCTTCCCGGCACCCCCGCACCCTTCTCCCCTCGCCCCGCCCCTCCCGCTCCCTTCCCCCTCCCGCCCCCCTCGCGATCTTGTGACTTCCGGCAGGACCGCCCCAGCAGAACTTCACAAGATCGCGGCAGAGCGCCCACCCCTCCCCGCGATCTTGTGACTTCCGGCAGGACCGGCCCTGCAGAGCTTCACAAGATCGCGAGTGAGGGCACGCGAGCGGGCGCGGGTCACGCGAGCGGGTGCAGGGCACGCGGGCGCGGGGAACCCGAACGGGCACGAAAGCCCGAACGGGCGCGGGTGAGTGGAAGCGCGTGAGGGGTGCGGAGGAGGGCCGGCGGTCAGCGCCTGCCGATGCTCAGGACCGGCTTGGTCACCTCGGCGAAGAAGTCGTTGCCCTTGTCGTCGACGACGATGAAGGCGGGGAAGTCCTCTACCTCGATCTTCCAGACCGCCTCCATGCCGAGTTCGGGGAACTCGAGCACCTCGACGTGCCGGATGCAGTCCTGGGCGAGCCGCGCGGCCGGGCCGCCGATCGAGCCGAGGTAGAAGCCGCCGTAGGTCTTGCAGGCGTCGGTGACCTGCTGGGAGCGGTTGCCCTTGGCGAGCATCACCATCGAGCCGCCGGCGGCCTGGAACTTCTCGACGTACGAGTCCATCCGCCCCGCCGTGGTGGGGCCGAACGAGCCGGACGCGTACCCTTCCGGGGTCTTCGCCGGGCCGGCGTAGTAGACCGCGTGGTCGCGCAGGTACTGCGGCATCGGTTCGCCCGCATCCAGCCGCTCGGCGATCTTCGCGTGTGCGATGTCGCGGGCCACCACCAGAGGACCCGTCAGGGAAAGTCGCGTCTTGACCGGATATTTGCTCAATTCAGCCCGAATTTCGGACATGGGCCGGTTGAGATCGACCTGAACCACCGGCTCCTCGCCGAGATCCACGTCGGGGAGGAACCGCGCCGGGTCGGTCTCGAGCCGCTCCAGCCAGACCCCGGACGGCGTGATCTTGGCGACCGCCTGGCGGTCGGCGGAGCAGGAGACCGCGATGGCGACCGGGCAGGAAGCGCCGTGCCGGGGCAGCCGGATGACCCGGACGTCGTGGCAGAAGTATCGCCCGCCGAACTGCGCGCCGATGCCGAAGTCGCGGGTCAGCTCGAGGACCGCGGCCTCCAGTTCCAGGTCGCGGAAGCCGTGCGCCAGCATCGTGCCGGAGGTGGGCAGGTTGTCCAGGTATTTCGCGCTGGCGAGCTTCGCGGTCTTCAGGGCGTGCTCGGCGCTGGTGCCGCCGACCACCACGGCGAGGTGGTAGGGCGGGCAGGCGGACGTACCGATGAGGCGCAGCTTCTCGTCCAGGAACTGCATCATCCGCTGCGGGTTCAGCAGCGCCTTGGTCTCCTGGTAGAGGTACGACTTGTTGGCCGAGCCGCCGCCCTTCGCCATGAAGAGGAACTTGTAGGCGTCCGGCTGGCCGCCCGGGTCCTCGGCGTAGAGCTCGATCTGCGCCGGCAGGTTCGTCCCGGTGTTCTTCTCGTCCCACATGGTCAGCGGCGCGAGCTGCGAGTACCGCAGGTTGAGCCGGGTGTAGGCCTGGTAGACGCCGAGCGCGATCGCCGCCTCGTCGGTGCCGTCGGTGAGCACGTGCCGGCCGCGCTTGCCCATCACGATCGCGGTGCCGGTGTCCTGGCACATCGGGAGCACGCCGCCGGCCGCGATGTTCGCGTTGCGCAGCAGGTCGAGGGCGACGAAGCGGTCGTTCGGCGACGCCTTCGGGTCGTCGATGATCGCGCGCAGCTGGGCGAGGTGCGCCGGGCGCAGGTAGTGCGCGATGTCGTGCATCGCCTCGGCGGTGAGCTGGGTCAGCGCGAACGGCTCGACGGTGAGGAACCGGCGGCCTCCCGGACCTTCGACGACATCCACACCCTCGTCCGTGACCAGACGGTACTCGGTCAGGTCCTCGCCGGTCGGCAAGAGCGGCGAGTAGGTGAAAGCGGCGCCTCTGCTCATGAGCGGCAAGCCTAAGGCATTCAGGAGAAAGCCAGGTAAGCCATGTCCCGTCCGGAGACTGCGATCATTCCGTCCGGCCCGACGGCGAAGACTTTCGCATTCGTCCGGACATCGGCACGGACCGCCCCGTTCGACGGGGAGAGCGCCATGACCCGGTTCTTCCAGACCAAGACCGCGGCGTACGGCGTGAGCGCCGCGCCGGCCTTGTCCCCGCCGGGCTGACGCCACACCGCCTTGTCCTTGCCGAACGAGTACCCGCGCAGTGAATCCCCCTTGCGGATGACCGCGTAGGAGTCGTTCACGGCCAGCACTTCGGACTCCTTGTCGCCGTACCAGAGGTTCCGCCCGTCGTTCGCATTGATCAGCACCTCGCGGCCGTACGGGTCGACGCCGAGCACCACGTTGTACCCGCCCGCCGGGTCGCGCCCCTGCTCGCAGTCCGACCCGTTCTCCGCCGTACGCAGATTGAGCCCGTCCCTGCGCCACACCACCGCGTCACCGGGCGGGTCGGTCGCCACCACCTCGTAGTAGCAGGTGCCGTCGCCCGGGGTGCCGGTGATCGTGAGGACCCGGCCGCCGACGACCGACACCTTCTGTTCCCGGCCCGGCCGGATGGTCTGCACGAGCCGGCCCTTCGCCGTGTCGATCACCCGGATCCGGCCGTCGTTCGGCAGGCCCAGCAGGCCGGGCATCGGGGGCGGCCCGGCCACGTCGTCGTCCACGTACCCGGAGACGAGCCGCTTGGTGTCCGGCAGGTCGGGGTTCGCGGCGTCCAGCACGAACCCGATGCCGCCGGTGCCGACGTTCCACATCTCGCTGCCGCTCTTCGGGTCCCACGCGGTGAGCCGGCAGTCGTCGCCCCCGGAGCAGCTCAGGTCCACGATCGCGTCCCGGTACGCCCATACCGCGCCGGCCGTGGTGTCGGATCGCCGGACCGCGCCGGTCCGCGCGTCGAGCACCTGATAGCCCTTGGTCAGCAGCTTGCCGGTGACCACGACGGCGTCCGCGCCCTTCCCGGCGATCGTGGCCCAGTCGGCGTCCGACTTCCAGAGCGGGACGGCAGCGGTGAGCCCGTACGCCTCGACCGAGTTCCGGTATTCGACGACCACGGCGTCGCCGACGATGGCGACGCTCTGCGGGGTGCCGCCGAGGCGCTGCTGCCAGCGGCTGCCCGGCGCGACCGGCTCGCTCGTGTTGACCCACTCCCAGACCTGGGGAAACGGGTTCCACACGCCGGTGGTGGCCAGCACCGTGACGACCACAGCGGTGATGAGCACCGTGTAGCCCTTCAGGGAACCCCCGCCCGAGGCCATTCCGGCAGGGTAATGACCACGATCGACTTCAGCGCTGAGCGTGGAATGCCCGTGTCAACCCGATATCTGGGCTGATTTCACCAATGGTCCGGTCCGGTACGGGATCAGCTCGGCCAGCGCGATGATCGTGTGGGCGCGGACGATCCCCTCGTAGCCGACGATCTGGTCGATCACCCGCTGCAGGTCGGCGTTGGCCCGGGCCACGATCCGGCAGAGGATGTCGCCGCTGCCGGTGATCGTGTGCGCCTCCAGCACCTCGGGGATCTCGGCGAGGTGCGAGGCGACGGCGTCGTGCCCGTACCGCTGCCGGATCTCCAGGGTCACGAAGCTGGTCACCCCGAAACCGATCGCGGCGGGCGCCACCTCCGGGCCGAACCCCTTGATCGCGCCGCGGGCGATCAGCTTGTCGAGCCGCGCCTGCACGGTGCCGCGGGCCACCGCGAGCCGGCGGGAGAGCTCCAGCACACCGATGCGCGGTTCCGCGGCGAGAAGCTCGAGCAGCCGGGCATCGAGGCCGTCGAGTTGGACACTCTGCTCAGTCACCGGGCGAAAGTACCGTACATACTGCGCAGTTTGCTCCGCTGTGCCAATGGCTATCGGACAGCGTCGGGGCGACCTGGGACACTGAGATCACGAGACCGGCCCGCAGGGAACGGTCAGGTCGTTCTGGTAGAAGGTTTGCGCATGAGTTCCCTTCCCGCGGGTTGGTACAAGGACCCGGCCGACACCAGCACCCAGCGCTACTGGGACGGTGAGGGCTGGCTGGGCCGGGCCATCCCGGCCGACGCGGTCCCGCCGGAGGGTCCGCCCGCGGACGAGCCGGAGCCCCCGGCCGGCGAGCCGGAGCCGGCGCCCGCGCAGCCCGCCACCGCGCCGCAGGCGTTCGCGCCGCCGCAGCCCCCCAACCACCAGACGCCACCCCACCACGCAGGACCGCACCAGGCAGGGCCGCACCAGGCAGGGCCGCACCAGGCGCCGCCCGCCTACGGCCCGCCGCCCGGCTGGGGTCAGCAGCCGGGCTGGGGACCGCAGCAGCCGCCGCAGGGCTGGCAGCCCCCGCCGGGCACGCAACCGCCTCCGGGCACCCAGCCTCCGCCCGGCTGGCAGCAGCCGCCCCCGAACTGGCAGCAGGGCCAGCCCACCTGGGCCGGGCAGCCCCCGCACGCATACCTCTATCCCATGCCGCAGGCGATGCCGCACGGTCTCCCGCTGGCCGGCCTGGGCCGGCGCCTCGCCGCCCGGCTCATCGACATCGTCGCGGTGCTGCTGCTCAACATCGTGGTCAACGGCTGGTTCGTCTACCAGTACTGGCAGGACTTCAACCCGATCCTGCAGGACTACATGCGCCAGCTCGAGGCGAACAGCGCCGGCGCCACGGTGGCCGAGCCCACCTCCCGCATGCAGACCCTGTCGATCGCCATCGTGCTCGTCGCCACCCTGCTCTGGCTGCTCTACGAGGCCCCGTCGACCGCGAACCGCGGCCAGACCCTCGGCAAGCGGGCCATGGGGATCAAGGTGGTGCCGGTCGAGAGCACCGCGCCGCTCGGCTTCGGCCGCGCCTTCACCCGCTGGGCCCGGCTCGGCATGTGGACCCTCTTCTGGTGGTGCGGGGTGGG
Source organism: Actinoplanes sp. NPDC023714 (assembly GCF_040639855.1). Lineage (NCBI taxonomy): Bacteria > Bacillati > Actinomycetota > Actinomycetes > Micromonosporales > Micromonosporaceae > Actinoplanes > Actinoplanes sp. NPDC023714. The sequence continues at coordinate 39,240 of NZ_JBFAAR010000005.1, forward strand.
CCTGGTGATCCAGTTCTTCGCCTCGCTCTCCCCCGTCTTCGACCCCCGACTGCGCCAGGCCTGGCACGACAAGGCGGCCGCCACGGTCGTCGTCGCCGTGCCGCCCGGCGCCCAGCCCACCGTCCCGGCAAACTCTCCCGGAGGACCTCGATGACCCGGCTCACCCGCCCCGACCTCGACGCGCTGCCGAACTACGTGCCCGGCCGCAACATCGCCGACCTCGTCCGCGAGCTCGGCCTCGACGAGGCGATCAAGCTGGCGAGCAACGAGGTGCCGTACGGCCCGCTCCCCGGCGTCGTGGAGGCCGTGACCGAGGCCGTCACGACGGTGCACCGGTACCCGGACATGGGCGTGGTCCGCCTGCGTGAGGTGATCGGCGAGCGCTTCGGCGTCAGCCCGGACCGGGTCGTGACGGGCTGCGGCTCGGTCGCCCTCGCCGAGATCCTCGCGAAGACCACCTGCCTGCCGGGCGACGAGATCATCTATTCGTGGCGGTCGTTCGAGGCGTACCCGATCATCGCGGCCGGCGGCGGCGCGACCAGCATCCGGGTGCCGAACACCGCCGGGCACGGGCACGACCTCACCGCGATGGCGGCGGCGATCACCGACCGGACCCGCATGATCTTCGTCTGCAACCCGAACAACCCGACCGGCACCTCACTGCGCAAGGCCGAGATCGACCGGTTCCTCGACGCGGTGCCCTCCGACGTGCTGGTGGTGCTCGACGAGGCGTACCGCGAGTTCGTCACCGACCCGGACGTCCCGGACGCGCTGCGGACCTACGGCGACCGGCCCAACGTGGTGGTGCTGCGCACCATGAGCAAGGCGTGGGGCCTGGCCGGCCTGCGGATGGGCTACCTGGTGGCCCAGCCCGAGGTGGCCGCGACGATCCGCAAGGTCGTCACCCCGTTCTCGACGAGCACCGTCGCGCAGGCGGCGGCGCTCGCGGCCCTGGACCAGGAGGAGGAGATGCGCCGCCGCTGCTCCCTGGTCATCGCCGAGCGCACCCGGCTCACCGAGGCGCTGCGCAAGCTCTCCGTCGACGTCCCGGACAGCCAGGCCAACTTCGTCTGGCTGCCGCTCGGCGAGCGCACCGCCGAGTTCTCCGCCGCCTGCGAGAGCCGCGGCGTGATCGTCCGGGGCTTCCACCCCGAGGGCGTCCGGGTCACGGTCGGCACCCCCGAGGAGAACGACCGGTTCCTGGCCGCCGCGGAGGCCGCCCTCTAAGGGCTTCCCGGCCCGTCCCAGGGAGTCGCCGTGACGACGCGTTCCACCGAGCTGCTCCGGGTGGTGCACCACCGGCCGGGTGTCACCCGCGCCGACGCCGCCCGGCTGCTCGGTGTCGGCACCGGCGCGGCGACCGAGCTGGTCACCAAGCTGAGCCGGGCGGCGCTGCTGGTCCAGGCTCCGGCCGCGCCGAGCGGCAGCCGCGGCCGGCCGACCACAGTGCTGCTGCCGCATCCGGAGGGCCCGGTCGTGCTGGCGGTGGCGATCACCCACGAGGCCTGGCGGATCGACGTGGTCGAGCTGGGCGGTGCCACCGCCGCGACGCGGTCCGGGAGACACGCGGCCGCCGGGTGGGACGAGGTGCGTGCGGCCGTCACGGCCGCGATTGCCGAGCTCTTCTCCCGGTACGGGGACCGCCCGCGCGCGGTCGGCGTATCCGTGCCGGGGACCGTGTCCCGGGCCCTGCGCCTCGACGCGTCCACGGCCGGGTGGCACGACGTCGACCTCACCGCGCTGTGGCCGGACGCCGGCGTCTTCGTGGCCGGCAACGACGCCACGCTCGCCGCCACGGCCGAGTCCCGGCGCGGGGCCGCCGCGGGCGCCTCGGTCGCCGTCCACCTCCGGATCGAGGGCGGGCTCGGCGGCGCCGTGGTCGAGGACGGCCGCCCGGTGATCGGCGCCCGGGGCGCGGCCGGCGAGTTCGGCCACATGCCGTTCGGCGACCCGGCGATCCGCTGCCCGTGCGGCGCCCCGGGCTGCTGGGGCACGGCCGTCGACGGCACCGCACTGGCCCGCTTCCTGGGCGAGCCGCCGCCGCGCGACCCGGTGACCTACGCCCGCCGGGTGATCGCCACGGCGGCGGCCTCGCCCGGCTCGGCCGAGGCGGCCGCGGTCACCTCGGTCGCCGCCGCCCTCGGCCGGGGCATCGCGGGACTGGTCAACGGCCTGGACGCTGACCTCGTGACGCTGGGCGGCCTCGGCGTGGACCTGCTGGCGGCCGCGCCCGAGGCGATCCACGCGGCCTACCTCGACGGCCTCATGCTGATCCACCGCGACGCCCCGCCGCCGGTCCTGCCGACCGCGCTCGGCGACGACGAGGGCCCGATCGCCGGGGCGGCCGAGGAGGCCTGGGCGGCCCTGCTCCCGCGGCTGACCTGACGACTCCTCCCGGCCCGCTTCTCGGTGGCCGACGGCACGGGCCCTCTCAGAGGGCGGCGACGATCACCGTGTCGAGCGTCAGGTAGTAGATCGGCGACTCCGGGTCGTCCTCCGGCGCGTCGGTGCGCAGGCGCTCCATGGCCAGATATCCGCCGGCGATCCGGAACAGCCCCGGCTTCCACTCGGTGCTCTCGTTCCCCATCGCGAGCGGGAACTCGATCGTCTTCACCCCGGTGCCGGCGTCCACGCCGACGAGCGTGTTCTCCGGGGTCAGGAGCAGGACCGTCGAGCCGTTCCCGCCGAGCACCCGGGCGGTGGCCGGCCACGTCCACAGCGGCTCGCCGGTGGCCGTGCGCCCGGTCACCGCGTCCGCGGCGGTGACCACCACGACGCCGCCGGCCACGGTCGCGGCCGGATCGTCGAGCGCGGTGGCCCGCTTGCCGTCGATCCAGCCCCGGCCGGCCGCGTCGCGCAGGCCGGCACAGGCCGAGCCGTCCGGCTCGCAGCCGATCGGCGTCCACGGGGCGGACGGCAGCCCGGTCACCGGCTCCCCGGTCGCCGCGTTCCAGGCACCGCCCTCGGTGCAGGCGACCACCCCGGACGAGGTCGTGAAGCTCTCCTCACAGCCGGCGGGACGCGGAACCCGCCATCGGACAGCCCCGGTGCTCACGGCGTACGAAACAAGCTCTTGATCCTCGATGACCACGACGCCGCCGGCGGCGGACCGCAGACCCGGCGGTGTCCAGACCGCCGAAGCCCCGGTGCGATGGCCCGCATAGCCGGGCGCCTCCGGACCCTCGGCGCGCCAGATGATCTCGCCGGAGCGGGCGTCGATCGCCACGACGTCGCCGTCGGACCAGCGGGAGACCACCGTGGTGTCACTCGCGACCACCCCGCTGAGCTGCGCCGGCCAGCGACGCAGCGACCAGCGCGCGGTATAGACGGTCCGGCCGTCGACCGGCCCGTCCGCCCGGATCTGATGCTTCGCGGCATAGACGCGCACCCGGCCGTCGACGACGAGCGGCGCCACGTTGAGCCGGCCGGTCACGCCCGCCGGACGCAGGGTCAGAGGAGGGTACGGCGCGGTCGCGCTCGCCAGCACCTCGGCGGGAGCGAGCACCCGGCAGCCGATCAGCGTGGCGGCGACCAGCAGAACCACGGCCGCCAGAGTTCGTAGCAGCACCCGGGTCACATACCGGATTCTTTCACGCCTACTCGTAGCCGCCGTTGATGAGCCCCAGACGCACCAGTTCGGTGAGCGGCTCCACCACGTTCGCGGCGCCGAACCCGGTGAAGAGCGGCCGCTGCTCGTCGCGGTGCGCCCGGGCCGGCTCGACCAGCGGAACCGGGTGCGTGGCGGCCAGCGCCTCGGCCACCTCGGCCACCTCGCCGCCCTCCGCCGCCGTCAGCGCGGCGATCAGCACGTTCAGGAAGCCGTGGTGGGTGAACCCGGTCTCCGGATCGGTGTGCCGGGTGGCGTGCCGCAGACCGGCGGCCAGCTTGAACGGCAGATCCCGGTCACGGCAGGCGCAGATCACCGCGGCCAGCTCGACCGGGGTCGGGAAGAGCTCGGCCGCGAGCCCGCCGACCCGGAACTTCGGCGAGATCGGCAGACCCTGCGCGCGGGCCTCCACGACGGTGTCCAGCGCCGCGAGGAGACCCCAGCTCAGCGGGATCTCGGCGTACAGGCGCAGGTCACCCTGCACCGCCGCGAACTGCCGGAGCGCGGCAAGCCCCGGCTGCGGATCCTCGCCCCGCCGGGCCACCGGCGCCTCGACGTGCTCGACACCCAGGCCGGCGGCGCGCAGCTTCTCCACGGTCACCGGCAGGTTCGCGATCGGCACGTCACCGATCAGCCCGGCGCTGGCCCGGGGCAGCGGGCCGGCGCCCACGATCGAGGCCGGGACCAGCAGCGAGCCGATCAGGTCCGCGTACCACGAGGAGGCGTGCTCGTCGTACTTCGCCACCCCGTCGGCGAGGCCGATCGGGCTGGGCGGAAGAAGGGACGCGTCATCGACCAGCCCTGCGTACAGCGGAGGCACCATAGTCGACACGTTTCCGAACCTAATGGCGGCGCCGGAAACGGACAACCATGGTTGTTCCTCAGCGTCTGCTGATCGTCACCAGGAGTTCCGCCGCGGCGGCCAGGACCATGGCCGTGACCAGCGGGACGAGCCCGCCGACCACCGTGTAGAGCAGCAGGAACACCGGCGCCGCGAACGTCAGGTAGACGGCGGCCGCGAGTTTCCGGTCGGCCGAGCGCAGCCGGGCCAGCACCGCGCCGCCCCGCTCCGGCAGCCGGCTGCTGAACCAGAACACCACGGCGCCCACGATCAGCACGCCGATCATGCCGGACCAGACGCGCGAGATCCCGGAGCTGACCAGCGTCATCGCGGCGGTCAGGACGGCCGCCACGAGGGTGCCGCCGGCGGCGTAGAGCACGGTGCCGCGGACCGCGCCGGCCGACTCGGCGGAGAGGTCGAGGACGAGGCCGCGCGGCTTCTCCGGCGTCCCCAACATCTCGGACATTTCAGGATTTCGGTCTTCTTGCGCGCTTTGCTCTGGTGGCACGCCCAGCGACGCCATCTCGGCGAGGTCTTCCAGTGCCCGCGCCCACCGGCGGCGCTCGAAGCGGACGATGCCCACCTCGCCGGCGGCGTCCCCGATCGTGGCGTCCAGCTCCAGCGCCTCGCCGTAGGCCCGCTGCGCCAGGTCGAACAGCCTCAGCCGGGCCGCCACGACGGCCAGGACCAGGTGCGCCTCGGCCTCGGTGGGGGCGACGCGGACGCCGTTCCACGCGGCGTTCAGCGCCTCCTGGCCGTTGCGCGCCTCACTCAGCAGGGCGGCGCCGGTGCGTTGCGCGTACGCGTCCTCGGGCCACTCGGCCAGGATCCCCTCGGCGATCCGGGCCGCGTCGCCGAACCGCCGGCTGTCGGTGAGCGCCATGGCCCGCACCACCAGCGCCCCCAGCGCCGTCGGCGTGCTCGCCGCGGCCCGGTCGGCGGCCGCGAGGGCCTCGGCCGGCTGATCGGCGGCCAGGTGAATGGTGGCGAGCGTGGCGAGCAGCGCGGCCTCCTGCGGCGCACTGCTCAACCCGGCGGCGATCTCCTCGGCGGCCTCGTCGTAGCGGCCGAGGTCGGCGAGCAGAAGCGCCCGCTGCCGATGCTCCTCAGGCGTGGTCTCGGGCTCCATGGGGGCGGACACGATGCCGAGAGTAAGCGGTCTAGCTGAAGATCACGTGAGTCGGGGTCAGCCGGCACACCACCCGCACGACGTCCGGCCCGTCCGCGGTCCACGGCTCGTTCGCGTACTTGTAGCTCAGCTCGCTGATCAGGTCACCCTCGTCATCGACGAGCGTGACAGTCCCCTCGACCGTGAAGTAGGAGTACGGCTGCGCCGGGTCGTAACCGCAGATCGACACCCGGGGGTCGCGCTCCATGTTCCGGGTCTTCTGCCGCCCCCGCACCGTGGAGAAGACGACGTCGTCCCCGTCCCGCCGAACCCAGATCGGCGTCGACTGCGGCGAGCCGTCCGGGTTGATCGTCGTGAGCACCACGTAGGTGGGATTGTCGATCAGGTTCCGGGCGACTTCCGGCAGCACAACGCTCATGGCAGTGATCATGCCCGATGACCCGCCCCTCCGACCCGGTGTCGCTGGTCACCAGACCGCCGCGCGGGGCCGGACTGCCGGATGCTCCCGACCGCCGGATGCTCCCGACCGCCGGATGCTCCGGACCGCCGGATGCTCGCAACCGCCGGGCGTCTCAGGCCGCCCGGCGTCTCAGATCGCCCGGCGCGGAGCCGCGTGTTTCAGGCGGCCCGGCGCAGAGCCGCGTGTTTCGGGCCGCCGGCAGAGCCGCGCGTTTCAGGCCGTCGGGTAGATCAGCGCCACCGCCGTGCCGGCCAGCCCTTCGCCGCGGCCGGTCAGCCCCAGCCCGTCGGTCGTGGTGCCGGCCACCGTGACCGGTGCACCGACCGCCTCGGACAGCACCTTCTCCGCCTCGGCGCGCCGCTTGCCGATCTTCGGCCGGTTCCCGATCACCTGAATCGACACGTTGCCGATCTCGAACCCGGCCGCGCGCACCCGGCCGGCCGACTCCTCGAGCAGCGCCACCCCGGCCGCACCCGCCCATTCCGGCCTGCTGGTGCCGAAGTTGCTGCCCAGATCGCCGAGCCCGGCCGCGGAGAGAAGAGCGTCACAGGCCGCGTGCGCCGCCACATCGGCGTCCGAATGACCGGCCAGCCCCGGCTCGTCCGGCCAGTGCAGTCCCGCCACCCAACAGGGCCGCCCGGCGTCGAACGCGTGCACATCGGTCCCGATACCGACCCGCGGAATGATCACCCGGCGAGCCTACGCCCGCCGGCTGCCCGCGAGCGTCAGGGCTGCTCGGGCAGCGTGAGCAAGTGAGCGGCCACCGCCAGGTCGATCGGGCGGGTGATCTTCAGGGCCAGGTCGGAGCCGGGTACGCAGCGCACCGGCCGGCCCAGCTTCTCGACCGCCCCGGCGTCGTCGGTGTGGGAGTCGGCGGCCGCCGCGTGGGCCGCGCGCAGCACCGAGGCCCGGAAGCCCTGCGGGGTCTGCACCGCCCGCAGGACGGAACGGTCGACGGTGCCGAGAACCCGCTCCTCCGCGTCGACCTCCTTGATCGTGTCGACCACCGGGAGGACCGGGATGACCGCGTCGGCGCCGTCGCGGACCGCGGCGGCCACGCGTTCGAAGACGGAGACCGGGGTGAGGCAGCGCGCCGCGTCGTGGACCAGCACGATCGGCAGCGACGGCGGAACGACGGCGAGAGCCGCGGCGACCGACTCCTGCCGCTCGGCACCACCAGCCACGACGGTGACGGAAGCGACTCGACGCCCGGCACCGCCGGCGACGGAAGCAACCGGAAGCCCGGCACCCCCGGCGACGGAAGCGACCGAAGGCCCGGCACCCCCGGCGACCGAAGCGACCGGACGCCCCGCATCGCCGGTCACCGGAGCGACATCGGCGAGCAGAGACCGCACGGCGTCGACGTCGGCCGGCGGCGCGGCGACCACGATCATGGCGACCGAGGGCGCGGCGGCGATCCGGCGGATCGCGTGGACGAGGAGGGGCTCGCCGTCGAGGAGACGGAGCGCCTTCGGCGCGCCCGGACCGAGCCGGACGCCGGCGCCCGCGGCCGGAACGACGACCGCGACGTCACCGCGAGCACTGGGCTGCGCGGTCACGTCGCGGTCGTCGGACACAGTTTTGAGGAGTGGTTGCGTCGGGTGGATCAGGCCTCGGTGAGGACCTTGTCGAGCAGGACCTCGGCCTCGTCCTTGGTGCTCTTCTCAGCGAGGGCCACCTCACCGACCAGGATGTCGCGGGCCTTGGCGAGCATGCGCTTCTCGCCTGCGGACAGGCCACGCTCACGCTCACGACGCCAGAGGTCACGAACGACCTCGGCAACCTTCAGCGGGTTGCCGGAAGCAAGCTTCTCCAGGTTGGCCTTGTAACGCCGCGACCAGTTGGTCGGCTCCTCGGTGTGCGGAGCACGCAGGACGTCGAAGACCTTGCCCAGGCCTTCTTCGCCAACCACTTCGCGCACGCCGACCTCTTCGGCGTTCTCAGCGGGCACCCGAACAGTCAGATCGCCCTGGGCGACACGCAGAACGAGATACTGCCTTTCAACGCCCTTGATGACCCTAGTCTCGATTGCCTCGATGAGTGCGGCCCCGTGGTGGGGGTAAACAACGGTCTCGCCGACACTGAAAACCATAGGTTCGAAACCCCTTTCGCTGTGTCTAGGGTAACACGCCCAGGCGGCGGTGTCTCGCCCTGGCGGTCACTGTTAGTGCAGCTCAGGGGGCATGTGACGGGGCTTTCTCCCGCTTGACAGCGAAGCGAGAAGCTGCCTAAGTAACGCAAAGTGACGAGGACGTCACGAGTAACGCCAGCGAGTCGGAAATTCCGGACCTGATGGCTTTGTCAGATCAAGCTTATCGCTAAGGTCCGCAATGACGCACCACTGGCGATGCGGCCCCGCGTGCGGGACGCTGGACAGGAGTTCCCCGACCGAAGCAGGATCTGGTCGGCCAGGGGGGAGGTTGAGTCATGGCTGGCGCGAGCGACAACGGCGGCTGGCCGCCGGACGGCGGTGCCAACGACGATCTGCCTGACCTCCCTGAGGAGTGGGGGGTCATCGTCATTCCGGACGACCTCTCGGAGCTCTCCGAGGAGGTCGCGGCGGTCCGTGCCGAGCTGAGGACGGCCGTGCCCGCCACCGGGTGGCGGCGGTTCCTGGAGAGGCCGGCGATGCGCCGGGTGCGGCGTCTCGGGACGCTCGCGGTACGCACCCCCGCCTTGATCATCACGATGGCGATCCTGGTCACCGTGGCGAGCCTGTTCGCCTCGACCTGGCCCGGCCCGCCGCGTCAGCCGGCCACCCAGCGCACCGCGAACACCACCGCCGACCCGGCCGGCAAGCTGCCCGCGCTCGAGCTCGTCGGGACCAACGGGCAGACCGTCTCCCTGGTGAACCGACTACCCGCGGTAATCATCCTGACCGACGGCTGCGACTGCGAGAACCTCATCGCCGAGACCGTCTCCCTGGTCGAACCGGACATCGCGGTCATCGCCGTCTCGTCGACGGTCACCACTCCCGGTGCGACGAGCAGCACGATCAAGCTGCCCCCGGCGCAGACTCCGCAGGCCGACGGCAAGACGGTCAGCTTCCTCCAGGACCCGACCGGCGGCCTGCGCCGGCACCTCGCCCTCGAAGCCCCCGACGGCACCGCGGCGGTCGTGCTCGTCGACAAGGCCGGCAAGATCGTGCGCCTCCAGCGCCGGCTCGCCTCGGTCGAGGAGATCCGCCCCGATCTAGCCCGCCTCTGAAGAAGAAGCGAAACTACCAATTCAGACGCTGGAGCGTATACCGGAACACCACCGGCCCGGCCGCCTCCACGCTCACCCGCAGATGCAGCTCACTGGCCAGCCCGACACTGAACACCTCCGGGGTCCGCGAGCCCGAGCACCGCATCCCCCTTCCGGTCTCCCCGGCGCCGAGGCTGACCCGCACCCGGCTGCCGTCCACCCCGGCGCAGACCACCGACACCAGGAACTCGCCCCCGCCGACCTCGGCGACCTCCTCGTGCCCGTCGCCGTCGGCGAGCGCGAGGGTGTTCGACATCTGCTGCTCACCGGACTCGGGCAGCAGCTGCTCGGCGGTCCGCTGCCAGCCGAGCAGCCGGTCGTCGGCGGGCTCGCGCGGGGCGGCACGCCACCACCAGACGGCGCCCAATACCAGGATGAACACCGTCGTCAGGTGCAATACGGCCCCGCGGCCCCGTTCCGCGCTCACGCTCCGAGAGTAAGGCCCTCCAGAAGAGTGACATAGAGCGTGAGCCCAGGACCAAACGCAAGCATGACGATCCGCCGCGGTGGATCTTTCCGGCGGCGCAGCGCATCGAGGACCAGGAGCACGGTCGGCGAGGAGCAGTTTCCGTACGTGGCCAGCACCTCGCGGGACGCCGCCAGTGCCGCGTCGTCGAGTTCGAGCCGCTCCTGCACCACGTCGAGGATCTTCGGGCCGCCCGGGTGGACCGCCCAGCCGTCCACGTCGGCGACGGTCAGCCCGCGCCGGGCCAGCACGTCGTCGACGAGTCCCCGGACGTGCGTCGAGAGCACGGCGGGCACCTGCGGGGAGAGGCCCATCCGGAAACCGGCGTCGGTCACCTCCCACGTCATGTGGTCGGCAGTGGTCGTGTCGGTGATCGCAGCGAGCTCGCTCACCTCGTACCCGAGACCGCCGGAGGCGGAAGGGGTGACCACGCACGCGGCCGCCGCGTCCGCGAAGAGCGCGTGCGAGACGATCTGCTGGATGTCGGTGCGGGTGCCGGTCGGCTGAAGGTGGAGGCTGGTCAGCTCGGCGCAGAGAAGCAGTGCGGGCCGGCCGCGGGCCACCACGAAGTCGCTGACCGTGCCGAGGCCGGGCAGGGCGGCGTAGCAGCCCATGTGCCCGACGAAGAGGCGCTGCACGGTCGGCGCCATGCCCATGTCCCGGGCCAGCAGGATGTCCAGGCCGGGAGTCGCGTATCCGGTGCACGAGCAGACCGCGAAGAGCCCGAGCTCGTCGGCGGCGACACCGGCGTCGGCGAGGGCCCGGCCGACCGCGGCCTTGCCGAGCGGGATGGCCTCGACCTGGTATCGGCGCATCCGGCGCTCGGTGGACCACCCGGAGACGTCCTCGATCATCGGGCTGACCACGGCCTGCCGGGTACGCACCCCGGAGTTCGCGAAGATCCGTTTCGCCAGCGCCCGCCGCGCGCCGGTGTAGTGCTGGGAGAAGTAGCCCTCCCAGAGGTCGTCCTGCGCGGCCGACGGTGGGAGGGCGACTCCCAGGCCGCTGATCACCGCGGTCACCACCGCGGGGCCACGCCGTCGGAGTCGGGGTCGCCGCCGAGCGCGTCGATGCCGAGCCAGTCGGCGCAGACGTCGCTCGTGGCGGGCTGGAGCGATCCGGCCCGCGCATCTCGATAGAGCCGTTCCAGCGGATGCCCGCGCCGCATCGCCGACGTGCCCGCCGCCTCCAGCATCGACGCGGCGACCTCGGCCGCGGTCGTGCCGGCCAGCAGCTTCGCCCGCCACACCCAGCGGTTCGTCTCGGGTTCGCCGGGCGCCTCGTCGACCCGGCGGGCCGCTTCCCGGACCGCCAGCTGGGCGGCGGCCACGGCGGCGTCGGCCCGGCCGATCCGGGCCCGGACGGCCGGGAGGTGGCCGAGGCCGCGCTCGTTGAGGGTGGCGACGGCCGCGTCCACGGCGGCCCGGGCCACGCCCACGTAGACGGCCGCGTAGCTGGCGACCATCCAGTGCGGGGCCAGCTGCACGGCCACCAGGGCGAGCCCCTCCATGCCGCCGAGCAGCGCCGACGCCGGGACCGTCGCGTCGATGTGCAGGTCGTGCGAGCCGGTGGCGCGCATGCCGAGCGAGTCCCAGGTCTGCTCGACGCGCAGGCCGTCGCCGGCCGGGACCAGGAACTGCGAGACCTGGGTGGGATCGGCGGCGCTGCGGGCGGCCACCAGGTACGCGTCCGCGTGCCCGGCCCCCGAGCAGAACGTCTTCGAGCCGGTGATCCGGTATCCGCCGTCCACCGCCGTGTAGGAGGTGGTGAGCCGGGACAGCCGGGAGCCGGCGCCGCGCTCGCTCATGGCGACCGCGTACCAGCTGCCGCCGGCCGCCGCCTTGAGGTGCTCGTCGCGGGCCTCGAGCGCCTCGGCCGGCAGACCGAGCGCGTCGGCCAGGCCGTCGCTGATCCCGCCGAGCGCGCCGGTCACCGAGGCGTGCATGTTGAAGACCAGTGCGGTGGCGCCGTTGCCCCGGGCCAGCTCGTACGCCACCTCGGCGTACTCCGCGAAGCCGGCGCCCGCGCCACCCAGCCGGGACGGGACCATCAAGCCGAAGAACCCGGCGTCCCGGAGGTCGGCGAAATCGTCGGCCGGGAACGTGCCGTCCCGGTCGGTCGCGGCTGCGCGGGCGGCGAACCGCGGCGCGAGCCGGCGAGCCTCATCGATCATGCCGAGTACCCACCCCTTGATAGAGAACGGCGTCGGAGAACGCCGGAACGATCCTTCCCGCGGATCCCCTGCGTAACACCAGCCACTTGAACAAGCCGGAGATCGTCGGCCGGACACCGCGGATCCGGACCGTCACGCCGTGCTTCGCGAACTCGGCGATCAGCTTCGCCGGCGGCACGAAGAGATCGGGGTCGTGCAGGCCGACAGGGGCGATGCCGAGCCGCTCCCCGAGCGTCACCGTGATGAGCCGGCTCAGCCCGGTGTCGTTCACCGTGTCGAGCACGATGAGCCCGCCCGGCCGCAGCACCCGGGACAGCTCGGCCACCGTCCCGGGCAGGTCGGTGACGTGCTCGAGGATCTCCCCGGCCACCACCACGTCGGCGCTGCCGGAGCGCAGCGGCAGCCTGGTCACGTCGCCGTTGAGCACGGTCATGCCCTGCTCCGACGCGAGCGAGAGGCCGAGGGCGCCGAGGTCGACGCCGACGTGCCGGTAGCCCTTGGCCGAGACGTGCGGGGCGAGCAGCCCTCCGCCGCAGCCGGCGTCCAGCAGGATCCGCCCGGGCTCGGCGGCGGGCGGGATGAGCGCCGCGCGGGCCGCGGCGAGCCAGTGCAGGAGCTCGAAGTCGCCGGCGGGCCGCCACCACTCGGCGGCGAGGTCGTCGTACTGGCGGGGGTCGTTGCGCTGCATCGACAGCATGCGATCGAGCCTGGCACGGGAACGCCGGATCCACCACACTGCGAGTCATGTCCCGTGCACTCGCATTGCTCCGGGCGTCGCATCCGGAGCCGGGCGGCGCGGTGACCCTCGCGATGGCGCTGCTCGCCGTGGGGGTCGGCCATCGCGGGTGGCGTCTCGTCGCGGTGATCCTCGCGGTGGCCGCGACCCAGCTGGCGGTCGGCTGGGTGAACGACTGGCTGGACGCCGACCGGGACCTCCGCGCCGGTCGCCGGGACAAACCGGTCGCCTCCGGTGCGGTCTCCCGTCGTACCGTGGGGGTCTCGGGTTTGATCGCGGCGCTCGCCATCCCCCTGCCGGCGCTGGCGCTCGGCGCCGCGCCCACCGTCGTGATCTCCCTGGTCGGGGTGTTCGCGCTGCTCTACGACTGGCCGCTGAAATCGACGGCGTTCTCGGTGGTGCCCTATCTCGTGGCGTTCGGCCTGCTGCCGGCGTTCGTCGTGGTGTCGCTGCCGGGCAATCCCGCGCCGCCGGCCTGGCTCGTGCTGGCGGGTGCGCTGCTGGGCGGCGGCGCGCACTTCGCCAACGTGCTCCCGGATCTCGCCGACGACGCCGCGACCGGGGTCCGTGGCCTTCCGCACCGGATCGGCGAGCGGGGTTCGCAGGTGGCCGCGGCGGTGCTCCTGCTGGCCGCGACGCTCACGCTGGTCTTCGGGCCGCCCGGGCCGCCGTCGTGGTCCGGCTGGGCGGCGGCCGCGGCCTCCGTCGTGGTCCTTCTCCTTGGGGCGTACGGGTCGAAGCGCGCCCGCGGCCGGCCGGTGGCGCTGTTCCGGGCGGTGATGGTGGTGGCTCTGATGGACGTTGTGCTGTTGGTGCTCAGTTGATCTTTTTGTCATCGTCTCCGGCACCGGATGGATGGGTCGGCGCACGCGGCCGATCGCCGCCCATTAGGCTGATCTAACACCTTGGTGTCTCTATTTGGAGGATCGTGATGCGTCCCCTGGGAACCCGTCGCGCCGTTCGGGCCGCGGGTGCCGCCACGGTCGCCGTCCTGGCGCTGGCCGGATGCTCGGCCGGTCAGGTCGCCGAGACCGCCATCCTGGACACGCCCATCGGCGGTGTCGACACGGAGACCGTCAGCGGCAGCGTCTACATCCGCAACCTGCAGGTGGAGTACCCGGGTGTCGAGGGCTACGCGGCGGGGTCGAACGCTCCGCTCGAGCTGAGCCTCTACAACCAGACCGACAACCCGATCACCGTCACGATCAGCGCGAAGCCGACCGAGGAGCCGCAGGTCGTCTCGGCGAGCCGGGTCGGCATCGTCACCGGCGTGGCCGGCAGCAGCGCGCCCGCGCCGTCCGGCGCCCCGGCCGAGACGCCGTCGGCGCACGGCTCCGCGTCGGCGCCCGGCGAGCCGGACGAGGCGGCGCCCAGCGGCGCCGTGAGCCCGGTCGCGCCCTCCGGCTCCGGGAAGCCCTCGGCGCCGGTCGCCTCCGACGGCCCGACCGCCCCGGCCGTGCCGGACGCCGAGGTCGCGCCGGCCGAGGTGAAGCTCGGTGCGCAGGGTTCCGCCCTGTTCCGCCCGGCCGACGCCGCGCAGCTCCAGGTCATCGGCCTGAGCGAGGAGCTTCCGCCGGGCACCTCGGTGAACCTGCTCTTCGAGTTCAGCGACGGCTCCCCGGCCATGGAGGTCGCGGCGCCGGTGGCGAACCCGCTCACTCCGGGCCCGCGCGAGGAGCCCCACCTGGACGAGGACTCCGAGCACTGAGCGGAGTTGTCGTACCCCTGAGCTAGTTTTCTCGGGTGACGACCTCCCGCGCGGCCGCCAAGGCTCCTCGCGCCTCCTACGTCTGTGACGCCTGCGGCCACCAGCCGCCCAAGTGGGTCGGCAAGTGTCCGGAGTGCGGCGAGTGGGGCTCGATCATCGAGTCCACGGTCTCCGCGCCCCTGGTCTCCGGCCGGGTCGTCAGTTCCCGCATGCCGTCCGAGCCGGCCCGGCCGATCGCCCAGATCAGCGCCGCGCCGGCTCGTGCCGTCGCGACCGGGGTCGGCGAGCTCGACCGGGTCCTCGGCGGCGGCCTGGTCCCGGGCGCCGTGGTGCTGCTGGCCGGCGAGCCCGGCGTCGGCAAGTCCACCCTCCTGCTCGACGTCGCCCAGCAGTGGGCGGCCGGCGCCGGCACACCGTCGCTCGTGGTCAGCGGCGAAGAGTCGGTGAGCCAGGTCCGGTTGCGGGCCGAGCGGCTCGGCGCCCTGCACGACCACCTCTACCTCGCCGCCGAGAACGATCTGGGCACCGTGATCGGCCACCTCGACGCGGTGAAGCCCGGCCTGCTCGTGCTCGACTCGGTGCAGACCGTCTCCGCCCCCGGCACCGAGGGCGTGCCCGGCGGCGTGACCCAGGTCCGCGCCGTGACCGCGGCCCTCGTCTCGATCGCCAAGGAGCGCGGCATCGCGACCGTCCTGGTCGGCCACGTGACCAAGGACGGTCAGGTCGCCGGCCCCCGCGTCCTCGAGCACCTGGTCGACGTGGTGCTCCACTTCGAGGGCGACAAGCACTCGTCGCTGCGCCTGGTCCGCGGCGTGAAGAACCGGTTCGGCGCCGCCGACGAGGTGGGCTGCTTCGAGATGCACGAGGGCGGCATCACGAGCCTGCCCGACCCGTCCGGCCTCTTCCTCACGCGCTACCTCGAGCCCGTCCCCGGCACCTGCGTCACGGTCGCGATGGAGGGCCGCCGCGCCCTCGTCACCGAGGTGCAGGCGCTGATCGGCGCCGAGGTGCAGGGTTCGCCCCGGCGGACCGTCTCCGGCCTCGACGGCGCCCGCCTCGCGATGGTCCTGGCCGTCCTCGAGCGCCGCACCAAGCAGCTCAAGCTCTCCAACCGCGAGGTCTTCGCGGCGACCGTCGGCGGCATCCGGCTCACCGAGCCGTCGGCCGACCTCGCGATGGCGCTGGCCGTCGCGTCCGGCGGCCTCGACCTCGCGATGCCGCCGACCCTCGTGGCGATCGGCGAGGTCGGCCTGACCGGTGAGATCCGCCGGGTCGGCGCGGTCGGCCGGCGGCTCGCCGAGGCGGCCCGGCTCGGTTTCCGGGTCGCGCTGGTGCCGCCGGGCTGCGGTCCGGAGGCGACGAGCGGCGTGCCCAAGAGCATGGAGGTGGTCGAGGTGGGCGATCTGCGCTCGGCGTTGCAGAGCGCCGCCAAGGCCGCCGCCGCCCACGGCTCCCGGTGACTCATGGTGACGATTCATCACGCTACGGAGCATTCATCGAACCACGCCTCGTTGGCCTGGATGACAGTCCGTAGAATGTCCAGGTGCCGCTCGACCGCGATGGTTCCAAGCCCGCCGCCAGTTCAACGCCGCGACCCGGCGTCAACGGGCGCGCGTTGACACCCGCGGCCGGTGCCGGCCTGACCGGCGGCGCCAGCGATCCGCTGCGCGCCAACCTGGCCCTCATGGCGCCGGGCACGGCGCTGCGCGACGGCCTCGAGCGCATCCTCCGCGGCCGCACCGGCGCGCTCATCGTGCTCGGCCACGACCCGGTCGTCGAGAGCATCTGCACCGGCGGCTTCCCGCTCGACGTGGAGTTCTCCGCGACCCGGCTGCGCGAGCTGTGCAAGATGGACGGCGCGGTCGTGATGTCCAGCGACGGCACCCGCATCGTCCGGGCCGCCGTGCACCTCATGCCCGACCCCTCGATCCACTCCGAGGAGTCCGGCACCCGGCACCGCACCGCCGAGCGGGTCGCCAAGCAGACCGGCTTCCCGGTGATCTCGGTGAGCCAGTCGATGCACATCATCGGCCTCTACGTGAATGGTCAGCGCCACGTCCTCGACGACTCGGCCGCCATCCTCTCCCGGGCCAACCAGGCGCTCGCCACCCTGGAGCGCTACAAGCTCCGCCTCGACGAGGTCTCCGGCACCCTCTCCGCCCTGGAGATCGAAGACCTGGTGACCGTCCGGGACGCCGTCGCCGTGGTGCAGCGTCTCGAGATGGTCCGCCGTATCGCCGACGAGATCTCGGGTTACGTCGTCGAGCTCGGCACCGACGGCCGCCTGCTCGCCCTCCAGCTCGACGAGCTGATGGCCGGTGTGGACGCCGACCGCACCCTGGTCATCCGCGACTACCTCCCGGCCGGCCGCAAGGCCCGCACCCTCGACGAGGCCCTGGTCGAGCTCGACCTGCTGACCGCCACCGAGATGATCGACCTGGTGGCCGTGGCGAAGGCGATCGGCTACCCCGGCGCGTCGGACGCGCTCGACGCCGCCGTCTCGCCGCGCGGTTTCCGGTTGCTCGCCAAGGTTCCCCGGCTGCCGGCCCAGATCGTCGACCGGCTGGTCGACCACTTCGGCAGCCTCCAGCGGCTGCTGGGCGCCACGGTGGAGGATCTCCAGGCGGTCGAGGGGGTCGGCGACGCCCGGGCGCGCGGCGTCCGGGAGGGCCTGTCCCGTCTCGCCGAGGCGTCGATCCTGGAGCGCTACGTCTAGGTCGTGACCTAGATCACTTGGTTACTCAAAGTGGCCGGAACACGTCGTTGGCGTGGTCCGCCACGGCCGCGCCGACGACGGTGGCCGACAGCGGGAGCATCTCCAGGCATCGCCGCACCGCCTGCCCCATGACCGGGTTCGGCACCCGCAGCGAGACCGTGCAGTGCGGCACCCACCGGCCCGGCCGGTAGTGCTCCCACACCTCGATCCCGCGCTCGCCGAGCCGGTCGTGCACCATCCGGTGGTGGTCGAGGAGCGGGCCGGTGACGGTCACGCCGAGCCAGAGCACCCGTCCCACGAACTGCCCGGCGAAGTCCATGCTCAGCGTGAGCCCCCGGCCGACCGGCACGCCGTCGAGCGCCGACGCCACGGCCTCCGGGTCGATGCGGTGGGCGGCGGCCAGCGAGACGTGCGGCCGGTGCCGGGCGTGCAGGGAGCCGAGGCTCGGGATGCCCTCGTCCTCCAGGGCGCGCCAGAGCGTACGGATCCGCCGGGTGGCGTCGACGTCCAGGTAGAGCTCGAGAGCAGCGACCAAGAGCGTCAGGCGGCGATCTTCACGGCGACCGGCGCGCTGAGCAGCTCGCCCAGGCGGCCACGGAGCTCGTAGTCGCCGGCGGCCGGCACCGGGCCGGACGGCTGGTTGCCGGCGCACTGCGTGGACTGCTTGCCGTTCCAGGTCACCTGGTATTCACGCTCGGCGCCCGGGGCGAACGCCCGGACGTCGCTGCCGGTCGCGGTGCTGCACTTGTCCGACGACCAGATCGTGGTGGCGCCCTGTCCGAGGTAGAGCTCCTGCGGCTCGGGGCCGACGTCACGGGTGCAGGTACGCGTACCGATGTTCTTGATCTTCAATCGGATCTCGAGCGGCACGCCGCGCTTCACGGTGGTCTGCGCCGGGATCGGCGTCACCGACATCTCGGCGTCGGCGCAGGCGCCACCGTCACCGCCGTCGGTCCCGGCGGGCGGCACGGCGGCCGTGGTCGCGGCGGCCGGAGGCGTGGTGGTCGGCAGCAGCTGCTCGGCCGGGTCGACCGGGTCGGTGGTGAGCAGGTCGGCCGGGTCGGGCAGCGCGGGACCACCACCGGCCGGGGCGCTGTCCAGGAAGGAGGGCGTCGGCGACGGCGGCTCGGTCCCCGGCGCCGGGGTCGGATATTGCGAGGACGCGTTCTTGGTCTTCGGGTCGTTGTCGTCCTCGCCGGAGCAGGAGAAGAACAACACGATGACGCCGAGCAGCACCGCGCCCAGCACGACAGCACGCCGACGCCAGTAGACGCCGGGTGAGAGGGGACCAACCGTCGCACGCATGATGCCGCCAACGGTAGACCCGCTCGGCCGACGGCACGCACGCGACGCGCCGGTTATGCGACACCAACTCGCGAAACAGTCGTTAGAGATAAATCTTGCGCTGGTAGACGGCGTGCGCCCCGGCGACACGATCCAGAAAGATCTTGCCTCCACAGTGGTCGATCTCGTGTTGCAGGGCACGGGCCTCGAACGCGTCGGTCGTGATCGTCACGGGTTCACCCGTACCGGGGACGAGCGCCTCCACGACGATGCGGGTGGCCCGCTTCACGTCGCCGGTCAGCGACGGCACCGACATGCAGCCCTCCCGGCCGAGCCGCCACCGGCTCGCCTCGACGATCTTCGCGTTGCAGAGGACGAACGTGCCGTGCGTCGTGACCGCCTTCGGGTGGCCGGTCACGTCCACGCAGAAGACCCGGGCCGCGACGCCCACCTGCGGGGCGGCCAGCCCGACACACCCGGGTGAGACCCGCATGGTCTCGACCAGGTCGGCGGCGAGCCGGACGGTCGCCGGGTCGGTCGGGTCGACCTCCTCGGCGGCGGTCGCCAGCACGGCCGCCGGCGCGGTGACGACCGGCAGCACGCTCACAGCAGCTCCGACTCGGCGCGCCGCAGCGTCACGTCGACGCCCAGCTCGGCGCCCGCCACGGCGAGCTGCTCGGCGAGCGTGTCGGCGCTGCCGGCGGGCAGGTCCACCTCGGCCACCAGCACGTAGAGCGGGCCGGTGAGCCGGGTCGTCAGGTCGGTGATGTTGCCCCCGGCGGCGGCGACCACCCGGGTGACCGCGGCGACGATGCCGAGCCGGTCGGCGCCGTGCACGCTGACGAGGTAGGGCTCCCCAGCGGCAGCGTCCGCACTCTCCGGCGAAATCTCGTGGACTGTTGTGACAAGTCCGATTTGCTCCAGTGAGTGTGCTGCTTCGTCAGCCGACGGCCCGTTGCAGATCAGGGTCATCGCGAAGTGCCCGCGCAGGCGGGTCATCGTCGAGTCGGTCAGGTTCGCGCCGGCCTCGGCGAGCGCCTCGGCCACATCGGCGACGATGCCGGGCCGGTCGGGGCCGATGACGGTGATGGCAAGCTCGTGCACCCGCCTACAGTAAAACGGCTATGACTCTCGCCGACGCAGCCATCGCCTGGTACGACACGAATGCCCGAGATCTCCCCTGGCGCCAGCCCGACACCACCCCGTGGGGTGTGCTGGTCAGTGAGGTGATGCTCCAGCAGACCCCGGTGGTCCGGGTCGAACCGGCCTGGCGTTCCTGGATGACCCGCTGGCCCACCCCGGCCGCCCTCGCCGCCGACCCGGTCTCCGAGGCGATCCGCATGTGGGGCCGGCTCGGATACCCCCGCCGCGCCATGCGCCTGCACGCCTGCGCCGCCGCGATCGTGGAGCGTCACGGCGGCCGAGTCCCCGACGACCTCGATCAGCTGCTGGCGCTGCCGGGCGTGGGGACGTACACGGCCCGCGCCGTGGCGACCTTCGCGTACGGGCAGCGTCACCCGGTCGTGGACACCAACGTCCGCCGGGTGGTCTGCCGCGCCGTCGAGGGCAAGCCGGACGCCGGCCCGGCCACCACGGCGGCCGACCTGACGGCGATGGAGGAGCTGCTCCCGGCCGACGTGCCGACCGCGGCCCGCGCCAGCATCGCCTTCATGGAGCTCGGCGCGATCGTCTGCACCGCGCGTTCCCCGAAGTGCGCCGACTGCCCCTTCGAGGCGGTCTGCGCCTGGCGGGCGACCGGCCTGGCCCTGCCCGAGGGGCCGAGCCGCAAGCCGCAGCGGTACGCCGGCACCGACCGCCAGGTCCGCGGCCTCATCCTCGAGGTGCTGCGCCACGCCACCGGCCCGGTCCCCCGCCGGCGCCTCGACCTGGTCTGGTCCGACGAGGTGCAGCGCGCCCGAGCCCTCTCCGGCCTCGTCGAGGACGGCCTGGTGGAACGCTTCGGATCCGACGATTTCGTCCTCCCCGGCGACGCCACCGCCCGCCCCGAGCCGCAACAGCTCTGACCCATATCCAGTCGCATTTCCCGGCCGTCCAGGCCACCATGTGCACCGTGCGACAAGTAAGGGCCCGATTCGACGACCGGACGATCACCGTCTACCAGGCGTACTCCCCGTCCATTGCCGAACCCGCGCTGGCGGCCGGCCGTTTCGTGCCGCCCTTCAAACCGGACCGGATGACCTGGATCAAACCGTCGTTCCTGTGGATGATGTACCGCTCCGGCTGGGCCACGAAGCCCGGCCAGGAGCGAGTCCTCGCCATCACCATCACCCGCGAAGGCTTCGAATGGGCCCTCTCCCAGGCCGCCCTGAGCAGCTACAACTCCCGATTCCACAATTCCCGGGAGGCGTGGCGATCCCATCTGAAAGCGGCTCCCACCCGAGTCCAATGGGACCCCGAGCGAGACCTCGACCTGCGGGAGCTCCCTTACCGTTCCCTGCAGCTGGGCCTGGGCCCTCAGGCAGTCCCGCGCTATGTGTCCGAATGGACGACATCGATGAGCGACGCAACACCCCTGGCCCGTGAGATCCGAGCCCTCCTGACCGCCGGCGAAAGGGAGAAGGCAGCCGCCCTCCTGCCGCAGGAAACTCCCTATCCCCTGCCGGCAGAGATCGCAGCCGTGCGCCCGACCCACTCACCTTGAGCGGCCCGGTCACCTCCCCCGCAGCCGCCCCGGTAAGCGCAAGGCCGCAAGGTTTTGGGCGGGGGATGGCCCACGCAGGGATCAAGCCTGACCGCCCGGAGTGGGCCATCCCCCGCCCAAAACCGCCCCACATAGCGCGCAAACGAAACGGCCCGGCTGCCAAAAGGCAACCGGGCCGCTCAAGGACGACGCTTACTCCTCGGTGGTAGCAGCCCCGAGGTCAGCCGGAACAGCGTCCGGAACCGACACTCCACGGTCAGCCCCACGGAAGACCAGCTTCGACTTCTCGACCTGCGCCGGGTCACCCTCGCAGTCCACCACCACGATCTGGCCGGGGCGCAGCTCGTTGAAGAGGATCTGCTCGGACAGGTGGTCCTCCAGCTCGCGCTGGATGGTCCGGCGCAGCGGGCGGGCGCCGAGGACCGGGTCGAAGCCCTTGGCCGCGAGGTACTTCTTCGCGTTGTCGGTCAGCTCGAGACCCATGTCCTTGTTCTTCAGCTGACCCTCGATGCGGGCCGTGAAGATGTCCACGATCTGCAGGATCTCCTTCTCCCGCAGCTGGTGGAAGACGATGGTGTCGTCGATACGGTTCAGGAACTCCGGGCGGAAGTGCTGCTTCAGCTCGTCGTTGACCTTGATCTTCATCCGCTCGTAGGACGACTCCTCGGCCTCGGAGGCCTGGAAGCCCAGCGACACCGCCTTCGCCACGTCGCGCGTGCCGAGGTTGGTGGTGAGGATGATGACCGTGTTCTTGAAGTCGACGATGCGGCCCTGGCCGTCGGTCAGGCGACCGTCTTCCAGGATCTGCAGCAGCGTGTTGAAGACGTCCGGGTGGGCCTTCTCGATCTCGTCGAAGAGGACCACGGAGAACGGCTTGCGGCGGACCTTCTCGGTCAGCTGGCCACCCTCGTCGTAGCCGACGTAGCCGGGAGGGGCACCGACGAGGCGGGACACCGTGTAGCGGTCGTGGAACTCCGACATGTCGAGCTGGATCAGCGCGTCCTCGGAGCCGAAGAGGAACTCGGCGAGCGCCTTGGAGAGCTCGGTCTTACCGACGCCGGACGGGCCGGCGAAGATGAACGAGCCGCTCGGACGCTTCGGGTCCTTCAGGCCGGCCCGGGTACGCCGGATCGCCTTGGAGACCGCCTGCACCGCGTCTTCCTGGCCGATGACCCGCTTGTGCAGCTCATCCTCCATGCGGAGCAGACGCGAGGTCTCCTCCTCGGTCAGCTTGTAGACCGGGATGCCGGTCCAGTTGCCGAGGACCTCGGCGATCTGCTCGTCGTCGACCTCGGACACGACGTCGAGGTCGCCGGCCTTCCACTCCTTCTCCCGCTGCGCCTTCTGGTTGAGGAGCTGCTTCTCCTTGTCGCGCAGCTGGGCGGCCCGCTCGAAGTCCTGCGCGTCGATCGCGGACTCCTTGTCGCGCCGCACCTGGGCGATGCGCTCGTCGAAGTCGCGGAGGTCCGGCGGCGCGGTCATCCGGCGGATGCGCATCCGTGCGCCGGCCTCGTCGATCAGGTCGATCGCCTTGTCCGGGAGGAAGCGGTCCGAGATGTAGCGGTCGGCCAGCGTCGCGGCCGCGACCAGGGCCGCGTCGGTGATGCTGATCCGGTGGTGGGCCTCGTAGCGGTCCCGCAGGCCCTTGAGGATCTCGATGGTGTGCGCCAGCGACGGCTCGCCGACCTGGATGGGCTGGAAGCGGCGCTCGAGGGCGGCGTCCTTCTCCAGGTGCTTGCGGTATTCGTCGAGAGTGGTCGCACCGATGGTCTGGAGCTCACCGCGGGCCAGCATCGGCTTGAGGATCGATGCGGCGTCGATCGCGCCCTCGGCGGCGCCGGCGCCGACCAGGGTGTGGATCTCGTCGATGAACAGGATGATGTCGCCCCGGGTGCGGATCTCCTTGAGCACCTTCTTGAGGCGCTCCTCGAAGTCACCGCGGTAGCGGGAGCCGGCCACGAGGGCACCGAGGTCGAGCGTGTAGAGCTGCTTGTCCTTCAGCGTCTCGGGCACCTCGCCCTTGACGATGGACTGGGACAGGCCCTCGACGACGGCGGTCTTGCCGACGCCGGGCTCGCCGATCAGGACCGGATTGTTCTTGGTGCGCCGGGACAGCACCTGCATGACCCGCTCGATTTCCTTCTCCCGGCCGATGACCGGGTCGAGCTTGCCCTCGCGGGCGGCCTGCGTCAGGTTGCGGCCGAACTGGTCGAGGACCAGCGACGTGGACGGCGCGGCCTCACCGGTGGCGGCGCCGGCGGCGGCCGGCTCCTTGCCCTGGTAGCCGGAGAGGAGCTGGATGACCTGCTGGCGGACCCGGTTGAGGTCGGCGCCGAGCTTGACCAGCACCTGGGCGGCGACGCCCTCGCCCTCGCGGATCAGGCCGAGCAGGATGTGCTCCGTGCCGATGTAGTTGTGGCCGAGCTGGAGCGCCTCGCGCAGCGAGAGCTCCAGAACCTTCTTGGCCCGCGGCGTGAACGGGATGTGCCCGCTCGGCGCCTGCTGGCCCTGGCCGATGATCTCTTCAACCTGCTGCCGCACACCTTCGAGGGAGATGCCGAGGCTCTCGAGAGCCTTCGCGGCGACGCCCTCTCCTTCGTGGATCAGACCAAGGAGGATGTGCTCTGTGCCGATGTAGTTGTGGTTGAGCATCCGGGCCTCTTCTTGGGCCAGGACGACAACCCGTCGCGCTCGGTCGGTGAACCGCTCGAACATGCCCTCGTGCTCCTCACGTGCCGTGCGCCCATGAACTGGCGGGGCCAGCGCACTGGGCATCGGTGATGCCCGTGCTCTAACTCTATCGCCGCTTGCGCGCTCCGCTGGGTCCTCGTGACCCTTCGAAACGATCCGCGACGTTGATTTAGCCAACTTCGCACGCTCAACGGCTGTTCCCCCACCCGAACGTGTACGCGTACAGCGAAATCGCGGCGATCCACAGGCTGTGGACAACTAGCCACCCGCCTGTGGATAACTTGGGGACAGAACGCCGAGAGGGCGCACTGATCAATGATCAGCGCGCCCTCTTCAGCCGGGAAGCCCAGCCACAACCGGAGCCCAGCCACGACCGGAGCCGAAGGCGGAGGCCAGGTCCCGATCGGGCCGTCAGGCCCGACCGGGACCCTTCGCGTGGAACTCGTCCACGATCTCCTGCGGGATCCGGCCCCGGTCGGAGATGTCCTTCCCCGCCTTCTTGGCCCACTCGCGGATCGCCTTGTTCTGCTCGCGGTCGGCGGTCGCGCCGCCACGGCCACGGGCGGCCCGGCCACCGACCACGACGCCGCCACGGGCGACCCGGTTGCCGGCTTTGAGGTAGGGCTCGAAGACCTCCCGCAATTTCGCGGCGTTCTTCTCGGAGAGGTCGATCTCATACTGAATGCCGTCGAGCGCAAACTTCACGGTCTCGTCGGCGTCACCGTTGTCGAGGTCATCGACCAGCTTGTGAATGATCTGCTTGGCCACGCGCCGTTATCCTCCCGAACACAGGTTCTCTCCCCAGCAATGGGAAGACAATAACGCCAGGGGCGTATCGGCCGTCAATGGCGGGGGCAATAAATGCCGGGACTACTCCGGTCGAACCAGGGGGAAGAGGATCGTTTCCCGAATGCCAAGGCCGGTGAGCGCCATCAACAGCCGGTCGATTCCCATTCCCATGCCACCGGACGGCGGCATTCCGTACTCCATGGCCCGCAGGAAATCCTCGTCGAGCTGCATGGCCTCGGCGTCGCCGCCGGCTGCGAGCAGCGACTGCGCGACGAGCCGTTCCCGCTGGATGACCGGGTCGACGAGCTCGGAGTACGCGGTGGCCAGCTCGAATCCGCCGACGTAGAGGTCCCACTTCTCGGTCAGGCCGCGAATGGTCCGGTGCGGGGCGGTCAGCGGCGCGGTCTCCTCCGGGTAGTCCCGGACGAACGTGGGCGCCTGGAGCTTGTCCTGCACGAGGTGCTCGAACAGCTCCTCGGCCAGCTTGCCGGCGCTCCACTTGGGGTCCACGCCGAGCTGCACCTTCTCCGCGTACGCCCGGAGCGCCTCCAGGCCGGTGGAGATGGTGACCTCCTCGCCGAGCGCCTCGGAGATCGCCCCGAAGAGGGTGATCTCGGCCCACTCGCCGCCCAGGTCGAGCTCGGTGCCGTCGGCGTGGGTGACCACGTGCGAACCGGAGACGGCGACCGCGGCCTCCTGAATCCACTGGCGCACCTGCTGCTGCATCACGTTGTAGTCGGCATACGCCTGATACGCCTCGAGCATGGCGAACTCCGGCGAGTGCGTGGAGTCCATGCCCTCATTCCGGAAGTTGCGGTTGATCTCGAAGACCCGCTCGATGCCACCGACGACGGCGCGCTTCAAAAACAGTTCCGGGGCGATCCGCAGATAAAGATCGGTATCGAGTGCGTTGCTGTGCGTCACAAACGGACGGGCCGCGGCGCCGCCGTGGAGCAACTGCAACATCGGAGTTTCGACCTCGAGGAAATTGCGGTTGAACAGCGACTCGCGCAGGCTGCGGACCACCGTGGCACGAGTGCGCACGACGTCGCGCGCCTGCGGCCGGACGATGAGATCGACATAGCGCTGCCGGACCCGGGTCTCCTCGGAGAGCGGCTTGTGCGCGACCGGAAGCGGACGCAGGGCCTTCGCGCTCATCGTCCAGGAGTCGGCGAGAACGGACAGCTCACCGCGGCGGCTCGTGATCACCTCACCGGTCACCCCGACCAGGTCGCCGAGGTCGACGGCGCGCTTCCAGCCGTCCAGGGCGTCGGCGCCGACCTTGTCGAGCGAGAGCATGGCCTGCAGTTCGGTGCCGTCGCCGGCGCGCAGCGTGGCGAAGCAGAGCTTGCCGCCGTTGCGCACGAAGATCACCCGGCCGGTGATCGAGACGGTGTCGCCGCTGGCGGTGTCGGTGGGCAGATCGGCGTACTTCGCGCGGATGTCCGCGAGCTCGGCGGTCCGGGGAACGGTCACCGGGTACGGCGGCACGCCATCGGCCAGCAGGCGGTCCCGCTTCGCCCGGCGGACCCGCATCTGCTCGGGAAGGTCCTCGGCGGGGTCGACTGCTGGCGTGTTCTGCTCGGTCACGGCTCGACTTCCTGGTGGGTGCGGGTGAGAGACCTGGAAAGCGTACTCAGGGGGCTTCAGACGTTCCGCTCATATACCATCCGCAGCCCGATCAGCGTGATCATCGGCTCGTGCGCGGTGATCGTCCGGCACTCGTCCTTGACCAGCCAGGCCAGCCCGCCGGTGGCGATCACGGCGTTCACCGGGCCGATCTCCTCGACCATCCGCTCGACGATCCGGTCGACCTGCCCGGCGAACCCGAAGTAGAGGCCGGCCTGGAGACACTCGACGGTGTTCTTGCCGATCACCGACCGGGGCTTGGTGGGCTCGACCTTGCGCAGCTGGGCGGCGCGGGCCGCGAGCGCGTCGAAGGAGATCTCGATGCCCGGCGCGAAGGCGCCGCCGAGGAACTCGCCCTTCGCGCTGATCAGGTCGAAGTTCGTGGTGGTGCCGAAGTCGACGACGATCGAGGGGCCGCCGTACAGCGCGTGCGCCGCGAGCGTGTTGACCACCCGGTCGGCGCCGACCTCCTTGGGGTTGTCGATCGCGAGCTGCACACCGGTCTTCACCCCGGGCTCGACGATCACGCTGGGCACCTCGCCGTAGTACCGCTTCAGCATGGTGCGCAGGTTGCGCAGCGCGGCCGGCACGGTCGAGCAGGCGGCCACCCCGGTGATCTCCACGGCGTCCCCGGCGAGCAGCCCGCGGAACATCAGCCCCAGCTCGTCGGCGGTCGACGCGGCGTCGGTCTTGATCCGCCAGTTGTGCACCAGCTTGTCCCCGTCGAAGGTGGCCAGCACGGTGTTGGTGTTACCGATGTCAATGCAAAGCAGCACGATGGCCCCTAAGAATCAAAATCAAGACCCCTATTTGTACGGGGTGGGAATCTCACCGCGGACGCAGGTCCAGCGCGATGTCGAGGATCGGCGACGAGTGCGTGAGCCCGCCGACCGACAGGTAGTCCACCCCGGTCGCCGCGTACGCCGCCGCCGTCTCCAGCGTCAGGTTCCCGGTGGCCTCGAGCTCGGTCTGCTCGCCGACCGCCGCGACCACCTCGGTGAGCAGCTCCGGGCGCATGTTGTCGCAGAGCAGGAACGTGGCGCCGGCCGCGACCGCCTCCCGGGCCTCCTCCAGCGTGGTCACCTCGACCTGCACCGCCACGTCCGGGAAGGTCTCCCGCACCAGCCGGTACGCCGCCGTGATGCTGCCGGCCGCGAGCTTGTGGTTGTCCTTGATCATCGCGACGTCGTAGAGGCCCATGCGCTTGTTGGTGCCGCCGCCGACCCGGACCGCGTACTTCTCCAGCACCCGCAGGCCCGGGGTGGTCTTGCGGGTGTCGAGCACGGTCGCCTTGGTGCCCTCCAGCCGGTCGGCCCACCGGCGGGTGTGGGTGGCCACCCCGGACATCCGGCTGATCAGGTTCAGCGCGGTGCGCTCGGCGGTGAGCAGCGAGCGGGTCGGTCCGGTGATCCGGGCCAGCACGTCGCCCCGGCGCACCCGGTCGCCGTCGTTCGCGACCTGCTCGAACGTGGCGTGCCCCTGCGAGGTGACCGCGAAGACCTCGGCCGCCACGAGCAGCCCGGCCACCACGCCGTCGGCCCGGGCGACCAGCTCGGCGGTGTCCACCTGGTCGGCCGGGATGGTGGCCTCGCTGGTCACGTCGCGCGGCGGGTCGCCGAGGTCCTCCAGGAGCGCGGTGAGCACGATCCGCTGCAGCTCGGAGAAATCGATCCCGGGGTTCACGCCATCTCCTCGAACTTCTGGGTCAGGTCACCGTCGGGGCCGACGGCGTCCAGCAGGTGACCGCGCCACTCGTCGGCAGCGGTCGGGAAGTCCTCACGCCAGTGGCAGCCGCGGGTCTCCCGGCGCGACTGCGCGTTGGCGACCAGCACCGACGCGACGGTGAGCAGGTTCGTCGCCTCCCAGGCCGCGGTGTTCGGCCGGGACCGCTGGCCGGCGAGCCGGCTCAGCTCCTTGGCGGCGCCGGCGAGCGAGTCGGCCGAGCGCAGCACGCCGGCGCCCCGGGTCATGGCCCGCTGCAGCTCGCCGCGGATCGCCGGGTCGGCCACCCAGGCCGGGCCGGCGTCGGCGGCCACCGGCTCGGACCGCTCGGGCAGCTCGCGGGCGATGTCGTCGGCGATCCGCTTCGCGAAGACCAGGCCCTCCAGCAACGAGTTGCTGGCCAGCCGGTTGGCGCCGTGCACGCCGGTGCAGGCCACCTCGCCGCAGGCGTACAGGCCCGGGATGCTGGTGCGGCCGGCGAGGTCGGTGCGGACGCCGCCGGAGGCGTAGTGGGCGGCCGGGGCGACCGGGATCAGCTCGGTGGCCGGGTCCACGCCGGCGGCCCGGGTGGACGCCATGATGGTCGGGAACCGGTGCTCCAGGAACTTCCCGCCGAGGTGCCGGGCGTCCAGGTAGACGTGGTCCGCACCGGTCGCGCGCAGCACCCGGTGGATGCCCTTCGCGACCACGTCCCGCGGCGCCAGCTCGGCGAGCTCGTGCTGCCCGACCATGAACCGCTCGCCGGACTCGTCGACGAGGTGGGCGCCCTCGCCGCGAAGCGCCTCCGAGATCAGCGGGCGCTGGACCGAGTTGACCTCCCCGGAGACGAACGACGTGGGGTGGAACTGCACGAACTCGATGTCGGTGACCTCGGCGCCGGCCCGCAGCGCGAGCGCCACGCCGTCGCCGGTGGAGACCGACGGGTTCGTGGTGGACGAGTAGATCTGGCCCATCCCGCCGGTGGCGAGCACGACCGCGCGGGCCAGGATCGCCCCGACGCCGTCCTCGCTGCCCTCGCCGAGCACGTGCAGGGTGAGCCCGCAGGCCCGGCCGCCGGCGTCGCGCAGCAGGTCCAGCACGAGCGCGTGCTCGACCAGCCGGATCCACGGGTCCCGGTGCACCGCCTCGTGCAGGGCACGCTGCACCTCGGCGCCGGTGGCGTCGCCGCCGGCGTGCACGATCCGGTCGGCGCGGTGGCCGCCCTCCCGGGTCAGCATGAGCGAGCCGTCCGGGTTGCGGTCGAACTCGGCGCCCCGGCGGATCAGCTCCCGGATCCGGGCCGGGCCCTCCTCGACCAGGACCCGGACCGCCTCCGGGTCGCAGAGGCCGACGCCGGCGATCTCGGTGTCGTACGCGTGCGCCTGCGGGGTGTCCAGCGGGTCGAGCACGGCGGCGATCCCGCCCTGGGCCCAGCGGGTGGAGCCGTCGTCGATGTTCACCTTGGTCACGACGGTGACGTGCAGACCCTGCTCGCGCAGGTGCAGGGCGGCGGTCAGACCGGCGATCCCGGAACCGACCACCACGACGTCGGTGGTCTCGGTCCAGCCCGGCTCGGCAGCGGCGAGCCGGCGGGGCAGCGCCGGAAGATCCGCGAGAGGTGACATGTGTCCCAGTACACTCCGCCCGCTCGGCTCCGGCGCGGCGGGGGCACCTTCAGTGGTCACGGTTACTTGTACTGGACGGGTAGGGCCTTCGTCCCCTTGCCCTTGAGCGAGCCGGTCAGCTTCGCGCCGTCGAGCCAGAGGTAGCAGCGCACGCTGTGATCGCCCTGCGCCCACACCTCGGCGTTGCCGGGCAGCGACACCACGCCGGTCCGGTACCGCAGGTCGCCGTCGTCGGGCACCCCGGCGTACTCCGCCACCAGGGTCCGGCAGCCGTCGTGGAAGGCGTCCCAGTTGGAGCCGGCCTTCGGGTACGACGCCGTCGCCGGCGCCTCCCAGACCCCGACGAACTCGGCGTTGTGCCGCTCCCCGCAGTCGGCGGCCGGCATCGTGTCGATCGCGCCCGAGGAACCCAGCCCGATCGCGTAGCAGCCGAGCTCCAAGCCGGACGACGCGCTGTTGAGGGCGCCGCGGAGGGTGCCCTTGCGCTGCACGAGGGCGCCGTCGTCCTCGATCGAGTCGAGCTCGACCACCTCGCAGCGGAACCAGCGGGCGCCGCCGCTCCAGGCGGCCGGCGACGGATTGGTCACGCCGATCCAGAGCCGGGCCTCGCGCCACGGCCCGCCGAGGTACTCGGTGGTCCGGCCGTCGCAGGTCCGGTACGCCTCGCGGCCGGCCATCGACGACCCCTGCGGCGGGGCCTCGGACTCGGCGGCCGTGCCGGTGTACTCGCCGACGAAGACGGTCTCGGTGCGGTGCAGCACCGTGCAGTCCACCTCCTCATAGGTGGCCCGGGGCCCGGAGACGGCGAAGTTCGACAGGTGACAGGTCTCGGCGACCGGCTGGAAGCTGGTGGCGGCGGCCATCGCGCCCCAGTCGTTGGTGAGGTCCCCGTCGATGTCGCCGCTGCCGCCGCACCCGGCCGCGAGCAGCACCGCCACGCCCATCGCGGCCACGCCGGACCTGCGCCGGCTACGCCGCCGGTGTCGCATGACCCCTCCCCAGAACGCCGCCGGTGTCCGATTTATCGATCGTATGACGATCTGTACGGATACCGGCGGCGAACCCGGGAAATCACACGGGGACCACCGGCCTCAGCCGCGCGCCAGGGTCAGGTCGCCGCGGACCAGGTCATCGGCCATCCCGGCGGCCGCCCCGGCCGGGTCGGCGCCCAGCTCGATGATCCTGTTGGACGCGTCCACGTGCACGATCCGCGGCCGGTACTCGCGGGCCTCGGCCGTCGACATCTGCCCGTAGGAGATCAGGATGACGAGGTCGCCCGGGTGCACCAGGTGCGCCGCCGCGCCGTTGATGCCGATCACGCCGCTGCCGCGCTCGCCCGGGATCACGTAGGTCTCCAGGCGCGCCCCGTTCGTCACGTCGACGATCGCCACCTGCTCGCCGGGGATCAGGTCGGCCGCCTCGAGCAGGTCCTCGTCGATCGTGACCGAGCCGACGTAGTGCAGGTCGGCCTGGGTCACGGTGGCGCGGTGGATCTTCGACTTCAGCATGGTGCGGAGCATTCAGGCGTCCTTCCGGAGCGTCAGCGGGACGTTGTCGATGAGCCGGGTGGTGCCGACCTTCGCGGCCACCAGCAGGCGTGCTTCGCCGGACTCGGGAGCGGGCCCGAGATCGGCTCCGGTCAGGGCGAGGTAGTCCACCCGTACCGATGGCTCCTCCGCCAAGATCTTGCGGGCGACGGCCAGGACCACCTCGGGGTCGCTCTGCGCGGCGCCCTCGCGCAGAGCGCGAGAGAGCGCCACCGCGGCGAGGCGGTGGTCCGGCGAGAGATAACGGTTGCGGCTGGAGAGCGCCAGACCATCACTTTCGCGTACGGTCGGAACGCCCACGATCTCCACGTCCAGCTCCAGGTCACGCACCATCCGGCGGATCAGCGCGAGCTGCTGGAAATCCTTCTCGCCGAAGAAGGCGACGTCCGCCCGGGTCAGCATCAGGAGCTTCTGGACGACGGTGAGCATGCCGGAGAAGTGCCCGGGGCGGCTCGCGCCCTCCAGGATGTCGCCGAGCGGCCCCGGATTCATCGTGATCGAGGGGGCGCCGCCCGGATAGACGTCCCCGCGGCCCGGCGCGAACACCAGCTCGACGCCCTCCTCGGCGCAGATCCTCAGATCCTCGTCGAGGGTGCGCGGGTATTTCTCGAAGTCCTCGCCCGGCCCGAACTGCAGCGGATTCACGAAGATCGTGACGACCACGAAGGCGGACCGCTCCCGCGCCACCCGCATGAGCCGCCGGTGGCCCTCGTGCAGCGCGCCCATGGTCATCACGACGGCGATCTCACCCGGCGCATGTTCCAGCTCAGCAGCGAGTTCCTCGCGGACGTGGACGAGCGTGGTCATGCCGGGCTCCCTACGGCGTGGGTGGTCAGGGCGTCCTCGGCTGCGGTCAGGACGGTCAGCAGGGCGGTCGCGTCGATCGGGCGCAGGCGGCCGGAGGCGATCGCGCGGTCCGCGGTGCGGCGGGCCATCGCCAGGTAAGCCGGGACGGCCTCGCCGGGCATCCGGTCCAGGTGTTTCGCGACCGTGCCGGCGTCGCCCCGGGAGACCGGGCCGGTCAGCGCGGCGTCGCCCATCCGCAGGGCGTTGTCGAGTGCCGCGGTCAGCAGCGGCTCCAGTACCCGGCCGGGCTGCTCGACACCGGCCGACCGGAGCAGGCCGGCCGCCTCGTTCACGAGCGTGACCAGGTGGTTCGCGCCGTGCGCCAGGGCCGCGTGGTAGAGCGGCCGGGAGTCCTCGGCCACCCACTCCGGGACGCCGCCCAGGTCGGCGACGAGCCGGGTCGCGAACGCCCGGTCCCGTGTCGTCACGCCCCAGGCGATGCCGGGCAGCCGGTCCAGGTCGGTGTCCGCGCCCGTGAAGGTCATCGCGGGATGCAGGGCCATGCCGTTCACATCGCCCAGAACGGCGAGCCCGTGAGCCCCGGAGGTGTGCGCCACCACCTGGCCGGGGCGCAGCGCGCCGGTCCGGTCCAGGCCGGCCACCACGGCGGCGAGGGCGTCGTCCGGTACGGCCAGCAGCAACAGGTCGTCGGCCGCCCGGGCGACCTCGTCGGCGGGCAGGACGGCGGCGCCGGGCAGCAGGCGGGCGACGCGTTCACGGGAGGCGGCGGAGACGGCCGCGGCGGCGACCACGCGGTGCCCGGCCGCGGCGAGGGCCGCACCGAGCACGGCGCCCACCCGGCCGGCGCCGACGACGCCGACAGTCAAAGCGTTCATCTGTGGATCCAGTCCTCGAGTCGGGGTACCGGTCGTGAGGTGCAGTATGCGCCGAATTAACAAGCCCGTGACAACCACCTGTGGCAAACCGCACCGCCCCACCCTCCGCCCTCCGCCCTCCGCGATCTTGTTGATTCACGACGCCCCGCTCCCGCACAGATCAACAAGATCGCGAAGAAGGAGGGCTCCCGCGAGCGAGACGGCCTCCCCCGGCCGCGATCTTGTTGATTTGTGGCGCCCCGTTTCTGTGCGGATTCACAAGATCGAGGAGGGAGGGGGCGGCCGGGGGCGGCATAGGGTGAGCGCGTGGCAGGGATCGGGTGGCGGCTGGCCATGCGGGCGGCGCTCTACGGGAGCGACGGGTTCTTCGTGCGCGACCACGCCGGGCCGGCCGGGCACTTCCGCACCAGCGTGCACGCCTCGCCGCTCTTCGCCGGGGCGCTGCTGCGGCTGCTCGGGCGGGTGGACGACGCCCTCGGCCGGCCGGAGTCCGTCGACCTGGTCGACGTCGGCGCCGGGCGGGGCGAACTGCTCACCACCATGCTCGCGATGCTGCCGGCCGGCCTCGCGGAACGGGTGCGGCCGGTCGCGGTCGAGGTCGCGCCCCGCCCGCCCGGCCTCGACCCGCGGATCTCCTGGCGCCGGGACATCCCGGAGGACGTCACCGGGCTGCTGGTCGCCACCGAATGGCTGGACAACGTGCCGATCGACGTGGTGGAGACCGACGAGCACGGCGAGCTGCGCAAGGTTCTGGTGGACCGGCACACCGGGGTGGAGACGCTCGGGGCGCCGGCCGACGCCGCCGATCGGTTCTGGCTGGACCGCTGGTGGCCGGGCCCGGGGCGGATCGAGGTCGGCTGGCCCCGGGACGCCGCCTGGGCCGACGCGGCCGGTTCGGTGCGCCGGGGTGTGGCGCTCTGCGTGGACTACGGGCACCGGCGCGACGAACGGCCGGTCCTCGGGACGCTCACCGGGTATCGCGAGGGCCGCCAGGTCACCCCGATCCCCGACGGCAGCTGCGACGTGACCGCCCACGTGGCCGTGGACTCCGCCGCCACGGCGGCGGGTCTCCCGTACGAAATGGTCAGTCAGCGCAAGGCGCTGAAAGCTCTCGGGATCGACGGCGCCCGGCCACCGCTGGATCTCGCCCGCACGGACCCGGCGGCCTATCTGCGCGCGCTCGCCGCGGCCGGAAGCGCCGCCGAGCTGATCGATCCGAATGGGCTGGGCGCGCACTGGTGGCTGTGGCACGAGATCGGCGTCAGCATTCGTGGGACCATGCAGCCGTGACAGACGCCCTGCAGGAGATGACTGTCGGGACCGGAGCGGGCCTCGACACCGCCGACATGGTCCTCAACATCGGTCCGCAGCACCCGTCGACGCACGGCGTGCTCCGGCTCAAGCTCAAACTGGAC
Source organism: Actinoplanes sp. NPDC023714 (assembly GCF_040639855.1). NCBI lineage: Bacteria > Bacillati > Actinomycetota > Actinomycetes > Micromonosporales > Micromonosporaceae > Actinoplanes > Actinoplanes sp. NPDC023714. Next base: position 73,347 of record NZ_JBFAAR010000005.1, read on the forward strand.
GGCGAGCGGGTCGTCGAGTGCGAGCCGATCGTCGGTTACATGCACCGCGGCGCCGAGAAGCTGTTCGAGGTGCGCGACTACCGGCAGATCATCATGCTGGCGAACCGGCACGACTGGCTCTCCGCGTTCTCCAACGAGCTCGGCGTCGTGCTCGCCGTCGAACGGCTCATGGGCATCGAGGTCCCGGAGCGCGCGACCTGGCTGCGGATGGCGCTCGCCGAGCTGAACCGGGTGCTCAACCACCTGATGTTCCTCGGCTCCTACCCGCTGGAGATCGGCGCGATCACGCCGATGTTCTACGCGTTCCGGGAACGGGAGACGCTCCAGGCGGTCATGGAGGAGGTCTCCGGCGGCCGCATCCACTACATGTTCAACCGGGTCGGCGGCCTGAAGGAGGAGATCCCGGCGGGCTGGACCCGGCGGGCGCGTGAGGCGGTCGGTGCGGTCCGGCGGCGGATGCCCGACCTCGACCGGATCATCCGCAAGAACGACATCTTCCTGGCGCGCACGGTCGGCGTCGGCGTCCTCTCGGCGGCTGACGCCGCCGCATTCGGGGCCTCCGGTCCGGTCGCGCGAGCGAGTGGTCTCGATTTCGATGTACGACGGGACGAGCCGTACCTCTTCTACGACCAGGTGGAGTTCCCGGTCGTCACCAGGGACACCGGTGACTGCCACGCCCGCTTCGAGGTCCTGCTGGATCAGGTGTACGCCTCACTCGACCTGGTGGAGCAGTGCCTCGACCGGGTGGAGCGGATCGGCGGGCCGGTCAACGTGCGGCTGCCCAAGGTGGTCAAGGCGCCGGAGGGCCACACCTACGCGTGGACCGAGAACCCGCTCGGCGTGAACGGCTACTACCTGGTGTCCCGGGGCGAGAAGACGCCGTGGCGGCTCAAGTTGCGGACCGCCTCCTATGCGAACGTGCAGGCGCTGTCGACGCTCATCCCCGGCTGCCTGGTCCCCGACCTGATCGCCATCCTCGGTTCGATGTTCTTCGTGGTCGGGGACATCGACAAGTAGGGGTCAGCGGTCCCGCTGGTATCCGGGGTAGCCGGCGAAGTCCTCCAGGGAGCCGACGTTCGTGTCGTTCGCGGAGGGGCGGTGCCGGCGGGCCTTGTACTCCCCGGACGGCTCCTCCTGGTAGTCCTGGTAGCCCTGCTCCGGGTATTCCTGGTATTCCTGGTAGCCCTGCTCGTCGTAGCCGTAGTCGTAGTCGTTGGCGCCGTACTGGGTGCCGCCGTACTCGTTCCCGGCACCGGCGTAGCTCTCGTTGCCCGCGTAGTTGTCGTTGCCGGTGGCGTAGTTGTAGTCGTCGGCTGGGGGATCCTGGCGGCCGCCGTACTGAGTGCCGGGCCGGACCGAGGCGGATGCGCGAGGGGCGCCGGACTGCGGGATCGGCCCTGACTGGATAGGCCCGGACGGGATCGGCCCGGACTGGATGGGGCCGGACTGGATGGGGCCGGACTGGATGGGGCCGGACTGGATGGGGCCGGAGGAGATCGGGCCAGAGGTCATCGGGCCGGGCGGGACCGAGGCGGACGCTCGCGGCGGCCCTCCCGGAACGGACGCGGAGGCGCGGGTTCCGGGGCCGGGCGGTGGCGGGACCGCTGCGGCGGCCCGCGGGCGTGGGACCGGGCCGGGTGGCATGGTGCCGGGCCCGGGTCCGGTCATGGGAGCAGATCCATTCATGGGAGCGCCGCTCATGGGCGCGCTCAGCGGATTGCCGCTCAGCGGCGGGCCCATCGGCGGCTGGCCCATCGGCTGCTGGCCCATCGGCGGCTGGCTCATCGGCTGCTGGGGCGCGGGCACCGCGGCCGAGCGCACCACCGAGGCGGAACCCTGGGGCGGCGCCGGCGGCACCGCGGCCGAGGCGCGGCCGGCGGGCTGGGGGGCGTACTCCTGCTCGTACTCGTCCTGATAGCCCTGGTCGTAGTCCTGGGCCTGCTCGTAACCCTGGCCGTCATAGGGTTGGCCGTCATAGGACTCGTAGCCGCCGTAGGCCTCGGCGTCGTAACCGGAATTGTCATATGCCGGTTGCGGAGCGTAGTCGGGCTCGGCTGTCACCTGCGCCCGGCCCCCGGGCACGCGCGGCGTCAGCGGCGGCCGGGCCGGGTCGGGCTGCGACGGGACCGGCGGGGCCGCCGCGGCGTTCGCGAACTCGGCGCGCATCTGCCGGCGGAGGTTCTCCACCTCTTCCGCGACGCGGTCCTCGACATCCATCCTGAGCAGCACCGGATCGGCACGGATCAGCATCGATGCGCCGATCAGCACCACGCTGACGGCGAGCAGCAGCACCGCGAACCGGATCGAGGTGGTGCCACCGCCGATCAGCACGACGGCGGCTGCCAGCGGTGCGAGCACCACCCCGCCCCAGAGGAGGCCGCGGAGTAGCTTCGCGCTGTGTCCCGCTTGGGAGTCGCGTTCCGGCATGGGGGCAGATGTTACCGAGAGTGCGTCCCGGACGAAACGGCCGAGCACTCGAACGGCACAAATGACCCACTAGCACCGACACCGATGGGCGGGACCCAGCGACTATCTGGTTCCGCGCCGGCCGCCGAGCGAGGCGAGACCGACGATCCAGCCGACGAAGAGGCCGTACCCGGCGCCCGCGCCGGCCGCCCGGAACGCGTTGAGCAGCGTCGGATCGGTGAGGAAGAGGGTGGCGAGCAGGGCGGCGAAACCGCCCGCGAAGATGTACGAGGCCCAGCCCGCGAAGAACTGGCTGATCGTGCCGCGCGCCCGGGCCAGCTGCGAGCCGGGCAGGAGGTAGAGGAAGAGCGCGGTCAGCACCACGAGCAGGATCGCCTTGAGGTCACCGACGATCACGTCGCGCAGCGAGTCGTCGGTGTCGAAGCTCCAGTGCGGCCAGGCCAGCAGGCGCAGCCACCAGCCGCCGGCCGTCTCCGGCTCGGTGTTGTCCACGGCCCAGTCGCTGTACCAGGGGCTGCCGAAGACGAGGACGAGGATCAGCGCGGCGAGCGTGCCCGCACCCGGTGCGGTCTTATATCGATTCCCGAGAGCCATGGCCCCGTTGTTCCCAGCGGGGCCCGGCATTCAAACGACGGACGTCATTACCCGCTATCTGCTCAAGTAATCGATGAACGCGGCACGGAGGAGCGGCTCCGACTCGCCGAGATCGCGGCCCTCGAGCTCGCGCCAGAGCGCGACGGCCTCGTCGATGGTCGGGCCGATCGAGTTCGGCGCGCCGTCCAGCGAGGCGGCCTCGTCGGCGTCCGGCAGGTGCCGCAGCACCGACCAGTAGAACTTGACGTCGTGGCGCTCCCGCGCCCGGGCGAATGCCCGCTCGCGCAGGTCCTCGGTGGAAAGGGCGTCCAGTTCGGCGAAGGTCGGCGAGCTCATGGTCAAAAGCATAGCTAGCGGGTGGCGCCCCAGGGGCCGTCGTCCCAGCGGTCGCTGCGGGCCGGCTGCTGCTCGGCCGGCGCGTTCCAGGTCTCCGGCCGGTCCGGCGACCAGGTGCCGTTGCTCGGCGCGGCGTTCCACTCGACGCCGGTCCCGGCCGGGAGCGGGCGGCCGTAGGTCTCGACCAGCCGGGTGACGATCAGGCCGGCCACGAAGACGCTCGCCGCGATCGCGAAGAGGGCGATGTCGAGTTCGCGGCGCTCCTCGTAGTCGAGGAAGAGCGTCAGCGCGGTGACCGCGAAGAGCGTGCCGAAGATGCCGCCGCGGCGCCCGTACGCGCTGGTGCCGCCGAGCAGGGCCAGGCCGATGCCGATGCCGGTCCACTCCAGGCCGGTGCCGGGGACGACCGGGTCGTTCGGGCCGGCCGCCAGGATCACGCCGGCGCCGACCGCGAAGAGCGAGGAGGCCACCAGCGCGAGGATCACCGGGACGGCGGCCGCCGGGCTGCCCCGGCGGGCCGGGTCGCCGGCCGGCCGGAACGCGCCGACCCAGCGGCGGACCGGGCCGATCGCGCCGAGCGCGCCGCCGATCAGGGCGAGCAACGCGAAGCCGCCGAAGAGCGGGAAGGCCTGGTCGGTCGGGTTCCAGTCGCCCTGCACGTCGACCGGCGCGATCCGGAGTTGTGCGTAGACGACCACGCCGAGGCCGGCCGCGAGGGTGGCGGCCCAGCCCGGGACGTGCAGCGCGAGGATCACGACGGCGGTGACCAGGCCGCCGGCCGCCCCGATGATCAGGGCCGGGGTGAGCGCCGGGACCAGGCCCTGGTCGCCGTTCTCCGCGTAGTGGAACGCGGCCGCCAGCGCGATCGGGCCGATCGCGAGGTTCGGCACGCCGGCCCGGAGGCTGAGCCCGGCGCCGAGGGTGAGCAGGCCGATCGCGGCGCCGAGGACGAGCAGCGAGTCGAGGGCGGGGCGCTGGAGGGCGGCCGAGTCCTCCCGGAAGAGCAGGAAGGCGATCGCGCCGGTGGCGACGAGGAGGACCACTTCCCAGCCGAGGTGGACGCCGAGCCGGTCGCGGCCGTCCTCGTCCGCCGCGGGGAAGGAGCCGGTGCCGGTGACCGGCGCGCGCAGCGACTGGTCGAGCGTGCTGGTGGCGGTGTCGTCGTACTGCACCCGACGCCGGTACGCGGCGGGGTCGGTGGGTTCGTCGTACGACATGTCCGCGCCTCCTTACGCCTCCGCGAGTCCTCCGCAAAGCATACGGACAAGACGTGGCCTCAGTTCAGAGCACGGTTTTCGTCGACGGGCGTCAACGTCGTTCGGTCGGCCGGTCGGAGTCGTCGTCCTTGCGGTCGGGCTGCTCCGGCACCCGGCAGGCCCGCTCCAGCCAGAGCGCCGCGCCGATCAGGGCGAGCGCCGCGACCAGACCGCCGACGGTGGCCGGGATGTCGTCGCGGGCCGCTTTCGTGGGCTCCAGCAGCAGCCAGGTGAGCAGGCCCGCGGAGAAGCCGGCGAAGAGCGCGCCGACCAGAGAGGACGCTTTCGCGAGGGCGACGTAGCGCGCGACGGCGAGCGGCTCGACCGGCAGCGCGCCGGGCTTGCGCTGGATGCGGGCGCCGGTGTTCTGCGCGAGCATCCCCTCGGCGACCGCGAGCACCGCCAGGACCAGGGCCGGCGTCCACGGCAGCGCCGGCAGGCGGGAGTAGGAGAAGCTGAGCACCAGCCAGCCGACGGCGGCGGCGGCCAGGCCGGCCACCACCAGGACGGAGATGCTCGTCGGTCGCAGCGAGGGGTCGGGACGACGGCCGTCTTCCGGGTTGGCGCTCACTTCGTCGACTCTAGCGACACATCGGGGCGGGGGCTCACCTCGGCGAGGTCGGCGGCGAGTTCCGGCGACCGCAGCAGCGCGGCGATCGGCCCGTGTCCGGGCAGGACCGCGTCCGGCTCCACGTCGAGCCACGGCCGCAGCACGAAGGCCCGCAGGTGGGCGCGCGGATGCGGCAGCGTCAGCTCGGGGTCGTCGCTGATCACCGGCGTGCCGTCGGCCCGCCGGACGGCGATCACGTCGACGTCGAGCGTGCGCGGCCCGAATCTGCGCTCCGGATCCCGCACCCGGCCGGCGGCCGATTCGCACGCGCGGCAGCGCTCCAGCCAGTGCCGCGCGGTCGCGCTTCCGTCGTGCACGATCAGAAGAGCATTGAGGTACGAAGGTTGAGCAGCGTCCCCCCAGGGAGGCGTCTCGTAGACCCCGGACACCGCGACCACGCTCGCGCCGAGCAGCTCGACGGCGGCGCGCAGATGGGCGGCCCGGTCGCCGAGGTTGCTGCCGAGCGAGAGGACCGCCGTGGTCACGAGCGGCTCCGGCCCAGCGTCACGGCGACGTCGGCGAACTCGTGCGGGATCGGCGCCTGCGGCTTGTGCACCGTCACCTCGGCGGCCGTCACCCGCGGGTCGGCCAGGCAGACGTCGAGCAGCCGCTCGGCGAGGCGCTCCAGCAGGTTCACCGGCTCCCCGGTGATCACCTCGACCAGGCTGCCGGCCAGCTCGCCGTAGTGGACGGTGTCGGCCACGTCGTCGGACCGGGCGGCGGGACCGAGGTCGAGGTCGAGCCGGACGTCGACGACGAAGTCCTGGCCCTGTTCCCGCTCGAAGTCGAAGACGCCGTGGTGGCCGCGCGCGCGTAGCCCGGTCAGCGTGATCCGTCCGGTCGTCATCGTTCCCCCGTACCCATGAAGGTGTTCTTCTCGCTCGTGAGACGCGGTGATCCGGTGGCTCTCCAGACGGCGAGCGCGTCGGCCGTCGCCCGCACCTCGTGGACCCGGACGCCCCAGGCTCCGGAGGCGACCGCCAGGAGAGAGGTGGCGAGGGTGGCCGCCTCCCGGCCCTCGACCGGGCGCGGCGTGCCGTCCGGACCGGCCAGCAGCCGCCCGAGATAGGTCTTGCGGCTCGCCGCGAAGAGGACCGGGAACCCGAGCCCGGTCAGCTCGCCCAGATGCGCGGAGAGCGCCCAGTTGTGCTCGGCCAGCTTCGCGAAGCCGAGACCGGGGTCGAGGACGATCCGGCCCGGGTCGACGCCCGCCGCGACCGCCTCGTCGGCGCGCTGCCGCAGCTCGTCGCGGACCTCGGCGACGACGTCCCGGTAGACCGCGAGCTTCTGCATGTCCCGGGAGTGCCCGCGCCAGTGCATGAGGATCCAGGGGCAGCCGGCCGCGGCCACGACCGACGCCATCCGGGGGTCGGCGAGACCGCCCGACACGTCGTTCACGACCACGGCGCCGGCCTCCAGCGCCGCCTCGGCGACCGCCGCGCGTGTCGTGTCGACACTGACCGGTACGCCCTCGGCGAACAAGCGCCGGATCACCGGAACCACCCGGGTGATCTCGGTCTGCGCGTCCACCCGCTCGGCGCCCGGCCGGGTGGACTCGCCGCCGACGTCGATGACGTGGGCGCCTTCCTGAAAAAGGCACACGCCGTGTTGAACCGCGGCGTCGATATCCGTGTATCTCCCACCGTCAGAGAAGGAGTCCGGCGTGACGTTGAGGACGCCCATCACGACCGGGTGATCCCGGCGGAGCAGTTCAGCGCCCGTGAGCTGCGCGTCCAGCGGCGAAGTCGGCACAGGCAAAGGGTACGGGCAAGCGGCTTTTCGAACAGGTGTACGATGCCACGTGACTGAAATTCACGCGCTCCTTCACCTTGGGTAACGAAACGGGCGCTTGTTGCTCGCAAGTACGGGCCGTACTCTTCGGAACTGGGCATCATGAAGTGACCGAAGAGAGCAGACGAGCATGGCAGTGCCCGAACGGCTCACTCGACGTGGTGAGCGCGAGGTAGCACCATATGGGCGTTGCCGTACGGCTTCACAACTGCAGCGTGTCCGTACCCCCCTTACCGGACACGGGGAGGTTTACCGATGATCGCCACTGAACTCGCCATCCTGGCGGCACCAAGCGGCAGCATCAACACCGAAGGCATCGTCACTTTCTTCGCGAGCAACATCGCACCGATCCTGCTCGCGGTCCTCGGCGTGATCTTCATCGGCCGGGCCAGCCGTGGCGAGATCTCCAAGGTGCTCACCAGTTCGGCGATCGCGATCGTGGGCCTGGCGTTCATCGCCGGCGCGGCCACGCTCTTCTTCGTCGGCGAGAACATCATCGACCTGATCTTCAACTGAGATGCGGCTCAGGACCGACGACGACATCTACCGGGCACGCCTGGTCTATCTGGGCCCGCCCGGATACACGCTGCCCGTGCACCTGCCGTACGCGCAGTACGGCATGTTCGTCGTGCTGGTGCCGCTCTTCATGTTCCTCCACTACCTGATCACGCTCGACTTCGACCCGTTCCCGGCCTGGGAGATCGCCCTCGCCATGGTGACGACGTCGTACGTGTTCCGGCATGTCGACCCGGACCGACCGGCCCGGGTCGTCATCCGCACCGCGCTCACCGACTGGCGCCGCACCCGCGAGCCCGCCGTGGAGCAACGCGATCCGAGACTTGTCGCCACTCGCATCCGCGTCCGGGAGGAGTTGGTATGACCAGTTGGATTGTTCGTTCGATACCGGCCGCTGCCGCACGCACCGCCGGGGTCCGCGCATGACCGGAACCCCTCCGCACGGGCATCCCCGCGCGGACGCCTCGTCCGCAGACAGGCAGAGTAACGGTGTGCGCCCGGACAACTACTCTTCGCCTGATCCGCTGGACAACGCCGAGGATCTCGTCGCGGCTCCCGGACACGGTGGCGTCGGTGTCTTCCAGGCACCCCAGCCGGTCCGTCCACGCGCCACCGCGGTCGACGACACCACCTTGGACATCGACTCGCCCTTCCTCGACCTGTTCGGCGGGACGGCCACTCCGGCGCGTACCGGTGGTACCCGTCAGAGTGATCTTCATGCGGAACCGGCCCCGGAGCCGGATGACGACGGCTTCGGGTTCAACGACCGGATGAGCGGTCCGGTTGCCCCGGTCTCGGGTGCGCCGGTCTCGGGCGCTCCCCTCTCAGGCCGGCCCGTCTCGGGCGCTCCCCTCTCGAGCCCGCCTTTCTCCGCGCCGGCCTCTGCGCCGCCTGTCGCCGGGCCACCGCCTGTTGCCGGGCCGTCACCCGTCGCTCCCGTGTCGCCGCCTCCTCCGGTGGTCGAGGACTCCCCCGGGTGGAACGGCGCGCCCTTCACCCGGGCGCCGGCCGGTCCCGAGCCCGACTACTACGCCGATTCCGAGCCGGCGTCGTTCGCCCCGCAACCGGCGGCTTTCTCCTCGGAGCAGGCTTTCCCCTCGGAGCAGGCTTTCTCCTCGCAGCCGGCCGCGCCGGTCGAGCCGATGCCGGACGAGTTCGACTTCAGCGAGTTCGACAACTGGCCGACCTCGCCGGCCCCGGCCGCGCCGGCCGCCTTCCCGGCCGGTGCGCCCCTGCCCGCCGGGCCGGCCCCCGAAGGGCCGCGTCCAGCGGCCGTCGAACCGGTGCACGCACGCCGGCACCGGCTCGGCGACGACGCCCCGACGCCTGCCGGGAACGCGCTGCCCGTACCCGTACCCGAAAAGGCACCCGCCAAGCGCAAGGAGAAGTCCCCGGCCAAGCGCCCGGAGAAGGCTCCCGCGAAGCGGGAGGCGCCCATCCGGCCGCGCAAGGAGCCCAAGGCCGCGGCGCTGCGCCCGCAGAAGCTGAAGTTCAGCGACCGCGACCCGGCCATGGAACTCGCGATCAGTGAGATCGCCGGGCACCTGACGTTCACCCAGAGCACCGTGACGGCGTGGTACTACCTGCCCGAGGTGCGCTGGGCGTTCCGGCCCGACGCCGAGCGCGAGGCGCTGCTCAGCGCCATCTCCGAGCAGTACGCGGGTCTCGCCGGCTTCCGGCTGCACCTGCGCCGGACCACGCGGCCCTTCCCGGCCGACGAGTGGGCCCGCACTGTCGACTCGTTCACCGCGAAACCGCTGCCCGACGTGCACGGCGCCACCTCCTGGTCGGACCACCTCGTCTCGGCGCAGCGCCACCTGCTCTCGGTCAACCACGCCGAGGGGCAGACCTACCTCGGGGTGACGTTCGCCCGGCGCTCGCTCGGCGACACCTTCTCCGAGCGCATCCTGCGGATGTTCGGCAAGGGCACCTCCGAGGGTGAGCGGCGCAAGCTGGGCCGGACCGTCGAGCAGTTCGACGAGGTGCTCAACGCGTTCGGCATGCGCGGCCGCCGGGTCACCCCGCAGGAGCTGGAATGGCTGCTCTACCGCTCGGTGGCGCTCGCCATGGCCCCGCCCGGACTGCTCTCCCCGGTCACGAACGGCCACTGGGAGACCGGCGACCTGCTCGCGCTCACCGAGCAGGTCGAGCGTTACCGGACCCCGTACGGTTCCACGGTCAAGCTGGTGAACCGGATGACCGGCGAGGAGCGGCACGTCGCCGTCCTCTCCGTCGGCCGGATGGAGCCGCTGGAGATCCCGGAGAAGCACGAGCCGTGGATGCACTTCCACGAGCGCCTGCCGTGGCCGATGGAGCTCTCCTCGCGGATCGACATCCTCGGGTCCAACAGCTCCTTCAAGAACCTCGAACACCGGCTCCGCATGATCCGCTCGCAGCAGCTGGATTACGCCGAGCACGGCATCGACGCCCCGCCGGAACTCGAGCGCCTCGCCAAGCGGGCCCTCGTCATCGGCGACGAGATGACCACCGGCCTGCCCGTCGAGTCGGCGCGCGCACACGGCTGGCACCGGATCGCGGTCGGCGGCGCCACCCGCGAGGAGTGCCTGGAACGCGCCCGGCGGCTCATCCAGCTCTACTCCCGCGAGCTGCGCATCTCCCTGCAGCACCCGAAGAACCAGGACCAGCTGGCCCGCGAGTTCATCCCGGGCGAGCCGATCGCCAACACCGGCTACGTCCGACGCATGCCGGTGAAGCTGCTCGCGGCGGCGCTGCCCCAGGCCGCGTCGACGGTCGGTGACCGGCGTGGCGACCTGATCGGGCGTACCGCGGGGACCTGCCGCCGGCCGGTCTTCCTCGACCTGCACTTCCCCATGGAGGTGCGGGAACGCTCCGGCCTCGGCGTCTTCGTGGCCGAGCCCGGCGGTGGCAAGTCGACGCTGATGGGCGCGCTCGGCTACCTGAACGCCCGCCGCGGCGTCCAGGTCACCCTGCTCGACCCGTCCGGGCCGCTGGCCCGCCTGTGCCAGATGCCGGAACTGCGGCCCTACTCCCGGGTGCTGAACCTGACCGGTTCCGAACAGGGGACGCTGGCGCCGTACGCGCTCATCCCCACCCCGGTGCGCTCCGAGTTCGCGACCGGGCCGGCCGGCGACCGCGAGTTCGAGATCGCGGTCTCCAACGCCCGGGCCGAGCGCCGCATGCTGGTCCAGGACATCTGCTCGATGCTGGTGCCGCCGCAGGTCGCCAAGGAGGCCTCCACGGCCACCCTGCTGCGGCACGCCGTCCGCCAGGTCCCCGCCGAGGAGACCTCCACCCTCGACGACGTCGTCCGCACCCTCCAGGGCCTCGACGACAACGAGGGCCGCGAACTCGCGAACCTCCTCCTCGACACCGCCGAGATGCCGCTCGCGCTGCTCTTCTTCGGCCACCCGCCGCAGCACCTCCTCGGCGCCGACGCGGCCCTCACCGTCATCACCATGGCCGGCCTCCGCCTCCCCGACCTCAAGATCGAGCGGGAGTACTGGTCGGCCGAGGAGTCCCTGGCCCTGCCGATGCTGCACACCGCACACCGGCTCGCCGTCCGCCGCTGCTACGGCGGCTCGATGTCGTCCCGCAAGATGGTCGGCCTCGACGAGGCGCACTTCATGGAAGGCTGGCGCTCCGGCCGCTCCTTCCTGGTCCGCCTCGCCCGCGACTCCCGCAAATGGAACCTGGCGGCCCTGGTCGCCTCCCAGAACCCTCGCGACATCCTCGGCCTCGATGTCCAGAACCTGGTCTCCACCGTCTTCGTCGGCCGGATCGCCGAAGACCAGGAGATCGCCTCCGAAGCACTGCGGCTCCTGCGGGTGCCGGTACACGACGGATACGAGGCGACGCTCGCCTCCCTCTCCCAGGTGGACACCTCGTCCCAGCACCGCCTGGGCTTCCGTGAGTTCGTGATGCGGGACGTGGACGGGCGGGTCCAGAAGGTCAGAGTCGACGTGGGCTACGTCGACGGGCTCCTTGAACATCTGGACACGACACCGGGAACGGCGCCGCCTGCGGTGGTGCCGCTCCCGTCCGACCTGGAGGTCTGAGATGGTGCGGCGGGGGTTGGCGCTGGTAACGGCGATGATTGTCGTCGCGGTGGCTTCTATAGCTTGGGCTGTGGCGGCGCCTCGGGAAGCTTGGGCGGTGCCGGCGCAGGCACCGGGGGGTGCCTGCAGCACCGAGGAATGGAAGAACAACTTCTCGGCATGCGTTAACCGCCTGGCTGAGGTCACTGCTGACCGTGCGGAATGTCTGTCCCCTCCAACTCCGAGCACACCAGATTCTGGCGTGGCAGGATGGTTTACGGAACGCCCAGCGTCGTCCGATGAAACCGGACCACAAGGCATCTATAGCAGATACGGGTATGCAGGATATAGCTACACCACTTATGACTTGGATAGTGGCTGCGCCTCAACCCTGGTAGACCCAGATTTCAAAGTTGAAACAACAATCGCCAACGGCGAGTTCATGATTGCCACGGCGATCATCGGAGCCTCGAACGCTCTACGAGAGCGCGCATGGAGCCCAGAAACCCTTTGGGGCTGGGCGGACGATTTGGTTGAGCAGTCCACTAAAGCTATTTACGAGAAGGTCTTCACCGTATTTGGCGTCATAACTCTAGCAATCGTCGGAATTTACCTAATCTGGCGGTCTCAGCAAGCCGATATGGGCGCCGCAACGACCACTGTGGGCTGGGCCCTGCTAGTCATGGTTGGTGTTACCGCCATCGCTGCGTGGCCTGTGAAATCCGCGAACATCGCGGACCAGACTCTAGTTACCAGCCTAAGCGTTGTTCACAGCGCTGTGGGACCGCGTGCTGACGAGATCCCCGCTGAGCAATGCCCGGATCCGACTCCTGGCGCATGTGAGGATAAACGCCCCCCGGCTGTGCGGGCGAGTGATACCGCGACAGACACCATGCTTTACCGCAACTGGCTGCGAGGCTTGCTGGGCTCTGCCGATAGCACGACTGCGCAGCGCTACGGCCGCGCCCTCTACGACGCTCGCTCATTGACATGGGATGAGGCTCAGCGCATTCGCGAGAGTCCTGAGACTCGCGAAGGAACCTTAAACCGCAAAAAGGCACAGTGGGAAAGGGTTGCCGAACAGATCAAGCGTGAAGATCCCGAAGCTTATGAGTATCTGCAGGGTATCAACGGCATGGAGCGTATCGGTGCTGGATTCATCGCCGTGCTCGCATCAGTCATGTTCGCAATGTTCGACCTCACCGCTTCGCTGCTTGTCCTATTAGGGTTCCTCATCTTCCGCTGGGCGGTGATTGCCGCACCAATTCTCGGCACGATCGGCCTCCTAAGACCAGCGAGCGCAGGGATCAGACGGCTCGGTAATGCGGTGGTGGCAGCCGTCTTCAACATCGCCATATTCGGCACAGGCGCAGCAATCTACCTTTTCGCTGTAGATCTGATCATGAATACTGGCAGTCTTCCTGGATGGCTTCAGGTTGTGCTTGTATGGCTGTGCGGCATCGTCGGCTGGCTCCTTCTTAGGCCATACCGACGCATCACTCAGCTCGGTGGCAAGGACAGCGCCGCCGCGATCGCTTCTGCCGGCTCCTGGCATCGCCGGTTCTTCCGTGACATGCGTGAGGCCGCGAAACTCGATGTCGTCGAAGGCGGCGGCACTCGTGAACCGATGTTCGGCAAGGACGGTCGGCCGGTTTACGTCGAACAGCGGAACATGCGGCCGGAAGCACGCCTGGAAGACCCATCGCATTCGGCAGCCACGCGCAGCGACATGAGCGGCGGAGGCAGTACCTCCACGACTGTCGCAACGCGTCCCGACGGCAACGAGAGCGTGCGGACCGAGCGCGAGAAGATCGACAGCACTTCTACCGAAGTCGCCCGCCGAACCAAGCCTTCCCAGACACGCTCACGCGCGGCCGCGGAGTGGACCGAACCGGACGTGTCCGAGCGACCCGCGTCCTATGCCATTTACCGGCCGGAGACCGGCTCGACGACTCAGGAGCCCGCGAGCACTACTCCGCGGATACGTTCCGAGGCTCGGTGAGTGGTGTGGCAGGGCTGATCGAGCGCACCCTCACCGGGATCTTCCGATCTCGGTGGGGGGTGGCGATCGTGCTGGTCGCCATCGTCCTGGCGGTGGTGGGCATCGGACGCTTGTTCTCAGACGGGGACGCGACGCCTCCGCTGAGCGCGGGAAGCCCTGCTCCCGCGATCAGCGCAGATCCTGCTGAGGATGACAGTGTGGTGTCGTCCGACCCACCGCCGACGCCCAAGACCAGCCCCGGACGCGCCCAGCCTGAGGCCGTCGCGTACGCATTCGCTTCGGCATGGGTGGACCACGACTCGGTGAACCCGGAGAAGTGGCGTGACCGCCTCCTTCCCAACTCCACGAAAGACCTCTCGAACCAACTCGAAGGCGTCGACCCCGCCGGCGTGCCGGCCGAGCGTGTCATCGGCCGGCCCAGCCTCGTAGCGGTCAACGAGACGATGGTGAACGCGATCGTCACCATGGATTCCGGGAAATTGAGCCTCCGGCTGGTCGCCCCCGACGGGCATTGGCTGGTCGACGGGATCGACTGGGAGCCGGCGTGAGAGTTCCGCGGCCACGCAAGGTGGTTCTGCTGATCTCGTTGGTTGTGACGCTCGCCCTGCTCTGCTGTGGCGGCAGCGTGACCATGCTGGTGCTCGGCAACATCGACAGCGACGAGCAGAGCACGCTCAACGCGGCGCTCGGTTGCGGCAAGGGCGGCGCGATCGACCCCGATTCCAAGCTGCCGAAGATTCGACCGTACGGTGCAAGTCAGATCCGAAATGCAGCGGTCATCATCAATGTCGGCGAGCAATTGCAAATGCCGCCCCGCGCCTGGGTAATCGCTGTGGCGACCGCCATGCAGGAGTCCCGGCTGGTCAATCTCGGTCACCTCGGCGCGCGGAATGACCACGACTCCCAGGGCCTATTCCAGCAGCGACCCAGTTCCGGCTGGGGAACGCCCGCCCAGGTGCGGGATCCGGTTTATGCGAGTACGAAGTTCTACAACAAATTGAACACCATTGACGGCTGGGAGACCATGTCGTTGACGAGGGCGGCGCAGGCCGTACAAATCAGCGCCTATCCCGATGCGTACGCAAAACATGAACCCATCGCCACCCAGATCGTCAATATGCTCGCTGACGGCGCGGCAAGCGCCGCGGGCAGTTCGGTCACCATGGTTTGCGCCGCCTCCGGGCAGATTGCGGCATCCGGCTACACGATTCCACTGCGTGCCGGAGTGGGCTCCGGTTTCCGCAGCCCGGAGCGTCCCAATCACCAGGGCGTCGACCTGAGCGTGGACAAATACACGCCGATCGCGGCGGTTTCCAGCGGCGTCGTCTCGCTGGTCAAGTGCGACGAGGACTTCAAGGGCCGCAAAAGCTGCAATGTGGATGGCTATCCCGGCAAGGGCGGCTGCGGGTGGATGGTCGAAATCATTCACGCAGGCAATGTGATGACGCGTTACTGTCACATGGTGCAAAGGCCATTTGTACGGGAAAACCAACAGGTCGCGGCCGGTGACGTCATCGGCAGGGTCGGCTCGAGCGGAAACTCGTCGGGACCGCACCTGCACTTCGAGGTGCACCTCAACAACGACCGTTCCAGCGCCGGCGCCATCGACCCGGTGCGGTTCATGCGTGAGCAGGGAGCAGCGCTGGGCGGTGAAGGATGAACGGTGGATTCCCCGACCCTTTCGCCATGAATTCGGGATGGGCTTTGGAAGCGCCGAGACCGGTCATACCCACCCCCGCCACCATGGGCGGCCAGCTCCGCGGACGACGGGTCGTGATCGGCTCCCCCGGCTTGGGCTGGCGCGGCGACCTGCGCGCCGACGAGAAAGTCGTCCAGGGCAGCCGCACATTCGTCCCGGTGATGGCCGAATCGGAGTGGTATCGCGCCGAGGCCGAACAGACCGAAGTCTTCGCGGCACTGGTCCCCGTCGATCGGGTGTGGGTCGAGGAATACGGCGTCGCCGGCACAACACCCGCGTCCAGGCCCAAGGATGCACAGCTGGTTTCGCTGGACGAGCCACCCCGGCGTCCGCCAGTAGCGGCAACCGAGGCCGACTTCCTCGCGAGTCGCAGGATCGCACGTTTGCTAGAGGACGGCGGCGAACAACGCGACCTGCGAGCCGTGACAGAGCTCTACACAAGCGAAGACGGCGAAGTCTGCGCCAGGATCACCGAGGAACTCGACTGGTACCGCTGGGGCTGGGACGGCCGCACACCTCGCACGTTGGAGGTACCAGCACACCTTCTTTGGATCGAGTAGGCGTTGTTAGAACCGTTCCGCCCCACACACCCGCCAACCACCGTCATCAATCAGCGACAAACGCCACCGGTGCTCGCTTTTCCCGATTGGCCGGTTGTCAACCATGCTATCTACCGTGATCGTCACCGTCGCCGTCCGGCTATCTTCTCCTGGAGTAGCAATCGAGAGCTCCTTCCATCCGACCATAATCGTTCCTCCTGTCCGCGATTCCTGGTCGAAAAGGGTTCGGCGGAAGTCCTCGAGCGAACTCAACGAGCTCCCCGAAGAACAGATATAGAGCCTCGCCTCTTCATTATTTCGGTCAGCGAAGTACGCCCCTAAGAAATTATCCACGACGGCCGCTGGCTCAGTTCGCTTGATTTCTGTGGCGTCGTCGTAGAGGAGGAAGATGATTACTGCTCCTCCAAGGCACAGCAAGCCCATGATGCCCGCCGTAAACGCCAGCAGCAGTCTCGCCCTGCGCGTCTTGAAGCGACCACCCGTCTTCAACGCACCGCCACCGACACGGCCACCGGCAGGCGTCACCACGTCTCCGCCCTCCCAAGGACCCGACGAACCCGAAGGAGCAAACCCCCGCGACGGACCGGGATGACCTGCCGGATCCGGCTGGGCTGCGGGATCGGACGGGCCTGGCGGGACTGCGGGATCGGACGGACCTGGGTCTGGGGGCACCGCACGCATACAAGGGACACTAATCCACCTTCAGCACATGGAAGTCGACCCCGAAGCCCCAATGGCGCTGGATCTCCACAATGGCCTCTTTCACGACGACTAGATCCCCTGCGGACACCGCCGACTCGTCATCCCACATCGGGGCGGGCGGCAGGTAGAACCCGTACGAATGAAGGCCCCTGTCGACCGGGAGGTGCATGGCGTGGCCCCGGAACTCGACGAGCATGGTTTCGCGGTCGACTGTGCGGAGCAGGACACCCGAATCGGTGCGGGCGGCCTGACTGCGGATCTCGTGGACGGCCACGTCAAACCCCCGTCGGGTCGATGGTGGTGAGGCGGGTCGTCGCCGGGTTCTCGAACAGTGCCCGCCGCTCCACCGCGTTCCAGATGCCGTCGGCGCGCGGGTTGTGCGCCCACGCCGTCACGTCGCCGACCGCGCTGGAGGCGTAGCGTTCGGAGAGCCGGCTCCAGATGTCGCGGGCCTGCGTCTGCCGCACGGGTGAACCGTCCTCGAAGAGCCGCAGATCGTCGAAGGCCGCACCACCGGGTGTCTTCTCCAGTGTCACCGATGTGACGCCGTCCGTGTACTTCTCGGCGAACACCCGCATGGGTGTCCCGTCGCCGGCGCGTCCGGAGTAGAACGTGGCCCCGTTGACCGGGCTGCGGATGTCGGCCCGCTCCACCTCCCGCATCAGCCGATGGAATTCGGAGTTCTGCCCGAAATGTCGCGCCAGATGCAACGCATCCCCGGAGAAGGACGATGAGAAGCGCAACAGGTCCGCCGCCCGGGTGAACATCTGCGCGATCTCGCCCTCGACCACCTGCAGCGACCGGTGGATCAGCTCCCGGCAGGCGACCCGCGTGGCGGCCACGAAGACCGGCACCTCGGCGAGCGTGGCCCCGGCGGTCACGAACGCCGTGGCTACGGCCTGGCCCACCTGGAACGACAGCAGCGTCAGCTGGGCGATGTAGGCGGTCTTCAGCGCGACGGTGACGCCCGCCATGGCGATGAGCCCGGCGCCGATCAGCTCGACCGCCACGGCCGCGTCGGTGAGGCGCCGGCCGGGGCCTTCCGGGCCGTTCCACCACTGCTCGAACGCCTCGACGGAGGCGCCCTCGTTCTCCATCCACACCCGGCGGGCGGCGGCGTCGGCCTCGGCGAGGTGCTGCCGGAGCCGGGTGCCGTGCTCGATCCAGGCGAGACCGTCGGCGTGCAGCCGATCCTCGTCGGCCTGCGGCCAGGTGAGCCCGACCCAGCCGAGCGGCTCGGTGAGCTCGAGAGGCAGCTCGATGGTCACGTCGAGCTCTCGATGAGGACCGCGGAGGAGGAGTCGGCAGCAGCGATCGACCGAGCCTGCATGGTCAGACCGAGAGCCGCATCGCCCATCTGCGACACATACGAACCGAGCGCCCCCAGCGCATGCCCGAGAATCGCCTGGTAGGCCACCGCGAACGCGCTCCCGCTCTCGTCCGCTCCCCAGGGATTCCCGGGGCCGGCCACTGTCGCGTCGAGCACCGCGACGTCCTCGGCCATCCGCTGCGCGATCCCGGCCAGAGTGCTGCCGGTCGCGGCCACCGCATCAGGATCAAGATGCATGCGTACGTTCATGACGACCGCACCGCCCGGCGGGAGATGTCGTACAGCGCCGTGGAGATCTCGGCGAACCGCCGCTCGGCCGTCGCCGACGCATCCGCGACCTGCTGAGCGAAATCCTCACTGAAGGACGGCGCCAGGCACTCCTGCGCATCGAGGAAGGCCCGGAACAGCTCGTCCCGCAGATCCTCCACCGGCAGCGACGCGACCTGGGGATCCAGCACGAGGTCCCACAACCGGCCGTCGCTGGCCAGTTCGACCCGGATCCAGCCGCCGGCCGCCTCGCCCGCCACGACGTAGAGCCCGTCCATGAGTGCCTCCGCAGAGAACCGAAGTGATCCTGTGCAGGCGAATACCACCGGAACACGCTTCGAGTTCAACCGGACACGGAAAGACAGAGATGGGGACACGGGCGGCGAGGAGAAGCCGGAACGCGGCGGCCGGCCGGGTCTGGGATAAGTTTTATCCGCGGACAGGAGGTGGTGGCAGTGGCGGATTCGGCTCTGCGGGTCCGGCAGGCCGCTGCCTTGCACCGGCAGGCGGTGGCGACTGTGGACGCGGCCGCCGCGGCGCTGGAGGCATACGCTCCGGCCGCGGCCGACCCCCGGGATCAGCACCGGTTGGCCGAGCGGCTGCGCGCGGCGGCCGAGCGGCTGGTTCCCGGCTGGCTCGGCGTGTCCCTCGACCCGATGACTCCGGTGGGTCCCCTGGGCAGCGATAAAACCCATCATTTCGTACGGGTGGGGCTCGCTCAGCCGCTCGACGGGGTGCGATTCCCGGCCGTGGTCCCGCTGCTCGGCGCCGGGCATCTGACCATCGACGCGACCGCCACCGACCCGCGGGTGTTCGGTCTGCTGCGGGCTCTCATGCTCCGGCTGTTCGCCTCGACGCCGGCCGGCTCGCTGCTGGTGCGCGCGGTCGACGGGGTGGGCGGCGGCGCGGTCTTCGCCCCGTTCGAGGAGCTGGCCGACGCCGGTCTCATGTCGCCGCCGGCCACCGACCGCCAGGGCCTGCGCGACGTGCTGTCCGAGGCGGAGAAGTGGCTGCGCCCGGCGCGCGGCGGCGACACCCGCCGGGCCCGGCGCGACCGGATGCTGCTCGTGGTGATCGCCAGCCTGCCGGAGATGACCGAGGGCGAGGAGCTGCGCCGCATCGCCGCGCTGGCTCAGCAGGGCCCCGACTCCGGCCTGCACCTGATCGTGGCGGGCTGGCCGCCGCCCCCGCTCACCGCCGAGACCACCCAGGCGCCGCTGCCGCGGACCACGCCGATCTCGGTGCGCAACCCGTTCGCGATCATCGGGGACGGTCCGGGCGGCACGTTCGGGTCGGTGCCCGAGGCGCTCTGGCTCAACGCGCCGGTCTTCCTCGACGAGGATCCCCCGCCGCGCCTCATCGACGCGGTCTGCCAGGAGCTGGCGGCCGACTCGGCCGAGGCGTCCCGGGTGACCCTCACCGACCTGCTGCCCGACCCCGGCGAGGAGCTGTGGAGCGGGGACGCGGCGGCCGGGGTGGAGACCGTGGTGGGCCACCACGGCGAGGTGCCGCTGGTGCTGCGCTTCAACGACCTCACTCCGCACTGGATGGTGGGCGGCCGCTCCGGCGCCGGCAAGACCGCCTTCCTGATCAACGTGCTCTACGGCCTCGGCGCCCGGTACAGCCCGGACGAGCTCGCCCTCTATCTGCTCGACTTCAAGGAGGGCGTCTCCTTCGCCGAGTTCGTGCCGACGCAGCGGGACCGCACCTGGCTGCCGCATGCGCGCGCGGTCGGCGTCGAGTCCGACCGGGAATACGGTCTCGCCGTGCTCCGCGAGCTGGACGCCGAGATGGGACGCCGCTCGCTGGCGTACAAGCGGGCCGGGGTGTCGCGCTTCACCGACCTGCGGGCGGTCGCGGCCGAGGAGGGCCGGAGCGGGACGCTGCCGCGCGTGCTCTGCGTCATCGACGAGTTCCAGGTGCTGCTGGCCGGGAACGACCCGACCGCCTCCGAGGCGGTGACGCTGCTCGAGTCGCTGGCGCGCAAGGGCCGGTCGTACGGCATCCACCTGGTGCTCGCGAGCCAGACCGTGCTCGGCGTCGAGGCGCTGTACGCGAAACGCGACTCGATCTTCGGCCAGTTCCCGGTCCGGATCGCGCTGCCGGGTGGCGGCGACGTGCTGGAGCCGACCAACGACTCGGCCGCGGGCCTGCCGCTCGGCAGCGCCGTGGTGAACACGGCCGGCGGGCTCGGCGGCCCGCGCGGCGCCACCCGCGGCCACGAGCGGGTGGTCCGGTTTCCCGACCCGCACGCCGACCAGAAGCTGCTCAGCGACCTGCGGCACCGGATCTGGGGCGCCCGCGACCCGGAGGCGCAGCAGCCGCTGGTGTTCGCCGGCTACGCGCAGCAGCACCTCGCCGACGACCCGGCGTACCGTGCGGCGCTGGCCGGCCGGTCGGCGCGCCCGGCCGCCCTGCTCGGCCGGGTGATCGACGTGAGCCTCTCGACGGCCTCGTTCCCGCTGGACTCCTCGCCCGGCCGCCATCTGGCGATCCTGGGCTCGCAGAGCGGCGGCGCCGAGGTGCTGGACGCGGCGGCCCGCAGCGTGGCGGCCTGCCACGCGCCGCGGACCGCCCGGTTCGTGATCGCCTCGCTGGTGGCCGAGGGCGACGCCCTGGCGACCGCGCTGGCCGCCGAGATCGGCCACCGGCAGGACGTCGTGGTGGTCGGCGCGGCCGGCCTCGCCGCCGAGCTGGACGCCGAGCGCCCGGGCTACCGGGTGGTGTTCGGGATGGACGCGGCCCCGCCGGGCAGCCTCAGCGGGCTGCGGCAGCTGCTGCGCGAGGGCCCGAGCCGGGGTGCCCACCTGCTCTCCTGGTGGCGCGGGGTGCGCCGGTTCAACGAGGAGACCGGCGGCAGCATGGGCCGTGAGGACGTGGCCGGCCTGCTCTTCCTGAACGTGCCGCAGTCGGACGTGATGATGATGCTGAGCCGCCCGGTCGACTGGCACCCGCGGGCCAACCGGGCCCTGCTGCACGACCGGCACACCGACCGCACGGTGACAGTGGTCCCGTTCGTCGCCCCGGAGGGTGGAGTCTCGTGACCAGGCCGGAGCCCGTGGCCGACCATCGCGGCGTCGTCCCCAGCCAGAACGCGGCGGCCCGGGACATAGAAGCCCAGGACCCGGGTGGCCGGCGCGAAGCGGCGCAGGGCATGCCGGGACAGGCCGCCGACGCCCCGGCCGCGGCGTGGGCCGACTATCTCGCCGCGGCCCGTGAGCTCGACGCGGTCCGCCGCGCCGCCAGCTCGGTGGCCGGCGAGCACGCCGAGACCGTCACGGCCGCTCGTGAGGAGTTGTCCTACGTGCGGGCCAGGCTCGCGCCGCAGCGAGCGCGATTGGCACGGGACTTCGGCGTACCCGAACTGGAATTGACCCCGCAGCCGGAGGACCAGGCCGTCGCGATGGCGAAGGTGGCCGGCGGACCGGCCGCCGTGCTGGCGGCGCTGCGGGATGCGCGCGCCACCGCGGACGCCGCGGACCACGCCTTCATCGGGCCGGCGCCGCTCGGGCCGGGCCGCCCCTACGGCCGGAACCTGCTGATCTACGGCCCGTTCGCGTTCGTGGTGCTGCTCGTGCAGGTGATCCTGTTCCTGCTGGTCGGCTCGCCGCCGACCTACGCCCTGGTGTGCGGGCTGACCATGCCGCTGCTGGCGTTCGGGCTGGGCTGGGGCACGATCGGCTTCGTCTACGGCGACGAGGGCCCGAAGATCGACCGCACCCCCGTGCTCGGCGTGATCGTGTGTCTCGTGCCGGTGCTGCTGACCTGCGCCGGGCAGGGCCTGCAGGCGATGTTCAACTGAGGATGGGGAGACCGTGGCCAACGTCGAAGAGGTCAAAGTCAACGTCGCTGCGTCGGTGGACGGCTGCCAGCGGGCCGTCGCGGGCATCCAGCAGGCGTCGGATCAGCTCGATCAGTCGCTGGTGCTGCTGCGGATGACGGCGCTGGGGTCGTTCCACCCGGCCGCCGCCACCGCCGTCGCCAACCTCGAGCAGGCGAAGAGCAGGCTGGAGGAGGCGGTCGCGCTGGCCGTGTCCGCGATGGACTCGGCCAACACGTACCGAAGCCTCATCTAGCGTTTATCAACGCCATCGCCTCGGCGCGGACCTTGCCGTCGGTCTGGAACGCGCCGCGCACGGCCGAGGTGACCGTCCGGGCGCCGACCTTGCGGATGCCGCGCATCTCCATGCAGAGGTGCTCGCACTCGAGGACCACTATCGCGCCGCGCGCTTCGAGCTTCGCCATCAGCAGGTCGGCGATCTGCGAGGTGAGCCGCTCCTGGACCTGCGGGCGGCGGCCGTAGACCTCGACGAGCCGGGCCAGTTTCGACAGGCCGGTGATCCGGCCGTCGGTGCCCGGGATGTAGCCGATGTGCGCCACGCCCTTGAACGGGAGCAGGTGGTGCTCGCACATGCTCTGCACCTCGATGTCGCGGACCAGGACGAGCTCCTCGTGGTCCGCCTCGAAGGTGGTGGTGAGCACGGTCGCCGGGTCGACCCGGAGGCCCGCGAAGAGCTCGGCGTAGGCCCGGGCGACCCGGGCCGGGGTGCGCTCGAGACCGTCACGATCCGGGTCCTCACCGATGGCGATGAGGATCTCCCGGATCGCTTTCTCGATCCGCCCGAGGTCGACGGCCTGCTCGACCGGCGTGCCGGTGAGCTTGCCGTCGACCAGACGGGCGGCGAGGTAGTCCATTTCGTCGTGCAAGTTGATCAGTTACTGCCTTCCGAGCCGTTCGCGTTCGGGTTGGGTCCGACCGCGATCTGGCCGTCCGCCTCGGCCTGCGCCTTCAGCTTCTCCCGCTCGGCGGGAGTCAGCACCGGCGGGGCCTCGGAGGGAAGCCGCTTGCCGAAGCCGTTGAACGGCGACATCGGCGGGCGCTTCACCACCCGGGCGCAGATCCGGTTCATGTCCTCCTGCGTGATGGTCTCCTTCTCCATCAGCTCGAGGACCATGTTGTCGAGCACGTCGCGGTACTCGACCAGGATCTCCCAGGCCTCGTCGTGCGCCAGCTCGATCAGCGCCCGCACCTCGGCGTCGATGTCGGCCGCGACGGCGTCCGAGTAGTCCTTCTCGTGGCCCATGTTGCGGCCCATGAAGGGCTCGTCGCCGCTCGTGCCGTACTTCACGGCGCCCAGCTTCGAGCTCATGCCGTACTGCGTGACCATGGCGCGGGCCAGGCCGGACGCCTTCTCGATGTCGTTGCCGGCGCCGGTGGTGGGCTCGTGGAAGACGAGCTCCTCGGCGGCCCGGCCACCCAGCGCGTACGCCAGGGTGTCGATCATCTCGGCGCGGGTCTGGGTGTACTTGTCCTCGGTCGGCAGGACCAGCGTGTGACCGAGCGACCGGCCACGCGGGAGGATCGTCACCTTGTGCACCGGAGCGGAGTGCGGCAGCGCGTAGGCCACCAGGGCGTGCCCGCCCTCGTGGTACGCGGTGATCTTCTTTTCCTTGTCGCTCATGGCCCGGGTGCGGCGCTCGGGGCCGGCGATGACGCGGTCGATCGCCTCCTCGAGGTACTCGTTGGAGATCGCCCGCTTCTCGTTGCGGGCGGTCAGCAGCGCGGCCTCGTTGATCACGTTGGCCAGGTCGGCGCCGGAGAAGCCGGGCGTCCGGCGGGCCACCGAGTCGAGGTCGACGTCGGGCGTGAACGGCTTGCCCTTGGCGTGCACCCGCAGGATCGCCTTGCGGCCCTCCATGTCGGGGTTGTCCACCGGGATCTGCCGGTCGAAGCGGCCGGGGCGGAGCAGGGCCGGGTCGAGGATGTCGGGCCGGTTGGTGGCCGCGATCAGGATGACCCCGCCCTTGGTGTCGAAGCCGTCCATCTCGACGAGCAGCTGGTTGAGCGTCTGCTCGCGCTCGTCGTGACCGCCGCCCATGCCGGCGCCGCGGTGCCGGCCGACCGCGTCGATCTCGTCGACGAAGACGATCGCCGGGGCGTTCGACTTGGCCTGCTCGAAGAGGTCGCGGACCCGGCTCGCGCCGACACCCACGAACATCTCGACGAAGTCCGAACCGGAGATGGAGTAGAACGGCACCCCGGCCTCGCCGGCCACGGCGCGGGCCAGCAGTGTCTTACCGGTACCCGGGGAGCCGAAGAGCAGCACGCCCTTCGGGATCTTCGCCCCGAGAGCCTGGTATTTCGCCGGGTTCTGCAGGAAGTCCTTGATCTCGTGGAGCTCCTGGACGGCCTCGTCGGCGCCGGCCACGTCGGCGAACGTCGTCTTCGGCGTGTCCTTGGTGATCATCTTCGCCTTGGACTTGCCGAAGTTGAGCACCCGCGAGCCGCCACCCTGCATCTGCGACATGAACAACAGCAGCAGGATCACGAGGATCGCGATCGGCAGCAGGTTGATCAGCAGGCTCAGCAGGATGTTGTCACCGGAGACCGTGGCGTCGACCGTGCCGGTGATGCGCCCGGCCTGCTTGGCCGCGAGGACGTCGTCCCAGATCTGCTCGGTGACCCCGTACGGATATTGGGTCTCGATCTTGTCGGTCGACTTGCCGTCGAACCGTTCCTGGGTCGCGAGTTCGATCTGGAGCGTCTGCTCCTTGTCCTTCTGGACGACCTTCTCGATGCCGGGCTGGTTGAGTCGCTCGAGGGCGACTGAAGTGTCAACCCGCTGGTAGCTCGGACCACTGGTGAAGAAAGAGCTCAGCGCGACTACGCCGATGATCACCAGAATGATCCAGACCACCGGGCGGCGGAAGAAACGCGTACGTTCCATACTGTTGTCGGGCGCCAAGCGCCCGGACCCTCCTGATCGGCGTCCTGGTCACCTCAACGTCGCCGCCCACCGGCGGCCGCAGAAGTCCGGTACCCCTGTCGGGGCGATGTGAACCGGGCTCCAGCCCCTCCGGCGTATGTGACACCACGCCATCGGTCACTCGACCGTACACCGTAGGTGCCGGTTGCGAACCCGTGAGGCCGCAGGGCCCACCCTCGACACCCGCCGGTAAGGATGGGCGGTCTCGGTGCAAAACCGCCCATAATGACCCTTACTGTGAACACGCTGGGAAAGCGGTTCAGCTACGGGCGTACACCTCGGGCTTGAGAACGCCGACGTACGGCATCTCCCGGTAACGCTCCGCGAAGTCCAGGCCGTAGCCGACCACGAACTCGCTGGGGATGTCGAAGCCCACGTACTTCACCGGGACCTGCACCTTGACCGCGTCCGGCTTGCGGAACAGGGCGACCACCTCGACGCTCGCCGGCGAGCGCGACTCGAGGTACTTCATCAGCCAGGAGAGGGTGAGCCCGGAGTCCACGATGTCCTCGACCACCAGCACGTGGCGATCGGTGATGTCCCGGTCCAGGTCCTTGAGGATGCGCACGACGCCCGAGGAGGTCGTGCCCTGCCCGTACGACGAGACGGCCATGAACTCCATCTCGCTGTGCGGGCCGCTGCGGCCGAGCGCACGGGCGAAATCGGCCATGAACATGACCGCGCCCTTCAGCACGCAGACCAGCAGGATGCCGTCCTTCGCGTCCGCGTGGTCCGCGGAGACCTGTTTGGCCAGCTCATCGATCTTCTCCCGGATCTGCTCCTCCGAGATGATCACGTGGTCGATGTCGGCGTCGTACCAAGAACCATCAGCCATGGGGCTAAGCCTGCCCCATCGAGGTTACCGTTCGTCGAACGGGGCCGGATTCCGTCGTGCCCGCTCACTTGATATGGGCCGGAACCACCCGAACGAGTCGTTCCTGCCGGCGCGCCACGACGATCCCGTCGGGCAGGAAGACCGGTCCCTGGCCGCGCCACTCGGACACCAGGGCGTCCATCGCGACGACGTGCCGGTAGGCCAGCGCGCCGCCGGGAGCGCCCAGGTCACGGGCCCAGCGGTGCAGCACCCGGCCGCGGATCGCGGGCAGCAGGCCGGCCAGCACCGGCACCGACAGCCCCTCCGGCGTGCGGGCCGAATCCAGCGCGTCCACGGCCAACGTGTCGAGCGCCTCGTTGTCCGAGGCGACGAGCGAGGCGGTCCGGGCGAGGTTGCTCACCACGGCCGGGCCGAGCGCGTCGACGAGCACCGGCAGGACCGAGCCGCGGACCCGGGAACGAGCGTATGCCGGGTCGGTGTTGTGCGGGTCCTCCCAGGGCGCGAGGCCGAGCGCCGCGCACGCCTTGCGGGTGTCGGCCCGGGCCACGTCGAGCAGCGGCCGCCGGAAGACGCCGCGCTGCCCCGGCATCCCGGAGAGGCCGCGCGGGCCGGCGCCACGGGCCAGCGCCAGCAGCACGGTCTCGGCCTGGTCGTCGCGGGTGTGCCCGAGCAGCACGGCGGACGCGTCGAGCCGGCGGGCGGCGGCCTCGAGAGCCGAGTATCGCGCGGTGCGCGCGGCCGCCTCCGGCCCGCCGGGCAGGCCCTTCACCGACACGGTCTCGATCCCGACCGGGTCGAAGCCGGCGTCCCGGGCCCAGGCCGCCACCGACCGGGCCCGCCGGTCGGAGCCCTCCTGCAGGCCGTGGTCCACGGTGACCAGCCCGACCCGCTTGAACGCGAACCGGGTGGCCGAGGCCAGCGCCAGCGAGTCGGCGCCGCCCGAGCAGGCCACCAGCACCAGGGCGTCGGCGGGCAGACCGGCGAGGTTGCGGCGCACCGCGTGCCGGACCGCGGCGACCGGCGCCGGAATCCGGGCCATGTCAGGCGTGCACCCGGGCGACGTAGGCGTCCGGGTCGCCCAGCTCCTCCAGCCGCGGCAGGGTCAGCGGCGACTCGAAGGCCCGGTTGAAGCCGGCCATGCCGACCCGGTCCACGACGCCGTGCACGAACTTGCGGCCCTCGGCGTACTGCCGCATCTTCACGTCGACGCCGAGCACCCGGCGGATCGCCTTCTCCAGCGGGTTGCCGCTCTCCCGGCGCCGGTTGAACTTGGCCCGGATCGAGTCGACCGAGGGGATCACCTCGGGTCCGACGCCGTCCATCACGAACTCGGCGTGCCCCTCGAGCAGCGTCATCAGCGCGGTGAGCCGGTCGAGCACGGCACGCTGGGCCGGCGTCTGCACGATGTCGAGCATGGAGGTGCGGCTCTCCGGGTCGCGGACCGCGTCGGAGAGGGTGGCGATGCCCCGGCGCATCCGCTCCAGGATGTGCTCGCCGCCCTGCGACGCGTCGACGAACGCCTGCACCTCGCCGAGGAAGTAGCCGCGCATCCACGGCACCGCGGTGAACTGGGTCCGGTGGGTCACCTCGTGCAGGCAGACCCAGAGCCGGAAGTCGCGCGGGTCGGCGCCGATCTTGCGCTCCACCTCGACGATGTTCGGCGCGTTCAGCAGCAGCTGGCCGGGCTCGCCGGAGAACACCTCGTATTGCCCGAGGACCCGGCCGGACAGGTAGGCCAGGATCGTCCCGGCCTGCACCCCGGTCACCCGGGACCCGATCGCGTCGGCGAACGGACCCGGCGGGGTGTCCCCGGAGAGGCGGCTGACCAGCGGGCCGATCACCCGCTGGAGTCCCGCGATGTTCACCTTCGCCCAGTCGCGCCGGTCGACCACGCGCACCGGCGGAACATCCACCTGCGGGGTCAGCCCGGTGTACGCGGCCACGTGCCCGGCGGCCTCCTCGGTGAGCGCACGCAGGTCGGCGACGACATGCGTCGCCTCCTCCAGCGTGACCGCGGGGCCGGTCTTGGAGAGGGCGCCCGCGGTGGCGGCGGCCAGATCCCAGTCAACGAACTGCGCCATGCAGCCCACCGTACCCGGGCCGATCCATCCGGCACTCCGGTGAAACCCCCGGTTCAGCAGCCGCACTCCACCAGCCGGGCCGCGACCTTGTCGAGAGCCGCCCTCGCCGAGATGGCGCTCGCGCCGCCGACCGCCATGATCGCGAAGACCATGACCCGTCCGTCCTTGTTGACCAGCACGCCGGCCAGCGTGTTGACCCCGCTCAGCGTCCCGGTCTTGGCGCGGACGATGCCCTGGGCCTCCTGGTTCGGGCTCGGCGTCACGAACCTGGTGCGCAGCGTCCCCGACCAGCCGGCCACCGGCAGGCCGTTGAAGAGCGCGCTCAGCTTCGCGTCGGAGCCGTTCGCGGCGAGCGCGAGCGTCCGCACGAGCAGGGTCGGGCTGATGCCGTTGTTCCGGGAGAGGCCGCTGCCGTCGTACAGATTGGCCTCGTCCGACGGCAGGCCCAGCTCCTCCAGCTTCGCCAGCATCGCCTCCGAGGCGCCCTCGAAGCTCGCCGGCTTGCCGGCGGCCAGCGCCACCTGCCGCGCGACCGCCTCGGCCAGCACGTTGTCGCTCTGCTGGAGCATCCAGTCGACGATCTGCACGAGCGGCGGCGACTCGACCTTGCCGAGCTCCTTGCCCGGGGTCCAGGCGCCGGCCGCCGGGGCGGACGCGTCCGGCGCGGCACTAGCGGCCCCGGCGGCGGGCTCGGGCGCCTTGCCGGCCCGGACCGCCGCGGAGACGCCGATGGCCCCCGCGAAGAGCTTGCCCGCCGCGTTCGCCGGGTTCGAGTACCGCGGGTCGCCGCCGAACTCGTTGTGCACCGGGTCGATCCGGCCGCCGTTCGTCATGAACGGCTGGATCCGGGCGACCTGGCCGTCCCCGATGTCGCTGGAACCCCAGCCGGTCGCCGTCTCCGGGCCCTCGTAGAGCGACATGTCCACGTAGACCCGCGTCGCCGGAGTGTCCCCGAGCGCCTTCTTGACCTGCTCGGCGAGCTTGTCGAGCCGGGCCGCGCCGGGGAACAGCTGGTTGCCGTCCACCGACATGGTCGGGTCGCCGGCGCCGACGATGACGACCTCGCCCGGGTTCTCGCCGGCCACCACGCGGGTGGCCAGCCGGTAGGCCGGCCCGCGGGCGGCCAGCGCGGTCGCCGCGGTCAGCAGCTTCGTGGTCGAGGCCGGGGTGGTCGGCACGTCGGCGTTCTTCGCGTACAGCACCGTCGAGGTGACCGGGTCCAGCACCGAGACGTGCACCGTGCTGCCGAGCGCGCTCGAGTTCACCAGCGGGTCGAGCGCGGCCTGCACGGCGGCGGTGTCCGGCGTCGCGCCGTCCGTCTCGGCGGCGGCGAGCACCGGCGTCGGCGTGGGGTCGGGCGAGCGCGGCGGTGCGGAGGGCGTGCTCTCCGACTCGGCGCCCAGCCATCCGTCGACAGGTCCGGGGCGGACCACCAGTCCCACGGCGGCCACCAGCGCCAGAAGCACCACAGCCGCAAGGACCGAGACCATTTTCGTACGTTTTTTCCGCCCGGTCTTCACTTCCTCGGGCCGCGGCGCATCGTCGGCCGGGGCCGCGGCGCCGGTGCCCGCGGCGGGACCGGCGGGCGCGGGCGAGGTGGGGCGGGTGGTGTTGAGAGGCACCGAGGCCCGGCCGTAGCTCCCACCCGACGTCGGCTTGATCTCCGGCACGCCATCCCCGGGCGGCGTGATCGGAGGCTGCGGTGCCGCCGGCGGGATCTTCGGGATCTGCGCGGTCGCGTCGCCGGGCTGTCCCCACGGGTCGCCGTCACGAGCCGGCGCGGCCGGGACGGCGGCGGCTGCGGAGGCCGCAGCGGGCTTGGCAGGGATCGAGGCGGATCCCGGCGAGCGAACGCCCGGGAATTGGGCGGTGACGTCGTTCGCGGGCGGAACCGGACTCTGCGGGGCGGCCTTCGGCGGGGCGGCCTTCGGCGTGGTGGGCGCGGGCGGCACGGCGGCGTGCTGCTGCGTCGCGGCGTCGGTGGCGCGCGGCGGGCCGGCGCTCCACGGGTTGCGCGGGGCGTTCCACGGTCCGACCGGGCCGGGGCCGCTCGGCGGGTATTCGGTGCTCTCCTTCGACGGACCGGAATCCGGCTCGGCACCCGGCTGCATCACGAAGGACGTGGAGGAGCGCGCGGCGCGAGGAGGCTGCGGCGTCCCGGGCGACGACGCCGGCATCTGCGGCGGCTGCGGCGTGGGCGGCTGCGTCTGCGGCGATTGCGGCATAGGCGGCTGCATCTGCGGCGAGTGTGGCGCCGGAGACGCGGGCTGCGCGAATGGAGGCTGCGCAGGTGATGAGGGCGCGGGCGGCTCCTGGCCGCTCACCGGTGGGCGCGACCAGTCGACCGGCGGCACCGAGGCGCGGCCCGGCGACGCGGGCGGCACGGAAGACGCGGGCGGCACGGAAGACGCGGGCGGCACGGAAGACGCGGGCGGCACCGGAGCGCGGCCCGGCATCTGCTGGGTGCCGCCGGTCCAGTTGTAGCTGGCCGTCGGATCCGAGATCGGCGAACCGGGCCACGGCACGGTGCCCGGAACGGCGGCGCGGCCCGGCGAACCGGGTGACTGCGGCGACACCGGCGGCCGGCCCTGCTGACCGCTCGGCGGCGGAGCGTCCTGCTGCCAGGGGAACGGCTGTCGATATGCCTGGTCACCCGGGGTGGGCGGGGTCACACCCGCGCCCGGCTCGGATGCGGGCACGCCGGACCGACCGGCGGCCCTTTTACCCTCATCGGCCCCGGATTGCGAACTCGACACGCCGTCATTGGCCGCGCCTTCATGTGAATCTTGCCTCGTCACACGCCCCTCCTCGCCCGTGGCGTCAGACTTAGGGGAGACTAGCGACATCCGGCACACCGTTGCGCGCGGATCCTGCGGGCCTGCTCCATGCCCCGCTTCCCCGCCCGGTGAACCGGCCCAATCGAGCGGGCAAGCAAAAGGGGAGCGAAATAATGGATTTCGACGTTCTGGTTGAGATCCCCAAGGGGCAGCGCAACAAGTACGAGGTGGACCACAAGACGGGTCGCATCCGGCTCGACCGGACCCTCTTCACCGCGACACAGTATCCCGCGGACTACGGCTACATCGAGGGCACCCTGGGCCAGGACGGCGACCCGCTGGACGCCCTGGTGCTCATCCAGGAGCCGACCTTCCCGGGCTGCCTGGTCCGGGCCCGCGCCATCGGCATGTACCGGATGACCGACGAGAAGGGCCGCGACGACAAGGTCCTCTGCGTGCCTTACGAGGACCCGCGTCAGGAGCACCTCCGCGACATCCACCACCTCGGTGAGTTCGACCGGATGGAGATCCAGCACTTCTTCACGGTCTACAAGGACCTGGAGCCGGGCAAGTCGGTCGAGGGCGCGACCTGGGTCGGCCGCATCGAGGCCGAGAACGAGATCCGCGCGTCGTTCAAGCGCGCCGAGGCCGCGGAGGCCGAGGGAGAGCACCACTGACCGACGCTCCCGCCTGACACCGCTGACGACCGCACCTGCGGGGCATCACGCCTCGCAGGTGCGGTCGTATCAGCGCTTCTGTGCCCCTTCGGGAGGTTCAGGCCAGGCCGGAGAGCGCCGTGTAGAGGCCGGCCACCGCGCAGGCCATCGGGATGACCGCGATCACGGCGACGCCTTCCAGCAGGTCGGCGGCCTGGCTCAGGTAGGGCGACGGCCGGCGGTGCTCGTACGTCGTACCCGGAATGACGGTGACCGCCGCGATCAGAAGGACCACCGCGGTGAGGCCGGGCAGCAGCCCGGCGTCCCACGGCGTGCTGATCAGCAGATCGGCGCCGAGGGCGGCGAGGCCGCCGAGGCCCGCCACGAGCAGCGGGATGCGGAGCCGGCCGGTCACGAAGACGCGGGCCCGCAGGATCAGCGCGGTCGCGCAGACCGCGATCAGGATGCGGGCGGACAGCGTCCCCTCGAACGCCAGCAGGGCCAGAGCGACGCCTGCCGCGAGCGCGTGACCGAGCATCAGGCCGGTCAGCAGTTCGTCGGCGCGGTCGACGGCGGCGTGGACGGCGGCCCGGTCCGGCGGTTCGCCATCCGTGGAATCCGGCCTCCCGGGGCCACGCGACGGCCGGGCCAGCGGGGGCAGCGGCATCCGGCTCAGCCGGACGGCGAGCACCGGTAGCGCGCCGAGCCCGCAGACCAGCACCGAGATCAGGGTGGCCGCGGCCGCCGCCGGCGAGGTCCCGGCGGCCAGCAGCGCGGTGAGCGCGCCGAGCAGGCCGGCCGTCGCGCCGGCCGCGAAGATCCGCATCCCGGCCGCGATCCCGAGCGCGCCGAGCACCGACGCCACCAGCAGCGCCACCGAGCCGGCGAGCGGGTTCCAGCCCGGCGCCGGGAACGCGGCGGCGAGGCCGGCGCCTCCGGCGAACGCGTAGACGAGCGCATAGCCGCCGAGCGCCGTGCCGGCCGGCGCCGACCCGTACCCCCGGGCGGCGATCGCACCGCCCAGCAGGAGCAGGGCCGCCGCGATCAGCCCCGCGCCACCGTGGCCCGGACCGGCCAGGAAGAGCGCCAGCAGGCCGAGGGCGAGCGGCACGCCGGCCGCCACGAGCGAGGCCGTCCGGGTGGCCGCCGGCGTCCAGATGCCGCCCCGCCGGCGGGCGCCCTCGGCGATCGCCTCGGCCACGTCGTCGTACTCCACCTCGGGCCACTCGTCGCGGGCCGGCACGAGGTGCAGCACCTCGCCGTCGCGCACGCCCTGGGTCTCCAGTCCCTGACCGGTCGCGAGGGCCATCCCGTCGGCTCGCCGCAGCACCCATCCGCAGTGGTTCTCGCCCTGGTCGGCGAGGTCCTCGCCGGCGTGTCTGAGCACGTCGGGCAGCAGCTCGGCGAGCGGCACCCGCTCGGGCAGCGAGACGTCCACCCGGCGCTGCGGGGCGCTGATCGTCACACGAGCCAGACCGGTGCTCACCAGGCACCTCCCGTGCGTGCAGGAGTCTCGTCCACAGGCATGAGATCGATGCTGTGGAATGTCTCGAACTCTACCTAGCATCGTGATTGCCCCGCTACGGAATGCATCGAGATGGGAGTCCGATGGGGACGGTCATGGTGCGGCGCCCGCCCCGCCGTGCGGCGCCCGCGATCCCGTCCGGCGAGCTCACCGTGGATCCGCCGCCGGAGATTCCGCCGATCCCGGCCGGCCGCTGGCAGCAGTGGCTGCTCGCGCTGCCGATGCTGGGCGGCGCCGTCGCGATGGCGATGATGATGGGTCAGGGACAGAGCGGACCATTTCCGTACGTCGTGGGCGCCCTGTTCGGGATCTCCTCCCTGGCCATGCTCGTCATGTCGCTCGGGGCGGCGGGTTCGCCGCGCCGGGCCGAGATGATCGCCACGAGGCGGGACTATCTGCGGCACCTCGCCGCCCTGCGCCGCCGCGCCCGGGAGACGGCCCACCGGCAGCGGGCCGGCCTGTTCTACCGGCATCCCGACCCGGATCGGCTGTGGTCCACGGTGGCCAGTCACCGGCTCTGGGAGCGCCGGCCCGAGGACGCCGACTTCGGCGTGGTCCGGATCGGCCTCGGCCCGCAGACGCTCGCCACCCCGCTGACCGCCCCGCAGGCCCCGCCGCTCGACGAGCTCGAGCCGATGACCGCA
This sequence comes from Actinoplanes sp. NPDC023714, assembly GCF_040639855.1. Taxonomy (NCBI): domain Bacteria; kingdom Bacillati; phylum Actinomycetota; class Actinomycetes; order Micromonosporales; family Micromonosporaceae; genus Actinoplanes; species Actinoplanes sp. NPDC023714. Next base: position 106,738 of record NZ_JBFAAR010000005.1, read on the forward strand.
GGCGCGCTGCGGCGATTCCTCGACGCGTACGCGGTCGTCCCGGACCTGCCGGTGGCGATGTCGCTGCGCGGGTTCGCCCGGGTGCTGATCCGCTCCGGCGACCCGGACGGCGCGCGGGCCCGGGCGCTGGCCCGCGCGGTCCTGGTCCAGCTCACCGTCTTCCACCCGCCGGGCGACCTGCTCGTCGCGATCTGCGCCGGGCCGGGCCGGGACGACGACTGGGAGTGGGCGAAGTGGCTGCCGCACACCGGGCACCCGCTCGACGACGTGCTGGCCGGCCGGTCCCGGTCCACGCCGGGCGTATACACCACGACCGTCCCGCACGTGGTGGTGGTCCGGGACGGGGTGGAGCGGCCGGCGGTCGAGCCCGGGCTGGACGGGGTGACCGTCCTCGACCTGGACACCGCGCCGCCGCGGCTGCCGGACGACGCGACGCTGGTCCTCACGATCGGCGCGGACGGCGCCCTCCGGACGTGCACGGCGGACCACGACGGCGAGGCCGGCGTCGCCGACGGCCTGGAGTCGGCGCAGGCCGAGGCGGTCGCGCGGCAGCTCGCGCCGTTGCGGCTGGCCACCGGCGCGGAGCCGGCCGGGCCCGCGGTGATCGCCGATCCGGGCCTGCTCGAGCTGCTCGGCCTGGACCTGGACCTGGACCTGGACCGAGGCCGGGACGTGGAGCGCGGCCGGGACGTGGAGCGCGGCCGGGGCGGGGAGCGCGGCCGGGGCGCGGGCCTCGGCCGGGACCTGGACCGCGGCGGCTGGCGCTGGGCTCCCCGGGACGATCGTGATCTTCTGCGCGTGCCGATCGGGGTGGACGCCGCGGGCCGGCCGGTCGAGCTAGATCTCAAGGAGTCGGCGCAGGACGGGATGGGGCCGCACGGGCTGCTCGTCGGCGCGACCGGTTCCGGCAAGTCCGAGCTGCTGCGCACCCTGGTGCTGGCGCTCGCGGCCACCCACCCGCCGGAGACGCTCAACTTCGTGCTCGTCGACTTCAAGGGCGGCGCCACCTTCGCGGCGATGGACCGGCTGCCGCACACCGCCGCGCTGATCACCAACCTGGCGGACGCGCTGCCGCTCGTCGACCGGATGGCCGACGCCCTCGACGGCGAACTGCTCCGCCGGCAGGAGCTGCTGCGCCGGTCCGGCAACCACCCGGGCCGGCGGGAGTACGAGCGGGCCCGCTCCGCCGGGGCGCCGCTGCCGCCGATGCCGTCGCTGCTGGTGATCTGCGACGAGTTCGCCGAGCTGCTGCAGCGCAAGCCGGAGCTGCTCGACCTGTTCCTCCAGATCGGACGGCTCGGCCGGTCGCTCGGCGTGCACCTGCTGCTCGCCAGCCAGCGGCTCGAGGAGGGCCGGCTGCGCGGGCTGGACACCCACCTGTCGTACCGGATCGGGCTGCGGACGTTCTCGGCACTGGAGTCGCGGGTCGTGCTCGGCGTGCCGGACGCGTTCGAGCTGCCGCGCTCCCCCGGGCACGGGTTCCTGCGGTCCGGCACCGAGGCGCCGATCCGGTTCCGGGCCTCGTACGTCTCCGGCCCGTTCCGCGGTCCCCGGATCTCCCCGATCGACGGCGCCCGGATCGGCGGCTCCCCGATCGACCGGATCGGCGGCGCCCGGATCGGCGGCGGCGCCCGCGGGCCGGACGGCGGCACGCGGATCGGCGGCGGCGCCCGCGGGCCGGACGGCGGCCTCTCGCGCGTGCTGCCCTGGACCGGCCGGCGCCTTCCGCTGCCGGCCACCGCCACGGACCCGGCCGAGGCCCCCGCCGAGGAGACCCTCGCCGACGTGCTGACCGGCCGGCTCGACGGCCCGGGCCCGCGGGCGCACCGGGTCTGGCTGCCGCCGCTCGACCGGTCCGCCCGCCTGGACGATCTGCTCGGCCCGCTCCTGATCGAGCCGCGGCGTGGCCTCACCGTCGTGGACCCGGCCCGGCGTGGGACGCTGGAGGTGCCGATCGCGCTCGTCGACAAGCCCCGCGAGCAGCGCCGGGACGTGCTCTGGCTGCGGCTCGCCGGTTCGGCCGGGCACGCCGCGGTGGTCGGCGGCCCGCGCAGCGGCAAGTCCTCCGCGCTCGCGTCGATCGTCTGCGCGCTCGCTCTCACGCACACCCCCGACGAGGTACGGATCCACTGCCTCGACTTCGGCGGCGGCGCGCTCGCCGGGCTCCGGGGGCTGCCGCACGTCGGCAGTGTCTTCGGGCGGCCGGATGCCGGGGGCGTCCGCCGTACCGCCGGGGAGATGGTGGAGCTGCTCGCCGAGCGGGAACGGCGGGCCGCGCCCTTCCAGGCGCACGTGTTCCTGGTGGTGGACGGGTGGACGACGCTGCGGGCCGACTTCGAGGAGCTGGAGCCGGTGCTGGCCGACCTCGCCACGCGCGGGCTGGCGTACGGGATCCACCTGGTCGCGTCGGCGTCCCGGTGGACCGACTTCCGGCCGGCCGTGCGGGACCTCTTCGGTTCCCGGGTGGAGCTGCGCCTCGGCGACCCGGCCGACTCGGACGTGCACCGGCGGGCCGCGGCCGCCGTACCGGAGGGCCGGCCGGGCCGCGGCGTGATCGAGCACCCCGCCGACCCGGACCGTGGGCTGCACCTGCTCACCGTGCGGCCCGAGGTGGCGTCGGCGGAGGGGACGTCCGGGCTGGTCGCGGCGGTGGCCGACGGCTGGCGTGGCCCGGTGACGGCGCCGGTGCGGTTGTTGCCGGACTTCCTCCCGTACCCGAGAAGGCTCTTGATCGAAAGCCGGGGCCTGCGGGTGCCGATCGGGATCGCCGAGGCCGATCTCCGCACCGTGGAGCTGGACTTCGCGGCCGACCCGCACCTGCTCGTGCTCGGCGACGCGGAGTGCGGCAAGTCGTCCTTCCTGCGCGCCCTCACCACCTCGCTGACCAGCCGATTCGATCCAGGTGAGGCCCGGGTGATCCTGATCGACCACCGCCGCAGCCTGATCGACCTGCCGGAGACCGAACACCGCATCGGGTACGCCGTGAACGCGTCCCAGACCAGTGATCTGTTGCGGTCGGTCGCCGGCTACATGGAACGCCGGCTGCCCGGCCCTCGGATCACCGCGGCCCGGCTGCGCGACCGCTCCTGGTGGACCGGTCCGGAGCTGTTCGTGCTCGTCGACGACTACGACCTGGTGGCGGCCGGACCGGTGAACCCGCTCGAACCGCTGCTGGAGCATCTCCCGCAGGCCCGTGACATCGGGCTGCACCTGATCGTCGCCCGGCGCACCGGCGGCGCGGGACGGGCCCTCTACGAACCGGTGATCCAGCGGCTGCGCGAACTCTCCGCGCCGGGACTCGTGATGTCCGGCTCACCGGACGAGGGTGTGTTGCTCGGCACCGTCCGACCCGGACCGCTACCAGCAGGGCGTGGTCACCTGATCACCCGCCGTGAGGGAACGCGGCTCATCCAGCTGGCGTATCTGCCACCGTTTCGGGATTCGGGGAAATCAGCAGACTCACAGTGCGATTAGGCCGGGTCGACCGCAGCGACACGCCGTCCGTTGGGAGTAATCTCCCTCCATCGACTGACCACCCTCGGAGCCGGAAGGCGGTGCTCGTTGCTCTCGCACCGGATGGGCGCCGCCACACTCGCCGGGCTCCTCGCCGTGGCCGTGCCCGCCGTTCCGGCCCTCGCCTCCGAGCCGCTGGCCGCGACGCCCGCCAGCACCCCGGTCCTCGCCGAGCCGGTGATCACCACCGACGACTCGGTCCGCACCGATCAGTGGCAGCTGCAGGCGCTCGACCTCGCCAACGCATGGTCATATGCGGACGGCGCCGGCGTGACGGTCGCGGTCATCGACTCCGGTGTCGACGCGCACCACCCCGACCTCGAGGGCCAGGTGCTGCCCGGCCGCGATCTGGTGGACACCAAGGCCGACACGGTGACCGATCCGGTCGGCCACGGCACCACCGTCGCGGCGCTCATCGCCGGCCGCAACGACGACGAGGCCGGCGTGGTCGGCGTCGCCCCCAAGTCCAAGATCCTGCCGATCCGGGTCCTCGACGCGGAGAACCGCTACGACGACGCGCTGATCGTGGCGAAAGGCGTGCGCTGGGCGGTCGACAACGGCGCCAAGGTGATCAACCTGTCGCTCGGCGGCAGCGGTTCCAGCGCCACCCTGGCGGCGGCCCTCGACTACGCCTTCGCCAAGGACGTCGTGGTGATCGCCTGCACCGGCAACGCCTCCGCCTCGTCGAGCGCCGACAACACCGGGGTGTGGTACCCGGCCCGCGAGCCCGGCGTGATCGCGGTGGCCGGCATGGAACGCGACGGCACCACCCTCTGGGACGGCTCGATCACCGGCAAGGAGACCGTGCTGACCGCGCCGGCCACCAACCTGGTCGGCGCCCGCGGCCCCGACGACTACTGGCGCGTGCAGGGCACCAGCTTCGCCGCCCCGATGGTCTCCGGCGCCGCCGCGCTGATCCGCTCCCGCTGGCCCGACATGCCGGCCGGCGAAGTGGTCAACCGCCTGATCAAGACGGCCGACGACCGGGGCGAGGCCGGCCGCGACCCGGTCTTCGGGTTCGGCCTGGTCAACCCGACCGCGGCCCTCACCGCCGACGTGCCGTTCGTGACCGACAACCCGCTCGACACCACACCCCCGCCCGGCGTGGCCCGTTTCGGCAGCGCCCCCGCGGCCGGCTCGGCCCAATCCGCCCCGTCCGGCGGCGACGGCGAGCCCGCCCCGCAGTGGAGTGTCTCGCCGCAGGCCGCCGTCGCCACCTCGCCGGCCACCAACGCGGGCGGCTGGGCCGCTCCCGCCGAGCCGGTGACCGAAAGTCATCGCGGTCGGTGGATCGCGATAGCCCTCTTCCTGATCTCGGCGGTGGCGGCGGGCTTCACGGTGCGGCGGTTCGCTACCACTACTGGTTAGGCGGGTTGCCGGCCGCTCTTCTTGCCGGCGGCTGCAGCCTGTTGTCGCCGCGGAAGCGCCGGCCGCAGCGTGTTGTCGTCGCGGAAGCGCCCGCGTTCGCCCGCCCCGGAAGCGCGCGGCCGGGCTCTTGCCTGACGCCGGGTGAGTTCTAGGCGCACTCGCCCGTCTTCACGGACTTGGTGCTCGTCCTGCCCTCTTCGGCCACTGAGGAGGCCTCGTCGGCGGTCAGGGCGAACCCCACGTTCTTGTCGTCGGCCGCGGCGGCGAAGATGACGCCCAGGACGCCGCCGTTCGGGTCGATGAGGGGGCCGCCCGAGTTGCCGCTGCGGACCAGGGACTTGATCGTGTAGATCTCGCGGGTCACGTCGCCGGAGTCGTAGATGTCCGGGCCGGTGATGCGGCTGACGTCGCGGACGCGGGCGGACTGGGCGTTGTACGGCCCGTCCTGCGGGTAGCCCAGCACGATGGCGCTGGCCCCGCTCGCCGCTTCCTTGCTGACGAACTTCATGACCGGCGCTTCGAGGCCGGGAACGTTCAGCACGGCGAGGTCGCGTTTCGGGTCGTACACCACGACCGTGCCCTCCAGCTGCCCGCGCGACGTCTCCACGACGACCTCCCGCGTGCCAGCCACCACGTGGGCGTTCGTCATGACGCGCTCCTTCGCGTACACGAAGCCTGTGCCTTCGATCCGCCGGGAGCAACTCGGCGCCGCGCCCAGCACCTTGAGCACCGACTTCTTCGACTCCTGCACGATCTTGGAGTTCTTCAGCCGGGGGTCGGGCTCGGCGACCTCCTTGGCCTGGGTACGGGCCAGCCCGCCGAACACGTCCGGGAAACCGCTGGTGTCGAGGGTGTCGCGGAGCGCCGAGGAGAGGGCCTGGGCCTGCTCCGGCATGAGCCCGTTGATGCCGCTGAGGATGGCGCTGCTGCGGAACTCCCGGTTGATCGCCGGGAACGGGGTCGAGCCGAGCGGAACGGCGACCAGCCACGCGGCGAGCAGGAGCGCCACCACCGAGACGAGGGCGCCGCCGGCGTCGTCGAGATGCTGCAACGGCTTGCTGAAGATGCCGCGCCGCAGATTGGTCCCGAGCCAGCCGGCGAGCGTCTGCCCGAGGACCGCGAAGGTGAGGATGACGGCCAGCGCCACGACCAGGCGCACCGTGCCGTCGGCGAACTGCCGGGCGATCAGCGGTCCGAGTTGGAGCCCGATCAGCACGCCGCTGAAGAACCCGCCGAGGGAGAAGGCGCCGATGACGAAGCCCTGCCGATAACCGCTGACCGCGAACAGCAGCATCAGCACGACCAGAATCACATCGACCACGGGCACTCACTCAGCGTAGAAGTATGAGGCCACGTCACGGCACCACCTCGTCGGGCGCACCACCGCGAGCCGCCGGTACGGGCGCCGAGGCGTCGGGGAGCTCGACGAGCCGGCCCGGTTCCCAGGGCCGCTGCCAGCCTGCCATGTCCAGCAACGACGAGATCACCCCTGCCGTGAAACCCCAGACGAGCAGACCACGGACCTGGAAGGCGGGACCGACCCAGCCGCTCGGATGACGCACCCGGATACGGTTCGCCGGGTCGGCGAGTTCACTGATCGGCAGACGGGCGACATGCGCCACCTCCTCCTCCTGCAGCGCGTGCACGTGGTGCGGCCGCCGCCACCAGGCCAGGACCGGGGTGACGACGAAGCCGCTCACCGGGATCCACAGGTCGGGCAGCAGGGCCAGCACCTCGGCGCTGGACCGGTCGAGGCCGACCTCTTCGGACGCCTCCCGCAGCGCGGTGTCGGCGGCGTCGGCGTCGTCCGGGTCGGTGGCGCCGCCCGGGAAGGCGGGCTGGCCGGCGTGGTTGCGCATGGTCGCGGCGCGCTGCAGCACCAGCAGGTCGGCGCCGTCCGCGCCCTCGGCGAGGAGCACCAGGACGGCGCTGGACCGGCCGTTGCTCCCCTCCGGCTTGCGCAGCGGGGTGAAGTCCTCGGTGCGGCTCCCGGCGACCCGGGTCAGCAGCGGCTCGAACCAGTCCGGCAGGTCGTCCGGCCGGCCGAGGACCCGCCCCCGGCTCATCGGGTCACCGTCACGCCGGTGTGCTCCCGGACCTGCTTGATCAGCTCGTCGACGTCGAGCGCGTCGCGGTGGACGTGGACCGCGCCGTCCGGGTCGACGAAGACCGTGGCGGGCAGCGCGGGCGCCTTGATCGCGGCGGCGAAGCCGCGGTCGAAGTCGTAGAGGGTCGGCATGGTCACACCGTTGTCGGCCGCGAAGGAGGCGCCGGCCTCCCGCCGATCGCCGGTGTCGACGGTGAGGACCGTCAACTCGCCCTCGGTGCGGTCGGCCAGGCCCTGCATGACCGGCAGCTCGTCGCGGCAGGGCCCGCACCAGGACGCCCACACGTTGATCACCGCGGGGCGGGGCAGGTCGCGGAGCGAGATCTGCCGGCCGCCGGTGAAGCACGGGAGGGACAATTCCGGCAACTCATCGGTGCTGGCGGTCGAGATCAGGGCATCACAGGCGGCGAACGGCGAAGGCGTGTCCGGCGTTTCGGACCGCGCACTGGCGGTGCATCCCGAGAGCAGCGCCGAGAGCAGCGTCAGAGCGGCGAGCGCACGCCTCACGGTTCCTCCGGGGCCAGCACCGCGGCGGCCGGCACGAGGTCGGGATCGACGCCTGCGGCGACTGCGAGATCGCGAGCTCGCGGGCCCTTCAGCAATTTCGCCGCGGCTGCGGCTTCCGTCGGGCCTGTTCCGTACGAGGGACAGGCGCTCGCCAGCGTGCACGCCCCGCAGGCGGGTTTCCGGGCGTGGCAGACCCGCCGCCCGTGGAAGATCACCCGGTGCGACAGCATGGTCCAGTCGCGCTTCTCGATCAGCTCGGCGACCAGGAACTCGATCTTCACGGGGTCTTCCTCGTCGACCCAGCCGAACCGGTTGGTGAGCCGGCGGAAGTGGGTGTCGACGGTGATGCCCGGCACCCCGAACGCGTTGCCGAGGATCACGTTGGCGGTCTTCCGGCCGATGCCCGGCAGCTTGACCAGCTCGTCGAGCTTGCGCGGCAGCTCGCCGTCATGCCGGTCGAGGAGCGCCTGACCGAGCTTGATCAGCGAGTCGGTCTTGGCCCGGAAGAAGCCGGTCGGCCGGAGCAGCGTCTCCATCTCGGCGCGGTCGGCGGCCGCGTAGTCGGCGGCCGACCGGTAGAGCTTGAAGAGCGCCGGGGTCACCTGGTTGACCCGGACGTCGGTGGTCTGCGCGGAGAGGATCGTCGCGACGGCCAGCTCGAGCGGGGTGGTGAAGTCCAGCTCGCAGTGCGCGTCGGGATGGGTCTCGGCGAGCACCCGGCCCATCTTGCGGGCCCGCCGCTTGCGCCCGAGCAGGGTCTCACCCGCGTATCGCGATGCAGAGACGGGTGCGGTCACCGGGTAAGAGTACGTCGGCGGTGCGACATCGTCGGTCATGCCGACGGCTTGATCGTCCCGTCGTCGCCGATCGACACCGCCGTGTCGCCGAAGTCCGCGGCGGACAGGTCGTTCACGAGCTCGCGCCCGCGCTCGTTCTTCGCGTCCCGCGTCGGCACCCCGGTGGCGCTCATGTAGGTGGAGAGGAACTTCCCGCCCGCGTACGAGCCGTCCTTGGTGAGCGACACGTGCAGGATGCCGGCGTACTTCAGCACCCCGGCGCCGGAGAGCGTCTTGCCGCCGCCGGCGAAGTTGCCGAGGCTGTACGCGATCAGCTTGCCCTTGTAGAACTCCATGCCGCGCAGGACGTGCGGGCCGTGCCCGACCACCAAGTCGGCCCCGGCGTCGATCACGGTGTGGCTGAACTTGATCGGGTCGCCCCGGTTCTCGCCGAAGAAGAGCTCGTTGCCCGGCTTCACGTGCTGCTTGTCCGAGCCCTCGGCGCCCATGTGCACCTGCACCACGACGAGGTCGGCCTCGGACTTCGCCTTCTCCACGACCTCGGCCGCGGCGTCCAGGTCGTTCAGGTTGTTGGCGCCGGCGTACGGGGAGAAGCCGACGACCGCGACCTTGACGCCCTTCACGTCCACCACGGTGATCTGGTCCTGGGCGCCGGTGTGCTCCAGCCCGGCGGCCTCCAGCGCCTCGACCGTGTTCCGGTATCCGGCGGTCCCGTAGTCCTTGGAGTGGTTGTTCGCCGTGTTGAGCAGCTGGAACCCGGCGTCCTTGAGGTGCTCGGCGTAGGACGGCGGCGAGCGGAAGGCGAAGCAGTTGGCCCGCGCCGGCGAGCCGCACTTGGAGGTGCCGGTGTCCCCGGTCAGCGGCTGCTCGAGGTTGCCCATCACGAGGTCGGACGCGAGGCCCTTCGCCACCGAGTCGAAGAAGCCGTCGCCGCCGTTCGCGGGCAGCTTGTTCGGCGCGCTGCCCATGATGATGTCGCCGGTCGCGGAGAGGCTGATCGACTCGACGGTGGCGGACTCCTCCACCGGCTTGCCGGCCGTCGCGGGAGCGGCGGAGGCACCGGACGCGGCGGGCGCCTGCCAGGCAGCGGAAGGAGAGTCGCCGCGCTTGGCGATGGCGACTCCGCCCAGGCCGGCTCCGGCCAGAGCAGCCAGGACAATGGTGACAGTCAGGGCAGGATGTCCGAAACGTGCCTGGCGGTGGGACCGGGGGTGCGAATTCATCGACCGGGACGATACCGTCAGGTCGCAAGCGGGATCGACCGACGAAAGGCCTGTCCTGATCTGCCCGGACCGCTGATTTGTCACCGGCGGTAATGGCAAATCTGGTTACCGTCCAGTATCCGGATCAAGGGGTGGCCGCCCGTTTCCCGCCCGCGTGCGCCTAGACTGATCGAGCGCAGACGTTGCGCGTTTTCGGAGGTGCGGCGATGGATGAGGTACTGGCTCGCAGCGGAATCTTCCAGGGCGTTGACCCGGAAGCCGCAGAGGCGCTCGCCAAGGAGATGGACACGATCGAAGTCCGCAAGGGCGACGTGGTCTTCAACGAGGGCGAGGCCGGCGACAGCCTGTATATCGTTCTGTCCGGCAAGATCAAGCTCGGACGCCGGGCCGCGGACGGCCGGCAGAACCTCGTCTCGATCATGGGACCGTCGGACATGCTCGGGGAGCTCTCGCTCTTCGACCCCGGTCCGCGTACGGCGACCGCGACCGCGGTGACGGACAGCCGGCTGGCCCGGCTGAAGAAGTCGTCGCTGCGCCCGTGGCTGAACAACCGTCCGGAGATCGCCGAGCAGCTGCTCCGCGTGCTGGCCCGCCGCCTGCGCCGGACCAACGACGCGCTCGCCGACCTGATCTTCACGGACGTGCCCGGCCGGGTCGCGAAGAACCTGCTGCAGATGGCCGGCCGGTTCGGTACCCGGGACGGCGGCGTGCTGCGGGTGACCCACGACCTCACCCAGGAGGAGCTGGCCCAGCTGGTCGGCGCGTCCCGGGAGACGGTCAACAAGGCGCTCGCCGACTTCGCGTCCCGCGCCTGGCTGCGTCTCGACGGCAAGAGCGTGATCATCCTGGACCCGGAGCGGCTCGCGCGGCGCGCCCGCGTCTGACGTTCCCTCCCTGTCGGGGCTGTCCGTGTGGACAGCCCCTTCGCCATGCGTAATCCGTGTCGCACCCGCCTGGCCACTCGTTACGGAGGTGGCCGAGAGGCACCGGCGTGACAGGGAAGGGCGCGGCTTTGAACGCAGGTAGGGGCGGAGCGGGCATCGGGGTGTCTGCATGACCGTGCTCGACACCACGCTGGACCCGCGCGACCCCGCCTACCTGGAGGGGCGCAGCACCACCCTGCAGTTCCTCGCCGACCTGGAGGACGCGCTCGACCAGGCGCGTGCGGGCGGCGGCGAGAAGTGGGTGACCCGGCATCACGCGCGCGGGAAGCTGCTCCCCCGGGAGCGCATCGAGATGCTGCTCGACCAGGACAGCCCGTTCCTGGAGCTGGCGCCGTCGGCCGCCTGGGGCTCCGAGTACCCGGTCGGCGCGAGCGTCGTCACCGGCGTCGGCGTGATCGAGGGCGTCGAGTGCGTGGTGATCGCCAACGACCCGACCGTGGACGGCGGGGCGGTCAACCCGTACACCGCCGCGAAGATCCGCCGGGCCGCCCGGATCGCCTCGGTGAACCGGCTGCCGCTGGTCACCCTCGTCGAGTCGGCCGGCGCCGGCAGCCCGGACGGAGGGATCGCCCGCGAGCTGAGCCGGCTCACCCCCGATCGGGTGCCGACCGTCTGCGTGACGTTCGGGCTCACCACCGGCGACGCGGCGTACCTGCCGGCGCTCTCCGACTACACGATCATGGTGCGCGGGCACGCCAAGGTGCTCACCATCCACCCGCAGCCGGTGCGCAGCTCCGCCAACGGTGTCGAGGTGCGGGCCACCCCGGTCGTCCCGGCCGGTCCGGCCGGGCCCGCCGACCAGCTCGCCGAGGACGAGCGGGACGGGCTGCGGCTCGCCCGGCAGTGCGTCCGGCGGCTGAACTGGCGCAAGCAGGGGCCGGCGCCGCGGACCCGCCGCCCGCTGCCGCCCCGGCACGACCCCGAGGACCTGCTCACGCTCGCCGCGTACGAGCCGTCCGAGTTCGAGCCGCGCGAGGTACTGGCGCGGATCCTCGACGACAGCGACTTCGACGAGTTCAAGCCCGGCCAGGCGGTCGCGCTGCTGGCCGGCTGGGGTGAGCTGCACGGCTACCCGGTCGGCGTGATGTCCACCCCGGCGGCGCCCTGCTCGGCCGCCGAGGCGCAGAAGGCCGTGCACTTCCTGCACCTCGCGAACGCGACCGCCACCCCGCTGGTCTTCCTCCGGCACGCCGGCGCGCCCTCCGGCGACGACACCGAGGCCCCGGACGCCCGGCACGACGCCCCGCTGGTCCACGCGGTGGCCCGGTCGACCGTGCCGCATCTGGTGCTCACCGTCGGCCCGCTCGCCGAGCACTCGCCGGACCGGATCGGCGAGCCCCGCTTCACGTTCAGCTGGCCCGCGAAGGGCCGCACCTGCGCCGACGACGGCGTGATCGACCCCCGCGACACCCGTACGGTCCTCGGCCTCTGCCTCTCCGCGGTGCACAGCGCCGCCGTTGAAGGTGCCGGACACGTCGGTGTATTCCGACCTTGAAAGGTAGTGCAGTGATTCGACGACTTCTGGTGGCCGACCGTGGAGAGGTCGCCCGCCGGGTGTTCGCCACCTGCCGGCTGGTCGGCATCGAGACGGTCGCCGTCTACTCCGACATCGACTCCGAGGCGCCCCACGTCGACGAGGCCGACTACGCGGTCCACCTGCCGGGGAACACGCCGGCCACCACCTACCTCCGTACCGATGCCCTGATCGCGGCCGCGCAGCGGTCCGGCGCCAACGCCGTGCACCCGGGTGTCGGCATGCTCGCCGAGGACCCCGATTTCGCGGCCGCCGTGGTGGACGCCGGGATGATCTGGGTGGGCCCGACCCCGGCCACCCTGCGCGCGCTGAGCGTCAAGACCGAGATGAAGAACCTGGTCGCCGAGGCCCGGGTCCCGGTGCTGCCGACCTTCACCGACCCGGAGACCGTTCCCGGGTTCCCGGTCCTGATCAAGCCGGCGACCGGGACCGGCGGCGCCGGGATGCGCGTGGTCCGCGACGCGTCCACGCTCGCCGAGGCGGTCGCCTCCACCCGCCGCGAGGTCGGCGGGGACGTCTTCTGCGAGCCGTACGTCAGCAACGTCCGCCACATCGAGGTTCCGATCCTGGCCGACGCGCAGGGCTCGGTCGTCCCGTTCGGCGAGCGCGAGTGCTCGGTGCAGCGCCGCTACCAGAAGATCGTCGAGGAGACGCCGTCGCCGGCCGTCGACGCGGCGCTGCGCGAGGACCTGTGCCGGGCCGCGATCGTGGTGGTCCGCGCCCTCGGCTACGTGGGCGCCGGCGCGGTCGAGTTCCTGCTCGACGCGGACGGCAAGTTCTGGTTCCTCGAGCTGACCCCGACGCTGCAGGCCGACCACGCGGTCACCGAGTGCGTCTCCGGGTACGACCTGGTCCGGCTCCAGCTGCTGGTGGCCGAGGGCGGCAGCCTGCCGATGCCGGGCCCGCCGCCGATCCGCGGGCACGCCATCGAGGTGCGCATCTGCGCCGAGGACCCGGCGTACGCCTGGCTGCCGGCGGCCGGCACCCTGCACCGCTTCGCCGTGCCGGACGTGGCCGGCTCGTTCCGCCCGCTCGCCCAGCCCGGCCTGCGCCTGGACGCCGGCGTCGCGGACGGCTCGGTGATCGGCATGCACCACGACCCGATGGCGGCGAAGCTGATCGCCTGGGCGCCGAGCCGGCAGGAGGCCGCCCGGATGCTCGCGTCCGCGCTGGCCCGGGCCCAGGTGCACGGCGTCGTCTCGAACCGCGACCTGCTGGTCCGGGTGCTGCGCCACCACTCGTTCCGGGCCGGCTCGATCGACACCGGCTTCCTGGACCGGCACCCCGAGGTCTTCGCCCCGCTGCTCTCCTCGGTCGACGCGGTCCGGCTCTCCTGCCTCGCCGCCGCCCTCGCCGGGGCGGCCGCCCGCCGCGCCGCGGCCCCGGTGCTCGGCTCGCTCCCGTCCGGCTGGCGCAACGTGCCCTCCGGCTCCCAGACCGCGGTGTACGACGGCCCCACCGGCCCGGTGGAGGTCGGATACCGGATGAACCGGCAGGGCGACCTGGCCGGCTGGTGGGTGCGCGCCGTGGACCCGGAGGAGCTGGACCTGGCCGGTCTCGGTCAGGCCCCGGTCGTCGACGACCACCCGCCGATCATCGTGGTCCAGGCCGACGCCGACCGGGTGGTGCTCAACGTGCAGGGCATCCGGCTCGCGGTGCTGGTCCATCGGGTCGGCGACGTCTCGTACGTGGACAGCCCGGAGGGCTCGGTGACGCTGCGCGAGATCTCCCGCTTCCCGCTGCCGGCCCCGGAGGCCACCGAGAGCTCGCTGATCGCCCCACTGCCCGGAGCGGTCCGCCGCGTCCTGGTCGTTCCCGGTCAGCGCGTCCGCGCCGGAGAACTGCTCCTCACCCTCGAGGCGATGAAGCTGGAGCACCCGGTGCACGCCCCCTCGGCGGGGGTGGTGGCGTCGCTGCCGGTGCATCCCGGCGCCGAGGTCGACATGGGCGAGCTGCTCGCCGTCCTGGACCCGGAGTAGACGCTCGGCTGAACCAGCGGCTTCAGCTGAACCAGCGGCTGAAGAAGCCCTTCCGCCCGTTCTGGTGCACGGTCGGCGTGTCGTCCTCGCGGGTCGGCGTGTTCGGCACGATCGGGCGCGGCTGCCGCGGCGGCACGTAGTTCTGCGTCGACCGGTAGACGGCCGGCGGCGGCTGCGGCGTGTTCGGGTCGAGCTGGAGGTTGTTCAGCAGATCGCGCAGCTGCTCGGCGCTCGGCCGCGACTCCGGGTCGTTCGCCATGCCGTAGCGCAGGATCTCGGTGAGCGCCCGCGGCACCCCCGGGATCTCCGGCAGCGGCTGGGTGAAGAGGTCCATCAGGGTGATCAGACTCGGACTCCGGTCGGTCGCCCAGCGCGGCGGCCGGCCGTTCATGACGGCGTAGAGCGTGGCGCAGAGGGCGTAGACGTCGGCGGCGCCGGACGGGCTGTCGTGGCGGAACATCTCCGGCGGCGCGTAGGCGGGCGTCAGCACCTCGAGGGTCACCGCCGAATCGCGCATCTCGCCCAGGACGGCCAGGCCGAAGTCGGCGAGGACGGCGGGGTTGAAGTGCGAGTACAGGATGTTCGCCGGCTTCACGTCGCGGTGCAGCACCCCGTTGGCGTGCGAGTGCACCAGCGCGTCAGCGATCTTGATGCCGACGTCCCGGGCCTCGGCCGGGGTGAGCGGCGAGACGCGCATGCGGTCGAGGTACGACCCGTCGCACAGCTCCATGATCAGATAGGGGTGCTGGTCGACGGTCACCCCGACGTCGAACAGGTCGACGACGTGCGGGTGCGACGACATCCGGCCGGCCGCCCGCGCCTCACGCAGGAAGCGCGCCTGGTCACGGGCGTTGTCGAGGGTGCGGTTCTCCATCTTGATGGCGACCTCGCGGCCCACCGAGTCCTGGGTCGCGCGGTACACGGTCGCGTAGCCACCACGCGCCATGACCGACAATCCGGACATGCCAGGCACGTATGGCACGGGCAGGGCACCAGGCGGAGTCTCCGTCACGGAATAGAAAATACGCCAGGCCGCCGGAAGATCATCCCGGCACGTCAGACGCGTAGGCGACAGTTTCCGGTTCGACACCCGCGAGGGCCAGGGTGTCCCGCAGTTCCTCGGCCGCGGAACGCTCGCTCACCTGCTCGGTCGCATAGGCGAGCTTCACCGCCTCGTCCGCCGACTGCCGCGCCTCCTCGAAGCGCTCGGCGGCGGCCAGCACGCGGGCCCGCACCATCGCGGCCAGCACCCCGCTCCGGACATCCTCGGCCGGGACCTCGAAGGCGCGCTCGATCCAGGTCAGCGCCGACTCGACACGGCCTTCGGCGAGAAGAGCCGATGCGTACGCCGCCAGCGCGTGGCGACGGGAGAACAACAACGACGGGGTGGAGGTGTCGCTCGCGATCGGCGCGAGGAGCCCGATCGCGGTACGCGCGTCACCCGCCCGGGTCCGCGCCTCGGCCAGCAGCACCCGCGGTCCCACCTGCGCCGGGGCGAGCGGATTGTGCGGCTCGACCGCGACCATGACCCGCTGCGCGTCCGCCTCGGCGGTCGCCAGGTCGCCGCGCTGCAGGGCGACGAACCCGTGCAGCGTCCCGGCCATGCCGAGCAGCAGCGGGTGACCGGTGCGGTCGGCGTATTCCAGCGCGTCGGTCAGCAGGTCGCTGGCGTGGTCGAGCTCGCCGAGGCCGCGGGCGATCGCGCCGCGGACCACCAGCGCGAGGCCCCGGCCCCAGTCGTCGGAGACCTCGTTGAACTCGCGGAACGCCCGCCGTGCCTGGCCGTCGGCCGCGCCCAGGTCACCGAGCTCGGCCGCGGCGTACGCCTCGACCACCCGCAGCGTGCCGACCGCCCAGCCCTCGCCGACCCGGTCGCCGAAGGGCAGGAAGATCCGGGCGAGCCGGCGTGCCTCCTGTAGCCGGCCGGCCAGCAGCCGGGCGAACGCCGTGGTGCCGCGCAGCCAGGACCGGCCGACCTGGTCGCCGAGCTCGGCGAAGAGGCGGGCGGCCCGGCCCAGCACCGCGTCGGTGCCGGCGAAGTCGCCCCGGGTGGTGGTCACCCAGGCGAGGTTCTGCAGCGCCCAGGCCTGGCCGTGCCGGTCGCCGGCCGCCAGGGTCACCTGGTAGGCCGCGGCGAACCGGCTGCTCGCCTGGCTCAGCTTGCCGGCCAGGAAGTCGGCCATGCCGAGCCGGCGCATCGCGTTGGCCCGCTCGGGCAGCAGCTGTGCCTCGGTCGCCACCTCGAGCGCCTCCTGCCAGGCCGCGACGGCCTCGCCGGTGTCGCCGAGGGCCTCGTGCGCGCGGCCCACCAGGATCATGCCCTCGGCCCGGCACAGCGGGTCGTCGGCGGCCGCCTCGGTGATGTTCTCGCCGGCCGCGAGCGCCTCCTCGGCCCGGCCCAGGCGCAGCAGCGCGCGGGCGTGCACGAGCTGGTCGGCCAGCGGCAGGCCGTCCTTGGTCAGGGCGGCGGCGCGTTCCGCGTATTCGATGGCGGCGGCCGGCTCGATGTTGGCGAGCGCCCGGCGGGCCATCCGGCCGAGCGCCGCGACGCCGAGCGGCGCCACCTCGCGGGCCGTCGCGTCCGGGCGCAGCCGCACCGCGTCGGCCAGGCCGACCGCGCACTCGGCGTGGGTCGCGATGAACGCGTCCCGCTCGTTGCCGCTGAGGTTGAGCCGGACCGCGCCGTCGTGGCCGGGCCGGTCCACCGTCTCCGGCGCGGCCCAGGTGGCGAGGTAGGCGTGCCGCTCGGCGAGGTCGGCCTTGCCGATGCCCGCGTACGCCGCCTCGCGCATCAGCGGGGTGGTGAACTGGTAGCCGCCGCGCGACCGGTGCAGCATGCGGCGTTGCAGCAGCTCGTCGATGGTGCGCTCGAGCTCGACGGTGGAGACCGCGCCGGGACGCGACTCGGCCGCCCGGCGCTCCTGCAACGCTTCGAGCACGCCGCTCGGCACGGTGGTGCCGGCCACCGACGCGTCCCGCAGCACCGCCCGCGGCTCGACCGAGAGCGCGTCGATGCGGGCCGCCAGGACGGCCGCGAGGTCGCGGGAGAGCAGCTGGCTGTCGAACGACCCGGGGGCGAGCTGCCAGCGGCCGGCCGCGTGGGCGCCGACGGCCGGGGTCAGCGCGCCCCGCTCCATCAGCAGGGTGACCATCTCGGCCAGGTAGAACGGGTTGCCCTGCGCGGTGGCGAGCAGCCGGTCGTTGTCGACCTGGGGCAGCTTGCCGCCGCTCAGGTACGACGTGAGCAGCCGGGAGGCGTCCGCGCCGCGCAGCGGGGGCAGGGTGTGCACCTCGGCGTCGGCGAGCCGGGTCATCACCCCGGCCGTGCGGACCAGCTCGGGGCGGCCCAGCAGCAGCACCACGACCGGGCCCTCGAGCTGGGAGAGGGTGTCGCCGAGCGCGTCGATGGTGGTGGCGGTGGCGTCGTGCAGGTCGTCGACGATCACGACGAGCGGCGCCTCGGCGGCCAGCGCGTTCAGCACGCCGCCGACCGCCACCGAGATGGCCTCGGCGTCGACCCGTTTCGCGCTCGGCGGCCAGTCGGCGGGCGCGATCGGGCCGCCCGGGTTGGCCTTCGCCTCGCCGTAGCCGAGCAGGACCAGCAGGCGGTCGGTGTCGAACTGGGCGCCGAGCCGGCCGGCCAGCTTGCGCAGGCGCTCCTCGACGACCGCCCGGCCGACCGTGGCGGTGACGTCCTTGGGCAGGCCGGCGGCCTTGCGGACGATGTCGGCGAGCGGCGCGAACCGGCGGCGCTCACCGAACGCGCGGCAGCGCACCCGCAGCACCCGGGCGCCGTGGCCGGAGTAGGCCCCGCTGCCCACCTCGTATCCGGCGGCGAGGCGCTTCACCTCGCCGGCGAAGCGTGACTTGCCGATGCCGGCCTCCGCGGTCATCACCATGATCCGCGGGGTGCCGGAGTCGATCGCCTCGGCGAGCCGGCCGGAGACCCGGCCCAGCTCGGTCTCGCGGCCCACGAACGGCGCCTCGTCGCCGAGGCCGGACCGGGTGCCGGGCGCGTCGTGCAGGCCGAGCAGCTCGTAGGTGGGCACCGGCTCGCGCTTGCCCTTGAGCCGCAGCGGCCGCAGCTGCCGCCAGGACGCCACGTGCCGGGTGCCGCCGCTGGTCCGCTCGCCGGCGTAGACCGCGCCGACCGCGGCCGCGTCGGCGAGCCGGGCCGCCGTGTTCACGGTGTCGCCGATGACCGTGTATTCGATGCCGGCCTGCATGCCGGCGACCACCTCACCGGTGTTCAGGCCGACGCGCAGGCCGAGGGGCGCGCCGCCGCCGCGCTCGTCGTCGAGCACCCGGCGGACCGCGCGCTGCATGCTGAGGGCGGCCCGGACCGCGCGCTCGGCGTCGTCCTCGTGCGCGACCGGCGCGCCGAAGACCGCCATGATCCCGTCGCCGGTCAGCTTGTCCACGTGACCGCCGAACGTCTTCACCGCGCCGGCCAGCGCCGCCAGCACCCGGTCGGTGACCGCGCCGACCCGCTCCGGGTCGAGGTCCTCCGACCAGGAGGTGAAGTCGGAGAGGTCGCCGAAGAGCACGGTCACGATGCGCCGCTCGGCGGCGGGCAGGGTGGCGGCGTCGGCCGACGCCGCGCCGGGGAGCGCCGCGCCGCAGTGGTGGCAGAAGCGGGCGCCGGGCACGGCGACGGTTCCGCAGACGGGGCAGGTCACGGCCGATCCAACCCGTCGGGGGTGGTGCCGGATTCCCGTCTCAGGTGATCGATCTGCGCGGCGGCCGACCACTCGGCCGCGAACCGCACGCCGGGGTCGATGTCCGGGTAGACCAGATCGACGACGGCGGCCGGGGTGTCGGCGCCGGCCGCCATGGCGGCCGCGACCTGCGCCAGCCGCTCGCGGCGGTGGCCGAGATAGAAGTGGGCGCGCTCGGCGGTATCGCTCCGGGCCGGTCCGTGGCCGGGCAGCATCAACACCTTCTCGTACGCGCTGAGCCGCTCCAGGCTCCAGAGATAGCTGCTCAGGTCGCCGTCGGGCCGGGCCACCACCGTGGTCCCGCGGCCCAGGATCGTGTCACCCGTGAAGACCACGCGTTCATCCCCGCACTCGACGAGAAAGCACACCGAATCACTCGTGTGCCCCGGAGTGTCCAGGACATGTATTTCGAGTCCGTTCCCACCGAGATGCTCTTCGGAGTCGAGCGGCCCGCCGTGCAGGCAGTGCGCCGGGTCGGCGGCGAGCACCGGGGTGCCGCCGAGCAGCTCGGAGAGCCGGGCCGCGCCCTCGACGTGGTCGTGATGACCGTGGGTGATGAGGATGAACCGGAACGGGCCGTGCTCGGCGATCCGCCGCAGATGTCCCTCGTCCAGCGGGCCGGGGTCGATCACGGTGGCGAAATCCCCGTCCGGGGCGCGCAGGATCCAGGTGTTGGTGCCGTCCAGTGTCATCGGCCCCGGGTTGGGCGCTCGCAGCAGCGTCACCCAACCCGGTAGCCGGTCGACCTCTGCCGACTCGGGCTCAGCACCCCCCATGACCCGAATCGTACGTCGGACCGTGGGCGGTAGCCGAGACACGATGTCCGTTCCGGTCACCTTGGGTGACCAAAAGGGGCCGAATCACCGCAAGATCACGCCACTTCGACGATCGCTTCCACCTCGACGGGCGCGTTCAGCGGCAGTTCGGAGACGCCGACGGCGCTGCGCGCGTGCCGGCCCTGCTCACCGAGGACCTCGCCGAAAAGGTTGGACGCGCCGTTCACGACGGCGGGCTGGCCGGTGAAGCCCGGCGCCGACGCGACGAACCCGGTCAGCTTCACGATCTTCACGATCCGGCCGAGGCCGACCAGCGCCTCGACCGCCGCGAGCACGTTGATCGCGCAGATCTTCGCCAGCTCGGTGGCCTCCTCGGGGCTGACCTCGGCGCCGACCTTGCCGGCCTTCGGCAGCTTGCCCTCGACCAGCGGCAGCTGCCCGGAGACGTAGACGTAGTTCCCGGTCTGCACGGCCGGGACGTAGGACGCCAGCGGCGGCACCACGGCGGGCAGCGTCAGTCCGAGCTCGGCCAGCTTGGCGTACGCGTCGACGGCGCCTTCTCCCGCGACGGGAGCGGGCGTCGTCATCCCTTCGGCCGCTTCAGGTAGGCCACGAGCTGCTCGGGGTTGGGACCGGGCACGACCTGGACCAGCTCCCAGCCGTCCTCGCCCCAGTTGTCGAGGATCTGCTTGGTCGCGTGTACCAGCAGGGGCACGGTCACGTACTCCCACTTCTGCATGACTTGACCACTCCCTATCAGTCGGATATCGGCACAGCTTAGGGCCCCTGCCGGCTCGCCGAGCATTAGCCTTACAGCACGTAGAGTCAGAATTTGGATGCGGAGCGTGAGTATGACCCAGGGTGCCGACGAGGAGCTCCCGATCGCCGGCAGTCCGCCGCCGCCGCGGGCCCTGCCGGACGCGACCGCGGAGCATCCGATCACGCCGCCGGCCCAGGACGCCACCGCGGTGATCCCGATGGCCGACTGGCAGCAGCAGCCCGACTTGCAGCAGCAGCAGCAGCCCGCCTCGGAGCCCTGGCACGCCCGGCACGAGAAGCCCGGCGAGTGGCAGCACGCGCCGCCGGAGCACCTGGCGTACCAGCACTCGCCGCCGATCTGGGTGGGCTCCCCCACCGCCCAGTCGACGACGATGCCGGATCCGGGACGCCGCTCGGCCGTCTTCCTCTCGCTGGCCTTCGCCGCGACGCTGGTCCTGTGCGGAGGCGGGGCGGTCTCGGCGTACTTCCTCTTCCGGGACGCCGACAACCCCGGCTCGGCCGACCCGGCGACCGCCGTGAACCGGTTCCTCACCGCCGTCTACACGCAACAGGACGCGAAGACGGCCGAGAACCTGGTGTGCCGCAAGTCCCGGGACGACCGCAAGCTCGCCGAGCGGGTCGAGCAGATCACCGCGTACGCCGGCGGCTACACCGGCGCCGTCTTCCGCTGGGACGACCCGGCGGTGTCCAGCACGACCGACGAGGAGGCCAAGGTCGCGGTCCGGGTGGTGCTCTCCACGGCCGACGAGAAGTCCGCGGCGCAGGACCTGGAGTTCACCGTGGTCCGCAAGGCCGGCTGGCTGGTCTGCGAAGTCTCCGGCTAGTCGTAACTTAGACGTATGGGCGACTACCGCAACTGGCCGGAACGACTGCACGTGGTGACCGGCAAGGGCGGCACCGGCAAGACCAGCGTCGCGGCGGCCCTCGCCCTCGGCCTGGCCGCCGGCGGCCGCCGCACCCTGCTCGTCGAGGTGGAGGGCCGGCAGGGCATCGCGCAGCTGTTCGGCCTCGACCCTCTGCCGTACGCGGAGAAGCGGATCGCCACGACGACCGGCGGCGGCGAGGTCCGCGCCCTGGCCGTCGACCCCGAGGAGGCCCTCCTCGAATACCTCGACATGTTCTACAAGCTCGGCGCGGCCGGCCGGGCCCTGCGCAAGGTCGGCGCCATCGACTTCGCCACCACGATCGCGCCAGGCCTGCGTGACGTGCTGCTCACCGGCAAGGTGAAGGAGGCCACCACCCGAAGCCAGGACGGCCGCCGGTTCTACGACGCGGTGATCCTGGACGCGCCGCCGACCGGCCGGGTCGGCCGGTTCCTCAACGTCACGGCCGAGACCGCGCGGCTCGCCAAGGTCGGTCCGATCAAGACGCAGAGCGACGGCGTCGCCTCGCTGCTGCGCTCGCCGATGACCGCGGTGCACGTGGTGACGCTCCTCGAGGAGATGCCGGTGCAGGAGAGCCTCGACGCGATCGCCGAGCTCACCGCGCTGCACATCCCGGTCGGCCGGGTCGTCGTGAACGGCAGCCGGCCGCCCCTGCTGCCGGCCGGCAAGGTGACCAAGGCGGAGGTCAAACGCGGTCTCGCGGCGGCCGGCCTGCCGTCCTCGGCGGCCACGGTGAGCCAACTCACCGCGGAGGCCCAGGCCCACCTGACCCGGCGCGAGCTGGAGGAGTCGCTGCGGGTCGAGCTGGCCGAGCTGGGCCGCCCGATGGTGGAGCTGCCGCTGCTGCCCGGCGGGATCGACCTGGCCGGTCTGCAGGATCTGGCCGGACGGCTTCTCCGCTCGTGATCCCGGCTTCCCCGGATCAAGACGCACTACCCTGGAACGGTGGCTGACCTGACCGCTCCACGGCTCGACGTCGACGGCCTGCTCTCCGATCCGGCCATCCGCATCGTGGTGTGCTGCGGCTCCGGCGGCGTCGGCAAGACCACCACCGCCGCCGCCCTCGGGCTGCGCGCCGCGGAGGTGCACGGGCGCCGGACGGTGGTGCTCACCATCGATCCGGCCCGCCGGCTCGCCCAGTCGATGGGCCTCACCGAGCTGGACAACACGCCCCGCCAGGTGAAGGGCATCGACCCGGCGAGCGGCGGCGAGCTGCACGCCATGATGCTCGACATGAAGCGCACCTTCGACGAGGTGGTGGAGCAGCACACCCGCCCGGAGCGCGCCGCGGAGATCTTCGCGAACCCCTTCTACCAGGCCATGAGCTCGACCTTCGCCGGCACGCAGGAATACATGGCGATGGAGAAGCTGGGCCAGCTGCGGGCCGCCGACGAGTGGGACCTGATCGTCGTCGACACCCCGCCGTCGCGCTCGGCGCTCGACTTCCTGGACGCGCCGGCCCGCCTCTCCCGGTTCCTCGACGGCCGGATGCTGCGGATGCTGCTGGCCCCGGCGCGGGCCGGCGGCAAGAGCATGTTCAGCCTGGTCACCGCGTCGTTCGGGCTGTTCTCCCGGACCGTGCAGAAGATCCTGGGCGCGCAGCTGCTGACCGACCTCTCCGGCTTCGTGGCGGCGCTCGACTCGATGTTCGGCGGCTTCCGGCAGCGCGCCGACCAGACGTACCGGATCCTGCAGGACCCGCAGACCGCGTTCCTGCTCGTCGCGGCGCCCGAGCGGGACGCCGTGCGGGAGGCGGCGTACTTCGCCGAGCGCCTGGTGACCGAGCGGATGCCGCTGAGCGGGCTGGTCCTGAACCGGATGCACCAGGCCGAGCCGGCCGGGGTCACGGCCGAGCAGGCCGAGGCCGCCGCGGCGGAGCTGGAGGCGGCCGGGGATCAGGCGGTGACCGCCGACGTGCTGCGCATCCACGCGGGCCTGCTGCGGCAGACCGAGCGGGAGGTCCGGGTGGCCGCGACGTTCACCGACGCGTTCCCCCGGGTGCCGGCGACCGCCGTCGCGGCACAGCCCGCCGACGTCCACGACGTCGACGGGCTGCGAACGATCGGAGCGCTGCTCGCGAGACCGGCTGCTTGATCTTCAGTCGCGAGCACCGCTGTCACGGATCAGCTGGAGACGAGCACCTTGTCGGCGCCCTTCTCCTTCAGAGCTGCCTCGAAGGTCTTCCGCCAGCTGGCCACGTGCGGGTGGCGGCGCAGGAGCGCCCGCCGCTCGCGTTCCGTCATGCCTCCCCAGACGCCGAACTCGATGCGGTTGTCCAGGGCGTCGGCGAGGCACTCGTAGCGGACCGGGCAGCTGCGGCAGATCCTCTTCGCCACGTTCTGCTCAGCGCCCTGCACGAACAACGCGTCAGGGTCGCCACTCTGACACGCCGCCATGCTGGGCCAGTCGCTGATCATCCCCATCGGTAAACGTCCCCCCTTGTTTCCCCCCGGCGTCCGTGGCCGATGTCCCCCATCCACGCGGACGCCCTCTGCGATGTCTCGCCGGACCATCATGCTCCGTAGTTGGTCGATTACGCAACGTTGTCCCTCAAATACGTATAGCTCGGTAGTTCCGGGCATAGCGGCCAGGGCCGGGTAACCGAACGGGGGTATCTTTGGTGCAGAAGCCGAAAAACACTCCGCCGAGCGGGGTGACGGGTCACACTCATATCGGGCGAGAGGGGCCTTCTCGCCGGGCGGTCGCGTGCACTGTTCGCGTACCCTGCTCGGGTGACCTCCTGGCTTCGCAGACGCGATCACAACATCTTCACGAACGCGACCTCGCTGTTGATATGCGGCCTGCTGGCCGGCGTGGTCGTGGCCGCCGCCGCTTTCCCGGCCGCGGCGATGACCGGACTGGCCGCCAAAGCCGGCGGTCAGGGCTTCGCGAACCTGCCCAGTGAGCTCAAGGACTTCAGTTCACCGCAGATCACCCGGATCTACGCGTCCGACGGGCGCACCCAGATCTCGCAGTTCTACGACGAGTTCCGCAGCGACGTTCCGCTGAAGGACATCTCCAAGAACATGCAGAACGCGATCCTCGCTGCCGAGGACCGGAAGTTCTACGAGCACAACGGCGTCGACCTCAAGGGCGTCGCCCGGGCATTCGTGGGCAACAGTCAGGGCGGCGCCCAGCAGGGCGCGTCGACCCTCACCATGCAGTACGTGCGCATGTCGCTGGCCTACTCGGCGACGAACCCGCAGGAGGTGATCGACGCGACGAAGGACAGCCCGAAGCGCAAGGTCACCGAGATGAAATACGCGCTCCAGGTGGAGAAGCAGCTCACCAAGGAGCAGATCCTCGAGCGCTACCTCAACATCGCGCCCTTCGGCAACCAGGCCTACGGCGTCTTCGCCGCGAGCCAGGTCTACTTCAACAAGAAGCCGAAGGACCTGTCGATCGCCGAGTCCGCAATGCTCGCCGGCATGGTGAAGGCGCCGAGCAGCTTCAACCCGACCCTCCCGTCGGGCCACGAGCAGATCCTCGACCGCCGCGACAACTACATCATCCCCGGCATGGTCACGCTCGGGATGATCACGCAGGCCGACGCCGACAAGGCGAAGAAGGAGAAGATCCCCACCAAGGTCAAGCCGGTCGGCAACGGCTGCGCCTGGGTCGCCAAGAACAACTGGGGCTTCTTCTGCGACTACTTCTACCGCTGGTGGCTGGGCCAGGAGGCCTTCGGCGCGACCGAGTACGACCGTGAGCGCCGGCTGAAGAGCGGTGGCTACCGCGTCGTCACCACGCTCGA
This sequence comes from Actinoplanes sp. NPDC023714, assembly GCF_040639855.1. Taxonomy (NCBI): domain Bacteria; kingdom Bacillati; phylum Actinomycetota; class Actinomycetes; order Micromonosporales; family Micromonosporaceae; genus Actinoplanes; species Actinoplanes sp. NPDC023714. Next base: position 131,622 of record NZ_JBFAAR010000005.1, read on the forward strand.
CCTCAAGGGCCAGGCCGGCGCGCGCAAGGAGATCACCGAGCGGCAGTCGGACAACAACAAGAACGCCCTGCTGCTGGCCGGCATCCAGCCCGGCACCGGCAAGGTGCGGCTGCTCGCGACGAACCGGAAGTACAAGCTCGACGACCCGGACAACCCGCAGAACAAGATCTCCTCGGACCCGAAGAAGGCGGCCAAGAAGATCCGCGGCACCTACCCGAACACCACCAACCCGCTGCTGACCGGCGGCGGCGACATCACCGGCTACCAGGCCGGCTCGGTGTTCAAGATCTTCCCGATCATCGCGGGCCTGGAGGCGGGTCTCCCGCTCGGCACCACGATCAAGGCGGAGAAGCAGTACAAGTCGGGTTACATCGTGCAGCGCGGCTCGTCCGCGGCCTGCAAGGGCACCCACTTCTACTGCCCGAAGAACTCGGGTGGCGGCGGCGCCGGCGTCTACACGATGTGGTCCGCCTTCGCGAAGTCGATCAACACGTACTTCATCCCGCTCCAGGAGCGGGTCGGCACCGACAAGGTGGTGGCCGTCGCCAAGCGCTTCGGCGTGCAGTTCCGCGAGCCGAACGACGCGCGCATGACGACCAAGGAGGGCGGCGTCGAGCAGTGGGGCGCCTTCTCCCTCGGTGTGACCGCGTCCACGCCGCTCGACATGGCGAACGCCTACGCCACGCTGGCCGGTGACGGCATGTACTGCGAACCGACCCCGGTCGAGCAGATCACCACCAAGGACGGCGAGAAGATCGACGTCGGCAAGCCGCACTGCATCCGCGCCACCACGAAGGACGTGGCCCGGGCCGCCCTCGACGCGGCTCGCTGCCCGGTCGGCGACTCGGCGCAGATGGGCGCCTGCAACGGCGCGACCGCCGGCCCGACCAAGGGCATCGTCGGCCACCCGGTGTTCGGCAAGTCCGGCACCACCGACGCCGACAAGACCGCGTCGCTGATCGTCGGCACCACCTCGATCGTGGTGGCGGGCTACATGGTCAACCCGGACTACCCGGACCACAAGGACCACATGTCGCACCCGATCATCAACCCGGCGGTGCAGTACACGGTCGCGAACTTCATGAAGGGCAAGCCGAAGGTCCAGTTCAAGAAGCCGTCGAGCACGAAGATCGCGTACGGCGACCAGCGCTCGATCGCCGACGTGACCTGTGACTCGGTCGGCGCGGCCCGCGACCGGCTGGAGGGCCAGGGCTTCTCGGTCTCGACCGGCTCGACGGTCGACTCGAAGTGCCCGGCCGGCACCGTGGCGGGCACCAACCCGTCCGGCCGGACGATCAAGGGCGGCGTCGTCGTCCTCGAGATCAGCAACGGCAAGCAGGACAAGCCGGAGAAGCCGGAGGACGGCGAGGAACCGGATCGGCCGGGCGACAACGACGGCCCCGGCAACTGACCGGCAGGGCATGAGAAACGGGCGGGAGATCGCGATGATCTCCCGCCCGTTCCATTTCGCCTCTCAGGCGAGCAGGCGCCGGACCTCGGCAGCCACCCGGCCGCCCTCGGCGCGGCCCGCCACGGCCGCCTGGGCCGCCTTCATGGCCGGTCCCATCTGCGCCTTGCCGGTGAACCCGCCGGCCGCCAGCGCCTCCGCCACGATCTCGGCGATCTCCGCGTCGGTGAGCTGCTTCGGCAGGTAGCGGTCGAGCACCTCGCCCTCGGCGGTCTCCTTCGCCGCCTGGTCGGCGCGGCCCGCCCCGGAGAAGGCGGCAGCGGCCTCGCGGCGCTTCTTCGCCTCCTTGGTGAGCACCGCCAGCACCTCGTCGTCGGAGAGGTCGCGGGCCTCGTCGCCGGCCACCTCGGCGGTGCGCACGGCGGACAGCGCCATCCGCAGCGTGGAGGTGGTCAGCTCGTCGCGGGCCTTCATGGCGGTGTGCAGGTCATCGGTCAGGCGGTCTTTCAGCGTTCCCATGGACGGAGAAACTACCCTTGCCGTCATGCGTAAGCGCTCCTTTATCACCGCCGCAGCCGCGCTGACCGCCGCCGGCGGCGCGACGTTCGCCTATGCCTCCCTCATCGAGCGCAACCTCTTCACGCTGCGCCGGTTCGACGTGCCGGTGCTCGAGCCGGATGCCGAGCCGCTGCGCATCCTGCACATCTCCGACCTGCACATGATGCCGGACCAGCGGCGCAAGCAGGACTTCGTGGCCGCGCTGATCGGCACCGACCCCGACCTGGTGATCAACACCGGTGACAACCTGTCCTCGCCGCACGCGGTGCCGGGCGTGCTGCGCGCCCTGGAGCCGTTCCTCGACCTGCCGGGCGCGTTCGTCTTCGGCTCGAACGACTACAAGGGCCCGGTCTTCAAGAACCCGCTGCGCTACGTGCTGCCCGGCGAGCGCGAATACGTGCAGGGCAACGACCTGCCCACCGAGGACCTGCGGGCCGCGCTCGTGGACGCCGGCTGGGCCGACCTGAACAACGCGCGCACGGTGCTGAAGGCGGGCGGCCGCTCGATCGAGCTGGCCGGCGTCGACGACCCCCACATCGAGCAGGACGACTACGCCTCGGTGGCCGGCCCGATCAGCTCCGGCGCCGACCTGCACCTCGGCGTCACGCACACCCCCGCCTCCCGGGTCCTCGACGCCATGGCGGCCGACGGCTTCGACCTGCTCCTCGCCGGTCACACCCACGGCGGCCAGGTCTGCGTCCCGTTCTACGGCGCGCTCACCACGAACTGCGACCTGCCGCACTCGATGGCGAAGGGCCTGCACCGCTGGCCCGGCTCGGACTCCTGGCTGCACGTCTCGGCCGGATTGGGCACGCACCCCACCGCCCCGATCCGCTTCTCCTGCCGCCCGGAGGCCTCCCTGCTCACGCTCATCCCGCGCTGACCTGCGGTTTTGCGAAGAGGGGGTACCCGTTTTCGCGGATGCGGGAGAGTCGGATAGTATTTCTCTCGCAGCTCGGGGTGTGGCGCAGCTTGGTAGCGCGCTTCGTTCGGGACGAAGAGGCCGTGGGTTCAAATCCCGCCACCCCGACCACGTAGTTGCTGGTAGGCCCGGTTCACCGCTCGCGGTGGCCGGGCCTTCCGCATTTCTTGCGCTTCCTTCGGCGTACGCGGGAACGACGCCGCTCCCGCCGCACCGGGTTCGTTCCCGGTGCGGCGGGGACGGCGTCGTCCCTCGTACCCCTGAAAAGATCTTCTAAAGGGCCAGCTGCGGGCGGACCGGCATGCCGCGGGGGGCCACCTGCTGCGGCACCGCGTAGGGACCGATCATCTGCTCGACCGCGGGCGCCACCGAGGGCCGGTCGCCGAGCTGCATGAGACGGGTCGCGCGCGCCAGGGAGCCGGTCTCGCCGTCGCGGAAGCCCTCGCGGTAGCCGCGCTCGTATCGTTCGCCACGGCCGAGGGCACGGCCCAGCGCGAAGCACGAGGAACCGGCGAGGGCGAGCAGGAAGAGCATCGCGAAGGGTGTCACAGAACTTTCCTTCCGGGCACAAGCCACTAATTAGGCGAAAAGTACCCCAAAAGGACATACTTTGCGGTATTGCGGCAAGCGAGTACGCCTACGGGTGACGGTCGTGCTGGAAACGTGATGTGACAAGCTGAGTCCTTGTGACTGACTCCGACCTTGCCCGGCAGGTTCGCGGCGTGAGCCGGCTGACCGGCGAATTCACCCTGCGCTCCGGCCGCACCGCGACCGAATACTTCGACAAGTACCAGTTCGAGGCCGACCCGGTGCTCCTCGACAAGCTGGCCGAACAGCTGGCCGTGCTGATCCCGGAGGGCACCGAGGTCCTCGCCGGCCTGGAGATGGGCGGCATCGCGGTCGTCACAGCCCTGGCCCGGCACGCCAAGCTGCCCACCGCCTTCGTCCGCAAACAGGCCAAGCAGTACGGCACCGCTCGCCTCGCCGAGGGCGCCGAAGTGGCCGGCCGGCGCGTCCTGATCGTCGAGGACGTGGTGACGTCGGGCGGCCAGGTCGTCCTCTCCACGAACGACCTGCGACGCCTCGGCGCGCACGTGGACCACGCGGTCTGCGTGATCGACCGCCAGGAGGGCGGAGCGGCCGCACTGGCCGCCGAGGGCATCACCCTGCGTGCCCTGCTGACCAGAGCCGACCTCGACGCGGTCGCCTGAGCCCCATCCCTCCCGGCGCGCAGCTCCCGGCTCCCCGCTCCCAACTCGCAGCCCTCAGCCGCCAGTTCCCAGCCCTCAGCCCTCAGCTCCCAGCTCCCAGCTCCCAGCTCCCAGCTCCCGCGATCTTGTGAATCCCTGCTGGACCGTTCCTGCACAGAATCACAAGATCGCGGCTGGGCGTGAGCTTGGCGGCCAGCCATTCGGCAATCTTGTGAGTCTCTGCAGGAACGGTCCTGCACAGATTCACAAGATCGCGGCTAGAACGGCTCGGCGCTGGGCAGCGCGGCGCTGGAAGGGCACGGCGCTGGGCAGCGCGGCTAGAGGGCGGCGAGCTCGGCGGCCGAAACTTCGGCGATCTTGTGGATTACCGCGGCAACGGCACTGCGCGAATCCACAAGATCGCGGCTGGGCGTGAGCTTGGCGGCTGGCCATTCGGCGATCTTGTGAATCTCTGCAGGAACGGTCCTGCACAGATTCACAAGATCGCGGATGGGAGGGCTCGGCGCTGGGCAGCGCGGCACGCGGAGGGCGCTGCACTGGGCAGCGCGGCTAGAGGGCGGTGGGCTCGGCGGCCAGCAGCTCGGCGATCTTGTGGAGTTCTGCGGGAACGGGCCTGCGGGGATTCACAAGATCGAGGGTGGGCGGGCGCGGTGGGCGGGCGGGGCGCGCGCTGGGCCGAGGGCGGGTTACTTGTCGGCTGTCTTTTCGAGCTCGGCGGCCAGGAGTTCGGCTATCTGGACTGTATTGAGGGCGGCGCCCTTGCGCATGTTGTCGCCGGTTACGAAGAAGGAGAGGGCTCGCGGGTCGTCCATGGCGCGGCGGATCCGGCCCACCCAGGACGGGTCGGTGCCGACCGCGTCGATCGGCATCGGGAACTCGCCGGATTCGGGGTCGTCGACCACGATGACGCCGGGCGCGTTGCGCAGCACCTGACGGGCCGCGTCGGCGGTCACCTCGGCCGCGAAGACCGCGTGCACGGCGATCGAGTGGCCGGTGACGACCGGGACGCGTACGCATGTGGCCGAGACCTTCAACGCGGGCAGCCCGAGGATCTTGCGGGACTCGTTGCGGAGCTTCAGCTCCTCGGAGGACCATCCGGACGCCGCGAGATCACCGGACCAGGGCACCACGTTGAGCGCGAGCGGCGCCGGGAACGGGCCCAGATCGTCGCCGACCGCCTGCCGGACGTTGCCCGGGCGGGAGCCGAGCAGCCGGTCGCCGGCCACCTTGGTGAGCTGGTCGTGCAGGGTGTCCACGCCGTACTGTCCGGCGCCGGACGCGGACTGGTAGGACGCCAGGACGAGTTCGCGCAGGCCGAACTCGTGGTGCAGCGGCGCGACCGCCATGATCATCGCAGCGGTGGTGCAGTTGGCGCTCGACACGATGCCGCGAGGGCGGTACGGGAGGACCTCACGGTTCACCTCGGGCACCACGAGCGGCACGTCCGCCTCCATCCGGAAGGCGGACGAGTTGTCGACGACGGTGACGCCCCTAGCCGCCGCGATGGGCGCCCACTGCGCCGACACGGCGTCGGGGACGTCGAACATCGCCACGTCGACGCCGTCGAAGGAGTCGGCGGTCAGTTCCCGTACGCCGAGGTCTTCGCCCCGGCAGGTGAGCACCTTGCCGGCGGACCGGGCCGACGCGAGCAGCCGGATCTCGCCCCAGACGTTGCGCCGGGACGAGAGCAGCTCGAGCATGACGGAACCGACGGAGCCGGTGGCTCCGACGACGGCGAGCGTGGGCTTCGCCATCGGCCGGCTTACCGGCCGGTGCCCGCGTAGACGACGGCCTCCTCGGACCCACCAAGGTCGAACTGGTCGTGGACGGCGCGCACCGCGGTGTCGAGGTCGGTGTCACGGCAGACGACCGAGACCCGGATCTCCGAGGTGGAGATCATCTCGATGTTGACGCCGGCGGCGCCGATGCAGGCGAAGAACTCGGCCGCGACGCCCGGGTGCGAGCGCATGCCGGCGCCGATCAGCGAGACCTTGCCGACGTGGTCGTCGAAGAGCAGGCTCTTGAACTTGATCTGGTCCTTGATCTTGTCAAGGGCGGTCATGGCGCTCTGGCCGTCGGCCTTCGGCAGGGTGAACGAGATGTCGGTGCGGCCGGTGCCCTCGGTCGACACGTTCTGCACGATCATGTCGATGTTGATCTCGGCCTGGGCGACCGTCTCGAAGATCCGGCCGGCCGCGCCCGGCTCGTCCGGCACGCCGACGATCGTGATCTTGGCATCGCTGCGCTCGTGCGCGACCCCGGTGATCAATGCTTGCTCCACGTCAGGGTCCTCCATCGATCCGGTGACGAGCGTGCCTTCTTTGTTCGAGTACGACGAGCGTACGTGGATCGGCACCTTGAAACGGCGCGCGTACTCCACGCATCGCAACATCAGCACCTTTGCCCCGCCGGCCGCCAGCTCGAGCATCTCCTCGTACGTGATCTGCTTGATGTGTTTGGCGTTCGGCACGATGCGCGGGTCGGCCGTGAAGACGCCGTCCACGTCGGTGTAGATCTCGCAGACGTCGGCGTGCAGGGCCGCGGCCAGGGCCACCGCCGTGGTGTCCGAGCCACCGCGGCCCAGGGTGGTGATGTCCTTGGTGTCCTGCGAGACGCCCTGGAAGCCGGCGACGATCGCGATGGCGCCCTCGTCGAGCGCGGTCCGGAGCCGGCCGGGCGTCACGTCGATGATCCGGGCCTTGCCGTGCGTCGAGGTGGTCAGCACGCCGGCCTGCGAGCCGGTGTAGGACCGCGCTTCGTACCCCAGGTTGTGGATCGCCATGGCGAGCAGCGCCATCGAGATCCGCTCGCCCGCGGTGAGCAGCATGTCCATCTCGCGGCCCGGCGGCAGGGGGCTCACCTGGTTCGCCAGGTCGACGAGCTCGTCGGTGGTGTCACCCATCGCGGAGACCACGACGACGACGTCGTCGCCGGCCTTGCGAGCGGCCACGATGCGCTCGGCAACGCGCTTGATGCGCTCGGCCGTCGCGACCGAGGAGCCACCGTACTTCTGCACGACTAGAGCCACGGCAAAACCATTCCTTCCAGGGCAGTCCTGACCACCCTAGCCGCGGGGCCACGGCTGCTCGACATGCGATCCCAGATTCCGGCCACCGTCTGCGCGACACGCCGATCCCCTGGCGCGGCCTGCCGCTCGCGTCCGGCCAGAATGACCCGATGCGCCGTTTCGCGTTTATCGTCACGCTGCTGGCGCTGGGCCTGACCGCGGGCTGCTCCGGCGACGAGCCGGAGGCGGCGCCCAGCCCGTCGGCGTCCCGGCCGGCCGCGAGCCAGGGCCCCGGCACGGATGCCGGCGACGCGCTGGCCGGCCTGGCCGCCCTCGCCCTGGACCGGCGCTACGCCGCGCTCTACACCTGGGAGGTCGGCGACGGCCAGCCGCGCAACGTCATCGCGATGGTGGCGAACGACGGCACCTGGCGGGTCGACATCCCGCGCGGCGCGCGGGCCGGGACGACCGACGTCGCGATCGTGCGGACCGCCGCCGGGCTGCACCAGTGCTCGCTCGGCCTGAACGCCTCCTGCGTCGTGGTCGCCGAGAAGGGCGACAAGGTCCCCGGCCGGTACGACCCGAAGGTGCAGCGCCTGTTCCGGCAGTGGCTGCCCGCGTTCACCGACCGGCACGAGGCGCTCGCCGTCTCCGCGGTCCGCCCGCTGGAGGGCGCGCAGGGCTCCTGCTACTCGGTCGACTCGGTCTCGGCCTCCCTCGACGCCCCGGTCGACGTCGGCATCTACTGCTACGCGGCGGACGGGCTGCTGACCGCGGCCCGGGTGAACTTCGGGGTGCTGAAGTTCGTGAAGCAGGTCGCCGCCCCGGCCACCGTCCAGCTCCCCGGCCCGGTCGTGAACGCGGCCCCACTGACGATGGACGCCCCGCCGGCCGTGCAACCCTCGGCGCAGGGTTGAGTCACACTTCCCACGATCCGGTCGTTCCATTAGCCCTCTCGAAACAGATCACGTAACGTCGGTGGCGACATGTGGCAGGTGAGCCTTCTTCTTCGCTGCCGCGACGAGGCCCCATTCCAGGCCGGCACCTCGTCGCGGAGGTGACGCGCGCCGCCTGCTCGTCTTCGTCCTGACTGGAGCAGTCACATGTCCGATGCCTTCAAGACCCAGCGTCCGAGCGCCATGCCCTTCCAGCGCTACGAGGCATACCAGAAACAGTTCAGCGTCCCGCTGACCGACCGCCAGTGGCCGTCCCGCGTGGTCGAGACCGCCCCCCGCTGGTGCGCGGTCGACCTGCGCGACGGCAACCAGGCGCTGATCGACCCGATGTCCCCGGAACGCAAGAAGCGCATGTTCATGCTGCTGGTGAAGATGGGGTACAAGGAGATCGAGGTCGGCTTCCCGGCGGCCAGCCAGACCGACTACGACTTCGTACGCCAGCTCATCGAGCAGGACCTGATCCCGGACGACGTCACCATCCAGGTGCTGGTGCAGTGCCGGGAGCACCTGATCGACCGGACCTTCGAGTCGATCCGCGGCGCCAAGCGCGCCATCGTGCACTTCTACAACTCGACCTCGACGCTGCAGCGGCGCGTGGTGTTCGGCCTGGACAAGGACGGCATCACCGACATCGCGACGACCGGCGCCCGGCTCTGCCAGAAGTACGCCGAGATCCACACGCCGGACACCGAGATCTTCTACGAATACTCGCCGGAGTCCTACACCGGAACCGAGCTGGACTACGCGCTGGAGATCTGCTCCGCGGTGATCGACGTGATCGACCCGACCCCGGACCGGCCGCTGATCATCAACCTGCCGGCCACCGTCGAGATGGCGACGCCGAACGTCTACGCCGACTCCATCGAGTGGATGCACCGCAACCTGCCCCGGCGCGACAGCGTGGTGCTGAGCCTGCACCCGCACAACGACCGCGGCACCGCGGTGGCCGCCGCCGAGCTGGGCCTGCTGGCCGGCGCCGACCGGATCGAGGGCTGCCTGTTCGGCAACGGCGAGCGCACCGGCAACGTCGACCTGGTCACCCTGGGGCTGAACCTGTTCTCCCAGGGCATCGACCCGCAGGTGGACTTCGCCAACATCGACGAGATCAAGCGGACCGTCGAGTACTGCAACCAGCTCCCGGTGCACGAGCGCCATCCGTACGCGGGCGACCTGGTCTACACCGCGTTCTCCGGCTCGCACCAGGACGCGATCAAGAAGGGCTTCACGGCTCTCCAGGCCGACGCCGACGCGGCCGGCGTCGAGATCGACTCCTTCACGTGGGGCGTGCCCTACCTGCCGATCGACCCGAAGGACGTGGGCCGCACCTACGAGGCGGTCATCCGGGTCAACTCGCAGTCCGGCAAGGGCGGGGTGGCGTACATCATGAAGGAGGAGCACAAGCTCGACCTGCCGCGCCGGCTGCAGATCGAGTTCTCCGGCGTCGTGCAGCACCACACCGACGAGGAGGGCGGCGAGGTCGGCCCGCAGCAGATGTGGGACATCTTCGCCGGCGAATACCTGGTGGAGCACCAGTCCACTCCGGCGTTCACGGTGGAGAACTACAGCACCGCGACGGTCGACGGCAAGGTCGAGATCGACGTCGAGGTCTTCCACCGTGGCGTGCGCCGCCCGCTGGCCGGTGTCGGCAACGGCCCGATCGCCGCGTTCGTGCAGGCCGTCGAGCCGCTGGGGATCAGCGCCCGGGTCCTGGACTACCAGGAGCACGCGCTCACCTCGGGTGGCGACGCGCAGGCCGCCGCCTACGTCGAGGTGCAGGTCGGCGACCAGTCCTACTGGGGTGTCGGGATCGACGCCAACATCGTGAGCGCGTCCATCAAAGCGGTGACCAGCGCGGTCAACCGCGCGCGGTAGTCACTCACTCCCCCGCGTGCCGCCCGCCGGGCGGCACGCGGGTTCCGCACCTAGGCTGGCGGTGTGCCACGTTTCATCGCCCCCCTGGTTCTGACCGCCACCCTCGCTCTCACCGGTTGTGAAGTCGTCGACGCCGGCGACCCGGGTTCGTCCACTCCGGTGCAGAACGCCGATCAGGCCCGCACCGAGCTCGACGCCCTCACCATCGCCAAGGCCGCCAGCATGCGCGGCTACTCCCGGGAGAAGTTCCCGCACTGGCGGGACACCGGCTCGAACTGCGACGTCCGCGACTCGGTGCTGGAGCGCGACGGCGAGAAGGTGAAGCTCTCCGGCTGCAACGTCGTGGCCGGCACCTGGCACAGCCTCTACGACGACAAGACCCTCGACTCGCCGACCAAGGTGGACATCGACCACACGGTCCCGCTCGCGAACGCCTGGCGTTCCGGGGCCGCGAAGTGGGACGACGACAAGCGCGGCGACTTCGCCAACGACCTGGACCGGCCGCAGCTGCTCGCCGTGTCGGCCACCTCGAACCGGTCGAAGGGCGACCAGGACCCGTCGACCTGGAAGCCGCCGGCCCGGGACAACTGGTGCGAGTACGCCGTCGACTGGGTAACCGTGAAGAGCTACTGGGAGCTGACCGTCACCGAGAAGGAGAAGGAGGCTCTCACCGACATGCTGGAGACCTGCTGATGTCAGAGGAAACAGCCTCTCGCACCACCGACATCGTGCCCGGCCCGGGCGGCGTCATGACCGACGAGGTCGGCGTCGTGACCGGCGACCTGACGCTGCGCACCGAGATGGCCGGCGGCGACGTGGTGCTGCGCGTGCAGTACAAGGACGCCGACGAGTGGTACGCCGTGACCGGCGGGAAGGCGCCTCTCGCCGACCCGGCGGGCCTGGACGCCGTGCACTCGATAGCGGTGGCTCTGCTCAACCGCCCCGAGGGGTGATCCAGGTCACACAACTGAAGAGCGTTTCCCGGCATCTCAATCGATGTGGGGAAATCAATAGCGCGGATCGGTGTCATCCTCCTGACCACGATCGCGGCCGGGGCCGTGGGAGCGCCGGCCTTCGCCGCGACGACCGGCACCGCCTCGGTCTCCGGCACCATCGTCACGTTCAAGGCGGGTTCCGGTCAGGCCAACTCGATCGGCCTGACCCGTTCCGGCCGCACCATCACGATCAACGACCGGGTCGCCGTCAAGGCCGGCAAGGGGTGCAAGCCCGTCAAGGGTGACAAGACCAAGGTCCGCTGCACCACCAAGAAGAATCCGACCTCGCTCAAGGTTTCGCTCGGCGACCGGAACGACGCCCTCGCCAACAAGACCAACATCAAGATCTATGCGTACGGCGGCAGCGGCGACGACCGGATCACCGGCGGTTCGGCCGCGGACCGCCTCGTCGGCGACTCCGGCAACGACCAGATCTGGGGCGCCGCCGGCGACGACAGCCTCGACGGCGGCACTGGCAACGACCGCGTCAAGGGCGGATCCGGCCACGACAAGATCTACGGCAGCACCGGCACCAACACCCTGGCCGGCGAGGACGGCAACGATTCCATCCACGGCGGCAGCGGCCACGAAACCCTGACCGGCGGCACCGGCAACGACCGGATCGTCGGCTACGCCGGCAACGACACCATCAACGGCGACGCCGGCGACGACAGCCTCGACGGCGGCACCGGCAACGACCGCATCCTCGGCGGCGCCGGCAACGACAAGCTTTACGGCAGCACCGGCAACGACCGCCTCTACGCCAACGACGGCCACGACAGACTCTACGGCGGCGACCACAACGACCTGCTCGACGGCGGTGCCGGCAACGACACCCTCTACGGCGACAACGGGAACGACACCCTGACCGGTGACCGTGGCGACGACCGGGAGTACGGCGGCGCGGGCGACGACCGGTTCCAGCAGATTCACGTCACCGGGACCGACGCCGACCTGCTCGCCGGGAACGCCGGCACGGACGAGGTCAGCTACGTCGGGCGGCAGGCTCCTCTCGCGTTGAGCAACGACGGCGTCGCCCGCAACGACGGCGCGCTCGGCTGGAACGGCAAGGCCTGGGCACCGGTGGAGCACGACACCATCGCCACCGACGTCGAGGGCCTGGTCGGCGGCCGCGGCGACGACACCATCACCGGCGGGCCGAACGACGACCGCCTCTTCGGCAGCGCGGGCAGTGACCGGCTCTACGGTGGCGCCGGCGACGACCTGATCGACGGCGGCGGCCCCGGGGACGAGGGCGAATACCGCGATGGCGATATGGTCACCCGGAACCGGCTGGTCGGCGGCCCGGGCAACGACCGGCTCGAGGCCGGCATCGGCCACAATGCCTTCTACGGCGACTACGACACCGCGTCGAGCACGCCCCGGCCGGTCGGCGCCGACGTCATCGTCGGCAACGACGGATATGGCATCTCCTCCTACGTCTCCTACGAGTACGCCGACGGCCCGGTCACGGTCGACCCGGAGAACGGGTACGGCCAGGACGGCCAGAAGGGCGAAGGCGATCACGTCACCGGTGTGAACAGCATCGACGGGTCGCGCTACGACGACGTGCTGGTCGGCCGGACGAACGACTACTGGAACGGCAGCGAGATCCACGGCGGCGGCGGAGACGACCGCCTGTCCCTGGCGGAGGACGCCGGCTTCGGTTACATGACTCTCTTCGGCGACGACGGCGCCGACCAGCTCCAGGGCTACGCCACCCTCAACGGCGGCGACGACGACGACCCGGATGTGCTGAAAGACGGCAGCTTCTGCGTCCTGTTCCCGGGCGACACGGCCACCGGGTGCCGTCAGGTATCCGAGAGCTGACGCCCGCCCCTCCACACTTCGATCCACGGGGAGAATTCTTTGTCTCGTCCACAGCGGCTGACGCGTGCAGGCGTCGTCCTCTTCACCACGGTCGCGGTCGGCGCCGTTGGCGCTCCGGCGCTCGCCGCGAGCACCGGCACCGCCTCGGTGTCCGGCAGCAGGATCACCTTCAAGGCGGCGGTCGAGCGCGGCAACAGCGTCACGATCACCCGCTCCGGCCGCACGGTCACCATCGACGACCGCGTCAAGATCAAGCCGGGTAAGGGCTGCAAGGCCGTCAAGGGCGACCGGACCAAGGTCCGCTGCACCACGAAGAAGAACCCGGCCGAGGTCGCCGCCTACCTGTACGACGGCAACGACACCCTGGTCAACAGGACGAGCATCAGGACCACCGTCTCGGCCGGCCCCGGCAACGACCGGATCACCGGCGGCAGCGGCAACGACCGGCTCGTCGGCGACTCCGGCAACGACCGGATCTGGGGCGGCGCCGGCCACGACAGCCTCGACGGCGGCTCCGGCCACGACATCGTCGACGGCGGCTCGGGTAACGACCGGATCGGCGCCCAGACCGGCAACGACAAGGTCTACGGCGGTTCCGGCAACGACACCCTCAGCGGCGGCTCCGGCGACGACCGGGTCGTCGGCGGCGACGGCAACGACACTTTGAACGCCGACTCCGGTAACGACTCCCTCGACGGCGGCGCGGGCCACGACCGGCTCGTCGCGGGCACCGGCAACGACAAGCTGTGGGGCGGCAGCGGCAACGACCGCCTCTTCGGCAACGACGGCAACGACCTGCTCTACGCCGCCGACGGCAACGACCACCTCGACGGCGGCGCCGGCGACGACGGGCTCTACGGCGAGGCCGGCAACGACCGGCTCGTCGGCGACCGCGGCAACGACAGGGAGTACGGCGGCACCGGCAACGACACGTTCGACCAGAACGTGCGCATCGGCACCGACTCGGACCTCTTCGTCGGCGGCGCCGGCCAGGACCTGGTCACCTACGAGAAGCGGACCGAGAACCTCTACATCAGCAACGACGGGCGGACCGGCGACGACGGCGCGTCCAACTGGTACCCGAACGCGGACGAGCCGGACACCGGCTACCGGTTCGTCTCCTACGAGAAGGACACGATCTCGGCGGACGTCGAGGACCTGACCGGCGGCCGGGGCGGCGACGCGATCAAGGGCAACTACGACCCCAACGTGTTGCGCGGCACCTACGGCCTCGACGACATCTCCGGGGGCGGCGCCAACGACCGCCTCTACGGGTCGTTCATCCTCGACGGCGGTGACGGCATCGATCTCTGCCGGGGAGAGCACCAATCCGGGAAGTTCTACTGCGAGCTCGACTGACCGGCTCGACCACACGGGGAGATCACATGTCACGTACGCAATGGCTGACGCGCATCGGCGTCGCCCTCTTCACCACGATCGCGGTCGGCGCCGTCGGCGCGCCCGCCTTCGCGGCGAGCACCGGCACGGCCACCGCCTCCGGCACGAAGGTCACGCTGAAGGCCGGGTCCGGCAAGGCCAACTACCTGAAGATCACCCGCTCCGGCCGGACCATCACGATCGACGACCGCGTCACCCTCAAGGCGGGTAAGGGGTGCAAGCAGGTCAAGGGCGACAAGACCAGGGTCCGCTGCACCACGAAGAAGACACCGACGCTGCTCACCGCGTACCTGGGCGACAAGAACGACAACTTCAGCAGCGCGACGAGCACCCCGCTGAAGGTCTACGGCGGCTCGGGCAACGACCGGATCACCGGCGGGTCCGGCAACGACCGGCTGGTCGGCGACTCCGGCAACGACAAGATCTGGGGCGTCGGCGGTCACGACAGCATCGACGGCGGATCCGGCAACGACGCGATCCAGGCCGGCGACGGCAACGACAAGGTCTGGGGTGGCTCCGGCAACGACCGGATCGAGGGCCAGACCGGCACCAACACCCTGTACGGCGACGACGGCGACGACCACGTACACGGCTGGACCGGCAACGACGTCGTCTGGGGTGGCCGCGGCAACGACCGCCTGCTCGGCTACGCCGGCAACGACCGGGTCCACGGTGGCGACGGCAACGACACCATCCTCGACCCCCGCGGCGCCGACCGGCTCTACGGCGACGCCGGCAACGACGTCATCCAGGGCGGCGGCGCCGGCCTGAAGATCTACGGCGGCTCCGGGAACGACAGGCTGCAGGGCGGCAACGGCAACGACCACCTCGACGGCCAGTCCGGCAACGACCGGCTGGACGGGTGGAACGGCGACGACACCCTGTACGGCGGCACCGGCGACGACACCCTGAACGGCAACACCGGCAACGACACGCTCCGCGGCGGCGACGGCCGGGACAACCTGATCGGCGCGAGCGGCAACGACAAGGAGTACGGCGACGCCGGCAACGACACGTTCACCCAGCAGCGCGTCCCCGGTGACGACGCGGACCTCTTCGTCGGCGGCGCCGGAACGGACCTGGCGAGCTACGCGGCCTGGACGGACGGCCTGATCCTCAGCAACGACGGCAAGGTGAACAGCGCCGGCGACGTCGTCTCCACCGATGTCGAAGGGCTCGAAGGCGGAAGCGGAAGCGATCACCTGACCGGCGGGCCGGGCAACGACATCCTGATCGGGAACGGTGACCGCGACACCCTCATCGGGGGTGCCGGCGCCGACCGCCTCGCCGGTGGCCCGGACGACGACCAGCTCTACCCGAACGAGGGCTCCGGCCCGTCCGCCGATCGGGGCGAGGTCTGGAACGACCACGTCGACGGGGGCGCCGGCGACGGCGACGTCGTCTACTACTGGAACGTGGGTGGCCCGGTCGTCGCCGAGGCCGGCAAGTCCGCCGTGGTGAACACCGAGAGCGTCTACGGCTCGCAGTTCGACGACACCCTGATCGGATTCGGCAGCGCCCACGGCCAAGACGGCGACGACGTGCTCCGGGGCGACGGCCCGAACGCCTGGCTCTGGGGCGAGTACGGCCGGGACAAGCTCTACACCGGCTACTGGCTGGACGGCGGGGACGACGGCCCCGGCGGCAAGAACGAGCTGAACGACGGCAAGTACTGCTACATCTACTTCCAGGACGTCGCGAACAACTGCGGGACGGTCATCAACCGCAACACCGGCGAACCGCCGGCCAACTAGATCGGCACGGCTACGGTCAGGCGGGTGCGAGTCACCCACCTGGCCGTTGCCGCGTTCCTGGCCCTTCCGCTGGCCGCCACGGCGGCCGACGCCGGACCGGGCCCCGAGCCGCTGCCGATCTCGCTGACCAGCGTGCTCCCGGCGGTCGCCTCGGCGACGCCGACGAGTGCCCGGTTCCGCCTGAACGAGGCCACGACGATCGCCGCGGGCGCCGGGGCGCTGCCGGTGGCCGACCTGCTCGCCGCCGCATGGAGGCCCGCGACCGGCTTCCCGCTCCCGATATCCACCACCACGGACACCAACACGATCAGGATCGGTCTCGGCGAGCCCGTGGACAGCGAGGCCTACCGGCTCGAGATCACCGAGGAAGTCATCGACCTGCGCGCCAGCACCACCGCCGGCCTCGTCAACGGCGTGCAGACCCTCCGCCAGCTCCTGCCACCCGAGATCGAGAGCAGCACGGTCCAGAACCGACAGTGGACCGTCCCGGGCGGCCTGATCGAGGACCGGCCGCGCTTCGCCTACCGCGGCGCCATGCTCGACCTGGCCCGCCACTTCCACACGCCGGACGAGGTGAAGCGCTACATCGACCAGATCAGCCGCTTCAAGATCAATCATCTGCACCTGCACCTCTCCGACGACCAGGGCTGGCGGATCCGGATCGACGGCTGGCCCCGGCTCACCGAGGTCGGCGGCGCGGAGGGCACCGGGGTACGGGGCATCGGCGGCGGCTACCTCACCGAGGCCGACTACCGCGACATCACGGCCTTCGCCGCCGAGCGCAACGTCACGATCGTCCCGGAGATCGACATGCCGGGGCACGTGAACGCGGCCCAGGTCGCCTACCCCGAGCTGACCTGCGACGGCGTGGCGCCGCGTCCGCGGATCGACATCCGGGTGGGCTACAGCTCGCTCTGCGCCGGCAAGGAGGTCACCTACCGGTTCGCCGAGGACGTCATCCGGGAGCTGGCCGCCATGACGCCGGGGCCCTACCTGCACATCGGCGGCGACGAGGCGCACTCGACACCGCACGCCGACTACCTGACGTTCCAGAAGCGGGTCCTGCCGCTGGTGCGGAAGTACGGGAAGATCCCGATCGGCTGGCAGGAGATCGCCGCGGCCGGCGAGCCGGGCACCGTCGTCCAGTACTGGAACCGCGAAGTCGATCTCCCCGAGCACGCAGGGAGATTCATCCTGTCGCCCGCCGACAAAACCTACCTCGACATGCAGTACGACCTCCTCACCCCGGGAGGGCTGCACTGGGCTGGAACGACGGAGGTGGACGACGCGTACTCCTGGGATCCCGGGCGCCTGCTTCCCCACGTACCCGAAGAAAGGGTCTTGGGGGTTGAAGCGCCGCTCTGGTCGGAGACGCTGCGGGATCTGGGCGACATCGAATTCCTGGCGTTCCCGCGGCTCGTCGCGATCGCCGAGCTCGGCTGGTCACCGCGATCCGACTGGGATTCGTTCCGGAGGCGGCTCGGCACCTACGGTCCACGATGGACCAGGCAGGGCGTGCGCTACTACAGCTCGCCGCGGATCCCCTGGTCGTAGGGAACCCGCGGCGAGGTGAGGCTGACGATCAAGCAGGCGTGGCAGCCGGCCGGCGACCCGCCACGATCTCGTCGGAGACCACCGGGAAGTGGCACGCCGTGAGGTGCGACTGCGGGTCGTCGAGCCGCGTCACCAGCGGCGGCTCCTCCGTCGCGCAGATGTCCTGCGCCTTCCAGCAACGGGTGCGGAAACGGCAGCCGGACGGCGGGTTGATCGGGCTCGGCACGTCGCCGGTGAGCAGCACGCGCTCGCGCTGCGCGCGATCACGCCGGACCGGGTCGGGCACCGGGACCGCCGACATGAGGGCGACCGTGTACGGATGACGCGGGTTCTTGTAGAGCTCGTCCCGATCCGCGATCTCGACGACCTTGCCGAGGTACATCACGGCGACCCGATCGGAGATGTGCCTGACCACCGAGAGGTCGTGCGCGATGAAGACGTAGGTCAGGTCGAACTCGTTCTGCAGGTCCTCCAGCAGGTTCACGACCTGGGCCTGGATCGACACGTCGAGGGCCGACACCGGCTCGTCCGCGACGATCAGCTTCGGCTTGAGGGCCAGCGCCCGGGCGATGCCGATGCGCTGACGCTGACCGCCGGAGAACTCGTGCGGGTACCGGTTGTAGTGCTCCGGGTTCAGGCCGACGAGCTCCAGCAGCTCCTGCACGGCCTTCTTGAGGCCCTGCGGGGTCGGGATGTTCTGGATCTGCAGCGGCGCCGAGATGATCGAGCCGACCGTGTGCCGCGGGTTCAGCGACGAGTACGGGTCCTGGAAGATCATCTGGACGTCGCGGCGCAGCGGCCGCATCTGGGTGACCGACTTGTGGGTGATGTCCTCACCCTCGAAGACGATCTTGCCACCGGTCGGCTCCAGGATCCGGGTGAAGAGCCGGCCCAGCGTCGACTTGCCGCAGCCGGACTCGCCGACCAGACCCAGCGTCTCGCCGGAGCGGACCTCCAGGTCGATGCCGTCGACGGCGCGCACGGCGCCGACCTGACGCTTGAACAGACCCTTCGTGATCGGGAAGTGCTTCTGCACCCCGGTCGCCTCGAGCAGGTTCTCGCTCATCGTTCTATTACTCCCCGCTCAGAGGTTCGGAAGGACTTCTTCCTGGAAGATCTTCGTGCGCAGGTCGGGCGGCAGGTGGCAGGCGACCCCGTGGGTCCCGCCGCTGAGGACCGGCACCTCTTTGAAGGAACGGTCGCCGTTGCGGCCCGCGTAGGGGCAGCGCGGGTGGAACGCGCACCCGTCCGGCAGGTTGATCAGGCTGGGCGGCGAGCCCTTGACCGGGTTGAGCCGGTCGCGCACCTCACGGTCGAGGCGGGGCATGCTTCCGAGAAGACCCCAGGTGTACGGGTGCTGCGGCCGCTGGAACAGATCAACCGCCGGGCCCCGCTCGATCACCTTGCCGCCGTACATGACCAGCACCTCGTCGGCGAGCTCGGCCACCACACCCAGGTCGTGGGTGATCATGATGACGGCCGAGCCGAACTCCTCCTGGAGGTCCCGGATCAGGTCCAGGATCTGCGCCTGCACCGTCACGTCGAGGGCCGTGGTCGGCTCGTCGGCGATCAGCAGCTTGGGGTCGTTCACCAGCGCCATCGCGATCATCGCGCGCTGACGCATACCGCCGGAGAACTGGTGGGCGTAGTCGTGGAAACGCCGCTCCGGCTGCGGGATGCCGACCCGCGCCAGCATGTCGATGGCGCGCTCGCGGGCGGCCTTCTTGCTGACCCCGGGGTGGTGCACCCGGTACGCCTCGACGATCTGCGACCCGACCGTGAAGTACGGGTGCATCGCGCTCAGCGGGTCCTGGAAGATCATCGCCATCTTGCCGCCGCGGAGCTCGCGGACCTGCTCGTCGGTGGCGGTGACCAGCTCCTGGTCGTCCAGCCAGATCTCGCCGCTGACCTTCGCGTTGCTGCGGGTGCGGTGCAGACCCAGCACGGCGAGCGAGGTCACGCTCTTGCCGGAGCCGGACTCGCCCACGATGCCGAGCGTCTGGCCGGCCTTGAGCGAGAAGTTGGAGCCGGAGACGGCCTGGACGATGCCGTCGTCCGTCTCGAAGCGGACGGTGAGGTCCTTGACCTCGAGGAACGGACGTTCGATGGCCGAGTTGACGGACATGTTCCTCTCCCTCAGCTCAGCCGCACGCGCGGGTCGATGACGCCGTAGACGAGGTCCACGAGCAGGTTGGCGAAGACGATGAAGAACGCGGCGATCAGGGTCACGCCGAGGATGATCGGCAGGTCGTTGCCGCGGATCGCGGTGAGCGCCTGATATCCGAGGCCGCGCAGGTTGAAGACGGTCTCGGTGAGGACCGCGCCGCCGAGCAGCGCGCCCAGGTCGAGGCCGAAGACCGTGACGATCGGGGTGAGGCCGGAGCGCAGGCCGTGCTTGCCGATGACGGTCCGCTCCTTGAGGCCCTTGGCCCGGGCCGTACGGATGTAGTCCTCGCCCAGCGTCTCGAGCATGTTCGCCCGGGTGAGGCGGGCGTAGGTGGCCGCGAAGAGGAACGCCAGCGTGATCCAGGGCAGCAGCATCTGCACGAACCAGTCGGCGGGACTCTCGGTGAACGGCACGTACTGGCCCTGTGGCAGCCAGCCCAGCCAGTACACGAAGATCGCCGAGGACAGCAGGCCGGTGAAGTAGATGGGCAGTGAGACGCCGGCCAGGGCTCCCGTCATCACCGCCCGATCGACGAAGGTACCTCTTCGGAGCGCCGAGATGACGCCCGTCGAGATGCCCATGATGAGCCAGAGGACGGCCGCGCCGATCGCCAGCGAGAGCGTGACCGGCAGGTCGCTCAGCAGCAGCGGCGTGACTTCCTGGTCGGTCTTGAACGAGTATCCGAGGCAGGGCGCGGGGCAGTGCGTGACGTCCGGCCCGTTCGCGTAGTCCCGGCCGACGACCAGGCCCTTCAGGAACTTGCCGTACTGCACCAGGATCGGGTCGGCGAGACCCATCTTCGTACGGATGCCCTCGATCGACGCCGCGTCGGCAGTCTTGCCGATGTAGAGCAGAGCGGGGTCGCTACCGGTGATCTTCGGGACGCCGAAGAAGATCCCGAAGGTCACGAGCGTGACCACCAACAGCGTGATGACGGCGTTGATAACCCGTCGAATGATGTAAGCCAGCACGTCGTTCGGCCGAAGGACGGGCGGGTACCGGTCTTGCGAACCGATACCCGCCCGCCGCGGGCGGCCTTCACCAACCCTTCGAATTACCCGTTGCCGCTAGGGCTGTTTGCCGAGGCTTACTTGCCGTCGCTGACGCCGACGGCCTGGAAGTCGACCATGCCGAACGCGTCGTGGATGTAGACGTTCGTCAGCCGCGGGTTGCGGTAGTTGAGCGCCTTGTCGACCACGAACGGCAGGTAGTACGCGCCCTCCATGATCTTGTGGTTGATCTGGCTGTAGATGTCGGCGGCCTTGGTCGCGTCGGTCTCGGCGGCGGCGTCGTCGAACAGCTTGTCGATCGCCGGGTCCTTGATCTCAGCCAGGTTGTAGTTGCCGTTGTCCGGGATGAACCGGCTGTCGGCGAGCGGCTGCATGTAACCGGAACCGGTCGGGTAGTCAGCACCCCAACCGCCGATGATGATGCCGTAGCCCTTCTTCTTCACGTTGTCGGGCGCACCGGTGATGGACGGCTGCTGGGCGCCGTCGTACTGCTCGATCTTGGCGTTGATGCCGGACACCTTCAGCGCGGCCTGGAGGGCCTCGGCGGTCTTGACCTCGGCCTCACGGTTGTTGCGAACCGCGATGATCGTGTCGAAGCCGTTCGGCTTGCCACAGGCGGCGAGGGCCTTCTTGGCCTCCTCCGGCTGCGACTTGCCCTGCAGGCGGTTGAACGGGTCGTACTTGGCGTCCGAGCCGGCGATGTTCGGCGGCAGCATGCTGGTGCCGATGTCGCCACCCGCGATCGGGCCACCACGCGCGGACTGCAGCGTGGTCGGGTCGGCGGCGTAGATGACCGCCTTGCGGCACTCGATGTTGTCGAGCGGCGCCACCGAGGTCGCGAGACCCGCGTACCGGAGGAAGCCGGTGGTCGGGGTGTCGGCGTTCGCCTTCAGGTTCGGGTCGGTGAGGACCTTGGTACGGGCCGCGGCCTGCACACCGGTCTGACCGACGTCGAGGTCCGCGGTGCCGGAGATGAGCCGGCTGTCGAGGTCGTCGGCGTTGGTGGTGATGGTCAGGTTGATCGCGTCCGGCAGGGCCTTACGGATCGGGTCGGTGGCCTGGTCCCAGTTCGGGTTACGGACCCACGCGACGCTCTTGCCGGGCTGGATGCCGCCCTCTTTGAACATGTACGGGCCGGACGCGGCGGGCGCCGAGCCGTACTGCGCGCCGGTGTCCCGCTTCTGCGGCACCGGGCCGGAGCCGGGCATCGCCAGCAGGTAGATGAAGTCCGAGGAGGGCTTCTGCAGCTTGAACTCGATGGTCGAGTCGTCCGGCGTGGTGACCGACTTCAGACCCAGCTTCTCGGGGTCGGTGTCCTTGTACGGGCCGGGGTAGTTCTGGCCCTGGTCCAGCAGACCCGGCAGGTAGACCGGACCGCCGTTGATGGCGTCCGCGGCCCAGACCCGCTCGATGCCGTACTTGACGTCCTTCGACGTGATCGGGGCGCCGTCGTCCCACTTCAGGCCGCTGCGCAGCTTGAAGGTGTAGGTCAGCTTGTCGTCGCTGATGGTCGGCAGGGCCTCGGCGAGGTCGGCCTGCAGCTCGAGGCCGGCCTTGCCCGGGACGGCCGCGTACTCGACCAGCTTGCGGGTGTAGAGGCGGTTCAGGTTCCAGACGAACGCGTAGTAGCCACGCGCCGGGTCCCACGAGTCCGCATCCTGCGAGGTCCACAGGTTGAGGGTGCCGCCCTTGGTCGTCGACGGGTTGACGACGTCGGTGATCGCGGCGTTGTATGCGGCCTTGCCGCCCGAGCTGCTGCTGCCCTTGTCGTCGCTGTCCGAGCCACCACCGCACGCGGCGGTGGTCAGGCCCAGCACGACAGCGACACCGGCTGCCGCTGCCGCCCTTGTCTTTCGAGACACCGTTTCTCCTACCTCCTCGAACAGCGGAGCCGAGCTGGTCCGCCAAACATGCGATGTTCTTCGCTAACCCCTGTGTCAGCGGGCTTTCGGGTCGAACGCACCCCTGTGTCAGCGGGCCTTCGGGTCGAGCGCGTCGCGCAGGCCGTCACCGAAGAGGTTGAAGGCCAGCACCGTAATGAAGATCATTCCGCCCGGGATGATCATGAACATGGGGTCGATCTGGTAGAAGGTCACGGCGTCCGAGAGCATGCCGCCCCACGAGGGGTTGGGCGGCGGGATACCGACGCCGAGGAAGCTCAGAGCGGCCTCGGTGAGGATGTTCGTCGGGATGATCAGCGTCGTGTAGACGAGGATCGGCGCGGCCAGGTTCGGCAGCAGCTCCCGGAACAGGATGCGCGGCGAGCGGGCGCCCAGGCTGCGGGCGGCCTCGACGAACTCCCGCTCGCGCAGGGAGAGCGTCTGGCCTCGCACGATGCGACCGATGTACGGCCAGCCGAAGAATCCGATCACCAGGATCAGCACGCTCACGCGCGACCAGCGGCTGCCCAGTCCGAGGAACTCCTGCGGGAGCACCGAGACCAGGGCGATCGAGAAGAGAAGCTGCGGGAAGGCCAGCAGGAAGTCCATGACCCGGCTGATCACCGAGTCGACCCAGCCGCCGAGGAAGCCGGCCGCCGTGCCGAACAGCACGCCCAGGATCGTCGAGAGGAACGCCGACAGGAACGCCACCGTCAGCGACGTCTGCGCGCCGTAGACGATCCGGCTGAAGATGTCCCGCCCGGTCGTCGGCTCGACGCCCAGGATGAAGTCGGACGTGATGCCGCCCCACGGGTGGATCGGGGTGGCGAACGTCGGATCGACCTGATCCGGGTGCCACTCGTCGATCGGGTGACCGAAAAGCCTGGTCAGCAGCGGGGCGAGAATCGCGATGAGGATGAGGAAGAGCACGACGAAGCCACCACCGATGGCGACCTTGTCCTTCTTCAGGCGCCGCCAGGCGATCTGCTTCAGCGATCGACCCGCGATCGCTGACTCGCCGGGGCTTCGCACCTCAGCCGCGTCGGCTGTCGGCGTCGCCGTCTCGTCGACGATCGACGCTTCTGGGCCAAGCGACATCTATTCGCCGGTCCTCTCCCAGTCGCCGCGCGACGGGAGTCCACAGCCACGGTCGAGGGCACACGGAAGATCCCCCGAGCGGTGGCGATGGCCCACGTAGCGAACGGCAACCGATCGGTTATCGCATGCCTCGAGTGCCGACCCTCGTTGTCGCCGACCCAGATTTGATCGACGCCACGAAGGCACTCGACGGCGGGTGTGGCCGCCATCGAGAGGAACATTCACCTAGTGAGTGCTCTGGGTCAAGTTCGCTGACCGCACGCGGACGCTTCCGTGTCTCCCTCGTGATGTCGCCGTGACCTAGAACGCCGAACAAACGGAAATTACCTCGTGGACGGCGAGTAAGTGGCGAATCGGGCGCAACCGGTCGCATTGCGTTACATCCACGTTACGAGACGTAGATCTAGATGGCTCGACGGCCCTCGAAGGCCCGCCCCAGGGTGATCTCGTCCGCGTATTCGAGATCGCCGCCGACCGGGAGACCGCTCGCGAGGCGGGTCACGGCGATGCCCATCGGCTTCACGAGCAGGCCGAGATAGGTCGCGGTGGCCTCACCCTCCGTGTTCGGATCGGTGGCCAGGATCAGCTCCTTGACCTCACCGGTGCCGAGCCGGATCAGCAGCTCACGGATCTTCAGGTTGTCGGGGCCGACACCCTCCAGCGGATTGATGGCGCCGCCGAGGACGTGGTACCGCCCCCGGAACTCACCGGTCCGCTCGATCGCGACGACGTCCTTCGGCTCCTCCACCACGCACAGCACCTCGTTGGTGCGGCGGGTGTCGCGGCAGACCCGGCACTGATCGGACTCGGCCACGTTGAAACAGGTCGTGCAGAAGCGGACGAGCTCCTTGACCTTGCGGAGCGCGTCGGAGAGCCGCTTCACGTCCGCCGGGTCGGCGGAGAGGACGTGGAAAGCGATGCGCTGGGCCGACTTCGGGCCGACGCCCGGCAGCCGGCCCAGCTCATCGATCAGGTCCTGGATGGCACCTTCGTACACGGATCAGAACCCCGGCAGGGAGAAGCCACCGGTCGCCGGACCCATCTTCGACTCGGCCAGCTCACGCTGCGCCTCGGCCGCGTTGTGGATCGCGGCGAGCACCAGGTCCTCCAGCGTCTCGACGTCGTCGGCGTCCACCGCCTTCGGGTCGATCTTGACCGACTTGAACTCGCCCAGACCGGTGATCACGACGGTCACCAGGCCGCCGCCGGCGGTGCCGGTCAGCTCGGCCTCGGCCAGCTCGGCCTGCGCCTGCGCGACCTGCTGCTGCATCTTCTGCGCCTGCTTCATGATCTGCTGCATGTTGGGCTGTCCACCGGGGCGCATGGCACCGCTCCTCATCATTTGTTCGTAACCACCATCGATGACCCGCGGCGGTCGGAAGTCTCGCCGCCAGCGTAGCCGTCACCGCTTTCATGCCCGCCGACACACCAACGGACACACCCCTTCATGGGTACGAGGGACCGGGCGGTCCCCGCCCGCTCAGAGCTCCCCGATCTTCTCCGCCCCGAACGCGTCCCGCAGCAGCTGCATGGCGAGCTCCTCACCACTCTGCCGGGCCGTCTTCTCATCGAGCACGTCGTCGAGCGGCTCGTCCCCGGGATCGAACCCTTCGATGACAGCCCCACCCGAAGGCGGACCGTCATATTCGGGGTCATAGGGCGCCTCCTCAGTAGGCGTCCCATCCGACCAGGCAGCCCCGCCGGCAGTCCGGCCACCAGCCCCGCTCGCAGCCCGGCCACCAGCCCCGCCACCGCCTCCGGCACGGGCACCAGCCGCCCCGCCGAAGCCACCACCGGACCCACCGCCCCCTGGCCCGCCGAAGCCACCACCGCCAGCGCCGCCGGCAGCCGCACCACCGGCACCACCGCCACCAGGCGCGCCGGGCCCCACCGCAGGCGCCGCATTACGCGCATTGGCCGCCGCAGCCCGCGCAGCAGCGATCCCACCACCAGCGCCCGGCACACCACCACGTGCCGCAGCCCGAGCAGCCTCCATCGCAGCCGACCGCGCAGGAGCAGCCTTGCCGGCAGACGAGGGTGCCGGCGCCGAGGCGTGTGCCGTCGACACCGGCGCGGCAGCGGGTGCAGCTGGCACGGGAGCCGGGGCAACGGGAGCCGGGGCAACGGGAGCCGCAGGGGCCATCGCAGCCGAAGGAGCCGGCGGCACAGACACCGGAGGCGGGGGGACAGGACTCGCCACCGAAGCCTGCGTGACCTGGGTGGTCGAGTCTTCGGCAGGCTGGCCCGCCGTCACCGGACGCTCGCCGGACGCCTGCCCAGCACTCAGTCCACCGCCCGGCTTGGCAGGCTCGGGCCAGTCGTCCTCCGCCGAGGCAGCGGGCGCAGCCGATCGCGCCCCCGAGCCACCACCAGGACGGGCGGGCTCGGGCCAATCGCTGTCCGAGGCGGCCTGCGGAGCCCGGGTCGGTTCGGGCCGAGCCGGTTCCGGCCGGGTCGAAGCGGGCTCACCCTGATCGCCGCGGCCCTGGCCGGCGGCCGCGGGGCTACTCGAAGGCGAGAAAGCCGGCGCGGCCTCGCTCGGCGGTGCGGGTCGGCCCGCTGCGTGGCTGTCGTCGTCGGCATCGCCGGCCGGGGCCCGGGACGGACGGGAGGGGCGGGACTCGGTGCGTCCGGTGTTCCGCTCGGGCGCCGCCGAAGCCGGGGCCGCCTGGTTGGCGCGGACCGGAGCGTTCGCCTGAGCGCGGTGCGCGGCCTGCTGGTCACGGCCACCGGCGGACCCGCCGTGAGCCGGAGCCAGGTCGCCCACCTCGCAGCGGACCTGCCACTCCCCGCCGAGCGCCTCGGTGAACGCCCCCGAGATCAGTTCGCGGAAGGTCATGAACCGTTCCGCATAGTTGGGCCTCGGCGCCCCGAACACCACCGTGTCGCCGTCGACCGCCCCGAGAACGATGCCCGCCTTCTGCATCTTTCCGACCGTCTCGTCGGCACGCCCGAGGTCGAGCCAGACCCCTCGGACCCTCTCCAGCCGCTCGGCAGCGACCACCGCGGGATCCGGCGCCGGCTCCGCAGCGGCCGCGACCTCGGTCTCGGGCTCGTCGTCCCAGGGCGGTTCCTCGTCATAGCCGCCATCGGCCACCGCGTTCCAATCAGGCGCTCCCCCGCCCGGAGCCGGAGCCGTGGAGACGGACTCGGCAGACGCGGGAACGCCCGACACCGGCGAAGCAGCGTCAGGAGCAGCCGAGACCGGAGCAACGGCCGGCGCTGCCGGAGCAGCCGGAGCAGCGGCCGGCGCCGCCGGAGCAGCCGGAGCAGCCGGAGCAGCAGCCGGCACCCCCGGAGAAACCGGAGCAGCAGCCGGCGCCGCCGGAGAAACCGGAACAGCCGCACGGCCGGGCGGTCCCGCGGCAGCCCGGCGCGCCGCCGCGCGAGCAGCCTCCATGGCCGCCGCCTTGCCACCGCCGCCCGGAGCCGCGTCGGCGGAACCGGCGACCACCGGACCCGACGGCATCCCGCCGGCCGGAGCCTGAGGCGCGCCCAGCCCACGGGTGGCGTCGCCGTCCTCCTCGACCGGGGAGGGACGGTGCGGAGCGACCGGGGCGAGAGGCTGTGGAGTGAGCTGCGCAGGACCGGCGGCGAAACCGCCTCGCTCGAGCCGTTCCAAGCGCTGGAGCAGGGCGTTCGAGGAGTCGTCGGCGCCGGGCAGCAGCATCCGGGCGGCGATCAGCTCAAGGAGAAGCCGCGGAGCGGTCGTGCCGCGCATCTCGACCAGGCCGTTGTGCACGATGTCGGCGCAGCGGGAGAGGGTCGCCGGGCCGAGCCTTGTCACCTGGGCGGCCATCGCGTCGAGCTGGTCGGCCGGGCCGTCGATCAGGCCCTTGGAGACGGCGTCGGGCACCTGCTGGAGGACGATCAGGTCGCGGAAGCGCTCGAGCAGGTCGGAGGCGAAGCGCCGGGGGTCGTGGCCGGCCTCGGCGACCCGGTCGATCGTCGAGTAGGCCGCGGCGCCGTCGGCGGAGGCGATCGCCTCGCACATCTCGTCGATCAGGGCGACGTCGGTGACGCCGAGCAGGGCGACGGCCCGCGAGTAGGAGACGCCGTCGGGGCCGGCGCCGGCGATCAGCTGGTCGAGAATCGACAGGGTGTCTCGGGCGCTGCCGCCGCCGGCGCGGACGACCAGCGGGAACACCGCCGGGTCGATCTTCACGCCCTCGGCGTCGCAGAGCTGCTGGAGGTACGGCCGCAGCGTCGCCGGAGGGATGAGCCGGAACGGGTAGTGGTGGGTCCGCGAGCGGATCGTGCCGAGGACCTTGTCGGGCTCAGTGGTCGCGAAGATGAACTTCACGAAGTCGGGCGGCTCCTCGACGAGCTTGAGCAGCGCGTTGAAGCCGGCCGACGAGACCATGTGGGCCTCGTCGATCACATAGATCTTGTAGCGGCTGTTGGCGGGCGCGAAGAACGCCTTCTCGCGCAGCTCACGGGCGTCGTCGACACCACCGTGGCTGGCCGCGTCGATCTCGATGACGTCGATCGAGCCGGCGCCGTCGTTGGCGAGCGACTTGCAGGAGGCGCAGACGCCGCACGGATCGGGGGTCGGCCCCTGCTCGCAGTTGAGCGAGCGGGCCAGGATGCGGGCGCTCGACGTCTTGCCGCAGCCACGCGGACCGGAGAAGAGGTATGCGTGGTTGAGCCGGCCGCTCCGCAACGCCTGCGACAACGGCTCGGTGACGTGCTCCTGGCCGATGACCTCCGCGAACGTCCGCGGACGGTATTTCCGATAGAGGGCGAGCGCCACTCCTGCCACCTCCTGACGACCGCGCCATTGTCCGTCGAGGGTCTGACAAGAACAAAACAACGTGCCCCAGGGAATGAAAGGACCCCCCGTGCACCCGTCAGAGCCCGCTTATCCTTGCTGCCTTCCGGCCCTGGGGAGGTTCACGAGATACACGCCGCACGAGGGGCTGGCTCACACCCTACCGGTCGCTCGCCGGGAAGCGGCGGCACCCCCTCCCGCGACGTGTCCGGAAACCTCTGTATCCTGGCGCACGGAGGATTCGCCTAGAGGCCTAGGGCGCACGCTTGGAAAGCGTGTTGGGTTAACACCCTCACGAGTTCGAATCTCGTATCCTCCGCCACAGCGAAGGCCGGACCCATCGGGTCCGGCCTTTCTGGTTCGCGCCTGGTTCGCGTCCGGTTCACACGAAGGCCCCGCTGCGTGGCCACGTCGCGACGTCTCGTATCGTTCGGGCTGAAAACAGTGCAGGCGAGGGCCGGCTCCCGATCGGAGCCGGCCCTCGCCGTCTGTACGGGACCGTACCGCCCTACAGCCGGGCGGCCGCTATCGCGTCCTCAACCTCAGGAAAAATCGCGAAATATCGGCCCAAGCCGACCGTCTCCAACAACTGAGCGAGGAACTGGTCGGCGCCGGCGAAGCTCAGCCACCCGCCCCGCGCCGCGATCACCTGCTTGCTGGTGACGAACGCGCTCAGGCCCACCGAGTCGCAGAACTTCAGCTGGGTGAGGTCGACGACGATCCTCGGCACCGGGCGCTCCAGCAGGCCGGCGAGCACGGCGTACAGCTGCCCCGCCGTGTCGGCGTCCAGTTCGCCGCACAGCTGGAGTACCACGACGTCGGATCGGTGCTCAATGACAATGGCCCGCATGGCACCCACGCTAGATCCACATGTTCCCGACAGATCGGACAGGACGTGCGTCTGACTACCCACCGGTGACAACACGAACGGGCCGGACCCCACAGGGTCCGGCCCGTTGCGAAAGGCTGAGCCGTAGACAGTCGAGCGATGGCGGCACAGCCCAGGCTCCTGGCGCTCCTTAGAGCTCGCGCCACTGCCAGCGCGGACCACGCCACGCGTCGGCCAGGATCATCGCTGACGCCCGGCCGGGACACTGCTGCACCTTGGACTTGCCCTCAGGGCCGCCCAGTTGCGCCTCCACCTCCCACACCTCGCCGTCCGTACGGATGAAGACGTCGCGGCGCTGGAGACGGAGATCGCCATTCCACCAGTGATTCTCAACTCTCACGTGTCAAATCTACGACAGGCATCGACGGATCTGCGTAGGGCGATCCTCTGAAAGTTGGACGCCGCCCGGTCGGAACCGCATTGTCTGATCCGGTGTATTTGGGCTGCGTGACTTGCGCTACTCCGGACATCTGAGGGTCGTCCAAGATTCACTACACGGAGTAATCATGGCCCTGACGTGCGGTGAAATCCCGCCGTAACACGAAACAGCGCTGATCATCGAGAACGACCGAACGGACGAGCCACCACTCGCATGGATGGGCGATCCCGGCGAAGGCCACGGAGCGTAGCAGGATCCGGCCCATAAAGACAGGAAGCCCGGCTCTGTCGAGCCGGGCTTCCCCGTGGCGGTGGCGGCGGGATTTGAACCCGCGGAGGGCGTAAACCCTCACACGCTTTCGAGGCGTGCTCCTTAGGCCACTCGGACACACCACCGGGAAGTACTTTACGGGACGCGTGAGAGCACTCGTAGCCGGGTCACCCATAACCCTGCGGCACCGCCCTGAACTGGCAAGATCGGTGTCATGGACAAGCGAAGCGGAGAGAACTCATGAGCGTGCACATCGGCGGCAAGCCGGGAGACATCGCCGAGCGGGTGCTGCTCCCCGGTGACCCGATGCGGGCCAAGTGGATCGCCGAGACGTTCCTCGAGGACGCGGTCTGCTACACCCAGGTCCGCGGGATGCTCGGCTTCACGGGCACCTACAAGGGCGAGCGGGTGTCGGTACAGGGCTCCGGCATGGGCATGCCGTCGGCCTCGATCTACACCCACGAGCTGATCAATGAGTACGGCGTGAAGTCCGTGATCCGGATCGGCTCCTGCGGCGCGCTCGCGATGGACCTGAACCTCGGTGACGTGATCGCCGCGATCGGCTCCTCGACCGACTCGAACATGAACCGCTACCGCTTCGAAGGCGTCGTCGACTACGCGCCGGTGGCGGACTTCGGGCTGCTGCGCACCGCCGTGGAGAAGGCCGAGGCGGCGGGCATCCCGATCCGGGTTGGTCAGATCCTGGCCGGCGACACCTTCTACAACGACCGCCCCGAGCTCTACGACCGCCTCGCCGAGTACGGCGTGCTCGCGGTCGAGATGGAGTCGGCCGCCATCTACACGATCGCGGCCCGCTACGGCGCCAAGGCCCTGACCATCCTCACGGTCAGCGACCACATCAAGCGCGGCGAGGCGATGGACTCCGCCCAGCGCGAGCAGGGCTTCAGCAACATGGTCAAGATCGGCCTGGACACCGCGATCAGCTGAACCTGCTGGCTCCGCTTCGCTCCGCGGGCAAAACGCCTTGTAACCGGTGAGGAGGCGGCGTTTTGCGGTCTAATCCCTGAAGAAGTCGCGCAGCGCTTCGGCGCACTCCTCTTCCAGAACCCCCGAGTAGACCTCGGGACGATGGTTGAGGCGGCGATCCCGGATCACGTCCCAGAGTGAGCCGGCCGCTCCGGTCTTCGGTTCCCAGGCGCCGAAGACCACGGTGGCGACCCGCGCGAGGACCAGCGCCCCCGCGCACATCGTGCACGGCTCCAGCGTCACCACCAGGGTGCAGCCCTCCAGCCGCCACTCGCCGAGCGCCGCGGCGGCCTTCCGCAGGACCAGGATCTCGGCGTGCGCGGTCGGGTCGCCGGTGAGCTCGCGCTCGTTGCCGGCCGCCGCGAGCTCGGCGCCGTCCGGCCCGAGCAGCAGCGCGCCGACCGGGACGTCGTCGGGTGAGGCGGATGCGACGGCGAGAGCCCGCCGCATCCACTCCTCGTGCTGTTCGCGGCGGTTCACGCCTCGCGCAGCTCCTCCATCTCGTCACCGCACCCGATCTTCTGACAGATCTCGGCGGTCACGTCGGACGGCAGCATCCCGTCCATCCCGCAGAGCGCGAGCAGCCGTTTCGCGCTCACACCCAGGTCGCCCAGCAGCTCCGCGTCGCCGATCGGGTCGGCGTCCGGCGTGGCGGCCGGACGGTCCTCGTCGTCGTCGTCGCGGGCGGCCAGGTCGTCCAGCCCGACCGCGGGCGCCTCCACCTCACCGAGCAGCACCGATCCGATCCTGGACTCCTCGGCGAAGGCCGAGTCGGAACTGAAGACCCTCAGGTCCTCGCCCTCGTCCAGGCGCAGGATCGCGAGGTACTCGTCGTCGCTCTCGACGAACAACACAGCGAGGTCGGCGTCCGGCTCCGCATCGCGCAGCGCGTCCACCACCTCGTCGATGTCGGCCAGGCCCGTAAGGTCCAGCTCCGACGCCGTCCACCCGCTCTTCGTCCGGCCGACGGCGGCAGCGAAAATCGACACGATTCCCCCAACGCGGTTCTTATCCTCAGCGCCTGACGGTAGCGGGTAGCTCGGCGGGCGCATCGCGCCACGCCTTGCGGTATGACGAAGTCAGTTCGCGGGACGACGGCGCGTGGCGATCAGCTCACGCAGCCGCACGCCGCGCATGCGTTGTGACGGGTCCGACTCGCGGACCGTTTTCGCCTGCGCGAGGGCCGCGAGCAGCTCCTGGCGGCGGCGGCAGCGCTCGGGGTCGAGCCGTTCTGGCGAGGGGGCCATGAAGCCGAGAGTGACCGCCGTTCCGACGTTCGTCAAGGGTCGATCGGCACTTCGGCAGAGCGGCTTCCGAGCGCGACGAATCGGGCACGAAAGGTGGTCGTCCCGAGCGTCGGAACCGGGACGAATCAGACCGCGTGGATCACCACAGCGGCCAGTCGTACGTGGAGATCCACCGCAGCGCCACGAAGGTCATCGCGATCGACAGCCCGAGGCCGCTCGCCACCGCCACGCCGACCGCCACGCCCCGGTCGCCGAGCACGGCGAGCAGCAGCGACACGAGCCAGGCGCTCACCGTCGCCGCGATCGTCCACCACGCGTACGACGCGAGACCGTCGCCGAGGCTGCCGAACAGGATCAGCCAGACCGTCGCGGCGGCCAGGCCACTGAGCACCGCGCCGGACCTGATCGGGTGCGGTTCGCGGTAGACCGGGCGGGACGCGAGCGGCGGCCGCTCCGGCGGAGGGAGGTATCCGGGCGGCGGGGACGCGGCCCAGGTGCCCTGCCGGTCAGCCGTCACGGTGTCTCCTCTCCGCGGTCCGTCGCCCCCAGCCTAGCCAGCGATACCCGCGCCGGCCGTACGCGTCGGCGGGCGACCCTCGCCGGCTTCTGTCAGGATGGCTCGGTGCGCTTCCTCCGTACCCTCTCGGGTCTGACCCTCCTGGCCCTGCTGGCCGGATGCGGCGGCGCAGCCGGCGCGGGGTCTCCCGCGACGACGCCGCACTTCGTCGAGCCGAACGCGACGCCGCAGTTCGGCGCGCCCTCGGCGGCCGCGACGACCGGGGCTTCCGCGGCGCCGGCGCCCACGACCGGGACGACGACCGAGACGACCGGCGAGACGACCGGCGGAGCGACGAGCGCGGCGCCCACGCCGGCCGAGAAGACCGAGGTGAAGTACGTCTTCCCGGTGGACGCCTCGAACGTCGACTTCCACACGACCCACTCGAAATATCCGGCGACCGACCTCTTCGTCGACTGCGGCGAGCGGTTCGTCGCCACGACCAGCGGCGTCATCCTGGAGATCAGTCTCGAGGACGAGTACGTGAAGGGGAAGCCGGACGGGCCGAAGAACGGCGGGCTGTCGGTGTCGCTGCTCGGCGACGACGGCGTGCGGTACTACGGCTCGCACCTCAGCAAGGTGCAGTCCGGCATCGAGGCCGGCGTCCGGGTCGAGGCGGGCCGGCTGCTCGGGAGGACCGGGAAGACCGGCAACGCCAACGACGTCTGCCACGTGCACTACGGCATCTCGCCGCCGTGCGCGAAGACCGGCGACTGGAAGGTGCGGCGCGGCGTGATCTGGCCGGCGACGTTCCTGAAGTCGTGGCGCAAGGGTGGCCAGAAGAGCCCGGTCGCGACGGTCGAGGCCTGGGAGAAGAAGAACGACTGCAAGGCATGAGGCCGTAGGAACGTGAGAATCGCGATCGTCGGACTGGGGCTGATCGGCGGCTCCCTGCTGCGCGCGCTCGACGCCGCCGGACACGAGGTGACCGGTTTCGACGCCGACCCGGCCACCCGTGCGGCGGCCCGGGACGCGGGCTTCCTGGCCGGTGACTCGGTGGCCGAGGCGATCTCCGGCGCCGAGCTGGTCGTTTCCGCCGTACCCATGACGGTCCTGCCGCAAGTGATCGCCCAGCTTGCCGCAACCGACTGCCTGGTGACCGACGTGACCTCGGTGAAGGGTCCCGTCAGGGACCTGATGGCGGCGCACGGCGTGCGGCGCTTCGTGGGCGGGCACCCGATGGCCGGCCGGGAGACCTCGGGATTCGCGGCGGCCGAGAAGGATCTCTTCGACGGGTGCGCGTGGGTGCTCTGCCTCGAGGACGGCACCTCCCTGGCCGACTGGCTGGTTCTGGCCCGGCTCTTCACCGGTCTCGGCGCCCGGGTGGTGCCCGCCGGCGCGGACGAGCACGACGCCGCGGTCGCGAAGATCAGTCATGTGCCGCACCTGTTCGCGGCCGTGCTCGCCGAGCAGATCCTGACCGATCCGCTGGCCGGAGCGCTCGGCGCCGGGTCCTTCCGGGACGGCACCAGGGTGGCCGCGACCAGGCCGGAGCTGACGGCGGCGATGTGCGGCGGCAACCACGAGATGGTGCGACGCGAACTGAAACGACTTATCGCCAGATTAGGCGAAATGTCGGAATCGCTCGACACGCTGGCTCCCCACCTCGAACCCGGCGCGCGGGCACGACGGTCCTGGCCTGCGACGCCCGGCACGGGCTTCACAATGGCGGCGGATCGGGAGTCCCTGCTGGCGCTGGGACGGTCCGGCGGCTGGGTGATGTCGGTAGGCGACACCGAAGTCGTCGGATTGCGGCCGGAAAGTGACCGCAACGACCCCTAGCGTGGGTGACGCCGAACAAGAAGGAGTCGCCATGCCCGGTCAGGTCGGACCCATCGCCGACGAGCAGGAGGGCCTGCTCGCCTACCTCGCCCAGATGCGCTACGTCATCAGGCTGACCGCCTACGGTCTCACCGACGAGCAGCTCCGGTCCGCCGCGAGCGCGAGCCCGCTCACCGTCGGCGGCCTGATCAAGCACTGCGCCTCGACCGAGGAGTCCTGGATGGCCACGGTCCGCGGCGAGAGGAGGCCGGTCGACTACGGCGCCTACGAGGCGGACTTCGCCCTGGCCGAGGGGGAGACCATCGACGACGTCCTGGCCCGCTACGACGCCGTCGCGGCCGCCACCGAGAAGACCGTGAAGGACCTCGCGAACCTCGACCATGAGGTCCCGGTCGACAAGTCGGTGCCGTGGAACCCGAAGGACGTCGACAACTGGACGCTGCGCTGGGTCCTGCTGCACCTGATCCAGGAGACCGCGCGGCACGCCGGGCACGCCGACATCATCCGGGAGAGCGTGGACGGCGGGACGGCGTACCCGCTGATGGCCGCGGCCGAGGGCTGGCCGGAGACCGCCTGGCTGAAGCCCTGGAGGAAGGCCTAAAGCTTGTCGCCCCGGTCGATCCGGATCACCCGGCGGTCGGTGACGATCGCGGTGACCAGGTCGTGCGGGGTCACGTCGAAGGCCGGGTTCACCGCGTCGCCGAACGCGGTGACCTCGGCCGCGCCCCGGTCCTCGATCTCCACCTGGTCGCCGCCCGGCGTGTCCAGGTCGACCGTCGACTCCGGCGCCACCACGAGGAACGGGATGCCGGCCCGGCGGGCGCCGAGCGCGTGCGCGTAGCTGCCGATCTTGTTGATCACGTCGCCGTTCGCGCAGATCCGGTCGGCGCCCAGGATCACCGCGTCGACCTCGCCGCGGGCCATCAGGAACGGGCCGGCCGAGTCCACCGCGACCCGGTGCTCGATGCCCCACTGCGCCAGCTCCCAGGAGGTGAGCCGGGCGCCCTGGAGGAGCGGGCGGGTCTCGCTGGCGATCACCCCGGCCAGCCGGTCGCGGCGGTGCAGCTCGCCGACCACGCCGAGCGCGGTGCCGACGGTGACCGCCGCAAGCCCGCCGGTGTTGCAGTGGGTGAGCAGCCGGGGCCGCTCCCCGCAGAGCTCGACGACCAGGTCGGCGCCGAGCGCCGCCATCGCCTGCGAGGCCGCCATTTCCTCGTCCCGGATCGCGCAGGCCTCGGCGAGCACCGCCTCCGGGCCGAGGGGCAGCAGCCGGGCGGTGCGCCCGGCACCGCGGGCCAGGTTCACCGCCGTCGGGCGTGCGGTCTCGATCTTGCGTACGGCGACCTCGAGCGCCGTGGGATCGTCATGGTGGACCCGGGCTGCCAGCGCCACCCCGAAGGCGCCCGCCACCCCGAGCGCCGGAGCGCCCCGGACCGCCAGCGACTGGATCGCCGCGATCAGCTCGCCCACCGTGTGCAGCCGGAGAACGCGCAGCTCACCGGGGAGGGCCGTCTGATCGATGATCTCGACGGCCCCGTCCACCCAATCGATCGTCCGCATTCCGATGAGAATAGGTGCCCAGGCCCTAGTCTGGCCTGATGGCATCCCGGAATCCGGCCGCCGATCTGCGGCGCATCGCGTTCCTGCTGGAGAGGGCGAACGAGGCGACGTACCGGGTGAAGGCGTTCCGGTCCGCGGCCGCGACCGTCGCGAAGACCCCGCCGGACGAGCTGGCCGAGCGCGCCGCGGCCGGCACCCTGGCGAAGCTGACCGGGATCGGCGAGGTGACCGCCCGCTGCATCGCCGAGTCGCTGGCCGGCGAGGAGCCGGTCTATCTGCGCCGGATGGAGAGCACCGAGGGGACCGACGTCCCGGGCGCCGCCACGGCGCTGCGGTCCGCGCTGCGCGGCGACTGCCACGTGCACTCGGACTGGTCCGACGGCGGCTCGCCGATCGAGGAGATGGCGCTGGCCGCGGCCGACCTCGGCCACGAGTACTTCGTGCTCACCGACCACTCGCCGCGGCTCACCGTGGCCCGCGGCCTGACCCCGGCCCGGCTGCGCCGCCAGCTCGACCACGTGGCGAAGCTCAACGCGGCGCTGCCCGAGGGCTTCCGCATCCTCACCGGCATCGAGGTGGACATCCTCGAGGATGGCTCGCTGGACCAGGAGGACGAGCTGCTGGCCCGGCTCGACGTGGTGGTCGGCTCGGTGCATAGCAAGCTGCGCGACGAGTCGCCCCGGATGACCCGGCGGATGGTGACCGCGCTGGCCAACCCGCACCTCGACATCCTCGGGCACATGACCGGCCGCAAGGTGTCGGCAAAAGGCGAGGGCGACGCCGCGCACCGGACCGCCCGTACCCGGCCGCCGAGCACGTTCGACCTGGAGAAGGTGCTGGCCGCCGCGGTCGAGCACGGCAAGGCCATCGAGATCAACTCACGGCCGGACCGGCTCGACCCGCCGAAGCGGATGCTCACCGTCGCGGTCGAGGCCGGCTGCCTGTTCAGCATCGACACCGACGCGCACGCCCCCGGCCAGCTGGACTGGCTCGGCTTCGGCTGCGAGCGGGCCGCGCTCTGCGACGTGCCGGCCGAGCGGGTGGTCAACACCTGGCCGGCCGATCGCCTGCTCGAGTGGACCCGTGGGCACGCCTCGGTCCCGTAGGGTCGGCGAGGTGGGACGAATTGACGAACTCGCCAACCGCTACGTCGACGAGTGGGCCGCGCTCAACCCCACCGGGGCGACCGCGGTCGGCATCTCCGGGTACGACGACAAGACCGACGACCTCTCGCCGGAGGGCTTCGCCGCACAGGCCGAGCTGACCCGCCGCACCATCAACGACCTCGACGTGATCGAGCCCGAGCACGAGTCGGAGCAGGTCGCGAAGGACGCCATGATGGAACGCCTCGGGCTGGAGGTCGCGCGGTACGACGCCGGCTTCGCCACCACCGAGGTCAGCGTCATCACCAGCGGCCTGCACGGGCTGCGCATGGTCTTCGACATGATGCCGACCGAGGGCGAGGAGGCGCTGTCGAACATCGCCACCCGGCTCCAGGCCATGCCGAGGGCCCTCGACCAGTACCGCCGCACCCTGCTGGAGGGCGCCGGCGCCGGCCAGGTCAGCGCCCGCGCGCAGTACCTCGCGGTCGCCGAGCAGTGCGAGGCCTGGACCGACCCGGACCGGGACGACTTCTTCCACGGCCTGACCCGCCGGCTGCAGGCGTCCGGGGCGCTCGCGACCGAGCTGCGCCGGGGCGCCGAGGCGGCGACCCGGGCCACCGCCGACTTCGGCCTCTTCCTCCGGGACGAGATGGCGCCGCGCGGACGGGCGAAGGAGGCGGCCGGGCCGGAGCGCTACGAGCTGGCCTCGCAGTACTTCCTGGGCGCCCGGGTGGACCACGAGGAGACGTACCTCTGGGGATTCGAGGAGCTGCACCGCCTGGAGCAGGAGATGCGTACGGTGTCCGCGGCGATCGCCGGGCGGCCCGCCACGGTCGACGAGGCGGTCGCGATCCTGGACGCCGACCCGGCCCGCAACATCGGCAGCAAGGAGGAGTTCCGGGACTGGATGCAGGCTCTCTCCGACCGCGCCATCAGCGAGCTGAACGGCACGCACTTCGACATCGAGCCGCCCGCCCAGAAGCTGGAGTGCTGCCTCACCCCGACCAGCGACGGCGGCATCTACTACACCGGCCCGAGCGAGGACTTCTCCCGTCCCGGCCGGATGTGGTGGGCCGTGCCGGAGACCCAGGGCACCTTCTCCACCTGGCGCGAGGTCACCACCGTCTACCACGAGGGCGTCCCGGGTCACCATCTCCAGGTGAGCCAGACCCTGCTCCGGGCCGACTCGCTGAACCGCTGGCAGCGGCTGCTCTGCTGGTGCTCCGGCCACGGCGAGGGCTGGGCCCTGTACGCCGAACGTCTCATGGACGACCTCGGTTACCTGACCGACCCGGGCGACCGGCTCGGCATGCTCGACGGCCAGGCCCTGCGCGCGGCCCGGGTGATCGTGGACATCGGCATGCACCTGGAACTGGAGATCCCCCGCGACAACCCGTTCGGCTTCCACCCCGGTGAGCGGTGGACGCCGGAGCTGGGCTGGGAGTTCCTGCGGGCGCACACCCGGATGCCCGAGGAGGTGCTGCGCTTCGAGTGGAAGCGGTACCTGGGCTGGCCCGGGCAGGCGCCGTCGTACAAGGTCGGCGAGCGGATCTGGTTACAGGCACGTGACGAAGCAAAGCTCCGCAAAGGCAGTGATTTCGACCTCAAGGCCTTCCACCGGGACGCCCTGAATCTGGGGTCGCTCGGCCTCGATCCACTGCGAAAAGCACTGGCAAGGATTTAAGTCATTAGGGTCTCTCCGCACCGAAATCGGGACGGAGAGACCCTTCTTTTCGTGAAGGCTCGATCACGCTCGGTTAAATGTTAGCCGAAAGCCATTGCACCGACACTTTCCGTGAATGACAGTCCGGGAAGACGTAACAAATCCGAAGTAGAACTCATATTCACGTGCCACCCGGGGTGCGGATACGATTCGCGCGGCGCAACGGCCGAGCAGGACGCCCCCGTACAGCCGAGCCGGCAGCGTCGCGTATCCCCCGATCAGCCGAGACAACTCTGACCCTTGGAAAGGGGTTTTACGAGGTTTTCTCGGATAGATTGACCCAGATCGGTGCGCCCGCATGACTACTTTCCGTAGTCAAAAGATGGCCCATCGCGTGTGCATGGCGGAGGACTAAAGCAATGTCAGTCTCGGTGAACAGCCGGCGAGCCCGTTTACGCTCCGCCCTCGCGGTGGTGCTGACGGTCCTCGTCCTGCTGCCTGCCGCAGCCCTGTTCCTGCGTGTTCTGGACGACAACACCGAGCACCGGGACCGGCTGCAGCTCGAACGGAACGGCGTCGAGTACCTGCAGGCGCTCTCGCCGCTGGTCAGCGCGCTGGCAGAGTCCCAGTCCTCGGCACTGCAGGGCGTCGCCGCGGAGCCGGCCTCGCTCACCGCGGCCGTGGCCCGCGTGCAGGGTGTCGACGAGCGCCTCGGTGAGGACCTCGACACCTCGGAGCGCTGGGCCAGCCTGAAGGACAAGATCGCCAAGCTGCCCGCGGTCACCGGCGACTCGGCCACCATCTACGAGGCCCACGTCGAGGTCTCCGACCTGACGCTGGCGCTCTACGACACGGTGCGCGAGACCTCCACGCTGAACCGCGACGAGAACAGCGACATGTGGTTCCTCCAGGAGGCCGCCGCCGTCAACATGCCGGAGGCCGTCACCGCGGTGAGCCGGATGGGCGACACGGCCAACATGGTCGCCGCCGCCAAGGCCAAGCAGCGGGCCGCGCTGAACGTCAGCTTCGGCTACGAGGTCCTGACCGTCCAGGACGCCGGTGACGACCTCACCGACAACCTGCAGGCCGCGGTCGAGGACACCGAGAGCCCGACGCTCGCCGGCAACCTGGTCTCCAACCTGAACTCGTTCAAGCGCGGTATCGAGGACGCCAACCGTGGCGCCAACTTCGGCGGCGCGCCGAACGTCTCCGCCATGGTGACCGCCCAGAGCACCCTGCAGACCGCGCTCAACGCGCTCTCCGGCGTCGTGCTCAAGGAGATGGACACGCTCCTCGAGGACCGCATCGACTCGCTGAACTACCGCCGCGCCGAGGCGTGGGGTCTGCTCGCGGTCGCCATCGCGCTGATCCTGGTCGCCACCTTCTGGACCCGGGCCCGCGCCCGCCAGACCGGCGACGCGAACGACGACGCGCCGCGCACCGACGTCTCGGTCCAGGGCGACGCCGGCTCCTCCTACGGCGGCGGCAACCCGTACGACCAGGCGCCGAACTACGGCGAGATCCCCAACTACGGCGGCGACAACGCTGCCCGGCGGGAGCGTTCCGGTGCTCTTCGGTAGGTTCCGCATCCTGGGCAAGCTGGCCCTGCTGGTGCTCGTTCCGCTGCTCGGGGTCGTCGGCCTCAGCATCCCGGTCATCTACGAGCGCATCGACGCGGCCCGCATCGCCCAGGACACGTCCGACACCGTCGCGCTCGCCACCGAGGTCAGCACCGCGCTGACCGAGCTCCAGGAGGAGCGGCTGCTCGCGGTCGGCTACCTCCTCGGCCAGGTCGAGCGCCCCACCTTCGTGCTCCAGAGCAGCGAGGCCATCGAGACGCTGGCCCAGCTCGCCGACGTCGAGGACATGCCGCAGGCGCTGCGCCGCACCATCGCGGGCGCCGCGAAGCTCAACGTGACCCGGCAGAACGTACTGAACAACGCGGTCACCAACGTCAACGCCGTGGTCGAGGACTACAACGAGGTCATCACCCCGATGATCGACGGCCTCGGGCTCGCCACCAGCGCCGACCTCACCACCGGCGTCGGCCGGCAGGTCTACGCCCTGGAGCGCGCCATGCGCTCCGACGACCTCATCGGCCAGGCGTCCTGCTACCTCGCCGCGGCGGTGGTCTCGGGCGCCAACCCGCAGGCCGCGAGCCTGCTGCTCAGCGCGTTCAGCTCGACGTTCAGCCAGATCGAGTCGATCATCTCGAGCTCGAAGGTGTACTTCACCGACGCGCAGTACAAGCTCTACATCAACACGCAGGACGCGTTCCAGTCCCGGGTGGGCACCGAGTTCCAGACCGCGCTCACCTCGAACCCGACCCAGGCGCTGCAGAGCCTCGAGGTCAAGACGCTGTTCCCGTCGCTGCAGTCGGTCACGGTCCTCGGTAGCTTCGTCGAGAAGCGCGTGGCCAAGGACGTGGACATCATCACCAACACCAACCGGGAGAGCGCCATCCGGCAGGCCCTCCTCATCGGTGGTGGCTCGTTCCTGCTGCTCATCCTGGTCATCACGCTCTCGATCTTCATGGCCCGCGCGGTCGCCCGCCCGCTGCGCCGCCTGACCGTCTCCGCCGACCGCATCGCCCGCGCCGCCGAGGCCGAGCTCGAGCGGGTGGCCGACGACGAGGCCGAGGCCCAGGTCCGCCCGATCCGCCTCGACGCGGTCGACGTGGAGGCCCGGGACGAGATCGGTGACCTGGCCCGCGCGTTCGACCGCGTGCAGACCACCGCCGCCCGGCTGGTGGAACGCCAGGTGGTCGGCCGCCGCAACGTCGCCCAGATGTTCGGCCACGTCGGCCGGCGTACGCAGAACCTGGTCGGCCGTCAGCTCTCCCTGATCGACTCTCTGGAGCGCAAGGAGACCGACAGCGACCGCCTGCGCGAGCTCTACCGCCTGGACCACATGTCCAGCCGTCTGCGCCGGAACGCGTCCGCGCTGGTCGTGCTCTCCGGTGGCGCCGGCGCGAACGAGCACATGGCGCCGCTCTCGCTCTCCGACGTGGTCCGTCTCGCCCTCGGTGAGATCGAGGACTACACCCGTGTCGAGGTCGACGTCCCCGAGGACATCGTCGTGGTCCCGGCCGTCCTGGCCGACCTCACCCTGCTCCTCGCCGAGCTGCTGGAGAACTCCACGGCGTTCTCCCCGCCGCACACCACGGTGACGGTCTCCGCCGAGGAGCTGCGCGGCGGCGCCCGCCTCGCGATCATCGACCACGGCCTGGGCCTCGCGCCCGAGCGTCTGGCCGAGGAGAACGCCCGTCTGACCCGCCGTGAGCGCCTCGACCTGGCGCCCACCGAGGTTCTCGGCCTCTTCGTGGTCGGCCGTCTGGCCCGCCGGCACGGCATCGAGGTCACCCTGACCGACACCCCGGACGGCGGTCTGACCGCCTGGGTCGACCTCAACCCGTCGCACCTGATCGCCCGGGTCGAGAACCTGAGCGCGGCCCCGGCCCCGGCCTTCCCCGCCCCGGCCTTCCCGGCCGCACCGGAGGCGCCGCAGATCCAGGCCCCGCAATACCAGGAGCCGCAATACCAGCAGGCCGCCTACCAGGACGACCGGTTCCAGGCTCCGGCCGCCCCGGCCTACTCCGGCGCGCTGCGCGGCAACACCACCGAGGTGGCGATCACCAGCGCCGGCGTCCGGCAAGTACCGGGCAGCGCCCAGCCGTTCGACCCCAACGTGCTGAGCCGCGCCACCCAGACCCTGGAGACCGGACACTCCTGGAACGCGTTCGCGCCGCAGCCGGTCTCCCCGGCCATCGACGACAACGCCCCCGTGTACGACGCCGAGCCGATCTACTCGCCCGGCATCGCCTACCAGGAGCCGGCCGCCCCGGCCTACGCCGAGCCGGTCCAGTCGTACGACATGGGCATCCCCGTCGCCGGCCGCATCCCGGCCGCGCTGCCCGAGCTGCCGTCCGCGCCGTCGGCCGGCGGCAACTGGAACAACGAGTCCCCGGTCCAGCCGAGCTGGAACGAAGCACAGCCGGCGTGGAACGCCGTGGAGGCACCGATGGCCTCGGCCATTCCCCCGGAGGCCCCCCAGCTTCCGCACCAGCGCGCCGCGGACAACTTCGGGAACTCGCCGGCAGCGGTCCCCGAGCCCGTCCACAACGGCTCGAACGGGCACAACGGCCACAACGGTTCCCACGGCCACAACGGCAACGGCGGTCCCGCTCCGCTGCGCCGCCGGGTCCCCGGCAGCCAGCTCCCGGCCGAGTCGGGTCCGCAGAAGCACGCCGCGGCGCCGTCCGCGGATGACGCGCTCGCCGCTCGCGCCGCCTTCGACGCGTTCGAGGCCGGTGTGAGTCAGGCGCAGTTCGACGCGGGCACCACCAGCACCTCGATGCCCGCGCCCCAGGTCAGCCAGCCGGAATGGAATGTTCCGA
This sequence comes from Actinoplanes sp. NPDC023714, assembly GCF_040639855.1. Classification (NCBI taxonomy): domain Bacteria; kingdom Bacillati; phylum Actinomycetota; class Actinomycetes; order Micromonosporales; family Micromonosporaceae; genus Actinoplanes; species Actinoplanes sp. NPDC023714. The sequence goes on from NZ_JBFAAR010000005.1 coordinate 174,845, forward strand.
GCACGCCGTCCTGGGATACGCCGGCTCCGGCCGCCACCCCGACGTGGAACACCCCGGTTGCCGCCCCGGCGCCCTCCGCGCCGCCGGCTCCGCCGACCACGCCGGGCAGCACCCCGCTGACTCGTCGCGTACCCGGCGCCACCCTGCCGAGTGACGAGCCGCACCGTCCGACCCCGCCCCCGGCCCCGGCACAGCTGGACCCGGAAGCCGCGCGGGCTCTGATGGATCAGTTCGAGTACGGAGTCGCACTCGCTCTGAATGAAAGCCAGCCACAACACGAGGGACAACCGCGATGACTTCCCCCTACGCCGCCGCACAAAGTCAGCTCAGTGCCGAAGCCAAGACCTTCAACTGGCTGCTGGACTCCTTCACCTCCGGTACCGCGGGTGTGATCGAGGCCATCGCGGTCTCGTCCGACGGCCTCCTGATGGCCATGTCCGCGATCAAGGACCGGCCCAACGCCGAGCGCCTCGCGGCCGTGGTCTCCGGCCTGACCAGCCTCGCCGGCGGCGCCGCGAGCTGGTACCGGCTGGGTGCCCTGAACCGGGTCATCATCGACATGGCCGACGGATACCTGCTGGTCACCGCGATCAGCGCCGGCTCGGTGCTGGGCGTCATCGCGGACCGCAGCGCCAACCTCGGAACCCTGGCGTACGAGATGACGCTCTTCGCCACCCGCGCTGGTGGCGCCCTGAGCCCGCGCCTCATCGCCGAGCTCAAGAACGCCGTCCAGCAATGACCTATCCGGACCCCGACGACGCAGTCCCCCCGGCTCGGCCCGGGATCCGGCCCTTCCTGCAATCCGGTCCGCAGCACTCGACCGGCGGCTACACCCCCACCGGGGAGCACCCGCCGGTCGAGACGTCGACCAATGCTCTGCGCCCGTTCGTCATCACGTCCGGGCGGACCGATGGAGGCGACCCCGACATCGGTATGGAAACCCAGGTGACGGTGGTGCCCGGTGCGCCACCGTCGCGGCTATCTCCGGAAACCAGGGCGATCGTGTCTCTCTGCGAGGAGAGCCCGATCTCGGTCGCTGAGATCTCCGCTCGGCTGCGCCTGCACTTGGGCGTCACCCGAATCCTCGTCGGTGACCTGCGAGCCACCGGCCTACTGGACGTCCACGTCCTGGAAAACGACACACCTGACCCCGAGACCATCATGCGAGTGATCCGTGGACTTCGATCCATCAGCTAACCGCGTCGTCGGTACCGCGCGCATACCCGGCGCTCCCGCGCCCAAGAAGGCGCCGGTCCCGGTAAAGATCATCGTGGCCGGCGGCTTCGGTGTAGGTAAGACCACGACGGTCGGCGCCATCTCAGAGATCTCGCCGTTGACCACCGAGGCCGAGATGACCTCGGAGTCCGTTGGTATCGACGACCCCGGTCAGGCGACCATGAAGACGGGCACGACCGTCGCGATGGACTTCGGTGTTCTCACCATCGACCAGACGCTCAAGCTCTACATCTTCGGCACGCCGGGCCAGACCCGGTTCGCCTTCATGTGGGACGACCTCGTCAAGGGTGCTCTCGGTGCCCTCGTCGTGGTGGATACCAACCGAATAGACGACTGTTATCCGGCCGTCGACTACTTCGAACGCGCCGGGCTCCCCTTCGTCGTCGGCATCAACACGTTCAACGGGCAGATGAGCTACAGCGTCGACGAGGTTCGCTGGGCCCTGGCAGTCCGTGACGACGTGCCGGTCGTCTCCTTCGACGCGCGTTTCCGGGCGTCGGTGCGGGACGCTCTGCTGGTCGTTCTGGACCAGGCCCTCGACAAGGCGATCCGGATGAAGACGCCGTAGTGTGTGCGCGGGTCGCCCGGTGAGGTTCCCAAACCGGCCACAGCAGGGGCACAGTTGGGGTACCGGGCGACCGCGTGAGGAATGAGGACGGTGACGTGCGAGGCGGACTGGACGACGCGCTCGACAAGCTCGCCAGGCGGGACGAGCTGAGGCGCCGCGCCGCCGGAGAGAACCCCGGCACCCCGCCGGCGGTGACCGAGCTGGTCGAGGCGATCGCGGGTGTGATCTCCCGCCATCCCGAGCTGGGTGTCACGGTCGGCGTCGAGGGCGCCGGCGATCCGGTGTTGCTCCACTTCGGATTCGCGGACGGCGTCGTCCAGGTGAGCGCCGACAACACGGTCGCCGCCCGGGCCGCCGAGGCCGGTCCCCGGCACGCCGACTTCGAGATCGACGTGGACGCCGAGCCGGTCCAGGCCGAGCCGATCCACGCCGACCAGGTCCCGGCCGAGCCGGTTTTCGTCGAGCCCGCGTACTCCGAGCCGGCGTACTCCGAGCCCGCCTACACGGGTCCGTCCTATCCGGATCAGTCCTATGCGGACTCGTCCTACTCCGACGCGACTTATCCGGATTCGTCCTATTCGGAGCCGGGCTATTCGGAGCCGGCCTACGAGCGCCCCGACCCGCCCCGGGCCACCCGCGACGATCAGGACCGCTTCGGCCCGACCGATTTCGATTACGAAGAACCACCCACGGCCGAGCGCCCGTTCGTGGTCCCGCACCCATTCGCGGCCACGCCTCCGCCGCCGGTTCCACCCCAGACCCCCATTTCGTACGCCGGAAGCCCCGCTTTCACCGCGCCCCCACATTCGGCGCCCCCCTTCCAGGCCGAGCCGGGATTCGTCCCTGACCAGGTCTCCCCCACGCACCCGGTGCAGCCGACCTCGAGCCAGCCCTCAGGCCAGCCCACGCACAACCACGCCGAGCCCCAGGCCCAGCCCGCATCCCGCCCGGCCGTGCCCCACCAGGCGATGCCCCACCAGGCCGCGCCGAGCCAGGCCACGCCGCAGCAGCCCCAGCCTCAGGCACACCAGCCACAGGCACATCAGCCGGCCGCCGCGCCGGGCTTCCCGCCGCCGCTGGCTCAGCCGATCCCGCTGCAGGTGGAGCGCCCCGAGGAGACCGAGCAGGCCGCCCGCCGCCTGGCCGCCCTCCTCCGCGACGACCCGACGCTGCTCGACGCACCCCACGACTGACTCCCAGCACCGCAAAGGTCACCCTGCGTATCCGCATGGGCGACTCCCTAGTCATCACGCTGAGCAACGACGACACTCCGCCCCGAAGCACTCCCCAACTCCTCGAATGCGGGCCGTTCGCGCCCGAATTCGCCCCGCCCGAACCTCTTGCGCCGTCTGGGTTGGACCTTTCGGACATTCCCCGCCCCCGTTCCGCTCGCACCCCTTGAGTCACGCTCGGTAACTACCTAATGTCCTATTACGTCCGGGAGAAACTTGCCGGACATCACGAACAGTGACGAGGACGAGCCGAAAGACCGTGACCACGATGAAGCGCGAAGTCCACCTCGTCGGCGGCACCCGCCCCGAGGCCGTCAAGCTCGCCCCCGTCGCCCTGGCCGTGCGGGAGGCGGGCCTGCTCGAACCGGTCCTGCTCGCCGGCGGCCCGGACCCGGCCACGGTCGGCCGGGCGCTCGCCGCGTTCGGCCTCGAGCCGGACATCTCGCTCACCGTCGAGCGCGGCACCGGCAGCCGGGACGAGCTGCTCATCGCGATGGTCCGCGAGCTCGACGAGCTCTGGTCGGTACGCACCCCGGCCGCCGTGATCGTGCAGGGTGACACCACGGCGAGCATGGCCGGCGCCCTCGCCGCGTTCTGGCGCCGCATCCCGGTCGTCCACCTCGAGGCCGGCCTGCGCTCCGGCGACCTGGGCTCGTCGTCCTCCGAGGAGGCGAACCGCCGCCTGGTAGCCCAGGTAGCGACGCTGCACCTCGCCCCGACGCCGCTCGCCGCGATGAACCTGCTGGACGAGAAGATCGCCCACACCGACGTCCTGATCACCGGCAACACCGTGGTGGACGCAACACTCGCGATGGCCGCCCGCCGGATGCCGTTCGAGACGGCACTGCTCCGGGAGCGGGAAGCGAGCCCGAACCGCCTGGTCCTGGTCACCGCGCACCGCCGGGAGTCGCAGGGCGAGCCGCTCGATCGCATCCTCGACGCCGTGAAGCAGCTCATCGCGCGCTACCCGGACATCGACGTCGTGCTGCCGGGCCACCCGAACCCGGCGGTCCGCGGACAGGTCGACGCCGCGCTGGCCGGCGTCGAGCGGGTCACGATCACCGGTCCGCTGCCCTACCCGGACCGGTCCCGCCTGCTCTCCGAGGCCTACCTGGTGCTCACCGACTCGGCCGGCGTCCAGGAGGAGGCCCCGTCGTTCGGGGTCCCCGCCCTGGTGCTGCGGGACGTGTCCGAGCGGGCCGGGTCGCCGACGGCCGGCTGCGCCAAGCTCGTCGGCTCGGACACCGCGCGGATCGTCGAGGAGGCCTCCGCGCTGCTGGACAGCCGGGTCAGGCGGGACGCCATGACAGCGGGCGGCAACCCGTACGGTGATGGTCTTGCTGCCCGGCGCACCGCGCAGGCCACCGCCGCGCTCCTGGGTCTCGCACCCGCTCCCGAGGCCATGCCCGTCGGTGCGAACGTCGTCACGTCCGGAGCAGCCGCCTGATGTCCGCCGTGATCCCCCGGCGCGGCACCGGCACGATGATCAACGGCTGAGGAGCCTTCAGATGGATACCGTGGACTTCTGGGTCGAATCCTGGACCGCCGGCGACCTGACCGCCGCCCGCCGCCTGCTCACGCCCGACGTCGAGGCCGAGTGGAACTTCGACGCTCCGGTGGACGACGAGGAGCTGCTCCAGGTCCTGTCGCGGGTCGCGGCCTTCGCCGACCGCGTCGAGCTGGTCGCCCGGACGGACGCCGTCGACGGCGCCGCGCTGATCTACGACCTGGCCGCGCCGTTCGGCACGGCCAGGTTGGTGGAGTTTCTCGCGGTGGATGCCGGGTCGATCTCCGAGATCAGGCATGTGTACGACGTGACGGCCGTGGACCGCTTCTTCCCGGGCCTCTACGCGAATTAGGCCGCTTTCTGTCCTAAGTCCTCGGTAGCGTGCCGTACATGCCTTACGACTTCCAGATCGTCGTCGACAGCAGCGACCCGCACACGCTCGCCGACTGGTGGGCCGAGACCCTCGACTGGCAGGTGGAGCCACAGGACGAGGCGTTCATCAAGGACATGGTCGCGAAGGGCAACGCCCGCGAGGACGACACGAAGCTGCACAACGGCAAGCTGGTCTGGCGGATCGGCGGCGCCGTCGTCCACCCCGACGGCGCCGGCCGCAGCCGGGTGCTGTTCCAGCGGGTCCCCGAGCCGAAGACGGTGAAGAACCGCCTCCACCTCGACATCCGTGTCGGTGACGAGGGCCGCGAGGCCGCCCGGGACAGGTTGGTCGAGCGGGGCGCGACGTTCGTGCGGGCGGGCAGTCAGGGCCCGTTCTCCTGGTTCGTGATGACCGACCCGGAGGGCAACGAGTTCTGCCTCGCCTAGGCGTTCCGCCTCGCCTAGGCGTCCGCTTCGCCTGGACAGAGAAGCGCGGTTCCGGGACGGGGGACCCGGAACCGCGCCTGTCTGTGATTGCTGTTACCCGTGTGGCCCACGGTTGAAACTGGGGAAATCGAGGGATCTGGAGCGCCTCATCGGGTGGCGAGACCGCCGAGCAGGAGCGACAGCTGGCGCCGCCAGGCCTGCGGGTCGGCGGAGTGCTGGGCCACGCCGGCGTTCGCCATCATGAGCAACGCCATGTCCTGCCGGGTGAAGTCGGGCCGCAGCCGGCCCGCGCGCTGGGCCCGGACGACGACGTCGACGGCCCGCTGCTGGGCCATGGCGCGCAGGGCGGCGAGCCGCTCGTCGTCGTCGAACGCCGTGGTGACCAGCAGCTCCGCGAAGCCCCGATCGGTCGCCTGGAGCTCGCAGACCCGGGTCAGGTAGCCGACGAACGCGGCCCACGGGTCGGGGTGCTCGAGGGACTGCTCGGCGAGCCGGACCGCCGCGGTCATGAGGCTCGCGAACACCTCGGCGATCAGGTGCCGGCGGCTGGGAAATCGACGATAGAGAGTGGCGTTGCCGACCCCGGCCCGGCGGGCGATCTCGTCGAGCGACGCGTCGAGGCCCTGCTCAGCGAAGACCTCCCGAGCGGCGGCGAGCAGTGCTGCTCGATTCCTTCGGGCGTCCGCGCGCAGCCGGGTGGCCATGGGCATGAGGATACGACGTCGGCACTCTCTCAGGCGTGGCCGTGGCCGGCCTGGGCGAGGGCCTCGCTCGCGACCTCCCAGTAGGTGGAGTCGGCCGGGTGCAGGAGCCATGCTGTGAGGGCGACCCTGAGTGCCGCGAGGAACGTCGCCGCGATCAGCGCCGCGCGTACGCCCGAGGGGTCTTCGGAAGGACCCAGACGGACCGCGACCTCCGCGGCGACCTCGCGCTCCATCGCCGCGAAGGTCTGCATCTGCGCCGCGGCGAGCGACGGATGCCGGCGCATCAGGCGCGTCCGCGCCGTCCACTCCGGATCGAGATCGCCCTGCGCGCTGTAGAACTCCTCGGCGGCCGCCGTGAGCGCCACCCACGGCGACTCGGCCGCCGGACGCGCCTTGATCATCGCGGCCATCTCGCGCATCCGCTGATGCTGGCCGTAGAAGAGCGCCTCTTCCTTGTTGGCGAAGTAGTTGGAGAACGTGCGGCGGGAGACGCCGGCGTCGTCCGCGATCGCCTCGACCGTGATCCGGTCCGGCCCGTGCTCCAGGGCGAGGCGTAGCGCCGCCTCGTGCAGGGAGAGGCGGGTGGCCGCCTTCTTGCGCTCACGAAGGCCCGGCTCGGTGGTCGGCACGCTCATCTCCTGAGCATATCGGCGTGTGATTCAGTTCCCAATGGGAAAACTTGCACAACAGGCAACTTCGGAGCGATAGTTGTATGCAACAAGCATCACGGGAGGCGACATGACGAGCGACAACCTGATCACGGCTCTGCATGAGCTGCTCAAGGCGGTTCGTCTGATGAAGCAGAACTCGCTCGCCCCCGTCGGCACCGTCGGTGTGCTGGCCGCCATCCGGCGCCACGAGTCCTGCCACATGAAGGACCTGGCCGCCGAGCACGCCCTCGACCCCTCGACGATCAGCCGGACCATCGCCGCCCTGGTGCGCGACGGCCTGGTCGCCCGGGCCGCCGACCCCGACGACGGGCGCGCCAGCATGCTGCGCCTCACCGACCGGGGCCAGGCCGTGCTCGACGAGGTGTCCGCGCACTACGACGACCGGCTTGCCGAAGCCCTCTCCGAGTGGAGCCCGGCAGAGATCGACACCTTCGCCTCATCCCTGCAGCGGTTCGCACAAGACCTGATCAACCACACGCCCAGCCTGGAGGTCGCGCGATGAGCGCCCCAACCACAACCCGGGCCGACCACAGCGCGATGACGCACCGCGAGATCATGGAAGCCCTCTCCGGCCTCCTGCTCGTGCTCTTCGCCGCGATGGCCAGCTCCACCATCGTCTCCACCGCACTGCCGAAGATCATCGGTGACCTCAACGGCACGCAGACGCAGTACACCTGGGTCGTCACGGCGACCCTGCTCACCGCGACCGCCACCACCCCGATCTGGGGCAAGCTCTCCGACCTCTTCAGCAAGAAGCTGCTGGTCCAGCTCTCCATCGTGATCTTCGTGCTGGGCTCGCTGATCGCCGGCTTCACCCAGAACACCGAGCAGCTCATCGCCGCCCGGGCGTTCCAGGGCATCGGCATGGGCGGCGTGCAGGCGCTGGTCCAGGTCGCGATCGCCGCGATGATCCCGCCGCGGGAGCGCGGCCGTTACAACGGCTACCTCGGTGGCGTCATGGCCCTCGCCACGGTCGGTGGCCCGCTGCTCGGCGGCCTCATCGTGGACAGCGACTGGCTCGGCTGGCGCTGGTGCTTCTTCATCGGCGCGCCGTTCGCCGTGATCGCCCTGATCGTGCTCCAGAAGACCCTGCACCTGCCGGTCATGAAGCGCGACAACGTGAAGATCGACTGGCTCGGCGCCTTCCTGATCGCCGCCGGCGTCAGCGTCATCCTGGTCTGGGTCTCGTTCGTCGACGACTCGTTCGGCTGGGCCTCCTGGGAGACGTTCGCGATGGTCGGCGCCGGCGTGGTCCTGCTCGCCCTCGCCGTCTGGGTCGAGTCGCGGGTCAGCGAGCCGGTGGTCCCGCTGCCCATCGTCCGGCAGCGCACCACGGCCCTCGCCATCATCGGCAGCCTCGCGGTCGGCATGGCGATGTTCGGCGGCTCGGTCTTCCTCGGCCAGTACTTCCAGATCGGCCGCGGCTACAGCCCGACCGAGGCCGGCCTGCTGATGATCCCCATGATGATCGGCATCCTGGTCTCCTCGACCATCGCCGGTCGCATGATCACCAAGAGCGGCCACATCAAGCCGTACGTGGTGGCCGGCACGATCGTCCTGGTCATCGGCTTCGCCGGGCTCTCGATGCTCGACCACGACACCCCGCTCTGGTACATCGGCATCGCGATGGCACTGGTCGGCATCGGCGTGGGCATGTCGATGCAGAACCTGGTCCTCGCCGTGCAGAACACCGTGGCGCTCAAGGACATCGGCGCGGCCAGCTCGACCGTCGCGTTCTTCCGCTCGCTCGGCGGCACGATCGGCGTCTCGGTCCTCGGCGCGGTGCTCGCCCGCCAGGTGGCCGACTCGATGGCCGAGCAGATGTCCGCGGCCGGCGCCTCGGCCGGGAGCAGCAGCTCCGGGGTCAGCGCGCTCAACCTGAGCAGCCTGCCCGAGGCGGTCCAGCACATGGTGCGGGTCGCGTACGGCGACGCCACCGGTCACATCTTCCTGATCTCCGCGGCCGTCGCGGTGGTCGGTGTGATCGCCGCGATCGCGATGAAGCCGGCCAAGCTGCGCAGCACGGTCGACCTCGGCGCCACTTCCTCCACCGAGAAGGAGCCGGCCCTCACCGGCAAGTAAGACAATCGTCCGCGACGCCCGCACCTCACTCGAGGTGCGGGCGTCGTCACAGTTGGGCATTTGTCCGTTTACGCAGAGCTACCCTCAAATTCCCTTCAGTCACGGTCGTGCCGGCCGATCGGTGCACCTGGGCAAGGGAGAGGAGACAACGGGTGGACGAGCTCGCGATCACGGCCGAGGCGCTCTCGGCCGCACTCCTCTCGATCGAGGACGAACGGTCCTGGAACGCCACGGCCGAGTTGCGCAACGCGCTGGCGATCGAGCAGTCCGCTCTCGCCCTCGGCGACGAGTCGCTCGTCATGCGGGCCCGGCTGGTCCAGGCCAACATGCGGCTGCGCTCCGGCGACGTGGCCGGCGCCTCGGAGCAGATCCTGCACGTCCACCAGTGGGCGGTCGCCCACGACGACCACCGGCTGATGGCCCGCACCCATCTGGTCTGGTCGTACATCCACGGTCACCTCAGCGACGCCGAGCAGGCCCTCGAGCACGCCGTGCTGGCGGTCGAGCTGCTCGACGAGAGCGCCACCACCCACATGCACATCTGGCACCGTACGAAACTGGCCGACGCTCTCTGGGCCGCCGGTTCGATGGACCAGGCGCGGGTCCGATACAAGCAGGCCGAGCAACTCGCCGTCGAGACCGGCTCGCCGGCCCTGCTCTGCCTGCTGAACAACTACGCCTTCACCGAGTTCGACACCGGCAACCAGAAGCGCGCCGAGCAGGTCGCGGACCGGCTGCTGCGGCTCGCCGACGAGCTCGGCGAGCAGCTCGAGCCGGCCTACCTCGACACCGTCGGCTGGATCCAGATCGGCAACGGCCGGTTCGCCGAGGCCGAGGCGACCATGCGCCGATGCATCGAGCGCCACGACGAGGGCTGCTACGACGCCGCCGACGGCCTGCCGATGTACCTGCTCACCCTGGCCCGGGCACAGCGCGGGCTCGGCGCGTACGAGCGGGCGCAGGCCACGCTGGACACCTCGCGCGGCATGTGCGAGGAGCGCGACCTCGGCGACCTGCTGGTCCGGGTGCACCAGGAGCAGGCCGAGCTGCACGCCGCCCGGGGCGACTTCGCGGCGGCCTTCGCGGCCCACAAGACCTTCTTCACGGCCTATCAGAACCGGCATTCGGTACGACGGGAGGCGCGCACCCGGACCCGGCAGGCGATGTTCGAGACCGACGAGGCCCGGCAGGAGGCCGAGCGCTTCCGCGAGCAGGCGCGGCGCGACCCGCTCACCGGCCTGCACAACCGGAGATACGTCGACGAGAAGCTGCCCGCGATGATCCAGAGCGACCCGTCGCTGACCCTGGCCCTCGTCGACCTCGACCACTTCAAGCAGGTGAACGACCGGCTCTCGCACCACGTCGGCGACCAGGTCCTGATCGCGGTGGCCGACCTGCTTGCCCGCGGGGTCGCGGCCGCCTGCCCGGACGGCTTCGTCGCCCGGATGGGTGGTGAGGAGTTCCTGATCGTGCTGCCGGGCGCCGGCCCGCATCGGGCCACCGCGCTGCTCGACGGCATCCGCCGGTCGGTCCGGGCGCACGACTGGGTGCCGCTGACCCACGGGCTCCCGGTGACCGTGAGCATCGGGGTCGCCCTCGTCGCCGAGGACCCGGCGCCGTCCCAGCCCTCCCTACTGTCCACAGCAGACAGTCGCCTGTACGCTGCCAAGCACGCCGGACGTGATCGCGTCGTGTCGGTCACCGACCGCCGGGAGCACTCCGCGCACGCCTCCGCAGCCTGACGAACCCGGCACATTCCGTAGCCGGAATCGGTCTCCGGGGGTTAAGTCGGTCAATCATTCCCGCTACCCTGGGACGGGCCGAGATGATCGGCGACGGGGTCGTGGCGCGAGGAGGCTTGTCGTGGACAAGGGCAGCAACGAGGTGGCTCCGCCCGGGGTCAACATCAACGTCCCGCACTCCGCCCGCATCTACGACTACTGGCTCGGCGGCAAGGACAACTTCGCCGTCGACCGCGCCGTCGGCGAGGCCATGATGAAGGCCATCCCCGGGATGCGCTACATGGCCGGCGAGAACCGCAAGTTCGTCCATCGGGTGGCCCGCGACCTGGTGGCGAAAGAGGGCATCAGCCAGTTCCTCGACATCGGCACCGGCATCCCGACCCGGCCCAACCTGCACGAGATCGCCCAGGGGATCAACCCCGAGGCCGCCGTGGTCTATGTGGACAACGACCCGATCGTGCTGGTCCACGCCCGCGCCCTGATGATCAGCACGCCGGAGGGGAAGTCGGAGTACATCTCGGCCGACATCCGCGACCCGAAGTCGATCCTCGAGGACCGGGCCCTGCGCGACACCCTCGACCTCACCAAGCCGGTCGGCCTCACCCTGATCGCCATCCTGATGCTGCTCGCCGACGCCGACGACCCGTGGAGCAAGGTCGCCGAGCTGCGCGACGCCCTGCCGTCCGGCAGCCTGCTCGCGATCACCCACCCGACGGCCGACTTCAACCCCGAAGAGGTGAACGCCGCGGTCGCGGCCGCCACCGGCGCCGGGATGACGCTCGTGGCGCGCACGCACGACGCGGTGCAGCGGTTCTTCGGCGACTGGGAGCTGCTCGACCCGGGCCTCGTCCCGGTGTCGAGCTGGCGTCCGGATGACGAGGTGGCCGATCCGGAAGCCGCATATTACTGGGCCGGGGTCGCCCGGAAGCCCTGAAGGTTTCTCTCTTCTGACTTTTGGATCGCAGTGAAAACCCCCGCCGGCTCGGCCCGGCGGGGGTTCTCCAGTAAGGCTCCAAGACCGGATGGGCGGCCCAGCACGGGGAACCGGACCGCCCATCCGGCGTCAGACGGGTGTACTCCGTAACACCCGCAAGCGCGGACGCTTGCACGCCGGGGGGACGGGCATCCGCCCCGCCCGGATCAACATCTCCCGGACCTCGCCGGACCGCCCCGCTCGGTCGACCACCACGGCGCGCACGCCGAACCAGGTGTCGCCCTCGTGCGGGACCGGTTTGGCCCAGTCGACGTGAAGCATGCGGAGCCGGATCGGCCCGACGCCGTAGCAGTAGTCCGCCTCGGCGAACTCGTGCACGGGCCAGAGCGGACCGCTCGGCCACAACCGATCGTCACGAACCCGTGGCGCAGAGGCACCCCACCGGCCCCGGGCCGGACGCTGTCCGGCCGGGCGCGGCCGGCGGCACCGGATGAGGTCACTCGTGCGCGTCGGACTCACCCTCCTCGGCTGACGGCTCCGTGGCGGTCTTCCCGCCGGGCCGGCTCAACGCATACCTCACCCCACCGAACCGGTGCGTGACCGTGCTGGCCCGGGCCTCTGCCGCGCACACCTCATCGATGGCGGGCTCGTCCCGGAAGAGCAGCGCCGGGTTCCCACGGCGTGCGAACTCGGTCACCTCGGAACCGTTCGGATCGGGATGTTCCGGGCCGATGTTCGGAATCGACACACTCGTCACCTCTCGCTCAGAACGCCCCCGCCAGGGGAGCCTCGCGCTGAGGCCGCAGACGTCGCTCCGCGACCGACCCATCACCCAAAGATGTCACCCTGAGTGACAACCATTGGGAGCAGTACGTGCGTTATCATGCTCAAAATCACGTGACTACGCAAGGCCAGATGCACGTGCATCTGCAATCTCGGCCTATTTGGCACGTGACATCACCACCCCCGGGTCGATCGGCGGTCCGGGGCAGACCAAGGGAGCTTGGAATGGCCTACGTGGTCAACGGCATGCCAGCCGGCCAACTGCAGGGCGTTGTCTGGCAGAAGAGCCGTCGCAGCAACCCGAGTGGCAACTGTGTGGAGTGCGCCGTCCTGCCCGGCGGCGATGTCGCCGTGCGCAACTCCAGGGACCCCGAGGGTGCCGCGCTGATCTACACGCGCGCCGAGATCGAGGCGTTCCTCGGTGGCGTCCGCGACGGAGACTTCGACAACCTCGTCGCCTGATCCTTCAAAGGTCCGGTCGCGCCGCGACCGGACCTTTCTCTCACTGCCCGTCCTTTCCGCGGCCGTCAGGCCGGGCGGCCGACCTCGTGCAGGAGCTTGCCGAGGATCTCCGGCGTGTGGTTCGGCGGCTCGGCGTCGATACAGACCCGCTCCATCGCCATCGCGTACTGGTCGACGTCCTCGCGCTTGTCCAGGTAGATCGCGCTGGTGAGCTGTTCGACGTAGACGACGTCGGGCAGCTCCGGCTCGGGGAACCGCAGGATCGCGAACGGGCCGCCGGCCGCGGCGTGACCGCCCGCGTGGAACGGGATGATCTGGAGCCGGACGCTCGGCAGCTTGGACGCCTCGATCAGCGCCTCGATCTGCTGGCGCATCACCTCGACGCCGCCGATCGGCCGGCGCAGCACCGCCTCGTCGATCACCGCCCACAACTGGGGGCCACCCGATCGGGTGAGAATCTGCTGCCGATGACGGCGGACCTCGACACGGCGGTCGATCTCGTCCGCGCTCGCGCCGGCATGGCCCAGCATGATGACAGCCCGCGCGTACTCGGGAGTCTGAAGCAGCCCGGGCACGAACTGGATCTCATAGGTACGGATCAGCGAAGCGGCCGCCTCGAGACCGAGGTAGCTCTGGAACCAGCCCGGAAGGATGTCGCTGAAGTGGTGCCACCAGCCCGGGTTGTTCGCCTGACGGGCCAGGCCGATCAGGGCCTCGCGCTCGTCCGAGTCTTCGACGCCGTACATGCTGAGCAGGTCGGATACGTCGCGCTCCTTGAAGCTGACCCGGCCGAGCTCCATGCGGCTGATCTTCGAACCCGAGGCGCGGATCTCGTATCCCGCGGCCTCACGGGTGATGCCCTTCGACTCCCGCAGCTTCCGGAGCTGGGAGCCGAGCAGAATGCGGAGGACGGTCGGGCCACCGCTCGGCGCCTCCTCCTGCGAACCCGCGCTCACCTGACTCCTCGTCGCCACGTTGTGACTGCCCGGCACAGCCACATGCATCCTAGAGCGGAGATCGTCCGCCGCGAAACCACGTCCGAGCCTATCCCGCGCGCATCTGCGCGAAGCAGATGCACGTGCATCCGGCCTTGCGGACGCACTTGATGACGAGCATGATAGCTGACAGACAAGTACCCGCTTGCTAACACAGCGTGCCGAAAAGTCAGACTGCTCGGCCGATGTGTGGGTGCGACGCCCGGCTCATCCGGAAATGTGGAGGCACGCCCATGTCGAAGACGATGGCGTCCACGCCCACCGTCACCCCGCCTCAGCGTGACCCGGCGGATGTGGCCCCGGCCGAGAGCTACCGTCCGTCCGACCCGGTGTGGGTCTACCGGGACGGGTGGCGCGCCGGCGTCATCGAGGCGTCGTCACCCCGCGCCGTCACCGTCACCTACCGCCCGGGCGGCAACCTCGGCACCGGCGTCGACACGTTCACGGCGCCGTACGTGACGTCCCGCTTCGACAGCGACCCCGCCCTCGACCAGCGCGGGCTGCGCCTGGTCCGCCGGCACCCGCTCAACCGGGGGCCGCTGGCATGACCGGCGCCGTGACCGTCTCCGCGATCGTCGGCCTGCTGAGCCTCTTCGCCGGAGTGGCCCTGGGGTGGTACCTCCGCCGTACGAATGATTGGTGCCCGACCTGCGGGGAGCAGCTCACCTGCCATGGGACCTGCCATCAGCTCAGCGTGCGTGCTCCGGTCGTCTAGTTTTGACGCGTGCTCCGGTCGTCTAGTTTTGACGCATGACGGCCGTCAGCCCCTCGTGCGCCGCCCGCGACGCCGCACTGGCGCGCGCCTTCGAATTCCTGGGTCGCCGCTGGAACGCCGCGGTGCTCGGCAAGCTGCAGGACGGGCCGCTCGGGTTCCGTGAACTCTCCCGGACGATCGACGGCGTCAGTGACTCCGTGCTGTCGAACCGTTTGTCCTCATTGGTGGCGGCTGGTCTCATCGTGCGAAACGTGGACGACGGGCCGCCCGTCGCGGTGTCGTACGGATTGACCGATTCGGGTCGCGCGTTGATGCCGGCGCTGAACCAGATCGCCGCCTGGGCCGACGAGCACCTCTCCTAGGCCTTCGCTCTTCACGCCCGCGCCTTCGCCCTCGTACCCTTGCCCCTCGCTCTTGATCCTCAGGTTCTTCGCCCTCTACCCGTGATCAACTTCATGTGGCTTTCCCTGAGTGAGTAACTACTTTTTTAGAAGTGGATACTCTTTCTGGAGCGCGTCCTTCGCTGGACGCCGCCGGTCGCGCACTGCTCTTCACGGATGCGCGCACCGCCTCCTCGTTCGCGCCGACGCCGGTCTCCGACGAGGAGCTCGCCGCGATCTGGGAGCTGGCGAAGTGGCCGCCGACCGCCGCGAACACGCAGCCGCTGCGAGTGGTCTTCGTTCGTACCGAAGAGGGCAAGAACCGACTGATCGGGCACCTCAACGAGGGCAACCGGGCGAAGTCGGCGAGTGCGCCGGCCGTGGCGCTGCTCGCCCTCGACAGCGAGTTCCACGAGCACGTGCCGCAGGTGTTCCCGCACAATCCGGGACTCAAAGATGTGTACGAGGCCAACGCCGACCTGCGGATCTCCAACGGCACGTTCAGCGCGGCGCTGCAGGTCGGCTACTTCGTCCTGGCGGCCCGCGCGACCGGCCTCGTCGCCGGCCCGATGACCGGGTTCGACAAGGCCGCCATGGACGCCGAGTTCTTCCCGGACGGGCGCTTCAAGTCCCTCGCAGTGGTCAACCTCGGTCACCCCGGCGAGAACGCGTGGCGGGACCGCCTGCCTCGCCTGTCGCCTTCGACGACCCTGCGGTGGGCCTGAGATCTTTGTGATGGCCCGGCGGTTCTCTGCCGCCGGGCCCGTTCGCTTCTACTTCCAGGTGTCGCCGGTGAGGCGCTCGTAGACCTCGACGTAGCGGTTCCGCGTCGCCTCGACCACCTCGTCGGGGATCTCCGGGCCCGGCGCCGTCCGATCCCAATCGGTCAGCTGGCCGGACCAGTCGCGCAGGAACTGCTTGTCCAGGTAGCGCGGCACACTGCCCGGCTTCCACTCGTCAGCACTCCAGAAGCGGGACGAGTCGGGCGTGAGCACCTCGTCGCCGAGCTTCGGCGTGCCGTCCTTCGCCCGCCCCACCTCGATCTTGGTGTCGGCGATGATGATGCCTTTGGCCGCGGCGATCTCCGACCCGCGCCGGTAGATCTCCAGCGTGACCCGGCGCAGCTCCTCGGCCAGCTCCGCGCCGACCCGCTCCTGCGTCTGCTCGTACGTGATGGGCTCGTCATGCCCGCCGCCCACCGGCTCCTTCGTGCTGGGCGTGAAGATCGGCTCCGGCAGTTTCGAGGACTCCACGAGGCCCGGCGGCAGCGTGTTGCCGGAGATCGGCCGTCCCGCCTCGTAGTCCCGCAGCCCCGAACCGGCCAGATACCCGCGGGCGATGCACTCCACCATGACCATCTCGAGCCGCTCGCAGCGGATGGCCCGCCCCCGCCACTCGTCCGGCACATCGGTCGCCGAGATCACGTGGTTCGGGATGACGTCGGCGAGCTGCTCGAACCACCAGAGCGACAGCTGGGTGAGGATCTTGCCCTTGTCCGGGATCGGCGTCGGCAGGATGACGTCATAGATCGAGATCCGATCCGAGGTGACGAGCAGCAGTTCATCCCCGTCGGCATAGACGTCCCGGACCTTGCCGGAGTGCAGGAGCTCCACGTGAGCGTTCCCCTTGATCGAGGCGGTTGGCGTGCGGTTTCACGCTATCGAACGATGCACGAGTCTCGCTTGGCAGGCAGCCCAACCCCGGGGCAGGAGGCACAAATTGCCTTCTGCCCCGGGGTGAGTCAGGAAATGCTCGATCGGTTCTTCTGGAAGACTTCGTGCCGCAGGTGATCCTCTTGACCGAGGAAGGCCTTGAACCCACCGAATCGGTACGCCGGGCCGGTTGACCGCTCTTCAATGTGAATATCGAAGTCGCGGCTCAGCAAGCCGATGCGCCTCTCGAGTTCCGGCACCTCGATCGGACCCACAGTCCGGATCAGCTGTGCCTGAGTAACGAAATCGTCGGTGTTCCGGAGTGCTTTGTAGATGGGATCATGATCTGCGGGCTTCCGAGGATCAGGTGTGCCCTCGTGGCGCAATGCCCGCATGATGGCCCCACCGACAGCCGCAGCCACCGGAGGCGGGAAGGCGTTGCCGATCTGGCGATAACGCGTCGTCTTGCGGCCCGTGAAGGTCCAGGCGTAGTCGTCGGACCATCCTTGGATCCGCGCCACCATCTCAGTTGTCAGCTTGGGACCGACAGCGAACTTCGCCCCGGGCAGCGGGGGCGCATCAGCCACGCCAAGCGCGTCCACGCCCATCTCGGCCCAAGCCCGCTTCGCGCGAGTGGGCCCGAGATCCGCACCACCATGCTTCTTAGAACCACCGACGATGGTGGGAGCGATCTTGTCAGCCTTCTCCGCCCATTCGGCAGCGCCTTCCCAACCGGCTGCACCCATCAGGTCGGCAAGTGCCTCGCCAACAGTCGTGACTTCTTCAACCGGCTTGGGCCAGGAGAAGTAGCCGGCGTCTTCTTCTTGCATGGCAACCAGCACGAACCGTGGACGAAGCTGCGGAACGCCGAAATCAGAGGCCTGCAGGAGCTGCCAAGAAGCCACATATCCCATCGCCGCTAGTCGATCCAGAACATGCTGCCGATAACCGGAGAAACGCGGCATGCTCAGGCCACGGACGTTCTCCAGCAGGAGCGCCCTCGGCTTGACCACACCGGCAAGCTCCACTGCCCAAGCGAATAAATCTCGTTCGTCTGTCGCCCCGAGCTGCTTCCCAGCAATCGTGAACGGCGGACAGGGAACACCACCTGCAAGAAGCGCGACGCCTTCGTAGTCGGCCGGGTTCCAGGTGGCCGGATTGGCCACGTCACCGAGCTGCACTTTCCACGACGGGCGGTTCTCCCGCAGGGTGTTACACGCGTTCTCATCCAGTTCGACGGCGAGTGCATGCTCGAAGCCAGCCCTCTCCAGGCCTAAGGCCTGACCGCCGGCACCAGCACAGATCTCCACGACTTCGAGACCGGCCACGGGGCCTCCTTCCAGGGCAGGGCAAGCAGGTCAACTGCTGCCGAGTATCTTGCCTTAATCAGCTGGCCACCCCACGCACGGTGTGACTGCGAGGTTGTGAGTGTCTCGAGGTAACCCTCAAGAGCGACGCGACAAAGCCCACGCGAAGGGAACTTATCCGGCACCACTCAACGCTGGCCGCTCGCGGAACATGCAAGCTAACCGCCGCAGCAACACGAAACCCGAGGTGGCCCTCCGGACGGCCTTGCACCGTCTGGGCTATCGCTACCGCAAGGATCTCTTGATCAAGCTCTCCGACACCCGGGTGCGGCCGGACATCGTATTCACGAAACGCAAGGTTGCCGTCTTCGTCGACGGGTGCTTCTGGCATGTCTGCCCTCAGCACGGAAGGCACCCTACAACCAACGAGTGGTATTGGGCTCCAAAGCTTAGGCGGAACATGGAACGCGACGGCCAGGTGAACACCGCGCTCCATGAGGCGGGATGGAGGGTCGTCCGGGTCTGGGAGCACGAATCACTGGAGGAAGCCCTCCACGTCGTGCGCTCCGCACTGGACTGACCGAACATACGTACGACTCTACCGCCGGGATCGCAAAAGTCTAGTCTCTGAGCTACCCCCGTTGAGGCAAATTTTGGCTGCTCCGAGCCCCTCCGAGGCGACGAGGTACGGACCCCTCATACGGCGTCACGTCCGTGGGCATGGCGACCTCGGCAGCTCAAACCGGAAGATTGAAAAGCCGCCCTGTCGCATGCGACAGGGCGGCTTCATGAGATCGACGGTCAGGCGGGCTGCTCGACCGGGCGGCGCAGGACGACGTTCAGGTTCAGCGAGCGGCCCTTCACCTTCGCGAGCGCTGCGGCGCCTGCGATGGCCGCGACCGTGGTGATGGCGCCGGCGACCATGAGGGCTCCTCGGCCGCCGAGTGTGTCGCAGAGCCAGCCGACCGCCGGGGCGCCGAAGATGCCGGAGAGCGAGGACACGATTCCGACTGTCGCCAACACCCGGCCGCGCATCGCCTCGTCCGTGTCCAGCTGGATGCGGGTGGAGACGACCGTGTCGAACACGACGGCGCCGGCGGCGATCGGCAGGATCAGGGCGGCGAAGCCGAGGACGTTCGGGGCGAGACCGGACGCGAACTGCAGCACGCTGATCAGGAAGCCGGTGCCGAGCAGGACGCGCAGCGTCGACTTTCCGCTGCCGGCCAGCACCAGACCACCGGCGACCGCGCCTACCGCGAAGACCGTCGACAGCAGGCCGTACGAACCCGACGAGCCGCCCAGCGGACCGGAGACCATCGCCGCCATCGACACCTGGTAGTTACGGCCGAGCGAGCCCAGCACGAACGACAACGCCAGGACGATCAGCACGACCGGCTGCCGGAGAACGTAGCGGAAACCGGCGATGACTCCACCCTCCGAAGAGGACGCGCGCGTCAGGTCCCGCATTTCACCGGTACGCATCGCGAGCAGCGCGCCGATCACGCCGAGGTAGGAGACCGCATTGATGATGAACAACGTGGAAGGGCCGGTGATGCCGATCAGGACACCGCCGAGCGCCATGCCGCCGATGCGTCCCGCCGAGCTCAGCACGCTACCGAGAGCGAGCGCCGACGCGAGCGCCTCCCGCGAGACCAGCGACGATCCGAATCGGCCGAGGACCGGGCCCTCGAAGGAGCTGATCACGCCGGAGAGCAGAGCCACCGCGTAGATCGCCCAGTTTCCGGAGGCGAACGGCAGCACCAGCACCAACGCCAGCAGCGCGCGAATGGCCTGGCAGGCGACGAGCATC
This sequence comes from Actinoplanes sp. NPDC023714, assembly GCF_040639855.1. Classification (NCBI taxonomy): domain Bacteria; kingdom Bacillati; phylum Actinomycetota; class Actinomycetes; order Micromonosporales; family Micromonosporaceae; genus Actinoplanes; species Actinoplanes sp. NPDC023714. The sequence goes on from NZ_JBFAAR010000005.1 coordinate 194,444, forward strand.
GGACGCGCCGGAATCCGGTCGGCGAGGGCGCCGCCCCAGCTGCCGAGCAGCAGCACGGGCAGCGACTGCAGCATGACGACCGCACCCATCGCAGTGGCCGAACCGGTCACCGACAGGATCACCCAGTTGAGCGCGAGCACCTGCATCCAGGTGCCACCGACCGAGACGAGGTCGGCGGCCGCCCACAGACGGTAGTTGCGCTCCCTGAGTGGCGCGAACATCGGAGCCAAAGCGGTGATACCCCCGGAAGTGATAAGCGATTTCGCCTATCCCTTCGGACCGGGTCCACGTTCCGCTTCGCCGATTTTCCGGGTACAACACAATGGCAACCCAGGGGCCGATTGCGCTACCGGAATGCAACGAGATCGGACCCGGATACTCCGTAGACGGTGCCACCGGACACGATCACCCGACCGGGGAACGAGGGCTTGAGCAGTACGCCGTCGGCCGCCCGCAGCACCGCCCCACCGGCATGGACCAACCCACCGGCCCGGATCGGCTGCCCGGCCTCCCGCGCGAGCCGCGTCGACCAGACCCGCCGCCCGTCCCGCACATCCAACGCCTCGACCGATCGGGAAAAAGCTCGATAAATCCGGCGGCCGTCCACGGCGATCAACGCGTTGGCGCCGCGAACGGGACGGGCGATGGGGGCGGGATCGGCGATGTGGGCGGGACCGACACTGCCGCCGGTGTGCCGAGCCCGGGAAGACAAAGACGCGGTCCACAGCACGGCCCCATCGGTCCCGTCCACGGCGAGCAGATCACCCCGCGCGTCGGATACGTAGAAGAGGCCGTCGAAGGCCGCCTCGGCGGTCCAGTTCGCGAGCTCGCTCCACCGCAGCGACCCGTCCAGGATGTCGATCGCCGAAGTCCCGCCGTCGGCAAGCCCGTACCCATCGGTCTTGCGCATCATGATCACGCCGTTCAACGAAACCCCTGTGGTACCCCAGCCCGATTTCGACCAGAGCGCCTCGCCATCGGCGGCGCGGTAGGCGGCGACCTTCTCCGCGTCCGACGGCGACCATCCGGAGACCACGACGACGCCCCGGTCCACGACGACGGCACGGATCGGATTGGCGAGCGCGCGCTGCCAGCGAACCTTTCCACTGGTCAGGTCGAGGGCGGTGAGCCGGTCGCCACTCGCGGCGATCAGCAGCCCACCGCTCACGGCCATGGCCGGGACGACCCCATCCTCGTCGAAGTGCCACAGGGATGAGCCGTCCGAAATTGAGTAGGCCGAGATCCCCCGCCCGTCGATGGCGATCACCCGATCACCGGCGACGATCGGCCGCGAGAACCCCGAATCGCGCAGCCGCACCGACCATCGCCGCTCGAGCCGGCCGACCCCGCTCTCGTCGATCACCGATTCGGTGGGGTTGTAGTAGCTGTCCTCGGCGTCGAAGCCGGGATGTTCCCAGCCGGCGACGCCCGCGGTGGCCGGGCTCGCTGCCGCGGCGGCGGCGATTGCCACGGACAGGACCAGGGCAAGGGTACGAGGGCAAAAGCTCACGAAACCATGAAAACAGGACGACCCACCGTTCCCCTGGTGGGCCGCCCTGTGTCGGGGAAGGGATCCGAGAATCAGCCGTTCAGCAGCTTCAGCATCTGCTGGATCTGGTCGGCGCGGGACTGCTTGACGCGTTCCGCGAGCGCCCGGGCCTGCTCGTTGGCGCCCTTGTCGAGTTCCAGCGCAGCGAACTCGACGGCGGTCTGCTGGTGACCGAGGAAGAGGTTCAGGAACGCGGTCTCGAAGTCCGCCTTCTTGATCTTCTGGAGTCCCTCGATCTCCTTCTCGGTGGTGACCGGCAGACCGCCGTGGTCGGCGTGCAGGCTCTCCCGCTCGTCGAGCTCGGCGGGCTTGTCCCACTCCTTCAGCCAGTTCTTCATCATCGTGAGCTCGTCGGACTGGGTGAGCTCGACGGCCTTCGCGAAGTCGAGGATCTCCTGGCGCTGGGCCCGCTCGGAGGCGACGCCCACCATCTCGAGGCCCTGCTCCTGGTTGTCGACCAGCATCTGCAGGAACATCACGTCGGTGTCGTTGAAGGTCGACCCGGCGGTGATCTCGGCGACCGAGTTGACGTTCTGCGTCTCGGCGGCGGCCTGCGCCGTCTTGCCGGAGACCGACGCCGGCGCCGACGAGGAGGCGTCGGTGCCGCACGCGCCGAGCAGGAACGGCGCGGTCAGGGCGAGTGCTACGAACCGGCGCTTCACAGCGGCAGCCAGAGGGCGAGCGTGAAGATGGACGGCTCCCAGCTGCGGATCGAGGTGTGCGCCTGCCGGGTCTTGTACGAGACGCCCTGGTAGGTCACCACGTCACCGACCTTGTAGGACACTCCCGGCGCCCACTCGGAGCCGGTCGGCGCCTTCGTCGGCGCGGTGGAAGTCGGCGCGGTGGAAGTCGGCGCGGTGGTGCCGGGGGCGGTGGTCGGCGCCTTGGTCGGCGCGGTGGTCGGCGCCGTCGTCGGAGCCTTGGTCGGGGCGGTGGTCGGCGCGGTCGTGGGCGCCTTGGTCGGCGAAGTGGTGGGCGTCGTCGAGGATCCGCCGCCACCGATGTTCAAGTCCACGCAGCTGTAGAAGGCGGCTGCCGTATCCCCGATGTTCCACACGGCGAGCACGGTCTTCTTGCCGGAGAAGCCACTGAGGTCGACCTTGTGCGACACCGTCGCGTTGGGGATCGCGTTGTTGTCGTTGAACGTGGCGACCTCGGTACCGTCGATGGAGTACACCCAGGTGGCGGTCCGGTGCCGGGCGGTCAGGACCCAGTTGAAGGTCACCGAGCTGCCGACGCTGGTGGCCGGCCAGTTCCTGGATTCGTCGTTGAGCACCGAGAAGTTGGCGTTTCCACCGTTGCATTGCGAAGACCCCTTCGGAGCCTCGACACTCTGCGGCTCGAACTGGATGGCGCCACAGTCCGAGACCGTGCCGGCGGCGCAGAGCGCCTGGCGGCTCGGGGGCGAGGAGACGTATCCGTGCGCCAGGGCCGGTGACGCGACAGCCACTGTCGAAGCTGCGACCATCCCGAGGGTAGCCAGCGGGTAGGCGATCTTCCTGCGCATGTCAGCTCTCCGAACATGTCGTCCTGGCAGTTACGAGCCAGAACGTTAGGGAGAGCCGCCATAACGGATCCTTAAAGCGACCGAAAACCCTTATGAAACCGCACGGCGACGGCGGCGCGGCTGGGGTTCGGGCTCCTCGGGGGCCGCGTGCAGCAGGAATCCGACGCGGGCACCGCCCAGGGGGCTACGGTCGATCACCAGTTGCCCACGGACAGTCTCGGCCGCGCGGCGCACGATGTCCAGACCCAGCCCGGTCGATCCGGCGCCGCTGAAGCCGCGCTTCACCGCGTTCTCCGGATCCGGGATGCCCGGCCCGGCGTCGTCGACGAGCAGGCCGCTGCCGGAGACGATCACCCGGAACGCGACGCCGTCCGGAGTGTGCGAGAAGACGTTGCCGAGCATCGCGTCGACCACCAGGATCACGTCGCTGCGCGACATCGGCACCATCACCGGCTCGTTGCCGCCGACCACCTCCCACGGCCGTTCCTGGTCCTCGGCCAGCACCGACCAGAACGCCAGCCGGTCGGCGAGCGCCTCGACCAGGTCGCACTGCTCGGTGCCGCGGGTCTCGACACCCAGCCGGGCGCCTGTGATGATCGCCTCGAGCTCCTCGTCGAGGAGATCGCAGGCCTGTCGCATCCGCTCGGCGATCGGGCCGGGCGGCATCGCCTCGACGTCGAGCCGCAGGCCCGTCAGCGGCGTACGCAATCGGTGTGAGAGATCGGCCGCGAGCTCGCGCTCCCGGTCCAGCAGCCGGCGCAGGTCGTCGGCCATCGCGTTGAAGTCGCGGGCCGCGTCGCGCAGCTCACGCGGGCCGGTCGGGGTGATCCGCTCGTTCAGCTCGCCGCCGCCGAGCCGCCGGGTGGCCGCCGCGAGCTGCCGCGTCGACCGGACCAGCTGACTGCCGAGCCGGTCGGCCAGCAGCACCGAGCCGCCGACCAGGACGATCGCGAGCCCGCCGAGGGCGAGCCAGGCCGGCCACACGCCACGCCGGGTCTCCTCCTCCGGCACGAAGACCTCGACCACCACGGTACGGCCGTCGGTCAGGACCGTGGGCTGCAGATACGCGATGCCGCCCGGCACCTCGGCCGTGGCCGACCGGCGCTCCTGCGCGGCCCGGCTCACGGTGGCGTCGTTCAGGTGCGTGATCCCGATCGGATCGAGCCCGGGCAGGTGCACGGCGAGCTGACCGGCGCTGCCGGCCGCGGTGCTGGCCACCGCGTTGGTCAGCTCGGTCAGGTCGCTGTTGACGCCGAGCACGGTCACCATCGAGGTGGCCTGCTGACGGGCCTCGGAGATCGCCCGGTCGTACGCGATCTGCCGGGTCGCCACGGCGAGCGGCACCAGGAACGCGAGCGCGACCATCGAGGTGATCGCGAGCGCCAGGCGATTGAGCGCCCACCTCATTGGGGATCCACCATCATCACGCCGACTCCCCGGACGGTGTGCAGGAACCGTGGCTTCGCGGCGGTCTCGCCCAGTTTGCGGCGCAGCCACGAGATGTGGACGTCGATGGTCTGCTCCTCGCCGATCCGGGCCTGCTGCCAGACCTGGTTCATCAGCTCCCGCCGGCTGATCACCTGACCCACCCGCTCGGCCAGGTACGCGAGGACGTCGAACTCGCGCCGGGTCAGCTGCAGCGGCTCACCCCGCAGCTCGACCCGGCGCTGCCGCGGCTTGATGACCAGTTCGCCGACCGTGATCGCGTTGGGCTGCTGCTGCTCGGTGGTGCGCGCCCGGCGCAGCACGGCCGAGATCCGGGCCAGGATGTGCCCGCCGGAGAACGGCTTGGTCACGTAGTCGTCGGCGCCGGCTTGAAGCAGTGCGATGATGTCCGCCTCGGACCGCCTCGCCGTGGCGACGATCACCGGGACGTCGGAGACCGTCCGCATCATCCGCAGCGCGTCGGTGCCGTCGATGTCGGGCAGCCCGAGGTCGAGAATGACCAGGTCGGGACGCTCCTGGGTGACGATCCGCAACGCCTGGGCAGCCTGGCCGACCGGGCGTACGACATGCCCGGCATCGGTCAGCGCACGGGTGAGCGCGGCCGTGATGATGCGGTCGTCCTCGACCAACAGGATCATCGCCATGGCGCACACAATAGGGCCAGGTGAGAGGATGCCACTCGTGCGATCTTCCAGGTGGGTGCCGGTAGCCGGCTGGTGTCTGGCCACGGCGGCCAGCATCGCGCTCTCGTCATTCGCGCTCTCGCCCGTGCTCAACGCGGCGAAGCCGGACGTGGGAGCGCTTCCGGATCTGGGCCGGGTGCCGGCCGCCGAAGTGGCGGTCACCACGACGACCGAGGCGCCGTCGCCGAGCGTGACTTCGAAGCCCGCTGTGGAGAAGTCCGAGACCGCCGCCCCCGAGCCGAGCCGGACCTCCCGCAAGCCCTCGTCGAAACCGGCGACGGCCGACCCGACGACGCCCGCCACCACGAAGCCGACGACGGCACCGACCAGCAAGCCGGCGACCACCACCGAGGACGGGTGGACGGTCACGACCGGCGAGGACGGCCTGAAGACGTACGTGAAGACCTTCACGACCGAGGGCGGCCGCGCGGTTCTCAAGATGGTCAGCGACGGCACGGTCTTCCTGGTCACGGCCACTCCGGCGGACGGCTACACGGTCCAGAAGAACGGCTCGGACACCAACCTCGCGGTCTACTTCAACGAACCCGGCCACAGCTTCATCATTCACGCGCAGTGGTTCAACGGTTCACCCTTCGTCGAAGTCAGCGAGGTCGGCGAGTAACCACGGCAAGGGTTTTCCCTGATTCGGTGAAGTTCATCGATGCATAGCGTCTGCGTAACTCATCCCGTGCCTGCCCGGACACCCCAACGGGCGGGAAGGAGCACGCAGCGTGAAATCCCGAACCCCCGTGGTCATCGCCGTGACCGCCGCGACCGCGGCCGCCTCGGCGATGGTCTGGATCACCGGACCGGCGACCGCCCAGCCGGTGAGCCCCCGCGCGGCCGCGGCCGCATCCGCCGACAAGGCCGCCGACACCGCCGAGGCCCTGGTCGCCGCGGAACCCGCGAACCTGCACACCAGTGACGGCGAGGCCTACGTCCAGCGTCCGGTGATCTCCACCGAGAAGCTCCAGTACGTGCCCTACGACCGGACCTACAAGGGCCTTCCGGTGATCGGCGGCGACTTCGTGGTCGTCACCGACAACGCCGGCAACACCAAGTACACGTCGGTGGCGCAGAGCAGCCCGATCGGTGAGCTCGCGGTCACGCCGAAGCTGAGCTCGGCCGACTCGGTAGCGATCGCGAAGGCCGAGCTCAAGACGGTCAAGAACGTCGAGGGTACGAAGCTCGTCGTCGTCACCACGACCGGAGATCCCACGCTGGCCTGGGAGTCCACCATCAACGGCACGAGCGCCGAGGGCGTCAGCCGGCTCACCGTCGACGTCGACGCGGCCACCGGCGAGGTGATCCGGACCTACGAGCACGTGACCGACGTGGCCGGCACCGGCACCGGCTGGATCACCGGCTCGGTCAGCCTCGACACCACGCTGTCCGGCTCCACCTACAGCCTGCGCGACCCCTCGCTCACGACGCTGAGCTGCCAGGACTCGTCGACCAACACGGTCTTCAGCGGCACCGACAACGTCTGGGGCAACGGGACCGGCACGAACAAGGAGACCGGCTGCGTCGACGCGTTCTACGCCGCGCAGAAGGAGAAGGCGATGCTGGCCACCTGGCTGGGCCGCACCGGCTTCACCAGCAGCGGCGGCGCCTGGCCGATCCGGGTGGGCCTCAACCAGCAGAACGCGTACTACGACGGCACCCAGGTCCAGATCGGCAAGAACACCGCCGGTCAGTGGATCTCCTCGCTCGACGTGGTGGGCCACGAGATCGGCCACGGCATCGACGACAACACCCCGGGCGGCATCTCCAAGAACGGCACCCAGGAGTTCGTCGGCGACGTCTTCGGCGCGGCCACCGAGGCCTTCGCGAACAACGCCAACGACCCGCGCGACTACCAGGTCGGCGAGGAGGTCAACCTGGTCGGCAGCGGCCCGATCCGGTACATGTACAACCCGTCGCTCGCCGGCGACGACAACTGCTACTCGAGCAGCACGCCGACCCAGGAGGTGCACGCCGCGGCCGGCCCCGGCAACCACTGGTTCTACCTGCTCGCCGAGGGCACCAACCCGACCAACGGCCAGCCGGCCAGCACCCGGTGCTCCGGCTCCGGCGCGATCACCGGTGTCGGCATCCAGACCGCCACCAAGATCATGTACAACGCGATGCTGATGAAGACCAGCAGCTCGTCGTACCTGAAGTACCGCACCTGGACGCTGACCGCGGCCAAGGCCCTGGACAGCACCTGCGGGCTCTTCAACACCACGAAGGCCGCCTGGGACGCGGTGAGCGTGCCGGCCCAGTCCGCCGACCCGACCTGCTCCACGACGACGACCTCGCCGACGGTCTCGCCGACCACGACGACGCCGCCGACCGCCTGCACCGGCACGAACGCGACCGATGTGTCCATTCCGGACGCCGGCGCCGCGGTCTACAGCAACGTCACGATCAGCGGCTGCGCCCGCAACGCGTCGTCCACCACGAAGGTCGCCGTGAACATCGTGCACACCTACCGGGGTGACGTGCGGGTCGACCTGGTCGCGCCGGACGGATCGACCTACAACCTGAAGGCGACGTCCAGCTCGGACAGCGCCGACAACATCAACACCACGTACACCGTGAACGTCTCCGGCGAGGCGGCGAACGGCACGTGGCGGCTCAAGGCCCAGGACGTGTACTCGACCGATACCGGGTACATCAACACCTGGACGCTGACCGTCTGATGATCTCGGGGCCGCCCAGAGTGATCTCGGCGGCCCCGAGGATCACCACAACATCACATTCGGTCCGGGAACCTGCCGCTCGCGGCCGGACCGGACCTAAGGTGCGTTCAAGCTGAGGAGGATCGAGCTGTGACGTACGGAGTAGTGGTACCGGGACGGCCGACCGGCGTGCTGGCCGACGTCTGGGGCCGGTCGGTGGTCCGCGACGTGATCCTCACGGTGGGCGCCGCGAGCGCCGTCGGCCTCGCCGCACAGATCTCCATCCCGGTCCCCGGCTCCCCCGTGCCGATCACCGGCCAGACCTTCGCCGTCGTCCTCGCCGGGGCGGCCCTCGGCGCCTCCCGCGGCGCCGCGGCGATGCTGCTCTACGCGATCGCCGGCGCGCTCGGCGTCCCGTGGTTCGCCGGCGGCGCCTCCGGCTGGCCCGCCGCTACCGGCGGTTACCTGGTCGGCTTCGTCCTGGCGGCGGCCCTCGCGGGTCAGCTCGCCGCCCTCGGCGCGGACCGCCGGCCGGTGCACACGGTCTGGCTCATGGCGGCCGGCAACGCGCTCATCTACCTGGTCGGGGTGCCCTGGCTCGCCTTCGCGACGGGCATGGGCCTGGCCGGCGCGGTGACCGCGGGCCTCGTCCCGTACCTGATCGGCGACGTGCTGAAGACCGCCCTGGCCGCGGCGCTCCTGCCGGGCGTCTGGAACCTCGTCGGCAGGCGTGCCGGCGCGGCGCCCGACCGCCGCCTGTAGCGAGCGCGCCACGGACGCCGCCTGCACCGCAGGGACGTTGTTGCTCGTCCATGAGATGTCGCAGGGTTTCCGGGCCGGGAAACGGGTACGCCGGGGCTCGCTGACGAGATCACTAGGAGGCGAGGAACGATGCGACTCTCGATGCTCCGCACGCTGTACGACCATCCCGGCCCGTGGGCGTCGGTCTACCTGGACGCGTCCCACGACACCGAGGACGCCACGAAGATCATCGAGCTGCGGTGGCGGGCGGCGGCCACGACCCTGACCGAGCAGGGCTGCGACGCGAAGACCCTGGCCGCGCTGGAGGCGGCGGTGACGAGCCACCCGGCCCGGCCCGGGCGGCACGGGCTCGCGCTCTTCGCCACGGCCGACCAGGTCGTGCTGAGCCGGCCGCTCGCCGCCCCGCCGGGCCGGGAGATCGCCGCCTTCGGGCCGCTGCCGCACGTCATGCCGCTGGTGGCGCAGCTCGGCGAGGAGATCCCCTACCTGCGGGTGGTGGTCGACCACACCGGCGGCGCGATCGACTCGGTCGGCGCCGGCGACCTGGTGCAGCACCACGAGGTGCAGGGCACCGAGGACTACCCCGTGCACAAGGTGCCGATCGGCGGCTGGTCGGCGCTGCGGGCGCAGCACAACTACGACCTGACCTGGCGGCGCAACGCCGGAGACGTGGCCGAGGCGGTCGCCGAGCTGGCCGGCCGGATCGACCCGGAGATCATCGTGGTGGCCGGCGACCCGAAGTCCCGGCCGATGCTCGTCGACCAGCTGCCCGAGCGGTGGCGCAGCCTGGTCGTGGAGACCGACGCCGGCTCGCGGGGGCCGGCGCCGATCCGTCCGCGCTCGAGGACGTGACGATCCAGGCCGTGGCCGAGCGCGCGGTCGAGCATCAGCGGGACGCCCTCGACCGGTTCCGGACCCAGGCGGGTCGGGACGGCGCCGCCGGCAACGGGCTGCCCGCCGTGGTCACCGCCCTGCAGCGCGGCCAGGTCGACACGGTGCTGATGATCGACGATCCGTCCTCGACCGACGAGCTGTGGATAGGCACCGAGCCCTACGAGATATCCACCGACGCCGCGGAGATGCAAAACCCGCAGAGGGTACGCGCTGACGCCGCGCTCATCAGGGGCCTGGCCTGCAGCGACGCGTCGATCGTGCTGGTCGATCCGGACGAGCCCGGGCTGTCCGGCGGCGTGGGGGCGCTGCTGCGCTACGCGGACGCCTCGAGCGCCCGCTGAGTTTCACACAGGCTGTGCACACAGCCTGTGGATAACTCGAACTGATGTTCGAACGCCCCGGTTCCGCGTCGCACCACGCGGGACCGGGGCGCCTCGGCCGGAGACCTAGATGTCCAGGTTCTCCTCGATCCGCTTGAGCTGGTGACGGGCCAGCGCCAGGTTCGCCCGGTCCTTGTTCAGCGCCAGGTAGAGGAACAGGCCCTGCCCCGAGCGCCCGGTCAGCGGGCGGAGCAGGTGGTACTGCGTGTCCAGCGTCACGAGGATGTCCTCGACGTTCTCCCGCAGACCCAGCATCTCCATCGTGCGCAGCTTCGCGCGGATCACCTCGGTGTTCGCGGCCGCCGCCACGGTGAGGTCGAAGTCCTTGCCACCCCCGGCGACGCCCAGCGCCATCCCGCTGCCGCGGTCGACGAGTGCGGCGCCGATCGCGCCGTCGACCTGCATCGCGTCCTTGAGGGCTACGTCCATGTCGGGCATCTCGGATCCTCCTGCGTCCTTTGGTACGACCAAGGCTGCGGGAGGCTGAACGGAATCGGTCGCACACGATGTCCGCTTCGGACGGACGGAGCCGTGAAATGTTCAACTGGAAGATCGGGCGACTTGAAGATTTCTGCAAGTACGAAACTGCGCAAGCGCCGTAACCGCCCCGCATCCGCTCCGTTGTTGCCATGCGGAGGTCCAGACGTGTCAGTACCGCTCTACCAGGCGAAGGCCGAGATGTTCCGTACCCTCGGCCATCCGGTGCGGATCCGCGTGCTCGAACTGCTCCAGGACGGGCCGAAACCCGTCCGCGACCTCCTCGCCGAGATCGACGTGGAGGCCTCGAACCTGTCCCAGCAGCTCGCCGTGCTGCGCCGGGCCGGGATAGTGACGTCGTTCCGGGACGGCGCGGCGGTGATGTACATGCTCAGCACCCCGGATGTCGCCGACCTGCTCGCGGCAGGCCGGCGCATCCTCGGCTCGGTGCTCACCGATCGCGACGGGCTCCTCGTGGAGCTCCGCGCGACGGGCCCTACTGGTACTCCACGCGCTCGCAGCCGGTGACCGCGTCCTCGTCCCGCGGCACCAGGCAGCCGTCCGTGTTCGCGCCGCCGTCCAGCCTGTCGGCGGCCCGGTCGCCCGGCTCGAAGAGGTAGTCGTTCCCGGCCTCGCCGTAGAGCGCGTCGGCGCCGTTGCCGCCGTGCAGCTCGTCGTTGCCGCCGCCACCGCGGATGACGTCGTCGCCGTCCCGGCCGTCCAGGTCGTTGCGGCCGCCGTTGCCGGTGATCCGGTCGTCGCCGTCGCCGCCGGTGACCTGCTCGACGTCCGCGCCGACGGTGTCCTTCTCGCCGGGCTGCCCGTCGTCGCCCACGGCGCCGTCCAGGTCGACGACCACCCCGGTGGTCCGGAGGACGTAGTCCACCCAGTCCCAGCCGGAGCCGCCGAGCATGGTGTCCCCCTCGAACTTCGAGGCGTACGGGTGGTCGCCGGTCAGCTCGTCGTTCCCGGACCCGCCCTCGAGCCGGTCCCGGCCCTCCTCGCCCTCGAGGTCGTCGTCGCCGGCGCCGCCGCGGAGCGTGTCGTTGCCGGGCCCGCCGTAGAGGAAGTTCGGGCCCGGGGTGCCGGCGATGACGTCGTTGCCGGCGCCGCCGCGGATGTCCTCGACGTCGGCGGCGATGGTGTCCCGCTCGCCCCGAGCGCCGTCGTCGCCCTTCACGCCGTCGGCGTCGAGGACGACGCCGACCTGGTACGACGCGTACGAGATCCAGTCCGGGCCGCTGCCGCCGGAGTAGTAGTCGGGGCTCGCGTGGTCCCACTCGGTCGCGTCGATCCAGTCGCCGCCCGCGCCGCCGTAGAGCTTGTCCACGCCGACGTCGCCGGAGATCTGGTCGGCGCCGGACCCGCCGTACACGTGGTCGTTGCCGATCTCGCCCATCACCCGGTCGTCGCCGGACTGGCCGTCGACCGCGTCGTTGCCGGACTGGCCGTTGATGATGTCGTGGCCGGCGCCGCCCCAGATCTTGTCGTTGCCGTAGCCGCCCATCAGCAGGTCGCCGCCGGCGCCGCCGCGGAGCTTGTCGTTGCCGGAGCGGCCGTTCAGCATGTCGTTAAGCACGCCGCCGGTCAGGCTGTCGTTGCCGGTGCCGCCGTCCGCGTCGATCCGTACCCGCGCCTTGTTGACCAGCGAGTCGTTGCGGTCGTTCAGGAAGGCGTAGAGCCGGGTCGGCGTCTTCGCGGTGGTGCACCGGACCCTGGTCCTGTCGCCCTTGACCGCCTTGCAGCCCTTGCCCGCCTTGATCGCGACGCGGTCGTCGATCGTGACGGTCCGGCCGGACAGCGTGAAGACGACAGTGTTCTGCTTGCCCTTGGCGGCCTTGAACGTGATCTTGGTGCCGGAAGCGGAGGCCACACCGGTGGAGGCGGCCTCGGCCGGCGATCCGAGGACGCCGGCGGAAATCGTCGTGAGCAGGGTCAAACCGACCCGAGAGAGCCAAACGGAGCGAAACACTGTGGATCCTCCCCAAGGATCCGGTGGCATCGATGCCTGACCGGTCACAAGATCATAGGGAGGCGTGTCCCGCTCCGCTGCCCCGTTTCAGCTGCCGAAACTCGCGTGGTACGACGCGGCCATGTCCTCGTCGCCGTGACCCTGCTCGGCCGCCCGGCGGAAACGCTCGGCGCCGGCTGCCGCGACGTCCATCCGTACGCCATGGCTCTCACCCGCGGCGACGATGAGCCGCGCGTCCTTCTCGGCAGTGACCACCGCGAAGCTGGCCGGCGAAAGCCGGTCCTGAAGGATGGCCTCGCCCTTCACCTTGAGATAGCCCATGTCGAGCGGACCGCCGCCGATCACGCCGAAGAACTGCTCGGGGTCGACGCCGAGCCCCTTCGCGAGGGCGAGCGCCTCGGCGACACCGTGGGTGGCCGCCAGCACCCAGCTGTTGGCGACCAGTTTGAGCCGGGTGGAGGGGCCCGCCGACCCGTCCTCGCCGGTCCACACGGTCCGGGCGCCGACCGCGTCGAACACCGGCTGCACGGCGCCCCGGTGCTCGCCCGGACCGGCCGCCAGCACGGTCAGCTGCCCGGCCTCGGCCGGCTGCCGGGTGCCGAGCACCGGCGCGTCGAAGAACACCAGCCCCTGCTCGCCGGCGAACCGGGCCAGGCCCTCGACCGCGTCGAGGCTCACCGTGGTCGACTGCACCCACGCCGCACCGGTCTGCAGCCCGGCCGCCGCCTCCCGCATCACCGCGAAGACCGCGTCGCCGTCGTAGAGCATCGTCACGACGACGTCGGCCGCGCTGACCGCGTCGGCCGGCGAGGCGGCGACCGTGGCGCCGTCCGCCTCGAGCGCCTCGGCCTTGTCCCGGCTCCGGTTCCACACATGCACGACATGGCCGGCCTTGACCAGGTTGCGGGCCATCGCGGCCCCCATGATCCCGGTTCCCAGCACGGCGACGGTGAGTCCAGTCATTCCCCCATCCTCGCCGACGGTTTGGCTGTGGTTGGCGACGGGCGTTTACTTCGTACAGAAAAAGGGGGTGCTTGGTGGCGGGGATCGACACACCGGCGGGATACACGGGTCTGCAACGGATCTGGATCGGCGCGGAGGCCGACACCTACCGTGCCTGGGACGAACGTGCGAGCAGGCCGGTCACCCTGCGGCTCTTCCACCGGTTCGTGAACGGGCGCGCCGAGGAGGCCGCCTTCGCCGCCTACTGCGCCACCGCGATCGGGCTCGGCCGGCATCCGGCGATCGTCCCGGTCAAGGCCGGCGGGGTCACCGCGACCGGGCGGCCGTGGCTCGCCTTCGAGAACCTCGAGGGGCGCACCTTCGAGCAGGTGCTGCGCGAGGACCCGCCGGAACCGGCCGAGGCGATCGCGCTGGTCATCACCCTGGCCGACGCGCTGGCCTGGGCGCACGCGACCCGGCCGCCGATGACGCACGGCCGGCTGCGGGCCGAGCACGTCCTGATCGGCGACGACGGCGCTCCCCGGCTGCACGACTTCTCCCCGCGGGGCAGCGCGGCCCCGCGCGACGACGTCACCAACCTCGCGGCGATGCTGTTCCGGGCGCTCACCGGCAACCACTGGCCGGACGCCGACGACCGGGTCATCAGCGCATGGCCGGGCCTGACCGGGCTGCTCGACGAGACCCTCACGCCGGTGCCGGCGGTCGACGACATGGTGACCTTCGCGGGCCGTCTGCGCCAGGTCGTCGCCGACACGGCCGACTTCTGATGAACTCGTCGGGTGAGCCGTTACGACACCATGGAATACCGCCGCAGCGGACGCAGCGGCCTCAAGCTGCCCGCCATCTCGCTGGGGTTGTGGCACAACTTCGGCGACGACCGCCCGCTGGAGACCCAGCGGGCCATCCTGCTCCGCGCCTTCGACCTCGGCATCACCCACTTCGACCTGGCCAACAACTACGGGCCGCCGTACGGCTCGGCCGAGGAGAACTTCGGCCGGGTGCTCGCCTCCGACCTCGGCACGCACCGCGATGAGCTGATCATCTCGACCAAGGCGGGCTACGACATGTGGCCCGGCCCGTACGGCGAGTGGGGTTCCAGGAAGTACCTGACCGCGTCGCTGGACCAGTCGCTCCGGCGGATGGGCCTCGACTACGTCGACATCTTCTACTCGCACCGGTTCGACCCGGAGACGCCGCTCGAGGAGACGATGGGCGCTCTCGACGCGGCCGTCCGGGCCGGCAAGGCGCTCTACGCGGGGATCTCCTCCTACTCGGCCGAGAAGACCGCCGAGGCCGCCGCGATCCTGCGCGACCTGGGCACGCCGCTGCTGATCCACCAGCCGTCGTACTCGATGCTGAACCGCTGGATCGAGCAGGACCTGCTGGCCACCCTGGAACGGGAGGGTACCGGCTGCATCGCGTTCTCGCCGCTGGCCCAGGGCATGCTCACCGACCGCTACCTGGACGGTTCGGTGAAGCCGAGCCGCGGCTCGTTCTTCGCCGAGTGGCTGACCGACGAGAACCTCGGCAAGGTGCGCGCCCTCAACGCGATCGCGGAACGCCGCGGGCAGAGCCTCGCCCAGATGGCGATCGCGTGGGTGCTGCGGGACCCGCGGATGACGTCGACGGTCCTCGGGGCGAGCAGCGTCGCCCAGCTGGAGGCGAACGTGGCGGCCCTGTCCGGTCCCGCCTTCTCCGACGCGGACCTGGCCGAGATCGACGAGCACGCCACCGAATCGGGGATCAACCTCTGGGCCAGGTCGAGCGGATACTGAGGCATGGCCTTCGACGAGACGCTCGCCGCTCGCATCCGGGACGAGGTCGCCGGCAGTGACGGCATCACCGACCGGAAGATGTTCGGCGGCATCACGTTCATGCTGAACGGCAACATGGCGGCCGGCGTCATCGGCGACGACCTGATCGTGCGGCTCGGCGCGGAGGCGGCGCCGGCCGCGCTGGCCGAGCCGGGCGTACGGGTCTTCGACTTCACCGGCAAGCCGATGCCCAACTGGGTGGTCGTCGACGGCTCCCGGCTCGCCGACGACCACCTGGGCCAGTGGTTGCGCAAGGGGCTCGACTACGCCGCCTCGCTGCCCCCGAAGTAGCTCGCCACCGTCCGGGCCAGGATCTCCCGGCCCGGCAGCTGCCACAGCTCCTCGTTCATCACCTCGACCTCGATCGGGCCGGTGTACCCGGCCTTCTCGACGGCGGCGTGGAACGCGGCCATGTCGACGCAGCCGTCGCCGGGCAGGCCGCGGCCGGTCAGCACGCCGGCCGGCAGCGGCGTGACCCAGTCGGCGAGCTGGTAGATCGCGATCCGCTCGCCGGCCTGGGCGATCTTGTCGAGGACCGTGTCGTCCCACCACAGGTGGTAGGTGTCGACGGTGACGCCGACCTGGCCGACCGGGTGGCGCGAGGCGATCGCCATGGCCTGGTCCCAGGTGTTGATCACGCAGCGGTCGGCCGCGTACATCGGATGCAGGGGCTCGATCGCGAGCGTCACCCCGGCCGCCGCGGCGTGCGGCACGAGCCGGGCGATCGCGTCGGCGACGTGCTCCCGCGCGCCGGCGATGTCCTTCGAGCCCTCCGGCAGGCCGCCGGAGACCAGGACGAGGACGCCCGTGCCCAGGGCGGCGGCCTCGTCGATGGCGCGGCGGTTGTCGTCGAACCAGTCCGGCGCCTGGAAGAAGCCGCTGCGGCAGAGCGTCGTGACCTCCAGCCCGGCGTCGCGGACCAGCGCGGCCGAACGCTCGAGACCGTATTCCTGGACCGGCTCGCGCCAGAGCGCGACCTTGTCCACCTCCGCCTCGACCAGGCCCTTGACCAGGTCGGTCAGCTCCCAGTGCTTGGCCGTGATCTGGTTGAAGGAGAATCTGCTCATCCCACCGCCACCTTGAAGAAGCCGTTGGCGCGCGCGGCCGCGAGCTCGGGATCGGGGATCAGGCCGGCCGCGTCGGCCAGCTCGATCAGCTTGGCCAGGTGCGGCACCGAGCGGCCGGACTGGAGGCCACCCACCATCGTGAAGTGGTCCTGGTGGCCGGCCAGCCAGGCGAGGAAGACGATGCCGGTCTTGTAGTAGAACGTCGGCCGCTCGAAGATGTGCCGGGAGAGCGGGACGGTGGGTTCGAAGATCCGGTCATATTTGGATACGTCGCCTTCATCGAGCGCGGCCAGCGCCGCTGCCGCCGCCGGGGCGATCGCCGCGAAGATGCCGAGCAGCGCGTCCGAGTGGCCCCGCTCGTCACCGCGGATCAGCTCCGGGTAGTTGAAGTCGTCGCCCGTGTAGAGCCGCACGCCCTCCGGCAGCCGCCTGCGCAGCCGGATCTCGTGATCGGCGTCGAGCAGCGAGATCTTGATGCCGTCCACCTTGGCCGGATTCGAGGCGATCAGCTCGAGCACCGTCTCGGTGGCCTTGTCCACGTCGGACGAACCCCAGTAGCCCTCCAGCGCCGGGTCGAAGGCGATGCCGAGCCAGTGCAGGACGACCGGCTTGTCGGATTCCTCCAGCAGGTCGCGATAGACGCGGAGATAGTCGTCCGCGTCCCGGGCCGCCGCCGCCAGATGGCGGCTGCACATCAACACCGGCTTGGCGCCGGCTTCTGCCACATCGGCCAGCTGCCTTCGGTACGAGGTGAGCACCTGCTCCAGCGACGCCGGTCCGGCGGGCAGGTCGTCGGTCGCGACACCGGCCACGATCCGCCCGCCGGCCGCCCTCGCCTCGGCCGCGCTGCGCCGGATGAGCTCCCTGGTCGCGGCGTAGTCGAGGCCCATACCCCGCTGGGCCGTGTCCATCGCCTCGGCCACCCCGAGCCCGTGCCCCCACAGGTGGTGCCGGAACTTCAGGGTGGTGTCCCAGTCGACGACCGCGGGCGCGCCGGGCGCGTTCTCCGCTCTCGGGTCGGCGACGACGTGGGCGGCCGCGTAGGCGACCCGGCTCGCGGGCGGGCCCGCCGGCTTCCCCCACGAGGTGGCGGACAGGGTGAGCCGCCGCCCGTCCGGCAGGTTCACCGTCGCCATGTCAGGCGTTCCCCAGCTCGATGCGCCGGCCCTCGCTCGCCGACTGCAGGCCCGCCTCGGCCAGCCGCACGCCGCGGGCGCCGGACGCGAAGTCCCAGTGGAACCGCTCGCCGGCCACGACGTGCCGCAGGAACGCCTCCCACTGCACCTTGAAGCCGTTGTCGAACTCCTCGTTGTCCGGCACCTCGGTCCAGTGGTCCCGGAACGACTCGGTGACCGGCAGGTCCGGGTTCCAGACCGGCTTCGGCGTGGTGGCCCGGTGCTGGATCTTGCAGCCGCGCAGGCCGGCCACGGCGCTGCCGAGGGTGCCGTCGACCTGGAACTCGACGAGCTCGTCCCGGTTCACCCGGACGGTCCACGACGAGTTCAGCTGGGCGACGATGCCGCCCTCCAGCTCGAAGATCGCGTACGCGGCGTCGTCGGCGTCGGCCGCGTAGGTCTCGCCGCGCTCGTCGACCCGGCTCTCGATGTGCGTGGCGGTGGTGCACTGCACCGCCCGGACCGCGCCGAACAGCTCCTCGAGGACGTAGTTCCAGTGCGGGAACATGTCCATCACGATGCCGCCGCCGTCGGCGAGCCGGTAGTTCCAGGACGGGCGCTGCGCCACCTGCCAGTCGCCCTCGAAGACCCAGTAGCCGAACTCGCCGCGCACCGACAGGATCCGGCCGAAGAAACCGCCGTCGATGAGCCGCTTCAGCTTGCGCAGGCCGGGGAGGAAGAGCTTGTCCTGGACGACGCCGCTGCGGATGCCCGCCGCGTCGGCCAGCTCGGCCAGCTCCTCGGCCGCGGCGGAGCTCTCGGCGAGCGGCTTCTCGGTGTAGACGTGCTTGCCGGCCGCGATGGCCTGCCGGATCGCCTTCTCCCGCTGCGCGGTCACCTGCGCGTCGAAGTAGATCTCCACGTCCGGGCGGGACAGCGCGGCGTCGAGGTCGGTGGTCCACTCGGTGAGGCCGTGCTGCGCCGCGATCGACGCGAGCTTGTCCGGGTCGCGGCCGACCAGGATCAGCTCGGGCCAGATGTGCCCGCCGCCGGCGAGCGGCACGCCACCCTGGTCGCGGATGGCGAGGAGGGAGCGGACCAGGTGCTGCCGATATCCCATTCGGCCGGTGACGCCGTTGATGACGATCCCGATCGATCTGCGCGCTGCCATGCGGGGTTCCCTTCGAGGACGGGAGGAAAGCGCTTTCCTGCTGCTCGTAGCGTAGGCCGTCGATCCCCGCCGGGACAAGGGGCGTCCCACCCGCCTCGCCGGGGAACCGCCCTCCCGGCAGCGGCGCGGAGATGATCACCGCGATCCGTCTTCGCAGGTGAGAGACGTCACCGGGAAAAGTGATATGGGTGTCCGGCGGCGATGACCGCGCGTTGACAGGCGCACTTTTCGATATCTGACCTCGGCGCGCTCCAACCACTCCGGGAGGCCGGCGATGAGCAGGATCGGCGACGTCGTCGCGGCGGCACAGGGCGGCGACCGGCGCGCCCGGGAGGAGTTCGCGCGCGCCTACCTGCCGCTCGTCTACAACGTGGTGGGCCGGGCGCTGGGCGGTCACCCCGACGTCGAGGACGTGGTCCAGGAGACGATGCTGCTGGCCATCCGGGATCTGCCGGACCTGCGGCAGCCGGAGAGCGTGCGCTCCTGGGTGCTCACGATCGCCATGCGCCGGATCGGGGCCGTACCGGCAGCGGACCGCGGCCGCCGCCGCCCACGTCGCGGTGGTGCCCGAGGTGCCCGGCCCGACGGCCGACTTCGAGGAGCTGGCCATCCTGCGGCTGCGGGTCACCGGCGAGCGCCGCCAGGTCGCCGAGGCGAGCCGCTGGCTGGACGACGAGGACCGGGCCGTGCTCGCCCTCTGGTGGCAGGAGGCGGCCGGCGAGCTGAGCCGGGCCGAGGTGGCGGCCGCGCTGGAGACGAGCGTGGCGTACGCGGCGGTGCGGATCCAGCGGATGCGCGGGCAGCTCGACCGCTGCCGGGCGCTGGTCGCCGCGCTGGAGAGCCGGCCGCGGTGCGCGGAGCTGGACGGCGCGGTCGCCGTGTGGGACGGCCGGCCGGGTCCACTGTGGCGCAAGTGGATCGACAGGCACGTCCGGGACTGCCGGATCTGCCGGGGCCGGTCCGGCGGCGAGATCGCGGTCGAGCGGCTGCTGATCGGCTGCGCGCTGCTGCCGGTGCCGGCGGCGCTGACCGCGGCGGTCGTCACGAGAACGGCGAGCGCCGCGGTGATGGTCACCAAGCCGGCGGGCGTCACGAAGATCGCGGGCGCCGGACCGGTTTCGACCAGGGCGGGCGGCGGGCTCCGGCGACTCGGGATCGCCGGCGCCGCGGCGACTGCCGTCGTTGCGGTCGCGGGCGGCTCCTACGCGTACACAGCAGGCTCCGGACCCACCGCCCAGGCCGCCGCCGTCGCACCCAGCGTGACCACAGCGGTCTCACCAAGCGTGAGTGTCACGCCCAGCTCGACCCCGTCCACCTCCTCCTCCGTCACCCCTTCCGCCTCGCCGTCCGCATCGCCGTCGATCACGAGGAAGAGCTTGGCGAGCCGCTGGGCGAGCTGGCATGTCCCGGGACCGGAGACGAAGGCGAGCTATCGGAACCTGGGCGACGGCACGGTCCGGGACACCGTGACCGGCCTCGTCTGGCAGCGCGAGGTGGCCCCGAAGACCTACACGTTCACGCAGGCCAAGGCATATTGCGACGATCTCGGGCTGGACGGCGGCGGCTGGCATCTGCCGACCCGCGTCGAGCTCACCTCGATCGTCGACCACTCCCGGTCCGGCCCGGCGATCGACCCGAAGGCCTTCCCCGGCACCCCGCCCCGGTTCTTCTGGACCTCGACCCCCTGGGCAGTCACCAAGACGCCGCTGCGCGCCTGGATCATCAACTTCTACGAGGGCCTCGCCAGTAACGGCGCGTTCCAGGACGGTGAGTTCAACGTCCGATGTGTACGCTCGGTGAGTGGCTCGGGGAAGCCGGCCTACATCGTCGCGGACGGGCGGGTGACCGATCCGCAGACCGGTCTGACCTGGCAGCGCGCCACCTCGGCGGAGATGACCGCGGCCGAGGCCACCGCCTACTGCGCCGATCGGGGCTGGCGGCTGCCGACCGTGCGCGAGCTCTCCACCACCGTCGACGACTCCCGCGTGGCGCCCGCCATCACCGTGAAGGCCTTCCCGGACACCCCGAAGAAGGGCTGGTACTGGACCTCCGACGAGGCCGATCCGGAACCGGGCCGGCGTTGGGCGCTCAACTACGACGACGGCTACCCGAACTATCGGAAGATCGAGACCGGGTACGCCCGATGCGTCAGACGTTGATCAGCGGCTCAGCAGCCGGCAGGTCCTGATCAACGCCTGTCCGACATCGACCACGTCGTCGGCGGTCCACTCCAGGGCCGCCGCCGCGATCGTCATCTCGGTCATCGAGACGCCCGGCACCTCGGTGTCCCGCCAGCCGCCCGCGAACCAGACCTTCTCCTGCTCGGCCTGCGCCAGCACGGCGGCGTTCACGACCTGCGCCGGATAGGGCAGGAACAGCCGGAACTGGTGGGTGTGCGGCGGCGCCGGGTGGACGCGCGCGCCGGGCAGATCGGCCAGGGCGCGGGCCACGGTCCGGGCGTGCCGCACGTAGTCCGGGATCCGCGGCAGCTCCCGGTCGAGGCCGGTGTGCGCGGCCAGGACGGCGGGCCACTGCTGGAAGAGGTTGCCGCCGTGCCGGTGCCGCCAGGCCCGGGCGTACCGGGCCAGATCCGCGCTGCCGGCCAGCGCCGCACCGCTGATCCCGCCGAGCGTCTTGTAGAAGGAGACGTACACGCTGTCGGCCTGCTCGGCGATCTCGGCGAGCGAACGGCCCAGGTAGGGCGCCGACTCCCAGATCCGGGCGCCGTCGAAGTGCACCCGGGCGCCGAGATTCGCCGCCTCGTCGCAGGCCTCGGTCAGCTCGGCCCAGGTCGGCAGCACGAAACCGGCGTCCCGCATCGGCAGCTCGAAGACGACGGTGCCGACCGGCTCGTCCAGCCGGGCCAGCTCGGCGGCGGTCGGGTTGCGCGCCGCCGCGGTCGGGGTGACCGCGCGCAGGCCGGTGAGGTCGGCGTACGCGTCCCGCTCGTGCACGAGCAGATGGCCGAGCGGGTGCAGCGCCACCGCGTCCGTCTCGCCGGCGCCGAAGCGCAGCGCCACCTGCTGGGCCATCGTCCCGGTCGGGAACCAGACCGCCGCCTCGGCGCCGAGCAGGTTCGCGACCCGCTGCTCGAGCAGCGTCACCGGGCCGTCGCCGTAGTAGTCCGGCATCTCCTCCGGATCCACCGCGTCCGCCAGGTCCGCGAGTCGCTCCCGGATCGTGGCCGGGCGGACGCCGGAGAGGATCCGGTCGCTGGCCCGCATGGCTGCCTGACGGCGTAGCAGAGTGTTTTCCGGCATCGCCGGATGGTCGCAGATCATTCGTGGTTTTGTCGTACCGTCTCGCTACCGTCCCGGTCATGGATTGGCAGAGGCACCGATACCCCCGTCCCGGCAGCGTCGGCGTGTCCGCTTTCGTTCCCGATCCGGGTGCGCGTGCCGTGGTCCAGGAGCAGATCGCCCGCCGGCCCGGCCTGGTCACCGCCGTGCTCGCGTCGCCGACGACGGCCCAGCCCACGGCGGCTGCCGCGCGCGCCTGGCTCGAGGGGTCGCCCGCCGCGCCGCCGATCGGGCCGGCCGCGGTCGCCGCGATCACCGCGACGGGCAGCTCGACGCATTGGCCGAAAATGGTCTCTTTCGCCGATCTGCTGATCGCCGAGCGCGGCCTGCGGTTCGCCGCCGAGGCCGCCGTCCTGGCGAACGCGCTGATCGTCATCGACGACAACCCGCCGCCTCAGTCCCTGCCGGGCCGGGATGCTCCGGGCGTCCGTCACCTGCGGTCCGGCGAGCGGCGTCAGGGCTGGCAGATCGACGCGCCGCTGCAGATCCTGCTCCGGGTCCGGCGCGCGCTCGCTGCCGCGAGCGACGCCGAGCGCGACGAGGTGGTCCAGGCGCTGCTTCCCTATCGGGCCCTTCATCCGTACGCATCAGCCGCCATCTCCATCCTGATCCCGTCGATGCACCACTGGGTCGAGCAGGACGTCCTGGCCGCGATCGCCGACACCGACTCCTACCGCGCGTCCGCCCTGACCACGGCGGTGCACACCGGCGAGCAGCTGGACGCCCTCGTGCCGATCGTGAACAGCTGGACCGTCATCGACTCGACCGCCGTGATCAGCACGCTCCTCGACGGCGTCGGCCCGGCCGCGGCGCCCGCCCTGTTCCACTGGTTCGACCAGGGCAACGGCGACGCCGCGGCGCAGAAACGCCTGCTCGCCGCGCTCGCCTCGATCCCCGGCGACGACGCGATGCGCGGCCTGATCCAGCGGGCCGAGGTGAAATACGTGGCCGGCGCGCTGACCGAGGCGGCCGGCCGTGACCCGGCCCGGGCGCTGCGGCTCCTCGTCGAGGGCGCCGCGAAGCGCCCCGTGGCCGACCTGCTGCGCGGTCACGTGCTGGCCCACCCGGAGCTGGCCGGAGAGTCCGATTCGCCGCTCGTGCGGCAGATGGTGGAGGAGGCCCGCTCGCTGGTGATCGCGCCCGCGTCGTCGGTGCCGGCGCTGCTGGCCGACCCGCCGTGGCTGCACCGCCCGAAACCCGCATGGCCCACCGTGATCAGTGGGCTGGCCGGCACCGATCCGCCCGCCGTCCACTGGCTTCCGGGTGAGCGTGAGCAGTGGCGGGAGACCGCCGGGCTGCCCCGCGCCTTCACCTCGAAGCTGTCCTGGCCGCAGATCGCCGACCGGCTGCTCACCGGCCGCGGGGCGTGGAGCGAGGCGTCCGGCTTCTTCACCCGCGCGCCCGAGATCGTCGCCCGCCCGATCATGCGCCGCTGGCGGGCCGGCAACACCTGGGAGGCCGGTCCGTGGCTGCGGGTCGCCGCGGCCCGCTTCGAGACCGACGCGCTGCCGGCCCTGCTCGATCTCGCCGGGCGCACCGGCACGGCCGAGTCGGCGGCCCTGCTCATGCCGTTCACGTCGCCCGAGGTCGCCACGCTGACGGCCGACTGGCTGACCCGGCTCAAGAGCCTGCGCCGTACCGCCCTCGCCTGGCTGCTCCGGCACCCGGCCGAGGCCGCCCGTGCGCTGATCCCGGCCGCGCT
Organism: Actinoplanes sp. NPDC023714; assembly: GCF_040639855.1. Classification (NCBI taxonomy): domain Bacteria; kingdom Bacillati; phylum Actinomycetota; class Actinomycetes; order Micromonosporales; family Micromonosporaceae; genus Actinoplanes; species Actinoplanes sp. NPDC023714. The sequence goes on from NZ_JBFAAR010000005.1 coordinate 217,908, forward strand.
GGGCAAGGCCGGTCCGGCGCGGCGGCAGGCGGAGACCGCCCTGCTCGCGCTGCACACCCAGGGTCAGGGTGCGGCGGTCCGGGAGGCCGCCCGCCACCACGGCCCGGAGGCCGAAGCCGCGATCGAGACCCTGCTCGCCACCGATCCGCTGGCCGTCCTCCCGGCGAAGATGCCGCCGGTCCCGGCCTGGGCCGTCCCCGGCCTGCTGCCCCCGGTCCGGCTGCGCGACGGCTCCGGCGCGCTGCCTCCCGCGTCGATCGGCCACCTCGTCACGATGCTGGCGCTGTCCAGGCTGGACAGTCCGTACCCCGGCCTGGAGATCGTCCAGCAGACCTGCGAGCCCGGCGACCTCGCCGAGTTCGCCTGGGGCGTCTTCCACCGCTGGCAGTCGACCGGCGCCGACGCCAAGGAGAACTGGGCGCTCGACGCGCTCGGCCTGCTCGGCGACGACGAGACCGTCCGCCGGCTCACCCCGCTGATCCTGACCTGGCCCGGCGACGGCGGTCATCAAAAGGCCGTGACCGGGGTGAACGTGCTCTCCGCGATCGGCACCGACGTCGCCCTGCTCCATCTGCACGGCATCGCGCAGCGGGCGAAGTTCAAGGGGCTCAAGACCGCGGCGCAGACCCGGATGGCCGAGGTCGCCGAGTCGCTCGGGCTCACCCCGGAGCAGCTCGCCGACCGGCTCGTGCCCGATCTCGGGTTGTCGTCCGACGGCAGCCTGCGGCTCGACTACGGCCCCCGCCACTTCGTCGTGGGCTTCGACGAGCAACTCCGCCCGTTCGTGACCGACGCGACGGGCAAACGCCTCAAGTCGCTGCCCAAGCCGGGCGCCCGCGACGATGCCGAGCTGGCGCCGGCCGCGTTCAAACGATTCGCCGCGCTGAAGAAGGACGTCCGCACCATCGCGGGCGACCAGGTCCGCCGGCTCGAACAGGCCATGGTGCGCGGGCGCCGCTGGACGCTCCCGGAGTTCCGCCGCTTCTTCGTCGAACAGCCCCTCGTCTGGCACATCGCCCGCCGCCTGGTCTGGCTCGCCGACGACGGTGTCCCGTTCCGCATCGCCGAGGACCGCAGCTTCTCCACGGCCGACGACGACGAACTGAGCCTCGGGCCGGACGCCACGGTCAGTGTCGCCCATCCGCTGCACCTCGGCTCGTCGCTGGCGGCCTGGGCCGAGCTGTTCGCCGACTACGAGATCCTCCAGCCGTTCCCGCAGCTCAGCCGCCCGGTCTTCACCCCCGGCCCGCTGACCCGCTTCGAGGGCGTCACGGTGCCGACCACCAAGGTCCTGAGCCTCGAACGCCGCGGCTGGCGACGCGAATCCCCACAGGACGCCGGCATCCAGAGCCGGATGGAGTTCGTCGTCGAACCCGGCGTCGAGTTCGTCCTGGAGCTCGACCCGGGGATCGCGGTGGGCGACGTCACCTACTTCCCGGAACAGAAGGTGACAGCCGCCTACCTGCACGACGGCACCTCTTCCCGCTGGCGCCGCGACGCGCAGTCCGAACTCCCACCCGACCGCCTCGATCCGGTGGCGGCCTCGGAGCTGATGCGCGACCTGACCGACCTGACCACATAGGAGGCCGATGACTCGAAGACATCGCGGCCGGCTCCATCGCAGGCCTGTTCTCCCGTCGCGGGCCGGCTCCACTCACGCGGGTGACCTCCCACGCGAGAAGCCGATCGCGCGGGCAGCCATCGCTCCTCGCGCGGCGGGCCCTCGCGCGGCGGGTCTTCGCGCGGCGGGTCTTCGCGCGGCGGGTCTTCGCGCGGCGGGTCTTCGCGCGGCGGGTCTTCGCGCGGGCAGCCATCGCCGCTCGGGGGGTGAGGCTCCGCGCGCCCGCGCGGCCTCGCGCGTGGGTGGCCTTCGCGGGCGTGGGTGGCCTCTGCGGGCGTGGGTGGCCTCCGCGGGCGTGGGTGGCACTGGCGGGCGGATAAATGGCGGGCGTTCCGGGGGTGAGGGCTGACACGATTTCGGTATGGGGGAAGTGCCGTATCGCTGGGATCTGGTGACGCCTGATCAGCTCGGGTCGTTGCTGGGCGGCACCGTCGCGCCGGATCTGTGGTTTCTCGGCGAGCTGGTGGAGTGTGCGGGCAAGGTGCTTGCCCGCAGCGGGAACGGCGATCTGGTGTTCGTGGGGCGGTCGCTCGACTCGATGTTCGATCTGCTCGGCGGGGCCTTGGACGGTACCGGCGGGACGCGGAAGTTGGTGCGGCTGCCGTTCTCGTTCCAGCGGGCGGCGATCGGTGCCGGGAGGCGCTGGCGGCGGCGCCCGCTGACGGCCGGTGAGGTGGCGCATGCCCGGCATGTGCTGGGGACGCTCGGGATCACGCCCCGGTCGCTGGCCCGGCGGGATCGGCCGGTCACGTTCGTGGACGTGGTCAATGACGGGGGTACGTTCGGCGACCTGTTCGGGCTGCTGCACGACTGGATCGCCGAGGAGCGCGAGCCGTGGCCGGTGATCCGGCGCAAGGTGCGGTTCGCCGGGGTGACGGTGCGGCGGCATACGAGCCCGAACACGTGGCGGTGGCAGCAGCACGCGTCCTGGACCGGCAGGCTGCCGGCCCGCGCGGTGGTGAACGTGTCGATGCCGTTCCCGGTGTGGTCGTACTTCGGCGACCACCAGACGAAGCTGACCAGGTCGTATCGTCCCGACCAGTGGGTGGCGGAGCCGCCGGTCGACGGCGTGGTCGCGGCCCTGCTCGAGGCGACCGGGAACGGGCCGGGACCGCGGCGGGACGAGCGCACCCGGCAGGCGCTGGCCGAGGCGGCGGCGCTGGTGGCGTACGGCCGTACCCGGGAAGGGCGGCAGTCACTGGCCCGGGCGATCGCCGGTGAGCCGGCGCTGTCCGAGCCGTGGCTGCGAACTCTGGTGACCGATCTGAACAACCGTCCGGTGACCGATCTGAACGACCGTGCATGAACGGCCGGATCGTGGAGAACAGGGAAGCGGGGACGTGGGGAAGGGCGACAGGCCGCAGCCGGGCAGCGACTGCGGCCTGTCGGGTCTCCGATGGGATCAGGCGGCGGCGGGGACGTCCTCGGGCCAGGCCGTGCCCAGCTCGGTGAAGATGGCGCCGTTGTAGCCGAACGCGCGCTGCGCCTCGGCGAGGACGACCTCCAGCTGGTCCTCCGGAAGGTCCAGGGAGTCGAGTCGCCGGCGGTACGCCGTCTTGTACGCCTTCGCGTCCGGGATCCGGTCGAAGCGGTAGAAGCTCGTCGCCGCGCGGTCCAGCCCGTACTTCTCGGCGAGGGTCCGCCCGATCAGCTGGCCGCCGCTCAGGTCACCCAGGTAGCGGACGTAGTGGTGGGCCACGAAGTGCGCCGGGGAGGTGCGGCACACCTCGCGGAGACGGTCGGCGTAGCGCCGGGTCGCCTCCACCGGGACGACCGAGGACTCCCAGCCCGGGCCGAACAGGGCGGCCAGGTCGGATTCGAGGGCGGGCACCCGGTTCAGGGCCGGGTCGGCGAAGGGGCCGGCCACCGGGTCGTCGCGCATCGCCGCGGCGGCGGCCTCCAGCTCCCGGTAGATGATCAGGTACTGGGTGGTGAGCGAGGCGAAGCCCGCCACCGGGATGGTGCCCGCCATGAGACGGGAGATGAACGTCCTGGTCTCGGCCTCACGGTGTTCGACCATGGTGGCGCGGCGGATACGGGCTGCGAAACCGGTCATCTCGGCTCGTCCTTCCTGATCTGCGAAGCAGCCGGAATGCGCTGCGAGGCAACTGCGAGGAGCCGAGCGGCGGTGCTCAGCCAACACGGGGTGGAAGCCCTGCCGGACTTCCAGTATGCGGTCCTCATACGGCACCGGGGCGCCGTGCGCGGGCACGGCGGCGGACGAGCCGGAGGACCAGGTAGAGGAGGGCGGCGCCGAGCAACCCGACCAGCGCCCAGGGCCACGCCCAGACCCCGGTGCTGCGGGAGACGGCCGGCAGCCGCTGGTCGAACGACGCGGGCACGACGCTGACCTCGGCGGCGAGTCGCACCGTCGGCTGCACGCCAGTGATCTTCTCAGTGACGGTGACCGAACCGCCAGGGAGCAGTTCGGGTATCTCCATGGCGTCGGTACGGGCGAGCTCCCAGCCGAACGGCCCGTCCACCCGCACCGAGCCGACCCCGTCGAGGCGCAGGTTGCCGGTGTTGCGGACCAGGTACGTGACGGTCATGTCGCCGCCGTCCGCCGGGTTGGCCGACTGGCTGTACTCCAGCCGTACCGTATCGATCTTGATCTGGGGTGTGGCCACGCCCGCGACGGTGAGGTAGACGCGCGCCGCGATGCGGCGGTCCACCAGCACCTTCTGACCGTTCGCGTCGACCTGCTCCTCGGCGATCGAGGCGATCACTCCGCCGGCGTGGTCGCCGGGCGTCGCGTTGTCCGGGACCGTGATCGAGAACGGGACGTCGAGACGGGTGTTCGCGGGGACCGTGTACCGCTTCGCGCCGAGGCCGATCCAGGAGCCGATGTCGGTGGGCTGGTTCGCGGCGGCGAGCAGCGCGAACGAGCCGTCGTCGGTGGTGAACGCGTCGGTTCCGTACACGCTGAAGGTCTGTGGTTTCGCGGTGAGGTTCGTGATGCCGACGTAGTCGGTGATCCGCTCGCCGGGCGAAGCGCGCCGGATGATGAAGTCCCGCCCGTCGGGGCCCTTCGCGCTCGACGGCTGCACGGACCAGCGCACACCGGTGTCACCGGGAGCGGCCTGCGAAGCGGCCGAAGAAGCGACCCGAAGAGCGGCGGATGCCGGAGCTGGGGAGAGAGCCAGGGACGACACCACGACGACAGAGGCGGCCAGGACGGCCCGGACGAACATGTTGCTCCTTACGATGGGGCCGGGCCGGCCGGGAATAATTGCGGTATTCCCGGCCGGTTCCCCCGCCTGAGAAGAGATCAGGCGAGCGTCAGGGTGAGAACGGCGTTGTACTCACCGGCCGCGCTGGACTCGGGGATGCCGAGTTCGAGAGCGGCGCCACAGGTGGAACTGCCCAGGCTGCTGCCGGTCTCCGACTTGCAGAGGGTGCGGCTGCTGCCGAGGCCGGTGCCGGGCGCGACCGGGCTGCCGGCCGTCACCTTGCTGGACACGCCGGCGGCGTCGACGAGCGTGCTGTCGACCAACGCGGCGGTCGGCGTCCAGCCGAGGTTGGCCGCCGGGATCTTGCCGCCGCCGGTCGACGAGAAGTCGGTGACCTGGCCGACCAGGTCCCAGCCGGCGTTGGTGCCGCGCAGGTCGCTGACCGTGACGGCGTTGAGCGAGCCGGTCGCGGTCTGGCCCGGGGTCGCGGCGGAGAGCGCCACGTTCGAGCCGGCCGAGGTCAGCGTGAGCGCGCCGCCGGTGACCGCCGCCTTGATCGTCTGGGACGCGGAGCTGTTGCCCGGCTCCGGGTCCGTCGGATCGGTCGGGTCCGTCGGATCGGTCGGGTCCGTGGGGTCGGTCGGATCCGTGGGGTCGGTCCCTTCAGAAGAGGCCGACGCCGTCGCCGTGATCGGGTCCAGGGCGGTGCCGGCCGTGTAGAAGCCGGTGAACGCCGTCGCACCCGCGTCGGTGAGGGTGGACGCCAGCTTCGAGAACGAGATGGCGCCGTCGGTGACCGTCGGAGCGGTGGTCACCACCGAAGCGATCGCGGCCTGCTCCTGGTCCGACTGCACGACCCCGCCGTTGACGAGCTCCACATCGGCCTTCAGTTCGCCCGTGCCGTCACCGTCGACCACCAGGGTCGGGTTGGCCAGGGTGATCTGGAAGAAGTGCGCCGGGTACGAGAAGACGACAGTGCCCTGGTAGTTGACCGTCGCGGTGCCGGCGGCGGCGTCGTACGTGCCGCCCTTCGCCGCGAAGTCGAACGTGCCGTCGGTGTTGCGGGTCGCCCCGTCGCTCAGGGCGATCGGCGGGTTGCCGTTGCCGGTCCCGATGTACGCCCGGAACGACGCCTTGAAGCCCCAGTCCAGGCTGCCGCCGGCCACCTTGACCGAAGCCGCCTGGGCCGGGCTGATCCCGGTGAGCGCCGCGGCGGCTCCGATCGCGATCGCACCGGCGAACAGTGCGACCCGCTTCGGGCCTTCGGATGTGCCCATGCTCGTGTTCCTTCCGATAGGGCAGACGCTCGCGAGTTCGAGCGAAGTTAGGCTAGCCTCACCTAAACCCGTGATCAAAAGCAAGATCACTCAGGCTGGAAATCGCTGGAGGACTACGGTGCGCATCGGCCGGATAACCGCATTCGCGGTCCTGGCGCCGCTGATGGTGGCCGTGTCGGACACGCCCGCACAGGCCGCGAAACGGCTCACTGCTTCCCAGACGAAGGGCCTCGACCGGGCCGGCGAGACGATCACCGTGACCGGCCGGGGCTACGACGTCGAGAAGGGCATCTACGTCGCGTTCTGCCTGGACAACGGCGCGGGCGTGCTGCCCTCGCCGTGCGGTGGCGGCGCCGACATGTCGGGTGACTCCGGCGCATCCGTATGGATCTCCTCGAACCCGCCGTCCTATGCGGAGGGACTCACGAAGCCCTATGGAAAGGGCGGGTCCTTCAAAGTCACACTCAAAGTCAGCCAGATGATCGGCGACATCGACTGCGCGGTCCGCGGCTGCGCCATCGTGACCCGAAATGACCACACCCGCACCAATGATCGTTCGCAGGATGTCCGCATTCCGGTGAGATTCGCCCCGGCGAAGAGCGGACAGCCGGCCGCCACCGCGGCGCCCGCCGTGACGGGTGGGGTGACCTCCACCACCACGGCCAGGCCGAACGGCTCCAAGAAGCCCGCCGGACCGCCCACCGGACGCCTCGCCACGGCCGCTCCCCCGGCCGCCGCGGAGGAGACGACCGCCGTCGCGGCCGCGGAACCGATGTTGAGCCGCACCAGCACCGCCACCCCGCTGGGCCACTGGTGGGCGATCGGCGGCGCGTTCCTGGTGGGCGTCCTCGGCACCGCGATCGTCGGCCGGATGCGCCGCAGGAAGCAGGGAACCACCGCATGAGTACGAAGATCGCGATCCTCGCCGCCGCCCTGCTCCTGACGGCCGGTTGCACCTCGGTCAGCGAGCTCGGGCCGGAGGCCGAGGCCGCGCCGGGCAACGGCTGCGGCGTCACCACGGCGAAGCTCGCCGACGACGACATCACGCCGATCGGCGCCGCGCCGGCCCCGAAACTGCCGGTCACCGTGGACTCCGCCGACAAGCGGAAGGTCACCGTGAAGAGCGCCGACCGGATCCTCGCGGTCAACCTCTACGGCTCGCTCGGCGAGATCGTCTTCAGCCTCGGCCTGGGTGACCGGGTGGTCGGCCGGGACACCTCGACCACGTTCCCGGCCGCCGCGAAGCTCCCGCTGGTCACGCCGCAGGGACACGACCTGTCGGCCGAGGCGATCCTCAAGCTCAACCCGACCGTGCTGATCGCCGACGACAGCATCGGGCCGCCGACCGTCCTGAAGCAGATCCGCGAGGCCGGCATCCCCGTCGTGATCGTCGACGACACGCAGACCCTCGAGTCGGTGCCGGCGCACATCCGGGCCGTCGCCGGGGCGCTCGGCGTCCCCGAGGCCGGCGAGCGGCTGGTCACCCGGGTGCAGTCGGAGATCGGCGCGGCGCGCGCGACAGCGCCGAAGGACGGCACCCCGCCGCGGATCGCGTTCCTCTACGTCCGGGGCACGGCCGGCGTCTTCCTGATCGGCGGCGAGGACGCCGGATCCGACTCGATGATCGAGGCGATCGGCGCGGTGGACGCGGGCAGCGAGATCGGGCTCACGAAGTTCCGGCCGCTGACCAGCGAGGGGCTGATCAACGCGGCGCCGGACGTGATCCTCGTGATGACCGAGGGCCTCAACTCGGTGGACGGCGTGGACGGCCTGCTCAAGCTGCCCGGCGTGGCGCAGACGCCGGCCGGGATCAACAAGCGGATCGTCGACATGGACGACGGCATCCTGCTCAACTTCGGCGCGCGGACGGGCAAGGCCGTCGAGGCCCTCGCGAAGGCGGTCTACGGCCCGTGCAGCCAGTAGCCGAGAAGACGGTCGTCAGAACGTACAAGAAAGCGGGGTTGATCTCGGGCTTGAGCATCGGCCTCGTGATCATCTGCCTGGTGGCGGCGGGGAAGGGGCAGGTGCCGATCTCGCCGGCCGAGGTCGCCGGATCGCTGCTGCACCGGATCGGGCTGGACATCGGGCCGCTGCCCTCGGCGGTGCAGGGCGAGAACGCGCTGTGGCTCGTGCGGTTCCCGCGCGTCGTGCTCGCGGTGATCGTCGGGGCGTCGCTGGGCTGCGCCGGCGCCCTCATGCAGGGCGTCTTCGGCAATCCGCTGGCCGAGCCGGGCGTCGTCGGCGTCTCCTCCGGCGCGGCGGTGGGCGCGGCCGCGGCGATCGTCAGCGGCGTCACGATCTTCGGGGCCTGGAGCACCGCGGCCGCCGCCTTCGCCGGCGGCATCGTGACCACCCTTCTCGTGTACGCCATGTCGCGCGCCGGCGGTCGCACCGAAGTGGTGACGCTCGTGCTGACCGGTGTCGCCGTGAACGCGACCGCGGGCGCCCTGCTCGGCCTGCTGATGTTCCTGACCGACGACGACGGCGTGCGGGCCATCGCGTTCTGGCAGCTCGGCAGCCTCGCCCAGGCCACCTGGGGCGCCGTCGCGGTGGCCGGCCCCTGCATGATCGTCGGGCTCGCGGTGGCCGCCGCCTGCGCCCGGCGCCTCGACCTGCTGGCCCTCGGCGAACGTCCGGCCCGGCACCTCGGCGTCGACACCGAACGGCTGCGGATCACCGCGATCGTGGCGACCGCGCTGCTCACCGCGTCGGCAGTGGCGTTCACCGGGATCATCAGCTTCGTCGGGCTGGTCGTGCCGCACCTGATCCGGATGGTCGCCGGGCCCGGGCACCGGGTGCTGATCCCGGCGAGCGCGCTCGGCGGCGCGGTGATCGTGGTGACCGGTGACCTGATCGCCCGGACCGCCATCGACTATCAGGAACTACCGCTCGGGGTGCTCACCGCCGTGGTCGGCGGGCCGGCCTTCTTCTGGCTGCTGCGCCGCACCCGGGCCCGCGCCGGAGGCTGGGGATGAGAGCGACGGGGATCTCGGTCGAGCTGGGCGGCCGGCGGGTCGTCTCCGAAGTGGACCTGCACGTCGACCCGGGCGAGGTGGTGGCGCTCGTCGGGCCGAACGGCGCCGGGAAGTCGACGTTGCTGGCCGCCCTGGCAGGCGATATCGGATATTCCGGAGAAATCATCATCGGCGACCGCCCTCTTAGAGATCACAAGGCCGCCGAACTCGCCCGCCTGCGCTCGGTGCTGCCACAGAAGGCGACGCTGTCGTTCCCGTTCGAGGTGGGCGAGGTGATCCGGATGGGGCGGGCGCCCTGGGCCGGACGGCCGGAGGCCGCCGACGACGAGGCCGCCGTCGCCGAGGCGATGAAGTGGACCGAGACGACGGCGTTCGAGAACCGGCCGTTCCCGGCGCTGTCCGGTGGCGAGCAGGCCCGCGTGGCGCTCGCCCGGGTGCTGGCGCAGCGGACCCCGGTGCTGCTGCTCGACGAGCCGACAGCGGCCCTCGACCTGCGGCATCAGGAACTGGTCATGACGTCGGCGCGGTCCCGAGCCTCGGACGGCGCCGCCGTGGTGGTGGTCCTGCACGACCTGGGGCTGGCGGCGGCCTACGCGGATCGGGCGTATGTGCTGGCCGACGGCCGGGTGCGGTCGTGCGGGCCGCCCGCCGAGGTGTTCACCGGCGCGTTGCTGAGCGAGGTCTACCAGCACCGGGTGGAGGTGATCGAGCACCCGCGGACCGGTGCCCCGATGATCGTTCCGTATCGATAGCGCAACGGGGCAGCGCGACGGTACGGGACCGTCCTATCATCCCCGCATGAAGCGCATCCTCACGGTGGTGGGCGCCGCCCTGCTCATCGGCGGTCTTCTCGGTTCGCCGGCGCAGGCCGCCGCCACCGGAGTGGCCGCCGTCTCCGGCACCAAGGTGATCTACAAGGCCGGCAAGGCCAAGCAGAACAGGGTCGTCGTGACCCGGTCCGGCAACACGATCGTCGTCGACGACAAGGTCGCGGTGAAGCCGGGCAAGGGCTGCAAGAAGATCGACAAGACCACTGTCAGGTGTACGCCGAAGAAGGCGCCGACCCGGATCGGCGTCTACACGTACGACCGGAACGACTCGATCGTCAACAGGACCGGTCTCGGGATGACGGCCGACGGCGGCACCGGCAACGACTCGATCACCGGCGGCCCGCGCGGCGACACCCTGCGCGGCGGCGACGGCAAGGACCGGATCTGGGGCTCGGCCGGCAGCGACACGATCTACGGCGGCGACGGCAACGACTGGATCAAGGGCGGCGACGGCCACGACACCATCGAGGGTGACTACGGCAACGACGTGGCCTACGGCGAGAACGGCGACGACCGGCTGGGCGGCGGCTCCGGGAACGACCGGCTCAGCGGCGGCGCCGGCAACGACACCCTCGGCTGGGCCGACGGCGACTACCCCAAGGGCGAGTCCGACAGCGACGTCTTCTCCGGTGGCGCCGGGTGGGACGAGGTCTCCTACTTCATCTACGAGCACGCCGTGAAGGTGGACGCCGACGGGGTCGCCGACGACGGCAAGGCCGGCGAGAAGGACAACGTCAAGCCGGACGTCGAGCACATCCAGGGTGGACAGAAGAACGACCGCCTCTACGGCACGAGCCGGCGCGACGTGCTGGTCGGCGGGCCCGGCAACGACGTCATCAACGGATACGGCGGCGACGACGTCCTGGTCGGCGAGCTCGGCGCGGACGTGCTCGACGGCGGCGCCGGCAACGACGACCTGGTGGGCGACGACCCCTGGTTCGGCAAGCTCAGCGCCGACGTGCTGCGCGGCGGCTCCGGCCGGGACCGGGTGGACTACGCGAACTACACCAAACCGGTGACCGTCGACCTCGACGGCCGGGCCGACGACGGTCAGGCCGGCGAGAAGGACACCGTCGGCGCCGACGTCGAGGACATCATCGGCGGCAAGGCCGGCGACCGGCTGACCGGCAGCGCCGGCCCGAACGTCATCTGGGGCGACGGCGGCAACGACGTCATCCGCGGTGGCGCCGGCAACGACGTGCTGGACGGCGCGGACGGGCGCGACTCCCTCTACGGCGAGGCCGGCGACGACGACCTCAACGGCTGGGACTGGGACGGCTCGGACGAGGCCGACCGCCTCGACGGCGGCGCGAACGCCGACCTGTGCCGCCCGGCGCCGCTCGACACCGTGCTGAGCTGCGAGAAGACGGAGTGAACGTGAAGCGGTCAGCGCTGGGCATCGCCCTCCTCACCGGCCTGTCCACCACCCTGCTCGGCTCGCCCGCCCAGGCCGCCTCGACGGCGACCGCCTCGGTGTCCGGCCGGACGGTGAACTACGTCGCGGCGAAGGGCCAGCAGAACCGGGTCGTGGTGACGCGCACGGGCAACACCGTCACGATCGACGACGAATACAGGATCAAGGCCGGCAAGGGCTGCCGGGCGGTCAAGGGTGACAAGACCAAGGTCAGGTGCACCCCGAAGAAGGCGCCGACCGCCGTCAACGTGCACACCGGCACCCGGAACGACTCGATCGTCAACAGGGCCGGGATCCGCATGTACGCCACCGGTGGCAGCGGCAACGACAAGATCACCGGCGGCCCGAAGGGCGACCTGCTGATCGGCGGCACCGGCAACGACCGGATCTGGGGCGCCGGCGGCAACGACACCCTGGACGGGGAGGGCGGCCACGACCGGCTCAGCGGCGGCGACGGCAACGACAAGCTCTACGGCGGCTCCGGCAACGACGCGGCCGCCGGCGGCAACGGGAACGACGCGATCACCGGGGGCGCCGGCAACGACCGGCTCACCGGCGGGGCCGGGGACGACGTCGTCGGTGCCGAGGAGACCGACGTGAAGGGCGCGGACGCCGACTTCCTCTCCGGCGGGAGCGGCCGCGACTCGCTCGTCGCCTACGAGCACTACAAGCACGCGGTCCGGATCGACCCGGACGGGGTCGCCGACGACGGCAGGAGCGGCGAGAAGGACAACGTCCAGAACGACTTCGAGTCCCTCGCCGGCGGCCCTAAGAACGACCGGATCCAGGGCAGCGGCCGCGCCGAGTACATCGAGGGCGGCGCCGGGAACGACACCCTCCACGGGGGCGGCGGCGACGACATGATGGCGGGTCAGCGCGGCGCCGACGTGCTCGACGGCCAGGCCGGGAACGACGAGCTCATCGGTGACGAGCCGTGGCTCCACGCGGTCGCCGCGGACGTGCTGCGCGGCGGCGCCGGGACGGACCTGGTCAACTACTCGCAGTACACGAAGGCGGTCACGGTCGACCTCGACGGCGCGTCCGGCGACGACGGCCAGGCCGGCGAGAGGGACACCGTCGGCGCCGACGTCGAGAACGTCTACGGCGGCAGCGGGGACGACCGGCTCACCGGCAACGCCGCGCCGAACCACATCCTCGGCGGTTACGGCAAGGACGTGATCCGGGGCGGCGGCGGCAACGACGACCTGAGCGGCGACGCCGGCGACGACAGCATCTACGGCGAGGCCGGCGACGGCTACCTCGACGGCACCGACTGGGGCTCGTCCGCCGAGCCCGACCGCCTCGACGGCGGCGCGGCGGGCGACGACCTGTGCCGGCCGTGGCCCCAGGACGTCCAGGTCAGCTGCGAGCGGGTGGTTTGATCCAGAGCTTTTCGGTACGCGGGGCGCCCTTCTCCACCTTCGGCGGCTTGAGGGTGACCTGTCGCCAGCCTTCGAGGGCCTCGTTGTAGAGGTCGTTGTCGTAACCGCTGAGGACCGCGGGACCGGCATGGCGGCGGAGCACGTCGAGCATCTCGGCATGCTCCGCCGTGGTCATCTCCTGGCCGTACATCCGCTGGGTGCGCACCTCGGGCAGGTACGGCGGATCGGCGTAGATGAGGCAGTCGGCCGCCGAGAAGCGGCGCATCACCTCGACCGCCGGCCGGTTCTCGATCTCCGCCTCGGCCAGCCGCCAGGCCATCGCCCGCAGCTCGCCGGGCACCCGGCTCCAGCGGTCGGACATGCCCCGGGCGCGCTGCCGTACGCCCCGCGTCTTCCAGCCGGTCTTCTTGGCGAGATCACTGGCGTGGGCCTGCCAGACCCGGACGACGAACCGGCGCGCGTCCTCCAGGGGGTCGCCGGTGACCGCGTCGGAGATCGCGTACTCGTCCCGGGACCAGGGTGTCGCCTCGAGCGCCCAGCAGAGGTCCTCGGTGCGGTCGCGGAGCATCCGGAACAGGTTCACCACGGCGCCGTTGGTGTCGTTGATCAGCTCGTGGGGCGACGGTTCCTTGGTGAAGAAGACCGCGCCGCTGCCGAAGTACGGCTCGAGATAGTGGTAGTGGCTGTCGAACTGGGCGGCCACGAAACCGGCGATCGACCACTTGGCGCCGGGGTAACGCAACGCCGCTGACCTGCGCGTGAGCATCAGCGCCACCCCGGGCTGGCGGTATTGATATGGTGGACATGCACAGTTCTAGTGCGATAAAGCCTGGTGAAACTGGTTATGACCTTGTTTCACCCCATCGGGGGTTCCGGACCGCCAGCCGGGACCCCCGAAAACAAACCCGGGTTACTTGACCTTCACGGCGTCGGTGGCCGACGCGGTGGCCTTGGTGCCGGTGCCCGCGTAGGCGACCTTCCAGGTGCCGCTCTTGGTGGCGGTGAACTTCTTGCTGAAGACGCCCTTGCTGTTCGTCGTGGTGGTCGCCTTCAGGGTGTAGGACTTGGCGCCCGACTTCTTGAAGTAGATCTTCACCTTCGCGCCGGCCAGCACCTTGCCGTCGACCTTGAGGGTGCCCTTCGCGGTGATCTTCTTGCCCTTCTTCACCGGCTCGGGCGAGGCGTTCAGGGTCACCTTCGACGGCCGCTTGATGGTGAGCGGCTTGACGACGATGTTGGTGAGCTCGACCTTCTCGTTCTTGTCGACGGTGCCGCCGTAGAACGCGGCGCTGTACTTACCCGGCGCGTACTTGCCGCAGACCTGGAAGGCGCCCTTGTAGGTGTTCGAGGTGCCGACCCGGGTCAGCTCCTTGCTGGTGGTCGCGTCCTCGGCGGTGCCGGCGTAGAGGTCGACGCCGACGCCGCTGTAGAGCAGGCCGGCGGTCGGCAGCGGCGCGCTCAGCGTCGCCGTGGCGGTCACGTTGGTGCAGCCGGCCTTCTTGCTCAGCACGAAGGCGTTCTTGCTGAGCGAGGCCTTGGTGACCTTCACGGTGAGGGCGGCCTGCGCCGGGGCGGCCCCGATCAGGAGACCGGCGGCCGGAACGGTCGCGAGCAGCGCGGCGAGGGCACGGGCGCGTACAGATTTCATGGTGAATCCCAAGATCGAGAGGAGGGGCCGTCGGAGTATAGGACGGTACGGTTCCGACGCAACCTCATTGACCTGCGATACGGGTGTGAATCACAGTGGATCCGTGAAAGCGGCGATGACCGTGCTGACCGTCGCGGCGTTCCTGACCGTGCTGATAGACGTGGCGGGTGGCAGCGCTTCCGCCGCGTCGCTGATCCCGGCCGCGCTGTTCCTCGTCATGGCCACGTTCGGCTTCGGCGGGGTGGCCCGCCGCAGCGAGCGCTGGCACTACGCGTACGTCGTGGTCCTGTTCCTCGTGGGTTATGCGGTCTTCGTGGTCTCGGACGCCTCGCTCGGGGCGACCCTGCTGCTGGTCGTCCTGGTCAGCCAGACCGTGCTGTTGCTCCCGATCACCGCCGTCGCCGTGGTGGTCCTGCTGCTGCCGCTCTTCCACGCCGGGATGGCGCTCGACGAGGGCCTGCGCGAGGGGCTCGGCCTGCTCGCCGCGGCGATCTTCGCGGCCGTCGTGACCAAGCTCCTGGTGCGTGAGCAGGAGGCCCGTGCCGCGCTGGCCGAGGCGCACGAGCGGCTGCGGACCTACGCGATCGAGGTGGAGCGGCTCGCCGCCGTGCAGGAACGGAACCGGGTCGCGCGCGACATCCACGACGGCCTCGGGCACGCGCTCACCGTCGTACAGATGCAGATCAAGGCGGCCCGGGCCGTGCTCCCGCCGCACGCGGATCGCGCCGGCGAAATGCTCGCGAAGGCGCAGGACCAGGCCGAGGAGGCTCTGCGCGAGGTGCGCCGATCGGTGGGCGCGCTGCGTGAGCAGCGTCCGGCGGCGCCTCTCTCCGAGGCGTTGGGCACGCTGGCTGCCGAGACTTCCGCCGCGGGGGTGCCCACCGTGGTGGAGGTGCGGGGTACGGGCAGAGCACTGTCCCCGGAGACCGAGGAGTCGCTGTTCCGGGCGGCCCAGGAGGGGCTCACCAACGTACGCCGGCACGCCCGCGCCAGCCGTGCGGAGCTCTGCCTCGACTACTCGCGGCCCGCCCTCGTCCGCCTCGAGGTCCGCGACGACGGGGTCGGCGCCGAACCCGCACCCGGAGGATTCGGCCTGCTCGGGCTCCGGGAACGGGCCGCGCACCTGGGCGGCACGGTCACCCTCGAACCGGCGTCGGGCGGCGGATCGCTGCTGGTCATGGAGGTGCCCGGATGACAGCGGTACGCGTCCTGCTCGCCGACGACCAGGCGCTCTTCCGGGAGGCCCTGGCCGTGCTGCTCGGCGCGTCCGGCGGCGTCGAGGTGGTCGGCGAGGCCGCGGACGGCGCCGAGGCGCTGGACCGGGTCGCCGAGCTCCGGCCCGACGTGGTGCTGATGGACCTGCGCATGCCGGTGCTCGACGGGATCGCGGCGACCCGGCGAATCCGGGTCGAGCATCCGTCGGTGCGGGTGATCGCCCTGACCACGTTCGACGACGACGAGGACGTCTTCGCCGCGCTGCGCGCCGGGGCGGTCGGCTACCTGCTGAAGGACGTCTCGTCGGCGCGCCTGCTGGAGGCGGTCCAGGCGGCGGCCCGCGGCGAGTCGGTGCTGCAGCCGTCGGTGGCCGCCAAGGTCATCGCCCAGTTCACCAGGCTCTCCACTTCGGACACCGCGGCCGCGCCGGCGCCGCAGCCGCTCGTCGTGCCGCTGACCGATCGGGAGCTCGCGGTGCTGCGGCTGGTCTGCGCCGGGCGCAACAACCGGGAGATCGCCGGGGAGCTCTACCTCGCCGAGGGAACCGTGAAGAACCACGTCACGAGCGTTCTCGGCAAGCTCGGCGTGCGGGACCGGACCCAGGCCGCGCTGCGCGCCCAGGCGCTGGGACTGGTCACACCTGGATCATGACCCCTGACCGTGACCATCGGCACCCGACAGCGGGGAGCCCGGCCGCGATCCTCGGGTCATGAGACTTCGATTCGTCCTCCACTACGTCGAAATGGTCGTCGCGATGCTGGTCGGGATGGTCGCGCTCGCTCCACTGTGGGACTTCGTGTGGCCCGCGCACGACAGCCGCGCCGACGTGTCGGCCATGGTCATGGCGACGAACATGGCGATCGGGATGGCGATCTGGATGCGGATCCGGCGGCATTCCGGGCGGCACATCGTGGCGATGTGCGCCGCCATGTACGTGCCGTTCGTGGTGCTGCTGGTCCCGTACTGGATGGGGTTGATCTCCGGCGGGACGCTGATGACCCTCGGGCACATCCTGATGTTCCCGGCGATGCTCGTCCCTATGCTGCTTCCGCACGGGCACGGCGCTCGTCGTGCGGACGATTCAGCTCCCTCGCGAGCCCGATGATCCGGTCGGTCAGGGCCGCCGCCTCGGCGGTCCGGCCGGCCGCACGACACGTCGCGGCGTGCTCGTGCAGACAGTCGATCTCGATCTGCACCTCGGCCAGACCCTCCAGCAGCTCGGCAGCCCGCTCGTGGTGCACCAGCGCCTTCTCCGGATCACCCGAGGTCCGCAGGACCACACCGAGCTGGTTGTGACACCAGGCCCGGTGATGCCGGAGATCGTTCTCCTCGGCGATCCGCAGGGCCTCGTGGATCGGCGCCTCTTCGGCCTCGGCCAGCCCCAGCGTGACCAGGCCGGTGATCCTCGCCGGGCCGCCGGCCAGGGCCAGTGACTCGCGGGCCAGCTCGATCGCCTCGTCGCGCCGCCCCAGGCGCATCGTCACCCAGCCTTCGAAGGCGAGCGCCTGAGACCTGCCCGGCCCCTCCTTCGCCTCGCGGAAATGGTCCCGGGCCGCCTCGAAGTCGCCGAGGTCGCGCCGGGCGAGCCCGAGCCGCAGTTGAAGAGCCGGGCTGTTCGAGATCTCGACCGCTTTTTCGTACGCTGCCACGGCCTCGTTCACGCGTCCCGCGGCGGCCCTGGTCCAGCCGAGGTCGGAGAGGAGCTCGGCGCGGAGATCGTCACGGCCGAGCCGGCCCGCGGCGGCCTCGGCGGCCTCGAGCAGCCGGGCCTGTTCGTCGGTGCCCCGCCGGCGGAAGAACCAGACGCGCATGGTCCGCGGCAGCTCCGCGGTCACCTCGTCCATCCCGAGCCGGACCGCGGCGTCGACGGCCGCCACGAGGTTCGGGTATTCGCTGTCGAACCACGCCGGTTCGCTCTCCCGCGCCCGGTCGAGGTAGTGGGTCAGCACCCGGCGTACCGCGGCCTCCGCCAGCGGCTCCTCCTCGGCCGCCAGCTCGGCGGCGTACTGCCTGATCAGGTCGTGCATCCGGTAGCGGCCCGGCGCGATCTCCCGCAGCAGGTGGGCGTCGACGAGCTCCTCCAGCGCCTCGTCGGCCCGGGCCGGCCGCATGCCGGTGAGCGCGCCGGCCACGGCCGTGTCGAAGTCCGTGCCGGGCAGCACGCCGAGCAGCCGGAACGTGCGGCGCTGCACCGCGTCGAGCTGCCGCAGGGACATGCCGAAGACGGCGTCGAACCGGTTCGTGGCGTCGCGCATCCGCTCGGCCAGCACCGCGACCGTCCATCCTGGCCGATGCCGGAGCCGCGCGCCGGCCATCCGCAGGGCAAGCGGCAACCCGCCGCACTGCCGCAGCACCTGGTCGACGTCCTCGTCGCCGGCCGGCCCGGCGGCCCGGCTCTCCAGCCCGGCCGCCTTGCTGAACAGGCCGGCGGCGTCCTCGCCGTCGAGCGGTTCGAGCGAGACCGGCGGCACCCCGTCGAGGCTGACCAGGCGGTACCGGCTCGTGATCAGGACCGCGGACCGGCCGGCGCCGGGCAGCAGCGGGCGCACCTGCTCGGCGTCGGCCGCGTTGTCGAGCACGACGAGCGCCCGGCGGCGGGACAGCTCCGACCGCCAGAGCGCGGCCCGCTCGGTCAGGCTCACCGGCGGGTGCGTGACGTCGAGGGCGCCGAGCAGCCGGGCCAGCGCCGCCTGCGGTTCGAGGGGCTCCTGGCCCGGCGTGAAGCCCTGAAGGTCCAGGTAGAGGCCGCCGTCCGGGTAGGCCGGGGCGAGCCGGTGCGCCACGTGCACGGCCAGGCTCGTCTTGCCGACGCCGGCCATGCCGTCGAGAGCGGCCGCTCCGACCGTACGCAGAAGCTCCTCGACCGAAGTGGACTCCCGCTGCCGGCCGGTGAAGTCGAACAGGTCGGCCGGAAGATCGTTGCGCCGCGGCGGCGGGGCGGGACCGGCCTTCGAAGCCTCGGACCAGATCGCGCGCAGCGGCCGGGGATCGCGCCCGGCCGAGCGGCAGAGCGCCACCACGGCCTCCCACGGCGGGACGAGCTGCCCGTTCAGGTAGCGGGACAGCGACGAGCTGCTCAGGCCGGAGTCGCGGGCCAGGGCGCGCAGGCTGAGACCGCTCAGTTCCTTGATCCGGGTGAGCTGTTCGACCAGTTTCTCCTGCGGGCCGGGCACGTGGAACACCGTACCGTCCCGGCCCACGCATCCGGATCGCCCGACCTTTCCGCAGGTCACGATCGTTGCGGTGTCCCACGGTGTCCCACGGGCCGCGCATCGCGCCCCTCCGCGGTGGTCTTCTTCTCCCGTCAGCGACTTCTCCTGTCAGCGACGCGATGACCACGACCCGGTGCCGGATCAGGTGTGGGACGCCGCCGCCAAGCTCTGAAAGGGGTTCCACCATGACCACCAAGACCTACGACGGATTCACCGACGCCGAGCGCGACGCCATGAAGCAGCGCGCCAGGGAGCTGAAGGGCCGCCGCGGCGACGCCGAGCCCGAGGTGCTCGCGAAGATCGCCGAGATGGGCGACTTCGACCGGGCCATCGGCGAGCGGCTGCACCAGCTGATCAAGGAGCACGCGCCGGAGATGACCTCGAAGCTCTGGTACGGCATGCCGTCCTACGCCCGGAACGGCAGGACCGTCTGCTTCTTCCAGCCGAGCACGAAGTTCAAGACCCGGTACGCGATCCTCGGCTTCAGCGACGAGGCCCGGCTGGACGACGGGACGGTGTGGCCCACCTACTTCGCGATCGCCGCCCTCGACGACGCTGCCGAGGCGAAGATCGTCGCCCTGCTGGAGCAGGCGCTCAGCTGACCTTCCGCGTGGACGGGTCGTCGCCCTCGGGCGGCGGCCCGTCCTCCGTTGCGGGCTTCGTGTAGAGGATCTCGTGGGCCTGCTCGGCGGCCCGGATCATGCTCTCGCCGAGGAAGTCGAGGAAGCGGGCGATGCTCTCGAACCGCACGGCGGCCGGCGTGCCCGAGCCGAAGACGCCGACGCCCTGGCGCGCCAGCTTCGCCAGCTCGATGTTCGCCTTGGCGCTCTGGATCGAGGACTGGTACCACAGCTCGTTGTCGACGACGTAGCGCTCGCGGCGCCGCTCGTCGCGCTCCCGCCGGACCAGCTCCTGGCTCTCCAGGAACGCGACGGCCTTGGAGATCGACGCCGGGCTCACCTGCAGGCGCTGGACCAGCTCGGACGCCGAGAGGCTGCCGGTGTCGGTCATGTAGAGGCTGGCGAGCAGCCGGGACATCATCTTCGGCAGGCCGGACTGCATGAGGTACGTGGTGAACAGCTCCTCGTATTCCCGGACGGCCTCGGTGTCCCGCCCGTCGGCCGGCCGCGCCGCCTGCCCGCCCCGGGACGCGGTCTGGCCGCGGCGGTGGGCGCGCCGCTCGGTGGCCCGGTGGGCGAGGTCGGCGCGGTAGCCCGCCGGACCCCCGTTGCGCATCACCTCGCGGGTGATCGTCGAGGTAGGACGGTCGAGACGCCTGGCGATCTCCGCGTAGGCGAGGCCGTCGGCCACCCCCAGCGCGATCTGCTGGCGCTCCTGCTGCGTGAGCCTGCCTCCCGGCATCGCGGTCCCCTTCACTTGAGTGGCGTGCGTCGAGCATAGCGTTCACCTTCATTCCATTGCAACGTACGCATGATGGTCATTGCTTTGAATCTAGAACCATTGCAATGATTTCAGCGCGCTGAGCTGCTCTATCACTCGTTTAGAGCAACAAACTTGTTGCTCAATCCGTGAACGCAACGTAGCTTTTCCCATATCGGAAACAACGAGCACAGGAGAGAACAGTGAAGAGCTTCGACACCACCACCGCCGTCACCGCCATCCTCGAGATCGCCGCCGGCACCGTCCGGATCGTCGCCGCCGACCGGGCCGGCGCCACCGTCGAGGTCCTGCCGCTGGACGCCGCGAAGAGCCGCGACGTGAAGGCCGCCGAGCAGACCCGGGTCGCGTTCACCGACGGGGTCCTGCGGATCGAGACCACCGAGGCGAACCGGGTCCTCGGCCCGTCCGGCTCGGTCGACGTGACGGTCCGGCTGCCCGCCGGCTCGCGGGTCGAGACGAAGGTGGCGAGCGCCGAGTTCCGGGGTTCCGGGCCGCTCGGCGACCTGGTCTACGAGGGCGCGCACGGCGGCGTCCAGGTAGACGAGGCCGCGAGCGTCCGCGTCACCACCTCGGCCGGCGACGTCACGATCGGCCGGCTCGGCGGCTCCGCCGAGATCACCACGGCGCAGGGCGACATCCGGATCGCCGAGGCGGCCGGCGGCGACGTCGTCCTCCGCACCCAGGCCGGCTCGATCACGGTCGGCGCCGCCGCCGGTGTCTCGGCCGCCCTCGACGCCGGCACGGTGACCGGCCGCATCACGAACAGCCTCAAGAACGACGGCGACGTGCGGCTCACCATCCGCGCCACCACGACCGTCGGCGACATCGCCGCCCACAGCCTCTGACCTCCGAAGGAGTCACAGTCATGACCGCACCGGCCATCTCCGCCACCGGCCTCCGCAAGGCGTACGGCGACAAGGTAGTCCTCGACGGCGTCGATCTCTCCGTACCCGAAGGAACGATCTTCTCTCTCCTCGGCCCGAACGGGGCCGGCAAGACCACCGCCGTGAAGATCCTCTCCACCCTGATCTCCGCGGACGCCGGCAGCGTCCGGGTCGGCGGTCACGACCTGGCCGCCGACCCCCGGGCGGTACGCCGCACGATCGGCGTCACCGGCCAGTTCTCGGCCGTCGACGGGCTGATCACCGGCGAGGAGAACATGCTGCTCATGGCGGACCTCAACCACCTGTCCGCCGCCGAGGGCCGCCGGGTCACCGCCGAGCTGCTGGAACGCTTCGACCTGGTGGAGGCCGCGAAGAAACCCGCCTCGACCTACTCGGGCGGCATGAAGCGCCGGCTCGACATCGCGATGACCCTGGTCGGCAGCCCGCGGGTGATCTTCCTGGACGAGCCGACCACCGGGCTCGACCCGCGCAGCCGGCACAACATGTGGCAGATCATCCGGGAGCTCGTCGCGGACGGCGTCACGGTCTTCCTCACCACCCAGTACCTGGAGGAGGCCGACGAACTCGCCGACCGGATCGCCGTCCTGCACGACGGCCGGATCGTCGCCGAGGGCACCGCCGGCGAACTGAAGCGGCTGGTCCCGGGCGGGCACGTCCGGCTCCGCTTCCACGACCCGGTCGCCTATCGGAACGCGCTGGCCGCGCTGCCGGCCGCGACCGGCGACGACGACTCGCTCTCCGTGCAGATCCCGAGCGGCGGCAGCCAGCGGGACCTGCGCTCGATCCTCGACATCCTCGCCTCGGCGGCCATCGACGCCGACGAGCTGACCGTGCACACGCCCGACCTCGACGACGTCTTCTTCGCCCTTACTCAGCCTTCGGAGGTTTCCCGATGAGCACCATGTCCCTCGCCGTCCGCGACTCGTCCACGATGCTCCGCCGCAATCTCCTCCACGCGCGCCGGTATCCGTCGCTCACACTGAACCTGCTGCTCACACCGATCATGCTGTTGTTGCTCTTCGTCTACATATTCGGCGACGCCCTCGGCGCGGGGCTCGGCGGCGGGCGGGCCGAGTACATCGCGTACATCGTCCCGGGCCTGCTCCTGATGACCGTCGGCAGCACGGTGATCGGCACCGCGGTCTCGGTCGCCAACGACATGAACGAGGGCATCATCGCCCGCTTCCGGACGATGGCCATCCACCGCGGCTCGGTGCTGGTCGGGCACGTGATCGGCAGCGTCATCCAGTCGGTCCTGAGCGTCGTCCTGGTCGGCGCCGTGGCGGTGGCGATCGGGTTCCGGTCCGTCGACGCGACGGCCCTCGACTGGCTCGCGGCGTTCGGCCTGCTCGTGCTCTTCGCCCTGGCCCTCACCTGGATCGCCGTCGGGATGGGCCTGGTCAGCCCGAACGCCGAGGCGGCCAGCAACAACGCGATGCCGCTGATCCTGCTGCCGCTGATCTCCAGCGCGTTCGTGCCGATCGAGTCGATGCCCGGCTGGTTCCAGCCGATCGCCGAGTACCAGCCGTTCACGCCGGCCATCGAGACCCTGCGGGGGCTGCTGCTCGGCGGCGAGATCGGGCACAACGGCTGGCTCACGGTGGCCTGGAGCGTCGGGCTGGCGGTGCTCGGCTACTTCTGGGCGACCGCGAAGTTCAACAGCGACCCGAAGTAGCTCCCATGGAGAAGGCCGCCACCCGCGGGTGGCGGCCTTTCGCCGTGCTCAGGCGGTGACCCTCCACAGGCGGGCCTTGTCGTCCTCGCCCGCGGTGATCAGGCGCTTGCCGTTCGGGCTGATCCGCAGCGCCCAGACCGCGCCCTCGTGGGCGGTCAGCGGCTTCCCGGCGGCCGTGCCGGTCGCCGTGTCCCAGAGCCGCACGGTCCCGTCGTCGCCGCCGGTGGCCAGCCACTTCCCGCCCGGGGCGAACCGCATGGCACGCACCGGCCCGGTGTGCCCGGCGAGCGGCGGGGTGGCCGGCAGCCGGGTCGCCGTGTTCCACAGCTGCACGGTGTTGTCGCCGCCCGAGGAGGTGGCGAGCAGCTTCCGGCCCATCGCGAACGTGAGGGCGTAGACCGGACCGGTGCTCGTCACGATCGGCTCACCCGCGGGCCTGCCGTTCATGCCGTTCCACAGCCGTACGACGTTGCTGCCGCCGGACACCGCCAGCACCTTCCCGTCCGGGCTGAAGCTCAGCGCGTGCACCGGGCCGGGGCTCGCCACGAGCGCCGGCCCGACGGCCCGGCCGGAGTGCGTGAGCCACAGCCGCACGGTGTTGTCCTCGCCGGCGCCGGCCGTCGCGATCCGGTCGCCGTCCGGGCTGAACACCACCGACCGGACCGCGCCGGGGTGCCCCTTCAGGGTGCGCAGCAGGTCCCCGGTCGTGACGTCCCAGACCCGGGCCGTACCGTCGTCGCCGGCCGTGGCCATCAGCTGGCCGGCGGAGCTGAACGCGACCGAGCGCACCGCACCGGCATGACCGCTCAGCGGCGGGCCGGACTGTTCCCCGGTGACCGGGTCCCAGAGCGAGATCCCGCGGTCGGCCGCGACCGCCAGCAGCTTGCCGTCGGAGCTGAACGCGATCGCGTTGATGTGGCCGGTCTCGGTCGCGAGCGAGGGGCCGCCCTTCCGCCCGGTTGACGTCTTCCACAGCCGGACCTTGCCGTCGCCCTCGCCGGCCTTGTCGCCCTTATCGGATTTGTCGGACTTGTCGCCCGGGTAGCTCACCGTGGCGAACACCTTGCCGTCCGGGCGAACGGCGATGAGCCCATCCGCACCCGGCAGAAGACGGCGGGCACTGGCGGTCAGATCCCGACCGGCCCCGGCGGCCGACACGGCCCGCGCGACCTGCGCCTGCCTCGCGGCAGCGGCGGGCGCGACCTGGGCGGACCGCACCTGGCTCGCGGCAGCGGCGGGCGCGGTCTGCGCCTGGCTCACCTCAGCGGCCTGCGCGGCCTGCGGGCCGGTGAAGGCGGTGAGTCCGACCATCCCGGCCAGGGCCACGACGACGACACGGCGTGTGTAGCGATCTTCCTTGGTAGTCACTCCGGCACGGTATCCACCATTTGCGCACGTTTTTCGGCTTCTTCCCGACCGTTCATCCGGCCGAGGCCCTCGCGGACAGCGGCATGGAGCGACGACCACCGTTTCGCCCCCGCGCGATTCATGCTTGTCGGCGCCATTTCAAAAACATTATTCACGTACGACCTGAGCAGCCGTGAACGTGAAATCGACTCCATTTCTCTGACCGAGCCGGAAACGGTCGACCGACCGTACCCCTCGCCATCCCCCGACTGTCCGATCGCTGCCTCTTCCTGGCTGCCTGGTGCGCTCTGTCCGTCTTTTCCAGGTGGTCGAATCACCGGTTTCGGGCAGGAAACACACACGGCAACATCTCATGCGCACCCGGCGAGGCCCCGATCGTCACCATTCGGTCGCGCCTCGGAACGGTTTCCCGGGAATGCACGGCCTCGAATTCCGAGGGGAAATCACGAAGGGTGGGGAATTGCCGTGGGGGGACGCACCGCCGGTCGCCGGCCATTACTTTCCGTCGACGCTCGCGGCTATGGTGCGGCCGACGGCCGGCGGCAGGTCGCCATGCAGCGCGGGCTGATCGACCTCCTCGACGACAGCGCCGAGGCGGCCGGCCTGCGACGCGCCGCCTGGCAGCGGCAGCAGTCGGGGGACGGCGAATTCGCGGTGCTGCCGGCCGACGAGCCGGAGAGCGTGCTGATCGACGACTTCGTCCGGGCGCTCGCCGACCGGGTGGCCGACTACAACGAGGACCGGCGGGACGAGGCCCGGATGCGGCTCCGGCTCGCCATCCACAACGGCGTCGTCGAGCCTGCCGCGAGCGGCTTCGCCGGCGCCGGCGCCGTGGTGGTCGGCCGGCTCTGCGACTGCGCGCCGGCCAAGGCGCTGCAGGACGCCCTCCCCGAGGCGGGTCTCGTGGTGATCCTCTCGAACCGCGTCTACCTGGACACCGTGGCGCAGGGCCACACCTCGGTGCGGCCCGCCCGGTTCCGGAAGGTGCGGGTACGGGTCAAGGAGTACCGGGACGACGCCTGGCTGCACGTCCCCGGCGCCGACATCCGGGCCGTCGACCTGGAGACGGCCGCCGAGACCCCGCCCGACCGGCCCGGAAGAACGCCTGACATGCCCGCCCAGTCCGCCGAGGTGATCAGCAACTTCCACGATCGGGTGACCGCCGAGGTCATCGGCATGCAGGTGAACCACCGTGGCTGAGGAAGAGGCAGAGCACTCCGGCCCGAGCACCGCCGACGTCACCGACGCGGCCACCACCCGCTCCGGCGCCGCCGAGCCCGCGGACCCGAGGCCGAGGGACACGAAGCCGACCGCGGACCCGAAGTCCCGGGACACGAAGAAGATGGCCGACGTCTTCAACGTCTTCCTGGGCGCGGTCGAGGCCGGGACGATCGGCCAGCAGCAGAGCCCGGAACAGCGGCGGGCGCGACTCCGATCCGCCACCGGCAAGATCGACGATGACGAAGTCCGTACCGAAGCGGAGTTCTTCTGCCGGCCGGAGAGCTTCGACGAGGCCCTGGGCCGGCTCGCCACCGACCACGTCGTGACCATCTGCGGCGCGAACGGGATCGGCAAGCGCACCGGCGCGATCAACCTGCTCCGCGAGGTCACCACCGGCCAGCTGGTCATCATGTCCTCGGTCAGCGACCTGAAGGAGCTGGCCTCCCTCAACTACGTGAAGGGGTACGGCTACCTGATCGTCGACCGCGTGGACGGGCGGGCCGGCGGCGACGTCGACTTCCAGTGGCGCACGGTCCGCGACCAGGTCCGCAAGGCCGGCGCCCACCTCGTCGTCACGACCGTGACCGCCGCCTCGGCCCGGATCGACGCGGTCGCCCACATCGGCTGGAGCCGGCCCGACCCCCGTACGGTCTGCCGCGCGCACCTCGCCGACCGGGACCTCTCCGACGAGATGCTCGAGGTCATCGCCGGCCACTTCGACGCCGAGTGCTCGATGGCCGACGTCACGTCCACCCTCCGCGCCATCCGCAAGGGCGTCGAGCCCGAGGTGGCGCTGGACAAGCTCACGGAGACCTCGGCCCGCCGGGTCGGCGAGTGGTTCGAGGCGCACCGGACCGACCAGTCGGCGATCCTCGACGTCGCGACCGTGGCGTTCCTCGGCGCGGTCATCTACCGCGACTTCGACTCGCTGCGCCTCGGCCTCGAGGCGTGCCTCAAGGAGCACGGCGCGATCACTCCGCCGAGCGCCAAGAGCAGGAAGGCGGAGGACGCCGGAGGCCGGATCCTCGACCGCCGCAGCCGCCTGCACACCGACGAGGGCCTGGTCTGCGAGCGCCGGATCGCCGGGCCGACGAGCGACCGGCGGGTGCTGGTCTTCCGCAACGACAGCTACCGGCGGCACGTGCTCGCCGAACTGACCCGCCGGTACGAGACGCCGTTCTGGAACGCCATCGCGCAGTGGCTGCACGGCCTGGTCCTGAACCAGCCGGACGCCGAGGTCGCGATCGGGCTGGCCGAGCTGGCCGCCTCGGACTTCGACGAGGTGGAGCTCGCCTACCTGACGCCGTGGTCGAAGGGTGAGATCTACACGGCCGGCCAGACGACAGCGGTCTTCGTCCTCTGGGCGATGTGCTTCCGGGACGAGACCCAGCCGACCGCGCTCAAGGTCGCCAAGCAGTGGGCCAACCACGGCGACCCGAGCCAGCGGTGGGCCGCGGCCATGGCGTACAGCGGCATCCTCGGCGCCTGCGATCCGGCGCAGTCGATCCGCCAGCTCTGGCAGCTGATCTTCAGTGCCGCGCAGGGCTTCGAGGAGGCCTGCTACGCGATGGCGGTGCTGTTCGGGACGCTGCTCGAGACCGGCAGCGCCGGCAAGGTGCTGACCACCCTGGACGAGCAGTTGCGCCGCCCGCCGCGCCGGCCCGCCGACCGGCGGATCACCATGTGCGCCCGGCAGGTGCTGGTCGAGGTCCTGGTCATGCGGCAGAACCGGCAGCAGGTGCCGGCGACCTTCCTCTACCTCGTGAAGTACCCGAAGCGGCTGCCCCTCGTGGCCCGGCTCTGGGCCGAGGCGATCTGCTACCGGCCGCACCGTCAGGTGGTCCTGCAGGCGCTCTGGCACGGCCTGAACCGGCTCCGGCACATCACCGACGATCCGGTCACGTTCGCGAACGCGCTCGGCGAGGCCCTGGTCTCGGCGCTGCCGCCCGGCGAGATCGGCTCCTTCTACGAACACCTGCGGATCGTGGACAGCCGGTCGTCGAACCGCACCAAGCCCACCAGCTCCCCGGCCCGGATCCTGCTCCAGGTGATCGGGCGTCACTACCGCCGCAAGGCGAGTTGAGAGGTGAACATGTCCGCCTATCCCCTGGTCCGCAGCGTCGCCTTGGACGACGCGCAGAAGGGCGGTCTCTTCGGTCTGGGCAGGAAGCGCCGCGCGGCCGCCGACCTGCCGAAGGCCGATCCCCATGAGGTGTGGGTGTACCGGGTCGAGGGCCGCCACGTGGTGAACCGCGGCGAGCTCGGGCTCGACGACGACGCCGTGGTCCGCGCCGACAGCGTCAGCCTCGTCAACGTGGGCCGGGACGTCCCGGTCACCGTCGAGCTGCAGATCCCCTCCGCCGAGGCCAGCGACTTCACCGTCCGGGTCACGTTCGCCTGCACCGTCACCGACGCCGCCCGGGTCGTGCGCGAGGACATCAAGGCGTCCTCGGCCGTGCTCGCCTACCTGCGGCGCGACAGCAAGCTCGGCCATCTCGCGCTGAACTACCGGATGAGCGACCTGAACGCGCTGCGCCGCGACGCCACGGCGCGGATCCGGGCGTACACCGAGGTCAAGGCGCCGGAGATCAACGGCATGGATGTCCGGTTCGTCGGGGTCGAGGTGCTGACCCCGCAGGAGCTCGGAGTCTACGAGCAGAAGCGGCGCGAGGCCGAGGCGTCCTACCTGCTCCAGCGGCAGCAGGCCGGGCACCACCACAGCGCCGAGATCGAGGACGAGATCCACGCGCAGGACATGGCCGGACGCCGGCGCGGCGCCCGGTACGTCACCGAGCAGGAGGACCAGGAGCACGGCATCTCGCAGCAGCACCGCGAGCAGCGCGCCCGGCACCGGATGACGGCCGAGGACCTCGACTTCGTCCGGCACCAGGCCCACCTCACCTACGAGTCCGTCGGCTCCGACCCGGTGCGCGCGTCGCTGCTGGCCGAGGCCAAGGGCCAGGGGGACATGAAGGAGTTCGCCGAGCGCCAGGCCGCCGCCGACCGGGACCAGCTCGAATACCAGCGCAAGCAGTTCGCGCTGGACCGCGACGACGAGCGGCAGGCCCTCGCCTGGGCCCGGCAGCAGCGGGCCGAGCAGGCGGCCGCCGACCGCGCCGAACGGCTCGAGGACAAGCGGGAGGACCGCAAGGACGACCGGGACCGGCGCCGGGAACTGCGCGAGGACCGGCAGAAACAGCTGGAGATGCAGTTGGACGTACTGCGCGAGCTGGCCAAGCACGGCCACCTCGACATGATCAACGTGCAGGTCGACAAGCTGGTCTCGGACATCTCCGGCGGCACGGTCTCGGCGGTGGCCTCGGTGAACTACGACGAGCTGCCGGGCGCGGCGCCGGCCGCCCCGCTCCGGGCGGCCGGGGACGACGACGCCGGCACCGACCAGGACGACGCCGCGGTGCGGCTGCCGGACCTCGACAACGCCGAGGAGGATGACGGCGATGGTCGCTGACGTCACCGTCGACCTGTCGAAGCCGCGCGGCACCGAGCCGCCGGCCGGCCGGGCCGCCGTACCGCTCCGGGAGGCGCTCTACCGGCGCCCGGAGGCGGCCGACACCACCACGATCTCCCTGCTGGCGCGGCGGCTGATCGGCGTCCGCGAGCAGATCCTCGACTGGGTGCCGGAGGAGCGTGCCCGCTACACCCGGCTCGGCCTCATCGTCGTCAACACCGCCCTGATGGCGGCGATCTCGCTGTGGACAGCGCTCACCCGGGTGGTCGACGTGCCGTGGCCGCTGGTGATCCCGGTGGCGATCTTCTGGGGCCTGCTGGTGCTCACCATCGACAGCTGGATGGTGTCGAGCAGCCACGGCGCGCTCGGCGCCGGGCGGTGGTTCATGTTCATCCCCCGGCTGATCATGGCGGTGCTGCTGGGCTGCGTGATCGCCGAGCCGCTCGTCCTCTGGATCTTCCACCCCGCGATCCACACCGAGGTCGAACATCACCGGCAGGAGCTGACCGGGACCGAGCGGGGCCTGTGGACCAAGTGCAACCCGGTGGACGGCGCCGACACGACGGCCCTCACCGAGTGCAAGGAGCACCAGCTCACCCTCCAGGGTCCGGCCGGCACCCAGGCGAAGGTCGCGTCGCTCACCGCCCAGCGCACCGAGCTGAGCGAGGAGTACCGCCGGCTCTCCGCCGAGCTCACCGAGAAGCAGGATCTCGCCCAGGCCGAGTGCACCGGCCGCAAGATCGACGGTGGATCAACCTCACAGGTACGGGGTGACGGCCCGCTCTGCAAGCAGGCCTGGCGGGTGGCCGACGACTTCGAGGCGCAGAACGACCTCCCGGGCCGGCAGCAGAAGATCGCGTCCCTGGATCAGCAGATCGAGACGCTGAGCCTCGAGCTCGGCGACTCCCAGCAGACCTACGCGCAGACCATCGAGAAGGGCATCGACGCGAAGGTCGCCCAGTTCGAGGGGCAGTTCGGGAAGATCGACATCATCGACGAGGCGAAGGGCCTGGAGCGCCTCTCCGAGGAGAGCGGCTTCGTGTGGTCGGCCCAGTGGCTGGTCCGCATCCTGCTCATCGTGGTGGACAGCCTCCCGGTGCTCGCCAAGATGCTGGGCGGCTCCACCTCGTACGACCGGCTGGTGAACCGGCAGCTCCGCACCGGCCAGAGCTTCCACGGGCTGAGCCTCGACTACGCCGAGCACAAGGAGGCGGCGTCGATCAAGACGGCGATGGACACGATCGACACGCAGAGCCGCCTGGTCCGCGAGCAGTACGACGAGGATCTGGACGCCGAGATCGACCGCCGGGCGAAACGGTACGCCGATGAGATGAGCGACTGATCAGCCGGTCATTTGATGCAGCAGCCCGGGCAGACCTTCGGCCTGGGCAGGGTGAAGGCGAGGCAGCAGGTCTTGCGGCGCACGTCGAGCTTGCCCTGGTGGCTCGGGTAGAGCTCGATCAGGTCGCGCACGCCGAGGGTGCCGAGCAGCCGGTCGATGCTCTCCGCGGACGATCCGGGGAGAGCGTCGGCCGAGCGGAGCACGCCGTAGGCGATGCCGGACGCGAGCGACCCCAGGAGGGTGCGCTTGCCGAGGCGGACCCGGTCGTGGATCGCGTCGAGCAGGGGCTCGAGGTGTTCGTCGTAGATCGAGCGGCGGAACTCGGCCAGCAGAGCATCCTCGTCGGCGACGACCCGGACCTGCGGGTGGCCGATCAGCGCGAGCGGGTCGCCGGGCAGCACCGCGACGGTGGTGTCCGGGCGCATGCCGAGGGTGACGAGCGGGCGCGGGTCGTCGAAGTGCATGACCGCGTCGGTGGCGGTGAGCAGCGGGACGCGGCGCGCCGAGGCCCAGCCGAGCACGGCCGGGAGGGTGAGCCAGTAGGTGTACGCCTTCCAGGCGAGCGCCGCGGCGGCGTGCGGCTGCGCGTTCCAGCGGCGGGAGGCGTTGCCGAGCAGCGTGTCGAGGTGCACGTCGGTGAGCCGCGCGGCGGGCGACCAACCGGCGAGGTCGGGCACGACGAGGTCGGGCGCGAGGCCCGGTATTTCCGAGCTCGTGCCGAACATCGCACGCAGCGTGGTCGTCACCGGAGCGAGGGGCTGATCGGTGAGCCGCGACCGGGTGAGTTCAAGGGTGCTGCTCACGGGCACCGCATCTCCTCGCCGGAATGACTTTCAAGAGGTCTCAGGCGACCCACCGTACCCGGTTAAGGGTAGCCTAACCACACCGACGAGCGGGATCTTTCGGACGAATACCCTCGGCGAGGATCACTTTACGTAGCGTTGCCGCCCTGTCGGATTCGTCAAGGTATCTGTCGGCAACGCGCTACTAGCACCTTGTGGACACGGAGAGCCAGCGACACTTAACGTGCCGTCGCGAAGGGGACATCCGTGATGACCACCTCGCCCATTGAACGGGCCGCAGATCAGTTCGTTACGGCGCTTGCGCAATGGCGGGTCGAGCGCGGAATGACCAAGAAGCAGCTTGCCGCGCGCATGGGCTTCGATCCCTCCTATGTCAGCCACGTCGAGGGGCGTCGCCACAAGCCCACGGAGGACTTCGCCCGCCGAGCCGAGGCGGTGCTCGGCGCCGGCGGCATGATCTGGCAACGCTTCCAGGAGTACGACGAACTCCGGCACGCCCGCGGCTCGGTCCTGCACCGTGACCCTCCGGTGCCGGTCCAGTGGCTGCCACCGGGAACCGGGCTGGTCGTCGAGCAGGAGGTCGCCGAACTGGCGTACACCGACGGAGCCTACCGCTGCCACGTACGCCGGGCGCTCTACAACGCCGGAGTCGAGCCGGTCACCCGCTATCTGGTGAAGATCGCGGTGGATCGGTACCCGCACGACCCGGCCGGCTCGAACCGGCACCACCGCGACAACCCGCTCAGCTTCGACGAGATGGACGTGCGCGCGCTGGCCGGCGAGGGCAACGCCGCCGAGCCGATGCAGTGGCGGGTCAAGCTCGACCGGGACGCGGCCAAGGAGATCTGGCTGCTCTTCGCGAACGACCGCGGGCAGTTCCCGCTCTACCCCGGCGAGCGGACCACGATCGAGTACGCGTACACGGTCGGCGAGGAGAAGTGGGGGCAGTGGTTCCAGCGTGCCGTCCGCCTGCCGACCCGGTCGCTCACCGTCCGGCTCGACTTCCCGGAGAACTTCGAACCGCAGGTATGGGGTGTGGAGGCGTCCCTCGCCGCCGAGGTGCCCGTCCGCACCCCGCTGGAACGCCGCAACGAGGGAGGTCGCGCCATTTTCGAGTGGTCAACCGACGCGCCCCTGCTCAACGCCCGATACCGTCTGGAATGGCGGTACCGCGGCGCCGACGCTCCGATCTACGACGAGATAGGGCCGCCGGAGCCGGCCCTGCCACGTGCCTCGCACCGGATGAGGGGCATCGGCATCATCCAGCGCGGATCCGATCTGCTGCGGCAGCGGGCCCGCCATTTTCAACTCCCGCGCGAGGGCAACGCCGCCCAGGAGACCGTGACCCGGCTGCTCACGTCCCTGGGCCGGCTGCACGACCTGCACGAGTTCAGCAAGGGCGTCGGCCTGGCGGCCACCCAGATCGGCGTGCCGGTCGCGGCCGCCGTGGTCCAGCCGCCGGAGTACGACGTCCAGCCGGTCGTGCTGCTCAACCCCCGGGTGGTCGGCGAGTCCGGCGAGTGCGACGACCAGTACGAGGGGTGCCTGTCGTTCTTCGACTACCGGGGCCTGGTGACCCGGCCGTTGCGGATCGACGTGGAGCACGCGCGGTTCGACGGGACGCGGGTGGTCACCCGGTTCGAACGGGCCCTGGCCCGGTTGATCAGCCACGAGATCGACCACCTGGAGGGCCGGCTCTACGTGGACCGGATGACGCCGGACGCCAAGCTCGTGCCGGTCGCGCAGTACCAGCAGACCGGGCGCCCCTGGGACTACTAGGCGTCGGTGAAGCTGTCGTACTTGACGCGCACCGAGGGGACCTGGAGTTCGGCCAGCGTCTTCAGGGTCGCCTTCACCATCCGGCCGGAGCCGGAGACGAAGAAGTCGTGCTCCTGCCACGGGCCGTACCGGGCCACCACGTCGGAGATGTTGCCCTGCTCGCCGGGGAAGGTCGGGTCGTCGCTGCACGCGGTCACCACCGACAGCCAGGGGTACCGCGCGGCGAGCCGGTTCAGGTCGGCCAGGTCGTACAGATCCTCCCGGGTCTGCGCGCCGAAGAAGACGTGCACCCAGCGGGTCCGGTTGTACCGGGTCAGCTCCTCGAGCAGGGACTTGATCGGCGCCAGGCCGGTGCCGCCGGCCACGAAGACCGCGTCCCGGGTGGAGCGGCGGTCGAGCGTCATGTTCCCCATCGGCGCGGCCACCTTGATCATGTCGCCGACCTGCAGGCGGCGTACCAATGCACTGGAAACCCACCCGGCGCCGACCGCACGGACATGGAACTCGAGGGTGTTGTCGCGCCTCGGCGCGTTCGCCGGTGAATAGGTGCGCCAGAGCCGCGGCTGGTACTTGGAGCACTCGATGCTCAGATACTGGCCCGCGCGGAACTCCAGCGGCTGCATCGGCAGCGCCGTGAAGACCGCGATGTCCCGGGACCGCCGCTCGTGCGCCACCACCTCGGCGTACCAGTACGGCGGGTTCGGGTCGGCGTCCGCGCCCGCCAGCATCTTCGAGGCGATGACCGCATACGCGTCGGCCCACGCCTGGTCGTACTCGACACCCCACTGCTCGCCCGCGAAGGACCGCATCGCCTCGATCAATGCCCCGCCCACGACCTCGTAGTGCTCCGGTTCCACGTGGAACTTGCGATGGTCCCGCCCCAGCCCGCGCAGGTAGTCGTCGAACCGCTCCGGGTCCTCGATCGTCTGCACGGCCGTCACGATCGCGTTCAGCAGCCGGGTGCGCTGCACGTCCATGTGCACCGGGAAGAGATCACGCAGATCCGGGCGCGACAGGAACATGCGGGCGTAGAAATAGCCGGCCACCTTGTCCTGATGTTCCTCGACGAGGCTCCAGCTCTCCTTGAGCAAGCGTGCGAGGTCTCCCATGCATTCAGGGTGGTCAGCGCAGTCAGGAACACGACGCACCAAAAGTGCGACTCGTCATAGCGCCCGGTGTGTCGCTTGGTGAATTAGGGGCGTTTGTGCCAGCCGTAGAGTTGGCGCGTGACCCTCGAAGACAGCCGGCAGAACACCCGTAGGGTGTACACCGCCGAGATAGTCATCGTCCTGCTGCTGTCTCTCGGGCAGTCGGCCGTCTACGCGATCGTCTCGCTCGCCGCGAAGCTCACCGCCACCGTGCCGCTGGCGCAGCAGACCGCCACGCTGAACCCGAGTCGTTCGCCGCGGCCGTACCTCGACCTGACCTATCAGCTTCTCGGCATCCTCTTCGACCTGGTGCCCGTCGCCCTGGTGCTCTACCTGCTGATCCGCGACCACATCTCGCCGAGCCGCGAGCTCGGCATCGACTACCGCCGGCCCCGCTTCGACCTGGGCTGGGGCTTCGGTTTGGCCGCGGCCATCGGGATTCCAGGGCTCCTTCTCGTGTACGTCTCACTCCAGCTCGGGATCAACGCACAGATCGTGCCCTCCGCGCTGGCGCCGTACTGGTGGACGGTGCCCGTGCTCATCCTGTCCGCGCTGGAGAACTCGATCCTCGAAGAAGTGATCGTGGTGGGATACCTGATCACGCGGCTGCGCACGATGGGCCTCACACCGGTCTGGATCGTCGCCATCTCCGCCGTGGTGCGCGGCTCCTACCACCTCTACCAGGGCTTCGGCGCCTTCCTCGGCAACGCGGTGATGGGCGTGGTGTTCGCGCTCTTCTTCCTGCGGACGAAACGGGTGATGCCGCTGATCGTGGCGCACGCGCTCCTCGACATCACCGCGTTCGTCGGCTATCAGCTGCTGCCCGACGACTGGCTGAGTTGGCTGCGGGTGTAGTGCAGTCTCGCCCGGACCGCGGTCGCCTCGATCGCGTTCCGGCCGGCCAGGACGGTCGCCACCAGCCCGGCTCCCGGCAGCACTCTGTTGATCATGCTGAGCGCGACCCAGCCGGCCAGGATCCTGACCGACGCCGCGACCGGGGCGCAGGCCAGGATGTCCTCGGCCCGCTGCGGGTCCACCGGGTCCAGGCCGTGCAGCGCGGCCAGGTGCAACACCAGCTCGGCGTGCGTGATCGCGGCGCTGCCCGCGATGGCCACCGGAGCGTACGGGCCGGCGGCCGCGCTCAGCGCGCCCCGCAGTCCCGCCGAACGGGTGAAGCGCTGGATCGTCAGGCGGACCAGGCCCTCGGTGGTCGCCGCCGGATAGGTGTGCCGCAGCGCCGCGACGTGATCGCGGGCCCGGGGGCCGAGCGTGCGGACCGCCTCGTGGGCCAGGGTGGCCGGGGCGTGGGCGGGCTCGGCCAGGAGCTTCGCCAGAAGATCGTGGGGTTCCGGCCGCCGGGGTTCGGCGGCGCGGACCGCCTCGAAGATCGGAAGCTCGGGGGTCGCAGTCGGCGGCTCGGGGGTCGCAGTCGGCGGCTCGGGCTTTGTCTGCTCGGGCTTTGTCGGCTCGGTTCTTGTCGGCTCGGGCTTTGTCGGCTCGGGCTGCGTCGTTTCGGCCACCGGGGTCGGGGGCTTGGGGGCGGCCGTCTTCCGTGGAGTGGCGGCCTTCTTCGCCGGGGTCGCCTTCGCGGGGGCTGCCTTCTTTGCGGCTTTTGCCGGGGTCGCCTTCTTGACCGGGGCGGCCTTCACCGGGGCCGTGACCGTCGTCTCATTCTCGGCGGGTTCCGGCTGGGGCGCTTCGGCTTGGGGCGCTTCGGTTTGGGGCGCTTCGGTCTGGGGCGCTTCGGTTTGGGGCTTCGGCTGGGGCGGGACCGGTTTGCGGGCCGGTCTGCGTGCGGGACGGGCCTGTTTCGGGGCGTCGGCCGGCTGCACGGGTGCTCCGCTCGTACTCGAAGGTGGCTCGGAAGAGTGACCTTGGGCACTCGGGCCGGGACGCGGGGGTTGGAAAGTGACCGCCGGCGGTGCGCCGCGCCGGGCGGAGCGCGCGGGAGGCTGCTCGGCAGGGGCCGTCTGCTCGGGCTTGGCGAACGGCGCCCGCGGATCACGAGCGCGCGGGGCCTCCCGGCGGGTGTTCTCCTCCATCGAACGAAGCCTAGTCGCTGACGCGACGTTTCGCCTGTTGGAGACGCCTTGCGCAGATCTTCGGCGTGCCGGGTGCGGCCCTCTTTGTGCGCCGTCCGGACGGTCCGGTATTCTCAAGCCTCGGTGACCTTCGGGCCACCGGGGAGACTTCGCCTAGTCTGGTCTATGGCGCCGCACTGCTAATGCGGTTGGGGTTTTAAAGCCCCTCCCGGGTTCGAATCCCGGAGTCTCCGCGCGAAAGTCGGTGTTGTAGGCTGACTGAGCAACACAGAGAAGCGCCCGTAGCTCAATGGATAGAGCATCTGACTACGGATCAGAAGGTTAGGGGTTCGAGTCCCTTCGGGCGCACTTCTTGAAAATGCCGTGACCTGCGGAAACGCGGGGCACGGCATTTTTGTTTCCCATTCCAGGCATGCCGAGATCCCGCGATTTGGGACGTGGTGATCCTGTGGTGATCGGTTGCATTCACTGCGGATCTGGATGCTTCGCCGTATGCCATCAATAGCACTTGATCTATGCCTGGAGTCACGCGATGGTTCGTGCACCAGCCGGGGCGAGTGACCGGCTGGCACCGTGGCGAACGGGTCGCATGCAGGCCTTCGCTGTGGCAGCGTCGCCGGGCTCCTCGTTGCGGGGAGTCCGGCGCGTGGCGTTCGTTCGCCGTGATGTGTACGTACGATCGAAGGCGGGAGGTGGGTCGGATGGCAGGGGTGAATGGTGCGCCGCCAGGATCGCGTTATGCCGACCAGCGGCACTACGTCGTCCCGTCGAACCTGGCTGACCTGCGGGGCCCGGTTGGTGGCACGGTGACGCTCGACCGGTCGCTGGACTGGTCCGGTGACGCGACCTATGACCTGGACGATGCCGGGGACCGGCAGTTGATGTATCAGACCGTGCTCAACCAGGCGACGACGGCGGAGGACTTGTGCCGCTGGCTTGACGGCGGGGTTCTGCGCAGGCTGTGGCCGGAGCTCTGGCTTCCCTCACGGCTGCGGGCGCTCTGGCAGTCGCGCTTTCCTGAGCTGGCTGTTCCGCCGCGGGCGCTGGCCGGCTGAGCGTGGATCCAGGTCTTCTCAAGCTGGCGGAGATCGCTCTTCGGGTGGCTGGTAGGTATGGCTTCGCTCTGGCAGGTGGGTATGCCGTGCAAGCACACGGCCTGCTTGAGCGACCGAGCGAAGACATCGATCTCTTCACCGCGTGGGAGCGCCGGGGTGAGTTCGCGGCGGCGGTGGAGGCTGTCGTCGACGCCTATCGTGCCGACGGGTACGCCGTAGAGATCACGCAGCAGTTCGAGACCTTCGCCCGACTTGCGGTCACGGATCCCGATGGGCCGGATGGACCGTACAAGGTGGAGTTGGCGGCGAACTGGCGTTCGTTGCCGCCGGTGATGATGGATGTCGGTCCGGTCCTGCATGTTGATGACGTCGTGGCCGGCAAGATGTCCGCGCTGTTCACTCGGGCGGAGCCGCGGGACTTCCTCGACGTCGATGCCGCTGTGATCTCGGGCCGGTACACCTACGAGCAGTTGCTCGAGCTTGCTGAGCAGGCCGATGCCGGATTCGACCGCCGAGCTCTGGCCGACCTGCTGGCGATGTTGCCGCGGTATCCGGATCGGCGCTTCGCTGCCTATGGCGCCACTCCGGACCTGATTGCTGGGATGCGCGGACGTTTCGCGGAATGGCGCGAGCAGCTCCTTGCTGGCCAATAGAAGAGGGAGCTGCGCTCCCGTCCGGGCGACGCCGAACCGCTGAGCACGATCCAGTGCACCTTCTACCTCGACCTGGTGTCGACGGGAGTCCGATAGCCAAAGGGCCGCCGCTGTCACTCCGAACCAGCAGCGCTGGAACGTTGAGGCGTGCTCAGGTTGCTAAACGATCGGGGTCGGCAGCGAGATCGAGGATGGCGGGGAGAAGGTTCGGGTTGGCGGCGATCGTTGCGGACGACTTCAAGCTGTGGGCCGACCCGTCACGGTCGGCGGTGAGTGCGCCGGCTTCGCGGGCGATGATGACTCCGGCGGCGGTGTCCCAGGGTTTGTTGGCCAGCATGACGACGGCGTCGATTTTGCCTGCGGCCAGCCATGCCAGGTCGATGGCGGCTGATCCGTGCATGCGGATGCGCTGGACGTTGTTGGCCAGTCGTTGGGTGAGGGCGAACCTGGCTCGGTTCTTTTCGGTGGCTCCATCGCCGACCGCGTAGTCACCGATCGCCACCACGGCC
The DNA here is from genome assembly GCF_040639855.1 of Actinoplanes sp. NPDC023714. Classification (NCBI taxonomy): domain Bacteria; kingdom Bacillati; phylum Actinomycetota; class Actinomycetes; order Micromonosporales; family Micromonosporaceae; genus Actinoplanes; species Actinoplanes sp. NPDC023714. The sequence goes on from NZ_JBFAAR010000005.1 coordinate 256,022, forward strand.
TCGCTGACTCGTCGTGTCGTGCTGACTCTGATCGGATTGCCGTCTGAGTGGGCGCCGTTGCCTTCGGCTGCGGAGTAGCGGTTTCCGAGGAAGGGCAGGTCGATGATGCCGAGGACCGAGCGGTTCTCGGTGATGAGGCCGAGCGAGATGGCGCAGAGCGGTGAGCCGTGGACGAAGTTGACGGTGCCGTCCACCGGGTCGAGGGCCCATGTCGGGCCGTCTGCCGTTCCGCTGAGGCCGTTCTCTTCTCCGAGGAAGCCGATCTCCGGGGTGTGTTCGGCGAGGAAGGCGCGAACCTGGTCCTCGACGGCGTAGTCGACCTCGCTCGCCATGTCACGGTCGCCCTTGGCGGTCAGCAGGCCGGGCTGCATGGTGCGCATGATGTCCCTGGCTAGGTCGACGGCTTGGTGAGCGATGGGTAGCAGGTCCGTGTAGTCGGTCATCTGAGCCGGCCACCGCTCCAGAGCTCTTCGAAGGTGCGCTCGAATACCGGGTAGAGCCCGGCGGCCGGCCACCGCTTCCTGATCATCATGGTGGGAGCCTCAACTCCTCGGGAATGTGGAAGATACGGCTGGGCGACGCAGACGATGTCATCGATCAGGATGATGTTGATGCGAATCGTCTGGTCGTAGGTGGCCACCTCTATCCGCTCCTGCGCCTCCGCCGGGAGCCGATCGCGTACCCGAAGGATGCCTTGGAGGTTGAGGGTCGTCAGCGAGCCCAGATGGCCGGCGGTCAAGCCTTCTTCTGTCTCACGTTGGCGGATGGCGTTGCCAGCCGGGTCCAGGAAGAGTAGACGCAGACGCGCGCCGTCGCGGACGATTTGAGCCAGCCGGCTGTCGGCGTACTGCTGACAGATCAGATTGAGTGACAACCCTGCCGCGCGGATGTCAGCTGCCTCGTCGAACAGCGCATGGGGCGGCACCTTCGAGGTGAATTCCGATCGGCTCGGGTAGATCGCCTCGACGTCGGAGAATCGCTCGATCAGGTACGACCCGACATCCTTATCGGAGGGCATCGCATCAGTCTGCGCGCGTTCACCAAGTAAGAGGGTCATGCGGGCACCACCAGGCATGCCGAGCCCGGTGGAGATACGGGTCAGCACGTCGATACTGCTAACCCTGCGCGCGCCACTGATGATTTCGCTGACCTGTGCCTGGCTGAGGCCCGTCGCGACGCCGAGATGGGATTGGCTCACGCCTGTCTCTCGCTGGACCAGTCGGAAAACCTGGGCGATGTCACGCGCTGCCAGGGCGCTGCGCATGCTTTCCGCCTGCCAGAGGTGTTCGGGAACTGAGAACGCCGGCGCTGTGCGGTTACCCACGATGCTCCTCTGGTCGCTTCCGACCCCATCCATGCACCGGATAGCTCGGGATTGCCGAAGTATCCGGTCACCGGATCGAACCTACCCGTTGATGCACTACCGCGTGTGATGGGTTCGGCGCCTCTCCGCAACCACGATCAGCACATGGCGGATATTGACGGATTGCTATCACTCCATCATCGAGTGTGGCTGGGCGGTGAGGAGCATGGCAGCGAATTGGCTGACTTGCCGGTGCGGGTGGAGCGGGACCGCACCCTGCGCGTGAAGGTCATCGACGCTTGCGGGATGGCCTGCACGTTCTGTCACAACGAGGGGACGCCGGTCGTCGCCGACAACCTGGGTCGCGACCCGCGCGACTTCGACGGCGCAGGGCGGTCGGGACGCGTTTCCATCTACCTGGCCAGTAACGGCGCACGGTTCCTGCCCGCGACGGTCTCTCCTGACGAGGAGTTCGTCGACGCACTTCGTACGCTGCGGGATGGGCTGCACCTTGACGAGCTGCATCTCACCGGCGGCGAACCCAGCCTTCACCCACGCCTGGCTGAGGTGATCCGGTCCGCCACGGGGGCAGGCTTCCGCGTCTGCATGACCTCCAACGGTGAGAACGGAGCACGGGTCCTCGACGGCTGCGCCCGGGAGGGGCTCGACCGGGTGAACTTCAGCATCTTCGGTACGACCGCGCGCGAACTGGCTGAGGTCCAGCACGCCCGATTCGCCGACCGGCGTCGGGCAGAGAAGAAGATCCAGGCGTTGCTGCACGCCGTCCAAGCAGCGCTCGCCGCGGGAATCCGAGTCAGCGCGAACATCGTGGTCCCGAACTACTCCCATGCGCCGCGCGTGCGCAGACTGCTGACCGATTTCGCGCCCGGGTTGTCGGTGCGACTGCTGAATTCCCTCGATGATGGGATCGACTCCGTCGTCGCCATCGAAAGAATCTTGGCGGAAGCGGGTGCGCTGGCTTTCGAGCATCGAGTGACAGCCGGAGTTTCGGGATGGCGTACTGCCTACCGGACTCCTGCGGGCCGAGAGTTGCTCTTCAAGAAGATCCGCCGCGTCCGGCTCCCCGAGACGTGCCTCGGCTGCCGGTTCAACAATGACCAGGACTGCGAGGAGGGCTTCTACGGCGTCCGCCTTTATCGCGATCGGCGCGGTGGCTACCAGGTCGGCGTCTGTATCCAACGGATGGACTTGTGTATGCCGGTCAGCGAGTTCGTCCAGAGTCCCCTGTGCCAGGAAGTCGTCGCACTACGTGATGCCGAGTACGGTCAGTTGTCCACTTCTGTCCTGTTCCAGTAAGGAGCACTGAGTTGTCGACCGAATTTGAGGCGAAGGTTCTCGACATCGATCCTGCCCAGATGACCTCGTCGATCCTCTCTCTCGGAGGACAACAGAAGGGCGAAACGCTGCTCCAACGTCGCCATGTCTACGACATCACCCCCGGCGACGAGAGCCGCTGGATTCGACTGCGCGACACCGGTGCGGGCGCGACGCTGGCGGTCAAGGAGATCGCGCACGACGGGATCGACGGCACCGACGAGGTAGAGGTCGGCGTCGACCGCTTCGAGGCGACCAACGAACTACTGGGCCGGCTCGGCTTCACGGCGAAGTCGTACCAGGAGAATCGGCGCACTAGTTTCCTGCTCGACGGAGCTCGCCTGGAGATCGACGAATGGCCGCTGATCCCGCCCTACCTGGAGATCGAGGCGGACTCCCGCGAGGAGGTCGTGCGAGTGGCCGCGCTGCTCGGCATCTCTGAAGACGCGCTGACCGGCGAGAACACAGTGAAGGTCTATGCGCGCTATGGCATCGATCTTTTCGCCCATCCGCAGCTTCGTTTCAGCGACCGCTGACCGTCGACAAAGAGACTCGAACTCAACGAAAGAAGGACGCGTCGGCACAGCAGGGTTCTGATGTCGCCGACGCGATTGCGGTGCCGACCGATCCCTGTCCCGCCTGCTCAGGGCACTTGACCGTTCGGCGAAGTCACGCGATTGTTCGTGCACCTGGTCAGGTTGTCTTGCGACTAGACCAGTACCGCGGCGGTCGGCCGATGGCCGCCGTTGCGGCAGCGAAGCCGGGCCTCCCGATGAGGGAGGCCCGGCACGTGGTGTTTCCGCCGTTGCCTCGGCTTCCAGGCGAACGCGGACCGGCTTTACTACGCGGCTTCGCGGGGGATGAGGTTGGCGGCCGCGTCGGCGTTCGGACGTCGTAGTTCGAGGATGACCGAGGTGTAGGTGTCGGAGGTGAGTCCGATGGTGGAGTGGCCGAGAACTTCCTGGATCTCCTTCATATCGGCGCCGCCATGGCGTAGGTAGGTGGCGGCGCAGTGCCGGAGGTCGTGCAACCTGACCGGTGGTAGGCCGCTCTTGATGACGAGGTGGTCAAAGCGGTCGCTGATGGCCTGTGGATGCCACGGTTGTCCATTCGGGCGTACGAAGAACAGTCCGGTGTCCGGCCAGCTGTCACCGCTGACCTGCTGCCATCGGTTGCGCATGTCGAGGTAGGCGGTGAGGCTGGTAACGGTTGTGGGGCCGAGAGGGACGACCCGGTCGCCGGCGTCGCTCTTCACCTTGCGGGTGACTGGTTCGTAGCCGACGGTGGTGATCTGTTGGACGATGCTGAGGTAGGCCTCGTTGAGGTCGACGTCGTGATCGCGGAGCCCGACGGCTTCGCCGCGTCGCAGGCCGCGGTGCAGGATCAGTTCGAACATCGGGTAGAGCACGGCGTCGTGGCGTTGGGCGTAGTCGAGGAACTGTCCGGCTTGCTCGGGTCGCCACACCATCACTGGGCTGGGCCGTTCACCGGTCGCCTTCCAGAGTTCGATCGACTTGGGTGTCCAGACCCGTGCCTTCGGCCGGGTGCCGGCTTCGAGTTCGATGCCGAGGGCGGGGTTGTTAGGGATGAGTCGGGCGCGGCGGACGGCGTCGTTGAGTGCCACCCGCAAGGTGGCGAACAGTCGGCGCATGCTGGCGGCCTCCATCGGCCGGATGCCTCGATACTTCTGGCGTACGACGGGGTCAGTGCTGGTCCGTGCGGTCCGGATCTGTTCGTTGCGGGCGTCGAGCGCGGTGAACATGAGCTGGATGTGGCTGGCCCGCAGGCTCTGCAGCGGAACCTCGCCGAGGTGCGGGATGAGGTAGGAGCGGATGTGGTCGCCGTACCCGCGGATCGTCTTGGGCGAGAGGCCTCGCCGTCCGGCCAGCCATTCGGAGAGGTACTCGCCGGTGGTGGTCGGCACGCTGGCGGGGACACCGGCGCGGACGCGGGTGGCGACGGTGTCGCGGTCGGGCAGGGCGACGCCGTTCTTGCAGGCTTGGAGAAGGCCGCCGATCTGTACGGCGAGGCCGCTGTCGTCGCCGGCGAGGGCGAGCAGCGAGCGGGCATGGTCGAGTTCGGTGCGTGTGGCGTCGCGGTCGTCGAAGCCGCTGCGGCGCATGACTCGTCGGTTGCGGCCCGGCCCGACGGGCAGTTCCAGTTGGTAGCCCCAGGTGCCGTGGGTGGTGCTCCAGGAGCCGCCAGGGCGTCGTAGTTTCGGGCATCCGCTGTTGAGTCGTTTGCCGGTAGTCGGGTCTTTGCAGCCGCATCGTTTGGTGATGGATCCTTCGCTGGTCACGGTTCTCCCCGCTCGTCGTGGTCGGACGGTCTGATTCCGTCGTGGTGATCCACGCTTGGCTTCGCCGATGAGGTCAAGTCGGGGCTGGTGGGCAGGCCGAGAGCGGTGAGGATCCCGGCGATCGGTACGCGGTAGCGGGTGCCGGCGCGGATGACCAGTGCCGGGAACTGGTCGGTGCGGGCGAGGTCGTAGGCCAGGGACCGGCCGAGGCCGAAGATCCGGGCAGCGGTGGGCAGGTCGGTGACCGCGCCGAGGGCGCGGATGCGGTCCTCGGTCCATACCTCGTCGCGGTGACCGCTTGAGACGCTGTGGCTGGGATTGGCGTTCACGGTGAGAGTGCTCCTGTCGCAAGAGACGGCCGATTCAGGCGCATCCCTTCCGCCGCAGGGCGGCCGAGGACGCGCGTGCACCCTCAAACCGGCTCTTGTCAGCTCCGGCGAACACTTTCCGGTCTAACGGGTTTCTGACAGCGCCCTCCACGAATCTGACAGTGCGGCTCAGGGCCTTAATCAGCGATCGCGATAGTCTCCCCGAGGGTCTGACAGCGTCCGCACACCGACCTCGTCGGCGGCTCTGTCAGACGGTTGTGCACAGCCGATGTCCATGCGGTGTGCGTGATGAGACGTCGTGCCGGAACGGGACGAGATAGCCGCTGACCTGCACTGTCATAGATCCATGTCGGCCTGTCAGAAACCTGTTAGACCGGGAAGTGTTCGCCAGAGCTGACAAACCGCGTTTTGAACAGCGAAGCCGCCGACATTCCGCTGTTCGGCCGTTGCCCGATCCCCGCTGACGCGGAAGCTGTGCGGGCAGGACACCCGCACGCCGACGTCATTGCCGACCGCTTCCCAGGCTCGCCGGGAAGCACCGCGGCCCGTTGCCCACGACCAGGCCGTGACGGCTCGCCCCAGGTAGCCGAGTCCGACCGCCTGCCATCCACGTCGGACCGATCAGCGACCGCGGTTCCCGGCCGGCACCACACCACTTTGCCGCGCTTCCAAACTCAAAGGGAGAACTGTGCCATCCGCAAATTCAGTATCGACAACGGTTCGAGTGTCAGCGTGGACGTCAGTCTTGCTGTCCGGGTTGACGTCAGTCTTCAACCGGACCCCCGAACCGACCCCCACGCCCACCTCACACCGCAGGTCAGGGCGGCTGTCACCGCTGGCGCCGTGTGCACCGACAGACCCTGCAATCATCCGGGTCTCCCCTGGGCTGCGGCATGGATGATCCCGTCCTGCGAGTGCAGTCACAACTCACGACCCGTGACCGGATCCTGCTGGGCTGGCTCTACGACCACGGCGTCCTCACCACCTTCCAGGCCGCCAACGCCCTGTTCCCGTCGCTGGACTTCTGCCAGCGCCGCCTCCGCACGCTCTACCAACTGCGACTGATAGCCCGCTTCCGCCCTCAGCGTGCCGACGGCGGCTCCTACCCGTACCACTGGCTCATCGACCAGCTCGGCGCCGAAGTCGTCGCCGCGGCCCGCGACGAACGGCCACCGCGCCGTGACCACGCCCGCCTCGAACGCCGCCGCTGGACCTCCACCCGCACTCTCGACCACCGGCTCGGCGTCAACCAGTTCTTCACCGACCTCGCCGGCCACGCCCGCACGCACCCCGGCGCCGAACTCCAGCAGTGGCTGCCCGAAGCCGTCTGCCAGCGAGCCGGCACGTTCGTCACCGACGACGACCCGGCACTGCTTCGGGCGTACGAACCACCGATACGCCCAGACGGGTACGGGCTCTGGCTGGAGAATGGCCGCCAGGTGCCGTTCTTCCTTGAGTACGACACTGGCACCGAACAGCTTGGCGTTCTCACCGCCAAAATCATCGGCTACGCCAGACTCTTCGCCACCCTCGACCGGTCCTGGCCGATCCTGTTCTGGCTACACTCCGCCGCCCGGGAACGCAACCTCCGGCTACGCCTCGCTGAAGGTCCCGACCTATTGCGCGTCGCCACTGGCACGCGCGAGGACTCAGCCGGTCCAGCCGGCCAGGTCTGGGCCAGCGTGGGTTCGAGCGAGCGCTGTCGCCTGTCAGGTCTATGACTAGCGACGTTGGCGCGTCGGGCCTGCGGCACGCCTGGAAAACGGCGGCAGCGGCCTGATCCATCAGCCGGGTAGATGATCACCCTTTGCTCTGACGGTCCAGTGCAGCGAAGGTCACCGCCATCGGGCCTGACCTCGGGGTGGCTACCGTCCACGTTGCAGCGAGAGCACGAAATGTTGTTGTAGCGTCACTTAGCGTGCACTATTGAGTGATAAGCGTGGATGGCCAGCGAAGGGTGCGCCGTGGTCTACATGCCCATACTCAAAGGCAGGGAAGGTGAGCTCAAAGCCATCGATCATCTGCCGGAAGTGCTGGCAGCGAGGGTGATGCCGATCTTCGAGGTGCCGCCAACCAGTGGGGATCCGATCAAGGATGCCCACAGCTTCGCCGAGAAGGCCCGGAACGTAATACCGCGGGGGATGAGCGTGGCGGTCGACGCTCGTTACCTGGATGATCCGGACGGAGGCTGGCGGGGAGCGCTGCAGACTGTCGTCGACGATTTCGCCGATTGGTGCGTCCCAATCCGGCCGGTTCTCCACCTAAACGACTCCGAGCGCCGTCTGACAGAGGCGCGACAGGCTGCGGAGATGCATGATGGGCAGGCTGTCATCCGGCTCGGCGGCGACATCGCCGATCCTGACGAGGATGAAGCCGAAGCGGCGCTGGCTAAGCTCTGCCGGCGGGCTGGGACGACGATCGAAAGGTCTGCACTCGTTCTCGATTTCTTCGACGTTCGCTCAGAGCGCGACATCGGCAGAGTCGAAGCGCTGGCACGAAAGTGCCTAGTCTGGGCGCGGCGCTATCCGTGGGAATCCATCACGGTGGCCTCAGGGGCGATGCCGGAGTCGATCAGCGGCCTCCCGTACAACATCGCCACCCCTATACCCAGACGCGACCTTGCTCTCTGGAGACGACTCCAAGATCCCGACATCGTATTCGGGGACTACGGCATCGCCCACCCGAAGATGAGCGTCAAGGGATGGCCTCCACCTCCGAACCTTCGGTACACCGACGAGGATGTGTGGTGGATATACCGATGGGCGCGCGACGGCAACGGCTACAAGAGCATGTACGACCTTTGCGCCTCGCTGGTGGCGGCGGATCACTGGCCGGCAGAAGGTGCCGCGTACTCCTGGGGCGATGCCGAGATCGCGCAACGCGCCGCCGTGCTCGGAGGTCCCGGGAACGCGACAGGATGGCGAGCCTGGGGCACGGCACACCACCTGACCCACGTGCTGAAGATGCTCGAAGATTCGCACGATACCGACGGCTGACTCCCCGTCGCCCGCTTCGCCGATCGTCACCCCCTCGCTGTTGGTCGACGGCCGCCCGGAATGCCGCTTATGGTGCTTTGGGTGGCGCGGAGTTTGATCTATGACTGGCAGGGTGGTGATGCTGCGGTGGGTGGTGATCCCTCAACCAGGCCGATGACCCACTAGCCTGGCTCCATGCAGGAGGGGCGCTGGACGACGGTTACTCCATCGCAGTTCGAGCACGAGCGGGAAGCACTCGAACACATCCGGGGTCTCCTACCCGACTCCGAGCCCTACCGTGCGTGGTCGAATTTCACCTTCACTGCAGAGACCGGCCACGTGTACGAGGTCGATCTTCTCGTGGTGACTCCGGGCGGGATCTACCTCGTCGAGGTCAAAAGCTTGCATGGGCGGCTCTGGAACAGTGGATCCACCTGGATGCTCGACAACCAGTCGGTGCGCACCTTCGACAACCCTCTGCACCTGGCGGACAGCAAAGCCAAGCGACTGCGCTCGCTGCTGGCCGCTCAAGTCCGCCGATCAGGGGGCAACGAGAAAATCCCGTTCATTCAGGGCGCGGTCTTCCTGTCGGTTCCCAGCCTGCAGGTGGCATTGGACCCGCACCAACTGCACTGGGTGTTCGGCCCCGAGCCGGCGAAAGGTGGGCCGGCCGCACTGCCCGGCGTCTGGTCGAGCCTTCTGGGTCGTACACCACGTGACGATCCGCAGCGCCAGCTCACCGCGGCGGCCTCCCGGGCGCTCGGCAAGTTGCTCGACGGAGTGGGTATCGGACGCAGCCGCCGGTACTACCAGGTTGGCTCCTGGAAGCTCGACGGTAAGCCTTGGGATGTCGGCCCCACCTGGCAGGACCACCTGGCCAGGCACGCGAAGTTCCCGAAGGAGCACCGGCGAGTCCGGATCTACCTGGTCGAACGCAATTCCGCCAAGTCGGTGCGGGCCAGCATCGAGCGTGCTGCCCGGCGGGAGATGCTGGCATTGCATGGCATCAGCCATCCCGGCATCGTGCAGGTCGACGGGATGGAACCGCACGAGGGCGGGCCGGCACTGATCTTCCGGCACGATCATCAGGCGATGCGGCTGGATCATTTCATGGCCCAGTACGGCGAGAAACTGGAGATCGGCACCCGGCTCGACATGATCCGGCAACTAGCCGAGGCGATGGCGTACGCGCACGGGCGCAAGCTCTATCACCGTGCCCTCGCGGCACGCAGTGTCCTGGTCAGCCCCGGACGAGCGCGCACTCCCGGCGAGGACCCGTGGGCCGATCCGCAGTTGCAGATCAGCGACTGGCAGGCGGCCGTACGAGAAAGCGAGTCGACCAGCGGAGGTTCGGGGATCGCGGCCACCGCTACCCGGGATGGCGCCCACCTGGAGCGGTCGGCCGAAGCGTACCTGGCGCCGGAGCTGAGCCTAGCCGACACGGACCCGATCGCCCTCGATGTCTTCGGGCTCGGCACTCTCTCCTACCTGCTGCTCTCCGGAAAGGCTCCAGCAGCAAGCAGGGCCGAGCTGATGACCAGGCTCAAGCGGGAGGACGGTCTACGTCCGTCGGCTGACGCGGACTCGGTCTCGGAATTTATGGACGAGTTGGTGCAGGCCGCGACGGCACCCGTCCCGGCCCGGCGGCTGTCCACGGTCGCCGAGGTGCTGGACATGCTGGTGTGCATCGAGGAGGAGCTCACCGCACCCGCTGTCGAACCGGTGCAGGTGATCGACCTGCTCGAAGCCCGTCCGGGCGATGTCGTGTCGGACTGGCGGATCAGACAGAAACTCGGCACCGGTTCCACGTCACGGGCTTTCCTGGCGGACAACCTACAGACCGGCGCCGAGGAGGTGCTCAAGGTCGCGCTCTCGGACGAGAAGCGCAGCAGGTTGGAGCACGAGGCCCGGGTGTTGCGGGGCATCAGCCAGGATTCCGGGGTCATCAGGCTGGCCCGCGAGGAACCGATCGACATCCCGCCGCGCACGATGATCGTCCTGGAGCATGCAGGTTCGGTCACGGTTGCCCGCAAGCTGCGCGAGGACGGGCGGCTCACGATCGACGAACTCGAGACCTACTCCGACTATCTCTTCCACGCCGTCGACCATCTGCAGGGCGAAGGCGTCTATCACCGCGACATCAAACCCGACAACATCGCCATCCGGGTACGGAAGAACCGTACCCGGCAACTGGTTCTTTTTGATTTCTCGTTGGCCGCGGCCGCGGTCACGGAGGTGGAAGCGGGTACGCCAGGCTATCTCGACCCGTTCCTCGGCACCCCGAACCGGCCCGTGTACGACGACCACGCCGAGTGGTACGCGGTCGCAGTGACCCTGCACGAGATGGCCTCCGGTGAACTCCCCCTCTGGGGTGACGGAATCACCCCGATCGACTTCACGGACGGCCCTCCGACGCTGGCCGTCGAAGCCTTCGACGCCGCTATCCGCGATGGTCTCGTCGCCTTCTTCACCCGTTCGCTGGATCGGGACGCCAAACGCCGATTCCGCACCCTGCGGGAGATGCGCAGCGAGTGGCAGCAGGTCTTCCGCAAGTCCGACCGGACCGCTCCGGTCGGTTCACTGCACCCCGAGGACGATGACACCGCGCAGGAGCGTGACGCGGCGGCCGACCGGGCGACGCGGGCAACCGTGCTGGAGGCATCCGGGCTGACCCCGCGTGCGGTGTCGGCTGCGCACCGCCTCAACGCCCATACCGTCGGTGAACTACTGGCCCTCGGTTCCAAGGATCTCTTCACCCTTCCCGGCCTGGGTGCCAAGACCCGTGGCGAGCTGCAGCAACGCCTCAAGCAGTGGCGAATCCGGCTACACGAGCAGGAGCCCGTGGTACTGCCCGAAGCCGAGGCGACACCGAAGCCGACCGGCGGCTCGCACGAGCCGGACGGGCGGGAGCTGTCGCGGATCGGCCTCGACAGCGTCGTGGCGAGGCTGATTCCGAAAGCCCGAGGGCGTAACCACACCGAGGTGGAGGCGGTCCGGCTGCTGTTGCGCCTGCCTGATGCCGATGGTGCACTTCCCGACCTCGCGGCGTGGCCACAGCACCCCGCTGTCGCGGCGCGGCTCGACGTGACACCGGGTCGGATCGCGCAGATCCTCATCGATCAGCGGAAGAGGTGGCGGTCCGACCCGCTGATCCGCAGTGTCCACGATGAGATCGTCGACCTGCTCGCCGCCAGCGGCCGGGTGGCGAGCGTCGCCGAGTTGGCCGCGCACCTGCTGGCCAGGCGCGGCTCGTCCGTCTCCGACGAGGCGTTGCGCGACGCGCTCAGCATGGCCGCGGTGCGGGTTGCCATCGAGATCGACCCGGCGGACGAGCCGCGATTCCTCACCCGCCGGCACGACGAGCTGCTGCTGGTCGCCCTGGAGGTCGGCACCGGAGACCCGGCCGACACCCCGGCCGCCCCGGCCCTGCTCGATCACGCCGACGCTCTCGGCAAGGTCGCCAAGCGACTGGCCGGTCAGGAGGTGTTGCCGAGTCCCGCGACGGTTCTGCGGGAGCTGAGTGCGGTGTTCATCAAGGGCAGCCGGTTCGGTATCAATTTGGATGACCGGCGAACCGTACATCTCGCCGCTGCTGCCTCCGGTGTCGCGGCGGCCTCGCCTCGCCTGGAGATCTATCCGCGTGACCTGGATCCGGTCCGGGCGATGCGGCTCTCCCAAGCAGGGGTGGTGCCCGCCCAGTTCGGTGACGGTGAGGACCCGGGGCTGACCCCGCAGCAGATCCAGGAACGGGTTCGTGCCCGGTTCCCGGAGTTGCCACCGCTGCCCGAGCACCCGGCCCTTCACCACCTGCTGACCGCCGCCGGTTTCGACCTGATCTGGCGAGGCGGCGGTTACCGGCGCCGCAAGTCCGATGGCTCGTCGCTGCTCGCTACGTCGGTGCGTCGACGTTCGACATCGACGTCGGCATCCCCATGGACGGTGGACGAGCCGACGCTCGCCGAAGCGATCCGGACCGAGCAGCGGTTGGTTTCCGCCAGCCAGGAGACCGGTTTCCGGGCCCTGACGGTACGCACGGACCGGGTACGTCCGGCGGCCGATGCGCTCGTCGGGCGCTTCGGGGCCCGGCACGTCTCGGTGACCGAACGCTTTCTCATGCACCTGCGCCAACTCGTCAGTGCGCGGCCGAAACCGACCTGGCAGAAGGTTCTCTCCGCGGACGCCGCCGACCCGAACTCCCGGGATGCTCTCAAGCTGGCCGAGTTCACCCAGCAGGCCTGGCAGAGCCTGCGCCCCGAACTGCTCGACGCGATGCTGCGCGGCCGGCCGTTGCTGCTCGACGACGGTGCGACGCTGGCCCGCTATCGCGCGATGGACCTGATCGAGGAGGTCGCCCAGGCCGCGCGGGACGGCGCCGGGCCGGTCTGGCTGCTCTGCCCGGCCGAGGACCCGGGCCAACTGCCGCGACTGGATCACGCGGTCGTGGCCGTCTCACCCGACGAATGGATCACCCTGACCGACGAGTGGGCCGACAACAAACACCGCAGCCGTCACGCCTCGTAGTCGTCACTCGAGTCCGCCGCCGGCTGCGGTTCCACACCCATGCTGCGCATGAACTCCTCCTCCAGCGAGCCGAGGTAGGCGCTACGTTCCCTGACGAAGCCCTCGGCGTCACCACCGAGCATCCTGGTCAGGGCCGGGACCGGGATGCCATGGCTAGCCACCACGTCGCGCAGCAGCCGCGGTGGAAGTGCGGTGAGTTCCCGGACGAGACCATGCGCGGTGTGTTCCGGGAGCATCATGCGGTTCGCTGGTCCCTGAGAGCCGGTCGGCATGATGCGGCGGTACGCGGTAATGCCGGACCGAATGAAGAGTTCCGTCGCGTCGAAGGGTTTGCCGCTGAGGTCCAGCCGTCGACTGAACTCACGCAGCTCCCACAACAGGTAGGCCCGGCTTCTGCTGTGTACCGAGCCGAGCCGCTCGGACAGCGGTCTCACCTGCGGAAGGAGACTACGACTCTCGGTCTCGGAGGCGAACCCCGCCTTGGCGATATTCGCTCTGATGCTGTGATGACGTTTGCTGAGTGGCTCCCAGGTCGTTCCGGTCCAAGCCGTCAACCAGAACCATTGAACCAGGTCTGCCGTCTGTTCCTCGTTCAGCTCAGGGTTGCCGTCGTAAGTCGCCACCAGCCGGAGCAGTTGATTGTCCTCCGGTAGCAGGCACATGTGCGGGACGCCGGCTTCGTACCGGAGGAAACGGATTGTTCGAGCCAGTGCGACATCGGTGCGCCGAGTGATGTCGTCGATCCTGTCCTCGAGCTTGGCGGCGACCTCAGCCCAACGCGGCTGAAGGGGGAAGGCGTCGATGCCGCCCACGCGCAGACAGGCACGGAATAGCAGTCCCGCGTCCGGCGCGCCGAAACCGGTCGCGGCAACGTTCTGTCGCAGAGCCTCAATGCGGTCGGCGAGGCTGTGGTGCGTGACGCGATAGGTCAGAGCCGACACCAGATCGTATGGCTGAATCTTCCGTCCGCCGCTGTTTACCCTGGTGAACGCCTCGACAGCGTGCGAGATGCTGCCTCCGACCAGACGAATGACAGCGATCTTGTAGGACTTGATGCCCTGTGCCAAATGCTCGGCCTCGTCGATCAAGGTATCAGCCTGATCGGCGGTTGCCGGATCCCGTGTGACCTGCCGCGCATATGCCAGGAAGTCCATCGTCCGCAGCACGGCCTGCAGGGGTAGTAGCCGAGGGGCGCCCTCCACGTCGGGTTGCCCGTGAATGAACCGGAGCGCCCGCGCGCCGACGTTGTCGCCCAGCCGACGGTAGATGTGCCACTGCGGATCGTCCGTAGACGGTCGCTTCACCAGCGTCCCGAACAGCGTGGAAAGACGTTGGTGGCCATCGAGCAGGTAAGAGACGGTGCGGTCCGTCGGTGGCGGAGGAATGTCGATACCTGCGACAGTGTCCAGGCTCGGCACCTTGAGGGCGGTTTCCCAAACCAGGATGCTGCCGATCGGATATCCGCCCTCGATGCTGTCGAACAATTCCAGCATCTGTTCCGGAGACCAAACGAACGGGCGCTGGAAGCGGGGCACGCGCAGCCGGCCGGCTGCGATGTCGTCGAGCAGCGTTTCCAGCAGCACCACATCGGGCCGGACGACACCACCGTCGTCAGGATCGGTCACGGGTGCACTCCTAGATCAGGCTCTCGATGAGCGCCAGCAGCTTACGCAAGTCCTCGGCCGCTTCGGGATCGGTCGCATGGAAGTCATCCTCGGAGAGGCTGTCACGCATCTCGTACATTTTCTTCAAGACCCCGCCACCGAAGCCGGACGCTAGAGCTTGTCGTGTCTCAGCGTCGAGACCGTCGAAGAAGTTCCGCTGCTCGGAGGGTAACCGCCGGGGTATCCCGTTCTTCATGTCAAAGTGCCGACGCTGTCGGGGAATCAGCCGCTCGAGGTGCACGACGCGGGTTTCGGCCGCACCGGCTTGACCGGTGCAGGCGAGCACACGGTTCGGTGCGTAGTTCTCGGCCTCGCGAAACATCAGGACATGCGTCGACACCCCGATGGCCTCCAGGTCGCGGGCCTTGTGCCGGTTCGGGCCCTCGTGTTCAGGAGTGAGCGCGTCGCTGTCGAAGACGGCGACCACGCGGATGGTGTGATGGAAACGCCCAGCCTCCTCCAGGGCGACGGCCGGCATCGAACCGCAGCCGCCACTGTGCCGGAATTCCGCCCAGTCGTTCGCGAACGCCTCTCGGATCCGGTCTGCCCGGAACGCATGGATGACCGCCTGGAGAAAGTGCTTGTCGCCAGGGATGTTCTCAATCACGACGACTGCGGCCCGGGTCAGATCGGAAGCATCCTTGGCGAGACTCTTATGCTCGACCACGATGACTCGACCCCGCTGCTCGGCGCCTGTCCAGGCCAGATTCTTCACGGCGGCTTTCTGCGCGAGATCCAGGTAGACGGTTGCCAGCGTTGGATGATGCTTCTTCAGGTACGAGGCGACGTCGTCGACGATTTCGATGTCGACGATCCAGTCGTGCCGTCCCTCGTCGAAGGTGGCCAGTAGCCGACCCGCGGCGGTGATCTGCTGAGGCTCGGGATCGGTGGCAGTGAAGACCTCCGGGGCCAGCTCAACTTGCACTGGCGGCCCTCCTGGCTCGCTGCGCCCGGGCAAGTTCCCGAGTCTCCTCGAAGTCCTCGGCGAAGACGCCCTCCGGCCAGTAGTCGAGGTTGCCGTTCTCGTCGATGGCGATCCGCCGTGCGGTGGACACCCCGTCCTGCTGATCGACGAAGTAGACGGCCACCGTCGCCGGATCCAAGCCCTGCGCGATGTGCCGGCGCAGCCGCAGCAGGAACGTCTCACTGTGCGTCTCGATCAGGAACCGCGTGGAGTCGCTATTGCGGATCGCGTCGAGGAACAATTCCGCCAGGTCGGCGTGCGCGGCCGGGTGAAGATGCAGTTCAGGCTGCTCGATGATCTCGAGGACCGGTCGTCCCGGCGGTGTGACATCGTCAATGGCCCGTTGCACCAGGATGGGAAGCATCTGTGCCACCCCGGTCCCGGTGTCGGCGAGATTCACCCGAACCGACTCGTCACGGGCAGAGACCAGCACCACGGATCGCATCCCGCCCTCCGGCATCACGTCGACCCGCCATCCCGGCAGGTGATCCCGGAGGTAGAGATTGACCTGATGCAGCAACCGGCCCTCACGGCGTAGTTGATCGTTCGCCAGGATCCCGGCGGTGTTCTCGCCGGTGACACCCACCTCTGACGTCCAGCGGCTGGGTAGCCGGTACCGACGGCGCGGCCGTTCCCGGAACGGCCCGAGATAGCGCACAGTGGGGTAGCCGAGGGTGAAATCGAAATAGGCCCTCTGGACTCTCTCTGCCACGTCGCGCGGGAAGTCTGCATGGCGTGACAGGTGACCCGGCAGAAGTCCGCTGAACGCTACAGGCACACCCTGCCACGTCCGATCGCCCACGGTGACCGTGTAGGTGAATGGGAGCTTGGGGGGATCGTCGAGCTCCCACTCCAGCCGACAGGTCAACCCTTCTCCGTCACTCAATTCGAAACGGTCGACGACTTCGGTGTGGTGGTCACTCAGGTGCAGAACTGTCGCAGCCATTCGAACACTCCGGCTCCCGGAGCCGACCTCCAGCTCAACGTCGATCGACCCGCGGTGCACTCGGGCGTCATGCACCAGATCGGTGAAAGAGTCGACTAGCTCTTCGCCGAGCCGGTCGAGGTCGAGTGGCGGCCCTCCGACCTCGCCGATCCCGGTGCCCAGGATCAGTGGAGCGCGGACCAGGGCGCTTTTGCCGGAGTTGTTGCGGCCGAGGATCACGGTGAGCGGGGCGAGGTCGATGACCTGGCGCTTGGCGAAGCCGCGGTAACGCCCCAGAGCCATCCGGACGAGAGCCATGCAGAAACCATAGTGGACGAAGTGCTCATGTTACGTCACCCGAAGTGGCCGAGTCGTCCGGCGGCTCATAGCGAGAGAGTCTTACCTAGGGGACCGAACCATGCTGAGGCGGTGGTTCAGACAGTCGGGTCAGCCCGATGGCCGCGGAAGCGACAAGAGACAGCCCGATAACCGGAGCGGCAAGCCACACGGCGCATCCGGACAGAAACGGCGTCCACTGGGCTTCCTCGGGCGCCAGATATGCGACCAGCTGGTCAGGGGCGGGGTCAGGTTTTCGGGCGAGATCTTCGAGCAATTGCAACTCGTCGGCCGTGATGGGACGGAGAGATAAGCGCTGGGCTGTTCGTTGAGATCAGTCATTGAGCCTTTTTCATCCTGCGTAGCGGTTGGCTTCGACGTGGTGCAGGACGAGGATGGCCTGCACGATCGTGGTAGCGCGGCGTGGGCAGCAGCGCAGCTTGGTGAGGATCTTCCAGGTCTTGAGCGTGGCGATCGCGCGCTCACCGCGGGCGCGGATCTTCGCGTGCGCCCGGTTGACCGCCGTCTGCCGGTGTGA
Source organism: Actinoplanes sp. NPDC023714 (assembly GCF_040639855.1). NCBI lineage: Bacteria > Bacillati > Actinomycetota > Actinomycetes > Micromonosporales > Micromonosporaceae > Actinoplanes > Actinoplanes sp. NPDC023714. The sequence continues at coordinate 273,211 of NZ_JBFAAR010000005.1, forward strand.
CAGCTTCGGCCGGAAACGGCGCCGCTTGAACGGGGTGCGCACGCTGCCGCGGGCACCTTGATAACCCTTGCCCGCGAAGGTCATCACGTCTGCGCTGTTCAGCGCGTCGATGATGCCGTGGGTGCGGGCGGCGGTCAGCTCGTGGGCCGAGCCGGGCAGCGCGGCCGAGGCCCAGACGAGACGTCCGGCCGCGTCGGCGATGATCTGCACGTTCACTGCGTGGCGCTTGTGTTTGCCAGAGTAGTACGGCTTCTGGTTGACAACCCGGTCGATCAGGATCAGGGTGCCGTCCAGGATCGCGTAGGCCAGCTGCCGGATGCGCCACATGACGGTGTCCAGGTCCTCGGCGGCCGCGCTGAGCAGGGTGATCGCTTCCTCGTAGCGCCAGGCGGATCGCTATCCCAATCTCGAAGCCGGCGGCCAGGCGGGTGTAGGTGTCGCCGTTGCGCAGGTGGGCCAGGGCCAGGAGGGCCTGGCGGCCCGGGGTCAGTCGCCTCCATCGGGATTTGCGCTGCTAGCGGTGGCCGCGGAGGCGGTCGACGAGGTGGTTCAGGGTCCGGCTGAACAAGGAGATGGTGGCAGGGTAGGACAGCATGGCGAGGCTCCCGGTCGGGGCATCGGGTTTTGGTCGATTTGCTGTCCTACTGGAGCCTCGCCCTCACCGATCACCGGCCCCCTGCTTACCGCGCTGACCTGCAAGATCAGGTTGGAAAGGCTCATTCTTCTACTGGACGACAGGAAACAGGCAACCTTAATAACTCTATGAGTCCGATCGGCTACAGAATCTGTGCTCTGATTCGGGTGTAGACGCCGTCGTGGCACGGCTCCCGACGGATCGCGCGATGGGCTGCAGGGCCGGCTCACCGGGTTGACGCGGCGCCGTGCGCTTGCGGTCGGTCGCGTTTGCTGGGCGGTACGGTGTTGCGGGTTCGTGCCGGTCCGGGCGGCGCGCTGGTGGGGCGAGGGTGAGCGGCGTGATCAACGCGGAGGCGTTGCGGAAGGATCTGCAGGGGCGGGTCAAACTTTTGGAACAGGACCTAGTCGAGCAGGTCGGCACGAGCGGGCCGCTCTACAGCGGGCTGCGAGCGGAGTACGATGCGGCATTCCAGCTCAAACGCACCGCCTCAACCTGGGCCGTGTGGCGCGACGAGCGGATCACCCAGGCAGCGGTCGCCTGGATCCTGGGTACGGTCTTCGTCCGCTTCTGCGAGGACAATGGGCTGTTCGGTGATGCCTGCTTCCTCGCCGGGCCGATCAAGGATCGGGCGATCCTGGCCGAGGAGGCCCAGGAAGAGTACTTCCGGATGAATCCTGCCGACAACGACCGGCACTGGCTGCTGACCGCGTTCGACCACATCGGGCGTACCCAGGCCGGCAGGACGCTCTTCGACCCGAAACACAACGCCGCCTACCAATTGCCGATCAGTCCGGACGCGGCCAAGGAGCTGATCGCCTTCTGGCGGCGCACCAACGCCGACGGCGTCTTGATCCACGACTTCACTGATCCGGACTGGGGCACCCGCTTCCTCGGCGACCTCTACCAGAATCTCTCAGAGGCCACCCGCAAGACGTACGCCTTGCTGCAGACCCCCGAGTTCGTCGAAGAGTTCATCCTCGACCTGACGCTGACCCCGGCGATCGACGAGTTCGGCCTCGACGTTGTCAAGATGATCGACCCAGCCTGCGGCTCCGGCCACTTCGTCCTCGGTGCTTTCCACCGCCTGGTCAACCGATGGCGCGAGACCACCCGGCGAGAACCGCACGAGATCGTCCGCCTCGCCCTCGAAGCCGTCCACGGCGTCGACATCAACCCGTTCGCGGTAGCCATCGCCCGCTATCGCCTTTTGATCGCTGCCCTCAAAGAGGCTGGATTTACAAGCTTCGATGAAATTAGGCAGGTGGTCTTTCCGCTGAATCTTGCCATCGGTGACTCCCTGATCCGGGTTCGACAACTTACTCTCGATGGCGCTAGTGACGCAGAAAAGCTGGCCACTTTCAAGTATGCAGTGGAGGATCTCCACGAGCATCCGGAAATTTTGCGTGATGGTAGATATCACGTCGTCGTAGGAAATCCTCCTTACATCACTCCAAAAGACAGCAAAGCCGCACGCACTTATTCTGAAACTTATCCCGATGTGTGCGTGGGCAGCTTCTCATTGGCCGTGCCTTTCGCCAAGCTGATCTTCGAGCTTGCGGTTGTTGGTAGTTCCGATGGTCGAGCCAGCGGGTACACCGGGCAAATCACGGCAAATTCCTTCATGAAGCGCGAGTTCGGCGAAGCTCTGGTAACCAAATTTTTCTCTCGCAAAGTAGATCTGACGCACGTCATTGACTCATCAGGTGCCTACATTCCCGGACATGGAACGCCGACCGTGATTCTGATCGGTCGCCGTCGTGCAGCAAGCTGGTCTGGAACCACCCGTACGGTCAGGTCTGTTCGGGGTGAGCCGGGCTTGCCGGGCGACAGCAGTAAAGGGATCGTATGGGCAGCGATCGTTGATCAGACTTCGCGAGTCAATTCTTCAAGTGACTGGGTGAGCGTGGGTGATTTGGGAAAGGATAGATACTTTCGGCGCTTCCCGTGGATCCTGCAGGATGGCGGACTCGAGCTAGTTGAAAAGATTGAGGCTGGGCGAAGTAATCGCCTGTCGACCCTGGCGACACGGATAGGGTTCTATGGAGACACGCATGCCGACGATGTATTTATGATGCCCAAATCGGCCTTACTGCTCCCCGATGTGGCGGCCGGCCAAATCAAAAAAGCGAACAAGGGCGATCAGGTTCGCGATTGGTCGGCTTCAGAGTTCGATCTAATGCTTTTCCCTTACGATGAGCTTCATGGCCTTCTGTCTTTCGAGCAGGTTAGCCTGCCGCTGCAGAGGCATCTGTGGCAATTTCGATGGGAACTCTGGATGCGAAGCGCGGGGGGCGGAACGTATTTTTCTCGGGGAAGAAAGTGGTGGCAATGGCATCAACTCCCGAAAGATGAGGGATCTCACCCTTGGTCACTTCGATTCGCCTTTGTTGCTACTCATAATCACGTAGTCCTCGATACGGAGCGGCGCGCTTCAAGTCGAACTGCCCCTGTGATCAAGATGCAGGAAAATGCAAAGCATGAAGACTTTCTGGGAACCTTAGGGCTGCTGAATAGTTCTACTTCTTGTTACTGGCTCAAACAGGTAAGTCATGACAAGGGCAGCCAAGGTGTCAACGAGGGCTTCAAAAGCCAGGAGTGGGAGCGGTTCTACGAGTTCACCGGGACTAAGTTGCAGGATTTTCCGCTGCCTGCGGCGTACCCGATTGGGTTGGCGACGGCGCTGGACGAAAGTGCGCGGCGCCTGACGGCCTTGAGCCCAGTGGAGATCGTGAAGGAGAAGGTTCCGACGCGGGAGCGGCTGGCGGAGGCCAAGGACGGGTGGCATGCCACGCGGGGGCGGATGATCGCGCTTCAGGAGGAGCTGGATTGGGAGGTCTATCATCTCTACGGGCTGCTTGACGATGCTTTGACCTGTGTGGACGTTCCGGAGATCAGGCTGGGGGAGCGGGCGTTCGAGATCGTGCTGGCGCGGCGGATGGCGCGGGGCGAGACCGAGACGCAGTGGTTCGCGCGGCACGGTTCGACGCCGATCACCGAGATTCCGGAGCGCTGGCCGGCCGCGTACCGGAAGATCGTCGAGAAGCGGATCCGAGTCATCGAGACCAACCGCTATCTGGCGCTGATCGAACGGCCGGAGTGCAAACGCCGCTGGGCCACCGAGGGCTGGGACAAGATGCAGGAGCGGGCCCTGCGAGATTGGCTGCTGGATCGGTGTGAGCAGCGGGAGCTATGGTTCGAGCCTGACGAGTACGGGTTCGACCAGCCCCGCCCATTGTCCACCGCAGGGCTTGCCGATGAGTTGCGGCGGGACGCCGATTTCGTGTCGGTCGCCGAGATCTACGCTTCCGATACGGATCTGGGGAAGGTCGTCGCCGACCTGGTCGAGTCCGAGCACGTTCCCTATCTTGCGGCGCTCCGCTATAAGGACTCCGGGCTGGACAAGCGAGCCGACTGGGAGCACGTCTGGGACCTGCAGCGGCAGGAGGACTCGGCCGAGGACGAGGAGGCGAAGCAGCGGATCCGCAAGACGATCCCGGTGCCGCCGAAGTACGTCCAGGCCGACTTCCGTAAGACGAGTTATTGGTCGAACCGCGGGAAGCTGGACGTGCCGAAGGAACGGTTCATCTCCTACCCGCGAGCCCAGCGTGACGGTGACCCGTCGCAGCTGATCGGCTGGGGCGGATGGGATCACCTGGACCAGGCGCACGTCCTGTCGATGCTGATTGTGGAGCGCGGTGATCGGGATGGCTGGCCAGCCGACCGTCTGGTGCCGTTGCTCGCCGGGCTGCGGGAGATCCTGCCGTGGGCGCGGCAGTGGCACTACGAGCTGGAGCCGGATGCCGTCGACGAGTATCAGGGTCTGCTCGGTGAGCGGCTGGCCCGCTGGAATCTGACCATGGACGACCTGACCGGCTGGCGTCCACCGGCTCCGGTGCGAGGACGAAAGACTGTGCGTGGCTAAGCAGACGTCACCGGAGGCGGAGTGCGTTCGCCGGACCGAGCGGTATGGGGCCGAGGACCTACACGCCGTGCTGCGGCTGTCTGACTCGGGACTGCTGAAGTGTAGTGTCACGACGAGCAGGCCCGCGGCGGCCACCGTCGTCGAGGCGGCCGCGGTGCTGTCCGCCGGCGACTTCTACCGTGCCGAGCCGGCTATCGCGGTCGCCTGGCCGCTGCTGATGCAGGCCGGAGGGCTCGGCGAAATCTCCGGCGCAAAGCGGACGCTGACCGCCACCGGCCGGGCCGCCCTCGGTAAACCCGCGGCCGACGTGCTCCGGGCGCTGTGGCGGTCCCGGCTCAACAAAGGGCTGATCGACGAGTTAAGCCGAGTCGAGAACATCAAGGCCCAGCGGACCGAGAACCTGATGGAGTGCACGTACGAGGTGGTGGCCAAGGTGATCAGTCACGATCGGCGGCTGCGAACCCTCTGCACCCCGGTCGGAGAGCGGCGACTCGCCGTACCTCTCGATCCGTAACCGGCGTTTCGCCCGGCGTTGGCCGGGCTTGGATACGCGCTTCCGGCTACGGCGTCGAATAGTCTCGAACGGTACGGTGGTCAGCATGTCAGCGCAGAGTCAACCGCCCCTGCTCAAGGAGTACATCTACATCCCCGAGCCCTCTGCGACGAGTGACAGCGATTTCGTGCTGAAGCTGGCCGACGGGGTGGAGAACGCCGAGCTGACCCTCAAGGACTACATTCTGCCGCCGTCGCTGGTGGCGAACTTCGACGAGGCGCTCAACCTCATCTCCGGTGCGCTGACCACCGGCACCTCCCGGGCCGCCTACCTGCACGGCTCCTTCGGTGCGGGTAAGTCGCATTTCATGGCGGTGCTGTATGCGCTGCTGCGCAACGACCGTGCCGCCCGGGACCGGCCGGAGTTCGCGCCGCTGCTGGTCAAACACGACTGGCTCGGCCGGCGGAAGTTCCTGCTGATGCCGTACCACATGCTCGGTGCGCGTTCGCTGGAGCAGAAGGTGCTCGGCGAGTACGTGCTGCGGGTGCGGGAGCTCGAACCCGGCTGTGATCTGCCGGCGGTGCACCGTACCGACGCGTTGCTGGAGCAAAGCCGGCATCTGCGGGAGCAGATCGGTGACGAGGCGTTCATCACCGGCCTGCCCGGCGAGAGTGAGGAGGACGATTGGGACGACGACCCGGTCAGTTCCTGGACGCCGGCTGCCCTCGACGCAGCCTTCGCCGCCGCCCACGACGACGAGGCGCGGCGCAAGCTGGTCAGCGATCTGCTGAGCAGCTGGCAGAAGGGCTTCTTCCGCAACGCGCTGGAGGACGCGGAGGGGTTCGTCGCCCTGGACCGGGGCCTCACCGAGATCGCCCGGCATGCCAAGAGCCTGGGGTACGACGCTCTCGTGCTCTTCCTCGACGAGTTGATCCTCTGGCTGGCCAATTCGATCGGTGACGAACGGTTCGTGGCCCGCGAGGTCCAGAAGATCACCAACTTCGTGGAGGGGTCGGACGCCCGTCGGCCCATCCCGGTGATCACGTTCATTGCCCGCCAGCGTGACCTGCGCGAACTCGTCGGTGAAGGGGTCACCGGGGCGACCGAGCTGGGCTTCCAGGACGCCCTGGATCTGGCCAAGGGCAGGTTCGACCGGATCACCCTGGAGGACCGCAACCTGCCGGAGATCACCCGCAGGCGTCTGCTGAAACGGATCGGCGGCGACGGCAGCCCGCAGGATCGCGAGCTGGACCGCCGGTTCGAGGAGGTGCAGCGGGTCCGGCCGGACGTCTGGGACACCCTGCTCGGCGTCGACACCGGCAGCGGCGCCGATCTCGAATCGTTCCGGCAGTCGTACCCTTTCAGCCCGGCCTTCCTCTCCACCCTGGTCTACGTCTCCAGTGCGCTGCAACGGTCCCGGACCGCGCTCAAGCTGATGCGGCAGCTGCTGATGGAGCGCCGGGAAGAGCTACGGCTCGGTCAGCTGATCCCGCTCGGTGACCTCTACGACGTGCTCAGCCGTGGTGGTGATCAGCCGTTCACCGAGAAACTGAAAGCCGAGTTCGAGACAGCTCAGAAGCTCTACCAGGGCAAACTGCGGCCCTTCCTGTTGGACACCTACGGTCTGACCGACGAGGATCTCGAAGCGGTACGGCTGGGTGAGCCGTTGCCTGCGGACAAACGCGTGAAAGTGGTGCGATTCCAGGCCGACGATCGGCTGATCAAGACGTTGCTGTTGTCGGCGCTCGCGCCGTCCGTTCCGGCCCTGCGCGACCTGACACCTCGCAAGTTGTCGGCCCTCAACCATGGCAGCTTCGTCAGCCGGGTCCCCGGCAACGAGGTCGGCGTGGTCCAGGAGAAACTGGAACGCTGGTCCGAACGGTTCGGCGAGATCAAGGTCAGCGACGGCGACAACCCGTCGGTCCGGCTCGAACTGGTCGGCATCGACGTCGACAGCGTGATCAACTCGGCCCGGCACTTCGACACCCAGGGCTTCGGCGCCCGCAAGACGATGGTGAAACGGCTGCTCTGGGAGGAGCTCGGCGTCACCGTCACCGACCAGTACGTCGATCTCGCGCATGTGGTGTGGCGGGGCAGCCGGCGCTCGATCGAGGTCGTCTACGGCAACATCCGCGACGACAAGGAACTGCGGGACGAGACCTTCCATCCCTTCACCGCGGGCGCCTGGCGGCTGGTGATCGACTACCCGTTCGACGATAAGTCGTACCACCCTTCCGACGATCGGGCCCGCGTCGCCAAGATCGAATTCGCGGATCAGACGGTGTGCTGGATTCCGGCCACTCTCACCCTGAGCCGGCAGAACGATCTGGGCCGCCTGGTGATCCTGGATGCACTGCTCAGCGGGCAACGTTTCGCCTCACACGCCAAACATCTCAGCGAAGACGACCGGCAGCGGGCACACGCCGCACTGACTAGCCAGCGGGACGCGCTCATGCTGGCCATGCGCGGTGTGCTGCGGCAGGCTTACGGGTTGGCCGCCAAGAAATCGGCGGATGTGCTCACCACGTACGACGAGCATCTGATCAACCTGGCCGGCGGCCCGCCGCTGACCCTGCCGGTCGGCGCCCGCTTCAACGCCGCCCTGCACAGCATCGCCGACCAGATCCTGCAACGGCAGTTCCCGGCGCATCCCGACTTCGACCCCGACCGCAAGGGCGAGGCTCTCAAACCCGGTGAACTGCGCACCGTCTTCGACTGGGTGCGCCGCGCGGTCGAGGCCAGTGACGGACGGGTCGAGGTGGACCGCAAGGACCGGCAGATCATGCGCCGGATCGCCAACCCGCTGCGGCTCGGTGAGATGCACGAGGCGCCGTTCATCCTCGGCCGGCACTGGGTCGAGCACTTCCACCGCAAGGCCGGGCAGGAGGGCATCAGCGGTGACCTGCCCGCCCGACGGCTCTTCGCCTGGCTCGACGACCCGCAGCCGCGAGGCCTCGACCCCCTGGTGGCCCGTCTGGTGCTGGCAGCCTTCGCCGAGCAGACCGACCGCACCTGGATGCGTCACGGCGCCGTGCTGACCCCCCAACCGGAACCGAGCACGATCTCCGACGACATGACCCTGCGCACCCCGGAACGCCCGGAGGACGCCGACTGGGAGAAAGCCCGGGAACGGGCCATGCACCTGTTCGGGTTCATGCCGCCGGTGCTGCCCCGCGGCCGCCTGGTCGCCCTTTTCGTGCAGGACCTCTCCAAACACGCCCGCAACCACCGGGCAGCCGCACGTGACCTGGTCGATCTACTGGAACGCCACAGCGAGCGGCTGGGGCTCGACCATCGGGCCGCCTCCGGACGGTTGCGCACCGCCCACGTGGCCGCCGATCTGCTCGACGGACTCGACTCCCGGCATAATAATGTGGAGATCGTGCGCCAGCTCGCCCGCGCCGACCTCGGCGGCCCCGCCGAGCGGGTCGGCACGAGCATCCGCAGCGCACGAGAGGTCAGCGGGGCCCTCGGCGCCACCGACTGGGACACCCTCGACCTGATCGCCGATCTCGACGAGCAGTGGCGTCCGGAAGCCGAGGAGATCTTCGCCGACCTGCGCCGGGCAGCGCAGGACGACGAACTGACCACACCACTGATCCCGGTGCTGCGCCGATGCCGGAGCCGCGCCACCGAACTGCTACGGCGAACCACCAAACGGCAAAAGCCCGAGAACCCGCCGCCGCTGCCGCCGAAGAAGTCGCTGCCCGCTGGCCACGACCTGGTGCCGGCCACGGAACTGGAGAGTGCACTCGCTGATCTGCGGGAGGCCGCCCGGCAGCACCCCGGACAGCGGGTGGAGATCAACTGGCGGATCGTGCCGTGACCGTCTCCGACCCGGCCACGCCGGCGCTGGCGGTCAACCCGGCTGTGCTGGCACAACGGATCACCAAGATCCTGCAGGACCGGCCGTCGACGCCCGCGCCGATCGTTCTCGTCGCGGCGGCCGCACACTGGCCCTACGAGCCGGTGCAGACGACCCGTACCGGTATCGAGTTTCAGGTGATCGCGGCGGAGTCGGTCCTGGCCATCTGGGAGCAGGTCGTCGCGGAGCACACCAGACCCACCGTCATCCTCACGCCGGTGCCGGAGGAGACGCTCGGCATCGGCCTGCTCAGCCGGGTCGTGCACCGGTCGGTGTTCCGGATGGAGCCGTGGGCCGTCATCGCGGAGTCCTTCGGCGCCCAGCGGATCGACCCTCGCCTGACCGAGCTCCGCTGGGCCGGGCCGGCCTTGCTGGACGCCACCCCGGCCCGCGGCTGGCCGCCGCTCGCCGGGACCGTGCTGCAGCGTGATCTGGCCCTGCGGCACCTCACCGTCGAACGGTTCGGTCTACGGCGTCTCGGCGTCGAACCGGACGATCTCGACGACGCCGTGCTGCTGCGGTGGAGTGCCCTGAACGCCTCCGGGCCGGACCTCGACCAGCTCGCCGACACCGAACGGCTGGGCATCCTCGCCTGGCTCGGCGAGACGTTCGGGCCCACCGGCCGGATGCTCGCCCTTCTCGCCCGGACCGGGCACATCGGTGACCTGCTGCCGCTTGGGCTGCTCTGTGCGGCACTCTGGGCCGAGCCGGGCGGCACCGACCAGCGTGCCCAGGGACGCATCGAACAGTATGCCGGTGCTGGGCATCTCGACCCGGCCGCGATGCGCGCCTACGGAGCAGCCGCGCAGGACCTGATGAGCAGCCTGGTGAACCCGACCGATCAGCAACCGGCCGAGATCACCCCGCAACGTGTGCTGGAGCGGGCCGAGGACCTGCTGACGATGTTCTCCGCGCACACCGCCGCCGAACACAGCAGCGTCCTGCCGACCGGGTTCGACCGTGCCCTGGCTGCCGTCGCCCACACACTGGAACAGGCACTCGGTGGCACCCGGGCGGCGGTCCCGGCCGCCGAGTCCGCCGTACGAAGACTCGCCGAACACCTGCTGGCCGGACGCTACCGGCACCGGCTGCAGCGTGCCGAGATGGCGATCCGGCTCCTGCGGTGGCTGGAGATCCCGCCGCGATCCTTCACCAGCACGGGAGAGGCGATCGATGCCCACGTCGGCGAGTTCTCCTGGGTCGACACCGCGCTCGAACACATCTGGATCGGCGATGACGCCCATCCCGCCCTGGCCCGGGCCTACCGGGCACTGCACGACCGGGTACGTGAACGGCGGAGGACACTCGACAGCGACTTCGCGACCGCTCTCGCACACTGGGCACGGCACCCTGTCGGTGCCTGGACGGTCGACACCATCCTCGGCAAGGTCGTCGAACCGTTGGTCCGTGACGGGGACCGGGGTGTGCTACTCGTCGTCCTGGACGGGATGACCGTCGCCGCGGCCAACGAGATCACCGAAGAACTGACCGGCAACGGCTGGCAGGAGTACGACCCGGCGGGATCCCGCGGGGTCGGCGGCGCCCGGCGGCGCGGGGTGGTCTCCGGGCTCCCGTCGGTCACGGCAGTCTCGCGTACCTCCCTGCTGACCGGATCGTTGCGGCGCGGTGACCAGGACGACGAGCGAGCCGCTTTCGAAAAACATCCGCTCTGGCAGGGCCGCAAGGCCCGCCTCTTCCACAAGAACAACCTGTACGGGGATGCCGGAGGAGTACTGAGCACGGATCTCGTCGACGCGCTCGGCGAGCCGGACACGATCGTCGGCGTCGTGATCAACACCATCGACGACGCCTTGGACCACGGCCGGGAGAGCGCCGACGCCGGATGGCGGATCAATCAACTGGGAGTCCTGCGCACCCTTCTCGACCATGCCAGCTATCAGGGGCTGGCGGTCATCCTGACCAGCGACCACGGGCACGTGCTGGAACGAGGCGGGCAACTGCGAGCCGCCGCGGCTCCGGCATCGGCCCGGCACCGCCTCGACGCCGCGGAACCCGCCGACGGCGAGGTCGAACTGAGCGGCCCCCGAGTGCTCGACGGCGACCACCGTATCGTGGCGCTCTGGGAGGAGAACGGCCGATACCTGCCGCGCCGGGCCGGCTACCACGGCGGCGCCTCACTTGGGGAGGTGACCGTGCCGGTCGTCGCGCTACTGCCACTCGGCGCGCCCGCACCACCGACCTGGCGGCCCCTCGGCACCCAACAACCGACCTGGTGGAACCCGCTGAAGGTGTCCGCCCCGCCGGTCGAACAGCCGGTCGTGGCCGCGCCTTCGAAAGCCCGCAAACCAAGCCGCAGGGAAGCCGACCAGGGCGAGACGCTCTTCGAACTGTCGGGCCCCCCACCCGCATCAGCCACGCCCGATCTGGTGGGCACGGTCCTCGCCTCGGAGATGTTCCACGCCCAGCACGCACTCACCCCCCGCAAGTTGCCGATCGCCAAGATCCGCGGCGCGCTCACGGCGCTGGTGCAGGCCAACGGGACACTTCCGGTCGTCCTGGTGGCCCAGAGCGCCGGGGAGGCCGCCACCCGGGCCGGCGGATTCGTGACCACCCTGCAACGGATCTTCAACGTGGACAACTTTGCCGTGATCTCCGTCATCGACGACGGACGAACCGCCCGGCTCGACCTCGCCCTGCTGCGGCAACAGTTCGGTGTCCCGGGAAGCATCCGATGAGCACGTCGATCAGTACGGTCCGGCGCCGTCAGGTGATCGACGCGCTACGCCGCGGTGCCGTACCCGAAAGCGGCCTTGATCTCCTCGCGGTGGGCTTGGACCGGTTCGCTTCGGCGCTGCGCGAAGAGATCGACGCGGCAGCGTCCGGCGGCGCGGTCTTCAAAGCGGTGCGCGGCGAATACGGGGCCGGCAAGACGTTCTTCGCGCGGTGGCTCGCCGAACAGGCCAGACGGGCCAACTTCGCCACGGCGGAGGTGCAGATCTCGGAGAACGAGACCCCGCTGCACCGACTCGAAACCGTCTACCGACGAGTCATCGAACGGCTGTCGACAGCAACCTTTCCGGCCAGCGCCCTGCGCCCGATCATCGACGCCTGGTTCTATGCCCTCGAAGACGACGCGGCTGCTGCGGGTGACGTCGATCTGGAGGACCAGTCAGCCGTGGACGCAGCCGTCGACCGGCTGCTGACCCAACGGCTCGCGGCGGTCGGCCGTACCGCCCCGATGTTCGCCAACGCCCTGCGCGGGTACCGGGCAGCCCTCGCAGCCGGCGATGCGGCCGGCGCCGACGCCGTGCTGGCCTGGCTCGGCGGGCAGCCACACGTGTCCGCCGCCGCCCGAAGGCACGCCGGCATCCGCGGCGACCTCGACCATTTCGGTGCGCTCGGCTTTCTCCAGGGCCTGCTCGTCGTGCTGCGCGACTGCGGCTATCCGGGACTCCTGCTCGTGCTCGACGAGGTCGAGACGCTGCAACGGGTCCGTTCCGATGCCCGGGACAAGGCACTCAACTCACTGCGCCAACTCGTCGACGAGGTGCACTCCGGCCGTTTTCCCGGGCTCTACCTCGTCATCACCGGAACACCCGCGTTCTTCGACGGCCCCCAGGGCGCCTCCCGGCTCGCGCCGCTGGCCCAGCGCCTCGCCACCGACTTCCCAGATGAGCCACGCTTCGACAACCCCCGGGCGGTTCAACTACGCCTTCCTGGATTCACGCTCGACTCCCTCACCGAACTCGGCGCCCGGGTGCGAGACCTCTACGCGGGCGGCTCCGACGCTAAGGACCGCGTGCTGCGCCTCGTCGACGACACCTACCTGGCCGACCTCGGCCGGGCCCTCACCGGAGAACTCGGGGGCAAGGTCGGCATCGTCCCGAGGCTGTTTCTGAAGAAACTGGTCTCCGGTGTCCTCGACCCGGTCGAACTGCACCCCGACTTCGACCCACGCCGACACTTCACGCTCACCGTCTCCGGCGCCGAGCTCACCGACGTCGAACGCAACGCCCGGCGCGCCGACGAGATAGAACTCGACCTTTGACGACCGAGCTACTACACCCTGTGCTGGTCCACCACATCGTCAACACCCTGGGCTGGCCTCGGCTCCGTGATCTGCAACAGCGGGCCATCGAGCCACTGGCCGACGGCCACGACGCGATTCTGCTGGCTGCCACGGCGAGCGGAAAGACCGAAGCGGCGATCTTCCCACTGCTGTCCCGGATGGCCACGGAGGGCTGGACCGGCACCACCGTGCTCTACCTGTGTCCACTCAAAGCGCTGCTCAACAACCTCACCCCGCGGCTGCAACGGTATGCCGAATGGCTGGGCCGTCGCGCTGCGCTCTGGCACGGTGACGTCACCGCGTCGTCCCGTCGCCGCATCCTGGCGGATCGCCCCGACATCCTGTTAACCACCCCGGAATCCGTCGAGGCGATGCTGGTGAGTGCGAACGTCGACCACCAGATGTTCTTTCGGGACGTACGGGCCATCGTCGTCGACGAAGTGCACGCCTTTGCCGGCGACGACCGGGGCTGGCACCTGCTCGCCATCACCGAACGCCTCACCCGAATCACCGGCCGCCCCATCCAGCGGATCGGGCTGTCCGCCACCGTCGGCAACCCTGCGGAACTGCTGACCTGGCTCCAGGGCTCCGGCCGCGGGAAACGCACGGGAACAGTGATCGCCCCACCGGCAGCACCCGTACCGCACGGCAGCACCCCGCCCGGAGACATCGAACTGGACTACGTCGGCTCCCTGCACAACGCTGCCAAGGTCGTCGCCGGCCTGCACCGAGGCGAGAAACGACTGGTCTTCTGCGAGTCACGGCAGCGCGTCGAAGAACTGGGCGCCCTGCTGCGAGCCGCCGGCGTAACCACGTTCCTCTCCCACGCCTCCCTGTCGGTGGACGAACGACGACGCTCCGAGGAGGCCTTCGCCGAGGGCCGGGACTGCGTCATCGTCTCCACCAGCACGCTGGAACTAGGCATCGACGTCGGCGACTTGGACCGGGTCATCCAGATCGACGCACCGCAGACCGTCGCCGCTTTCCTGCAACGGCTGGGAAGAACCGGCCGCCGGGCCGACACGACACGCAACTGCCTCTTCCTCACACTCGACGGCCGGTCGCTTCTGCACGCCGCGGGTCTGCTCAGCCTGTGGTCTCGCGGCTGGGTTGAGCCGATCGTCGTACCGCCCGAGCCCCGGCACATCGTTGCTCAACAGATACTCGCCCTGGCACTGCAGGACGGCCGAGTCGGCGACCGTCTCTGGGCGCAGGCATGGAACGGCCTCGAACCGTTCACAGAACGCTCCGCCGTCATCGTCCGGCACCTGGTGGAGCACGGCTACCTCGAATCCGACGGCGGGATGCTCTTCATCGGCCCGGAGGCGGAGTTGCGCTTCGGTCGCCGCCACTTCATGGGCATGACCGCGGTGTTCACCGCAGCACCGGAATTCACGGTCATGGCAGGACGCACGGAAATCGGCAGAATCGACCCGAGCCTGCTCATCGAGGAAGTTACCGGTCCGCGCCGGCTGCTCCTGGGCGGCCGCAGTTGGCAGGTGACCTACATCGACTGGAACCGGCGGCGATGCTTCGTCGAACCGGTCGACAGCGGCGGCAAAGCACGGTGGACGGCCAGCGAGCTTTCGGGTCTTTCCTTCGCTTTGACGCAAGCCATGAGGCAGGTGCTCCTCGGCGACAATCCGGCGGTACGGATGACACGACGAGCCGAGAAACGCCTTGCCGAGCTTCGCGAGACGGACGCCCACACGGTGACTCGTCAGGGCAGTACGGTCACGCGTACCCCGTCCGGTTATCTGTGCTGGTGGACGTGGGCTGGCTACCGGGCGAACGCCACACTCGTCAGCACGCTGAGCCGAGTCACCGAACCTGTTCAGGACCATCGCGACACGTATCTGCGGTTGCGGGCCGATGTCACACGCGAAGAGTGGCTGGAAGCGCGGGAAGACGCGACCGAACACCTGAGCCTTCCCGAGATCAGCCTGAAAGCACTGGAGGGCCTGAAGTTCAACAGTGCACTACCCGAGCGCCTGGCCACCGCAACTCTGGCCGCCCGGCTGGCGGACCTTCACGGTGCCGGTACGGTGCTCACCGAGCCTTCGATGTTCATTCACTTGTGACGGTTCGCTCTATGGATCAGATGCTCTCTTCGCGGTCGCTGTCAGCAACGGACTCTGGCGGCGGCTCGGGCTGATGGGCCGCGGCCGTGTCGAGCATGGTGATCCGCAGGTGGTCGCATGGCGCTGCTTGAAGCGGGTCCTACGCTGTGTGATGGCCTCGCGTGGTGATCCGGTGGTGATCGGGTGTCGGCGACCGTTTCAGCACGAGCGCGACCGCATCAGCACGTTCGAGTGGCGGTTATCGATCACCGAGGCGCTTGAATCATGCACTCGGCCCGGACCTGCGGACACCTGGAGTCGCTCTGAGCTGCCAATATGTCTTCGAGAACGGCTTTGAGTGCGGAGGTTGCAGAGTGCACCCGACCACTAGTCATCTGACTACGGATCAGAAGGTTAGGGGTTCGAGTCCCTTCGGGCGCACTTCTTTGATCGAGGCCTGAGCTGCGGAAACGCGGTTCGGGCCTTTCTCGTTGTCCAGCCTTTGTAGAGGCTGGGTGGCGATGGGTGTCACTACTTTCCGTGACGGAACGGGTGGCGGCGGCTGCGTGACCTGCGGCTTCGCCTTTGCCCTGCGGGCCGTTTCCCGGAAGGTGTTTCTTTTTCGTTGCGCCCTGCGGGCCGGTTCTTCGGGCGGTCACTTTTCCAGAACCGGGTGGCCGCGTAGCTCGGGTTGATCGGCTCGCCGTCCTTGCGGGTGAACACATAGCCGGAGTCGACACACACCCGATTGCTGCCGGGCCGCTTGTCACGGTGGGCGAGCTGGCGGCTGCGGTGTGCCCACAGGATCGCGACTGTGTGCTTGTCCGAGGCGACCGGCCGGATGTCAGGCGGCGGTCGGACCGATGATCAGCGATTCGAGCGCGGCGAGACCCAGTGTTTGGTGGGCGGTGCTGGTGGTCGGCGCCACCAGGCGCACGCCGTCGCGGGCAACCAACTCGTGCAGGAGTTGTACCCCGGCGCTGGCGAGGAACGTGACCTCGGTGAGATCGAGGACGAGGTCCTGGCCCGCTTCGGTGGTGACGGCGGTGCGGAGGAGATGGACGGTGGAGGCGTCGATCGGTCCCCGGACGCTGAGCACGGTTGGTTCCCGGCGGGTGATCGCGAGGTCGAAGGTGCGTGGGGCGGGGCCGGGCTCGGGTGGGGTGGTGTCGGTTCGTCCGACGACGGTGGGGTGGGCGATGCTGCGGCGCAGGGTGACGGTGGTGCCGGTGTCGCGCTGGTCGACCCGCATGTCATCGGTGCAGGCGCGCATCAAGGCCAGGCCACGGCCGCCGCCGGTGCCGTCCGGGGTCCGCCAGCGGCCGTCGTCGCTGACCTGGATGGTGGCGCGGCCGTCGCTGTCCAGGGTGGCGTGAAGGCGCAGCCGGCCGGGGTGGTCATCGTCGTGGCGTTGGTGGTGGTAGGCGTGGTCGACGGTGTTGGCGGCGGCTTCGTAGGCGGCGAGGGTGAGCGCCACGCGGTCGTCGGGCCGGCCTCCGAACGCGTCGAGCCATGAGCCGACAGCGTCGCGCAGCCCGGTGAGTTCGTCACGCCGGGCCGCAACGTCCAGGACGAACGGCGGTGTGGCGGCGGGGAGGCGGTGCGCGGCGAGGACGGTGACGTCGTCGGTGTAGGAGGTGCGGGTGATGCGTTCGACGGTGAGGCTGCACAGCCGGTCGGGTGGCGACGTGGGGACGGTCCGCCCGTGGGTGCCGGCCGCGGCGGCGGTCACTCTGGCGAGCCGGGTGAGTCCGTCGTCGAGGGTTTCGCCGGGGCGTTCGATCAGGCCGTCGGTGTAGAGCAGCAGGACTTCGCCGGGGCCCAGAGTGGTGGTCGCCAAAGTGGTGGGCGAGCCACCGATGCCGAGGGGGTCGCCGTGTCCGTCGTGCAGGTATCGGACGGTGTGGTCGGCGGCGCAGATCAGTGGCGGGGGGTGGGCGCGGGCGGTCCAGGTGAGGGTGCCGTCGGCGGGGTCGAGCACGGCGACGCATACGGTCGCGGCCCGGGTGGACGGGGTGGTGGCGGCGAATCGGTCGAGCCGGTCGACCGCGTCGGCGAGTGGTTGGCCGGATTGCAGGGCTTCGTGCAGGATGGTGCGGAGCTGGGCCATCGCGGCCGCTGCGGCCGCGCCGTGGCCGACGACGTCGCCGACGACCAGCGCCACCTGGCCGGAGCCGACCGCGACGGCGTCGAACCAGTCGCCGCCGGCTTGCAGTTCGGTGCCCGCGACGACGTACTGCGCTGCCAGCCGCGCCTGCGGTAACACGGGCAGCGCGTCGGGGAGCAGGTTGCGTTGCAGGTCGAGCACGACCTGCTCGGCTCGGGCGAGGCGCTGTTCAGCGCCGGTGGCCCTGGCTTCGGCGGTGCGTTGGGCGAGGACTTCCTCGGTGACGTCGAAGCCCCAGGTGATGATGCCGCGCATCCGGCCGTCGGGATGACGCCAGGGGTTGACGGTCAGGTTGATGAGGATCTCCGATTCCGGGTCCGACGGGTCGAGGTTCAGCCGCCACGCGGACGCGGTGAACGGCTTGCCCTCGGCGAAGACCCGGTAGTAGTTCTCCAGCAGCTCCTGCCCGACCATGGTGAACGCGAAGTCCGTGACCGGTTTACCGACCGGTTCCCGCTTGTCGTAGGCCGCCCGGGACGCGGCGTTGGCCGCCACGACGATCAGGTCCGGTCCCTCACACGCGGCGAAGAACAGCGGCAGCTCGTCGAGACTCTCCAGCACGTCCTTCGGCTCGCCCACCTGCCGGACAAGCTCATCCCAGGTCCGTGCCGGGACGGCGTGAGTGTCGGCCATTCACCGAGGATAAATCGGGTCGTCGGTGTCGGCTCGTCCGGCACGGCCACGGGCGAGAGCGAGCTGCGCCTCGATCCGGGCGACCAGTTCCCGGGCGGTGAACGGCTTGACCACGTAGTCATGCGCACCCGCGGCGAGGGCGGCGACGGCCGCGTCGGGGTCGGCGACGGCGGTGAGCACGATGACCGGCGTTTGCCGCAGCGCCGGGTCGGTGCGGATCGCGGCCAGCAGCGCCAGCCCGTCGAGGCGAGGCATCATCGCGTCGGTCAGCACCAGGTCGACCGGCCGGGTGGCGAGGACCTGCAGCGCTTGCGCCCCGTCGGCGGCCGCGGCCACCTCGTAGCGGTCGTCCAGCAGCCGGCTCAGGTAAGCACGCAGATCCGGATTGTCGTCGACGAGCAGCACGACCGGCCGCCGGCCCGGCAGCACCGCATCCGGCGCGGGCGCGTCCTGGATGTCGGCGGGCGCCGTCTCAGCACCGGTCAGCCACAGGCGCGCTTCGTCGGCGAAGGCCTGCCGACGCGATGACGACGGCGAACGTCCGGTCTCGGTGTCGTCGCCGAAGTGCGGGGCGCGTCGCTGGGCCAGCGGCAGCCAGACGGTGAAGGTAGTGCCCTGATCCGGTGCGCTGCGAACCCGCACGGAGCCGCGGTGCAACCGCACCAGCTCCTGCACCAGCGCCAGCCCGATCCCGGAACCCTCATGACTGCGTGCCAGCACCCCGCGGATACGGTGGAACCGCTGGAACAGGTGCGGGATCTCGTCCGCCGCTATGCCGACACCGGTGTCGGTGACCTGCAGCTCCGCGTGATTGGTGCGCAGCCGCATCGTGATCGTGATCGATCCGGTGAAGGTGTGCTTGAGCGCGTTGGAGACCAGGTTGAGCACGACCTGTTCCCACATGTCCGGGTCGACCGGCACGGTGCGGCCCAGTGGCGGGCAGTCGACGACGTAGGCGAGGCCGGCGTGCTCAACGGCGGAGCGGAACACGCTTGCTATGTCGGTGGTCAGCTCGGCCAGGTCCACGTCCTCGTACCGGGCGCGGGTCGCACCCTGCTCGATGCGGGCGAACTCCAGCAGCGTGCTGACCAGCTTGAGCAGCCGCAGCGCGTTACGGTGCGCCAACCGGACAGCCTCAGCCTGCTCGGCCGCCAGCCGGCTGGACAGCAGCTGCTCCAGGGGCAGCAGCATCAGTGTCAGCGGGGTGCGGAACTCGTGACTGACGCTGGCGAAGAACTCGTCCTTGGACCGGTTCAGCGCGGCCAGAGCGGCCATCCGCTCCTGCATGTCCCGTCGCCGGCGACCGGCCAGCACCCCGGCACCGATGTGTTCCGCGACCAGTTCGAGAAACGCTCGGTGATCGTCGTCGAACGGCACCAGAGCCTCCACAGCGAGGATCACCACGGCCGCCACCCTGCCGTCGTCACGACGCCCCGCCGGGATCACCATCGCGCGGGCCGGCAGAAGCCGGTTCTCGCCCAGCGTCCAGCCGTGGAACCGGGTGCCGAGGTCGTCCACCACCGCCGCGTGGCGCTCCCGCAGCACGCCGGCGACCGGCCACGACGCACCCTCACGCAGGCTCAACCGCCGCTGCGCCACTCCGAATCCCGGCCGGACCCCGGCCGCGGCCGCCAGATGCAGCTCGGCGCCGGTCTCATCGGGCAGGTAGACCAGCGCGAACGGAATGTCCTGACGGCCGGTGCTCAACGCGTCCGCCATCCGCTCACACGCCACATGCTCGTTGTCCGGGTCGTCATCGGTGGCCGCGGCCAGCCGCTGCAACAACCGCAACCGGCGGTTCGCAACCACCTGCCCCGTGGTCTCGATCAACGTCGCCAGAACCCCCACCACCCGGCCGCCGTCGCGCACCGGGCTGTAGTCGGCCGTCGCGTAGACCAGCTCCGCCGTACCGTGCCGGTCGACGGTGAACGCCTGATCACGCAGCAGCCGGCCACGCCCGCTGTGCCACACCTCATCGAGCACCGGCCCGAACTGCTCCGCCGCCTCCGCCCACGTCACCAGCACCGGCTGACCCAGCATGGCGGGATGTTTGTCACCGGCCAGATCCCGATAAGCGTCGTTGTAGAGCTGCACCATGTCGCGGCCCCACATCAGATTCATGGGCACCTGCGCGGCCAGCACCGTGGCCACCGTGTTTCGCAGAACCTCGGGCCACGCCTCCAGCGGGCCCAGCGGCGTCCCCGCCCAGTTCACGGCGGCCATGCGCTCGCCCATCTCGTTCCCGGCGGCGAACACCGCCTCCACGGCCAGCACCTGCGGCAGCGGCAACCGCTCGCCGCGACCCACGACCGCGTCGAGCACCTCCGGGATCTCACCCAGCGGCAGTACCAGATCCGCAAGCCCGGCTTCGGCCACCGCGCCTGGCATCCCGAATGCCAGCGACGTCACCTCGTCCTGCACCAGCACCGTCCCGCCGGCCTCTTTGACCGACTGGGCCCCCACCAATCCGTCATGGCCGTTACCCGTCAGCACGAGCGCAAGAACTCCCGCGCCGAACGTGTCAGCGGCAGAAGTGAACAGCTCATCGACCGTGCGCAGCGACGACGGTCGCCCGTGCGGGCGCACCGACAACGTCGCGTCGGGCTCCAACCGCATCGACGACCGAGCCGGACACAAGTAGACCCGGCCCGGCAGTATGTGCGCTCCGTCGGCCGCCCAGTCGACCGGCAGCGGCGTCACCCGTTCCAACACCGAGGTGAGTCGCGACGTCGCCGGGCCGATGTGAAGCACCACCAGAACCGCAGCCGACGGCGTCGTCCGGAGGCTGCCCAGCACCACCTGCAACGCCTCCGCACCACCCAGCGAACAGCCGATCACCACCACCGAATAGCGAGAAACCTCAGCCACCAATCCAGTGTCCCCCGCCCCGCCCCGACCGCCGACAGACCAACAAGCCCTTACAGCGCTGAGGACCGAAGGGCTTTCTGGCCCATTCGTGATCACCTAGCTCGGACGCCGAGTCACGACGTCCGCCCCGAACCGGCAGGACATGCCAGTAAGTCCGGGGTGCTGGGTAGACGTGCCAGAGATACGGCGCCGCTTCGCGACACGATGCCAGGAAGACGTGTCGGATGCCGGTGTCACTGAGGAGCCCTGCGGGGGCAGAATGGAAGAGTGGTGGCGCGTTATGGCGTGGACAGCCCGGACGATCGAGACCGGGCCGGACAGGCACGCGATGATGCCGCTGACGCCCGTGACACGGCGGCGCACGACCGCGATCGCGATGCCGATGCCCGTGACCGGACGGCGGCCATCCGCGACGAGACCGGCTATGAGGTACAGCAGGTCGCACGGCATCGGCTGCGAGCCGCCGAACTTCGTGACCGAGCGGCGGCCGAGAGAGCGGAGGGCGCCCGCCGACGCGAGCAGGCGGCAGCCGGCCACCAACCCGACCCGGACCAACTGCTGATCTTGTGGGAGCAGGCGGCATCCGACCGCGACGCCGCAGCCGCTGACCGCGACCAGGCAGCCGCCGACCGGATCGCCTTCCTCGACTACCTGGATCACGTTCGAGGCGAAAGATCGGCAGCAGCCAGGGACCGTACCGCCGCCGATCGTGACCGGGCGGAGGCCGGTGCCGACCGAGGCGCCTCAGCAGCCGACCGCGCTGCCAACGACGCCACACGCCAGCAAGCCGCTCTCGAACGCGCCATCAACGAGAACGCCGGCCCACGCGATGATCGATAGAACACGGGTCTCCGGGTCGAAGGTCTTCGGCCGTCAGCGCCCACCGTCATCGACAGAGTTCCATGGGTCCGCCGGTGGCCACCGCGGGGAAGGTGATCCGGTGGTGATCTGATGTCGGCGACCGTTTCATCACGCACGCGACCGCATCAGCATGTTCGCGTGGCGGTTGTTTTCCGGCCTCTGTAGAGCGGTGACGGACCGCGACGGCGCACTTCGTATTCGACGGGAGTACGTAAGATCGCGGCGTGAACGACGCGGGGCCCGGCCGGTGACGGTGGAGAGGGTGATGGACCGTGCGCTGCTGGCGGACTTCCTCCGGGCCCGGCGTGAAACGCTGCAGCCGGAGGATGTCGGGCTCCCGCGCGGGTCCCGGCGCCGGACCGGTGGGCTGCGCCGCGAGGAGGTCGCGGTGCTGGCCGGCATGTCGGCCGACTACTACAGCCGGCTCGAGCAGAAGCGCGGCCCGATGCCGTCCGAGCCGATGCTGACCGCCGTGGCCCGGGCGCTCAAGCTCAGCCAAAGCGAAACGGAACACCTGTTCGCGCTCGGCGGGCACGCGGCACCGCGGCGGGTCTCGCTCGACGAGCGGGTCAGCCCGACCATCAGGCACATCGTGGAGCAACTCGTGGACACGCCCGCGATCGTGTTCTCCCGCTTCGGCGAGGCCCTGCTGCAGACTCCGGCGGCGAAAGCCCTGTTCGGTGACTACACCCGGTTCACCGGAATGGCGCGTTATCTGACCTATCGCTGGTTCACCGATCCGGTACAGCGCGCCCTGTATCCGCCCGAGGACCATGACGTACGCGGGCGGGTCTTCACGGTGGAGCTGCGGGCGGCCTACACGGCGGATCCGGCCGGCACCGCCGGGGAGATCGTCGACGCGCTGCTGGCGGTCAGCCCCGAGTTCGCCGAGGTGTGGCGCCGGCACGAGGTGGGCGTCACCCACCACCTGGACCTGAAGCGGTACCGGCATCCGATGCTGGGCGACCTGGAGATGTACGGCCGCCGGCTGGTCGACCCCGACGAGAACCAGGAGCTGCTGGTCTTCATGGCCGAGCCCGGTTCGCCGAGCGAGGCGGCCCTGAAACGGCTGATCGAGTGAGGATTCCGTTATCCATGGTCTGACATACCGTGGATGACCGCGCCATTCATCCGCCCGCCGTTTCCCGCCACGCTGAAGTGGTCGAACCGGGAAGGCGGTGGACGAACGTGGATCGGCAACTGCTGGCGTACTTCCTGCGAGTACGCCACGGCCAGGTGGAACCCGCATGCCGGGTCAGCCCGGTCCTTGAGCTCGTCGTCGAGCACCTGCCGGACGACCTCGCGACGGTGTTCTCCGGGTTCGGCGAGGTGTTGCTGCAGACGCGCCGGGCGATCGCCCTGTTCGGCGACTACAGCGGGAACGACGTGGTAGATCGCTGGCGGCAGGACCCGTCGGCGCGCAGACGCTTCCTCGTCGAGGCAGGCCCGGCGTACGGCCGTCTGCGGCGTTACCGGCACGCCGAGCTGGGTGTGCTCACGCTGTATCGCCAGCTCCTCGTGGATCCCGTGGAGCGTCAGCTGCTGCTGGTCTTCACCGCGGTTCCCGGCTCCGTCACCGACGAGAAGCTCCGGCAACTGTAGCCCGGATCACACCGCATCAGCATAGCTTCGAATTCGAAGCATGCTACGTTCATATTGCTTCGAGTTCGAAGCAACCTAGACGAAAGGCAGTCCCGCCATGAAGGCAGTGCGTTTCCACGAGTACGGCAACCCGGACGTCCTGCGTTACGAGGACGTGGACCAGCCGGTCCCCGGCGCCGGCGAGGTCCGGATCCGGGTGGCGGCGACGTCGTTCAACCCGGTCGAGGGCAACATCCGGGCCGGACGCATGCAGGGCCCGATCCCGGTGGCCCTGCCGCACACCCCGGGCATCGACATCGCCGGCACGGTCGACGCTCTCGGCGACGGCGTCACCGGCCTCGCGGTCGGTGACCAGGTCATCGGCGCCCTGCCGCTGACCAGCACCGGCGCCGCCGCCGAGTACGTCATCGCCCCGGCCGCGATCCTGGCGGCGGCGCCCACGAGCGTCCCGCTGACCGACGCCGCCGGACTCCCGCTGGTCGGCCTCACCGCGTGGCAGGCGCTGTTCGAGCACGCGAACCTGACCGCGGGCCAGCGGGTGCTGATCAACGGCGCGGGCGGCGTCGTCGGCGGATACGCCGTCCAGCTGGCCAAGAACGCCGGCGCGTACGTGATCGCCACCACCGGCGCGAGCAGCGCCGAGCAGGCCAAGACCGCGGGCGCCGACGAGGTCCACGGCCCCGGCCTCCCCGATCTGACCGACCAGGTCGACGTGGTGCTCAACCTGGCGCCGGTCGACCCGCAGCAGCTGGCCGCCACCGCCGGGCTGATCCGCGACGGCGGCGTCGCCGTGAACACGACGGTCTGGATGCCCGCCCCCGCCGACGAGGCCCGCGGCGTGCGCGGCATCAACCTCTTCTTCCACCCCGACGCCGGGCAGCTCGCCCAGCTGGTGACGCTGCTCGACTCCGGTGCGCTGCGCCTCGGCCCGACCCGGCGGGTGCCGCTGGCCGACCTGGCGCAGGTGCACACCAAGACGCTCACCGCGCCGATCACCGGCAAGGTCGTCGTCCTCGCCCCCACCTCCCGATAGAAAGCGATCTCCCCATGACTCTCTGGACCCCCACCACCGTCGGCGGCATCGAGCTGCCGCACCGTCTCGCCATGGCGCCGATGACTCGCGATCGCTCCCGGGCCGACGGTGTACCCAGCGACCTCAACCGCGAGTACTACGCCCAGCGGGCGTCGATGGCGCTGATCATCACCGAGGGCACCCAGCCCTCCGACGACGGACAGGGCTACCTGCTCACCCCCGGCATCTACACCCAGGACCATGTCGAGGGCTGGCGCGAGGTGACCGACGCGGTGCACGCCGCCGGCGGCCGCATCGTCGTCCAGCTCATGCACACCGGCCGGATCGCCCACCCGGACAACACCCCGCACCACCGGCGGCCGGTCGCCCCGTCCGCGGTCCGCCCCGCGGGGGTCATGTTCACCGCCTCCGGCCCGCAGGAGATGCCGGTTCCGCGGGCGCTGGAGACCGGTGAGATCGCCGGCGTGGTGGACGAGTTCCGGCACGCGGCCGCCGCAGCGGTCGCGGCCGGGTTCGACGGCGTCGAGATCCACGGCGCCAACGGCTACCTGGTCCACCAGTTCCTGTCCAGCAACGCCAACCAGCGCACCGACGACTACGGCGGCACGGTGACCAACCGCATCCGCTTCGCCCTCGAAGTCGCCGCGGCCGTCGCCCAGCAGATCGGCGCTGCCCGCACCGGCCTGCGGCTCTCCCCGGGCAACCCCTACAACGACATCACCGAGAACGACACCCGCGAGCTCTACCCGGCCCTGATCGACGCCCTGGCTCCGCTGAACCTCGCCTACCTGCACCTGATCCACGCCGGTGACGAAAAACTACTGGGCGAACTGAGAGCCGGTTGGCCGACGGCGTTGCTGCTCAACCGGGCCGGCGCGCCCCTCGACAGCCGGGTCGCCGATCTGGACGCGGGTCTGGCCGACGTTGTAGCGGTGGGTGCGGCGGCCCTGGCCAACCCCGATCTGCCTGCCAGGATCCGGGCCGGCGCGCCGCTCAACGACCCCGACCCCGCCACCTTCTACGGCGGCGACCACCGCGGATACACCGACTACCCGACCCTCACCAGCGCGGACCGCTGAGCCCAGGATCAATTTCGGTCGACGTGGTGCGGGTCTGCGAGTAGGGTGCCGCGGCGATCAAGTTTCGGCGCGGGGGATGGAACGACGTGCGTTTTGAGGTGCTCGGCCCCTTTCAGGTACGTGACGGGGACCGAGTGGTCGACGTCGGCCGCCCGCAACACCGGGCCGTGCTCGCCGCGCTGCTGATCGATGCCGGTCGGGTGGTTCCGGCGGATGTGCTGCTGGACCGGATCTGGGGTGAGGGCGCCGGGGCCGGTGGCACCGCGTCGCTGTACTCCTGCATCTCCCGGCTGCGGAAACGGCTCGGCCCCATCATCGTGACCCAGGCGCCGGGATACCGCCTCGACGTGGACGGCGCCACCATCGACGCGGTCCGGTTCGGTGATCTCGTCTCGGCGGCACGCCGGTCGATCGCGGCCGGGCGGCCCGACGTGGCGCGGGAGCACGTCACCGACGCGCTCTCGCTGTACCGGGGCACGCCGTACGGCGGTATCCCGGGGGACTTCCTGGCCCACGAGGTGAGCCGGCTGGAAGACCAGGTCCTCGCCGCCACCGAACTGGCCGCCGAACTGGATCTCGCCCTCGGCCGGGAATCGGCGCTGGTGGGCTGGCTGCCCGAGGTGGTGACCGCGCACCCGTTGCGTGAGGGTATGCGCGGCACGTTGATGACCGCCCTCTACCGGCTCGGCCGGCAGGCGGAGGCGCTGCGGCTCTACGAGGACGCGCAACGGCTGCTCGCCGAGGAGCTCGGGGTCGACCCCGGTCCGGCGCTGCAACGGCTGCACACGCTGGTTCTGCGTCAGGACCCCAGCCTGGACCCGGCGCCGCCGGCCGTGGTGCCGGGCCCGGCGGCGGGCGCGGGAACGGACGCCGCGACACGACAAGGCGCGACGGCACGGCAGGACGCGGCGGCAGAGCCCGGCACGACGGCACGGCAGGACGCGGCGGCAGAACTCGGCACGGCGGCACGGCCGGAGGCGCCGCGGTGCACCCGGGACGAGATGGTCGGCCGCGATCCGGAGCTGCGCCGATGTCTGGACGCGCTGGCGCGGGCCCGGGACGGCGCGCCGGCCGGGATCGTGATCTACGGCGAGGCCGGCATCGGCAAGACCCGCCTGGTCGAGGAGGTCGTGCTGAGCAGTGCCCAGGTGTCCGACGTGGCCTGGGGCAGATGCTTCGATCACCCGGGCAGCCCGGCTTTCGGGCCCTGGGCGCAGGTGCTCGCGACGCTCGCCGGACGCCGTGGCGGGCAGGCCGTGGCCGACGCGCTGAACGGCCGCGGGGCCGAGGCCGCTCTGCTCCTGCCGTCCGACGCGGTTCCGGCCGGCCATGCCGTCCCGGTCGCCGGCGCGCCCGAGGTGGCACGCGCCCGCCTGTACGACGCGGTCACCGCCTTTCTCGAGACGATGGCGGCCGAGCGGCCGGTCACCGTGGTCCTGGAGGATCTGCACTGGGCGGACCCGGAGTCGGCCGAGCTGACCGAGTACGTCGCCCTCACCGCCCGGTCCGGCGGGCTGGCCCTGCTGATGACCGTGCGGACGCCGGCCGAGGACGGCGGCGTCCAGGGTGAGACCCTGCTCGCCGCGCTCGCCCGCCGCCCCGGCACCGAGCGGATCGCGCTGCACGGCCTCGGCGTCCCGGAGGTGCGCCTGTTCGCCACCACCCGGCTCGGATCCGATGTGGACGAGGCGGCCGCCGAGCGGCTGCGCCGGCGCACCGACGGCAACCCGTTCTACATCGCCGAACTGGTCCGGCTGCTCGGCGAGGAACGCCAGATCTCGGGTCGTGCCCTGGTGGCCGTGCCGACCACGGTCCGGGCCGTCATCGAGCGACGGTTGCGGCACCTCCGGACACCCACCCGGGAACTGCTCGCCACGGCCGCGGTGATCGGCCGGAGCTTCGACGTCGGTGTGCTCGGCGAGGTCTGCGGGCGTACCCCGTTGGAGCTGGCCGGGGCGCTGGACCCGGCGGCCGCCGCCGGCATCCTGGCGCCGAGCGAGGAGAGCCCGAGCACCTGGTCCTTCGCTCACGCCCTGGTGCAGGACACGCTTGCCGCGGTGACCGGGCCGATGCGGCGGGCTGCCCTGCACGCGCAGGTCGCCGAAGTGCTCGAGCGGCGGCACGAGGGGAACCTGACGGCGGTGGCGGCGGCCCTGGCGCACCACCACGCGGCGGCCGGCATGGTCGGCGACCCGGCCAAGGCGGTCCGCTTCAGCCTGGTCGCCGCCGAGGCGGCCCAGGACCGGCTCGCCTTCGGCGAAGCCCGGCGTCATCTGGACCGGGCGTTGGAGCTGGTCCGATCGGTGCCCGGCGCGGCGGCCGGCCTGTTGGAGCTGCAGACCCGGGTACGGATCGGATCGCTGCTCACCCTCACCCACGGCTACAACGCCGAGGAGGTCGCGGTGCACCGCCGCCACGCGTTGCGGCTCGCGGTCGAGACCGGCTCCACCGAGCATCTGCTCTCGGCGCTCTGGGGCACCTGGGGCGTCGCGCTGGTCTCCGGCGACTTCCCGATGGCCGAGACGGTCGCCGCGGAGATGGAGTCGGCGGCTGATCGAACCGGTGATCCGATGCTGACGCTGGCGTTCCACCACGCCGCCGGCCAGGTCCGTTACCACCAGGGCCGGCTGCTGGAGGCGAAGCGGCACCTCGAACAGGCTGCCGAGTTGGCCGATCGGCACGCTGACGCCGTACGCCTGGAATTCTTTCTGCAGCACCCGGCGGTCGCGGCACGCGGCTGGCTCACGAAGGTGCTCGCGTTGATGGGTGAGATCGAGGCGTCGGATGCGGTGTCCCGGGACGCCGAGGCACGCAACCGGGCGCTCGGGGACCCCTACACCGCTACCTACATCGACATCCTGGAGGGCTGGCGAGCCGTGTTCCTGGACCGCCCGGCGGATGCGCTGCGGCACGGCGAACACGGGTACGCGGTCGCCGAGAAACACGGGTTCGCCCAGCTGGTCGCGTTCAGCCTGCTGCCACGCGGCTGGGGCCGGGCGCACCACGGGCGCGCCGAGGAGGGCGTCGCCGACGTCGAGCTCGGCATCGCGATCTTCTCGGCCCAGCCGGCGGGTCACATGTTCGGGCACATCATGGAGTACGCGCTGGCCGACGCGCTGCGCTTGGCCGGACGCCCGGAGGACGCCCTGGCGGCCAGCGGGCGAGGCATCGCCGAGGCGGAGCGGATCGGCGAGCGCTTCTTCCTGGCCGGGTTGCACCTGCAGCACGCCGCCCTGACGCAGCGGCTCGGCGGCTCGGCGGAGCAGGTCACCGCGGATCGGGAGCGCGCCGGCGCGATCGCGCGCGAGCAGTCAGCCGGCCTCTTCCTGGGGCGGCTGAAGACCCGCTGACACCGGCTGGGGGTTCGCCGGCCCGAAGAGGTCCTCGAGGGTGTCCCCCGGCTCGGCCACGGGATCGGGTAGAGGGAAAGGGTCGCCCTCGGGTAAAGGATCGTCCACCGGGGAAGGGTCGCCCACCGACCTTGTCGTTTTCTTGTCGCCGCCTGCGCCCGCCGACGACAAGGGCGCGCCAAGGCCGGGGCGGGAGGCTTCCGACGATCCGCCGCACTCTGCGGTGGCCCGTCGATCCCGGAGATTCTCTTGTCAGCGAAAGTCGCGCGCCGCCGGTTCCACCGGTTCGCCGTGCTGCCGGCGCTTCTCGCGCTGTCCGCCACGGCGATCGTCGCGCTCCCATCGTCACCGGCCGCAGCAGTTGATGATCCGCCCACATCCGCCGGCGTGGAGCTCACCGATCTCGGCGTTCTCTCCCACGGCGGCGGCATCCGCGCGATGAACAACCGTGGTCAGGTCGTCGGTGGTGTCTGGACCCCCGATGGGCAGCACATCGTGCCCACGCTCTTCGAACGCGGGGGACAGACGTCCCTGGCGGAGAGCTTTCCGGAGGATCTGCACGACGGTTACGCCCTGGACATCACCGACGACGGTGTGGTCCTGGGTGAGGCCGACTACAAGAAGGAGAAACAGGCCTTCCTGTGGGAGAACGGGCAGGTGGAGTTCCTCGACTCCGGCTGGCCGGGGGCCGTCAACAAGAAGCGCCAGACCGCCGGCACCTCCTACGTCCGTGAGCCGAACGGCGAGAAGATGGTGCTCAGCGGTTCCTACGCCTGGGAATTCGGCGTGATGGACATGAACGACGCCGGGCAGGTCGTCGGTATGGGCGACATCACCGACGACAAGGAGCGGAACCTGCGCGCTTTCCGCTCGCGGCCGGGAATGCCGCTGGATCCGTACAAGGACCTGCTGCAGTGGGCCGGCGAGGGGACCTCGGCCGGTGGCATCAACCAGAAGGGTGAGGTCGCCGGCTACGCCGTCGACCCGACCGGTGGATACGTGCCGGTCATCTGGGACGCCGAGGGCCGGCCCCGGTCGCCCATCACACCGCAGGGCGGCACCGCGAACGGGATCAACAACGCCGGCACGGCGGTGGGCAAGTTCTTCCTCGTCGACGGCAAGACGCGTGCTGCCCTGTTCCAGGACGGCACCTACACCGATCTCAACACCCTGCTGCCCGCCGGGTCCGGGTGGACGCTCACCGAGGCCGTCGCCATCAACGACGTCGGGCAGATCGCCGGCATCGGCCGCCCGGCCGGCGCCGAGTTCGACCACGCGTTCCTGATGGACCTGGCGCCGCAGGGCCCGGTCATCGAGTCGGTGACGCTGGAGACGCAGAGCTACCCGTCGCCCGCGTGGAATCCGGTCACCGAGAGCGGCACCGTCGACGGGAACCGGGTCCGGATCAGTGTCAAGCTGCGCAACCGCAGCGACTGGTTCATCTTCACCCAGCTGCAGCTGACCGAGAAGGTCTCCGGCAAGAAGCTGCCCGGCGGCACCCTCGACGTGATCCTCAACCCCGGTGAGACGACGTTCGAGCGGGTGGAGTGGGATACGGCCGGGTTCGCCTGGAAGAACGGCGATCAGCCGGGCTCCGACCGGACCATCGAGGCGAAGCTGGTCAGCGGTGGGGTGGTCAAGGACTCCCGCAGCGCGCCGATCGTGGTCCGGCCGAAGCCGGTCATCCTCACGCACGGCTACAAGAGCAACGCCGAGGCGTCGTGGGGCAAGTACGCCCCGATCCTGGCCAAGGGCCACCCGCTGCTCAAGGGCTACGCGGTCGGTGACGGCCAGGCTCCCGGCGTGCTGAAGACCGGCGACATGTTCCGGCCGCTGATGCCGACCAACACCCTGCTGCAGAACGCCACGGAGCAGGCCGTGTACATCGACGGCATCCGGAAGGTGACCGGGGCGTACCACGTCGACATCGTCGCCCACTCGATGGGCGGGCTGATCTCCCGGCAGTACATCCAGGAGGACATGCCGCCGTCGCTCGACGACAAGCCGGTCGTGAACCGCCTGATCCAGCTCGGTACGCCGAACATGGGCTCACCCTGCGCGGACTTCCTGCTCGACCTTCCGGGCAGCGACACCTACCGCATCCCGGACATCGCCCCGTACATGCCGGCGACCCTGCAGCTGACGCCCAAATACATGACCGGGGTCTTCAACCAGGAGATCACCAATCTCCGCGGCGTGCCGGTGTCCAACATGGTCGGGCACGGTCACCGGGTGCCCTGTTTCCCGTTCCCGGACGGCGACATCGTGGTGCCGATCCCGAGCGCCCAGTACATCTACCAGGACATCCCGTGGACCGGGATCGACCACCTGGAGATGACGGAGTCCGCGGACGAGTTCGAGAACTACGTCAAGCCGCGCCTGGCCTCGCTCTCGGCCGGCGCCTACGAGCCGGCGAAGAAGAAGGCCGCGGCCGCGGCACCGGCCGGCGACTCCGCCACGACGTTCGCCGTGCCGGCCGCCACGGTGGCCGCCGGTGACAGCAAGACGCTGACGTTCGAGGTGCCGGAGGGCGAGGCGTTCGGTGTCACCGCGGCCCTGCCGCCGACGGTCGGCGTCACGCTGAAGAAGCCGGACGGCACCGTCGCATCGGGTTACGAGCCGCAGAGCGCCGAGGCCCGGCAGCCGATCCAGACGCTCTCGGTGACGAATCAGGTCACGGGTACGTGGACGATCGAGGTCACCAACACGGGCGCCGAGGAGATCCCGGCCGCGTTCGCCGCCTGGGTGGCCGGCAACCCGGTGACGATCAAGGCGGACGCGAAGGCCGACGACACCGGCCGGGCGACGATCACCGCCACCGTGAGCGGCGCCGCCGGAAGCAACGCGACGGCGACGCTGCTCGACGCGAAGAAGCAGCGCACCGACCTGACGCTCACCGACGAGGGCGACGGCGTCTTCCGGGTCGTCACCGACGCTCTGCCGGACGGCGACTACTCGGCCACGGTCCGCGCCGACACCGCGGCCGGCAAGCGCATCACGCACACCACCATCCACGTGCAGCGACCGGACACCCGCGAGTTCAAGCTCGACGTGACGCCGCAGCCCGGTGGCACCGTCGCCGTCGACCCGCAGCAGCCGGTCTACCGGGCCGGCACCACCGTCACCCTCACCGCCAAGGCCGAGGCCGGACGAATGCCGCTCGGCTGGACCGTGGACGGGGTCGCCAAGCCGGCCGGTGCGCTCACCCTCACCATGGACCGCGACCACGAGGTGGTGGCGAAGTTCGGCCGGTACGCGGTCGAGGAGCTCGGCGCGCTGCCGGGCGGCTGGGCGATGAACACCGTCGCCAACGACCTCAACGACCGGGGCCAGGTCGCGGCGACAGTGGTCACCGGCGCCGGGTCCGGTACCGGCACCGATCAGCGCAGGCGTGCCGTGCGCTGGGA
Source organism: Actinoplanes sp. NPDC023714 (assembly GCF_040639855.1). Classification (NCBI taxonomy): domain Bacteria; kingdom Bacillati; phylum Actinomycetota; class Actinomycetes; order Micromonosporales; family Micromonosporaceae; genus Actinoplanes; species Actinoplanes sp. NPDC023714. The sequence goes on from NZ_JBFAAR010000005.1 coordinate 305,218, forward strand.
GGACGGCACGTTCACCGAGCTGGACCGGCTCCCCTGCGACGAGGCGAAGGGGCCGTGCGGCTCCTACGGCGCCGGCATCAACGAGGCCGGTGACGTGGTGGGCTCGGCTTCGGTCGGCGACGGGTCGATAAACGTCTCGCACGCGACGGTCTGGTCCGGCGGCGCCGTCAAGGATCTGCACGACGAGTCCGTACGGGGACGCGACAGCGCCGCCGAGGCGATCAACGACAAGGGTCAGATCGCCGGTTCGGTGACGCCGTACAACAGCAACGTCTCGAACGTGATCCTGTGGTCGGACGGCAGCGTGAAGCGGACGCCGGAGAGCCCCAAGTTCTGGACGTCGGACTACCGGCGCCCGGCGGGGCGGATGAACGACCGGGGCACGGTGGTGGGTGGCTACGTCACCGCCTCGGACTTCTCCGGCCCGTACCGGTGGATGCCCGCGATGTACGCGAACGGACAGGTCACCAAGCTTCCCGTACCGGAGTGCGGGCCGGGTTGGGAATCCGGTGTCGCCAGCGGCGTGAACCACCGTGGCGACATCGCCGGCACCTACCTCTGCAACAACGGCGACACGGTCCGCGAGAACGGCTACGTGTGGAAGGACGGTGAGCGCGTCGACCTCGGTCCCGGTGAGGCGACCGCGATCAACAACTCCGGTCTGGTCGCCGGCTTCGCCGGGAGCGACAATTCCCGCAAGCCGGTGCTCTGGCTGGACGGCGTGCAGTACCAGCTCGCCGACCTGCTCGCCCAGCGGCTCTGCGGCGCCGGGGTCAGCGGCCCCTGCCTGACGATCGACACGCTGGTCGACGTGAACTCCTCGGGGCAGCTGCTCGCGATGGGCTCCACCACCGAGCTGCGCGCCGACGGCAGGGTCACCAAGGAGGCCCGCTCGTTCCTGCTCGACCCGACGTCGTCCAGCGCGGACCTGCGCGTCGACCACGCGGTGTCACACCTGACTCCCGCGCCCGGTCAGACCGTGACCTGGACGACGACGGTGACCAACTCGGGCCCGGACACCGCCACCGGCGTCCGCGCGACGGTCACGCTCCCGAGCCAGGTGAGCATCAAGGAGTGCGAGACGACCCGGGGCGCCTGCAAGACGGTGGACGGCGCGGCTCGCCTGACGGTCTCGTCGCTGCCGGAGGACGCGACCGCGACGGTCACCGTGACCGGTCAGGTGACCGCCGGGACGAAGGAGAACGAGAAGCTGGTCAGCACGGCCGAGGCGATCAGCGTCGCGGTGCCCGACCCGCAGCTCGCCGACAACACGGCGTCGGTGACCGCGACCGCCATGGAGGCGCTGGACCGTAAAGAGATCGCGTTCGGTGACCCGGTCCGCGTCGGCCAGGCCGCCTGGCCGGTCCCGGTGACGCTCACCAACCGGCAGCCCACGGCGATGAAGCTGCTGGCCATCGAGACGACCGGCCCGTTCCGGCAGACCAACGCGTGCCCGGAGCTCAAACCCGGCGACAAGTGCACGGTGGAGGTCAGCTTCGCGCCGACCGAGGTCGGGCCGGCCACCGGCGAGCTGCGGTTCATCACCGAGGAGGGCGCTGCGCCGGCCTTCACGGTGAAGCTGTCCGGCAAGGGCATCGAGCCCAACAACCGCCCCGTGATCAAGATTCCGGAGGAGATCCAGAAGGCCGCCGCAGGGCAGCCGCTGAAGCTGGAGATCCCCTTCACCGACGAGGACGCCGATGACACGCACACCGCCCTCATCTCGTGGAACGGGATGCAGGACGAGAAAGCCGACATGGAACAGGGACGTGGCGGCGGCACCATTCGCATCAACCGGACGTTCCCCGAGGCGGAGGAGGGCATCGTCGTGCTGACGGTCACCGACTCGAAGCGTGACTCGACCGTCGACGTGTTCTGGTACGAGATCACCGCGGCCGGAACGAACACCGCACCGGAGATCACCGCCGGTCCGGACGCCGAGCTCACCGCCGGCGAGCGGTTCCAGCGGACCGTCACCTTCACCGACCCGACCTCGGAGTCGTGGACGGCGACGGCCGACTACGGCGACGGAACGGTTCGGGACCTGAAGCCGAACGAGCGCGAACTGACCCTGGACCACACCTGGGCGCAGCCCGGCGCCTACCCGGTGACGGTCACCGTCCGCGACGACGGCGGCCTCACCAGCACGGCGAAGTTCACCGTCACGGTGGTTCCGGCGCAGACCCCGAACACGGCCCCCACGGTCGAGTTCACCGGCTCGGCGTCGCTCACCGAGGGCGGCACGTGGACGGCCACCGGCACGATCACCGACCCCGACGACGACGTGTGGACGGCCACCGCGGACTTCGGCGACGGATCCGGCCCGCAGCCGGTCCGGCTCGACGGCAGGTCCTTCGCGCTGAGCCACGTCTTCACCGACGACGGCGCCCGCACCGTCGAGGTCCGGGTCACCGACGACAAGGGCGGCAACGCCGTCGCCACCCGGCTCGTGAAGGTCGCGAACGCGGCCCCGGCGGTCACGCTGACGGCTCCGGCCGCCGGTGCGGTGGTCGCGGTCGGCGCCCCGGTTCGCCTCGAAGCGTCCTTCACCGACGCCGGCGCGGCCGACACGCACACCGCGAAGTGGGAGATCGGCACGAAGACGTACGAGAGCGGCGCCGCCGGCGGCACGGCGACCCTCCCGCACGTGTTCACCAAGGCCGGCCGCTACCCGATCACGGTCACCGTCGCCGACGACGACGGTGGCAAGGCGACGAAGGAGTCGTACGTGCTGGTCTACGACACGGCGACGGCGATCGTGGGCGCCGGCGTGACGGCCTCGCCCGCGGGCTCCTGCACGATCGACAAGGCCTGCGGCCATGCGTCCGCCGCCACGTTCGCGCTGCACGCCGCGTACCCGAGGAAGTCGACCCTGCCCACCGGAGAGCTGCGCTTCACGGCGGCCGGAATCGACCTGCGCGGCACGTCGTTCACGGTGCTGGCGGCGGCGGACGGCAAGGCGGTGCTGCGGGGCGCCGGCACGGCGAACGGCGCGGAGGTGACGTTCGAGGTGACCGCGACCGACTCCAAGCGGCCGCTCGACCGGACCGACTCGCTGCGCCTGGTCGTGACGTCCCGCAGTGGTCAGGTGATCTACGACAACCAGCGGGGTGGCACGAAGAACCCGGTGCTGGGTGTGGTGCGGATCAGCGACTGACCAGGTAGCGAACCCACGGCCCGTCTCCCCATGGGGAGGCGGGCCGTGCCCGTACATCCCCGGGCGCGCCGGGCGTCTCGGCGGGCGAGGCGGTCGGCGCCTCTCTACACTCGTGGCCATGGTGGAATCGCTGGTCGGGTGGGCGTGGTGAGCGCTGCTGGGCTGCCGGCGGCGGTGTTCGATCCGGGTCGGCTGGCCGCGGTGCGGTCCACCGGGCTGCTGGACACCGAGCCGGAGGAGGAGTTCGACGCGTTGACCAGGCTGGCCGCGGAGGTGACCGGCGCCCGGCGGGCTTTCGTCACGGTCGTCGACGACCGGCGGTCGTTCTGGAAGAGCTGCGTCGGCGTGCCCGACCTGCCGGTGGAGCAGCGGCAGAACCTGGTGCACGAGAGCCCGTGCCACATTCTGATCGCCACCGATGCGCCGCTGATCAGTGAGGACGCGCGTCAGGACGTACGGATGAAGGATGTGCCCGCGGTCGAGCAGCTCGGAATCGGGGCCTGGGCGGGTGTGCCGGTGCACGACCGGGGCGGGTTCGTCATCGGCGGGTTGTGCGTGGTCGCCGACGAGGCCCGCGACTGGTCGCCGGTGCAGGTGCGGACGCTGCACACGCTGGCGGAGGCGGCCAGTGCGCAGATCAAGCTACGGCAGGAACTGGATCGCACGCGGGCTCAGGCGCAGCAGCTGGAGGCGTTGGCCCGCCAGGAGCAGCGGCTGCGTGCTGAGGCGGAGCAGCGGGCCGATGCCGCCGCGGAGCTCGCCGCCCGGATGCGGGTGGCCGCGGCGGCGCAGGTCGGTGTGCCGCATCCGGGGGTGTGCCAACTCGGTGGTGCCGACGGTGGGTGCGATGCCCCGGCGGAGATCAAGGTCGCTGACTCGTGGGGAGATTCGGCGTGGGGCTGTCCCCGGCATGTCGAGGAAGTGATCCTCAACGTGCGATCGGTGTTCATCGCCAGTGAGGAACTCGGCGGTCTGGGCTCCTACCTCCGCCGCTGAGTGATCGAGCACGGGGCAGGGACCGGTCCGCCAGGTCCTATCCGGGTCCGCGGTGCGGCCAGGACCTGCGCTGGACGGTTTCAGCGGCGCACGGCCGGGCACGCACAGGGATGTCATCGTCGTGAAGGAGGTAGTCATGCCGGCGCGTAAGGACATGCCGAGCACGATCGAACGCTCGCCGAAGAAGGCGCAGGACACCTACGTCAAGGCACACGACTCCGCGGTCGAGGAGTACGGCGAGGGCGAGCGGGCGCACCGCACGGCGTTCGCGGCGCTCAAGCACTCGTTCGAGAAGGTCGGCGACCACTGGGAGCCCAAGGGCAAGAAGGGCCCCAGCGACTCCAAGGCCGCCGGTGGCCGGGACACCAAGGCCAAGACGGCCGGTGGCGTCGACGCGAACGCCAGCAAGCAGCATCTGATGGACGTGGCGAAGAAGCTGGACATCAGCGGCCGCTCCCGGATGACCAAGCCGGAGCTGGTCGACGCGATCCAGAAGGCCAACAAGAGCAGCACCCGTAAGTCCCGCGGCAAGTAGCCGGCACCTCGCCGCCGGAGCGCCGTTGACGCGGCTCCGGCGGCGCGCCGCCGGAGCCAGCGGGCCGGGTCGGCGTGCGGGTCGCCCGAGTACGACGCCTGCTGAGCCTGGTCGACCGTGGCCCGCAACCAGGAAGGTGCGCGGCCGAAGCTGCCGACCGGTGAGTGGATCAGAAGTCGACAGTCACCCAGGTGTCCTGATCGGCCGGGTCGCGCAGCTGCACGCCCTCGGCGATCCGCTTGATGGCGTCGCTGGAAAGGGCGCCTCCGTAGCCCTCCAGGTCGATCCGGTATTCGCCCTCGACGACCGCGCAGCTCTCCCGGCCGGCGACGCAGTGCACGCCCTCGTCCTCGATGTAGTCGGCCTTTCCGGGTTCGAGGCCCTTCATCACCGAGATCTTCAGATGGCCGGGAAGGACCTCGTCGATGCGGGTGGCCGGGTCGGCGACCGGGCCCTCGTGCAGGAACACCTCCGAGACCGCGTCGGTGGTGCCGGGGACGGCCTGCCGCACCGCGACGGCCTGCCAGCCCTCGGGCAGGAACTTCAATCGGTACGGGACCTTCAGGTCACGCCTGCCCGACGTGGTGAGCCCCGCGGCGATCTCCGTCGCCTGCTCCCGCGACAGGTCGGGGCCCCCGTAGCCGGGCAGCAGGGTGGCCCAGGCGTCGTCGGCGTACTGCCAGGCCAGGGCGGACATGACAGTCTTCTTCGCCGGGTCGGTCGGCGAGGTGTAGGTCCAGTCCCGGCCCAGCGCGTCCCGGCCGTCCACGGTCACCGGGTACTGGTCGCCGATGGTCAGGGTGGTGTCGCCGGCGCCGCCGAACAGGGCGGTGTCGTAGACGCCCTCGTCGTAGACGGCGACGGTCGCGACCTCCAGCGGAGTGGCAGTGCCGTCGCCCAGCGTCGTGCCGTCGTGGTAGACCGGCAGCTCGGTGTACCCGCCGGTGACCTTGACGGCCGGGCCGATCCGGTAGGCGCCGACCCGGTACTGGCCGAGCTCGCTGCTGAAGTCGATCCGGTCGACGGGCAGCGGCGGATCGGTCCGCTCGGCGGGCGGCGCCGAGAACGACGCGTCCGGGCCCGGTTGCCCGGCCGCCGGCGCGTCGTCGAGGCCGGGCTGGGTCAGCACGGTCGCGGAGACCGCCACCGCCACGGCGAGGCAGGCGGCGGCGCCGGTGCCCAGGGCGGCGTTGCGCCAGGCTCGTGCCCGGCGGGCCCGGCCGATGATGTCATCGGTTGTCGTACGCGCCGGAGGCGGCGGCGTGGCCTCGAGCGACTTCAAAACGTCCCGCATGTCGTAGCCCACGTTCGTTCCCCTCTTCGTCGTCGTACAGGGTGATGTCTTCGGCGGCCAGCAGGGCCCGCGCCGAGGCCAGCCCCCGGGCGCACTGGCTCTTGACCGTGCCGGGCCGGCATTTGAGGACGTCCGCGGTCTCCTCGACGCTGAGGCCCTCGAGGAACCTCAGGACGAGCACCGCACGCTGCCGGGTCGGCAGCTTCCTGAGCGCATGGTGAAGGCGCAGCCGTTCGTTGACGACGCCGGCGTGATCGGGCAGCGCCGCGTCCGGCAGATCGCTGCCGTACGAACGTTCGCGCCGCCACGGCTTCCGCTTCTCGTTGATGGCCGCGCGGACCACCATGGTGCGGGCGTACGCGTCCGGCGTGGTGACCTTGTCCCAGCGGCGGTACAGCTTCGCGAGGGTGCCGGCCGTGGCGTCCTCCGCCGTCTGCCAGTCACCACACGTCACGAACGCGAGTGCGCGCAACTGGTCGAATCGGCCGCGGACGAACTCGCGGAAATCCTCCGCGTCTTCGGTGTCCACTCGGTTGTGCTCCCTCCGTCGAGCTAAGAGGCTCAGCCGACCGGAAAGGGTTGCACGCGATCACCGATTTTTTGAACACACGCCGGCGGCGGAGAGCCGACGCCGACACACGCCGGCGGCGAGAAGCCGCCGGCGCGGGACGGTCAGCGGGTGGCGGTCGCGGTGACTGTCGCGTCCGGGTCGTCGACCAGGGCCCGCACGTCCCACATCCAGACCCCGGCGGTCCAGGTGGGGCGGAAACCGATCAGGTCGGAGAAGGCCCGCAGCATCTCGATGTCGCGGGTCTGCGGCGTCAGTACGACCACGCCGGCCTTCCAGAACCGCAGGTCGGCCAGGGTCATCTCGCGCCGGGTGTCGGTGATCTCCGGGATCGGGTTGCCCTGGCGGATCGAGGACATCAGGCCGCTGGTGGGCCGCCACGGGGGCGAGAAGATCGCGGTGCGGTCGTCCGGGTTGCGCGGGTCCTGGTTCGGCAGCAGGGCGTAGGCGCCGGCGATCCGCATGTCCTGGCCGGTGTAAGCGGTCCAGCGCAGCGGGTCGGGGTAGCTGGAGTCGGGCAGCGGCAGGGCGACGAGGGTGTGCTCCTCGTCGACGTACTGCTTCCAGGCGCCGGACGTGACGAACTCGGGGACCGGGTCCATCAGCGTGGTCTGCAGCGGGGTCGGGGCGAGCGGCACGAGGGCCATCGCCACCGCCGTGATCATCGCCACCCGGACCGGGCCGCGCGACTGCGGCTGGGTACGGATCATGTCGGCCGCGCGCTGGCAGCCGAGGGCGAGCACGATGCCGACCATCGGCGCGATCGCCATGGCCCAGCGGGTCGGCACGGCCGAGTCGAGCACCGGGATGCTGTGCATGATCGACCAGATGCCGGGGATGCCGGTGTTCACGCCGTTCACGTAGATGCGCGGGCCGAGCGACATCGCCGCGAAGAAGACCGCGATCGCGCCGACCGTGAGCACCGCCACAGACCTGCGCATCCACAGCACCAGGCCGAGGAAGAGGATGATCAGGCCCCAGCCGAAGAAGGCGTTCTCCTCGGCCGGGTTCTGCGTGAGGCCGGCCGCGACCGTCTCGTTGCCGGCCACCGACCGGCTCGCGTACGCCGGGAACGAGGCCAGGTCGGCGCCGAAGTTCCGGACGAACGTGGCGAGGCCCTGGTAGCTCTGCGGCCCGAAGAACTGCACGCTCAGCGGGTAGGCCAGCACGGCCAGGGTCGCCGCCGCGGTCACGCCGAGGCCCCGGATGAAGGTGAGCACCTCGCCGCGGTGCGCCTTACGCCGGACGATCGCCATGACGACGCAGAAGATGCCGACGCCGACCGCGGTCATGAACAGGATCTCGAGGTTGATGAACGCCTGCCAGATCAGCAGCCCGGCGAGGATCAGCCCGTTGCGCATGGACCGGCGCGGGACGCGGAGCTCCAGCGTCCGCCAGATGATCAGCGGGACGAGGAACTGCGAGACGATGTTCGGGTGGCCGCCGGCGTGCGACACCATGCTCGGCGCGAAGGTGCAGAAGAGCGCGCCGACCCAGGCCGCCAGGCGGGACGTGACGAACCTGCGCGAGAGCACCAGATACCACGAAGTGCCGGTTAATGCCAATGCGCCGGTGAGAAATACGTTGAAGGCCACATGCGGACCGAACAGAAGAGTGATCGGCGTCAGTGGCAGGGAAACGGCCAGCACTGACGTGTTGGCCATCATGTTCACCCCGTCGGGGTAATTCAGCCGGTCCGAGAAGAACGGATATACGCCATCCGTGAGCACCCGGGCACCGTGCGCCAGCATCCACTCGAAGAATGCCTGATCCTGTGGATCATCGCGCAACTCATGATCAAGATTGAGCCACAACGGCGCGGTGACGAAGAGGGCGACGGCCAGGAAAGTGCCGATCGCCAGCACGTCGTGCCACGTGAGCGCACGCCACGGGAGGCGGCGTCGAGCAGGGCGTATCTCCTGCTCTTCAGTGGTTTCCACAGCCGGCGCGACAGCGGCCGGCGCACTCACCTGCACGTCGCCCTCGAGGGCGATCAGTTCCGCGTCCAGGTCGTCGTCGGCGGTCGCTTGGCGCGGCGGAAGAACGTTCTCGCCGGTCGACTGGCCTGTCGAGTCAAAACCCGTAATCGTCATAGCATCGGCGAGCCTAACCGAGGTTCCGAAGAGTTCAGCGGCGAGCGCCCGATGCGTGATAGAGCCGATATGTACGCGTGTTTTCCGCGTGCTCTCCGTGTCCGGCTACACAGGAAGCTTTCAGCGCGTAACTCGAACGAGTACCGACCCGCCTATGTCTCAATCAGGCCAAAAAATCGGCGGCGCCCGGTGGTCAACTTTCGGATAGGCGCGTCAAGTGGTTAACTTCTCCGGTCCCGCTGTCAGCTCAGATCGGCAAGATGAGGGAACCTCACCTATGGCAGACATCACTGGAGACCAGCGGATCCAGTCCGAAGTGCTCGAAGGCCTCGCCACGGCCGTGAACCACCGCCGGTGGTTCGTCGAGCTCGCGCTCCCGTACCTCGGGGACAACCCGATCGAGATCGGTAGCGGCCTCGGTGACTACGCGATCGAATGGTCGGAGCACCTCCCGCGGTTCACCGCGACCGAGGCCGACCCGGATCGTCTCGTCCTGCTCAAGGAGCGGATGGCGGACTATCCGAACATCGACGTGAAGCAGATGCTCCTGCCGGCGCCGGAGGCGAACGGGGAGTACAGCGCGGCCGTGTCCTACAACGTCCTCGAGCACATCGAGGACCACGTCGGCGCGCTCACCAGCATGAAGGAACTGGTCCGCCCCGGCGGTCGAGTGATCATCATCGTGCCCGCGTTCATGTTCGCGATGAGTGACGTCGACTACGCGACCGGGCACATCCGGCGCTACACCAAGAAGACCCTCTCCGCCGCGTTCGTCGAGGCCGGCCTGGAGATCGAGAAGCTGCACTACGCGAACGCGCTGGGCCTCCTCGGGTACTACACGGCGACCAGCATCTTCAAGCTGGCGCCGAAGGAGGGCCCGATGGTCAAGATCTACGACTCGCTGGTGCTGCCGGTGACGAAGGCCGCCGAGAAGATCGTCCGGCCGCCGTTCGGCCAGTCCGTCTTCTGCGTGGCGAAGGTGCCCGCCGCCTGATCTCGTACACGGAAAAGGCCGCCGGCGAACCGGCGGCCTTTTCATGTCGGATCCGAACCGAGCACCTCAGCCCCGAACCTGGAACGTCGGGCGCAGGGTGGCCCGGGCCAGGGTGTGGAACGCGAGGTTGAAGCCGACATAGGCCGGCGAGGCGTCCGGCGTCACCTCGAGGCGGTCCACGTCGATCGCGTGCACCGCGAAGACGTAGCGGTGCGGGCGGTCGCCGGGCGGCGGCGCGGCACCGCCGTAGTTCTGCTCGCCGTAGTCGTTGCGGACGCAGAACGCACCATCGGGGAGCGGGTCGACACCGCGGTCGAGTGACGTGACCGACACCGGCAGGTTCACCAGCACCCAGTGCCAGAAACCGCTGCCCGTGGGGGCGTCCGGGTCGAAGCAGGTCACCACGAATCCGCGCGTCTCGTCCGGGAAGCCGGACCAGGTCAACTGCGGCGAGAGGTTCTTCCCGCCCACGCTGGTGTGCGCGAACAGCTCGTCGAGCGGCTGCCCGTCCGTCACGTCCGTGCTGGTCACCGTGAAGGACGGGACCGGCGGCAAGAGATCGTAAGGGTCGGGAGCCAGGGCACGGTCAAGACTCATGAAGGCCTCCGGCGGCGTGGTGATGAACTGATCAGGTTTTCCCACGATGGGCCGAGATTAACCGTCCGAGGTCACGAGCGCCTTTCGTCCGCATTGCGGCGAGCCGTCACTCGTCCGGGTAAACGCACAGGTGGTGCGCATACCTGTGAGCATGCTGGGCGACTCTGGTGTCAGACATCCGACCGGGTGTGTGCGGCAGAGATCCCCGCGCCCGGTTGCGATAGAGCGAGTGGGCACCCGCCTTCCGGCGGGTGCCTACTGCTTTCCGTCTCAGTTGACGCGAGCCACTCGCAGACCTCGGTAGACCTTGCGGTAGACGACCCCCGTCCGGCTGTTCCCGGCGTCGATCATCATGCCGCGGCCCATGTAGATGCCCACGTGCCCGGGACCGACCACCAGGTCGCCGGGACGGGCCTGGGACCGGGAGACGGTACGCGCGCGCCGCGCCTGCCCGCCCGAGGAGTGCGGCAGGCTCATCCCCACCCTCGCGTAGGCCCGCTTCGTGAAGCCGGAGCAGTCGAACCCGTGCGGGCCCTCACCGCCGCGCACGTAGCGCTTGCCCACCTGGGAGCGGGCGAAGGCGATCACGGCGCTCATGTTCCGGCCCGCGCCGGCGCCGGCCGACCGCAGACGCCGGACCGTGGTGCTCCGCGTCGTCTTGCGCACCGAGAGGGCGCCGCGCTTCGCGACCGTCACGCGCTTCTGCTGCACGGCGATCCGATTCCGGGAGACCGCCGCCTTCCGGGCGACCCCGCCGGCCGCACGGGACGCGATCACGCGTGCCGCGCGTCCGGGCTGCGCCGCCACGCGTGCCGCGCGACCCGGCTGGACCGCCACCGGGCGCCGGAGCGCCGGCGAGGCGACGGGACGGACGTTGGGCCGCAGCACCGCCGGCCGGCGCACCATCGAACGGGAGGCCCTCTGCTGGGCCGCCATACGCGCTTGGAGCAGCCCGGTGTTGAAGTCGGGGAGTTCGAGGCCGGGGGCCTCCGGTGTGGCCGGCAGGGGCGCGGCGGGCATTGCTTCCGCGGCGTGCTCGGCGGGCTCTAGGGCCGGCGCGATGACGGCGAGCGCTAGCGCGCCCACGGTCAGCACCCGGCGGGTGGACGAACCGTGCAGTGTTGCCTCCGAAATAGGCCCGGGGCACTCACGCGAATCCCATGCAGCGCGGCGGATACTGCTTGCCGCGCCATTGCCTCCGTCGAAGGTGGGCAATGGGAACCCGGACAACCATGCGTATTCCGTGGACCATGCCAACACAACATCGAATGATTCGGGGCAGGATTCAGCTAATTGATCCCCCCGATCTCGAAAAGATAAACTCGCTACGGTCACCCGGCCGGTGGGAGGGTGATGCGTACGCCCGGTGTGGACAGCGCCCCGTGCACCGAGACCTCGACCAGCTCCACGTCGGTCGGCACGTCGAACGGCAGGACCCCGTCCACCGTGCCACCCGGCGGGATCTCGTTGAGCAATGTCGGGTTGCGATCGTTCAGAAACACCGCGGCCTGATCAGCGGCGGCGTAGGCTACGCCGTTGGTGTCGTAGACCCGCTGCGAACCGCTGTCGAAGAGCTCCGGCTCGGAGCCGGTGTTCTTCACCGAAACGTCGAGCAGGCAGAAATGGCCGCTCGCCCGTTGTTGCAGCCCGTCCGGCCCGACCGAGTCGAGGCCGCATCGGACACCCTTCACGACGAATTCGAAGTGGCCGGCCGTCGCCACACCCGGCGCGTTCGAGGCGACCACAGCGGGCCGGCTCTCGGCCGTCACCACGGCCCAGACGCCGAAGGAGATCAGCGCGACGACCGCGACGATCCCTCCGGCGATCCAGAGCCTGGTCCGCAGCGCCGCCGTCCCGGGGTCCAGCCCGTCGTAGTCCTCCACGACGGCGGGCGGCGCGGAACGGTGCGGTGCGTACGTCACGGAGTCCCCCAGCGGTCGGTTGCAGACGCGACCAACGGACGCGCTGTCCGTCCATGCTGGGTTCGGCACGTCCGATCACCGTGGCGACTCGCCGCATATCCGACTTTATCCGGCATATGCCTCCAGGATTGTTCCCTCTAAAGAGTGAGAACGATCTTCCCGAGGTGCTCGCTGGACTCCATGAGCCGCTGCGCCTCGGCCGCCTCCGCCATCGGGAACGTGCTGTGGATGATCGGCTTGATGAGCCCGGCGGCGACGAGCGGCCACACCTGGTCGCGCACGCCGGCGACAATCCGGGCCTTGTCGTCGACCGGGCGGGCCCGCAGCGACGTCGACGACACCCGGCCGCGCTTCGCCATGAGCGCACCCAGGTCGAGCTCGGCCTTCGCGCCGCCCTGCATGCCGATCACGGTGATCCGGCCGTTCGGGGCCAGCGCCTCGATGTTGCGGGACAGGTATTTCGCCCCGACGATGTCGAGGATCACATCGGCGCCCCGCCCGCCCGTGAAGTCCAGCACCGACCGTACGAAATCCTCGGTCTTGTAATCCACCGCGAGCGACGCACCCAGCGCAAGCAACCGCTCGTGCTTCTCCGCCCGGGCGGTGACCAGGACCGTCGCGCCCAGCGCCACCCCCAGCTGGATCGCGAACGTGCCGATGCCGCTCCCGCCACCGTGCACGAGCAGCGTCTCGTCGGTCTTCAGCCGGTCGCGGTCGACCACGTTGGACCACACCGTGCACGCCACCTCGGGCAGCGTCGCCGCCTCCACGAGCGACAACCCGGCCGGAATGCTCAGGATCTGCCCGGCCGGCACGGCGACCTTCTCCGCATAGCCCCCGCCGGCGAGCAGCGCACACACCCGCTCCCCGACGTGATGACCGGTCACCCCCTCCCCGATCGCGCTGATCACCCCGGAGCACTCCAGCCCCGGATGGTCGGGCGCGCCGGGCGGCGGAGGATAGAACCCCTGCCGCTGAAGCACATCAGCCCGGTTCACCGCCGAAGCCGTCACATCGACGACGACCTCGCCCGTCTTCGGCTCCGGGTCGGGCACATCCGCCCAGACCAGCCGCTTGTCCTCGATCACGATGGCGTGCATGAGGCCGACTCTGCCCCACCGGTACGACACGAAACGCGGGCGGGTGGCAAACTGGAGCGGCACCGCCTGGAGGACTCGCCTAGTGGCCGATGGCGCCGGTCTTGAAAACCGGTATGGGGAAACTCATCGTGGGTTCGAATCCCACGTCCTCCGCTCTCAACCAGCCGCCTTGAGCTGCTGAAACGCAAGACCAGCATGAGTACGAGGCGATGGCCGTCCCGCCGACCATGGCCGCCCCGGGGCCACGACGCGGGCCGGGACGCCCGGTCCCGGCCGTTGCGCGGGTTTCGCTACCGGTGCATGGGCACGCCCGCGACCATCCCGCCGCGGCCCGGCCCCGGCGGCGCGGCTCACGCCGGGCGGCCGGTCGAGCTCCAGACCAACCACCAGTGGTGGGCAAGGCCACAGCCCCGGCTCGGGGTTCGCCATCCCAACCGCGCCCACCACCGGCGTGTCGACTTCGGGTGCGATCCGCGCCCCAACTCCCCACACAGCGCCACCAACCCGGCAGCGTGTCGAGTTCGGGTGCGATCCGCGCCCCAACTTCCCACACGGCGCCGCTAACCCAGCAGCGTGTTGAGTTCGGGTGCGGATCGCGCCTCAACTCCCCACATGAGGAGGGCGGCTCAGTCGCCGGGTGGGTTGAGGACCATCTGGGGGCCGGCGCCCCGCCCGGCCAGGCGGTCGCTCGGGTTGACGAGCTTGCATCGTTGCAGGGAGAGGCAGCCGCAGCCGATGCAGCCGGTGAGCTGGTCGCGGAGCCGTTCCAGGACGGCGATCCGCTCCTCGAGCCGATGCCGCCAGCGCGCCGAGAGGCGGGACCAGTCGCCCTTCGTCGGCGTGCGGTTCTCGGGGAGGGATGCCAGCGCCTCGCGGATCTCGTCGAGCGACACCCCGACCTGCTGAGCGATCTTGATGAAGGCCACGCGGCGCAGCTCGGCGCGGTCGTATCTTCGCTGGTTGCCGCCGGTGCGACTGGCGTGGATCAGGCCCTCCCGCTCGTAGAAGCGCAGCGCGGACGGCGCCACTCCGCTGCGGGCAGCCAGTTCGCCGATCGTCAGCGACTCCATCGAAATCCCCCCGGGAAACAAGCTTGAGCTGAAGTGAACTTCAACTTGCAGCCTAGACACATGACCGCTCTCAGCGCACCCACCAATCCGTTGCACACGCTTCTGAGCCGGATCACCGGTGACGCGAAGCACGCCCCGAGCGCGCACTCCACACTGGACGTGCTCTGGGTGCTCTACGACCGGGTCCTCAACGTCACGCCCGCCACGGCGGAGGAACCCGACCGCGACCGCTTCCTGCTGTCGAAGGGCCACGGACCGGCCGCCTACTACGCCGTCCTGGCCGCCAAGGGCTTCATCCCCGAGGAGTGGCTCGACGATCTCGGCGGCTGGGAGAGCCCGCTCGGCCACCACCCGGACCGGGTGCTGATCCCGGGCGTCGAGGCCGGCACCGGCTCGCTCGGGCACGGGCTCGGCCTGGCCGTCGGGACCGCGCTCGGCCTGCGCGCCCAGGGTTTCACCGGTACGCGCACGTTCGTGCTGGTCGGCGACGCGGAACTGGATGAGGGGTCGAACCACGAGGCGATCGCGTACGCCGCGGCGGTCCGGCTGCCGCTCACCGCGATCGTCATCGACAACCGATCGTCGACGCACGGCTGGCCGGGCGGCATCGCGGCGCGGTTCCCCGGCTGGAGTGTCGACGTCGTCGACGGGCGGGACCACGACGCCATCGAGAAGGCCCTGAAGAACCCGGCGGAGACGCAACTCGTCGTCGCCACCGTCGAACCGAAGCGAGGCTGAGCATCATGCGCGAGACATTCGTCGCCACCACCACCGCCCTGCTCGAGGAGGACCCGCGTACCGCCCTCGTGATCGCCGACATCTCCGGGGACGCGTTCGCGCCGGCGCTGCGGAGACATCCCGATCGGGTCTTCAACGTCGGCATCCGCGAGCAGCTGATGGCCGGCGTCGGCGGCGGGCTGGCGCTCACCGGGATGCGGCCGTTCCTGCACTCCTACGCGCCGTTCCTGGTCGACCGCGCCTACGAGCAGATCAAGCTGGACCTCGGGCATCAGGAGGCGGGCGCGGTGCTGGTGAGCATCGGCGCCTCGTACGACGCCGCGGCCGAGGGATACACCCACCAGTCGCCGGGTGACGTCGCGCTGCTCGACACCCTGGAGGGCTGGACCGTGCACGTCCCGGGTCACCGGGACGAGGTCCCCGGCCTGCTCCGGGCGGCGGCGCGGCACGACGACCGGGTCTACGTGCGCCTCTCGGTGCAGGAGAACCGGGAGGCGCACGCCGACGGCAGCGTGCTCCGGACCGGTGGCCCCCTGGTGGTGGCGGTCGGCCCGATGCTGGATCCGGTGCTGAAGGCGGTCGAGGGCCTCGACGTGACGGTGCTCTACACGAACACGCCGCGCCCGATGGCGAAGGACGCCATCAATACGCTGATGAATCAGGAGATAGTGGTGGTGGAGCCCTACCTGGCCGGCACGTCGGCCCGGCTGATCAGCGAGATCCTCCAGAACCGCCCGCACCGCTCGTTGCACCTCGGGCCCGGCAGTGCGGAGGTCCGCCGCTACGGCACCTGGCGCGACCACGCCCGCGAGCACGGCCTCGACCCGGCGGGCCTACGCCGCTCGATAACCGAATTCCTGGCGTAGAGAGAGCGATCAGGCGAGGACCGGCGCGGCCAGCGGCCTGCGGGCGGCGGGAACGGCGACCGGCTCGGCACGCCGGCCGTGGAACGCCTGCCGGAGCAGCTCCTCGACCCGCCACACCGTCGCGGCGTCCCCGAGCCGCAGCCGGAAACTCTCCCGCACCCCGTCCACGGCGGTGAGGGCGAGCTCGATGCCCGATCGGGAGAGCTGCCAGCTCACGTTGCTGAGATGGCGCAGATTGGCGTTGAGGTGCAGGCGCTGCCGGTGCAGCGGCCGCATCTCCTGGATGACCACGAGGCGGCGCTGGGTCAGCATCAGGTAGGAGCCGCCGGAGAAGAGCAGGCCGGACTTGGCGCACCGGGCCACCAGCACGGCGGCGTCATCCTGGTCGACGCAACTACGGAAGATCGTCATGTGCCGGTTCGCGGCCGGGCTGGCCGATCCGGCGTCTGCGGCTTGGTGGAACGTCCTGGCGAACACGTCCATGTGATTCTTAACGCGGGATGAACGGATGAGGAGTCGGCCGACCTCACTGAATATCGAATTACAGCCGCCCGGCGAACGTGGCGCTGGTCATTCTGTGACGCGCTGACATAGTTGTGACATGCAATGGCGCGTCAAGCCGGTCCTGCCGGTCACGAAGCTGATGGGCGCGGTCGCCGCGCTGGTGCTGGCCGCCGCGTTCGCGCAGGGCGATCCGGTGCGCTGGGTTCTCGCGGGCCTGGTCACGGTGGGCCTCACCGGGTGGGCGCTGCGGGATCTTCTGGTGCCGGTCCGCCTCGCGGCGGACACCGAGGGGATCACGGTGGTCACCGGCATCGCCCGCCGCCGGCATCTGCCATGGTCGGCCATCGAGAGGGTACGGGTGGAGCACAGCACCCGCCGGGGCCTCAAGAGCGAGCTGCTCGAGATCGACGCGGGTGACGCCCTGTATCTGTACAGCGCGAACGACCTCGGCGCGCTGCCGGAGGACGTCGTCACCCGGCTCGCCGACCTGCGCACCTAGAACCTAGGCCAGCAGGCTCATCGTCCGCGCCACGGCGGCCACCACCAGCGCGACCAGGATGAGCGAGCAGCCGGCCACCTGTTTCACCGCGCGGTTCGGCTGGCTCGCGTAGACCAGGGCGGCACACGCCACCGCGCCGGCCACCAAACCGCCGACGTGCCCGGCGATCGAGATGCCCGGGATGGTGAACGTGAAGATCAGGTTGATCACCAGGAGCGGGATCAGCTGACTGGAGTCGCGCCGGGTGCGCCGGTTCAGCACGATGGCCGCGATGACCAGGCCGAACGTCGCCGTCGAGGCGCCCGCCGAGGGCTGGTTCGGCGCCTGGAAGAGGTAGGCCGCCACGTTGCCGCCGAACCCGGCGAGCAGGTAGAGCGCGACGAAGCGCAGCGGGCCGAGCTGGGCCTCGAGATAGCGGCCGAGCTGGAGCACCAGCATCATGTTGAGCAGCAGGTGCAGCACGCCGTAGTGCAGGAACATGCCGGTGACCAGCCGGTACCACTCGCCGTTGGCGATGCCGTGCAGCTCGCCGTCCGGGTAGTAGGCGAGGCCGAGCACCTCGCCGAAGTCGGTCACCGAGGTGCCGGAGCCGAGCAGGCCGCCGAAGCCGCCCCCGCCGCCGGCGATAGCCCGCGGGCCGCCGACGATCACGGACGCCACCATGACCAGCACGTTGATCGCGATGATCGTGATGGTGGCGTAGCCGAGCTGGCCGGCACGGCTCCCGCCGAAGGCGGTGCGTGCCGGCCGCTGACCACGGCGTCCCTCTTTGACGCAGTCCGGGCACTGGTGGCCGACGGACGCGTCGTTCATGCAACTGGTGCAGATCGGACGCTCGCACCGGCTGCACTTGATCAGTGTTTCCCGCGACGGATGGCGGTAGCACATCGGAATCGTCGAGGGAGCCTCACTCATGGCACCAAAGGTACCTTGAGCTGTCAGGAACGCTCGATCTCCACGCGCTCGACCACGACGTCCTCGCGCGGCCGGTCGCCCGGGCCGGTGGGGGTGTTCGCGATCGAGTCGACGACCTTGGCGGACTGCTCGTCGGCGACCTGACCGAAGATCGTGTGCCGGCGGTTCAGGTGCGGGGTCGGCGCCACCGTGATGAAGAACTGCGAGCCGTTCGTGCCCGGGCCGGCGTTCGCCATGGCGAGCAGGTACGGGCGGTCGAAGGAGAGCTCCGGGTGGAACTCGTCACCGAACTGGAAGCCGGGACCGCCCCGGCCGGTGCCGGTCGGGTCGCCCAGCTGGATCATGAAACCGGCGATGACCCGGTGCGAGATGGTGCCGTCGTAGTACGGGCCGCTGCCGGTCTGACCGGTCCGCGGGTCCTTGTACTCCTTGGTGCCCTCGGCCAGCTCCACGAAGTTGCGGACGGTCGCCGGGGCGTGATCCGGGAAGAGCTGGAGCCGGATCGCACCGTGATTGGTGTGCAGGGTGGCGTAAATGTTCTCGGCCACGGGTACTCCCGTCTGCGGTGATGGGACTGTTCTCGTGCAATTCGGATCCTCCCCCATGTCGGGGATCCGGCCGCGCGGGGGTACCCGAGAAGGCAACATTGCCTCAACGAAGTGCACAGGGTTACCTGGGAGAAGACCACAGGAGGTGGGCACTGGTGTTCGCAACATTGCGTCGCAACCGCCGGAAGGCAAAGATGCGCAACGAGCTCGGCCAGAGCGTGGATCACTTCAAGCGCGCCGCGTCGATCGCCGCACACGAGACGAGCGCCACCGTCTCGCCCAAGTTCAACGCGGCACGTGACCGGGTCCAGCCGGCGGCCGTCAAGGCCAAGGAGACCGCCACGGACAGCTGGGACAGCGCCCTGGCCGCGCTGACCCCGCTGGTCACGGCGGCCACCGACAACGTCCGGCAGGCCGGCAAGACCACCAAGAAGCAGTCCAAGAAGCAGATCAAGGCCCAGCAGAAGCAGGCCGAGAAGCTGCGGAAGAAGGCCGAGAAGGCGACCGGGCGCAAGTCCGGCCGCAAGGGCAAGCTGGCCGGGTACGCGCTGCTCGGCACCGCTGTCGGCCTCGGCGCCGCCTACGTGGCACGCCGTCGCCGCGAGTCGCAGTGGGACGAGTACGAGCCGGCGCCCGCCACGTCGCGCCCGGCCGGCGCGGACGACGCGGCCTTCGAGCCGGTGGAGCCGGTCGTCTACACCACGGCGAACGGCACGGTCACCGACTCGACCAAGCAGGACCCCCGGTAACGCCGTCAGGCTCGGCCGGCCCGGACAGGATCCAGGGCCGGCCCGGCCGGCAGGTACGCCAGCAGCCGCTCCGGCACCCGGAGGGGTGAGACTCCGGCATACCCGAGACGGCCGAGCAGATCGGGGCTCGCC
The DNA here is from genome assembly GCF_040639855.1 of Actinoplanes sp. NPDC023714. Taxonomy (NCBI): domain Bacteria; kingdom Bacillati; phylum Actinomycetota; class Actinomycetes; order Micromonosporales; family Micromonosporaceae; genus Actinoplanes; species Actinoplanes sp. NPDC023714. Next base: position 324,495 of record NZ_JBFAAR010000005.1, read on the forward strand.
AGCTCGAACCGCACCCCGGCGTCGGTGACCAGGTGCACGTCGTCGCCGCCGGTCGTGACGACGGCGCCGTGCCCACGGGCCACGGCTATCGGTGAACCCGACGGGAACGGCGCGTCCGCCCGTACGATCGCTCGATCCTCGTCGCCCGCAAGGGTGACGCACGCACTCGCCGGCGCCGCGCTCAGCTGGGGAATCGCGGCCGGAAGGCCGGGCTTGACCTTCACCGGACCGGGCGGGATCGCCTCCAGCCACGCGGACGGGACCGGCCACGGCTCATACCAACCCAGGGTGCGCGCCTGACCGGAAGGGATCAGGAAACGGCGGCCCTCGGCGATCAGATGGGTACGCCCGGACCCGTCCCGGACCAGCAGAGCGCCCGCCGGGCCGCCCTTCGGCACCTCGCCGACCAGCAGCGTCGTCCTGCCCCCGGACGTGCACACCGACCACGGCCCGGTCAGCAGTTCGGACGCGGCCGGCAGCGAATCCGGCGCTCCCGGGATGCCGAGCGGCTCCCCGAGCGGAACCGCGGCCAGCCGCTCCGGGCGGACCGTCTTCACGGCCGGCCGCTCGGCCTGCGCCAGCAGCAGCCCGGACGTGTAGTTGAGCACCGGGTGCAGCCGGCCGTCGGCGGGCAGATAGACGTAGCGCGCGCCGCTCACCCGGTCGAGCAGGATCGCCCCCGGATCCGTCGGCGAGGTCCGGCTGTGCCCGGTGACCAGGCCGTACGCGCCCGCCAGGGCCAGCGCCACGGCGGCCACGATCAGGCCCGCGAGGGCGGTCACCCCGGCGCGGCGCAGCGGCGGACGCGGTGGATCCGGGTCGTGCGCGATCACCGCGGCGACGACACGCTGCACCGCGAACCGGTACGAATGCAGCTCCGACACCCACCGATCCTATCGGCGGAGATGGATCTCTAGAGCCAGCCGTTGCGGCGGAACGCCCGGTACAGCAGGACCGTGATGACCGAGAGGATCAGCACCAGGCCGGGATAGCCGTACTTCCAGCCCAGCTCCGGCATGTATTCGAAGTTCATGCCGTAGATGCCGGCGAACGCGGTCCAGACCGTCGCGATACCGGCCCAGGCGGCGATCTTCCGCATGTCGTTGTTCTGGTCGACGGTCACCTGGGCGAGGCGCGCCTGCAGGATCGAGTTGAGCAGGTCGTCGTAGGAGGACACCTGCTCGACGGTCCGGGTGAGGTGGTCCTGGACGTCCCGGAAGTACCGCCGGATCTCCTTGGGTACCACGCCGTGGCTGGAAGTGATCGCGGCGAGCGGGCGCTGCAGCGGCACCACCGCGCGGCGGAACTCCACGAGCTCGCGCTTCAGCTGGTAGATCTGCTGGATCGGGGCGGTCCGGTCCCGGGAGAAGACGCCCTCCTCGATGATGTCGAGGTCGGCCTCCACCTGGTCGGCGACCTCGAGGTAGTGGTCGACCACCCGGTCGGTCACCGCGTACGCCACCGCCCAGGGCCCCTGCTCCAGCAGCGCGGCCCGCTGGGTCTCCAGGTCGGCCCGGACCGGCGCCATCTCGGACGCGTCACCGTGCCGGACCGTGATGACGAACCGTTCCCCTATGAAGATCATCATCTGGCCGGTCTCGACCACCTGGGAGCTCTCGGTGAGCTCCTGGTGCGGCACGTACCGGGCGGTGCGCAGCACCAGGAAGTGGACCGCGCCGAACTGCTCCAGCTTGGGCCGCTGCTCGGCCTTGACGGCGTCCTCCACGGCCAGCTCGTGCAGCCCGTACGTCCGGGCGATCGCGGCCATCTCGTGCTCGGACGGCTCGTGCAGGCCCAGCCAGACGAACCCGTCCTTGCGGGACGCCTCGATCAGCGCCTGGTCCGGGGTGAACTCACCGGCGAGGCGCTCGCCGGTCACGTAGACGCCGCAGTCGACCACCGAGGTGTGGTGCCCGTCCCGGCCGGCGTGGTCCGGGTGGTCGCCGTTCGCGGCGAACGGGTTGATCGCCCGCATCCGGTCGGCCCAGAGCTTCCCGAGAGGACGGCCCTTGGTCCAAGCGCCGTGTTCCCGCTCAGCCATGTCGAAACCTCCCCCGGATCACCCGACAAACCGTTCGAGGCTACCCGTTCGGCCCCGCGCCGGACCGGGTTCTCCCGGACCGGCGCGGCGTGACATCAGCCTCGGACCTCTTCGATCGCCTCGGCGATCCGGCGCACGCCCTCGTCGATCTGGTCGACGGTGACCGCGGAGTAGGCCAGGCGCAGCGAGCTCTTGCCGCCCTCGAGCAGGAAGTCGCTGCCCTTCACGACCGCGACGCCCTTCTTCATGGCCGCCGGGAACAGCTTGTCCACGTCCACGTCCTCGGGGAGGTCGACCCAGAGGAAGTACCCGCCGTCCGGCTCGGTGAACGTCGCGCCGGGGATGTGCTTGCGGATCGACTCGGCCAGCACCCGGGCCCGCTCGCCCAGCGCCGCGCTGACGGTCCGCACCGACTTCTCGATGTCGCCGGAGACGCAGAACTGGTGCACGATCGCCTCGGAGACCATGCCCGGGGAGATGTAGAGGTTGGTGGCCTTCTTCGCGATCGCGTCGATCAGCGCGGCCGGGCCGACCAGGTAACCCACCCGGACGCCCGGGCAGACCGTCTTGGTGAAGCTGGAGGCGTGCACCACGGTGTTGTCGCCGTCCAGGGACAGCATCGAGGGCAGCGGCTCGCCGCGGAACCGGATGTCCACGTACGGGTCGTCCTCGAAGATGATGAACTCGTACTGGGCGGCCAGGGCGAGCAGCGCCTGCCGCTTCTCCAGCGACAGCGTGAGGCCGGCCGGGTTCTGGTAGTTCGGGATGATGTGCGCGAGCTTCGGGCGCACCCCGGACTCGAGCAGACCGCGCAGCTCGTCGATGTCGATGCCGTCCTCGCGCAGCGTCACCTGGTGCACCTTGGCGCCGAGGTTCTGCAGGTTGAGCAGCGTCCGGTCGTAGGTCGGCTTCTCCACGACCACGTCGTCGCCGGGCTGGACCAGGTGGCCGAAGAGGAACGCGTCGGCCTGGAGCGAGCCGTTCGTCACGATGACCTGGTCGGGGGAGACGTTGTGCTTGTCGGCGATCCACTTCCGCAGCGGGAGGTAGCCGACGGAGGTGCCGTAGGCGGTCACGCCGGCCGGGTCGGCGTCGAAAGCACGGGCGGCGGCGGCCTTCAGGCCCTCCACGTCGACGATGTCCAGCGACGGAGCGCCACGGGCGAAGGAGATCAGCTGCTCAGCGGTCATGGTCCCCAGCTTAGAAGCTGGGTCTATACCATTTTCTCGGTGGTCCTTGCGAGTGCGGCTATCCTCGCTGAGCACCTTCATACCTTTAGTTTGGAAGGAACCACCCCATGATCGGTTTGGTACTCGCCGCCGGCGCTGGGCGCAGGCTGCGCCCGTACACGGACACGCTGCCGAAGGCGCTGGTCCCGGTTGACGGGGAAACCACGATCATGGACATCTCGCTGCGCAACCTCGCGGCCGCGGGGCTGACCGACGTCACGATCGTCGTCGGCTACCGCGCCGAGGCCGTCGAGACCCGGGTCGAGGCGTTCCAGCAGAAGTACGGCGTGAAGATCTCCCTGGTTCACAACGACAAGGCCGAGGAGTGGAACAACGCCTACTCCCTGTGGCTGGCCCGGGACCACTTCGCCCAGGGCGCGCTCATGGTGAACGGCGACACCGTCCACCCGGTGAGCGTGGAGCACACGCTGCTGGCCAACCGCGGCCCGAGCATCCTTCTCGCTGTCGACACTGTGAAGAAGCTGGCCGACGAGGAGATGAAGACCGTCTTCAATGAAGATGGCCAGCTCACCAAGATTACGAAGCTGATGGACCCCTCCGAGGCCTACGGCGAGTACATCGGCGCCAACATCATCGAGGCGTCCGCGGCCGGCAAGCTGGCCGACGCGCTCAAGGCCACCTGGGAGGCCAACCCCGACCAGTACTACGAGGACGGCTTCCAGGTCTACGCCGACCGCGGCGGCGAGGTCCGGGGCGCCTCCATCGGCGACCTGCCCTGGGTCGAGGTCGACAACCACGACGACCTGGCCAAGGCCCGGGACATCGCATGCCGCTACTAGCCCGTAGCGTCCAGACCCCGCTGCACATCGAGGTGCGGCGGGGCGCGGTCGCTGACCTCGGCAAGATTCTTGCCGACGGCCGCATCTCCTCCGGCGGCGACGTCGCCGTGGTGGTCGGCCCGGGCATCGGTGAGCAGATCGTCGACCTGCTCCGGCCGTCGCTGGCGTCCGCCGGCATCTACGTGACCAGCGGCGGCACGCTGGACGCCGCGCTCGAGCTCGGCGACAAGCTGCGCTCCGGCAACTACGACGCGGTGGTCGGGATCGGTGGCGGCAAGACCGTCGACACGGCGAAGTACGCGGCGAGCCGCTGGGGCCTGCCGATGGTGTCGGTGGCGACGAGCCTCGCCAACGACGGCATCGCCTCCCCGGTGGCGAGCCTGGTCAACGACGGCATCAAGGGGTCGTACGGGGTGCACATCCCGTTCGGCGTCATCGTCGACCTGGACTTCGTGGAGAACGGCCCGGACCGGGTCAACCGGGCCGGCATCGGCGACGTGATCAGCAACATCAGCGCGCTCGCCGACTGGGAGCTGGGCCGCGAGGTCCGGGGCGAGCCGGTCGACGGCATCGCGTCCTCGCTGTCCCGGATGGGCGCCGAGGCGATCCTGTCGATGCCCGGCGACATGAACGACGACGCGTTCGTCACGGTGCTCGCCGAGGCGCTGATCTCCAGCGGCCTGGCGATGGCGGTCAGCGGCAGCAGCCGGCCCTGCAGCGGCGGGTGCCACGAGATCATCCACGCCACCGACTCGCTCTACCCGGGCACCGCCTCGCACGGTGAGCTGGCCGGCCTGGGCGCGCTCTTCTGCACGTTCCTGCGGGGCGACGAGCGCCGGTTCGGCCAGATGGCCGACTGCCTGGCCCGGCACCAGCTGCCGCGGACCCCCGGCGACGTCGGCCTGGACGCCGAGCAGTTCGTCAAGGTCATCGAGTTCGCGCCGCGGACCCGTCCCGACCGCTACACGATCCTGGAGCACCTCGCGATGACGCCCGAGGAGATCCACCGGAAGCTGGCCGACTATGACGACGCCGTCGCGGCCCGCTGAGGCCCCGCCGACCGCGGCGGACTACTACGCGGCCAACCGTGGCGGCGGCCTCTTCAGCGAGGCGGTCAGCCAGCGGATCGGCGCGCAGATCGCGGTGCGGGCGCACAAGCACCACCTGTCGCCGACCGTCCTGACCGTGTTCAACCTGGGTCTGGGCTGCATCATCTCGTTCGCCGTGATCGTGGCGGCCGGCCCGGTGGCCGACGGGTTCCCGGCCGCGCCGGTCGGCCTGCTCGCGCTGATCGGCTGGCAGCTGGCGTACGCGTTCGACTGCTCCGACGGCCAGCTCGCGCGGGTCACCGGGCAGGCCAGCCCGGCCGGCGGCCGGCTCGACGTGCTGTGCGACGTGGCGGTGCAGTCGTCGCTGGTCGCGGCGCTCGCGGCGACCGCGAAGGCGCAGGAGCCGGACACCCCGGCCTGGCTGCTGGCCGCCTTCGCCGCCACCTGGATGGTCAACCTGGTCACCTCGGTGATGCAGACCGGCAGCCAGGCGGCGAGCATGGTGACCAGCACGTCGTTCCCAGTACGGGCGGTCAAGCTGATCCGGGACTACGGGTTCGTGGTGACGGTCGCGGGCGTGCTGCTGACCGTGGCGCCGCAGTGGACGGTCTGGTTCGTCGCGCTGTTCACCCTGGTCAACGGCGGATTCCTGGCGGCCAGCATCGCGCACACCGGCCGCGAAGCCCTCCGCGGTTAGACCCGTACCGGAATGGCGCTGGACGAACCGATCACCTGACCGGCTTCGTCCAGCGCCTCCACCACGACGTATTCCGGAATCCCGGCCACCGGGAACGTCGTCTCGAAACCGGCCCGCTCGGCCTCCGCGGACGCCGCGAGCCGGCCCGGCTGGCCGCCGGAGCGCGCCCGCCACCGCCGCACCCCGGTGTGCCCGTTCCAGCTGGCGCTGACGATCGTGTTCCCGCCCTCGACCCGCAGGCCGAGCGCCGGCTGGTCCTGCGCCGCGGCGGCCCACTCCGCCTTGTACGCCCGATACGACTGGTTGTCCGCGGGAAGGTGCCCGGCCAGCCGCACGGTCCCGTCCGCCGCGTGCTCGGTGAAGTGCGGTTGCTGCCCCCAGCCCACGAACGAGCCGCCGTCGGCCAGTTCCCGGAAGTTGCCCTGGGTCGGCGCGGAGAGCCGTTCCGGGTGCACGTACTCGGCCGCGAACGTGACCGTCCGCGCCTTCTCGTCCACCCGGAAGACCAGGCCGCGCGAGTACTCCCGCTCGACACTGATCCCGGCGCCGTTGTCGAACACGCTGTAGGAGCCGTCCCGGCGCCGCTGGAAGTCGTGCTGCCAGGAGAACGCCGACCGCTCGTCGACCCGCAGATCGGACTTCTTGCCGCCGATCCGCCAGATCACCTCGCCGGTCGTCCGGTGCACCTTGTAGACCGCCCAGGTGTGCCGCGCGGAGAGCAGCAGATGCCCGTCGGTGTCCAGGCTCACCGAGTTCGGGTGCAGGTAGTCGTAGGGGAGATGGGCCGAGTCGCCCTGGGGCAGCGGAGCGTACGACTCGGCGACGTCCACATGGTCGCGGGCCCGCCACTCGAACACCTTGCGGCCGGTCGCCACGTCGATCTCCTGGAGGACGCCGTCGTGCAGGACCCCGTCGGCCGGCCCGCCGAGCGCCGTCAGGTCGTACGCCACCGGGTCGTAGACCCAGAACAGCGCCGTGCCCCGGTCGGTGAGGACGAGGTCGTGCTGGTCGGCCTGCTCGGTGCCGGCCGCCCGGATCCGGGTGATCTCCCGGTACGCCTGGTCGGCCACCACGAACTCGCCCTGGCCCACGCCCTGCCCGCCGGTGCCGCCGATGGTCCCCTCCCACCAGGTCAGCACCGGCCGGCCCCGGTAGGTCTGCGGCTTGAAGTCGATGGCGACGGTGGCCGGGTCGGGCACCTTCCGGAACCAGACCGGCGAGCCCCGCTCGTCGACGATGAGCGGGCCGCGCAGCGCCGTCGCGGCGAACGGGGTCAGGAAGATCAGGCCGCCGGAGGATCCCGGCGTCGTGACGGTGACGTCGGGGAGCAGGTCGAGGTCCGGCCGGGAGCGGTACTTGGGCGGGGCCGCCGGTGCCGGGGCTGCGGCTTCCGGCTCGTGGCGGCGGCCGGCGAGGTATCCCCCGCCGGCGGCGAGCACGGTGACGGCGGCCGAACCGGTGAGCAGGGCGCGACGAGAAATGGTCACGCCGCGAAGTCTTCCCCGGCCGGATCGAGAACTATCTCGACGTCCGCTGTGAATTCTGTGAGTTCATGTCGGCGTAGATCTCGATGAGCCGCTTCGTCAGCACGTCCGGGTGGAAGTGCCGCAGGTACCGCTCCCGCGCCTGGCGGGCGGCGTGCGCCGCGCCGTCCCGGGCGGCAGGCAGCACGGCGGCGAGCGCGGCCGGGTCGGGCTCGGCCAGCCAGCCGGCCGCCTCGGGGCCCTCGCCGACCATGTACGGGATCCCGCCGACCGCCGTACCCAGCACGGCCCGGCCCGAGGACATCGCCTCGAGGATCACCGTGGGCAGGACGTCCTCCCAGGTGGGCGTCGCGACGACGACGGCCGAGGCGTTCCGGGCGGCGATCATCCCGGCCCGGTCGAGCGGTCCCAGGTAGATCACGTCGGAGCGGGCGGCGGCGGCCTGCTCGGCCAGCGGGCGCAGCTCGCCGTCGCCGGCGATCCGGAGCACCCCGAGGGCGCCGTCCGGGTGCCGGTTCCAGGCGTCGAGCAGCAGGCCCAGCCCCTTCTCCGGGGAGAGTCTCGCGCCGTAGAGGAAGCCGTCGCCGAGGGGCGCCGGCGTACCCGGGTCGGGCAGCCCGTTGGGCTTGATGACGATCCGCTCGGGCGGTACCCCGTAGTCCACGAGATGCGCGGCGATCTTGTCGGTCAGCGCGATGTAGCGGTCCACCGAATGCCAGGTGGGCCGGTGCACGGCCAGCGTGGTCGCCATGATCGCGCTCTGCGCCGCGGAGCCGCGGTAGCAGCGGTGCTTGATCGCCGGCCAGCCGAGGACCTTGCCGCGGCAGTCCCGGCAGTTGTGGCCGTCCCGGAAGTAGAGCCCCGACGAGCAGACCTGCCGGTAGTTGTGGACGGTCTGGACGACCGGGACGCCGTGGGCGTGCGCCGTGCGGATCACCCAGGGGGAGAGCAGGGGGTAGGGGTTGTGCAGGTGCAGGACGTTGGGTCGCTCCGCCTGCAAGAGCGCCGCGAGATCTTTCTGCGCGGAGACCCCATAGATCGGATAGATCGGTAGTAGCGCTTTCTGCACGGGGGGAAGGCCCGAGATCGAATCGCTACTCCGCTGGAACGGCACGACCTGGACCCCGGCCTCCCGCAACTGGCCGATCTCGGTGTCGACGATGACGTTCTCGCCGGACGGGATCGCCTCGCGGTACCGGTTGTGCGCTACCACCACCTTCATGGGGCGAGACGCTACCGTGAGGTGGTGCCCGAACTCCCCGAGGTCGAGGCGCTCGCCGCATACCTGCGTGAGCGCGCGGTCGGCCACACCGTGGAACGCTTCGAAGTGGCCTCGTTCAGCGCGCTGAAGACGTACGCTCCAGCGCCCTCCGCCCTGAAGGACCTCGCGGTGACCAGCGCGGGCCGGCACGGCAAGTTCCTCGACGTCGGCATCGGCCCGGAGATCCATCTCGTCGTCCACCTGGCCCGCGCCGGCTGGCTGCACTACCGCGACTCGTTCAAGTCGCCGGCCCCGCTCAAGCCGGGCAGCGGCCCGATCGCGATCCGGGTGCGCCTCGACGACGGCTCGGGCTTCGACCTGACCGAGGCCGGGACGCAGAAGTCGCTCGCCGCCTACCTGGTCCACGATCCGCAGGAGGTGCCCGGCGTGGCCCGCCTCGGTCCGGACGCGCTCGCGGTCTCCCGGGACGAGTTCGCAGCGCGACTCAAGTCACAAAACGGACAAATTAAGGGAATCATTACAAACCAGGAGGTCATCGCGGGGATCGGCAACGCCTACTCCGACGAGATCCTCCACGTGGCGAAGATGTCCCCGTTCGCCCTGACCGGCAAGCTCACCGAAGACCAGATCACCTCGTTGTACGAGGCGATGCGTGAAGTGGAGACCGATGCCGTCGAGCGCTCGGTGGGGCAGAAGGCGGCCGAGCTCAAGGGTGAGAAGCGCGCCGGGATGCGGGTGCACGCCCGCACCGGCCTGCCCTGCCCGGTCTGCGGCGACACGGTCCGCGAGGTCTCGTTCGCCGACAAGAGCCTGCAGTACTGCCCGACGTGCCAGACCGGCGGCAAGCCCCTTGCCGACCGCCGGCTCTCCAAACTGGTGCGATGATCCGATTACTGAGCGTACGCAGCGGGATTGCCGCCACAACGTCACCTTCTCTCCGGGCAATCCATCGGTATAGTGGCCCGGTCCCTGGCAACCGTTGTGACGCGAACGGGTATCGGCGGACCCGCCGACGATCCAAAGGTCGTGGCGGTGCGTAATCTTTTTCCGGATGCGGGAGGACGTAGGCGAAGTGACGACTAGCCTGCATCGCCCAACAACCGACAGCAGCCGGAGCCAGCCCGTGGGGTACGACAGCTTCGAGTGGCAGCAGACGCCGCCGCCGAGCAACGGCGTACCCCGGTCCGCCTGGACCCGGCAGCACCGCCGCCTGAACCGCTGGCACCGGCCCTACACCTTCGCCCTGGTGATCGTCGATCTGCTCTCCGCCCTGGTGGCGAGCTACATCGCGGACACCCTGCTGGAGAAGTCGAAGAGCGGTTTCATCAACCGCTCGTGGGGCCTCTTCGACGGCATCGAGCTGTTCAACTTCTTCGCCTACGTCGTGCTGCCGCTCGGCTGGCTGCTCCTGCTCTGGACGAACGGCACCTACGACCGGCGCTATCTCGGTCTGGGCAGCGAGGAGTTCAAGCGGGTCGTCCGGACCTCGGTCACCGTGGTGGCCAGCGTGTCCCTGCTCGCGTTCGCCACCAAGACCGACCTGTCCCGTGGCACGGTCGCGACGGTGTCGCTGAGCGCGCTGGTGCTCATCCTGGTCAACCGCGCGATGGCCCGGCAGATCCTGCACTATTCGCGGCGTCGTACCGGTCACGGCGCGCACCGGATGATCCTGGTCGGCACCCTGCCCGAGGCGCTCGAGGTCTACACCCACGTCACGCGCAGCCCGGCCGCCGGCCTCATCCCGGTCGCGATCCACCTGACCGACGGCTACGCGGCGGCCCGCGGCATCGAGACCCCGGTCCCGATCTACGCGGGCCGGGACGTGCTGTCGCTGGTCCGCGAGGTCGGCGCCGACACGATCGCGGTCTGCGGTTCGGCCAGCGCCGAGCCCGGCGAGCTGCGCCGCCTGGCCTGGCAGCTGGAGGGCACCGGTGTCGACCTGGTGGTCGCCCCGCAGCTCACCGACATCGCCGGCCCGCGCGTGCACATCCGCCCGATCGAGGGCCTCCCGCTGCTGCACGTCGAGGAGCCCACCCTCTCCGGCCCCGGCTGGCTCATCAAGAACCTGATGGACCGGGTCGCCGCCGGCCTCGGCCTGCTGCTGATCAGCCCGATCCTCGCGGTCATCGCGCTCGGCATCCGCCTCTCCGACCCGGGCCCGGTCTTCTTCCGCCAGACCCGCGTCGGCCACGACGGCCGCACCTTCCGGGTCTGGAAGTTCCGGACCATGTATGTGGACGCCGAGGAGCGCAAGGCCACGCTCGAGGAGCTCAACGAGTCCGACGGCATGCTCTTCAAGATGAAGCACGACCCGCGGATCTTCGCGTTCGGGCAGAAGCTGCGCGCCACCTCCCTCGACGAGCTCCCCCAGCTGATCAACGTGCTCAAGGGCGAGATGTCCCTGGTCGGCCCGCGCCCGCTCCCCGCCGACGACGGCGACTACCTGGGCGACGTCCGCCGCCGCCTGCTGGTCCGCCCGGGCATCACCGGCCTGTGGCAGGTCTCCGGCCGTTCCGACCTCTCCTGGGACGAAGCGGTCCGCCTCGACCTCTACTACGTCGACAACTGGTCCCTCACCTACGACCTGTCGATCCTCTGGCGCACGATCTGGGTGGTCCTCAAGCGCAAGGGCGCCTACTAAAGATCAAGTTCTTGTCGCAGCGGGGCGGTGGGTACAGACCGCCGCTCACGCCGAGGGCCGGGCGCGGAGTCGCTGCGCTCCCGCGCCCGGCGACCTGCGTGAGTGGTTGCGCCCCTCTCCTATCAGTCCCGGAGATTCCGCGATGCTGCTTCCCGAAGCCCCGCTGGTCGACGGCCGGCACCTCCTCGAACGCCCGGGCTTCTGGGCCTGGCTGTGGCGCGAGCACCTCATCCCCGACGACGACAACCTGCTCGAAGAGATCTGGTCCACGACCGATGAGAGCTTCCTGCCCGAACTCCTCGACGAGTCGGCCTGGCCGGTGATCCGCCTCCCCCTGGCGAGCGAAGCCGAGCTGGCGGTCGTCTTCCGCAACGACCCGGACGACGGCGGCATCGACTACCTGCTCCTCCCGGGCGGCGACCAGGACTCCATCCCCCTGGCGGCGCTCGACGGCCACCAGACCGGCCCGGCCTTCTCCTGGCAGGACCTGCGGGCCATAGCCACCCACCAGCCCACCCCTCGGAGCCGTGCCCAGGCCCTCCTCCTGCTGATGCCGGCCTTCGGCGACGAGTCGGCGGCCACCCCCGAGGCCACCGCGACCGTGGCCGAAGCGCTGCGGACGCTGGGCGCGACCGGCCCGGTGACCGAGGTGGCCGAGGCGGCCCTCTCCGACGAGGTCCACTACTGGGGCCACACCTCCTGGCACGACGCCATCCCGGACGCGGATGACGCCCCGCGCAACCCCGCAAGCGCCGTAGCCTTGCCACCCCGAACCCGAGCCCTGATCCAGGCCTTCCTGGCCCCCTGACACCCCAAGCTCCCGCAGTTCCATCAAGTCGATCGTCGACACGCATCAGACCCGAACTCAACACGCCGCCGCACCCACACCGTTGCGTGTCGAGTTGAGGCACGAATCGGACCCGAACTCAACACGCCGCCGCGCCCACACCGTTGCGTGTCGAGTTGAGGCACGGATCGGACCCGAACTCAACACGCCGCCGCACCCACACCGTTGCGTGTCGAGTTGAGGCACGGATTGCACCCGAACTCAACACGCCGCCGCGCCCACACCGTTGCGTGTCGAGTTGAGGCACGGATTGCGCCCGAACTCAACACGCTGCCGCGCCCACACCGTTGCGTGTCGAGTTGCGGCACGAATCGAACCCCAACCCAACACACCGCCGCGCCCACACCGTTGCGTGTTGAGTTGAGGCACGGATTGCACCCGAACTCAACACGCTGCCGCGCTCGCACCGCCGTGTGTTGAGTTGGGGCTCGGATTGCACCGGCACTCAACACGGTGGGATGGATTTCGGGGGGCGGACGCGCGAACATTCGTGCGTGGCGGGACAGGTTGGCAGTGTGGTCGCGGTGCTGGCCGTTCTCGTGGCGCTCGTGGCTGCCGTCGTCGCGACGGTCCGGCTCCGCGCTCGGCGGGGGATCGCGACGGCCATGCAGCGGGCCACCTACGACGTGTTGCACACGGCCGCGCTGGCCGCCGAACCGCTGCGGGCCGGGCTCACCACGGCCAGCGCCGGCAAGGCGGTGCGGCATCTGCGGACGCTGGTGGGCGCGGTCGGGATGGCGATCACGGACGGGCAGCGGAGCCTCGGGTACGACGGCCGCGGCGCTCACCATGAGGAACAGCTGACGGCCGCGGCCCGGAGGGCTACGTCGATGCAGCGGTCCGTCGTACTCAATGGGTCTGATCTGCCTTGTGACCGCGTGGATTGTGTGGTGCGCGGCGCCGTGATCGCGCCGCTGGCCGGACCGGACGGCAGTGCCGACGCCGCGCTGGTGGCGGTGGCCGACGATCAGCCGGCGCCGGGGCTCGTGCAGGCGACGCTGGAGGCCGCGCGGTGGGCCGGTTCGCAGCTGGCGCTCGCCGAGCTGGAGTCGTCGCGGGAACGGCTGGCGCGGGCCGAGGTGCGGGCGCTGCGGGCGCAGATCAGCCCGCACTTCATCTACAACGCCCTCACCGCGATCGCCTCGTTCGTCCGGACCGACCCGGAGCGGGCCCGGGAGCTGATCCTGGAGTTCGCCGAGTTCACCCGCTACTCGTTCCGGGCGCACGGCGAGTTCACGACGCTGGCCGAGGAGCTGCGGTCGATCGACCGCTATCTGATGATCGAACGCGCCCGGTTCGGCGACCGCCTTCAGGTACGCCTCCAGATCGCGCCCGAGGTGCTGCCGGTGGGCCTGCCGTTCCTCTGCCTGCAACCGCTCGTCGAGAACGCCGTCCGGCACGGCCTGTCCCGCAAGCCCGGCGTCGGTATGGTGAGCATCGAAGCTCGTGACGCCGGCGCCGAGTGTCACATCACGGTCGAGGATGACGGGGTGGGCATGGATCCGGCGGTGTTCGCGCTCCGGGGCAACGACGGCGACGAGGACGGCCAGCACGTCGGCCTGGTGAACGTGGACGAACGGCTGCGGAGCGTCTTCGGCGACCACAACGGCCTCGTGGTGGAGACCGCTCCCGGGGCGGGTACGAAGGTGAGCATGCGCGTGCCGAAATTCCATCCGCAGGTCAGGGCATGAGCCTCGTCGTCCTGGCCGTCGACGACGAGCCACCGGCCCTCGACGAGCTGGCCTACCTGCTGAACGCGGACGGCCGGGTCGCGCACGTGCACCGGGCCGGCGACGCCACCGAGGCGCTGCGCGTGCTCCGCGACACCGAGGTGGACGCCGTCTTCCTGGACATCCGGATGCCCGGCCTCGACGGCATGGAACTGGCCCGCATCCTGCGCCGCTTCGCCCAGCCGCCGGCGATCGTGTTCGTGACCGCCTACGACGACGGCGCGGTGGACGCGTTCGACCTGGGGGTGACCGATTACGTCCGCAAGCCGGTGCGGGCCGAGCGCCTCGGCGAGTCGCTGCGCCGGGTGGCCGGCCTGCGTGCCGCGCCCGCGCCGGTGCTGCCGCCGGACGAGCCGGCGATCCCGGTGGAGCTGGCCGGCACGACGCGGATGCTGCCCCGGTCGTCGGTGCGGTGGGTGGAGGCGCAGGGCGATTATGCGCGGCTGCACACCGGGGAGACCTCCCATCTGGTCCGGGTGTCGCTCGCCACGCTCGCCGAACGCTGGGCCAATGCCGGGTTCGTCCGGATCCACCGCTCCTACCTGGTCCAGCTCCGGCTGGTGACCGAGCTCAGGCTGACCAACTCGGGATACGTCGTATCGGTGGACGGCGTCGAGCTCCCGGTCAGCCGGCGGCACACCCGAGAGCTGAAAGATCGTCTGATCAGGGCCGTGAAGCACGACTGGACCCGTTAATCCACACGGTTGTCCACAGGCCCACAGGCTTTCCCACAGAGTTATCCACAGGCTGGAGCCGCTTTCCTTAATTCCCGGATCGTCTCCACAGATCGTTCACAACTCCACCGCCTCCTCTCCCCAGCAGGTCTTTAAGCTGCTGAATCACAGCGGAGGCGGGAACGAGTGGGAGTGCGGAGCGTGGAGACGACCGAGCGGCGGGTCCTCGTGGTCGAGGACGATCGGGCCATCGCGGACGCCGTGGCCGCCCGTCTGCGCGCCGAGGGCTTCCGGGTCCACGTGGTGGGTGACGGCCCGGCCGCGGTGGAGGCGGCCCGGACCGGCCGGCCGGACGTCGTCGTGCTCGACGTCATGCTGCCGGGCTTCGACGGCCTGGAGGTGTGCCGGCGGATCCAGGCGGAGCGGCCGGTGCCCGTACTCATGCTCACCGCCCGTGGCGACGAGACGGATCTGCTGGTCGGGCTCGCGGTCGGGGCGGACGACTACATGTCGAAGCCGTTCTCCATGCGGGAACTGGCGGCCCGGGTGAACGCCCTGGTCCGGCGGGCCGACAAGGCCCGGGTCACCGTGGAGAACGCGATCCACCTCGGCGACCTGGAGATCAACCGGGCCGAGCGCCGGGTGTTCCGCGGCGGCGTCGAGGCGCACCTCACCCCCACCGAGTTCGACCTGCTGGTGCACCTGGCCGGCCGGCCGCGCACGGTCCTGCCCCGGGAGCGCCTGCTCGCCGACGTCTGGGGCTGGGCCGACGCGTCCGGCACCCGCACCGTCGACAGCCACATCAAGGCGCTGCGCCGCAAGCTCGGCGCCGACCTGATCCGCACGGTGCACGGCGTCGGGTACGCGCTCGAGGTCGACCGGTGACCGCCCGTTTCATGCAGTTCGTCCACGACGTCGCCGAGCGGGCGTTCGGCTGGCTCCCGAGGCCGCTCGACCCGGTCCGGTCGATCAAGGCGAAGCTCTCGCTGGCCCTCGGCTTCGCCGGCGGCATCGGCCTGCTGGTCTTCCTCTGGAGCATCGACTTCTATCGGATCGACCTGCTCTGGATCGCCATCGCGGCCGCCCTCGGTCTGGTGACGCTGCAGGTCATGGCGCACGGGGCGACCACGCCGCTGCGCGAGATGACGGTGGCGGCCCGGGCGATGGCCCGCGGCGACTACACCCGCCGGATCCGGACCCGCTCGCAGGACGAGGTGGGCGAGCTCGCCACCGCGTTCAACCAGATGGCCGCCGACCTCGCGGCCGCGGACCGGCAGCGGCGCGAGCTGATCGCGAACGTCTCGCACGAGCTGCGTACGCCGATCACGGCACTCCAGGGCCTGCTGGAGAACATCGTCGACGGGGTGGCCGACCCGGAGCCGGAGACGATGAGCACGGCCCTGGCACAGACCCAGCGGCTGAGCCGGCTGGTGACCGATCTGCTCGACCTGTCGCGTCTGGACGCCGGCGTCGTGCCGCTGCGCCGGGACGTCATCGACGTGCCGGCCTTCCTCGAGACGGCCGTGCGGGAGGCAGCCATGAACGCCGGCGACACCGTGCGGTTCGAGGTGTCGGCGCCCGGCATGGCGATCTCCGGCGACCGCGAGCGGCTGCATCAGGTCCTCGCGAACCTGCTGGACAACGCGGCCCGGCACAGCCCGGCCGGCGGGACCGTCACGGTACGCGCCGAGCGCCGTGCCGAACATCTGCTGCTCGCCGTGGTGGACCAGGGCGAGGGCATCCCGGCCGGCGAACGGGAACGGGTCTTCGAACGCTTCACCCGGGGCGAGCGGGCCACCGGCGGCGGCACCGGCCTCGGCCTGGCGATCGCCCGCTGGGTGGTGCAGATGCACCGGGGAACCATCGCCGTGGTCGAGCCGGACGGCGACCGCGGCTGCCACATCCAGGTACGTCTTCCCCTCGACGCCTGACAAGAGCGCGAAAGGCGAAAAGTCATGACTACGGCACCTCCAGCCCTACCGGCCGGACAAAAGGGAGATTTGCACGGGCCCTGGCCGTCCGACGCGATCGACGGCGGGCACTGGCCCGGCCCCGGCGCGCCGGCGAGCGGGCCCACGATCCTGGCCCTGGCCGCCGCATCGCTCGTGGCCGCGCTCGCGGTGCCGGTGGACCGGCCCGGCATCGGCTGGCTGATCACGGCGATCGCCGGGACGGCCGCGCTGATCGTCGCCCGGGTGGTGCCCGGCCGGCAGGCGGTACCGCCCCTGGTGCGGCGCACCCCGGCGAGGGGGTCGCGGGACCGCTTCGCCTGGGCCGCCGCCACCGTCGTGCTGCTCGGCGTCGGTGCGTTCCGCGCGGCGGACTGGCTCTTCGTGCTCTGCCTGCTGGTCGGCACGGTCACCGCGGTCATCGCGACGAGCACCGGCCGGTCCCTGCGGGCACTCGCCGTCGCGTACGTCTGCGTCCCGATCGCCGCGGCCCGCAGCCTTCCCTGGATCTCACACGGCCTGTCCCGGCTGCGCAGCAGCCGGACCGGCTCCCCGGTCCGGATCCTCGGCACCACGCTCGTCTCGATCGCGCTGCTCGGCGTCTTCGGCGCGCTCTTCGCCTCGGCCGACGCCGCGTTCGCCCGGGTCTTCGAGGCCGCCATCCCGGACCTGCGCGGCGACGTGCTGGCCCGCTGGATCTTCGTGGGCGGGATCACGTTCGGCGTGCTCGCCGCCGCCGCGTTCCTGCGCGCCGCGCCGCCGACCGCCGGGAGGCTGGACCGGACCGAGGGCCGCAAGGTCGGCTGGATGGAGTGGGCGGTCCCGCTCGGCCTGCTCGTGCTGCTCTTCGGCGCCTTCGTGGCGATCCAGCTGACGGTCCTCTTCGGCGGCGTCCGGTACGTCGTGGAGACCGAGGGACTCACCTACGCCGAGTACGCCCGCTCCGGCTTCTGGCAGCTCTGCGCCGTCACCGTCCTCACCCTCGTGGTGCTGGCCGGCGCGGCCCGCTGGGCGCCGCGCCGCACCCCGGCCGACCGGGTCCTGCTGCGCACCGTGCTCGGCAGCCTCGCCGCCCTGACCCTGGTGATCGTGGCGTCCGCGCTGCACCGGATGAACGTCTACACCGACACCTACGGGCTGACCCGGCTGCGGCTGCTCGTCGCCTGCTGCGAGGCCTGGTTCGGCCTGGTCCTGGTGATGGTGCTGGTGGCGGGCATCCGGATCCGGGCGGCGTGGCTGCCCCGGGTGGCGATCGCGACCGGCGTGCTCGCCCTGATCGGCCTGGCCGCGGCGAACCCGGACCGGATGATCGCGGAGAGCGCGGTGGACCGCTACGAGCGCACCCAGATCATCGACCTGTCCTACCTCTCCCAGCTGTCCCCGGACGCCGTCCCCGCGCTGGCCGAGCTGGGCCGCCCGTGTCTGCTGTGGAAGATCGTCGAGGACATGAGCGAGGACGACGGCTGGGGCGGCTGGAATCTCGGCCGCGAACGGGCCCGCGAGCTGGTCCCGGCCGGGCGGCCGGGCGACTGCTATTGACAATTCTCCCCGGCCGGAGAGACTGCCGGACATGGCAGCCGAACGCACCCGGGTGGTGCTGGCCGAGGCGGCGGCCCGGCGGAACGCCACCGACCGGGCCGGCATCGACCTGGCCGAGCAGACCCCGATCGGCGAGGCGCTGGTCAAGGGCCTGGTCCGGGCCCAGCTCGCCCTCGCGCTGCGGCTCGCCCTCGTGGTGGCGACCGGGCTCGGGACGCTGCCGCTGCTGTTCGTGGCGGCGCCCGGGGTGGGCGCCTTCCGGATCGCCGGCGTACCCCTGCCGTGGCTGCTGCTCGGGCTGCTGTCGTTCCCGTTCCTGGTCGGGGTCGGCGCGCTCTACGTCCGCTGGGCCGAGCGCAACGAGCAGGACTTCGCCTCGGTGATCCGGCGGCCCGAGCGGTGAATCCGTACCTCGGCCCCGGCCTGGTCGTGGTGGTGCTGCTGACCGTGGCGATCGGGGCGTACGGGCTGCGGTTCGCCCGGACCACCTCGGACTTCCTGGTGGCGTCCCGCTCGGTGAGCCCGACCTGGAACGCCGCGGCGATCAGCGGGGAGTATCTGTCGGCCGCGTCGTTCCTCGGCGTGGCCGGCCTGATCCTCGCCTACGGCGTCGACATGCTCTGGTACCCGGTCGGTTTCGCGGCCGGGTACCTCGCGCTGCTGCTCTTCGTGGCGGCGCCGCTGCGCCGGTCCGGGGCGTTCACCCTGCCGGACTTCTGCGAGGTGCGGCTGCGGTCCCGGCCGCTGCGCCGGCTCGCGACCGCGTTCGTGCTGTTCATCGGGTGTCTCTATCTGCTGCCGCAGCTGCAGGGCGCCGGGCTGACGTTCGCCACGATCACCGGCGGGTCGTACGTCTGGGGCGCCCTGCTGGTCAGCGCCGTGGTCACCGCGAACGTGGCGTTCGGCGGGATGCGCGCGATCACCTTCGTGCAGGCGTTCCAGTACTGGCTGAAGCTGACGGCTCTGGCCGTACCCATGATCTTCCTGGTTCTGCAGTGGCAGTCCGACGGCCGCCCGGCCGCGACGCCGCCGGAGGGCGCGGTGTTCCCGGCCGCCACCACCGTGGTGATCGAGCAGAACGCCGTCCTGGACGGGATCCGCGCGGTGGAGGCGGGCGAGACCCTGCATTTCGCGGCGGGCGACCGGGTCCCCGCGATCAGCACCGTCGACGCCGGGTTCGGGGCGGACTGGCTGCTGCCGAGCGGCGATCAGGAGCTGTTCGCGACGTATTCGCTGATCCTCGCGACGTTCCTGGGCACCATGGGGCTGCCGCACGTGCTGGTCCGCTTCTACACGAATCCGGACGGCGCCTCGGCCCGCCGGACCACGCTCGTGGTGCTCGCCATGGTCGGGCTGTTCTATCTGCTGCCCACCCTCTACGGCGTGCTCGGCCGGATCTACACGCCCCAGCTGCTGATGACCGGGCACACCGACGCCGTCGTGCTGCTGCTGCCCGAGGCCGCGCTCGGCGGCGGTCATCTGGGCCGGCTGCTCGGCGCGCTGGTCGCGGCGGGCGCCCTGGCCGCGTTCCTCTCCACCTCGTCCGGCCTGCTCACCAGCGTGGCCGGAGTGATCTTCACGGACGTGCTGCGGTCCGGCCGCAGCGGCTCGATCCGCGAGTTCCGGCTGGCCACCGTGCTGGCGGCGAGCGTGCCGACGCTGTTCGCGCTCTACGTGTCCGACATGGACGTCTCGGAGGTGGTGGGCCTCGCCTTCGCGGTGGCGGCGTCCAGCTTCTGCCCGCTGCTGGTGCTCGGCATCTGGTGGCGGCGGCTCACCGACGCGGGCGCGATCGCCGGCCTGATCGCCGGCGGCGGCGCGTCGATGGCCGCCGTGCTGATCACCGTGCTCGGCCCGCCGCTGCACGGATGGGCCGCCACGTTCGTGGAACAGCCGGCCGCCTGGACCGTTCCGCTGGCATTCCTCGTGATGGTCGGTGGCTCGTTGCTGACCAGCCGGCGGGTTCCCGCCGACATAGGGGCGACCATGCTCCGGCTGCACGCACCGGAGTCCTTGAGGGTCTGACCAGTTCCGCTCAGGCACTTCGGGCCGATACGTTCAACTCATGACCATCCCGGCACAACGCGCTCCCGAACCCGCGATGTCGCTGCGTGGCCTCGTGAAGCACTTCGACGCCCGGCTCGCCGTCTCGGGCGTGACCCTGGACGTGCCGGCGGGTTCCTTCTATGGCCTGCTCGGCCCCAATGGGGCCGGCAAGACCACGACCCTCTCCATGGCGGTGGGCCTGTTGCGGCCCGATGCGGGCCAGGCCGTCCTTCTCGGGTACGACGTATGGCAGTCCCCGCACGAGGCGAAGGCGCTGGTCGGCGTGCTGCCGGACGGTGTGCGGATGTTCGACCGGCTCAGCGGCCCGGAACTGCTCGCCTACCACGGGCTGCTGCGCGGGATGCCCGCCGACGTGGTCGACCAGCGCGCCCGTGACCTGCTCGACGTGCTGGAGCTGGGCGTCGACAACCGCACCCTGGTGGTCGACTACTCGGCCGGCATGAAGAAGAAGATCGGCCTGGCCTGTGCGCTGCTGCACGCGCCCCGGCTGCTGGTGCTGGACGAGCCGTTCGAGGCGGTCGACCCGGTCTCGGCCGCGCTGATCCGGGACATCCTCCAGCGGTACGTCACCGGCGGCGGCACCGTGGTCTTCTCGAGTCACGTGCTCGAGGTCGTCGAGCGCCTCTGCTCACACGTCGCGATCATGTCGGACGGGGTGCTGCGGCTGCACGGCACGCTCGCCCAGGTCCGCGGCGACCGCCCCCTGCAGGACGTGTTCGTGCAGGTCGTCGGCGGCCGGGTGGCGACCGGCTCGGAACTGGCATGGCTGTGAGCACCTGGTCGTTCGTCCGGCTCAAACTGCGGATCACCGGGAACGGCCTGCGCGGCCGGCCCGCCCGGATCGTCGTCTTCGTGCTCGGCGCGGTCACCGCCGGCTGCGCCGCGATCGCCGGGTACGCGGTGTTCGCCCTGCCCGGCCTGCTCGGCAATCTTCAGGCCGCCGAGCTGCTGCTGCCGTTCGGCGGCGCGATGATCGTGCTCGGCTGGCTCTTCCTGCCGCTGCTCTTCTTCGGCGTCGACGACTCCCTCGACCCGGCCCAGTTCGCGCTGCTGCCGATCCCCCGCCGCACGCTGATCATCGGGCTCGGCACGGCCGCGCTCGCCGGGCTGCCGGCGCTCGCCACGCTCGCCGCGACGGCCGGGACCGTGGACACGGCGGCGCGGCTCGGCGGCCCCCTCGCGGCGCTGGCCCAGGTGGTCGGCGTGCTGGCCGGGCTGCTCCTCTGCGTCGCCGTGAGCCGCGCGCTGACCAGCGCCTTCGCCACGGCGCTGCGGTCCCGGCGGGCCCGCGACCTGGCGACGATCATGCTGGCCGTGGTGGCCGCGTCGATCGGGCCGGCCCAGCTGCTGCTCCTCGGCCTGGTGAACCGGGCCGACTGGGACGGCGCCGCCACGGTCGCCACGGTGATCGGCTGGACGCCGCCGGCCGCCCCGTACACCCTCGGGGTCGACGTCCTGGCGGGGCGGCTGTGGGCCGTACCCGTGAAGCTCTTGATCGTCATCCTGTCGATCGCGGGCCTGCTCCGATGGTGGAGCCGCACCATCGAGACCGCCATGGCCGGAACCTCCGGGGGCCGCGCCCGCTCCCCGAAGACCCGCGGATCGATCTCCCGCACCCCGGTCGCGACGCTGCTCCCGAGATGGCTGCCGCGGTCGCGCTTCGGTGCGCTGACGGCCCGCGAGGCGCGCTACTGGTGGCGCGAGACCCGCCGCCGCGCCGCCCTCATCACCCTGGCGGTGGCCGGCGTCTTCCTGCCGATCTCGACGGCCTTCGGCACCGACGGCGCGGGCGCCGGGGGACTCGCGGTCCTGGTGGGCGCGATCGCGCCGATCGGTCTGGCGAACCAGTTCGGGTACGAGGGGAGCGCCTATGCGACGAACGTCCTCACCGGGATCCCCGGTCGCCTGGAGGTGCATTCCCGGGCGGCCGCCCACGCGCTCTTCACCGTGCCGATGCTGCTGCTCGTGGCGGTGGTGACCGGTTTCGCCGCGGGCCGGCCGGAGGGGGTGCCGGCCACCTTCGGCATGCTGCTCGCCACCTACGGCGTCGGGCTGGCCCTGGTGCTGCCCATCTCGGTCGTCGCGGCCTACGCCCTGCCCGACCCGACCACGCCGTTCGCGCTCTCCTCGGGCGGCGGCATCAGCAAGGCCCTGCCCAGCCTCGGCTCGATGGCAGGCGCCCTGATCGGCGCGATCCCGCTGGTGGTGGCCGCCTACCTGCTCGGTCCGGTGTGGACGTGGCTGGGCCTGTTCCTCGGCGCCGCCTACGGCGTGCTCGCCTATCTGATCGGCGCCCACCTGGCCGGCACCATGCTCGACCGCCGCACGCCCGAGCTGCTGGCGGCCGTGACGACGCGCTAACGGATCTTCCGCAGCCCGTCCCTCTTCACGAAGATGACCCGCCGCTCGGTCGCGTCGCCGGTCGGGCCCAGGACGTAGCCGTCGATCCAGAGCCAGCCGTCGTAGGTGATCCGCGGATCGACGCGGATCACGCGGAACGTCAACGACCGGCTCCCGGCGAACTGGACACTTGCCGCACCGCCCACATAGAGGACATCCCCCGCCTGGGGCAGAGCCTCACTCATGCGGGCCGACTCTACCCACGGACCGGTGTCCACTTTCGAGTACGGTCAAGCGCGCCCCGCGGTCCGTGGACCGGGATTGATCAGCACCTGCCGCAGGCCGCCCTGGCGCACGAAGATGCGCCGGCGCTGGAGAGCGTTCCCGGCCGGGCCGAGGACGTAGCCCTCCAGCCAGACCCAGCCGTCGTAGGTGACCCTGGTGTCCACCCGGATGATCCGGAAGGTCAGCGCGCGATCGCCGGAGAACTGGACACTCGCCTCGGCGCCGACCTGGACGACATCGCCCGGTCGCAGGACCATCCGCTGTCTCCCTCCACACGACGGACCTCCCCCAAAATAGTTTGCGATCAATTGAATGGGATAGCGGCTAGCACAATCTGTAATCGGGAGAATGATCGGATGAACACCGACGAACCGGGCGGACGAATTCACTCAACCGACCCCTTCGCCGTGCCGGACTCGGCGAAGTCCCCGGTGCGGCGCCTGCGGGGCAGGTTCGCCGCGCCGGTGACGCTCTGGACCACCCCCGGCCCGAGCGGGCTCACCGTCTCGTCGACGGTGGTGGCCGACGGCGATCCCGGCCGGATCCTCGGGCTGATCGACGAGGAGAGCGACTTCTGGGACGCCGCCTCGATCGCCGGGCGCTTCGCCGTGGTGCCGCTGACGCCGGCCGACCGGCAGCTCGCCGATCGGTTCGCCGGGCTGATGCCGTCGCCGGGCGGTCTCTTCGCGACCGGCGAGTGGGAGTCTTCCCCCTACGGCCCGGTGCCGGCCGGCGCGGCCACCTGGGCCGGTTGCCGGCTGGAGAGCAACCGGGAGTGCGGCTGGGCGCTGCTGGTGGAGGGCGTGATCGAATCGATGGCCTTCACCGGTGACGCGGCACCCCTGGTCCACTACCGCGGGAGATACACCGAGCTCACCGCTTAGCGCAGTCAGACGGCCACTGGGCGCACATCGAGACCATCACCCCGTGACCTGGCCCACACCTTCGTACGGTGCCGGAAAGTCCGCACCGACGAAGGTGGTGAATCCCCGTGCCGGCCTCCGCCGAGAGATACCTCGAAGTCCAGCGCTCCGAGGAGTTCGCTCAACTGCGCCACAGACTGCGCCGCTTCATCTTCCCGACGACCATCGCGTTCATCGTCTGGTACGCGCTCTACGTGCTGCTCTCCGCGTACGCGCGGGACTTCATGAGCATCAAGGTGATCGGCAACATCAACGTCGCCCTGATCTTCGGCGTCCTGCAGTTCATCTCGACGTTCGCGATCGCCTGGGTCTACGCCCGGTACGCGGCGAAGGAGCTCGACCCGCGCGCCGACGCCATCTACCAGGAGCTGGAAAGCACCCCCTCGGCCACTTCGTCCGCTTCGTCCGCTGATGGGGGTGCCAACTGATGGGCAGCCTCTTCGCCGCCGAGGCGACCACCAGCGGTTCGCGGTCGCTCACCATCACGCTCTTCCTGGTCTTCGTCGCGATCACGCTCGGCATCACCGTCTGGGCGAGCCGGCAGACCAAGACCGCCACCGACTTCTACGCGGGCGGCCGGCAGTTCTCCGGCTTCCAGAACGGCATGGCGATCGGCGGCGACTACATGTCGGCCGCGTCGTTCCTCGGCATCGCCGGCCTGATCGCCCTCTACGGGTACGACGGCTTCCTCTACTCGATCGGCTTCCTGGTCGCCTGGCTCGTCGCGCTGCTGCTGGTCGCCGAGTTCCTGCGCAACTCGGGCCGCTACACGATGGCCGACGTGCTGGCGTTCCGGATGCGCCAGCGGCCGGTTCGCACCGCGGCCAGCGTCTCCACCATCGTCGTGTCGATCTTCTATCTGATCGCCCAGATGGTCGGCGCCGGCGCGCTGGTCTCGCTGCTGCTCGGCCTCAAGCCGGGCACCGAGTTCCTCGGCATGGACGCGGACACCGCGAAGGTCGCCACGATCATCCTGGTCGGCGCCCTGATGATCATCTACGTGACGGTCGGTGGCATGAAGGGCACCACCTACGTGCAGATCGTCAAGGCGTTCATGCTGATGGGCGGCGCCTTCATCATGGTGCTGCTGGTCCTGGCCCACTACAAGTTCAACCTGTCGGCGCTGCTCGGCGACGCCGCCACACGATCCGGCAAGGGCTCGGCCTTCCTGGAACCGGGCCTGCGCTACGGCGTGGAGACGGCCGGGGACGCGGCCAAGACGTTCTACAGCAAGATGGACCTGCTCTCGCTGGGTCTCGCGCTGGTGCTCGGCACGGCCGGCCTGCCGCACATCCTGACCCGCTTCTACACGGTCCCGACCAGCCGGATCGCCCGCAAGAGCGTGCTCTGGGCGATCGGCATCATCGGCACCTTCTACCTCTTCACCCTGGCCCTCGGCTTCGGCGCGGCGGCCCTGGTGGGCGGGGACAACATCACCGCGCAGGACAAGGCCGGCAACACCGCCGCGCCGCAGCTCGCCCAGCAGCTCGGCATCGACTACCTGGGCGGTGACACCGGCGGCTCGATCATGCTGGCGGTGATCGCGGCGGTCGCCTTCGCCACGATCCTGGCCGTGGTCGCCGGACTCACGCTCGCGTCGTCGTCGAGCCTCGCGCACGACTTCTACGCCAACGTGATCAAGCGCGGCAACGCCTCCGAGCGGGACGAGGTCCGGGTCGCCCGCATCTCGGCCCTCCTCATCGGCGCGGTCTCGATCGCCCTGTCGATCTTCGCGCAGAGCCTGAACGTGGCGTTCCTCGTGGCGCTCGCGTTCGCGGTGGCGGCGTCGGCGAACCTGCCGGCGATCCTCTACAGCCTCTTCTGGCGCCGGTTCAACACGGCGGGGGCGCTCTGGTCCATCTACGGCGGCCTCGGCTCCGCGGTGATCCTGGTGTTCTTCTCGCCGGTCGTCTCCGGCTCGCCGACGGCGATGTTCCCGGATCAGGACTGGCACTGGTTCCCGCTGTCGAACCCGGGCATCATCTCGATCCCGCTCGGATTCTTCTTCGGCTGGCTCGGGACGGTCATCTCCAAGGAGACTGACGCGGAGAAGTACGCCGAGCTCGAGGTCCGGTCGCTGACCGGGCACGGGGCACACTGACCCTTCACCCCCACACGGCCCGGCGCGTCGCCACGCCGGGCCGTGTGCTGTTTTTCACAACTTCGGGTACACCCGTCGTGGTCTTCGGAAAATCTCCCACGTTCGTGCCGAAGCGAGCCGTGGGTCCGGAACCTTCGCCTTCACTCCGTAATCTGGAGACCATGTCAGCCACCTCCTCCCCCAGCGGCTACCCCTCCGGACGGGCGTCCGTGCCCGCCTATGGGGGAGGCGCCCGCGACTACTACGACGACTACGCCCAGGCGCCGTCGGATGCGCCGCCGCGCGGCCGTGGCCCCGGCGGGCCCGGCCGGCCGGGTGGGCCCGGTGGCCCCGGCGCGCCGTACAAGGGACGCCGTCCGCGCCCGCGCTGGAAGCGGATCGCGCTCGTCGTCGGCATCGTGCTCGTCGTCCTCGCGATCATCGCGGGCGTCTCGGCGTACGGGTACTTCAACGGCCTCGACAACAACCTCAAGCGCACCGACGCGTTCAGCGAGATCACCGCGGACCGGCCGGCCAAGACGGTCGAGGGCGCGTTCAACATCCTGCTGGTCGGCAGCGACTCGCGGGACCCGGACGCGAAGCAGGACGAGAAGAACGCCTGGCGCGCCGACACGCTGATGATCATGCACGTGCCGGCCGACCACAAGACGGCCCAGCTCGTCTCGATCCCGCGTGACCTCTGGGTGCAGATCCCGAGCGGCAACAACGACCCCTGCACCTCGGGCAGCCGGGCCAAGATCAACGCGGCCTTCGCGTTCGGCGGCATCCCGCGCGCCGTGCGGACCGTCGAGTGCATGACCGACGTGCGCATCGACCACGTCATGGCGATCGACTTCGGCGGCTTCAAGGAGGTCACCGACGCGCTCGGCGGCGTCGACCTGAAGGTGGACCAGAGCATCACGTCGATCCACAAGCCGTACCGGAAGTTCACCAAGGGCATGATGCACATGGACGGCGCCCAGGCGCTCGACTGGGTGCGCCAGCGCAAGCAGTTCGCCCGCGGCGACTTCGCCCGCATGCAGCACCAGCAGGAGTTCCTGAAGGCGATCATGGACAAGGCCGCGAGCGGCGGCACCCTGACCAGCCCGACGAAGCTCGACGCCTTCCTCGACTCCGTCTCGGCGGCGGTCACCGTCGACGAGACGTTCTCGCTCAAGGACATGGCGCTGCAGTTCCGGCACCTGCGCGGCGACAACCTGACGTTCATGACGAGCCCGAACAAGGGCAGCGACACCATCGCCGGCCAGTCCGTGGTGGTCGCCGACCGGGAGAAGGCGCTCTCGCTCTACAAGGCGATGGCCGAAGACAAGATGTCCGAATGGATGGCGGCGAATCCGACAAAGAAGTCTTAGTCCGGCCGCGAATTCATATTGAAACTTGCTAGATCTTTAGTTGGCCGCGAAGTGTCCGTAAGGTTATGCAGCCCCTGGCCCCGTTCTCTTGGAGAGCCGCATGACCGTCACGGCCGACCAGCCATCGGATCTTGACGCTCTCCTCGACCCGGAGAAGCCGGGCCCACGCGAGATCAAGTCTCGCAAGGCGAAGAAGGAACGCTCGCCGCTGTGGGCCCGGCTCACTCTTTCCGCGGGCATCGTGCTGCTCGTCGCGAGCGCGGGCGGCCTGGCCGGCGGCAAGGTGCTGCTCGACAAGACCACCGAGAACATCGCGCTGGAGAACCTGACCGGCGACGCGAAGAAGACGGCCGAGGAGGGTGGCGGCGCCGACCTCGAAGGCCCGATCGACATGCTGCTGATGGGCGTCGACGCCCGCGAGCGCTGGGCCGCCGACGAGCTGCGGTCCGACACGATCATCATCCTGCACATCCCGGCCAGCCACGACCAGGCATACCTGATCTCCATCCCGCGGGACACCGAGGTCGAGGCGCCGGCGTTCGAGCCGAGCAAGTACGCCGGCGGCACGGT
Organism: Actinoplanes sp. NPDC023714; assembly: GCF_040639855.1. NCBI lineage: Bacteria > Bacillati > Actinomycetota > Actinomycetes > Micromonosporales > Micromonosporaceae > Actinoplanes > Actinoplanes sp. NPDC023714. The sequence continues at coordinate 352,035 of NZ_JBFAAR010000005.1, forward strand.
CAAGGCCACCGAGGCGTTCTACTGGGGCGCGCAGAACGGAGCGGGCTGGACCGGCGGCGCCCAGCTGCTCTCCAAGACCCTCAAGAACATGACCGGGATCAGCTTCGACGGCGCGGGCATCATCAACTTCGGCGGCTTCAAGAAGGTGATCGACGAGCTCGGCGGCGTGAAGATGTGCGTCGACCAGCAGGTCACCTCGAAGCACATGAAGCTCATCGACGGCAAGCCGATGTGGCTGGCCGACGCCCGCAAGTCGGGCAAGCCGATGAAGGACGTCGTGCACAAGGTCGGCTGCAAGGACATGGAGGGCTGGGAGGCCCTCGACTACGCCCGCCAGCGCTACGGCCTCAAGAACGGCGACTACGACCGCCAGCGCCACCAGCAGCAGCTGATCAAGGCGATGGCGAAGAAGGCCGCGGGCAGCGGGACGCTGAGCAACCCGGTGAAGGTCGGCTCGGTCATCCAGGCCGCAGGCGAGGCGCTCGTCCTGGACATCGGCGACATCGAGCTCACCGACTTCGTGCTCGGGCTCTCCGGGGTGGCCGCGAACGACCTGGTCCTGCTGCGCACGAACAACGGCACCTTCTCCGGCAACGGGGCCGGCCGCGAGGTCCTGAACGAGAAGAGCAAGGAGATGTTCCAGGCGGTCAAGGACGACAACCTGGCGCAGTTCGTGCTCGACAACCCGGACGTCGTCGCCACCGAGAAGTGAACCCGTACGCTGGTCCCGTGTTCGGACCACACGTACCCACCGTGACCCCCGCCGAGGTCGAGCCCGGGGCATACCTGCTCGACGTCCGCGAGCCCGACGAGTGGACGGCTGGGCACGCGCCCGGCGCCAACCACCTGCCCATGATGGAGGTGCCGGCCCGGATGGCCGAGGTGCCGACCGACGGCGACGTCGTGGTGATCTGCCGGGCCGGCGGCCGCTCCGGCCAGGTCGTCTCCTACCTGATGCAGCAGGGCTGGGACAACCTGCGCAACCTCGAGGGCGGCATGCAGGCCTGGGCCGCGGCGGGCCGCGACATCGTCAGCGAGAACGGACAGCCCGCCCGCGTGATCTGACAATCTGACGCCATGTCCGCCGACGTCTACCGACCGCTCGTCTTCGCCCATCGCGGCGGGGCCGACGCGCTGCCCGAGCACACGCTCGGCGCCTACCTCCGCGCCCTGGACGAGGGCGCGGACGGCCTGGAGTGCGACGTCCGGCTCACCCGGGACGGCCACCTCGTCTGCTTCCACGACGGGCGGCTCGAGCGCACCAGCAACGGGCGGGGACGGGTCAGCGCCAAGACCCTCGCCGACCTGGACGCGCTGAACTTCGGCTCCTGGCATCCCGGATACCCGGCCGACGAGGAACTGCCCGACCTGTCCCGGCTGCTCACCCTGGAACGGCTGCTGGAGACCCTGCTCTCCTGCGGCCGCCAGGTGCGCCTGCTGATCGAGACGAAACACCCGTCGAGGTACGGCGCCGAGGTCGAGCGCCGGCTCGTCCGGATGCTGCGGCACTACGGGCTCGCCGACCCCAAGCCGGACGATCCCGTACAGATCACGGTCATGTCCTTCGCGGCGCTGGCGCTGCGCCGTATCCGGGCCCAGGCGCCCGGCCTGCCGCGGGTCTACCTCATGGAGTTCGTGCCGCCCGGCGTCGGCCGCGGGAGGCTGCCGTTCGGCGCCCGCACAGCCGGGCCCGGCGTCGACCTGATCCGGGCCAAGCCGGCCCTGCTGCCGGCCGTCAAGGCGGCCGGCCACCGGACGTACGTGTGGACCGTGAACGAGCCGGCCGACCTGGAACTCGTCCTCGCACACCGGGTGGACGGCGTGATCACCGACCGTCCCCGCTGGGTGCTGGACCAGCTCGGTCCGGTGTGACCTGCGACACTCATCGCCCGTCCGGGCCAGGATCGGCTCAGGTTCATCTGCCCAAAACCCGGCGGGCGAGGCAGACTTCCAGGCATGCCGGACCGTCCCGACTACGTGACACTGACCCGGGGTCAGATCGCGGCGCTCGACCGTGTCAACGCGGGCGAGCCGGGCCTCTCCGTGCTGGCGCAGTTCGTCCGGCTCGCCCAGGACTCCCTCGGCGCGCTCGGCGCCGGCTTCGCCGAATACTCCTCGGGCCACGCCCGGATCATCTCGGCCACCGGCGTCTGCGAGCCCGCCCTCGGCCGCCGCGTCGCGAACACCGGCGACCTCAGCTCGGTCAACAACGCGTTCGCCGGCCGGATCGAGGGCGGTGAGCTGCGGCAGATGCTCGGCGCCCGCTGCGAGATGAACGGCGTCGTCGTCGGGTCGCTGCACGTCTACTTCGGCGCCGGCCCGGACCCCGGCCCCGAGCACCACGCCGTCATGGAGCTGATCGCCGGTCACCTCGGCCGGCTCTACGGCCGCCAGGCCGGCCTCCCGGTCCACCCGGAACCCGCCCCCGACCAGGCCCGCCGCCAGGAGGACCGCGACCTCTGGGTGGCCGTCACCAGCCACGAGCTGCGCACGCCGGTCACCGTCATCAAGGGCTACGCCGACACCCTCACCAACCATTGGGACACGCTCGGCGAGCCGGGCCGCCGGGAGGCCGTCCGGGTGATCGGCACCCGCGCCGGCGAACTGGCCCGGCTGCTCGACCGCCTCCTCTCCGCCACCACCGACGACGGGTCCGCAGGCACCTCGCCGTCCGGGCCCTTCGATCTGGCCGAGGCTCTGCGGGAGGCGGCCGGCGAGCTTCCGGGGGCGTTGCGCCAGCGGGTCCGCTTCGGCGAGCTGCCACCAGGCCTGCCCAAGGCGTACGGGAACCGCGACTCGGTCGTCACCATCCTCACCGAGCTCGCCACCAACGCGGAACGCAACTCGGAACCGGGCACGCCGATCGAGGTCTGCGCCGGCACCGACGACGACACCCTCCGGTTCCGCGTCTCCGACCGGGGCATCGGCATCGCGCCCGAGCACGTCGAGCAGGCCTTCGAGCGGTACTGGCGGGCCGGCGAGAACGGCCGGCAGGCCGGCGCCGGGCTCGGTCTCTACCTGGTCCGCCGGCTCGTGGAGCGGCAGAACGGCTGGGTCTCGCTGCGTCCCCGGGACGGCGGCGGCACGGTCGCCGAGGTCCGCCTGCCGCGCGCCTGACCGCCTCTTTGGTGGCCCACGTCACCGGTAGCCGTGAGTGACCGCCTACGCTGGTCCCTCGTGAGTAAGCGTCGGAAGTCCCGCGAAACCGCACCGAAGACCAAGCTGCGCGACATCTTCGTCGCCCGCCCCTTCGAGGGCCTGGCGGACGAGACCGAGTGGGTCGCGCTGCGTGAGCTGGTCCCGGCCGCGTCCGCGCCGCTGACCCTCAAGCCTTCGGTCGTCGAGGAGTACGGGGACCGCCCGGTCACCCTCTCCACCGTGCTGCCGATGGCCTGGCCCGCGATGACCCGCCAGGACGGCCGCGTCTTCATCGGCCTGCAGCGGCACGTCCAGTCCGGTGACGTCTCCCGCGACCTGGCCGTGGCGATCCTCAGCGCGCTGCAGACCAAGCCCGGCGACACGGTGGCCGTGCCGGCCCTGCCCGGCGAGGGCCCGCGCCTCCAGGACCTGCTGGTCGACGGCCCGCTCGAGATCACCATGCACGACGGCTTCGAATACTGGCTGGACGCCGAGCAGATCCAGGACGCCAACGTGCGGGCGTCCCTCGAACGGGCGAACGCCTCCATCTACCCGACCGTGCGCCTGGCCGCCGCGAAGGCCGCGTACTGGTGCCGGGTCGCACCCGACAAGAGCCACATCCGCTGGGTGCTGCCGGAAGTCGAGGACCGGGCGCTGGACGCGCTGGCCCGGCTCTCCGCCGCCGGCGAACTGCTGCTCGGCGAGGACACCAAGTTCGCCGGCATGTTCCGCGCGCACGGCCTGCTCGTCCCGGTCTGGGACGTGCCCGGCGAGCCGGAGGGCGCCGACTTCGAGGCGCCGCTCGCCGACTTCGCGAAGCGGTACGCCGACACCCTCGCGGTCGACGAGCCCCTCGACGCGGCCGCTCGCCGCGCCAAGCAGGGCCTGATCGGCCGGCAGCTGACCCTTCGCTGAGCTTGCTGGCTCCGCTTCGCTTCGCGGCAAAACGCCTTGTAACCGGTGAGGAGTCGCGTGATTTGCCGCCACCCGCAAACCCCGCGGGCGTCGGCAAATCCCACGCCTCCTCACCGGCGGCGTTTTGCGGGTTGCGCCGCGCTACTCGCGGGATGGACGCGTAGCGGCCAGGGAACCCACCCAGCGTGTTGAGTAAGGGCGCGGATCGAACCCCAACCCAACACGCGGCCAGGGCGCGGGACCTCAGACGAGTGGATCCCGGGTTATCGGGCAGCTCATGCAGCGCGGACCGCCGCGGCCGCTGCCCAGCTCGGAGCCGCTGATCCGGATCACCTCGATGCCGGCGCGCTCGAGCTGCTCGTTGGTCTCGACGTTGCGTTCGTAGGCGACGCAGAGGCGCGGGGCCAGGGCGAGGGTGTTGTTGCCGTCGTCCCACTGCTCGCGCTCGGCGGTGACCGGGTCGAGGCCGGTGTCGATGATGCGCAGGTGGTCGATGCCCATCGCCTCGGCGGCCGCCTCCAGGAACGGGCGGGGCGCGCTGACCCGGACCTCGTCGTCGCCCAGCCCCGCCGTGATCGTCCAGGCCACGAGTGAGGTGGCGATATTCGGATATATCACCATGGCGTCGATATCTACCATCGTGCACACCGTGTCGAGATGCATCGTGGCCCGCTCCTGCGCGATCGGAACCGCCAGGACCGTGTGTGCCAGACCGGCGTCGAGGACGCGGCGGGCCAGACGTTCGGCGCCCGCCGGGGTGGTGCGCTCGCCCACGCCGATCGCCAGCACCCCGGGCGCCAGCACCAGCACGTCGCCGCCCTCGACGTGCTCCAGCGACGGGTCGTAGAGCAGCGGCGCCCCGGCGAAGCGCGGGTGGTAGCGGTAGATCGCGTGGGTGATCGTCGTCTCCCGGCGGCGGGCCGGCATGGCGAGGCTCGTGACCGCGACGCGATCGCCGACCCAGACCGAGGAATCCCTGGTGAAGAGCAGGTTGGGCAGGGGGTCGATGACGAAGTCGTGCCTGTCCATCATCTCGTAGACCAGGCCGCCGGCACCCGGTTTGATCTCCTCGTGCGCCAGGCCGGCCATCAGGACGCCGGCCAGGCGGTCCGGTTCCTGGTCTCTGAGGTACGAGGAGACGACCGCCCGCAGCGAGTCGCCCAGTCGCGGGTCGGCGAGCACCCCGGCGGTGAGTTCGTCGCGGGCCTCGGCCACGGCGAGGACCTCGGTGAGCAGCGATCCGAGATAGAGCACCTCCACGCCGCGGGACCGGAGGGCCTCCGCGAAGGAGTCGTGCTCCTCCTGGGCGCGTCCCACCCACGGGATGGCGTCGAAGAGAAGGGAATCGTTGTTCCGGGGCGTCAAACGGGCCAGTTCGGGTCCCGGGCGGTGCAGCAGGACCGTGCGCAGTGCGCTGACTTCACTGTCGACGTACACATGGCGAACTTAGCCCGTACCGAGTGCGATCATGCCGTGACGTTCTGACTAGATCTTGGGACGGCCATGCATCGCGCGGGCGACGGCGATAACTTGTCAGAGTGCGACGAGACTGCGGCACTCAGGCGTACACATGCACCATCCGAAAGAAGATGTTGTCCGTGAATGCGGCATTCATCCATAGTCCTTCACCTTTCTTGTCCCACTCCAGACCTGTTCCGTAGGCACACGAGCACGTACGGTAGTTGGAAAAGAGAGCCCGACAGACCTTTTGCCGGAGGTCGCAGTGACTGTCTTCCCCGCCCGCCCCGCTCTGCCCGTCCCGACCCGTTCTCTCGAGCCCGCCGACCAGGGTCATCGAGGCACCTCCGCGCTGGAGGGCCCCCGCCTGACCCCCGTCGAGTGGGCCCGGCGTCGTCGCGCTGATCGCGACGCCCGCCGGCTCGAGGCCGCCGGGGCGCGCGCACTCACCCGACTCGACCGCCTCGGGCCGAACTGGCACATCGTGGACTGGCCGCGCACCGACGTGATGCAGGCCTACCACGAGCCGGACCCGGCCGACGAGCGCGCCGGATTCCTCGCGATCGGCCCCGGCGGGGTCTACGCGGTGACCGTGGCCGACCACGGCCGGTCCCGCGTGCTGATCGCCGGAGACGTCGTCCAGATCAACGGCAAGCGCCCGCAATACATCGCCGAGGCCCGCCGGGACGCCCGCCGCGCCGCCAAGGCGCTGTCCGCGGCCGTCGGCCTCAACGTTCCGGTCACCGCCGTGCTGGCCTTCGTCGGCAACGGTGTGATCAGCGTCCACGGCCTGCCCAAGGACTGTCTCGTGGCAACCGACAAGGAGCTCGACCGCCTGCTGATCGCGGGTGGCGCGAAGATCTCTCCGTCTACCGCGAACAAACTCTCAGCCGTCGCTCACCACCCGGGCACCTGGGCGAACGCGCCCTATCGGCCGGCCGGTGACTACCGTTGGTACGGGAACGGACAGACGGCCGCTGACAAGCGCCCCACCCGCCGGTAACGTTCCTTGCTGACGCCGTCGACAGCCGGCGCGCCCGATCCGGGTGGGCCGGCCGTCGCCGCGATTGATGCGAGGAGGAGCGGGTGGCGCATGTTGAGCTCTCCCTCTCGGGAGCGTTCGTCCCCCAGGCTCGGACACCGGCCGAGGCCGAGTTCGTCACCAGTGTCGAGCGTTGGACCTCGACGGTGGCAGGCGCCGAGGAGCCGTGTCTCGTCGTCGACAACAACGGCCTGATCCTTGCCGTCTCGCCGTCCGGCAGCGAGCTGCTGGGCCTCGGCAAACCGGCCGAGGCGATCGGCCGCCGCCTCGGTGAGGCGCTGCAGCTGATCGACTTCACGGCGAGCGCCGGGCAGCTCGACGAGCCGGAGGCCGACAAGATCCCGCCGCTGCTCGCCGTGCGCAGCGAGAGCCTCGCGCGCGGGCTCCTGCGGGTGGCCGGCGAGCCCCCGCTGACGGTGGACGCGATCGCCACGCCGCTGCGGTCGGGCGACCGGGTGGCCGGTTCGCTGACTTTCCTGTCCCCGGTGCGGTACTGACCTGTCCCCGGAAGACCATCGGCGTCCGCTTTGTCCCCGAAGATGTGGCGTTCACCGCAGCTGAGGGGCATTGGTCGTTACACGCTCGCAACGTAGTCTGCGTTCATGCTCGATCTAGACCTGTTACCGGGTGAGTACGCGGTGTGCCGGCTGCCGGCCGGCTCGACCCTGCCCGCCACGCTCACGACGGGTCCGGACGACAAGAGCGTCATCTCGGTGACCTGGGGCGTCGACGAGCTGTCGATCATCTGCCCGCAGGACCGGGTGCCGGACGGCGCGGTGGCCGACACGGCCTGGCGATGCCTGCGGGTGACCGGCCTCGACCTGAACCTGACCATGACGGGCGTGCTCGCCTCGCTGGTCGGGCCGCTCGCCGACGCCCGGGTCAACATCGTGACGTTCTCGACGTACGACACGGACTACCTGCTGGTGCCGTCGGTGCGCCTCACCGAGGCCGTGAACACCCTGACTTCCGTCGGTCACCGTATCGCCGGATGACGTCCGGGCTCCTACGATGAGCCGGTGTCCCCCCGCACACGTCGTCGCCTGCCGGCAGTGGGCCTCCTGCTCCTGCTGAGCGGCTGCGGCGCGCCTCCTCCGAGCGCGCCCGCCCGGACCGCCGAGCCGGCGGCCAGCCTGCCGAGCCTGGCGCCGCTGCCCTCGCTGCCGCCGGTCACATTCGCGCCGCTGGAGCCGACGGCGACGACCACCACTACGGTGCCGCTGCCTACTTATACAACGACTTATCCGACATATACCTATCCGACGAGAACCACCACGACCGCTGCCACCACGACCGCGCCGACCACTGCCGGGCCGCTCACCAAGTCGCCCACGCCCACGCCGTCGCACGCCGCGAAGTGCACCGGCGACCCGACGAAGACGCAGATCCTCGCGCTGATCAAGAACGACCCGGGCGTGCCGGACGCGAAGCTCGAGGTGGTGGAGGGGCCGTTCTGCTCGGGCACCTGGTCGTTCACCACCGTCGGGCTGGCCGGGGAGAGCGACGACGAGGACGAGCCTCTGCAGGTCGTGGCGACGGGCAAGGGTACGACCCTGGCGATCGTCGGACTCGGCGCGGACGTGTGCAGCACCCGGGTGCAGGACGAGGCGCCGGCCGGGATCCGAGTGCTGGCCTGCGGCTTCTGAACAACGCCGGGACATAGACTGAGCGGATGCCCGGTACGCCGCCCATGCGATTCGCCTACCTCGGCCCGGAGGGCACCTTCACCGAGGCCGCCCTCCGCACGATTCCGGCCGCCGAGCGCGGGGTTCGCACGCCCGCTCGCAGCGTCCCGGAGGCCCTCGAAGCGGTCCGCTCCGGGGAGGCCGACGCCGCCCTGGTCCCGCTGGAGAACTCGGTCGGCGGCGCCGTCCCGGTCACCCTCGACGAGCTGATCACCGGCAGCCCGCTGATGATCACGCGGGAGGTGCTGCTGCCTGTCGAGTTCGTGCTGGCGGCGCGCTCGCTCACGCCGCTCGCCGAGCTGCGGACCATCGCGGCGCACCCGCAGGCCTCGGCCCAGTGCCGGCACTGGCTCCAGGCGAACGTGCCGGACGCGGTCGTCGTCGACGTGCTCTCCAACGCTGCCGCGGCGATCAGCGCGGCGGCCGGTGACTACGACGCGGCCCTCTGCGCCCCGATCGGCATCCCCCGCAACAACCTCACCGTCCTCGCCGAGAAGGTGGCCGACCGGGCCGAGGCGGTGACCCGGTTCGCGCTGCTCACCCGCCCCGGCGCGCCGGCCGCCCCGACCGGCGACGACGTGACCTCGCTGGCCGTGTCGATCCGGCACGACCAGGTGGGTGCGCTGCTCGCGGTCCTCACCGAGCTGGCCGTGCGCGGCATCAACCTGTCCCGCATCGAGTCCCGGCCGACCGGGGAGCAGCTGGGGACGTACGTCTTCTTCCTGGACTGCACCGGGCACGTGGCCGAGGCCCGGCTCGGCGAGGCGCTGCAGGGCCTGCGCCGGATCTGCGCCGAGGTGCGGTTCCTCGGCAGCTACCCGAAACACCGGCTGCAGCCGGAGCCGCCGGTCGCGCCGCCGCCCGGCCTCACGGACGGCGACTTCGCGGACTCGGCGGCCTGGCTCACCAAGCTGCGAAACCCCTAGCCCCGTCCCCCGCCGCCACTCCCGCCATTAGCGCCACTCCCGCCGCTCCCGCCGCTCCCGCAGCGACGCCACTCGCCGCAATGACCGCCACTTCCGCGATCTTGTGACTTTCTGCGGCAACGGGCCTGCGCCATTCCACAAGATCGCGGCCGGAGAGGGCCGGGAGGACGGAGAGGGCGAGCGGGCCGAGGGAGCGGAGAGGGCGGAGAGGGCGGAGGGCGGAGAGGGCTGCTGCTAGTCGTCGAAGAGGTTTTCGAGGATGCTGCCGCCGCTGGATTTGGAGGAACCGTTCCCGGCGCCGGCCAGGCCGCCCGGCGGCTCCTCGGACGGCTGCACGATGACGAAGCCCTGGCCGCTGAAGCTCATCGTGAAGCGCTCGCCGGTGCTGCGGCCCAGCAGGTTGCCGAAGCTGAACTGCTCGGCCCGGTGGAAACCGGTCTGCAGGCCGGCCGACCAGGCGATCGCGGCCTGCGGGTCGACGTAGGTGGGCGCGTCGACGTTGAGCACCACCGGCGTGCCGTGCGTCATCACGGCGATCCGGCCGGCGCCGCTGAAGACGCAGTTGAACAGGCCCGCGTTGGACATCATCCCGGCGCCGCTGACGACCTTGATGTCGTACTTCAGCGTCGAGTCGAAGGCCAGCACGTTGGCGCCGTTGATGGAGAGCGCGTCGCCGTGCTCCAGGTCGATGAGGTGGATGTCGGAGGCGCGGTCGGCGAGGAAGACGTCGCCCTGGCCGCGCACCCGCATGAGCGGCACGCCCTCGCCGGTGAGTTTCTGCTTGAGGAACTTGCCGAGGCCGCCCGAGCCGAGCGCCTCGAACTGGACCTGACCCTGATAGGCCACCATCGAGCCGGTCCGGGCCAGGAACTCGCCGTTCAGCTCGGCCTTGAGCAGCTTGGAGTTCTGCAGCCGGAGGCCGGGCTGAGACGATTCCTTCTCGAGGTTTTCCGCTGAGAAAAGTTCGCTGCGCATGATCTCAGCGTAGGAAGCCGGTTCAATCAGCCCCAGCCGAGATCGTGGAGGCGCTGGTCGTCGATGCCGAAATGGTGGGCGATCTCGTGCACCACGGTGATCGCGACCTCCTCCACCACGTCCTCCTCGCTGTCGCAGACCTTCAGCGTCGGGATGCGGTAAATCGTGATCCGGTCGGGCAGCGCGCCGGCGTAGTCCCAGCCCCGGTCGGTGAGCGCGGTCCCCTCGTAGAGCCCGAGAAGATCCTCGGTGCCGTCCGGCGGGGCGTCCTCGACCAGGAAGACGACGTTGTTCATGAGGGACAGCAACTCGTTGGGGACCTCGTCGAGGGCGTCCCCGACGAGCTCTTCGAACCTTTCACGACTCATGTTCACCGGCACGGTGGCAATTGTGCCCGCAATCACGCGTCCGACCGAAAACCGGCGCGGCCTCCGATGTGGGAGACCGCGCCGGAATCAGAACATCAGGCGAGCTTCGCGACCAGCGTGATCGGAGCGCCCGGCGACAGCAGCCGCGAGATCGGGCAGTTCTCCTTGGCGCCCTCGGCGATCTTCTGGAACGTCGCGTCGTCGATGCCCGGGACGTCGCCGACGGTCTCGAGCTCGATGCCGGTGACGCCGAAGCCGCCGTCGACCTTGTCCATCCGGACCTTGGCGACCGTCTCGACCGAGGTCGGCGTGAAGCCGGCGTCGGCGAGCCCCTTGGAGAACGCCATCGAGAAGCAGCCGGAGTGCGCCGCCGCGATGAGCTCCTCGGGGTTGGTCCCCTCGCCCTCCTCGAAACGGGACTTGAAGGAGTAGTTCCCCTGCAGTCCACCCTTACCGGTTTTGACAGTGCCGGAACCCTCGGTGAGGTTCCCTTCCCAGCGAGCCGAAGCAGTACGAATTGGCATGACCGAAACGCTAGCCCAATTAGCGGCCGCTGGCCCGTACTCGACGCAAGGGGCCATTATGGAGCACATGTCCGTCGACTCCGAAGCCGTGATCGAGTTCGGTGCGCCCGAGAGGCCGGAGCGGGAGGATAGGCCCTCCCGGTTCGCGCCCCTGCGCGACCTCGGCTCCGACCACCGGCTTCCGGTGCTGGTCGCGGGCATCGGCGCGGCCGCCGCGTTCGCGTCGCTGATCTCCGAGTGGCAGACGACGACGGTGCAGGGCATCGCGTTCTCCGACGGCGAGGTCGCCGAGGCCGAGATGTTCCGGGCCAACGTGATCGACCTGGGCGGGGCCGGCGCGGCGTACCTCGGTGGGCTCTTCCTCGTGGTGACCGCCGTGGTGCTGGCTCTCTTCGGTCCCACGCCCGCCCGGCGGTACGCCCGGCTCGCCGGCTTCAGCCTGGGCGGCGTGCAACTCGCCCTGATGCTGGCCGTGGTGCAGATGCTCGGCGAGAACTCGCTGCTCATCTCCCGGTTCCTCAGCGCGCAGATCGGTGAGCGGGAGCCCGAGGTGGCATACGGCCGGGGCATCTGGTGTGCGCTGGCCGGGGCGGTGGCGGCGCTGATCGCGCTGTGGCTGGCCGAGCGGCAGGAGGGCGAGCCGCGCGAGCGCCGGGTCAAGCCGCGGCCGGCCGAGGAGCCGGAGAACACCCCGGACGCCCCGCTGGAGCTGAGCATCGCCCCGGCCGCGCCGTTCGCCCACCTTCAGGGAGACCAGTTCCCCGGAAGCCAACTCCCCGGAAGCCAATTCCCCGGAAGCCAATTCCCTGGGGATCACGACCGACCCCATCGAGCGTGACGCCGGGGGATATCCGGGTGATGATCGGACTCACCTCCCGGTAGGCTCGACAACCGTGATTGACCTGCGTCTGCTCCGGGATGACCCCGAACTGATCCGCGCCAGCCAGCGAGTGCGCGGCGAGTCCACCGACCTGGTGGACGCGCTGCTGCGCGCCGACGAGGAGCGCCGGGCCGCGACCCAGCGGTTCGAGTCCGTCCGGGCCGAGCAGAAGTCCATCGGCAAAGAGGTCGCCAAGGCCAAGGGCGACGAGCGGGCCGCGCTGCTCGCCCGTACGAAAGATCTGGCTCTTGCAGTGAAAGCGGCCGAGGCCGCGGCGGGCGAGGCCGAGCAGCAACTGCGTCGCGCGCACCTGGCCGTGCCGAACGTGGTCGAGCAGGGCGCGCCGGCCGGTGGCGAGGACGACTTCGTGGTGCTGCGCGAGGTCGGGACGCTCCCGGACATCGCCGATCCGAAGGACCACCTGGAGATCGGTGAGGCGCTGCGCGCCATCGACACCGAGCGCGGCGCGAAGGTGTCGGGCTCGCGGTTCTACTTCCTGACCGGCGTCGGCGCGCTGCTCCAGCTCGGCATGCTGCAGCTCGCCATCCAGCAGGCGGTGCAGAACGGGTTCACCCCGTCGATCACGCCGACCCTGGTCCGGCCGGAGTCGATGGAGGGAACCGGCTACCTCGGCGCGCACGCGAGTGAGGTCTACCGTCTCGAGGCGGACGACCTCTACCTGGTCGGCACGTCGGAGGTGGCGCTCGCGGCCTACCACTCGAACGAGATCATCGACCTGAGCAACGGGCCGGCGCGATACGCGGGATGGTCGTCCTGCTACCGGCGGGAGGCCGGCTCGCACGGCAAGGACGTGCGTGGCATCCTGCGGGTCCACCAGTTCGACAAGGTGGAGATGTTCTCGTTCTGCAAGCCGGAGGACGCGAAGGCCGAGCACCAGCGCCTGCTCGCCATGGAGGAGGAGATGCTCGCCAAGGTCGAGATCCCCTACCGGGTGATCGACGTGGCGGCCGGCGACCTCGGTACCAGCGCCGCGCGGAAATACGACTGCGAAGCCTGGGTGCCGTCGCAGAGCCGCTACCGCGAGGTCACCTCGACGTCGAACACGACCACGTTCCAGGCCCGCCGGCTCAACATCCGGTACCGCGACGAGGACGGTAAGCCGCAGACCGCGGCGACACTGAACGGGACGCTCGCCACCACCCGGTGGCTCATCCCGATCCTGGAGAACCACCAGCAGCCGGACGGCTCGGTCCGGGTGCCGAAGGCGCTCCAGCCGTTCATCGGCAAGGAAGTCCTCTCGCCGGAAAAGTGATCGCAACCGTCCGGCTACCAGTTGTCATGGTCGCTGGTAGCCGGACGGGTGTAACGTTCTCCTTCCGCCCTCCGCGGGGGTTCGCCAACCCTCGGAGGCTCTCAGATGCTCAAGCCCGGTCTCCCCAAGCTGATCGCCACGGACCTCGACGGCACCCTCGTCCGCAGTGACGACACGGTCTCGGCATACACCCACGAGGTCCTCGACCGGGTCCGCGCCGCGGGCATCCGGATCGTGGCGGCGACCGGCCGCGGGCCGCGCCTCACCTCCCTCGTGCGCAACGACATCCGGGTCGCCGACTACCTCGTCCTGGCGCAGGGCGGCTGGGTCCTCGACCAGGCCGAGTCCCGCTATCTGCGGCAGGCCCGGCTCCCCGGCGAGCAGCTCGGCCGGGCGCTCGCCGCGCTGGAAGCGGCGATCGGCAGCCCGCTCTCGGTGATGTTCGAGGCGCTCGAGCACGACGAGTCCCCGCTCTGGGGCGACTACGACCCGACCTGGCGATACCCGGTCACCGTCGAAGCGCGGACCCGGGCCGAGTGCCTCACCGGTGAAGTGATCAAGGCGTTCGCCCGGTCGTTCGACCACCACGTCGACGAGCTGCTCGCGGTCGCCCGGCGGGTCGTGCCGGCCGACCTCGCGACCGTGACCCAGGCCGGACTCGACTATGTGGAGATCTGCCCGGCCGGCGTCGACAAGGGCACCGGCCTCGCCGTGGTCGCCGAGGCGGTCGGCGTCGATCCGGCCGACGTGCTGGTCTTCGGTGACATGCCCAACGACCTGCCGATGTTCGCCTGGGCCGGGTGGGGCCGGGTGGCCGTCGCGAACGCGCACCCGGAGCTGCTCGACCGGGCCGACGCGGTGACCCTCGCCAACGACGAGGACGGGGTGGCGGTCTTCCTGGACCGGCTATTGTCGAGGTGATGAGCTTCAGCCTGGTCGCCACCGACATCGACGGCACTCTGATCAACAGCGAGCGGGTTCTCACCCGGCGCACCCTCGACGTCCTGGCCCAGGTTCCGGTCCCGGTGATCCTGGTGACCGGCCGCCCGATGCGCTGGCTCGACCAGCTCCAGGACCAGTTGCCGCACCCGCTGCCCGCGGTCTGCGCGAACGGCGCGGTGATCTACGACCCGGACACCGATCAGATCCTGCGCGCCGAGTCGATGCCGGCCGAGGTCCTGCTGGACGTGACGAAGCGCCTGCGCGACGCGGTGCCCGACGTGGTGCTGGCGGTCGAGGTCGAGGACGGTCGCTCGTTCCTGCACGAGCAGGCCTGGCCGCGGCTCTGGGAGGGCGACCACCGGATCCGGGTGATCAGCACGCCCGAGGAGCTCACCTCGGCGCCGGCCGTGAAACTGCTGGCCCGCTCGGCGACGGCCGACCCGGACGACTTCCTCGAGCTGGTCAGCCGGACCCTGGGCGACCGTGCCGTGGCCACCCGCTCGTCGTCGTCGGCGCTCGTCGAGATCTCCGCGGCCGGCGTGACGAAGGCGGCCGGCCTGGCCTGGCTCTGCGAGCGCGAGGGCGTCACGGCCGAGCAGGTGGTGGCGTTCGGCGACATGCCCAACGACATCCCGATGCTCTCCTGGGCGGGGCGCGCCGTCGCGATGGGAAACGCCCACCCCGCCGTCAAGGAGATCGCCGACGACGTCTGCGCGTCGAACGACGACGACGGGGTGGCGCGCTACCTGCGTGAGGCTTTCGACCTTTAAGAGCCACACCCTCGGGTACGAGTGACAGCGGTGTCTCCGGCCGGACGACCACGTGTTCCGCTCCAGTACAGGCGTAGCCACAGGGCGACCCGCAAAACGCCGCCGGTGAGGAGGCACCTGGTTTGCCGACGCCCGCGGGGTTTGCGGGCGGCGGGAAACCAGCTGCCTCCTCACCGGGTCAAAAGGCGTTTTGCCCAGCGGAGCGAAGCGAAGCCGGACTTACAGATATTGGCCGGTCCTGCCCTGGACCTCGCCGTTCGCGGGAGCCTGGCGCCCGGGGATGAGGCCCGCGCCGCCCATCGGCAGCGCGGGGCGCCCGGCTCCGCCGCCACGCATCTGCTCCAGCTGGAGCCGCGCGGCCATCTGCTGAGCCACCAGCGCGGCCTGGATCCCGTGGAAGAGACCCTCGAGCCAGCCGACCAGCTGGGCCTGGGCGATGCGCAGCTCGGCCTCGCTCGGCGGGGTCTCACCCTCGAACGGCAGCGAGAGACGTTCCAGCTCCTCGCGCAGCTCGGGAGCGAGACCGTCCTCCAGCTCCTTGATCGACCGCTGGTGGATCTCCCGCAGCCGGCCGCGGCTCGCCTCGTCGAGAGGAGCCGCCCGGACCTCCTCGAGCAACTGCTTGATCATGCTGCCGATCCGCATGACCTTCGCGGGCTGCTCGATGAGGTTGCCCGGTTCCTCCGGGGTGAGCGAGCCGTCCTCGGAGAACGTGCCGATCGGCCGGCCGTCCGGGCCCACGACGATGACGGAACCGTCGTCGGCGTGCTCAGTGGTGCGGGTGTCGTCGGTCATGGGTTCTATCTTTGCGCACCGCTTCTCGTGCTGCTCACGCCCGCAGCTCGGCCACCGCGCACTTGACACTTCCGCCGCCGCGCTTGAGCTCGGAGAGGTCCACGTGGACCGGCTGATATCCGGCGGCGCGCACCTTGTGCCCCATCCCGACCGCCTCGGTGTTGAGGATCACGTGCCGGCCGTCGCTCACCAGGTTCAGCCCGAACGCCTCGGCGTCCTCCCGGTCGGCCAGCAGCGCGTCCGGGAAGAGCTGGGCGAGCACCCGCTGCGAGGCCGGCGAGAACGCGCCCGGGTAGTAGGTGACGTGCCGGTCGTCGAGGGCCGCCAGCGCGGTGTCCAGGTGGTAGAAGGCCGGGTCGACCAGCTTCAGCGAGATCACCGGACGGCCGAGCACCTCCTGCGCCTCGGCGTGCGCGGCCGGGTCGGTACGGAAGCCGTACCCCGCCAGCACGATGCCACCGTAGGCGCCGGGGAGGTAGGCGAAGTCGCCCTCGCCCTCGTTGACCTGCTCCGGGGCGTGATAGCGCCACGGACTCCCGTAGAACGCCCGGTGAGCCGCCGCCTCGTCGGCGCGCTGCGGGTATTTGAACCGGGCGCCGTAGACGGTGCCGTCCACCGAGAAGGCGCCGTTCGCCGAGTAGACCATGTCGGGCAGGCCGGGCCGGGCGTCGAGCACGTGCACCAGGTGGCCCAGATCGACGAGCGTGTTGCGCAGCGCGTCCCACTGCTTCAGGGCCAGACCGGCGTCGACCGCGACCTCGGTGTCCATCCACGGGTTGATCGCGTACTCGACCGTGAAATGCTCCGGGGGACACATGAGGTATGTCCTGTTTCGCGGCAATCGCTCACTGTGGCTCATGAATCTAAAGAGTAGGTAGGCTGCGGTGCAGCAAACAGGTGGAAATCTTGCTCCTCGGAGGCGAATCGTTGCAGATGGACGCCGTTGACCAGCGAATCATTGCGTTGCTGGTGGCCGATGCCCGATCTTCGTACGCCGAGATCGGCGCGAAGGTGTCCCTTTCCGCCCCCGCCGTGAAACGACGGGTCGACAGGCTGCGCGCCAGCGGCGTGATCAAGGGCTTCACCACGGTCATCGAGCCGGCCGCCGTGGGGTGGACCACCGAGGCGTTCGTCGAGCTCTTCTGTACGGGACGGACGACCCCGGCCCAGATCACCGTGGCGACCCGGCGGCATCCCGAGGTGGTCGCGGCCTACACGGTGTCCGGCCAGGCGGACGCGCTCGTGCATCTGAGGGCCGCCGACATCGGGCATCTGGAGCAGGCGCTGGAGAAGCTGCGAGCCGAGCCGTTCGTGACTTCCACACGAAGCATGGTGGTGTTGTCGCGGCTCGTGGAGACCCCCACGACGGTGGGCCCCGCCTAACGCTCCCGCGTCGCTAGCACCGCCCGCGCCGCACCGCCCACGAGCCGCCCCGCGCAACCCCGGCGCCACTCGCAGCCCCCACGCCACCCACGGCGCCCGCGCCCGCGCAGCCTCGCGCCATCCCTGGCGCCGCGCAGCCCGCGCGCGCCGTCGCCATGCCGCGCCATCTTCGTACCGCGCCGCCCTCGCAGCGTCCGCGCGCCACCCTCGCCGCCCGCCCGCGCGCCACCCTCGCCGCCCGCCCGCCCGCGCGCGTGCCGTGCCGCCCCGCGCGCGCCCGTGCCACGCCACCCGCGCCCTCTCCGCCGCGATCTTGTGACTTTGCGCAGGACCGGTGCCGCGGAAAGTCACAAGATCGCGGAAACAGAGGGCGCGAAGCAGGAAGGGCGCGAAGCAGCAAGGGCACGGAGCAGCAAGGGCGCGGAGCAGCAAGGGCGCGGAGCAGGAAGGACGCGAAGCAGAGAGGGCGCGAAGCAGAGAGGCTCGGAGGAGACCCGTCAGAGGTACATGCCGGGCCGGTGCTCACCGCTGTCGGTCTTCGGCGGCACCGGCTTGTCGCCCTCGCCGAAGAAGCGCTTGCCGCCGAACTCCCCGTGCAACCGGTCGTCCAGTTCATCAGCGAGGCCGGTCATCACCTGGACCGCCAGCATCAGGTGGATCGCCTGGAAGTTGCGGCCGAACACCGGGATGGACGCCCACACCGTGTCCTGCGCGCAGTACAGCCGCCCGATCGGCATCCGGTTGGTCAGCTCGGAGAGCTTCACATACAGCTGCTCGGTCGGCTCGACCTCGGTGAGGATCGGCGAGAAGACATCGACGAGGGGCGGGTTGTCCCGGACCCGGACGAAGACCATGGCCGAGCCGGCCCGGATCCCGATGTCGCCGTCCGCGTCGACCTGGAGCTGGTCGACGGTGGTCTTCGACATGGTGGCGACGACGGTGCGGACCCGCTCGTCGAGCGGCACCACGTCGGCGTCGGCGCTCGCGAGCGCGGCTTCCAGCGCGTCGTCGCCCTCGAGCTTGTCGAGGTCGACGGTTCCGGTCGCCGAGGGCTCGTGCCGGGCGGTCCCGAGCAGGGCCGTCTCGATCGGCTCGTCCTCCTCGTCGTGGACCAGGTAGACGAGGAAGGCGGGGTGCGGCGCGCCGTAGATGTCCCGCAGGGTGCGCGTGACGAGGGTGGCGATCTCCCGCGACTTGGCCTGTTCGCCGCGGAGGCCGAACGAGTCGCCCGAGTCGGGCAGCACGCCGGGCGGGGACCAGCCGAGCGCGACCATGTCGGCGACGGTGGCCCGATCCATCCGGTATTCCGCCGGGAGTTCGGCGTTGCCGACCGCGAGGGCTTCGATGACGCCGTCCTCGGAGACCCGCATGCTCACCGAGTAGACAGCGGTCCCGGTGCCGGAGGCGGTGGGGTCGAGGGTGATGTCGACGTGCGCACCCGGGGGGAGGGTGGGCAGCAGCGTTGCCAGCGCGCCGGCGAACTCCCGCCACGCCTCGGTGACCTTCGCTCGTAGGTCAGCCGTGGTGGGCTCGTCGAGCAGGATGCCTTCGTCCGGCATGATCGCACCTCCGTTCCCGTCACCCTATCGAGCGCCGACGGCTCGTGGATGCCCTGTCCGCCGGTCAGGATTGATCTTGCCGGTTGCCCCAGTTCAGCGCCAGGGCGCTGATCTTCGCGGCGGCTTCGGCCGGGTCGGCGCCACGGCCGACGGCAAGACCCATGAGGTACGCCGTGACGGGCGCGCCGGGACGCAGGACGTTGTGCGCGACATCCCGGGCCACGTCGAGCAGCTCGGTCGCCGGCACCTCTTCGGGGCGTACGCCGAGCTCGGCGCCGGCGGCGGCGAGCCAGGCGTCCATCTCTTCCCTCATCGGGCCCATTCCTCGGCGGTGCGCAGGTCGTCGTCGGTGTCGCAGTCGAACCAGGGCGGCGGGCCCGGCCGGCGCCAGGAGACCTCGGCGACCCGTACCTTCTCCAGCAGCGACCGCACCGGCGCGCCGTTCAGATCGCCGCGCTCCTCGGCGAGCCGGACCAGCGCGGCACGCAGCGCCTTCGTCCGCCACACCCCGCAGAGCACCTGCAGGTGGCCTTCGGCGTCGCGGTAGACCGCGCCCTCCATCGGCGCCGACTCCATGGTCAGCCGCAGCACGTCGATCGCCTCGCCGGTCAGGAACGGCAGGTCGGCGGCGAGCAGCGCGGTGAACGCCACGGTGTCGGGCACCAGCGCGAGACCGGCCGCGGCGGCCGCGACCGGGCCACCGCCGGGCGGCTCCTCCCGGGTCACGTGCACGGAGACCGGCAGGTCGGCCGGCACCCGGCCGACCACGACCCGGGGATCGGCGTCGTGCACAGCGGCCAGGACGCGGGTCAGCATCGACTGGCCGGCAACCGGCAAAGTCGGCTTGTCCGCGCCACCCATCCGCCGCGCCGCACCACCGGCCAGGACCACCGCCGCAAATCCCCCCACGTGAGTACCGTATCCCGACCGCGTGCCGGACGTGACCGCGCGCTCAGTTCGAGCCCGTAGGGTTCTCTTATGGGGAGGAACGTGACGCGCCGCTCGGTGGTGAGTGTCGACCTGGGGACGACGCCTGTCACCCGGCGCAAACAGGACGAGCTCGCCGCCGAGGAGCCGCTCGAGATCAGGGTGCGGAAGCAGCCGCTCGCTGTGACGATGCGCACTCCCGGGCACGACATCGACCTCGCCATGGGCTTCCTCCTCAGCGAGGGCGTGATCGGCAAGGCCGACGACGTGGTGACCGCCCAGCTCTGCGCCGGCACCGACACGCCGAACACCTACAACGTGGTCGACGTGGTGCTCGATCCGCACGTGCCGCCGCCGGTCACCGATCCGAGCCGGAACTTCTACACGACCAGCTCGTGCGGGGTCTGCGGCAAGGCCAGCATCGACGCGGTCCGGACCCGGTCGCGCTTCGACGTGGCGGGCGATCCGCTGGAGATCCCGGCGACGGTCCTCGCCGGGCTGCCGGAGAAGCTGCGAAAGGCGCAGCGGACGTTCGACCGGACCGGCGGGCTGCACGCCGCGGGCCTGTTCACGGCCGCCGGCGACCTGCTGGTGCTGCGCGAGGACGTGGGACGGCACAACGCGGTCGACAAGGTGATCGGATGGGCGGTGCGGGAGGGCCGGCTGCCGCTGGCCGGGCACGTGCTGATGGTCTCCGGCCGGGCCAGCTTCGAGCTGACCCAGAAGGCGTGGATGGCCGGCGTGCCGCTGCTCGCCGCGGTCTCGGCGCCCAGCACGCTCGCCGCCGAGCTGGCCGACGAGGCCGGGATGACGCTGATCGGCTTCCTCCGCGAGCCGCGGATGAACATCTACGCGGGCGCGCAGCGCGTCACTTTCTGACCATGTGAGGTTCCCCCGGCCGTAAAGCCAGCCCGGAAGTCACAGTCATCTATGCGCAACAGGCTGCGGTCATGTCTGTTTCGCGCAGAACGCTGCTCTTGACCACCGCCGGCGCGGCCACCGTGATCCCGCTCGCCGGGGCCGGTGCGCCCTACCGGGGGCCGCTGCGATCCGACCCGTTCACCCTCGGCGTCGCGTCCGGCGACCCGGACCCGGACGGCTTCGTGCTCTGGACCCGGCTCGCGCCCACCCCGCTCGCCGAGGACGGCCTGGGCGGCATGCCGTACCGGAACGTCGCCGTGACCTGGGAGCTCGCCGCCGACGAGAGGTTCCGCAAAATCGTCCGCCGCGGGGTCGCCGTGGCCCGCCCGGATCGCGGGCACAGCGTGCACGTCGAGCTCGACGGCCTGTCGCCCGGCCGGGAGTTCTTCTACCGGTTCCGCGCCGAGCGGTACACGTCGCCGGTCGGCCGCACCCGCACGGCGCCGGCCCGGCACGCGCAGGTCGGCGCGCTCGCCATGTCGTTCGTGTCCTGCTCGCAGTTCGAGCACGGGTACTTCACGGCGTACCGGCGGCTGGCCGAGGACGAGCCGGAGCTGATCCTGCACCTGGGCGACTACCAGTACGAGTACGCGCCGGACACCTACAACATCCCCGGCGGCAATCCTCGCGACCACGAAGGACCGGAGACCGTCACCCTGGCGAACTACCGGCAGCGGCACGCCCAGTACAAGACCGACCCGGACCTGCAGGCCGCGCACGCCGTGGCGCCCTGGGCCGTCGTCTGGGACGACCACGAGACCGAGAACAACTGGGCCGACGAGGTGCCCGAGCAGGCCGATCCGGACTTCCTGGCTCGCCGGGCCGCCGCGTTCCAGGCGTACTACGAGAACATGCCGCTGCGCCGTACCTCGGTGCCGCGCGGCATCGACATGCAGCTGTACCGCCGGCTGCACTGGGGACGCCTCGCCACCTTCCACATGCTCGACACCCGGCAGTACCGGGACGACCAGGGTTGCGGGGACGGCTACAAGGACTGCCCTGCCGCGTACGACCCGGCGCGCTCCATCACCGGCCCGGAGCAGGAGAAGTGGCTGCTCGACGGCTTCCGGCGGTCGACGGCGCGCTGGGACGTACTGGGCCAGCAGGTCTTCTTCGGTCAGCGGGACAACAACGCGGGCCCGCAGAAGGTGCTCAGCATGGACTCCTGGGACGGATACCAGGCGTCCCGTGACCGGATCACCCGCGGCTGGGTGGACGCGGGCGTCCGCAACCCGGTCGTGCTCACCGGCGACGTGCACGCGCACTGGGCCGACGAGCTGAAGCTGGACTACGACGACCCGACCTCGAAGACCGTCGGCACCGAACTGGTCTGCTCCTCGATCACGTCCGGCGGCGACGGCGCCGACGTGCCGGCCGGCACGCACCCGTGGGCGGCCTGGAACCCGCACCTGCGCTTCTACAACAACCAGCGCGGGTACGTCCGGACCACGATCACCCGGGATGCGCTGACCGCGGACTTCGTGACCCTGCCCTACGTGACGACAGCGGGCGCGCCGGCGCACACCCGGGCCACGTTCGTCATCGAGGACCGGGTGCCCGGCCTGCACCAGATCGTGGACGACCCGACGCCGTCCGCGTCGCTGCGCTCGGCCGGCGATCTGGGCGCCGCCACTGTGGAGCAGGAGACCAACCGGCCCTAGAAGGCTTCACCGGGCCCGCCGGAAGCGGCGGGCCCGGCTCGGCGGCACGTCCGGGTTCAGAAGGTACGGCGAGAGCCCGAACCCGAGCACCTCGTGCAGCAGCCCGGCCAGGTGGTGCCGGGGCTCGGCGGCGAGGGCCCGGTCCACCGCGACCCGGGCGAGCGGCCCGTTCCCGGACCGCCAGGCGGTGAAGCCGAGCAGGCACGCCGGCGTCGGGACGTACACCCGCTCGACCCGGCGCAGCACGTCCGTCCAGAGCCGGATCCGCCAGTCCTCCGGCGTCACCCGGTCCAGCGCGTAGTCCTCCACGGCCCGGTCGGCCAGCAGCGCACCGAGCCAGGCCGTCTCGTCCGCGTCGAGCTCCCGGCCGGACCGGTATCTCGTCTCCGCCTGCCGGACCGCGATCTGACCGGCCCGCCGGATCCGGCGAGCATGCCGCCTCCCGTCCCCCTCATCCGCCGCGGCGCCGGCGATCAGCTCGGCGAACCGCTTCCTGGCCCGCTCGGTGGCCTCGCCCATGGCGACCCGCTCCGGGCCGCCGATCGGCGCCACCAGGGCGGTCAGATCGCGGCGGCTCGGCAGGGCGACCTGACCGCGGAACGTCGCCTCGGCCGCGATGACGCTGTCCGGCGGCAGGCAAGGCGTCCCGTCCGGGGAGCAGCACCGCAGATCCGCGCAGAAGTAGGACCACCAGCGGCCCTCGGTCACCCGGAGGGCGTCCTTCACCCGCACCCCGGCGGCGTCCAGCGCGGTCACCAGGCCGAGCACCGCCGGCGTGGCCCGGACGGCCGGCCCGAACCCGACGACCACGAGCCACGCCGACTCCTGCCGGGCCAGCGTCCCGGCGGTCACCCGCTCGGCCTCCCGGACGCGATCGGGATCGCTGCCCGGCGGCGGTATCTCGTAGCACGCACCGAAGTCGATGTCCGGGCCGGAGAGGCCGACCACGGCGACGCTGTCGGCCGGGTGGTAGCCGAGCAGGAACGGCAGGACCGCGATGAGATCGGACGGGGAGCGGACGGTGATGGGATAAGTCATGCGGGGCAGCGTGGCCGCGCCGCGATCCGGCCCGCATGCCTCGGTCGGCGCCCTGTGGACGAGCGCGTCCTGTGGAAAACCGTCAGCTGCGGAACGGCAGCTCGTGCAGCTGCAGGCCCTCTTGGTGATAGGCGTTGCTGTGCCGGCTCAGGTCCATGGTCAGCTCGATCGAGGAGACCACGTCGTACCCGGCGGCGTGCAGGCTGCGGATCGCGTCGACGTTGCGCGACTCGGGCGAGATGGTCAGCGACGTCATGCTGCGGTTCTTCGCCTCGGCCGCGACGTGTTGCAGCAGGACCCGGCCCACGCCCTTGTGCCGGTGGGTGACCGTGACGACGACCGGGTCGACCTCGCCGGCCCGCCCCCGCATGATCAGCCCGACCATCCCGATGACCCCGTCGTCGGCGTGGTCGGCGACCCAGAGACCGGAGAGATCGAGCCTGGTCAGGTATTCCTCGAAGCCGGCGCCGTCGTCGCTGGACTGTTCCCCGTACATCTCGTTGTGCTGCCGGGTGAGCTCCGCCCACAGGTTCCGGCCCGCCGAGTGATCGCTCGGGCGATACGAACGCACAGCGACAGGGGTCATGTCGCCATCATGCCTTCGCATTGGGATGTTCGTCACCGGAAGCGCAAGATAAGCGGGTGGACCTGGCGTACCTGCGCGCGCATCCCCAGCATCTCCCGACATTTCTGACACATCAGCGGATCCGGGAGACTCCGGTGAGCGGTGGCGTGTGCACGGCGCGGCGGCTGACGCTCGACGACGGCACCTCGATCTTCGCGAAGTCCTGGCCGTCGGGTCCGGCCCCCGACGGCATGTTCACCTCGGAGGCCGCCGGTTTGGGGTGGCTGCTGGCGGCGGGCGCGGTCGACGTACCCGAGGTCTTCACCGCTCTTGAAGATCTTCTGGCTCTCGAATGGATCACGCCCGGCTCGCCGTCGCGGTCGGCGGCCGCCGATTTCGGGCGTGGGCTGGCGCGGACGCATCGCAGTGGGGCTCCCGCGTTCGGCGCCTCCTGGCCGGGATGGATCGGGCCGCTCCCGCTCGACAACACGCCCTCCGCAGGCCCCTGGGGATCGTGGTTCGCGACCCGCCGCCTCCTTCCCTACCTGCGGCTCTCCGTTGATCGAGGCGCCCTTTCCGCGGATGACGCGACGGTCGTGGAGGAGATTCTCAAGACCATTGATGCGTACGGGGGGAGCGAGCCGCCCGCCCGCGTCCACGGCGACCTGTGGCCCGGGAACCTGCTGTGGGGCGCCGACGGCCGTTGCCGGCTCGTGGATCCGGCGGCCCACGGCGGCCATCGGGAGACCGACCTCGCGACGCTGGCACTCTTCGGCGGGGCGCCCTTCCTCGACGTGATCCTCGCGGCCTACCGGGAGGAGTGGCCGCTCGCCGACGGATGGGAGGCGCGGGTGCCGTTGCACCAGCTGCATCTGCTGCTCGTGCACACCGCCGCGTTCGGCGGTTCCTATCGCGGCGCGGTCATGGCGGCGGCCGATAGGGTCCTCCGCTCCTGAAACCCGCCGTCCACACAGCGATATGCGTAACGGCGATGTGCGCCCGGAGCGGCTAGATTCGATCCGTGAGCATCTCCGCTTCCGACCTCGCCCTCGCGCGGTGGTCTCGGTGACCGTGCTGGCCGACCGGTTCGGCCGGATCGCGACCGACCTGCGCGTCTCCCTGACCGACCGGTGCAATCTGCGGTGCACGTACTGCATGCCCGCGGAGGGTCTGGCCTGGATGCCGCAGCCCGACCAGCTCACCGACGACGAGGTGAGCCGGCTCGTGCGGATCGCGGTGGAGCAGCTCGGCGTCACCGAGGTCCGGTTCACCGGCGGCGAGCCGCTGATCCGCCGCGGCCTGGTCGGCATCGTCGCGGCCGCCGCGAAGCTCACCCCCAGGCCGAAGCTCTCGGTCACGACGAACGGCATCGGCCTCGACCGGATCGCCCCCGCGCTGAAGGAGGCCGGCCTCGATCGGGTGAACGTCTCGCTCGACACCCTCGACCCGGCCCGCTTCCACACGCTGACCCGCCGCGACCGCCACGCCGACGTGCTGTCCGGCCTGCGCGCCGCCGTCGACGCCGGGCTGACCCCCGTGAAGATCAATACCGTGCTGATGCGCGGGGTCAACGACGACGAGGCCGCCGAGCTGCTGAAGTTCGCGCTCGACCACGGCTACCAGTTGCGCTTCATCGAGCAGATGCCCCTCGACGCCCAGCACCAGTGGGACCGGCACGAGATGGTCACCGCCTCGGAGATCCTGGCCGCCCTCGAGACGTTCGACCTCCGTCCCGACGATGTTTCACGTGGAACGGCGCCGGCCGAGACCTGGCTGGTCCCGGGCTACCTCGACGCGGCCGGCCAGCCCGCCCGGGTCGGCGTCATCGCCAGTGTCACGCGGCCGTTCTGCGGGGACTGCGACCGCACCCGCCTCACCGCCGACGGCCAGGTCCGCAACTGCCTCTTCGCGACCGAGGAGAGCGACCTCCGAGCCCTGCTCCGCGGCGACGCCACCGACGCCCGGATCGGCGAGGCCTGGCGTACCGCGATGTGGGGCAAACGAGCCGGCCACGGCATCGACAACCCGGCCTTCCTCCAGCCGGCCCGCCCCATGTCCGCGATCGGAGGCTGACGGTGCTGACAGTCCGCTACTTCGCCGGGGCCCGAGCCGCAGCCGGCGGCCTGTCCTCCGAGCCCGCCGAGGCCACAACCCTGGACGAAATGACCCAACTCCTAGCCGATCGCCACGGCGAGAAGCTGGCCCTGGTCATGAAGGCAGCAAGCTTCCTCGTCGACGGCCTCACCTGCCACGACCGAGAAGCCGCCCTGCCCCCGAACGCCACCATCGACGTGCTGCCCCCCTTCGCAGGCGGCTGATCCACCTCACCCCGCCGCCGCCCGCCCAGCCGCCGGCCCCCAGCTGCCGCCCGCCTAACTGCCGTGCCCGCTCATCTCGCTGGCGACGCTCCCTTGCCGGACATTTCGCATTTGTCAGGCAAGGGATGGAAGCTCGCCGGTCTGGCTGACCTGATCGGCATCGACCGCCTCGACTTCGCCCGACATTTCGGATATGTCGGTCGAGGAGCGAAGGCAGCGCGGGCGGCAGCGTGCCGGGAGGTCAGTCGCGGCCCTGCCAGGTGGTCACGCAGATCTCGTTGCCTTCGGGATCGGAGAGGATCCAGAAGGACGGGGAGCGGCGGTCGGAGAGTAGGCGGCCTCCCGCTACCAGGGCGGCGGCTATTCGGGCCGGGGCCTCGTCGTGCGGGACGCAGAGGTCCAGGTGGATGCGGTTGCGCTGGCGTCTCGGCTCGGTCATCTGCTGGAACCAGACGGCCGGGCCCTGGCCGATCGGGTCGACCAGCGGGTCGGCCGGGCCGGCTCCGGGCAGGGGGTCGGCGTAGCCCAGGACGGCCTTCCAGAACGGCCTGATCGCGGGGATGTCGAGCGCGTCGATGGCCAGTTCGAGCTCCTGCACCGAGCGGAGGTCGGCGTCGATCGCCGGTTCGGTGTGCAGGCCCAGGGCCTCGACCATCGCGGTGATGCGGTGGGCCAGTTCGACGTCGCGATCGGTCAGCGCGGCGAACTCGCGGGTCTCCAGCACGAACTCGACCCGGTTCGGCCTCAGGTCGGTGCGCAGGTGACCGTCGGCGTGCTCGCCGCACGCCTCGACGGCCCGGGCCGCGAGGGACACCGCGTCGGTGAGCGAACCCACCCGTACCGAAGTCCGCAACGTCCCCAGCAGGAACCGCCACCCGTGCCCACTGACCGCGTCCGAAGCCTCACCACGGCTCAACATCCGTTCCACGGGGCCAGCCTCCCAGCCCGCCGCAACCCCGGTCGGGGACACTGGTCCGGGCAGGCCGGTACGGGGGAGGAACTTCCGAGTTGCTGTTCTACGCGTTCGTCGTGGCGGGCATCGTCGTCGTCCACCTCTATCTGTGGAAACGACTGGTCGCCGACACGATCCGGCCGGGATGGCGGCGCCGGGCCGGCACCGCCGTCATGGTGATCCTCGGCGTCACGGTGGCGGTCACCCTGTTCGGGGTGCGGAACGGATACGTGCAGTGGCTGGGCCCGCCCGGCTACCTGTGGGTCGCGGTGATGTTCTACCTGATGGTCACGCTGGCCGTCCTGGAGGTTCCGCGATGGGTCATCGCGCGACGGCGGAGGGCTTCCCCCCGTACCCGAGGGGAAGCGGAAGCCCCGGCAAGCGCAACCGACAGAGCGGGCGTCGAAAGACGCCTGGTCCTCGCGCGCGGAGCAGCGATCTTCGCGGGACTCACCGCCACCGGCATCACCACCTACGGCGTGCGGACCGCGGCCGGACCTCCCCGGCTCGACCGGTTCCAGATGCCGATGAAGAAGCTGCCGCGGACGATGGACGGCTACCGGCTCGCGGTCGTCTCGGACATCCACATCGGGCCGCGGACCGGCGTGGAACACGCGCGGCGGATCACCCGCATGATCAACTCAATGGACGCGGACGTCGTCTGCGTCGTGGGTGATCTCGTCGACGGGACGGTGCCGCAGTTGGGACGGTTCGTCGAGCCCCTGGCCGGCCTGCGATCGCGGAGGGGCACCTACTTCGTGACCGGCAACCACGAGTACTACTCCGGGGTCGAGGAGTGGATCGGCGAGGTGACCGAGCTGGGGATGCGGCCGCTGCTCAACGAACGGGTGGA
This sequence comes from Actinoplanes sp. NPDC023714, assembly GCF_040639855.1. Lineage (NCBI taxonomy): Bacteria > Bacillati > Actinomycetota > Actinomycetes > Micromonosporales > Micromonosporaceae > Actinoplanes > Actinoplanes sp. NPDC023714. The sequence goes on from NZ_JBFAAR010000005.1 coordinate 379,903, forward strand.
GATCGACGGTCTCTACCTGGCCGGGGTGAACGACTACGACGCGGCGGAACACGGCGGCGAGCCGGCCGACTACGCCCGCGCGCTCGGCGACCGGGACACGACCCGGCCCACGATCCTGATGGCCCACCAGCCGGTCGCCGCCGAGGACGCGGCGCCCTACCGGGTCGACCTCCAGATCTCCGGGCACACCCACGGCGGCCAGATGGTCCCCTTCAACCTGCTCGTCCGCCTCGCCCAACCGGTAGTCTCCGGCTTCGGGACCGTGGACGGGGTGCCGGTGTACGTGACGAACGGCGCCGGATCGTGGGGTCCGCCGGTACGTGTCGGCGCCCCACCGCAAGTCACCCTCATCGAACTCCGTACGGCATAGCTAATCAAGATCGGTAAGTGTGTTTGAGCGTGGCGATTCGTGGCGGAACCGACGGCCGTGACAGGATGCGGGGCGTGGAGAACACCGCGGGAACGTATGTCGCGGACCTTCACATTCACTCGCGATACTCGCGGGCGTGCAGCCGTGACCTGACCCTGCCGAACCTGGCCTGGTGGGCCCGGCGCAAGGGCATCGCGCTGCTCGGCACCGGCGACTTCACCCACCCGGCGTGGTTCGAGCACCTCAAGGAGAACCTCCGGCCGGCCGAGCCCGGACTGTTCCGGCTGGCCGATGAATCCCCGGTGACGAAGCGCCTGCCCGGCTCGCTCGGCGGCACCGCGCCGGCCCGGTTCATGCTCAGCGTCGAGATCTCGACGATCTACAAGCGCGACGACCGCACCCGCAAGGTCCACCACCTTCTGTACGCGCCCGACTTCGCCAGCGTCGAGAAGATCAACACGGCGCTGGCCCGGATCGGCAATCTGACCGCCGACGGCCGCCCGATCCTCGGCCTCGACTCGCGCGACCTTCTCGAGATCACGCTGGAGTCCGGCGGCTACCTGGTCCCGGCGCACATCTGGACGCCCTGGTTCTCCGCCCTCGGCTCCAAGTCCGGCTTCGACGCGATCGCCGACTGCTACGCCGACCTGGCCGATCACATCACCGCCGTGGAGACCGGCCTCTCCTCCGACCCGGAGATGAACTGGCGGGTCTCCAGCCTCGACCGGTACCGCCTCGTCTCGAACTCCGACGCGCACTCGCCGGCCGCGCTGGCCCGCGAGGCCACCCTCTTCACCGGCACGCCCGACTACTTCGCGGTGAAGGACGGCGTCGGCCTGGCCGGCACTCTCGAGTTCTTCCCGGAGGAGGGCAAGTACCACGCGGACGGCCACCGGGCCTGCGGCGTGAACTGGGAGCCCTCCCGGACGCGCGCCTCGCAGGGCCGCTGCCCGGAGTGCGGGCGCCCGCTGACCGTCGGCGTGCTGAGCCGGGTCGAGGACCTGGCCGACCGCCCGCTCGGCTTCCAGAAGGACGACCACGTCGAGCACCTGATCCAGCTGCACGAGATCATCGGTGAGATCCACGGCGTCGGGCCGAAGTCGAAGACCGTCGAGGGCCAGCTGAACCACCTGGTCGCGACGCTCGGGCCGGAGCTGGACATCCTCCGCAACGTTCCGGTCGACGAGATCGGCAGGGCCGGCGGCGAGGAGCTCCGCGAGGCGATCACCCGGCTGCGGCGCGGTGATGTGCGGCGGGTTCCCGGCTACGACGGCGAGTACGGCGTGATCACGCTGTTCGAGCCGGGAGAGCTGCGGAATCGGGCCAGCGCGCCGCAGATGGAGACTCTGTTCGACATCTCCCCCACGCCTAAAGCGGCTGCCGAGAAGCCGAAGAGCCGCGCCAAGCCGGTCAAGGAGAAGCCGGCGCCGCCGCCGATCGCGCCGCCACCCAGCCCGCACGAGCCGTTCGAGCCGATGCTGGCCGGGATGGAGGAGGTCGGCACCGGCCTGCTGGACCGCCTCGACGCGATGCAGCGGGTGGCCGCGTCCGCGCCCGGCGGCCCGCTGCTGATCGTGGCGGGTCCCGGCACCGGCAAGACCCGCACGCTGACCCACCGGATCGCGTACCTCTGCGCCGAGCTCGGCGTCTTCCCGGAGCGCTGCCTCGCCATCACGTTCACCCGGCGGGCCGCCGCCGAGCTCGAGGAGCGGCTCGAGGCGCTGCTCGGGGACGTTGCCGAGGACATCACGGTCGGCACGTTCCACTCGCTCGGGCTCACCGTGCTGAAGGAGAACGCCAAGGCGGCCGGGCTCGGCGCGAACTGGCGGATCGCCGACGAGCACGAGCAGGCCCAGGCGCGCGAGCAGGCCGGGGTGGACGACGCGGCGTACCGCAAACTGCTCCGCCAGCAGGACCTCGTCGACCTGGACGACCTGATCAGCCTGCCGGTCACGCTGCTCCGCGAGGACCAGGCGCTCGTCGAGAAGTACCGGCGGCGCTGGCAGTGGATCTTCGTGGACGAGTACCAGGACGTGGACGAGCTGCAGTACGAGCTGCTCCGCCTGCTCAGCCCGCCGGACGGCAACCTGTGCGCGATCGGCGACCCGGACCAGGCGATCTACTCCTTCCGCGGCGCCGACGTGAAGTACTTCCTGCGCTTCAACACCGACTTCGTGGACGCCCGGCTGGTCCGGCTCACCCGCAACTACCGGTCGTCGGCGCCGATCCTGGCCGCCGCGGTGCAGGCCATCGCGCCCACCTCGCTGGTCAGCGGCCGGCGGCTGGACCCGGCCCGGCTCGACCCGGAGGCGCCGCTGGTCGGCCGCTACCCGGCACGCAGCGTCTCGGACGAGGCCGACTTCGTGGTGCGGACCATCGACGAGCTGGTCGGCGGCCTCTCCCACCGGTCGCTCGACTCGGGCCGCGTCGACTCCCGCGCCGCGGTCGCCGGCACCCTGTCGTTCTCGGACATCGCGGTGCTCTACCGCACCGACGCGCAGTCCGGGCCGATCCTCGACGCGCTCTCCCGGGCCGGCGTGCCGGTCCAGAAGCGGTCGCACAACCGGCTGCGGGACCGGCCCGGCGTCCAGGTGATCGCCCGGGAGCTGCGGCACGCCGGCGGGCCGGGCGGATCGCTCGCGGCGCGGGTCAAGCTCGCCGCGCAGGTCCTGGCCCAGAGGTACGCCGCACCGACCCTCGACGGCGAGCAGCTGGCCCCCGAGGACGTGTGGGCGGCCGCCGACCTGCTGGTGCCGCTCGCCCTGCGGACCGGTGACGACCTGCCGCTCTTCCTCCAGCAGCTGGAGACCGGGGCGGAGGTGGACGCCCTCGACCCGCGCGCCGAGGCGGTCAACCTGCTGACCCTGCACGCCGCGAAGGGCCTGGAGTTCCCGGTCGTCTTCCTGGTCGGCTGCGAGGACGGCCTGCTGCCGCTGAAGTGGCCGGGGTCGGCGCCCACCGAGGAGGACGTCGCCGAGGAGCGCCGGCTGTTCTTCGTGGGCCTCACCCGCGCCCAGGACCGCCTGTACGTCAGCTACTCGGCGAAGCGGTCCCGGCACGGCAGCGAGCGGGAGCAGTCGCCGACGCCGTTCCTCGACGTCATCGACTCGGGCCTGTTCGAGAGGCTGGGCGAGGCGACGCCGGCGAAGCCGAAGGACCGCCAGCTCAGGTTGCTGTAAGCCCGATCAGCGCGCCCGCCAGCAGGGCCGGCCCGAACGGCAGCGCCCGCGCGCCGCCGGCCCGGCGGGTGATCAGCAGCCAGCCGGCCACCACCCCGTTGATCAGGTGGGCCGCGCCCAGGCCGACCGCCACGGCCGGCCAGCCGTCGAAGCCGAGCACGAACGCCAGCACCGCGCCCAGCTTCACGTCGCCGAGCCCGAGTCCCTCCCCCGGCAGCAGGGCCAGCAGGAGGTAGGCCGCGCCGGTCAGCGCACCGGCGGCCACCGCCACGGGCAGCCCGGACGGACGCAGCACCGCGAGGGGCAGGCCGGCCACGAGCGCCAGCAACCCGACGAGCGGATCCGGCAGCCGCAGGCACCGCAGGTCGATCACGGCGAGCCGGACTCCCACGACGGCGGCGAGCGCCAGCGCCGGCAGTTGCGGCACCGGGCCGAGCCCGGCGACCAGCGCCCCGGCGGCCAGGATCGAGGAGAGGGCGGGTAACACGATCGGGGACCGTATCGCCCCGTCCGCCCCGATGGGGATCGGGTTGCCGACAACGCCCGCGATTCCGGCAAGGTCCCGTTCCGTACCGCACGCTACGGTGGCACGGAGCGTTCAGGAGGAACCCGATGTCTCATCCGTGGCCGGGCCGCAACTCCGAGGAGCCCTACTCGGAACCGTCCGACCCCTGGAGCGATCAGGAACAGCAGCCCTGGGATACGCCTCCCGCGCCGCCGCTGCCGCACCAGCAGAAGCCACCGGCGGCCTACGTGCCTCCGCAGTGGGACCGGCAGCAGCAGCCGGCCCGGCGCGGCTTCGCCATGGGCGCCCTGGTCGCCGTGCTCAGCGTGCTCGTCGGCGGCGGCATCGCGACGGCCGCCTGGTACACGTTCGGCCGGGACGACACGCCGCAGGCGACCGCACCGGAGCCGACCACGCCGGGCGGCAACGGCCCTCGCCCTCAGGCCAGTGAGGACGCCCGGTTCGCCGCGAAGGGTCAGTGCGTCCGCAACGACGGCAGCAACCTGGAGCCGAAGCTGCGCGTCGTCGCGTGTGCCGCGAACACCTACGAGGTGCTGAAACGCATCGACGGCAAGACCACCGGCGACAAGGACGCGATGTCCAAGTGCGCGAAGGTCGAGGGGTACACCAAGTGGTACTACTACGACACCGAGTACGACGACGTCGACGTGGTCCTCTGTCTCCGCGAGTATGGGCCGCTCTAGCAGAATCGCTAGAAACCCCTAGAGGGCTGTCGAGAGTGAAATCGAGCGGACTCTAGCGTTCACACTAGACAGGCCGATACTGTGCTACGCCATGGATCCCGTGCGGAACCCGTACGCCCCGGGCGCCGGTCAGCGCCCGCCCGAGCTCGCCGGCCGCGACCGTGAGCTGGACGTCTTCGACGTCGTCCTGGAGCGGGTGGCCCGCGGCCGCCCCGAGCGCAGCCTGGTCCTGACCGGCCTGCGCGGCGTCGGCAAGACCGTGCTGCTCAACACCCTCCGCTCGGCCGCGATCGGCCGGCTCTGGGGCACCGGCAAGATCGAGGCCCGGCCGGACCAGTCGCTGCGCCGCCCGGTCTCCGGCGCGCTGCACATGGCGATCCGTGAGCTGGCGCCGCACCACCGCGACCCCGACCGGGTGGACGAGGTCCTCGGCGTACTCAAGGCCTTCGCCCTTCGCGCCAACAGCGAGAACGCGAAGCTCCGGGATCGCTGGACGCCCGGCATCGACGTGCCGCCGGCCCGGGGCCGCGCCGACTCCGGCGACATCGAGATCGACCTGGTCGAGCTCTTCACCGACGCGGCCTCGCTCGCCACCGACGTGGGCACCGGGATCGCCCTGTTCATCGACGAGATGCAGGACCTCAGCGCCACCGACGTCTCGGCGCTCTGCGCGGCCTGCCACGAGCTCTCCCAGCTGGGCGCGCCGCTGATCGTGGTGGGCGCCGGCCTGCCGCACCTGCCGGCCGTCCTCTCCGCCGCGAAGTCCTACTCCGAGCGGCTGTTCCGGTACGCCCGGATCGACCGCCTCGACCGGGACGCCGCCGACCTGGCGCTGGGCGTGCCGGCCGAGCGGGAGGGCGTCGAGTACGACCAGGAGGCGCTCGACCTGCTCTACGAGAAGTCCGGCGGCTACCCCTACTTCGTCCAGGCCTACGGGAAGGCGACCTGGGACCACGCGCCGCAGACCCCGATCACCGCGAACGACGTGCAGGTCGCCGCGCCGGAGGCGGAGGCCGAGCTCGCGGTCGGCTTCTTCGGCTCCCGATTCGAGCGGGCCACCCCGGCCGAGCGGGAATACATGCGGGCCATGGCGACGCTCTCCAGCGACCCCGGCAACGACATGGACGCGGCCGTGCCGACCTCGGACATCGCGACGTCGCTCGGGCGCAAGCCGGCCAGCCTCTCCCCGGCCCGCGACGCTCTGATCAAAAAGGGACTCATCTACTCCGGCGAGCGCGGCACGGTGGCGTTCACCGTCCCGCACTTCGGCCGCTACCTCAGAACGCAACCGGTATGAGGCCGTCGCTGCGGGTATAACGAGATTCATGAAGCCCGTTCGCAGCGCCGCCCGTGCCATGCTCGCCTCGATCTTCGTGATCAGCGGGGTCCGTGTGCTCCTTCAGCCCGGCGAGGGCCGGGTCGAAGCGGCCAAGCGGGTCACCGACCCGCTCACGCCGCTGCTGGAGAAGGCGGATCCGCGCCTGCCCACCGACCCCGCGACGCTGGTCCGGATCAAGGCCGCGGCCGACGTGGTCGCCGGGGTCGCGCTCGCGACCGGGCACTTCACCCGCCCGGCCGCCGCGGTGCTCGCCGCCGGCCTGATCCCGACCACGGTCGCCGGCCACCCGTTCTGGTCCGCGCCGAAGGAGGAACGGCCCGGTCAGCAGACCCACTTCCTGAAGAACCTGGGTCTGCTCGGCGGCCTCCTGCTCGCCGCGGCCGACACCGAGGGCAGGCCGAACCTGCGCTACCGGACCACGCACGCCGCTTCCCGCAGCCAGCGCCGGCTCACCCACGCGGTGGACCGGTCGCAGCGCGAGATGAAGCGCGCCGTCCGGACCGCCAAGCGGGAGGCCAAGATCGCCGCAATGTCGGCGACCGCCGCGCGCAAGCTCCCCGGCTGAGTGGCGAGTTTGTCCGAATAACAACCTCTAAGCGGCCTTTGCGTTAAAGCGGACGAGGGGCCGCACGGTCGGTCTGCGCCTTCTAAGCTCGCTTCCGCCCGGCTACAAACCTGCCGCCCACTCTCCTCCGGTCCGTCCTTTTCGGACCGGTCGAGGGCGGGCGACAGCCGTGCCGTGCCCGGAGGACGAGACGGGGGTCGCGCCATGCCGGCAATCAACGAGGGTGCGCGCCGCGCTGCGCGCAGGCGGTTCGCACTGCTTGCGCTGGGCGGTTCGGTCACGCTGCTGCTCATCGCGGCCTGCATTCACGGGTACGGGCTGAGCACCCTGGACGTGCAGCTTTCGGCGATCCGATCCTGGATCGTCGGGGACGGGCTCTACGCGTACCGGGAAAGCGGCTCCCAAGCCGGCGCCGCCCTCCCCCCGGCCCTCGCCCTGGTGATCGCGCCTCTCGCCGCACTCCCCCTGCCGATCGCCGGCCTGCTGCTGGCGCTCGCGAGCCTGGCCGCGCTGCTGCTCTCGCTCGTCGTGCTGACCGGCCCGATGGCCCGCCGCTACGGGCGCGGGCGGACCACGCTGGTGCTGACGCTCGCGGCGCTCGCCCTGGCCACCGGCCCGGTGCGCGCCACGATCGGCCTGGGCCGGACCGACCTGATCCTCTTCGGCCTGGTGGTCGCCGACCTGCTGGCCCTGCGCCGGGCCCGCGCGTTCCCGTCCTCACCCGCAGCCTGGTCGTCTCGCAACGGGTGGCATGCCGGGGAACGGACGCCGAAGGCCTGGCTGCGGCACGTGTGGCGGACCGGCGGCTGGGCCGGCGCCGGCATCGGGCTGGCCGGCGCGCTCGCCGCCGGACCGCTGCTGCTCATCGTCTACTTGCTGGTCAGCAGGCAGCGCCGGGCCGCCCTGACCGCCGTCGCGACCGCGGCAGTGGTCACGCTCGGCTCGCTGGTGGCGGCACCCGCGGAGACATTGACCTGGTACGGCACGACGGTCTGGGAGCTCGACCGGACCGTCCCGATCAGCGATCCCGGCAACCAGTCGCTGGCCGGGGTGCTGGCCCGGCTCTACGACCTGACCGCGCCGCCGGTGCTGGTCTGGATCTCGTTCGGGGTGCTGCTGCTGGCGGTCGGCCTGATCCGCGCCCGGTCCGCGCACGCCGACGGCGACGAGACCGCGGCGTTCACCCTGATCGCGCTGGCCGGTGCGGCGGCCGGCCCGGTCACCGGTCCCGGCGAGGCGATCTGGCTGCTACCGGCCGTGCTCATCCTGGTCGACGAGGCGAACCGGCGGCGGACCGGAGCGCGGCGTCCCCGCGTCCGCTTCCCCGGCGCGGGTTTCGCGGCGCTCGCCCTGGCCGGGTGCGTCCTGCTCTGGCTCGACCCGTTCGGGGCGGTGCCCGGCAACGGGTACGCGATCCTGCTGATCGTCCTGGTCAACGCCCTGCCGTGGCGCCACGAGCCGGCCCCGCGGCCGCCGATCCGCCGCGCCCCGAAACGCCCGGCCGCGATCCCCGGGCCCCGGGGCGGATGACCCGTCAGGGGCAGTTGACCCACTCCTCGGTCCCGTCCCGGAAGACCTGGCGCTTCCAGATCGGCAGCCGGGCCTTGGCCTCGTCGACCAGCCGGGCGCAGGCCGCGAACGCCGCCGCCCGGTGGGCCGTGCTGACCGAGGCGACCAGCGCGACGTCACCGATCTGCAGGGTGCCGACGCGGTGCGAGACGGCCACCGCGTAGACGGCCGGATCCGCGGCGATCTCGTCGGCCACCTCACGGAGGATCTTCTCGGCGGTCGGGTGGCCCTCGTATTCGAGCAGCGTCACACCCTTGCCGCCGTCGTGGTCGCGCACCACGCCCTGGAAGGAGACCACGGCGCCGGCCCGCGGGTCGGCCACGGCGGCCTCGTGAGCAGCGAGATCGAGCGGCGCGTCGATCACTTCGACGCGGGCGACGAGAGACATGGTCAACGCTCCCCGGAGGTCAGCGGAAGGGGCAGGAAGGGAACCAGGTCGCCGGCTGCGGCGGACGTGCCGGGACGGACCACGACGAAACCGTGCGCGTTCGCCAGCCCGCGCAGCATCGCCGAGCCGACGTGCCCGACCGGCGTGGCGATGCGGCCGGTGGCGTCCAGCGCGGCGAGGGCCAGGTGGGTGAAGTCGCCCCGGCCCGGGACCGCGGTCGCCGCCTCGACGAGCGGCAGCGGCGGCAGCGCCCGGCCGCGCAGCCCGGCCAGCAGCGGCGCGACGAGCGAGACGAGAGCGATCACCGCGGACTGCGGGTTGCCGGGCAGGCCCGCGATGAACTTCGGGCGGTCACCCGGGATGCGCGCCAGCAGCATCGGGAAGCCGGGCCGGACCGCGACGGTGTTGACGACGTATTCGGCGCCGAGCTCGGCCAGCGCCGGGTGGAGGTGGTCGACCGGGCCGTGCATGGTGCCGCCGGTCGTGCAGACCAGGTCGGCCTCCTCGAGACCGGACCGGATCGCGTCGAGGTGGGCCTCGAGGGTGTCCTTCACCGGGCCGGTCACGCTGGTCACGGTCGCGCCGTTGCGGCGCAGCCAGCCGGGGATCTGCGGACCCAGCGAGTCGCGGACGCGGCCGGCACCGGGCGGCCCCTCGGTCAGCAGCTCGTCGCCGAAGACCAGCATCGCGGCGCGCGGCGTGGTGTGCACCGGCAGATCGGCGTAGCCGCAGGTGGCCGCCATCCCGATCACCGCCGGGTCGACCGGCGTCCCGGCCGGCAGCAGCTCCTCGCCGCTGCGGGCCTCCTCGCCGGGCAGACGCCAGTCGGGGACGTGTCCACCCCGGCGCGGCTCGCCGGAGACCCGGCCGTCGGGGCCGGTCGTCGAGTCCTCGATCCGGACCAGGGCGGTCGCGCCCTCCGGCACCATCGCGCCGGTGGCGATCTCGACGCAGACGCCGTCACCGCTGAGCGGCGGCGGCGTCCCGCCGGCCAGCACCCGGCCCTCGGGAACCCACGGGCCCGCGCCGCGCACTGCCCAGCCGTCGATGCTCGAGGTCGGGAAGGCGGGCAGGTCGGTCAGCGCCCGCAGCGGCTCGGCCAGGGTCCGGCCGTCGGCGTCGGCGAGCGGGATGCGCTCGGATTCCTTCGGCAGGTCCCGGCCCGCCCGATAGGCCAGCGACCGCGCCTGCTCCCAATCCACTGTCACCCGCAGAGCCTATCGCCGGACCGTCAGTGATCTCCGCCGTGGATCTGGTCGACGGTGTGCTTCAGGATCGGGCCGAGCACGGCGAGCCCGTCCTTCGCCCCGCCGGTGGATCCGGGCAGGTTCACGACCAGCGTCCGGCCGGCGACGCCGGCCAGGCCGCGGGAGAGCGCGGCGGCTGGCACCCGGTCCCGGCTGTACGCCCGGATCGCCTCGGCGATGCCCGGGATCTCGAAGTCGAGCAGGCCCCGGGTCGCCTCGGGGGTCCGGTCGGTCGGGGTGACACCGGTGCCGCCGCTGGTCAGCACGACGTCGACGCCGTCCCGGATCGCGGCTCTCAGGGCTTCGGCGACCGGATCGCCGTCCGGCACCACGACCGGGTCGCCGACCTCGCAGCCGAGCTCGCGCAGACCCGCGACGAGACGCGGGCCGCTGGTGTCGGAGTAGACGCCGGCCGCCGCCCGGTTCGAGGCGACGATCACCCGGGCCTTCACGGGCGGTCCGCCGGCCGCGTCCAGAGGCCGGTCTTGCCGCCCTCCTTGCGCAGGACCCGGACGTCCTCGATGCTCGCCGCCGGGTCGACCGCCTTGATCATGTCGATCACGGTGAGGCCGGCCGTCGCGACGGCGGTGAGCGCCTCCATCTCCACGCCGGTCCGGTCCGCGGTCTTGGTGGTCGCGGTGATCTCCACTGTGGTGTCCCCGGGGGTCAACTCCACGGTGACGCCGTGCAGCCCGATCGGGTGACAGAGCGGAATCAGATCCGGGGTCTTCTTGGCGCCCATGATGCCCGCGAGACGGGCCACCGCGAGGGCGTCGCCCTTCGGCAGGCCGTCCCGGCGCAACAGGTCGATCACCTCGGCGGTGGTGCGGACCCGGCCCGCGGCGACGGCGCGGCGGTCGCTGACCGACTTGGCGGACACGTCGACCATCCGGGCCGCGCCGGCCTCGTCGACATGAGTCAGCTGGAATTCCTGGGGCATACCGGGAGCTTATAGAGCGCTCGAGGTCGCCGCGTTCGCATCACCGCTGTATTGGCTTCACACTTTGTCCATACCGGCAGGGCATGCTTCCGGCACTGGTCAACGGTGGGGTCGCAGTTTACGACAATGAAATTCGGAATGCGATTTTCATCGCTTTGAGTCGCCATTCCGAAACTGTCGGTAACGAAGACGCGATCTATTCTCGCATTCTGCGCATAGTGACACGATCCACTTGAAACCGACATGCTCCGGAATCTAGGTTCTGTCCTGTCGCGACGGACAAGTGCCAGATCCCCGTCACCGGAACACGTTTCCGGCGGCATCCGCCCAGAATGAGGAGAAAGCCATGCGCGGCAGCAACGACTGGAGCTGAGGTAAGCGAAGTGGATTGCCTGTGGGCCTGGAGCGACGAAACGCTTACGCTCGGCAACGAGGCGAGATGACGGAAACCAGCACCAACGACGACGCGACCGATCAGCGGCTCCGGCTGCTCATCGGTCTCGTCGTCGTTGGTGCGTCGATAGCGACGGCCGGCTGGGCGCTCTACCTCGTCCGCCACCCCGTCGAGATGCCGCCGCCGTGGGCGCTGGCCCTGCTCAGCCTCTCCGTGGTGGCCGCCAACCGGCTCAAGGTCTCGGTCCGCATCCGATCCAGCCTGGACGGCACCACCTGGGGCGAGGTCCCGGTCCTGGTCGGCCTGGTCCTGTTCCCGGCGCCCTGGGTGGTCTTCTGCTCGACCGCCGGGGTCGCCGCCCTGAAACTCGCGGCCCGCCAGGGCACCCGCAAGACCGCCTTCGCGACCGCCAAGGAGGCGCTCACCGCGAGCGCCGCCGGCCTGGTCTTCCTCGCGTTCGGCGCCGAGCCGCACCTGCTGCACCCGTCCTTCCCGGCGCTCGCCATCGTGGTGGCGCTCGCCGCGTTCACGATCGTCGACAACGTGGTCTTCGTGCCGGTCATGGCGGCGAACACCCGCACCACGATGCGCCGGGCCGCCCTCAAGAACGGCAAGCGCAAGATCCTCGGCTTCCTCGGCCAGCTCGCCGCGAGCCTCCTCGTCGCCGGTCTGCTCGCCGCCGACGCCGACATGCTGCTCCTGCTGGTCGTCCCGCTCGTTGTGGCCTGTATGCACCTCTGGCAGTCCCGCAGCGCCCGCACCCGCGAGGAGCGCGAGTCGTGGCAGCGCCTGGCGAAAGCGACCGACGAGCTGAACGCCGTCGACCTCACCCAGGTCCTGCACGCGGCGACCACCCGGGCCGCGCAGATCTTCTCGGCGGCCGAGGCGACGATCGACGTGACGGCCGGCGGCCAGGGGCGCACCGTCCGGGCCACCGAGTCGCACGTGCTCACCGACGGCCCGCTGATCGTCGTTCCGGGGCACCGCGACGAGAAGGCGGTCGACCTGGTGGCGCACGACGGCGGTGTCCGGGTCGGGGTGCTGCGCCTCTGCTTCGGCGGCGCGGTCCGGCTCACCGAGGTCGAGGAATACAAGCTGCGCACGTTCGCCTCGGCGGTCTGCACCGCGATCCGGAACGCCCAGGCCTACGCCGAGCTCGCCCGGATCGCCGCGGAGAACGAGCACGCCGCCACCCACGACCCGCTCACCGGCCTGGCCAACCGCCGCCGGCTCTACGAGCACGCCGGCGACCTCTACCAGAGCACCGGTCAGGCCGGCCTCTTCGCGTTGCTGCTGATCGACCTGAACCACTTCAAGGAAGTGAACGACACACTGGGGCACGCCGCCGGCGACGACGTCCTGCGCGAGGTGGCCGGCCGGCTCAGCGGCGCGGCGGCCGGCGGCGACCTGGTGGCCCGGCTCGGCGGCGACGAGTTCGCGGTGCTGATGACCGGCCTGCCCACCCCGGCGCTCGCGACCCACCGGGCCGCCTCGATGCTCACGGCGCTCGACGCCAGCATCGAGGTCGAGGGCATGCAGATCACAGTGGACGCGGCCGGCGGCATCGCGCTGGCGGCCGGCACCGGCGGCGTCGAGGAGCTGATGCGTCGCGCCGACATCGCGATGTACCAGGCGAAGCGCACCGGCGAGCCGACCGCCATCTACGTGCACGCCCGGGACACGGCCGACCTCGAGCGCCTCATGCTCACCGGCGATCTGCGGCGGGCGGTGGCCGAGCACGAGTTCGCCGTCGAGTTCCAGCCGATCGTCGACCTGGGCAGCGGCGAGGTGGTCTCGGCCGAGGCCCTGGCCCGCTGGCGGCACCCGGCCCAGGGCAGCCTCACGCCGGTGCAGTTCCTCGAGACGGTGGAGCGGTCCGGCCAGCTGCCGGCGTTCGCCGACGCGGTCCTGGAGCAGTCGCTGATCGCCATGCAGACCTGGCGGGAGGCCGGCTTCGACCTGCCGGTCGCGGTGAACGTGTCGCCGCGCAGCCTGCTCGACCCGAAGTTCCCGGGCACCGTCCTGGCCCGGCTCGCCCGCCACGAGGTGCCGGCCGACCGGCTCACCCTGGAGCTCACCGAGACGCTGACGATCAGCCAGCTCGACGTGGTCGAGCGGGCCCTCGCCGACCTGCGCGACGCCGGGGTCCGGCTGGCGATCGACGACTTCGGCACGGGCGTCTCGTCGCTCTCGGTCCTCTCCCGGATCCCGGTGCACCAGTTGAAGATCGACCGCGAGTTCGTGGCGTCGGTGGAGACCTCGGCGGAGGCGGCCGCGGTCATCCGTACGACCGTGGACCTCGCCCGCAATCTGCACCTCACCGTGGTGGCCGAGGGGGTGGAGAGCGAGCCGCAGCGCCGGGCCCTGTGGGAGGCGGGCTGTCTCGCCGGCCAGGGTCACCTCTTCGCCCGGCCGTACTCCGCGGCACGGTTCCTCTCGGCCCTGCAGCGCGGCTTCGGCGGCCGGCCCGGGGTGCTCGCCGCGGCCCTGCACGACGGCGGCGCCGTGGTCCGGATGCCGATGCGGCGCTCCACCAGATCATCTCTGCCACACTTGCCGGCGTGACCGACCTGCTCAGACGCTTCGACCGGGCGTGGCACGGCCGCGTCGCCGACCTGGTGCTCTACGGGGTGTCGGCGGCGTTCGCGCTGATCACCGCGTTCACGTCGACGCTGCTGCCACATCGTGCCTGGGGTGCGGTCGCGGTGTGGGGATACCTGGCGGCGCTTCTGATCACTTTCGGCAGCCGCTCGGTCGTCGTCCGCGAGGCCGTCGCCTGGGTCACCTGGACCGCCGTGGCCCTGCTCCCGCTGATCGTCCAGGCGGTGCAGCGGTCCGCCGGTCGCACCGACCGGGCCCAGGAGGAGGTGGTCGTCGTCGAGCACATGGGCGAGTCGCTGCTGCACACCGGCACGCCCTATCTGAGCCGCGCCGAGATCGCCGCGATCCCGCTCGACGAGCGTCTGCTCGGCTACCGCCCCTATCAGCCCGGCATGGGCGTTTTCGGCCTTCCGCGCGCGATCGCCGACGATCACTGGTGGACCGACGCCCGGATCTGGTTCGCGATCACGACGGTGGTCGCGCTCGCTGCGGCGGTCACGCTTCTGCGTTCCACCCCGGCCCGCGTACGAGGGATCCAAGCGGCCACGGTCCTGCCGGTGACGGCCCTGACCCTGGCGACCGGAGGTGACGACATCCCGGTCCTCGCCCTCTGCCTGCTCGCCCTGGCGCTGGCGGCCACCGGACGCTACGGCTGGGCCGGCGTGGCCGTGGGAGCGGCCGCCGCCTGCAAGCTCTTCGCCCTGCCGGTCGTCGCCGTGCTCGCCGTCCTGGCCGTGGTGAACGGCCGCTGGCGCCGGTTCCTGCCGGGCGCGATCGGCCTGCCGCTGCTGGCCCTGCTGCCGCCGCTGCTGGTGGACGCGGACGCCCTGATCGAGAACGTGCTGCGGTTCCCGCTCGGGCACGGCCTGGTCACCAGCCCGGCGCAGTCGCCGTTCCCCGGATACCTGATCTCGCAGTTCGTCCCCGGCGGCCGATACGTCGCCGCCGGCCTGCTGGTCGTGGCCGCCGCGGCGATCGGGGTGCTGCTGCTGCGCCGGCCGCCGCGCACGGCCGCCACGGCGGCGCTCTTCTGCGGCTGGGGACTGCTCGCGGCGATCCTGCTGATGCCGACCACTCGTTTCGGTTACTTGCTCTACCCCGCCGCGCTGCTGCTGTGGAGCCCTGCGCTGCTCGGACTCAGCAACCACACAGCTACAACGGCCCCACGGCATGACACAGCCTTGTACCGTCAATGAAATGATGACCTGTCCCAAGTGTCATGGCGAGATGCGGGTCTACGAGCGCAGCGGCGTGACGATCGACCAGTGCACCGAGTGCCGCGGGATCTTCCTGGACCGCGGTGAGCTCGAGAAGCTCTTCGCTGCCGAGCAGTCATACAACGCCCGTCCGGCCGGCGCGGGGCAAGCTCCGCCGCCCCCGGCTCACGCGCCCGCTCCGCACCAGACCCACCAGCCCGGTTACCCGCCGCCTCCGCCGCCCCCGCCGGCCTACGGCGCCCCGGCCGGCTACCCGCCGCCCGCGCCCGGCTACGGCCGTCCGGCTCCCGCCTACGGCCACCACGGCCACTACCGGCAGCACCACGGCCACTACCGCCGCCGCAGCTTCCTCCACAACCTCTTCGACTGAGGCTCCGCTCCTCAGCTGATCAGGCGCTCAGGTCCTGTTTCGTAGAGGGGGCAGGAGCGAGGCGAGGTCCAGGTGTCGTCTGGGTGTGCGGCGCGGGCGCCCGGATACCGGGGTTGTATCCGGGTGTTCGCGACGTGCGGCCAGGCGGCGGCTGGGCCACGCCGCAGCCCAGCCATCCTCTACGAAACAGGACCTACGGCCGATCAGGCCGCGACCAGTCCGGTGGTCGCGGCTTGGTCGGCCCTGTCGTTTCCCGAAACGGTGTCCGCGCATTGGGATGATCACCTGGCGTCCGCCGCGTCGCCGTCCCCGGTCGCCGTCCACTCAGCGTGATCACTCTCCGGCACGTGACGTGGCATTGATCACTCTCGGTGAGCACAAAGCGGAGTCGTTCGGTCACTTGAGAGCGAACTATTTCGATAAGGCTCTCTTTTCGTGTGCGTTACGAAGTTACAGAAATACGCAACGTCGCTGATCTTGGGTATTGTCACGTCGCCCCCTGTCGCGGCGAACGGAGGAAGAACCGTGACCGAGACCCTGCGAAACGACCTCGAAAACGTCTACGGCCGCTATGAGGAACTACGCTCCGGAGTGGACGAACTGCAACGCAGCATCGCCACGATGCAGGTGAGCGCCGAGTCCGAGGACGGCGCCGTGCGCGCCACTGTGGACGCCGACGGCCGGCTCGTCGACCTGATGCTGAACCAGAAGGCCTGCCGGGAGTGGGACGTCAACACCCTGGCCCGGGTCATCGTGCAGACCGTGCAGAACGCCGCGGCCGGGAAGTATCAGCAGCTCGAGAACATCGTGACGAACCACCGGCCGGAGGCCTGAGAGCTGCCTGGTACGCCGGTTCGGGGCTCCCGGCGTACCCTCGTCGCTCTTGATCTTGCTCTTGATCTTTAAATGGCCATGTCCACGAAGCGGGACAGGTGCAGCTGGGCGGCCACGGTCACGGTGTCGGTCGGGCCGTTACGGTGCTTGGCAACGATGAAGTCGGCCTCGCCCGCCCGCGGCGACTCCTTGTCGTAGTAGTCGTCGCGGTGCAGCAGGATCACGACGTCGGCGTCCTGCTCGATCGAGCCGGACTCACGCAGGTCGGACAGCTGAGGCCGCTTGTCGGTCCGCTGCTCGGGACCACGGTTCAGCTGACTCACCGCGATGACCGGGCACTCGATCTCCTTGGCCAGCAGCTTCAAGCCACGGGAGAGTTCGGAGACCTCCTGCTGACGGCTCTCGGTCTTCTTCGGCGAGCTCATCAGCTGGAGGTAGTCGATCACGAGCAGGCGCAGGTTGTGCCGCTGCTTGAGCCGCCGCGCCTTGGCCCGGATCTCCATGAGGTTCATGTTGGGCGTGTCGTCCACGAAGATCGGCGCCTGGCTGATCTCGCCCATCCGCCGGGCCAGCTTCGTCCAGTCGTCGTCGGAGAGCTGCCCGGACCGGAGGGTGTGCAGCGGCACCCGCGCCTCGGCGGAGAGCAGACGCATCACCATCTCGATCTTGCTCATTTCCAGCGAGAAGATGGCGCTGGCGCAGCCGCTCTGGATCGCCGCGTTGCGGGCGAAGTCCATGCTGACCGTCGACTTGCCGAGACCGGGACGGCCGGCCACGATGATCAGCTGGCCGGCGTGCAGGCCGTTCAGCAGGCGGTCGAGGTCTTGGAAGCCGGTCGGCACACCGGTCATCACGCCACCGGCCGCGCCCACCGCCTCGATCTCGTCGAGGGTCGGCTGGAGCATGTCGCCGAGGGCCGCGAAGTCTTCGCTCACCCGTTTCTCGGTGACGTCGTAGATCGCCTGCTGGGCCAGGTCGACGATGTCGTCGACGTCCCGGCCGCCGTTGCCGCCCGTGCCGTAGCCGAGCTGCACGATCTTGGTGCCCGCCTCGACGAGCCGGCGCAGGATCGCGCGCTCCGAGACGATGCGGGCGTAGTAGGAGGCGTTCGCCGCGGTCGGCACGCTCTCGATCAGCGTGTGGAGGTAGGGCACCCCGCCGATGCGCCCGAGCTCGCCGGAATCGGCCAGCGCCGCCGCCACGGTGAGCGCGTCCGCGGGCTCGCCCCGCCCGTACAGATCAAGGATGACGTCGTAGATCGTGGCGTGCACCGGACGGTAGAAGTCGGTGACCTTCAGGATCTCGACGACGTCGGCGATGGCGTCCTTGGAGAGCAGCATGCCGCCGAGCACGCCCTGCTCGGCCGCGACGTCCTGAGGCGGGGCCTTGTCGAAGCCGGCGCCTTCGTTCTTGCTCTTGCCCTTGAACGCGCCACCACCCTCGCCCGGCTGTGACGGCGGACGAGACTCCGGCCTTGCGTCATCGGTGATCGACACCCCGGAGACTCCTTCCGCTGGCCATGCCCGCTTGTCGACGATCGAACAACCTGGGTACGACACTTTCGGCTGAACCTCGGGACGAGTTCAGAAGAACTCTCCGATCATTTTCGGCACCCGAGGCTGGACCACTCTACGAATCCCGCCCCCACCTGCCCAACTACGCCGGTGGACGAGCCTCGGGACAACCTGTGGACAGGAAGGGCCGCGCCTGTGGGTAGCCCTGTGCACACCATGTGGACAACGGTTGGGGACAACCCCGCTGACCCGGGGTTTTGTCATCCCCACCTGTGGAGGGCAGAAAAGAGCGCGGATCAGGGAAAATAACGTGCCGGGTGAGCAAACCGTCGCGCTGAGGCGTTGCGGTTCCGTCCTGAGCACGTCACCCTTTGCACGTGGACCAACGGGAGTGGGACTACGGCGCCCGCATGTCGCGCGAGAGGCGCGCTGCGGAGGCTTGGCCCACCCGCGAACCGGAACCTGATTCCGAACCCCGCTGGGCCTCGCTGACCGACACCGGCAGCATGGCGCCGAGCGACGAGGCGCTCAGCTGGCAGCGCCGCGCCGACGCGTGGGCGCAACAGGCCGAGGTCGAGGTCTACGGCGGCGGCGGGCAGAACGTCGAACCCACCGCGAACCGCTGGTCCGACGTCGCGTCCACCGGCCGCACCGCCTTCCCGGCGGACGGGCAGGGCTGGCGTACCGAGACGTCCGAGTGGCGGGCCACCGGCGCCCGCTGGCGGCAGACCACCGAGTGGCGTTCGTCCACCGGCTCCCACGTGTGGCGGTCCACCACCGAGGCGTGGCAGTCCGAGGAGGAACTCGCCGCCGCGAACGAGAAACCCGCCATCCAGGGCACCGCCTGGCCCACGCCCGAACAGGACGACACCGGCACCGGCCCGGCCTCCTGGCAGCGCCGCGCCACCACACCCGTCGAGCAGACGCCGTCCTGGCAGCGCAGCACCGGCTCCTGGAACAACCGCGCCCCCGACCAGCCGCCCGGCGAGAACACGACCGGACTGGCCCGCTGGGAACGCACCGACGCGCCCGGGTGGCAGACGTCCCCGGCCGAGGACGCACAACATCTGGTACGCGACGACGACCGCGCGGCCTGGCAGCGCGACCAGTCCCCGCGCCGCGGCCGCCGCCGCGCCCCCGAACCCGACTCCACGCCCTCCGGCGGCTCCGGCTGGTCGACGGCTTCCGAGCCGGACAGCTGGGAACGCCACACCGACACCGGCAGCATCCCGGCTTGGGGGGCTTCGGCGCGCCCGGGCGGTTATCCGGATGGCTATTCGGACAGCCCCTCGAGTGGCTTCGAGGATCGCTCCGGTGGTTATGGCGGCTCGGATGCCTTCGGTGCTCGCTCCGGCGGCTATGAGGCCGGCTCGGCCGGTTACTCCGATCGCTCCGAGGGCTACGGCGGTCGGCCCGGCGGCTTCGAGAGTGGCGGTTTCGAGGGCGGCGCCGAGGCGTTCGGGGCGCGCTCGGGCGGTTTCGACGGTCGTTCCGGCGGCCGGCCCGGCGGTGCGGAGGCCGGCGGTTTCGCGGAGGGTGCGCGAGCGGGCGACGGCGCCGGGTCGCGGCGCGCGCGCCGGCGGGCTGCCGAGCCTGATGCGTACGCCGATTCGCCCGCCGACACCGGCACCGGCCCGACCGACACCCCGCAGGCCCCGGGTGGACGGCCGCGCCGCTACAACCAGGGTGCCACCGACTGGCGCGAGGACACCGCCTCCTGGACGGCCGAGCCCGACACCAGCAACTGGACCCGCGACCCCGACACCGGCCAGTGGAGCCGCGCCGAGGACGACCCGCGCGTCCTCGCCTGGCGCGCCGAAGCGGCCCGCCGCGAATCCCTGAAGACCGACTCCCCACCCGCCGACGAAGCCCCCCGCTCCGGCCGCCGAGCCCGCCGCGACGGCCCACGTCTCGACGGCCCGGCCGGCGGCGTACCCGGCGGTCCCCTGCCGAGCAGCGGCATGCCCTCACCCGACGCGGCCTGGCCGACAAGCTCCGTACCCGACGAACCCGCCTCGGGCTCCCGCGGCATGGCCATGCTGCCGATCCCGCGCAGCGGCATGCCGAGCAACCGCCAACTCCCGAGCCGTCCGAGCAGTGCGGTCCCGGGTTCTCCCGCTCCTTATGAGACCGGCCAGTTCGGCGCCGGCCCCTCCCGTCCAGGCGACAGCGGTCAGTTCGGCTCCAGCCCCTCGCGTCCGGCTGACAGCGGTCAGTTCGGCTCCAGCCCCTCGCGTCCGGCTGACAGCGGTCAGTTCGGCTCCGGCCCTTCTCGTCCCGGCGACAGCGGCCCGTTCGGCCCTCGTCCGGGCGAGTCGGGCCAGTTCGGCTCCCGCCCTGCCGACACCGGCCAGTTCGGGTCCGGCCCGGCGGGCCCCGGTGACACGGGCTCGTTCGGTGCGGGCGGGCGGCGTTCCCGCGACGAGGGTTCCGGTGAGGGATACGCCACCGGCCGCCGCCGTCGCGCCGCCGAACCCGACCCCGACTCCTGGCAGAGCCGCCGCGACCCCGCAGGCCCCCTGCCGCCGCGGCGCGAGCTGCCCTCCGGCGGCTACCCGGCGAACCCCGCCCCGTCCGCCGCTCCCTCATGGCAGCCCGACGTCCCGGAGCCGCGCCGCCCCTTCGGCAGCCCGCAGCAGCGCGCGCTGCCCGGCGGTTCCGACTGGTCCGCCGACCCGGCCCGCCAGGAGAGCCGCTGGGACGCCCCGGGCGAGACCGGTGTCCCGAATCGGGCCTGGCCGGGTACGGCCCGTCCCGATCAAGGCAGGCCCGATTCGTGGCGTGACCCGCAACCTTCCGGAGGCACGCCTTCCCGCGAACTGCCCGCAGGTGGCCCCTCGTGGAACCGCGACCCCGGATCCCGCGAGACGACGGGCTCCTTCGGCAGCCGCAACCTGGCCGGCCGAGCAGGAGCCCCCGACTCCACCGGCTCCTGGAACCGCGACTCCGCCGGACGCCCGGGCACCCCCGACACGACGGGCTCGTGGAACCGCGACGCAGCCGGACGACCCGACTCCACCGGCTCCTGGGCCCGCGAGGCAACCGGACGACCCGATTCATCCGGCTCGTGGAACCGCGACGGCTCTGGTTCCACGTGGAACCGTGACGCTGCCGGCGGCCGTGACGACGCGCCCTCCTGGCAGGACACCTCACGACCCGGCCCCACGCGTCCGGCGAGCGCCCCCTCCTGGCAGGACCGCGACCCCGGCCGCGGACCGTCGTGGGCCGATTCCGCCCGGGACGACGTACGCGGTGCCGCCGGCGCCCCCTCCTGGCGCGACCCGGCCCGCGACGAGCCCCGCGGCCCGTCCTGGCAGGAACCCCGCGACAACGCCGCCCCGAGCGGCCCGTCCTGGCAGACCCCGCAGTCGAGCGCGCCCTCCTGGCAGACCGAACCACGCGGCCCCTCCTGGCAGGAACCCGCCCGCGACGAAACCCGCGGCCCCTCCCGCGACGACTGGCAGGTCTCCACTCGCGGCCCCGGCGGCGACTCCTGGCAGAGCCCCCGGCAGGACTCCTCGCGCGGCCCGGGCTGGCAGGACACCTCCCGCAGCGGCCGACCTGACGACACCCGCGGTGGCTGGCAGGGCGGCGACGAACGTGGCAGCCGGCCCGGTTCCGGCCGTGACGATCGCGGCGCCGGGTGGGTTCGGGATGAGGGTGGGCGCCCTTCCTATGGCGCTGCTCGTGCACTGCCCGCCGGGCCCAGCCGTGACGAGACGACCTATGGCAGTGGGACCCCGCGTGCCCTGCCCGCCGGCAACTCCTCCTGGCAGGAGGACGGCCCTACCTGGAACGACGGGCGCAAACCTCCCTACGGCTCAGGCGGCCCCGACGACGATCAGAACCGGCCCGGCGGCTCAGGAAGCGACTGGCCGGGCTCGGGAGGCGCGGGCTCGGGAGGCCCCGGTTACCGAGGCCCGGCATACGACGGCTCCGGAGGCCCGGCATACGGCGGTCCCAGGTCCGGCGGCTCCGGGTCGGGCGGTGCGGGTGGCTCCTACCGCGGCTCGGCCACCGGCAGCCCCGCCTGGTCCGATCCTGCCCGGCAGGAGGGGCCCGAGCAGCGGAAGCCCGCCTACGGCACCCCGCGCCAGCTTCCCGCCGGGAGCGCCGGGAGCGCCGGGAGCGCCGGCTGGCCCGATCCGCTGAGCAGTCCGCCGCGGCGGGCCAGCGTGCCCGGGTACGGTTCTGCCGAGCCGTGGAACAACGACGCCCCGCCGGCCGCTACCAGCGGGTACGGCGATACGGGTGGGACCGCCGACTGGCTCGCCGCCGAGCGTGCGACCGGGCGTCGGAGTGCTGACTATCGCGACGGCGCCGGGCAGGGTGGTGAGACCGACTGGCGCCAGTCGCTGGGACCGCAGAGCGACCTTGCCGAGGGTGAGTCCCGGCGTTATGACACGTCGGACTTTCCGCCCTTTCGGCCCAGTGGATCAGCGACGGTCGACGGATCGGCGAATCTGGCCCTGAGCGCCACCTCCGTCATCTCGACGGACCCCGAGGCCCGGGCCGGGACCACCGCGCCGGTCGGCGACGCCCCCGGGCCCGCACCGGCCCGAGGCCCGGCAACCTGGCGAACAGGCCCGGAAGAGGCAGCCGGAACGAAAGCGGCGACCTGGCGAACCGGTCAGGAAGAGGCAGCCGGAACGAAAGCGGCGACCTGGCGAACCGGCCTGGAAGAGGCAGCGGGAAAGAATGCGGCGACCGCCGGCGAGGCCGACCTCGACACCTCCTGGCCGCCCCGCCGCAGCACCGGCGCCTTCCAGGGCACCGGCTCCTACGAACGCCGCCCCGTCACGAGCGGCCTGGTCGCCGCCGGCGGCACCGACCTGCTCGACCCGGACGACGACGAGGAGGACGAGGAGACCTCCAGCAGTCCGCTCGCCGCCGTCGGCTACACGGTCGTCTGGTACGGCGTACCGGTCGTCCTCTTCGTGGCCGGCATGTTCCTGCTGAACAGCGGCCAGCGCAACCACGCCCTGGACACCCTCGCCGACGCCGCCCCCGAGTTCGCCGTCTCGCTGGTGCTCAGCATGATCGTGGCCTTCGCCCTGCGTCGCGCCACCACCGCCTGGAAGTCCGCGAGCGTGGGCTTGGCGGCAGCGGTCGTCGGCGGCGGCCTCGCGACGGTCCTGAGTTCGGCGATAACCGGCAACAGCCTGAGCTGAGCCGGCTGGCTCCGCTTCGCTCCGCGGCGATTGCCGCCGCCCGGCCTGGAACGGCGAAAGGCGCGCCGGGCCGAAGCCCAGCGCGCCTCAAGAGCGTGCAGCCGGAATTACTTGGCGGCGACGACGTTCACCGGGAACGTCGCGGTCACCTCGGGGTGCAGCTTGACCGACACGGTGTACGAGCCCGTGGTCTTGATGTGACCCGGGAGCTCGAGACGACGACGGTCGAGGGCCGGGCCGCCGGCGGCCTTGACCGCGTCGACGATCTCGGCCGGGGTGATCGAGCCGAACAGGCGGCCGCCGTTGCCGGAGCGCGCGCTCAGCGTGACCTTGAGGCCGGCCAGCTGGCCCTTGACCTCGGTGGCCTGACCCAGGTCACGGATCTCACGAGCCTCGCGGGCCCGCTTGATGACAACGACCTGCTTCTCGGCGCCCTTGGTCCACTGGATGGCGAAACCCTGGGGCAGCAGGTAGTTGCGGCCGTAGCCGTTCTTCACCTCGACGATGTCGCCGGGGGTGCCGAGGCCGGAAACTTCCTGCGTGAGGATGATCTTCATCTCGGTGCCCCCTCTCAGCGCGCCGTGGCCGTGTACGGCAGGAGCGCCATCTCGCGGGCGTTCTTGACCGCGCGGGCGATCTGACGCTGCTGCTGCGAGGTCACACCGGTGACGCGGCGGGCACGGATCTTGCCGCGGTCGGAGATGAACTTGCGCAGGAGCGCGGTGTCCTTGTAGTCGATGTAGGTGATCCCGTCCTTGTCGAGCGGGTTCACCTTCTTCTTCGGCTTGCGAAGCGCAGCAGCCTTGGCCATTGCTCTCTAACTCCTGAACTCAAGTAAGCCCGAAGGCTTAGAAGGGAGGCTCGTCGTCGAACGAGGAGTTGCCGCCGCCGGAGCGGCCGCCACCACTGGAGGCGGGCGCAGCCGTGGCCCAGGGGTCGTCGAAGTCGCGGTTTCCGCCGCCGCCTCCGCCGCCGCCTCCGCCGTTGTTCCCACCGGACTGCCGGTTGCCACCACCGGAGGCGCCGAAGCCACCCCCGCCGCCGCCGGACCGGTTCATCTTCTGCACCTTCGCCGTGGCGTAGCGCAGGGACGGGCCGATCTCGTCGACCTCGAGCTCATAGACGGTGCGCTTCTCGCCCTCACGCGTCTCGTACGACCTCTGGCGCAGGCGACCCTGCACGATCACCCGAGCGCCGCGCTGCAGCGACTCGGCGACGTGCTCGGCAGCGTCACGCCAGATGTTGCACGCGAGGAAGAGTGGCTCGCCGTCTTTCCATTCGCCCGATTGCCGGTCCAAGGTCCGCGGCGTGGAAGCGATGCGGAACTTGGCGACCGCCGCACCCGAAGGGGTGAAGCGCAGCTCAGGGTCGTCGGTGAGGTTACCGACGACCGTGATGGTGGTTTCTCCTGCCATGACTTCTCCTCGCCGCTTTCAGTCGTAGATGGCAAAGGGTCTCAGGACCCTCTGACAAAAACGCCTCAGCGGGTCTCGGGACGGATGACCTTGGTACGCAGGATGGACTCGTTGAGCCGGAGCTGACGGTCCAGCTCGGCGACGGCCTCGGGGGTCGCCTGAAGGTCGACGACGGCGTAGATGCCCTCGGCCTTCTTGTTGATCTCGAACGAGAGCCGGCGACGGCCCCAGACGTCGAGCTTCTCCACCGAGCCACCCGCGGTCCTGATGACGTTCAGGTACTGGTCGAGCGACGGCGCGACGGTGCGCTCCTCGAGCGAAGGATCGAGGATCACCATGAGTTCGTAATGACGCAAGACATTCACCTCCTGTGGGCTAAGCGGCCACGGTCTCTCCGTGGCAGGAGGTCTTGTGTCGTACGCAGAAGAAAACCGTGGGAGTCGGATCCCCACGGCGCACACACTGCGAACCGGGCCAGCATACCCAGGTAAGGCGCTCGGCCCAAAAACGACGACCCCGTCCGGGGACGGGGTCGTCGTCGAAGGAGAGCCGCGGGGCGTCCGGCCCGATTCGTTGGGTGGGACCTGGGGAGGAACGACCACACCGATGAGGTTGGACGCGTCCGCCCCGCGGAGCTTTCGAGGAAGAGCTTACGCCATATTCGCGCGAGATGCACGTTGTGACACGATTGCCCGAATCGCGGCGATTGAGACGCCCAGAACACAGACCAGCGCGGTGAGTCCGAGCAGCCCGATCGGCTTCCCCTCGCTGATCGTCCCGACCGCGGCGACCGGCTCGGTGGTGACGCCGGCCGACGGCTCCCGCATGTCCAGCACCGGGACACCCGCGTTCGCCGAGCCCTCCTCGGACGCGACGGTCTCCATGACGTCGGCGGGCGGCGCGCCGGTCGTCGCCGCGGCGGCAGCGGCCGAGCTGGGCGTGAGGGTGCCCGGCGGCATGCCCGCGATCGCCGCGTTCCCGACTCCGCCCGTACCCGGCATGGGTCTTGTCCTGAGACGCGGGCTCGCGTCGCCCTGCGGCATGGCGCTCGACGGGACCGCGGCCGAAGGCCGCACGGCGGCCGGTTTGCGCGAACCGGGCCGCGAGATCTGCAATCCGGTCCGGCGGGGGCGCTGCGCGGAAGAGGCAAGGCCCGATTTGGCAGAGCCTGCACGTGTACGAGGGGGAGCACCGTGACCCGATGGCTTGGACAGGGTCGACGCGTTCGCGCCCGGGGCCGCCGGCGTCGTATCCGGCCGGGAAGCGCTGGCCGAGGGCTCGGCCGTCACGATCATCGGCACCACCTCGTCGCCATCGCACTCCGGCGTGAGCAGCACCGACGTCGTGCCGCGCCGGAACACCACCTCGGCCGAGCCGTTCTCCGGAATCATCCCCTTCGGCGCGCCGCCGAGTTTGAGCTGCGCGTCGTGGCCGGTCCGGTTCCGCACCTGGACCACGCTGTCGGCGGGCACCTTCATCGACTCGACGCTCGGCTTCGACTCGCAGGTCAGCCCGAGCACCCCGTCGCCGTTGAAGCTCACCCGGCGGTCGTTCGGGTCGAGCTGCTCGGCGCTCGCCGTCCCGTTGGTGAGCAGCGGCGCGCCGAAGATCAGCCCGCTCAGGACCACTGCCGCCACCCGGTATCGGACACGCAACGCCATGCACCATCCCTCGAGTTCGCCACCGGACACGCCGGTATCAGTCAAACCGTGATCAATGGACACAACGAGGGCATACCGGGGCCGGTGACGCGATAGGAAAGCGTCGTACTCGCGTCGTAGGCTCGTCCCATGCGCATCGGAGCCCACGTCGATTCCGCCGAACCGCTGGTCGAGGCCGCTGCTCGCGGCGCCGACGCGGTGCAGTTCTTCCTGACCGACCCACAGAAATACAATTCGCCCAAACCGCGCGCCGACGCGGAGCTGCTGAAGGCGTCCGAGGTGGACATCTACGTTCACGCGCCCTACATCGTGAACGTCGCCTCGCCGAACAACCGGATCCGGATCCCGAGCCGCAAGCTGCTCATGGCGCACGCCAAGGCGGCCGCCGAGATCGGCGCGAAAGGCCTGATCGTGCACGGCGGCCACGTGGGCTCCGGGGCCGACCTCGCCGACGGCTTCGTGAACTGGCGCAAGGCTTTTGAATACGCGGAGAAGGACGGCGGCCTGCCGCTGCCGGTGCTCATCGAGAACACGGCCGGCGGCGACAACGCCTGCGCCCGCCGCTTCGACGACCTGGCGCGGCTGTGGGACGAGGTCGGGCAGTTCGGCGCCGGGTTCTGCCTGGACACCTGCCACGCCTTCGCCGGCGGGGAAGACCTGACCGGCATCGTCGACCGGGTCAAGTCCATCACCGGCCGCATCGACCTGATCCACGCCAACGATTCGAAGGGTGGATTCGACTCGGGCCAGGATCGGCACGACAACCTGGGCAGTGGGAAGATCGACCCCGAGTTGGTGGTGGCCGCGATCCGGGCCTCGGGCGCTCCGGCCATTGTGGAGACCCCCGGCGGCGCGGAAGGCCAGACCGCCGACATCGCCCTTCTGCGCGAGCGGGCGGGCGGCTGACGGGCACCGGTACGGGAGGGTCATGACCGAGCAGCAGCGACCGGCCTCGCCCGCACCGCCCGGCGAGAAGCCGTCGCCCTCCGTCGCGCCGAGCTCACCGGGGGTGGGGTCGGCCGTGAAGTCGCGCCGGTGGTTCGGGCGATTCGCGGCGAAATCGGCCGCCGCGCCCGCGATCCCGGAGCAGCGCAGGCCGGTCGAGGACAAGGCCGCAGCGAAGGGCGAGGACAAGACCGCGGCGAAGGCCGAGGACAAGGCCGCGGCGGAGGGCGAGCCGGCCGGAAAGGCCAAGCCGGCTGACGGCACCAAGCCGGCCGAGGACGCCGGGCCGGCCGAGAAGGCCAAGACCGCTGAGAAGGCGAAACCGGCCGAGGAGGTCAAGCCGGCCGGACGCGGGAAGGCGAGGGGGAAGCGGTCCGAGGCACGCCCGCCCGGCGCCCCGCCCGACCCGTGGACCGTGTTCGCATCAACTGAGGATCAGCCCCCGGGCCGGGTGCGCCGTGGTCTCGCCGCGACGGGCCGCACGCTCGTTCACGAATACGCCGTAGCGACGTACACAAGCCTTGTTCTCGCCGTTCTGATGACCTGGCCGACGCTGCGGTACCCGCTGCACACCCTGCCGCAGGACCTCGGTGATCCGGCCCGCCAGGCCTGGCAGATCTCCTGGGCCGGGCACGTCGTCTTCTCCGACCCGGTGCAGCTCTGGCAGTCGAACTCCTACTACCCCCTGGTCAACAGCTACGCGTTCGGCGACAGCCTGCTCGGGTACGGCGTCTTCGCGCTGATCGGCACCGGCCCGGCCGCCGCCGTCCTGCGCTACAACCTGCTCTTCGTGGCCGCCCACGCGCTGCTCACGCTCGGCGCCTACGCCCTGGTCCGGCAGCTCGGCGCGCGCCCCCTCGGCGCCTCGGTCGCGGCCGTGGCGTTCGCCTACGCGCCGTGGCGGCTCGCTCAGGAGGGCCACCTCGACATCATCTCGGCGGGCGGCATCCCGCTGGCCCTCGCCATGCTCGCCCGCGGCCACGGCTGGTCGCTGCGGTACGGCCTGCGCCCGAAGCGCCAGAGCCCCGGCTGGGCGGCCGCGGGGTGGCTGGTGGCGGCCTGGCAGATCACTCTCGGCTTCGCGCTGGGCATCCCCTTCGCGTACGTCCTGGGCCTGATCCTGGTGGCCCTGGAGATCGCCGGGTTCGTTCATCGTCTCCGGCGACGCGACTACAACTGGTTCGATCGGCTCATGCGCGCGCCGAAGAAGCCGCTCTTCGGATGGCGGCTGATGGCCACCAACACGCTCGGCGCCGCGATCTTCATCGGTGTCGGGATGGTCGTCGCGGTGCCCTACCTGCGGGTGCCGGACAGCCCGACCCGGACGCAGGAGATCGAGTTCTTCTCGCCGCCGCTGCAGAGCCTCCTCATCGGCCCGGCCGAGTCCCGGATCTGGGGCGCCGCGCACGAGACCGCCCGCACCTCGCTCGGCTGGGCCGCCGAGATGTCGCTGCTGCCCGGCTTCGCGCTCTACGCCCTGGCCCTGGCCGGCCTCGCCTTCTCGGTCTGGCGGCTGCGGCACCGGATGATGCTGATGGTCGGCGTGACGCTGACCGTGGTGCTCACCCTCGGCACCAACTACCTCGGCGGGCACTACACCTATCTACCGCTGTTCGGGCACTTCCCGACCTCGTTCGACCAGCGCGTCCCCGGCCGCCTCATGCTCTGGGTGACGCTGCTGCTGGCGATCCTGGCGGCCGGCGCGGTCGACGACTTCGTCCGCCGGGCCCGGCACTTCGCCGCGCAGCGGATCCCACCCTGGCCGGGCCCGTGGCTGCGGCTCGCCATGGTCACCCCGCTGGCTCTGGTCGCCCTGGAGGGCTGGAACGCCACCGCCCACCCGGTCGTCCCGGAGCAGCCGGAAGCCATGCGGACCGTGACCGGCCCGATGCTGGTGCTGCCGACCGCGGAGCTCACCGACCAGACCGTGCAGCTCTGGTCCACGACGAGGTTCCAGCAGCTGGCGAACGGCGGCGGCTCGTTCGCGGCGGCCCGGCAGACCGAGCTGCGCAGCCGGGTGGCGTCGTTCCCCGACCAGGCGAGCGTCGACTACCTGCGGTCGATCAACGTGAACAAGGTGCTGCTGCTCCGCGACCACGTGGCCGGCACCTCGTGGGAGCGTGCCGGCGACACCGCGGTGGACGCGCTCCAGATCCGCCGGCAGGACCTGAACGACGCCGTGGTGTTCTTCCTGCGCTAGGGCTTGCCGGCCAGAACCGGGGGCTCCTGGTCGGGCGCCGGCGCGGGCGCCTCCTGGGACGGCCCGAAGCCGAACGCCCGGCGGAACCCGGTGAGCCACCCGGCCTCCGGGCCGTCCAGCGGGCCGGCGTCCGGGTCGGCGCCGTCGTAGGACTGCCGGACCACGTCCAGCTCGGGCCGCCAGACCTCGCGGGCCACCAGCGCGAAGAGCAGCGCGACGGTGACCAGGCGGGCGGTCGAGGCGAGCACGAACGTCCCCTCCGGGATGACCGACTTGCCGCCGGCGCCGATCAGCTCGGCGTAGAAGGCGGCGAGATAGCCCACCTCGGCGATGCTCCAGGCGACGACCGCGCCCCACTTCGGCCGGGCCAGGACGATCAGCGGCAGCAGCCAGAGCACGTACTGCTGCGACCACACCTTGCTGAAGATCAGGAAGGCGGCCACGACCAGGAACGCGATCTGCGACAGCCGCGGCCGGCGCGGCGCGAGCAGGCCGAGCAGCAGGATGCCGAGGCAGGCCAGGCCGAAGAGCGCGTACGACACGTAGTTCAGCGTCGGCACGTGGTTGCTGAGCCACTGGAACGGCCCCTGGTCGCCCTCGTTGCCACTGGCCCACTTGCCGTCGAGGTAGCGGCCGATGTACCAGAACGTGCCCCAGTCGATCGGCCGCTCCGAGTTGAGCCGGAAGAACCGCAGCCAGCTCTCGTGGTGCCAGTAGTAGACCGGGAAGTTGACGACGGCCCAGGTCAGCGCGGTCGCGATGAACGAGCTGAAGAACGGTTTCAGCCGGCCGGTGCGCAGCGCGAGGACCAGGATCGGCCCGAGGATGAAGAGCGGCCAGAGTTTCGCCGCGGCGCCGAGGCCGAAGAAGACGCCGGCCCAGACGGGCTTGCGCTGCACCCAGAGGTAGAGGCCGAAGAGGGCGAACGCGATCGCCAGGAAGTCCCAGTTGATCGTCGCGGTGAGCAGCAGGATCGGCGAGAGCGCGAAGATCGCCGCGTCCCACGGCCGGCGCCGGCGAAGGGCCAGGATGATCGCCGCGGTGGCGATCGCGAGCAGCGACAGCACCAGCGCGTTGGCGTTGTAGAACCAGCTGCCCTGGTTGATGTCCGGGTGGTCCTGGCCGTACCAGTGCACCGGCAGGCCGAGCGCGCCCATGAAGTAGCCGGTGACGACCGGGTACTCCACCGGGTGGTCCACGTACGGGACCTTGCCCTCGTTGATGCCCTCGGCGTAGTAGAGCGCCAGCACGTCGGTGTAGCAGTACCGGGTGTACTGCACGTTCTTCTGCCAGTTGCCGTCCATGCAGGGCGACTTCTGCACCCAGGAGAACGCGAGGACCAGACAGGTCAGCGCCAGCACGATCCGTGGCGCGGTCCAGAACCGCCCGGGACGCGAGCCCGGCTTCACCGCGTGCGAGCCGAGCGGGCCGCCGAGGAACTGGGACAGTCCCCGGACGAATCCGTCGGAGGACGGTTCGGAGACGTCCGGCTGGTCGGTGGGCGGTTTCGCGCTCATGACTTGGCATCATGCCGCATTCCGCGCCCGTTGCGGTGACTGGCCGCACTGCCACACCGATCTTCGGTCCCAAACGACGGCGCCCGCCTCGAAAACGAGACGGGTGCCGTTCAGGGATCACAGGACGTCAATCGCTGTTGTTCCCGTTGCCGTTGTTGTTGCCGCCGTTGCCGTTGCCGGCGTTCTGGTTGCCACCGTTGCCGGCGTTCTGGTTGCCGCCGTTGCCGGCGTTGTTGCCGCCGTTGTTCTCCTGACCCTGGCAGAGGATCGGGAACTGCTGGCAGACCTGGCTCTGGTTCGGGTCCGGGACCGGGGTCTGTACGGGCGGCGGGTCCTGGCCGTTGGCGTACTCGCTGTTCTCGTCGCCGGTCTCGATCCGGGCCGGGAACTCCTCCTTCTCCCAGTTGAGCTCGTCGACGACGGTCTCGATGAACTCCTCCCAGATCTTGGCCGGAGTGCCGGAGCCGAACATCTTGCCGCCGTCGGCCTCCTTGAGCTGGACCTTGTCCTTGGAGCCGCCGACCCAGACGGTCACCGCGAGCTGCGGGATGCCGCCGACGTACCAGGTGTCGCCGTTGCCCTTCTTGAACTCCCAGGTGCCCGACTTGGCGACCGACTGGCGGCCGTCCGAGATCCGGTGGTTCTGCGACTTCGGGATCTCCTGCAGGACGCCGAGCAGGTTGGCCATCTCGGCGGCGTCGAAGACCTGCTTGCCCTTGAGGTTCTCGCTCTTGACGGTGGTCTGCTTGCCGGTGGTCGAGTCGCGCTTCTTCACCGTCTTGATGAAGTGCACGTCGTGCCGGACGCCGCCGTTGACGATCGTGGAGACACCCTGCGCGTGGTCCAGCGGCACGACCCGGTACTGGCCGAAGGCGACCTCGTTGTCGAAGTAGCCGCCGCTCGTCCACTTGGACGCCTTGGTCTTGGTCAGGTCGACCATCTCGCCGCTCTGGAAGCCTTCCTTGGCGTCCGTCCACATGTAACGGATACCGGCGTCGCGGGCGGCCTCGATGACCTTCTCGCGGCCGATGTTGTTGGCGATCCAGTAGAACGGGAAGTTGTACGACTTGACCGTCGACGTCTCCAGATCGCAATACTTGATCTTGCCGCCGCAGACCCGGCCCGGGTCGGCGCCGGCGTTGCTGATCGGCGTGCCGTTCGGGCGCTTGAGCGAGCCGTCCCAGGTCGTCTTGAAGGAGATCTTCTCCTTCAGGCCGGCGGCCAGCGTGTAGATCTTGAAGGTCGAGCCCGGGGACTGGCCGCCGTAGTCGACGACGCCGCTGCCGTCACCGGCCATGTAGCCGCCGTAGTCGGTGCCGTTGGGGTCGTCACCGCCGTAGTAGCCGAGCACCCGGCCGGTGTCCGGGTCGATGCCGATCACCGCGGACTGGTAACTCTTCGGCCGGCCGTTCAGCGGCGACGTCTTACTGGCCCGCGATCCGGCGGCCACCGCGGCGGCCTGGACCTTCGGGTTGATCGTCGTCGTGATCGTGTAGCCGCCCTTGGTCAGCTCCTCGTCGGAGATGCCCATTTCCTTCAGCTCGTACTGCACGTGCCGCATGATCATGCCGACCGGCTTGCCCTCGGCACAGGTCTTGCAGGTGCTGCCCTTGCTGATCGGGTTGACCTTCGGGTACTTCCGCTCGTCGTACTCCTTCTGGGTCATCCAACCCATCTCGAGCATGTTCTTGAGCGTGTACTCCCAGCGGTCCTTGGCGTCGGTCGGGTTGTGGTTCGGGTCGTATCCCTTGTGGAAGTTGTTCGGGTACGGCTGCTTGATGATCGACGCGATGACCGCGGCCTGGTAGACGTTGATCTCGTTCTTCGCGCCCTTGACCACCGAGGCGTTGAAGTAGCCGTTCGCCGCGGCCTCCGCGCCGTACCGTCCCTCACCGAGGTCGATGTAGTTCAGGTACATGCCCATGATCTGCGGCTTGTCGTACTTCGACTCGAGCTTGCGGGCGATGACGGCCTCACGCAGCTTGCGGCTGTAGCTGATCTCCTTGAGCTCGGCCACGTGCCGGGCGTACTGCTGGGTGATCGTCGAGGCGCCCTGCTTGTCCCCGCCGGTGAAGTTGTTCCACGCGGCGCGGGCGATGCCCTTCATGTCGATGCCGTTGTGCTTGTAGAAGTTCTTGTCCTCAGCGGCGGCGACGGCGTTCTGCATCACTTCGCTGATGTTCTGGTAGGGCACGTTGATGCGCGGCGAGCCCTCCTTCGCCAGCACGTTGCCCTTGGCGTCGTAGATCACGTTCATCTGCTCCTCCGCCTGCGGCGTGGGGAGCTCGACGTCGTCGAAGAAGTAGGTGCCACCGACGATGCCGACACCGAGCATGATCACCAGCACGGCCGCGGCGGCGGTCAGGATGTTGGCGCGGCGGTGCTTCTTGTCCGCCTTGCTCCGGCCGCCACGGCCACCGGAACCGCCGGAGCCGCCGCCGAAGCCACCCGGACCGCCGGGGCCTCCCGGTCCGCCCGGGCCGCCTCCGGCCGGGGAGATCGGCACCGAGGCACGCCCGGCCGGGCCACCGACCGAGGCGGCGCCGACCGAGGCACGGCCGCCGGCCGCCGGGACCGAGGCACGGCCGCCGGCGCCGGCGCCCACCGAGGCACGCCCGGCTGGGCCGACCGACGCGGAGCCGACCGAGGCCGACCCCACCGATGCCCGTCCTGCTGAGGCGCCGCCCACCGACGCACGCCCGGCCGGACCGGCCACCGAGGCAGAGCCCGAGGGGCGACCCACGGGCTCGTCGTCAGGCGTGGAAGCAGCGGACGGCCCGGGCACTCGGGCCCGGGCTCGTGCGTTCTGCGGATCGCCGTACGCGTTCATTTCTTCACACCTACCGGTCGCGGGGGCGCGTCCGGCCGGCCCGGCGGGGCCGCCCTTCCGTTGCGCCTCGAGCGGACGTTCTCGGAGTTGGAACCTGGAATGAGAATTTGGCACCCAAACCTGTACACGGTAACGAGATCGAACCGGTTCACCGACGCCCCTCCCCACCGTGTGAGGCGAGGGGCTCATCGAGCTCGGCTTCGGAGAGGCCGTCCCGGCCGAGCACGTAGCGCTCGATCAGGTGGTTCCACGCGCAGGATCGGCAGACCTCGACCACGAAGACCTGGAACTCACGCAGCGTCATCGCCAGAACCGGCAGCTCGGCCAGTTTCCGGGCCTGCCCCGCGGACTGCTTGAGCTCTTCGCCATAGACGTAGTGCACAAGTGTCAGGTTGTCGCGGCGGCAGATCGGGCAGCGCTCGTCGGTCGGCTCGCCGTGGTACGTCGCCGCGTTTCTCAAGTAAGGAGACGCGTCACACACCTCGAGAGCCGGCACCCGGCCGTTCCGCACGTCACGCAGGACTGCTCGCCTCTGTAGCGAGTAGTCGATGACCTGCCGCTGCGTGCGCATGGCGAAGAGAGTACGCGGTCGCCGCATCCCCGGCGACCGCCATCACTGAGCGTGGCGTGGCGACTCCGGAGCAGTGTCCGACTTGCGCACCTGCCGGGGCAGTTCTACGGTTGCGATGTATCGGGCCGATACATCGGGGCAGACTTGTGGGGGAGGGATCGGTGCTGGAGTTGGCGATCCTCGGTCTCCTGCAGGAGGCTCCGATGCACGGTTACGAGCTCCGCAAGGAGCTCGCGACCAAGCTCGGCACGCTCCGGGCCGCCATCAGTTACGGCACGCTCTACCCGACCCTGAAGCGGTTGAAGCTGGCCGGTTGGATCAGCGAGGCCGACACGACCGAGACGGACAGCGACATCATTCCCCCGATGACCAGCAAACGGGGTCGCGTTGTCTACAAGATCACGGCCGAGGGCAAGGAACGTTTCGCCGACCTGCTGACCCAGACCGGCCCGGAGACGTACGACGACACCGGCTTCGGCGTGCACTTCACCTTCTTCTCGCGCACCGACCGCGCGACCCGGCTCCGCATCCTGGAGGGCCGGCGGCGCCGCGTCGAAGAACGCCGGGAAGGACTTCGTGAAGTTCTGGCCCGCGCTGCCGATCGTCTGGACGCGTACACCCTCGAACTTCAACGCCACGGACTCGACGCGTGCGAGCGCGAGGTCCGCTGGCTGGAGGAATTGATCACCAACGAGCGTTCGGGCCGGGCTCCCAGCCGGAGCCGGACGTTCACCAGCGAAACCGCTACACCCCCGGAACATCCGCGTCCGCACCCGGACCGGCCGTGATGAACAACAAGGAGGCAAACGCGATGGGCTCCGTCCGCGTCGCCATCGTCGGTGTGGGTAACTGCGCCTCGTCCCTCGTGCAGGGCGTGGAGTACTACAAGAACGCCGACCCCAACGACCGCGTCCCGGGTCTCATGCACGTGACCTTCGGCGACTACCACGTATCCGACGTGAAGTTCGTCGCGGCGTTCGATGTGGACGCCAAGAAGGTCGGCATGGACCTGAGCGAGGCGATCGTCGCCAGCGAGAACAACACCATCAAGCTGACCGACGTCCCGCCGGCCGGCGTGACCGTGCAGCGCGGCCCGACCTTCGACGGTCTGGGCACGTACTACCGCGAGATCATCGAGGAGTCCTCGGCCGAGGTCGTCGACGTGGCGCAGGCTCTGCGTGACGCCGAGGTCGACGTCGTCGTCTCCTACCTCCCGGTGGGCTCCGAGGAGGCCGACAAGTTCTACGCCCAGGCCGCGATCGACGCCGGCTGCGCGTTCGTGAACGCCCTGCCGGTCTTCATCGCCTCCGACCCGGTGTGGGCGCAGAAGTTCACCGACGCGGGCCTGCCCATCGTCGGCGACGACATCAAGAGCCAGGTCGGCGCCACGATCGTGCACCGCGCGCTCGCGAAGCTGTTCGAGGACCGCGGTGTCGAGCTGCTGCGCACGTACCAGCTCAACTTCGGCGGCAACATGGACTTCATGAACATGCTGGAGCGCAACCGCCTGGTCTCCAAGAAGATCTCGAAGACCCAGTCGGTGACCTCCCAGATCCCGCACGAGATGGTCAAGAGCGACGTGCACATCGGCCCGTCCGACCACGTGCCGTGGCTGGACGACCGCAAGTGGGCGTACATCCGCCTCGAGGGCCGGTCCTTCGGTGACACCCCGCTCAACGCCGAGCTCAAGCTCGAGGTGTGGGACTCCCCGAACTCGGCCGGCGTGATCATCGACGCCGTCCGGGCCGCGAAGATCGCCAAGGACCGCGGCGTCGGTGGCCCGATCCTCTCGGCGTCCTCGTACTTCATGAAGTCCCCGCCGGTGCAGTACAGCGACCACGACGCCCACGCGGCCGTCGAGGCGTTCATCAAGGGCGACATCGAGCGCTGAGCTCAAGCCGTCTGATGGGTGACGGGCCGGTCCACTCGTGGGCCGGCCCGTTTCTCATCCCCACAGCCTGGTCAGCGAGACCTTCGCCTCCAGCTCCAGGAGCCTGCGCTTGCGGTCGAGGCCGCCGCCGAAGCCGACCATCTTGCCGCCGGCCCCGACCACCCGGTGGCAGGGCACGATCACCGGGACCGGGTTGTGGTTGCACGCCGTGCCGACCGCCCGCGCCGCACCCGGGTCGCCGAGCGCCGTCGCGATGGCCCCGTACGTGACCATCTCGCCGTACGGAATCCTGGCGATCTCGGCCCAGACCGCGCGCTCGAACTCCGAGCCGCCGCGCATCTCCACCGGCACGGTGAAGCCGGTCAGCTCCCCCGCGAAGTAGGCGCGCAGCTCCTCGGTGGCACGGTGCTCCCCGGTCGGGCGCGGCTGCGCACCGAAGCGCACACCCACCACGACGTCGCCCTCGGTGACGACACCGAGCGGCCCGATCGGCGAATCGACGACGAACATGTCCCCGATTCTCCCTCGTGCAAAGTTCCCGGGCCCAGCGGCGTATCTCTATCGGGAGGTGACCGTGACCCAGTCGATCGAAGCGGAGTTCACCGCGTTCGTCGTCGCGCGCGGGCCGGCGCTGGTGCGTGTCGCATACGCGCTGACCGGCGACCAGCAGACCGCGGAGGACCTGGTGCAGGCGGCGCTGGCGAAGGCGTTCGCCCGGTGGTCGCGGATCGAGAACGATCCGGAGCCGTACGTCCGCCGGATCATCTACAACGACCGCGTCTCCTTCTGGCGCCGCCGCGGCCGGGGCCGTGAGCTGCTGATGGCCGAGTTGCCGGAGGCCGGCGCCCATCGCGGGCACGACCACGACTCGACGCTGCGCCTCGCGCTGCGGCAGGCGTTGCTGTCCCTGCCGCCCCGGCAGCGTGCCGTGCTGGTCCTGCGCTACCTGGAGGACCGCTCGGTCGAGGAGACCGCCGCGGTGCTCGGCTGCCGGCCCGGCACGGTGGCGAGCCAGTCCGCCCGCGCGCTGGCGAAGCTGCGCGACCTGGTGCCCGAGCTGAACGACGCGACCGCCGTGGAGGTGCTGCGATGATCGACGACCTGCTCCGTACCGCCGTCCGCGACCTCGCCGACGAGTCCGGCACCCCGCACGACCTGGCCGCCGCGGCCCTGGCCCGGGGCCACCGGATCCGCCGCAACCGCCGGGCCGCCACCGCCGCGGCCGCCCTCGCCGTCGTCCTGGCCGCCACCGTCCCGTTCGTGATCCGCCGGACCCCGGCCGACGAGCCCCGCCCGCTGCCCGCCGCGACGGTCACCACGGCACCGGCCCGGGAGTTCGACGAGCGGGAGACCTTCACCGGTCCCGGCGGCGCCCACCTGCTCGCCGTCATCGACCGGGCCACGGTCCGCGTGCTGGACGCGAAGAACGGCGGTTACCGGCAACTGCCGACGGCGGTCGCGAACGCCGAGCCGTCGCCGGACGGGCGGTACGCCGCCGTCCACCGCTACGACGACACCAACGTCCGGATCCTCGACCTGACCACCGGCGACTACTGGCGGCCGCCGGTGCCCGTGCCCAGCTTCGCGATGTGGTCCGAGGACGGCCGCCTGCTGCTCACCCACGACGACGGCTATTCGATCCTCGAGCCGGGCACCCGCCGGCGCAGCACCGTCACGGTCGACCCGCAGCAGATGCGGTGCATCGACTTCTGCCGGTTCACCTGGTCCGCGCTCGACACCCGCGTCGTCCTGCCGCAGGCGTCGGCCCGCGGCGAGGAGGACGCGCGGGTCGGTGGCCTCGCGGTGTTCGAGCCGGACAGCGGCGAACTGCTGCGGAACGTGCCGATCAAGGGTGATCCGGTCGGCCAGAGCTCGTGGTCGCCGGACGGGCGGCGGGTGCTCGTCCACCCGGGCGTCTCCCGAGACCAGGTCTCGATCGTCGAGGTGGAGACCCGGCGGGAGGTCGCGCACTTCACCGCGAGCTGGTCCCGGTATCTCGCCGACGGCACCGTGCTGGCTCAGCTCGGCCGCGTCCTGACCAGGTATGACGCGAACGGCGTCGTGCTCGAGAAGGTCGCGGTGCCGGCCGGGCTCCTCGGGCGGGGGCTGACTTTCGGATCCTGACCGGGACATGCAAGCTTTCCGATCCGCGGCGCGTCTGACCCGGTGGAGGTGACCGGTGAAGCAGTCGCTCGAGGACGAGTTCACCGCGTTCGTCGCGGAACGGGGGCAGTCGTTGCTCCGGATCGCGCACGCTATGACGGGGGATCGGGACGCCGCGCAGGACCTGGTGCAGGGTGCACTGGCGAAGGCGTATTCGCGCTGGCCACGCATCCACGGGGACGCGGAGGCCTACGTCCGCAAGATCCTTTACAACGACCGGATCTCGACCTGGCGCCGGCCGGGCACCCGCAACGAGGTGTTCGTGGCCGACGTGCCGGAACGCCCGTCCGCGGCACGCCACGACGAGGACGTGGCCGAGCGCCTCGCCCTGCGCGAGGCGCTGCTGTCGCTGCCCGCCCGGCAGCGTGCCGTGCTGGTGATGCGCTACCTCGAGGACCGTTCCGTCGAGGAGACCGCCGAGGCGCTCGGCTGCCGGCCCGGGACGGTGGTCAGCCAGGCCAGCCGGGCCCTCGTCAAACTCCGCGCCCTGGTCGGCCGCGCGACGCCGTTGGAGGCATCCCGATGAGGAATCTGGAGGACAACCTGCGCGACGTCGTGCTCGGCCTCGCCGACGACGCGCCCCCGCCGCACGACCTCGCCGCGATCGCCCGGTCCCGCGGCCGGGGGATCCGCCGGCGCCGGCACGCCGCCGTCGCGGTCGCCGCGGTGGCCCTGATCGGCGTGACCGTGACGCCCTACGCGGTGCTGCGCGAGGACACCGCGCCACCGCCGGTGACGGCCGTGAGCCCGACGCCCTCCACGGCACCGTCGGCGCGGGCTCTGCCGCCCTTCGACGCGCGCAAGCCCTACGAGCTGCCCGGCGGCGCGGTCGTCGTGGCGCTGAGCAGCACCGAGGAGATCGAGACGGCGACCGGCGAGGTGACCGCCGGCAGCACCCACCACGTGCTGCTCGACCGCGGCGCCGACCGGTACGCCGAGCTGCCCGGCGACTACCTCGACGTGACACCGGGGCCGCGCTCGCTCGTCGCGGTCCACGACGGCCCGGACGCGGAGCGGGAGGTCGTCCTCGTCACCGCGGACGGCGAGGTGCGCCGGCGGATCCCCTACCAGCCGGTCGGCGACCGGCCACAGTGGTCACCGGACGGCGACCGGCTGCTGATCCCGACCCTGGAGGGCTTCGCGGTCACCGGCGTGCGGGCCTCCGACGAGATCGTCACCGGCCCGCTCTCGAACTGCCCGGACTACTGCTCCCTCTCCTGGCTGCCCGGCGGCACCGAGTTCGCGGTGCCGCAGCGGGACACCTCGGTCCCGCACGACGAGGCCCTGCCGGATCCGGTCGGCCGGCTCGAGGTCCGCTCGGCCGCTACCGGCGAGGTGCTGCGCGAACTGCCGCTGGCGGGCCGGCCGCTCGGCACCCGCGGCTGGTCCCCCGACGGCAGCCGGGTCCTGCTCCGGGACCGGACCGGGACGATCGTCCTGACCGAGGTCGCGGACGGCACGAAGGTCGCCGGCCTGCCCGGCTCCGACGCCCTCTTCCTGCCGGACGGGCGGATCCTCGTCCTCGACGGCGAGTACGTGCTGCTCTGCGACGCGCGCGGCACGCAACTGGAGAAGGGGTACCTGCCGGCCGAGTTCCGGGGACTGGCCGTGCAGGTGGGGGCGCCCTAGGAGACGTGCCCGTTCGCCCGGGCCCATTTGAAGAGCTCCGCCTCGGCCTCGTCGCGATCGAGTGGCCCGCGGTCGAGGCGTAGCTCCTTCAGGAACCGCCACGCCTGACCGACGATCGGGCCCGGCGGCACCCCGAGCAGCTCCATGATCGCGTTGCCGTCCAGGTCGGGGCGCACCTTGGCGAGATCCTCCTCGGCCGCGATCCGGGCGATCCGCTCCTCGAGCGCGTCGTAGTCGGCGGCGAGCTGGGCGGCCTTGCGGCGGTTGCGGGTCGTGACGTCGGAGCGGGTGAGCTTGTGCAGCCGGGAGAGCAGCGGGCCGGCGTCCGCGACGTAGCGGCGCACCGCCGAGTCGGTCCACTCGCCCCGGCCGTACCCGTAGAAGCGCAGGTGCAGGGCGACCAGCCCGACCACCTCGGAGGTGACGTCCTTCGGGTACTTCATGGCCTTCATGCGCTGCTTCGTGAGCCGCGCGCCGACGACCTCGTGGTGGTGGAAGCTGACCCGTCCGTCCCGGCCGACCGCCTTGGTGGCCGGCTTGCCGACGTCGTGCATGAGCGCCGCCATCCGGAGCGCGAAGTCGGGGCCCTCGTCGCCCTCGAGCCGCATCGCGTTCATCACGACGATCAGCGTGTGCTCGTAGACGTCCTTGTGCTGGGCGTGCTCGTCGATCTCCAGCTTGAGCCCGGAGACCTCGGGCAGGAAGCGGTCGGCCAGCCCGGTGTCGACGAGCAGGCGCAGGCCGGCGATCGGGTCGGCGCCGACCATCAGCTTGGTGAACTCGTCCCGGATCCGCTCCGCGGTGATCCGGTCGAGGTCGGCCGCCATGTCCCGCATCGCCGCGACCACCGGCTCGTCCACAGTGAACCGCAGCTTCGCCGCGAACCGCGCGGCCCTGAGCATCCGAAGTGGATCGTCACCGAACGAGATCTGCGGTGCTGACGGCGTACGAATGATCTTGCTCGAAAGATCTTGAAGCCCGCCGAAGGGGTCGGTGAACTCGTGTCCCGGCACCGACACGGCCATCGCGTTGATCGTGAAGTCTCGCCGGGAGAGATCCTCGAGCAGCGAGTCGCCGTAGGAGACCACCGGATTGCGGGTGACCCCGTCGTACGCCTCGGCCCGGAAGGTGGTGATCTCGATCCGCAGGCCGTTCTTCTGGATGCCGATCGTGCCGAACTCCCGGCCGGTCTCCCAGATCGCGTCGGCCCACCCCTTGACCACGTCGAGCGTCTGCTCCGGCCGCGCGTCGGTGCAGAAGTCGAGGTCGTCGCCGAGGTTGCCGAGCAACGCGTCGCGGACCGAGCCGCCGACCAGGTGCAGCTCGTGGCCCGCGGCGGTGAAGCGGCGGCCGAGCTCGTCGGCGAGGGGGGACACGCGGAGCAGCTCGGCTACCGCTTTCTGCTGGGCGGAGTTCAGTACAGACATGGGGTGACCAGCCTATCTGCCTTTAGTCCGGTTAAGGGCGGTGGGTGGGGCGGTCGGAATGGCTGCTGTGGCAAAAGAGAGGAGCGCCGGGCAGGATGGCGAGGTGCCCGTTTCCGAGGCGCTGCTACCCCTGACTCAGGACCCCGGGTTCTGGACGGGACAGATCAGCGACACCGATGACCTCCCGCCCCAGCTCCGCGTGTCGTTTCCGGTGGTGGACGGCTATGCGCTGGTGCTCGAGATCGAGCTGCCGTCCGGCGATCGGACGCTCGGCCTGCGCCGCCCCTCCTCCAGCGAGCCGGTCCAGCTGGGCTGGGCGCCGGCCTCGGGTCCCTACCCGGCCGCGCTGCACTGGTGGGAGCTGGAGTCATTCGCCCGGGTGATCGCCCTGGACGATCCGCTGCTGCCGCATCCGGGTCTCGTGGTGGCCCTGCTGTCGCCGTTCGCCCCGGCCACCGCCGACGACGACGTCACGACGATCGCCGCGGTGCGCGAGGCGGCGTACCGGTCCCTGCGCCGCGAGGTGCCGCCGGCCGCGCCGTCCGGTCCCGAGCAGGCGCCGCTCCCGCTCTTCGCCGACGAACGCTGGTGGCCCGCTCCTCCGGCGCCCTCCCCGCAGGTTCTGGACGAGGCCGCGGTCGCGGCCCTGAGCGCCCCGGCCTGGGCGTCACTCCAGGTCCGTGCCGGGGGTCGCTTCCCGCACGACGATCTCTTCGATCTGGTACGCCGGAGCGCCGTGCGCATGAACCGCCTCCCCGAACAGGACTGTTACCCGCAGACCCGGTCCCTGGCCCGCCGGATCGTCGACTCCGGTGACCTGGCTCTGGTGCCGGCCCTGCTGGGCGCGCTGACCGAGGCCGGCTGCGACCACCCGACCGTGCTCGATGCGCTGAGTGAGCCTCTGGTCCCCCTGGAGGCGTGCTGGATGGTGGAGACCCTGGCCGGAGCGGAACCCGGGACCCTCCTGCGTCACCACGTGTGACGGTTGCCCTTATGGTGACTTCGATATCGGCACCTTTGTTGGAGGAGGCTCGGTGAACGGCGGTCTCTACCGCAGCACGCACGCGACGCCGGACGGGCATCCTCGGTCGGAGGACGGCGTCACCGTGATCTCGGTGGACCCCGAGGGCCCGGCCGGCGACCAGGCGCTGCCTCCGGAGCAGGTGCCGCCCGCGGCGGGGCAGAGCAGCGGCGACACCGCGGGCCAGAGCGCGATCATGGCGATCGGCTCGCTGGTGAGCCGGGTCATCGGTTTCGTCCGGAACGCCCTGATCGGCATGGCGCTCGGCGCCGGCGTCGGCGACGCGTACACGAGCGCGCAGTTCCTCCCCGGCCAGATCTACGAGCTCCTGCTCGGCGGCATCCTCTCCAGCGTGCTGATCCCGCTGCTGGTCCGGCGGCGCAAGGCCGACCCGGACGGCGGCCAGGAGTTCACCCAGAAGCTGCTCACGTTCGCGGTGACCGCGCTCGGCATCGCGACCGTGCTCGTCGTGATCGCCGCACCGGTGATCACCGCGATCCAGGCGAGCGACGGGAACACCGAGGCCTACCAGGACCTGGTCACCCACTTCGCGTACCTGATCCTGCCGATCATCTTCTTCACCGGTCTCTCCGCGCTGATCGGCGCGGTGCTGAACGTGCGCGGCCACTTCGCCGCCCCGATGTGGGCGCCGATCCTCAACAACATCGTGGTGATCGCGACCTGCGGCGTGTTCCTGGCCGCGTTCAGCGGCGACGGCGACCTCACCCCGGAGAACGTCACCCCGGCCCAGATCCTGCTGATCGGCGGCGGCACCCTGCTCGGCATGGTCGTGCAGGCCGCCGGGCTGCTGCCGGCCCTGCGCCGGGTCGGCTTCCGCTGGCGGTTCCGCTGGGACCCGCGGTCGCTCGGGCTCCGCGAGATCGGCGGCCTGGCCGGCTGGATGCTCTGCTACGTCGCGGCCAACCAGATCGCGGTCTTCGTGGTGGTCCGCATCCTCAACGAGGTGGCCGGCAAGGGCAGCGCCAGCGTCCTGGCCTTCAACAACGTCTTCCTGCTCACGATGATGGCGCACGGCATCATCGGCGTGTCGGTGATGACCGCGCTGCTGCCGAAGATGAGCGCGGCCGCGGCCGACGGCCGCTACGCCGAGGTCAGCGCCGACCTGACCCGGGGGATCAAGCTGGTCAGCGCGGCGCTAGCCCCGATCGCGGTGGTCTACGGCGTGCTCGGCACCCCGCTCTCGGTCTTCCTCTTCCAGGGCGGCAACTTCGACAACGACGCGGCACTGGACACCGGCACGGTGCTCACCGTCGCGGCGTTCGCGGTGCTGCCGCTCTCGATCAGCTATCTCTGCACCTATGCCTTCTACTCCCTGCAGGCCAACAAGACGGTCGCGCTGATCAACATCCCGGTCGTGGCGGTCCGGATCGGCGCCTACTTCCTGCTCGCCGCGGTGCTGAGCGAGTCGCTCTCGGCGGCCGGCATGACCGCCGCCAACGCGATCTCGTACGTGGTCTCCGCCGTCATCTCGCTGGCCGTGCTGCGCCGCCGGATCGGCCGGCTGAACCTCGGCTCGGTGGCGGTGTCGCTGCTGAAGGTGGCGGTCGCCGCCGCGATCGCCGCGGCGCTCGGCGTCCTCGTGGTGCGGCTGCTGCCGGGCTCCGGCGCGCCGGACGGCCGGGTCGAGGCGCTCATCCAGATGGTGGCCGGTGGCGCGGTGATCCTCGTCGCCTACCTCGGCGCGGCGCTCGCCCTGCGCATCCAGGAAATCAGTCAGGTGGTGGGGATGGTCCGCCGGAAACTGGGTCGCTGAATAACTGCCGCGCCGGGGGGACGACCTGCCCGACGCTGGCCCTGTGCGGGTATGGTCGGTGTCGGCATGTGCGCGGGAGCACGTAGTCCTGCCCACTCCAGCCACTCGACGAGCCAGCATGCACCACCGAGGGAGGACTGGTGACCCAGGTCGGCGAAGGCCACGAGACCGCGGCCGACGAGGCCGGACCGGTCTTGACCTTCGGTGCGCCCACCGCCGGTGAGATTCTGGCCGAGCGTTACCAGCTGGAGCAGCACGTCAACAACGACAGTGCCGGCCGGCAGGTGTGGCGAGGCATCGATGTCATCCTGCGGCGCCCGGTCGCCGTCGTCCTGCGGCACCCCGGTGGCACCTCCGCCACCGAGATGCTCCAGGCCGCGGTCGCGGCGAGCCGGGTGATCCACCCCAATCTGGTCGGCGTCTACGACGCCATCGACGAGCAGGAGCGGGCCTACGTGGTCCGCGAGTGGGTCGACGGCGAGTCGCTGCGCGACCTGGTCGCGGCCGAGGGTCCGCTCGACCCGGCCCGGGCCGTCGCGATCGCCCATTCGGTGGCCGACGCGCTCACCTCGGTGCACGCCACCGGCATGGTGCACGGCAACGTGCACCCCGGCACCACCCTGATCGCCGACGACGGCCGGGTCGTGCTCGCCGACGCCCGTGCCGACGCCGCGGACAGCGTCGAGTCGGACATCCGCTCGGTCGGCGGCCTGCTCTACTTCGCCCTCACCGGCCACTGGCCGCACGCCGAGGTCGGCCGGTCCGCGCTGCCTGATGCGAATCGCGACAGTTCGGGCGGCCCGTCGGCGCCCCGGCAGGTCCGGGCCGGCGTCCCGGCCTACCTCGACGACCTCACCATGGACCTGCTCGACCGCCGGGTCGCCGCGCCGGCCGCCGACGCTC
This sequence comes from Actinoplanes sp. NPDC023714, assembly GCF_040639855.1. Taxonomy (NCBI): domain Bacteria; kingdom Bacillati; phylum Actinomycetota; class Actinomycetes; order Micromonosporales; family Micromonosporaceae; genus Actinoplanes; species Actinoplanes sp. NPDC023714. Next base: position 424,757 of record NZ_JBFAAR010000005.1, read on the forward strand.
TCACCGCGGAGCTGGGCCGGCTGGACGCCGCCGCCGAGGACGAGGAATACGAGGACGTCGGTCCGCTGCGCTTCGTGCAGGGCACGTCGTCGTCGGCCGAGCCGATCAAGAGCACGCCCAAGATCCTGCTCGGGGTCGGCGCGCTGGTGATCATCGCGATCATCGGCCTGATCTTCGGCATCCGCGCGATCAACAACTCGAACGACCCCGACACCGAGGCTCAGCCGCCGGTCACGGCCGGTGCCGGGCAGAACGCGGAGAACCCCGGCGAGGAGCCCGCCGCTCCGGCCGCCGACCCCAAGAAGATCGCGTTGACCGAGGACCAGGTCCGCATCGTCGACGCCCCGCCCGGCGATCGGGACGACACCGGCGAGGCAAAGTACGCGGTCGACGGCGACAAGGACACCGCCTGGGACCTCGCGTGGTACAAGACGCCCAAGTTCGGCAACCTGAAAGAGGGCATGGGCGTCCTGATCAACCTGGGCACCCCGCGCAACCTCGCCGAGGTGCGGGTGTCGACGTCGGCACCGGGTGTCGCGATGGACGTGCGCTACGGCACGAACGACCCGGGCGACAGCAGCGGCGGCGACGAGAAGCTGCTGAAGGAATACAAGAAGGTCGCCGACGCCGACGCCGAGGCCGAGAAGAGCACCGGCACCAACTGGCTGTTCTCCGGCTTCGAGCCGGACCAGAAATACCAGTACGTTCTGGTGTTCCTGACCGAGCTGCCGAAGAACGAGGACGGCCCCGGTTACAAGGTCAGCGTCAACGAGATCGAGTTGTACGGGTACTGACAGGCCCTCCCGGGAGCCGCGGTGGACTACATTGCTGGCGTGACTTCCGGGGATGTTTCATCCGGTGTGCCCGGTGCGGGCGGATCCGCGCCGAGTGACACCGAGTTGATCCGTGCCCACGTGGCCGGTGACGCCGACGCCTTCGCCGAGCTGGTCCGCCGCCACCGGGACCGGCTCTGGGCGGTCGCCCTGCGCACGGTGGGCGACCGCGAGGAGGCCGCCGACGCGCTCCAGGACGCCCTGCTGAACGCGCATCGCAACGCGGCCCGGTTCCGCGGCGACTCGGCCGTCACGACCTGGCTGCACCGGATCGTGGTGAACGCCTGCCTCGACCGCCTGCGCCGCCGCCAGGCCCACCCGACCGTCCCGCTGCCGGACGGCAACCGGGACGACGACCGCCCGTCCGGTCCGGAGCCGGCCGCGCCCGCCACCGACCACGACACCGCCCTCGTGGTGCGCGACGCGCTCGCGGCGCTGCCGGTCGAGCAGCGGGCCGCGATCGTGCTCGTCGACGTCCAGGGCTACCCGGTCGCCGAGGTGGCCGAAATGCTCGGTGTGGCGGAGGGCACGGTGAAGAGCCGATGCGCCCGTGGCCGCGCCAGAATGGCGGTGGCTCTGGGGTTCCTGCGCGGCGAGGGGAACCGGACCACCGGTGGGAACGTCCCATCCACGTCGGCGCCGGTGACTTCCCTGCCGGCCGGACACGATCGGAGGGATGAGCGGTGACGGGCGCCGAGTTCGACGGGGTCGACCTCGATCTGCTCGCCGACTACATCGGCGGCGCGTTGATCGGCACCCCCGACGACGAGCGGGTGGCGGCCCTGGTGGCCGGCGACCCGGTGTGGCGCGAGGCCTACCAGCGGCTCGCCCCCGGCATGGCGACGGTCGGCGCGATGCTGCGTGACCTGCCCGCCGAGCCGGTGCCCGACGATCTCGCGAACCGGCTCGACGCCCTCTTCTCCTCGTCATCCGTGACCACCCTCCCGGCCCAGGTGACGGCCGCCGATGCGGTCGGGGAGCAGGCTCCGCCCGTACCCTCGAAGGTCCTTGATCTTGAAGAGGCGCGGCAGGAGGCACGGCACGGACGCGCGGCAGGTCGCCGGCCACGACGGGCCGTGCGCTGGGCCGCACCCATCTCGGTGGCCGCCGGCGTGCTCGCCTTCGCCGGATTCGGACTCAGCCGGCTGAGCGGCGGCGACGCGACCGACGCCGGCTCCGGGGAGAGCGTCGCCGGTCAGGCCGCCCCCGCGATGGCCCCCGCGATCGGCGAGGTGCTGCAGAGCGGGTTCGACTACGACGCCACGACGCTGGCCCGGCCGATCGCCGGCCTGGGTGGCGCCTCGGCACCCTCCGCCTCTTCCTCTTCCTCGGACGCGCCGATGATCGCCACGGACGACTCGCGCGCCACCAAGGTGACTCCGCTGAGCCGGCTGCTCGAGCCGGGCGCGCTGGCCGACTGCCTCGAGGCGATCGCCCGGGAGAACGGCGGCGGCCCGATGACCGTCGACACCGTCGACTACGCCACCTACACCGGCGTCCCGGCCCTGATCGTGCGGTTCAGCGCGGCCAACGGCGGCTGGGCGTGGGCCGTCGGCGCAGCGTGCGGCACACCCGGCAGTGACGCCGACACCCTGGAGAAACTGCCGGTACGCTGACCGAACCGCCGGTGAGGTCCGACACGGCCCGTCCGCGGGAATGGCGAATGCCTAGCATGACGTTCTAGCGTGCAGTGTCGCCGACGTTTCGATGCGGCGAAAAACAGACTGAGGAGTCGGCAGTGGACGAGGTCCGCAATCTGATCATCATCGGTTCGGGGCCGTCCGGCTACACCGCGGCGCTCTATGCGGCGCGGGCGAACCTCAAGCCGCTGGTGATCGAGGGCGTCCAGTCCGGCGGCGCGCTGATGACCACCACCGAGGTGGAGAACTTCCCGGGTCACCGCGACGGCATCATGGGCCCCGAGCTCATGGACAACATGCGCGCGCAGGCCGAGAAGTTCGGCGCCGAGTTCATCACCGACGACGTCACCCGGGTGGAGCTCGGCGACAAGCCGACCGAGCCGGGCACCGAGGGCCTCAAGACCGTCTGGGTCGGTGAGAAGCAATACTTCGCCCGTGCCGTGATCCTCGCGACCGGGTCGGCGTGGCGCCCGATCGGTGTCCCCGGCGAGCAGGAGCTGCTCGGCCGCGGCGTCTCGTCCTGCGCTACCTGTGACGGCTTCTTCTTCCGCAACCAGCACATCGTCGTGGTCGGCGGTGGCGACTCGGCGATGGAGGAGGCGACCTTCCTGACCCGCTTCGCCGAGACCGTGACGATCGTGCACCGGCGCGACACGTTCCGGGCCAGCAAGGTCATGCAGAAGCGCGCGCTCGACAACGAGAAGATCAAGGTCGAGTGGAACTCGGTGGTCGAGGAGATCCTCGGCGAGGACGGCAAGGTCAGCGGCGCCCGGATCCGCAACGTGCAGAGCGGCGAGACCAAGGTCCTCGACGTCACCGGCGTGTTCGTGGCGATCGGCCACGACCCGCGCAGCGAGCTCTTCAAGGGTCAGGTCGAGCTGGACGACGAGGGCTACGTGAAGGTGGACTCGCCCAGCACCCGGACCAACGTCCCCGGCGTGTTCGCCGCCGGCGACCTGGTCGACCACACGTACCGGCAGGCCATCACCGCTTCCGGCACCGGCTGTGCCGCGGCGCTGGACGCCGAGCGCTTCATCGCTTCATTCGTAGAGCTGTAAGACCGGGAGGGTCCTCGTGAAGGTCGTCACCGAACAGACATTCGCCGCCGACGTGCTGCAGTCCGACAAGCCGGTGCTTGTCGACTTCTGGGCCGAGTGGTGTGTGCCGTGCAAGAAGGTCGACCCGCTGCTCGCCGAGATCGCCGACTCGGAGCTGGGCTCGCAGGTGGAGATCGTGAAGGTCAACATCGACGAGAACCCGCAGATCGCCATGCAGTACCAGGTGATGTCGGTGCCGACCCTGACCATCTTCAAGGGTGGCGAGCGGGTCAACTCGGTGGCCGGCGCGAAGCCGAAGAGCTTCCTGGTCAACTTCATCGAATCGGCTCTCTGACGTTCGCCTCTGCGCCCCGCGTCCCCACTGGGATGCGGGGCGTACGCTCTTTCTCGCCCGTCCCTCGCCCCTAGGGAGTTCCTCAGTGCGGTCAATCCGACGCGGAGACACTGGTCCTGCCGTTGCCGAGATCCGGTCGATCCTGGCCGGGCTGGAGCTGCTCGCCGAGGCCGAACCGGACGTCTTCGACGAGGCGCTGGTCGACGCGGTCCGCGCGTTCCAGCAGGGCCGCGGGCTCGGCGTGGACGGGATGGTCGGCGACGAGACCTGGGGCGCGCTCGACGCGGCCCGCTGGCGGCTCGGCTCCCGGACGCTCTTCCACTCGGTCCCCGACCCGCTGGTCGGCGAGGACGTGCGGACGCTCCAGGAACGACTGCTCGAGATGGGCTACGACACCGGCCGCCCCGACGCGATCTACGGCGCCCGCACCGCCCGCGCCGTGGCGCAGTTCCAGCGCGAGGTCGGCCTCTCCCCGGACGGCTCGTGCGGCCCGCAGACCATGAAGGCGCTGCAGCGGCTCGGCCGCAAGGTCGTCGGCGGCCGCCCGCAGTGGCTGCGCGAGGCCGAGGCGTTCCGCCAGTCCGGCCCCAACCTGGTCGGCAAGACGATCGTGATCGACCCGGGCCACGGCGGCGGCGACGACACCGGCGTGGTCGTGCCGGACGGCCCGCTGCGGTGGAACGAGGCCGATCTCGTCTTCGACCTGGCGTCCCGGCTCGAGGGCCGGCTCGCCGCGGCCGGCATGCGGGTGCACCTGACCCGCGGGCCGTCGCCGGCCGCCCCGATGAGCGGAGCCGAGCGGGCCGCGCTCGCCAACAGCCTCGGCGCCGACCTGCTGATCTCGCTGCACCTCGACGGGCTCGCGTCCGAGGACGCTCAGGGCGTCGCCACCTACCACTACGGCACCGGGAACGGCCTGAGCTCCACGGTCGGCGAGCGCCTGGCGAACCTGGTGCAGCGCGAGATCGTAGTGCGCACCGGCCTGCACGACTGCCGCACCCACGCGAAGACCTGGGACCTGCTCCGGCTCACCCGGATGCCCACGGTCCGGGTCGACCTCGGATACCTGACCTCGCCGCACGACCGGGAGCGCCTGATCGACCCGATGTTCCGGGAGCAGATCGTGGAGGCGCTGCTCGCCGCCGTGCAGCGGATGTATTTCCCGGTGGAGCGCGACGTGCCGACCGGCTCGATCGACGTGCGCCAGCTGCGCCTGGCCCTGGCCGACCGGGCCTAGGTCTAGTTCTCCATCGAGCTGGTGGCCGGCAGCGGCCGCAGCAGCTTCTCCGGGCTCATCGAGCCGAGCAGCTTCTCCAGCGCGTATTCCACGTCGGACTTCCAGGACAGGGCCGTCCGCAGCTCCAGCCGCAGGCGCGGGTAGCGGGGGTGCGGGCGGACCGTCTTGAAGCCCACCGACAGGAAGAAGTCGGTCGGGGCCACGCACGTGCCGGCGCGCTCCTCGTCCTCGTCGGCCTCGCCCGCCTTCGCGTCGCCGAACGCCTCGATCGCCTTGATCCCGCGCTTCGTCAGATCACGCGCGACGCCCTGCACCAGCATCCGGCCCAGACCGCCGCCGGCGAACGCGGGCACCACCTTCGCGGTGGTCAGCAGTGCGGCGTCGGCACTCACCGGCGAGGTCGGGAACGCCATGGAGCGGGGGACGTAGGCCGGGGGTGCGTACATGACGAAGCCGGCCGGCATGCCGTCGACGTAGGCCAGCTTGCCGCAGGAACCCCACTCGAGGAGCGTCTGCGAGACCCAGGCCTCCTTCTCGAGACCGGGGTCTCCGGTGGCGCAGGCCCGCTCGGCCGAGACCGGATCGAGTTCCCAGTAGACGCACTGCCGGCAGGGCCGGGGCAGGTCCTCGAGGGTGTCGAGGGTGAGATTGACCAGGCGCCGCGACATGGCGAACCCCCTGCACGGAGACCGGGACGGATGGAAACGCCCGCTCGCGCCCCCCGGCGAATCCTACGCCGGAATCACCATGAACGGGAGCAGGTCGGGCAACAGCTGAATGGGACGACAGGTTCCCGCAGTGGTTTCCCCGTTTACTATCGAGAACGTCTCGACCCACCGAATCAACGAGGTGAGAGCCGCATGACCGGCACAACTCAGGACGATTACACCGATCGGTACGCGCGACGAGTCCGCGGGATGACGACATCCGAGATCCGCGCCCTCTTCGCCGTCACCAGCCGCCCGGAGGTGGTGTCGCTGGCCGGCGGCTCGCCGTACATCGCGGCCCTCCCCCTCGACGCGGTCGGCGAGATGCTGAACCGCCTCGGCTCCGAGCACGGCGCCACCAGCCTGCAGTACGGCATCGGCCAGGGCACGATCGAGCTCCGCGAACAGATCTGCGACGTGATGACCCTGTCCGGCATCACCGGCGCGTCCCCCGACGACGTGGTGGTCACCGTCGGCGGGCAGCAGGCCCTCGACCTCCTGGCACGGCTCTTCCTGGATCCGGGCGACGTGGTGCTCGCCGAGGGGCCGACGTACGTCGGCGCACTCGGCGTCTTCCAGGCCGCCCAGGCACAGGTGCAGCACGTGGCCATGGACGCCGACGGCCTGATCCCGGCAGCACTCGAAGAGGCGATCGCGGCGACGGCGCGAGCGGGGCGCCGGGCCAAGTTCCTCTACACGATCCCGACCTTCCAGAACCCGGGCGGGATGACGCTCACCGAGGAGCGGCGCGAGCAGGTGCTCGACATCTGCGAGCGGGCCGGCCTGCTGGTGATCGAGGACGACCCGTACGGTCTGCTCTCCTTCGAGGGCGAGGCCCCGCGTCCGCTGCGCGCCCGTCGCCGGGACGGCGTCTTCTACGTCAGCACCTTCTCCAAGACGTTCGCGCCCGGCCTGCGGGTCGGCTGGATTCTCGCGCCGCACGCGGTCCGCGAGAAGCTCGTCATGATGAGCGAGGCCAACGTGCTCTGCCCGAGCGCGTTCGCCCAGGGCGCCGTCACGCAATACCTGACGACGATGCCGTGGCAGGAGCAGATCAAGGCGTACCGGGAGATCTATCGGGAACGCCGGGACACCCTCCTCGACGCGCTCGACGACCTGATGCCGCAGGGCACCACGTGGACCCGCCCGACCGGCGGCCTGTTCGTCTGGGCGACCCTGCCCGAGGGCCTCGACTCGAAGGCGATGATGCCGCGGGCCATCGCGGCGCGGGTCGCCTACGTGCCCGGAACCGGCTTCTACGCCGACGGGACCGGCCGGAGCAACATGCGGCTCAACTTCTCGTTCTCGTCGCCGGAGCGGCTTCGTGAGGGCGTGCGGCGTCTCTCCGGGGTGATGGAGAAGGAGCTGGAGATGCGTGCCGTCTTCGGCGCCTCCGGCGCCCTGGGGTCCCAGCGCCGTCGTGGTCCGGCCGCTGCCGACACCCCCGGTCACGAGTTGGCATGATCAACCCCATGGGTACGGGTGACGAGTTGCGGATTCTGGTGCTGGCCGGTGGCCTCTCATACGAGCGGGACGTGTCCCTGCGGTCCGGCCGCCGGGTGCTGGACGCCCTGCGGTCCGCGGGCCTGACCGCCGAGCTGCACGACGCCGACGTCTCGCTGCTGCCGGCGCTCTCGGCCGACCCGCCGGACGCCGCGTTCATCGCGCTGCACGGGGCCACCGGTGAGGACGGTTCGCTGCGCGGCGTGCTCGACCTGTGCGGGGTGCCCTACGTCGGCGCCGACGCCCGGGCCGCCCGGCTCGCGTGGGACAAGCCGTCGGCGAAGTCGATGCTCCGCGAAGCGGGGATCCCGACGCCCGACTGGGTGGCGCTGCCGCACGACCGGTTCTCCGAGCTCGGCGCCGTCGCGGTGCTCGACCGGATCGTCGAGCGGCTCGGCCTGCCGCTCATGGTGAAGCCGGCGCAGGGCGGCTCGGGTTTGGGCGCCGCCGTGGTGCGCGACGCCGCGGATCTGCCGGCCGCCATGGTGGGCTGTTTCGCGTACGACTCGACGGCCCTCGTCGAGCAGTTCGTGACCGGCACCAACGTGGCCGTCTCGATCGTCGACAGGGGCGCCGGCCCGGAGGCCCTGCCGATCGTCGAGATCGTTCCCCGCGACGGGGTGTACGACTACGCGGCCCGCTACACCGCCGGCCTGACGACGTGGCACGTGCCGGCGCGGCTGACGCCCGCCGTCGCGGAGCGGGTGTCCGAGGTGGCGCTCGCCGCCTACAAGGCTCTCGGGCTGCGCGACCTGTCCCGGATCGACGTGATCGTCGGGGCGGACGGGGAGCCGCAGGTGCTCGGCTGCAACGTGTCGCCGGGGATGACGGAGACGTCGTTGCTGCCGCTGGCCGTGCAGGCGGCCGGGGTGGATCTGGGTGAGCTGCTGAGCTCGCTTGTGGAGCGGGCGGTGGCTCGCTCGTCCTGAGGTCGTTCTTTCCCGGAGGGCTCGGCGCTGCGGCGCCGGGCCCTCTTTCTGTTTCTCCTTAGGCCTCGGTCTTTCTGTTTCTTTTCAGGCCTCAGCCTGGATGTCGCCCAGGGTCTTCGGCCTTCCCGTGTCGTCCGTCGTGGGGACGGTGAACGTGGCCGGCGACTCCCACTGGATGTGCGCCGGCTCGGCGTTGGCCTTGCCGCCGAAGTCGGCCAGCCAGGCGGCGACGAGGGCGAGGTTCTCCCGCCACTGCGCCTCGGGGATCACCGGCAGCAGATCGTCCCAGAGGGAGAGGAACGTGCCGCGCAGCTGGAGGCGTCCATAGGGCCTCGCCAGGAACCACATGTGCAGATGCGCGGAACCATCACCCCATCGGTTGACGTGCACCCGGGCGACGCCGTCGAGAGAGCGGATAGCGCGCTCGAGCCGCACGGTCATGACGCCGAGCTCGGCCGCCAGCATGTTGGGCAGATCACCGAGGTCGAGATGCGACCGGCACTCCAGGATCAGAACCACCGGCAGCCCCGTCGGACGATCCATGGCCCGGACCCGCCATCGTTCGCTGACCCAGATGTACGCGTCGTCGGGCGTGCCGCACGCCACACAATCGGACGCGTCCTCACCGCTGCGCGGCGGCTCGACCTCGACAGGCGGCGCAAGCTTCTTGACACGCATGTCCCCCTCAAAGGGGAACGACGGCCAACGTGTGAAGTCAGGCAGGGGGGCGGTGTTCTCGGACACGACGTGACCTTAGCCCAGCTCAGGAGGGGCTGTCCTGGGTCAATTTCGCACGTCTTCGCTCGGCCGAGGGACCCCTTTCCACCCACCCGAGGGCGGCCGGCACGTAGACGCTCATGCGCATGCCGCCCTCCCCACAACGATCGCGAAGTTATCCACAGAAGTTATCCACAGGCCCCTGTGTTTCACGTGAAACCCGACGTAGAACGCTTGTGGACCCTGTGGATAGACCGGTGGACAGTACGCACGACATAGGCAGCGTTTCACGTGAAACGGGGTCGGCTGGTTTTTCAACAGGTTGTGCGCACAGGTTGTGGATAGTGGTGTCGGCGTATGTACGGCGAGGGACCGTCATCTCTGCGTGTGGTGGCTACGGAGCGTGGTAGTCGAGTGGATCTCAAGTCAAGGTGATCCACCGTTCGGTGGTCGCTCGCAAGGTGGAGACAGGTTTCACGTGAAACGGCTCAGGGTAGAAAGACCCGGCGCCGAGGGGCTTGCGCTGTCAGTCCGAGGGTGGCGCCGTCGCCAGGCCGCGGTTGATGCCGTTAGGCGGAGGTTGATGTGCGTCAGGCCGAGGCGGCGTCACCAGACCGAAGACGTGGCATCGCCAGGCCGTGACTCGTCGCTAGGCCTCCCGGGGTGTGGCATCGGCGGAGGTCCGGTTGCATGCGCGCAAGTCCGTGTTTCACGTGAAACGCGAGAGTGACTTGCGTCACCACTTCCGAGGGCCGAGCCTGATAGTCACTTAACCCGCAGGCGGCTCTCCTCTGCCGCCCGTGGACTCACGCAGTTCAAGCGCAAGCTGGACCGTGCCCTTCGCCGCCGCACGGGTGAGCACACCGTCTCGTTGCCCCGCAAGAAGTGCCGAGCTCAACTCAACGCACCGGCTGCGGGCCGGCCCGGCCTGCGGCCTCCGACGCTCGACCAAGGGCCTCAGATCCCACCGTGATAGGGCTCGACCCCCAGGGCCCTCCACAACAACCGCCCTCTCAAGTAGCCCACACCCGAGTAGGGGCACCCTGCTGTTTCACCCGGCACCTCAGGCCGACACCCTCTGCCGGACATCAAGCCCGTGTCGCCGCCGCCCCACCCATGCCGCCACCGTCCCCATGCCGCCACCGTCCCCATGCCACCGCCGCCCCCATGCCACCGCCGCCCCCATGCCACCGCCGCACCCATCTCGCCGCCTGGACATCAAGGCGCCGTGCACCGTCCGCGCCCACGGCTGGTCCCACCTCCGGTGCTTCGCCGGCCAGCGCCCTATCCCCTCCCGCCCGCCGTCATGCCCTTGCCCACGTCAGATCCGTAAACGGCCCCACCCCTCGTCGCCAACCCTGCCGCGAAGTGCTCCGCCTTGTGCAGTCACTCGCAGAAGCCGCCACAACCGCAGCCCGCCCAAACCCGAGTCCTACCCTCCCGCTCTGCCCGCGCATCGTGCCAGCGGCCGGTAGCGGGTAACCACTCAGTCCTGGCACCTCTCAACCTCGATCGCCGACCCACGCCACCATGGCGGACAGCCAGTCGAAACCGAGTCCCGGCCCAGGCCTCACCGGCCCGGACCACCAACCTCGCTTCCGCGTCTCAACGCCCCTCGCTGGGCCGGGCTCTCGCAAGACAGCCCGAGGCGACGGATCCCTAGATCCAGAAGGAAGCAGCGAAGCCGGCCATCGGGGTGGCGGCACATCCCGGTGGCCGTGTGGCTGCGAGAGAGTAGACCGCACCCTCTTGTTCGAATCCGGCGATCAACGAGCCGGAGCCGGTCCTTAGTCGCCGAGCAGAAGCCGCCGGGCCACATCTCAGTAGAGCAGCCGTCCTCGTCGCGCAAGAGCCACCGCCGCGCCCTGCCTAGAAGCACTCAGAACCTCGTTGTGCCGTTTCACGTGAAACAGGCAGTCAGGCAGTCAGGCAGTCAAAGAGCCAATCGGGAGCCGCCCCAAAGGGCCGACGCACACCTGGCCGCGAATTCCCGGCCAGGGCTCAAACCCTCGCCTCCGCTCGCCGTTTCACGTGAAACGCTGGAGCGTCTTCCGGTCTCATTCTCCAACGAGACAGTGATCTGCCTCTGAGCAACGCGAAGTCGAGCAGCTAGGTTCAGCAGTCCGGTCCGGCACGGATCGACTAGAACGGCAAGGCTTCGGCTGCAGGATCCCGAGGTCGTTGCGACCCCGCGCCAGCCGAGAAGAAGGCGAACAGAGCACCGACAATCCCCCACAGTTCAGGGACGCGCTCAGCGCTAACCCGGCCCCACATGCGACCGCTTGGATAGTCGAGCAGAGCCGAGTTTCGTCCCAAGCCGGCCCAACCGGACCCGTCCTCAAAGCGAGCGATTGAACCGCCACGGCGTGAGTCCGACAACCGAAGGCCCAGAACTGCCACCGCACCCGACTCCGCCACCCCACCCAAGCGCCGAGCAGCCATACGCGGGTCCCGCACCAACAACCAACAGGCAAGCGAGTCAAAACCGTCAAACAGGGTTCAACTACTGCATTCCGAAGCGCTTCAAGCCACCCCAGCCCCGCAACGCAAATCCCAGGAGAATCGTTCTGACAGAACCCGCTAGAACCGGATTCACGTCCGTCACGCGGGCAAAAAGCAAGGCGCGCACCCGACCGGTACGCGCCCAAGCAACCCCAAGCCCAAATCCAACCGCGGCCTTACTCATCCCCCCGAGCGGCCGCGCCCTCTTCCTCGACCCCGATCATGCCCACTATCCGCTCGAGATCATCCACAGTCGCGAACTCAATGGTGATCTTGCCCTTGTTGCGGCCGATGTCGACCTTCACCCGGGTGTCGAACCGATCCGAGAGCCGCTCAGCAAGATCGTTCAACGCCGGCGCGTGCACCTTCGCCCGCCGAGCCGGCGCCGTCTTCTTGACCGGGCCGTCGGAGACGGCCAGCTGCACGAGTTCCTCGGTTGCCCGGACCGACAGCCCTTCGGCCACGATCCGCAGAGCCAGCTTCTCCTGCGCCTCGCTGTCGTCGAGACCCAGCAGCGCCCGCGCATGCCCGGCCGACAGCACCCCCGCGGCCACCCGACGCTGAACCGGCGCCGGCAGGTTCATGAGCCTTATGGTGTTCGAGATCTGCGGCCGGCTCCGCCCGATCCGACGGGCCAGTTCCTCGTGCGTGGCCCCGAACTCCTCAAGCAGCTGCTGATAGGCGGCCGCCTCTTCGAGCGGGTTCAGGTTGGCCCGGTGGATGTTCTCCAGCAGGGCATCGCGGAGCATCGCGTCGTCCGGTGTGCTCCGCACGATGGCCGGGATCGTGTCCCTGCCGACGGCTTGGGCGGCACGCCACCGGCGCTCACCCATGACGAGCTCGTATCGCCCGTCGCCGATGTCCCGGACCACGATCGGCTGCAGGAAGCCGACCTCCTGGATGGAGGTCTTCAGCTCCTCCAGGGCCTCCTCGTCGAAGACGTGCCGCGGCTGCTTCGCGTTCGGCTCGATGGCAGTGACCGGAAGCTCAGCGAACCGAGCCCCCGGAACGGGAGCCAGCCCAAGATCCGCGTCAACCGAGACAGGGTCGGGAGCCGGAGCGGGGGCCGGGGGCGGCGACGAGGCAACAGCAGGAGCCGGAGCGGGAGTGGGCACGGGAGCCGACGACGGCGCCGGCGTGGGAGAAGCTGGCTCAGCCGCCGGTTCAGCAGCAGGCGCCGTGGGGATCAACGCACCCAGGCCACGGCCTAGGCCACCCCGCGGACGGTTCTTCATGCCGTGCCTCCTGTGTCGACCCCACGCATAGCGATCTCCAGGGCGGCCTCGAAATAGCTGGTCGCACCCCTAGATCCCGGATCGTAGGTCATCACAGACTGCCCGTAGCTAGGAGCCTCCGAGACTCGCACGTTTCGGGGAATGACGGCGTTCAGAACCTTCGCCCCAAAGTGATTCCGGACGTCCTGCTCGACCGCGTCGGCCAGGCGGGTACGCCGGTCGTACATGGTCAACAGAATCGTCGAGACGTCGAGTGTCGGGTTCAGGTGCTGCCGAACCAGGTTGATGTTGTTGATCAGCTGGTTCAGGCCCTCCAGCGCGTAGTACTCGCACTGAATCGGGATCAGCACCTCCTGCGCCGCGCACAGGGCGTTGACCGTCAGCAGGCCGAGCGACGGCGGGCAGTCGATGAAGACGTAGTCGAACTTCTCCGGATGCCCCGCGATCGCACGAGCGAGCCGCGACTCACGGGCGACCACCGACACCAGCTCGATCTCCGCACCGGCCAGGTCGATCGTGGCCGGCACGCAGAACAGGTTCGGGATGCCCTCGACCGGCTGCGCGACCTCGGCCAGCGGCACGTTGTCGATCAGGCAGTCGTAGACGTCCGGCACGCCCGCGTGGTGCGGCACGTTGAGACCGGTGGAGGCGTTTCCCTGCGGGTCGAGGTCGACCACCAGGACACGGTTGCCATGCAGCGCCAACGCCACCGCCAGGTTCACCGTCGTGGTCGTCTTCCCGACGCCGCCCTTCTGGTTGGCGACGCAAATCACCCTGGGGTGGTCTGGGCGCGGCATGATGATCTCGCCGCTCGGGTTGAGGATCTGCACAGCTCGCAACGCTTCCATGGCAAGGGGCGGATCGTCCTCAACCCCGCCCGGCGTTTCACGTGAAACATGCTCGTCCGACTGAACGGGAACACCGGGAAGTGGCGCACCCGGTATCAGCGACGCCGAGGACGACGGCGGGACACCATATTCGTACTGCGCAGGTGGGCCGTAGCCCCCTGCGCGAGGCTGAGGAACGTCGCTGGCGTGCGGTCCTCCCACGCTCACTCCCGACGGCCTGTCGAGAGGCGACTCGGTTTCACGTGAAACACCGTACTCATGCACCGCTTCATCCCTGTTGGCTAGGAACGGGTTGGCCGGCAGAACGTGGGCCCCGGCAACAGAAATCCGGTCCACACTATCGACGCTCAGCCAGCCTACGGGTGTCGGGCATGTGTCGCCATGGCCCGAAGTCCGATGAGTCGTGCGCAACGCCTCCCGGAACACCATTCTTCCAGGCACGAGTTTCAACAACCCCGCGGCATCGCCGCCGGCTTCGTGGGGTGCAGCCCTCCATTGGGTACGGGGGACCGGCTCCGACAACCGCAGAGAAACACTCCCGCCGCCCCCAGCAGGCCCGTCCGTCCCGAAAACGTCGCCGCCCACCCCGCGACCGAAAGTCACCACTTCGGGCGCCACCGTGGCGCTGAGTGCCCTCTGATCACCACCCACACAAAGGTCACCACTCGCACGAACGTCACCACTCGCACGAAAATCACCACCGGACGGGTCCCGGGACGACACCGCACCCTGAACCAATTCGACCACCGCCCCCGACGACGGCCCGGCCGATTCCCGCAGGACGCCGTCCACAGCAGGCCAGACGAGAAACCCGGACACCACCCGTGGCCCGGCCGGCTGCTCATTTTCAGACACAAAAGAGGGCACGAAAGAGGGCACGAAAGACGGCGACGATGACGGAGCCGGCGGATCGGACTGAACGGGGTGCGGCTTCCGAACGTGTCTCCTGCGAGCACCCCGCTTGCCCATCTATCGCCTCCGCGCCTTCTTCCGCCCGCCAGAACGCGACACCTGCCGCTCCTTGACCACATCCACCACCGTCGCCGGCGGGTCGATCAACCCCACTCCGCAGAGCCGCACGACGGCCTCACCACCGCCCAGCTTCACCAGCGCCGCCTGGTGCGAGGCGATCTCGTCGGCCGCCGAGGCACCCTTCAACGCCAGCAACCGCCCGCCCACCTTCGCGAGCGGCAGGCACCAGCCGGCCAGCTTGTCGAGGGCCGCCACGGCACGGGCCGTCACGATGTCGGCCTCGACGTGACCGGCGACCTCCTCGGCCCGGCCGCGTACGACGGTGACGTTGTCCAACCCCAGAACGGATACCGCCTCGTCGAGGAACGCGGTCCGCCGAGCCAGCGGCTCAACCAGCGTGATCTCGAGATCCGGCCGCGCCACTGCCAGCACGATACCGGGCAAACCGGCACCAGAGCCCACGTCGACCACCGAAGCGCCGAACGGGATCATCTCCGCCATCACGCCGCAGTTGATCAGGTGCCGTTCCCAGAGCCGGGGCGTCTCCCGCGGGCCGATCAGCCCCCGGACCACGCCGTCGGTGCCGAGCAGCTCGGCATATCGACCGGCAAGCGCGAGCCGATCCCCGAACACCTCCCCGGCAGCGGCCTCGAAAGAGGGCAGATCGAAGGGCGGAGCGGCGACCGGAATGTCGGCAGACCGGGAGGCGGCAGGAGGAGAAGCGGGGAAGGAAGCAACAGAAGGCCGGGAAGACGACGGCCCGGGCGAAGTACCGCCCGGGCCGCTGTCACCCGCGCCGGAGCGTGGGTCCGTCACGATCAGTCCGCCACGCGCACCACGATGCGGCGGTTGGGCTCCACGCCCTCGGACTCGCTCTGCACGCCCGGGATCGCGTTGACCACGTCGTGCACGCACTTGCGCTCGAAGGCCGACATCGCCTCGAGGCGGACCGGATCGCCGTGCTCCTTGACCTTCTCGACCGCGTTGCGTGCGACCGCGGCCAGCTCCTTGCGGCGGGACGCGCGGTAGCCGCCGATGTCGAGCAGCAGCCGGCTCGGCGATCCGGTGGCCCGGAAGATCGCCAGGCGGGTGAGCTCCTGGAGGGCCTCGAGCGTGGCGCCGCGCTGGCCGACGAGCGGCTGCAGACGACCACCGACCACCTCGACCATCGGGCGGCCGGCCGAGACCAGCTCGTCGATGTCGCCGTCGTAGTCGAGGATGTCCAGCAGACCCTCGACGTAGTCCGCCGCGATCTCGCTCTGGCGGAACAGGTCGCTGTCCGAGGCGACGCTCTCCGACTTCTTGGCTTCCGCGGTCTCCTCGACGGCGGCCGGCTCGGCGGACGCCGACGTCGCGGCCGGCTCGGCGGAAGCGGAAGGGGGAGTGCTGGTGTCGGTCACGGTCTCATCTCCGTTGTATCCGATGTTTCCCGCCAGGGCGGGGAGGTCTGTGGCGTTCCGAAGCGAGGGAGAGCGCTCGGACCCGGACGGATGCCGGGCCCGAGCTGCGATCATCCCTTGGGTTTGTTCGCCGGTCGGGCGCCCTTCTTGGGATTCACCGGTTTGGCGCCGGGCTTCGGGGCGAGCGCCTTGGTGTCGACGACCGGGCTGACCGGCTCCGGGGCCTGCTTCTTGCCGAAGAGGCCACCGGTGCGGGCCGGCTGGACCGGGCCGGCGTTGCCGGCGCGCGAGCCGGACGAGGCCGGGCGGGCCGAGGAGGTGTTGCCGCCCTTGTTCATCTGCACCGGCGGGTACTTCCGGAGCACCCACTGCTGCTGCGCCAGGGTGAACAGGTTGTTCGTGACCCAGTAGATGACGACACCGATCGGGAACAGCGAGCCGGAGATCAGCAGCGAGAACGGGATGCCGTAGAGCATCAGCCGCTGGATCATCTTCTGCTGCGGGTCCTCGGCCCAGCCGGTCTTCAGGATCATCTGACGGCTGGTGAGGAACGTGGTGCCCATCATGATCAGGACCAGGATGCCGGCCAGCACCTTCACGGTGGTGCCGTCCGCGCCGACGGCGGCGAGCTCAGCGGGGCTCGAGCCGAACTTGGCGCTGATCGGGGCGTTGAAGAGGTGGGCGTTGGCGGCGCTGTTGAACTGCTCGATCGACCATCCGTACAGCTGCTTGTACTTGTCGGAGATCGACGGGTCGAGGTGCTGGAGGACGTGGAAGAGCCCGAAGAAGACGGGGATCTGCAGGAACATCGGAAGGCAACCCATCAGCGGGTTGGCCTTCTCCGTCCGGTACAGCTCCATCATTTCTTTCTGGAGCGTTTCCTTGTCGCCCTTGTGCTTCTCCTGCAGCGCCTTGACCTTCGGCTGCAGGGCCTGCATGGCGCGCTGGCTCTTGATCTGCTTGACGAAGACCGGGAACAGGATGATCCGCAGGGTCACGACCAGGAAGATGATCGCCAGGATCCAGGCCCAGTTGGTGCCGAGCACGCGGTCGTCGGGGACGCCGATGGCGTCCCACAGGGCATGCCACTGCAGGAGGATCCACGAGATGGCGTTGTAGATCCAGTCGAGACTCAATCTAAGCTCCAGTCACATCGGCAGGACGGTGACGGATCCGCTCAGGCACCGGGTCGTACCCGCCAGGGTGGAAAGGGTGGCAGCGCAGGAGCCGCCAGACAGTCAGACCCGTCCCCCGCACCGCGCCGTGCCGCGCCAGGGCCTCCTGGGCGTACGCGCTGCATGAGGGATAGAACCGACAGCGTGCCGGCAACACCGGACTCAAGTATCGACGGTACGCGACGACCGCTGCCGTCAGGAGCCGGGCGAGGACGCTCATCGCGGCCGCCGGGGTCTGCGGGCAGCCGCGATCGCCCCTTCCAGGTCCGCGGCGAGAGTGGCGTAGGACGCCTCGGCGGCCGGCGGCAACGCCCTGACCACCACCGACGCGCCGGCCGGCAGTTCCGCGAGGAACGGCTGGACCAGGTGGCGCAACCGGCGGCGGACCCTGTTACGGGTCACCGCATTGCCCACCGCTTTGGATACGACGAAGCCGGCGCACGCCGTAGAGGCGGACGCCGGCTCCTCGACAAGAAGGTGAACGACCAGGGTCCCGCGACCGGCACGACGGCCACCGCGGATCGCTGCGGCGAAGTCGTTGCTACGTCGCAGGCGCTGCGCTGCAGGAAGCACGACTACCCGGGCATTCCGGACTCGTCCAAGCGGTCGGATCAGGCCGACAGCTTGTCGCGGCCCTTGCCACGGCGGGCAGCGAGGATGGCGCGGCCGGCACGGGTGCGCATGCGCAGCCGGAAGCCGTGGGTCTTGGCGCGCCGGCGGTTGTTCGGCTGGTAGGTGCGCTTGCTCACGTCAAAACTCCGTCTTCGTACTACGTCCAGGGGGCATCGGCTGCAAGACGCCACTTTAGCAGAACGCGGCGGAGCAACCGCCCAACCCTACGGAGAGCCGTTCTGCCGGTCAACCATATCCTTGGTCGGCACGCCGACAAGCGGGACCGGGCAGCAGTCACCTGGTCTTTCCGCGCACAAAGTGAATCTTTTCCTGCAAACGTGCGGGGGAGGGTCCGGTGTGCGGTTGTAGTCCACCTGTCAGCGCTGTTAGCGTGCGCGGTTGCTGGTCTCCACCGGCCGTTCGCACACCGCGAAGCGGCGGCCAAAACCGGACAAGCAGGTGGATCGTTCGCCACGGTGAGCCTGTTTTCAGCCCGCGCCACTACAGGCTCCGGTGAATCTGCCGACCAATCCGGCCGGGAGCGGCCACTGGCAACGCCACAGGTTGTGGATAACCTGTGGATAGCCGGTGGCGCCGTGCGTGTTCAGCACGTTAGCTGGACGAGGGTTGGGGAGCGCGTCGGTGCTGGACCGGGCACTGGCAGCCGCTCAGGCGGAAAGGCCGGACACAAGGTCACCGGGGGTCGGTGGCGATGGGGGTGGCGCGGCGGTGGCCGATCAGGTCGACCTTGGTGAGGTCTGGAAGGCGACTCTGGGTGAGTTGTCCGACGAGATCGCCTCACCGCAGCAGCGCGCCTACCTTCAACTCGTCCGGCTCCGGGCGATCGTCGAGGACACCGCTCTCCTGTCCGTTCCGGACGCCTTCACCCGTGACGTCATCGAGTCCCGGATGCGCCCGGCGATCACCGAGGCGCTCAGCCGCCGGTTGAGCCGGCCGATACAGGTCGCGGTCACGGTGCGACCGCCGGAGGACGGCTCGGGCATCCCCGGAACGGTGTACGGCACCCCGATCGAGGCCGCTCCGCCGCCGATGGAGCCGCAGCCCCGGCACTACGCCGAGCCGCCGCGCTACAACGACGCCGGCGCCTACCCGGACACCAATCCCTACCAGCCGGAGCTGCCCGGATACCCGGGTGGCCAGCGCACCCCCGAGCCGGCCTACCCGCAGGAGCCCTACCCGACCGGTTCGGCCCAGCATTCGCGCAGCGTGCCCTCGGCCCGCGACGGCCAGGAGGCGCTCTTCGCCGACCCGATGCCGCAGCCGCCGATGAACCGCCCGCCGGCCCGGCCCGCCGAGGCCGGCCCGGAGCGGGAGGCGCCGAACGACGGCGTCGCGCACCGGATCAACGGCGACCCGGCCCAGCTGCGGGAGAACCAGCGCCGGCCGGAGGAGCGTCCGGGCGTCCTCGGACCGGACCGCCGCGACGAGCCGATCCCCAGCCGGGGTGACAACGGCCCCGGCCGGCCGCCGGTCGACCTGCGCGGTCCCGGCGCATCGCCGCGCCCGGGCGGCAACGACGGCAACCGGCTGAACCCGAAATACATGTTCGAGACGTTCGTCATCGGCTCGTCCAACCGGTTCGCGCACGCCGCGGCGGTCGCCGTCGCGGAGTCGCCGGCGAAGGCGTACAACCCGCTCTTCATCTACGGCAGCTCCGGGCTGGGCAAGACCCACCTTCTCCACGCGATCGGGCACTACGCCACCACCCTGGGCCACGCGCGGTCGGTGCGCTACGTGTCGACCGAGGAGTTCACGAACGATTTCATCAACAGCCTGCGCGACGACAAGACGCAGGCGTTCCAGCGGCGATACCGCGACGTCGACATCCTGCTGATCGATGACATCCAGTTCCTGGAGAACCGCGAGCGGACCCAGGAGGAGTTCTTCCACACGTTCAACACGCTGCACAACGCGAACAAGCAGATCGTGATCAGCTCGGACCGCTCGCCGCGCCAGCTGGCCACCCTCGAGGACCGGATGCGGACCCGCTTCGAGTGGGGTCTGCTCGCCGACATCCAGCCGCCCGACCTGGAGACGCGTATCGCGATCCTCCAGAAGAAGGCCGCCCAGGAGCGGATGTACGCCCCCGACGACGTCCTCGAGTTCATCGCCTCGCGCGTCTCCAACTCGATCCGCGAACTCGAGGGCGCCCTCATCCGGGTGACCGCGTTCGCGAGCCTCACCCGTTCCCCGGTCCAGCTCTCCCTGGCCGAGGAGGTCCTCCGCGACTTCATGCCGGACGGCGCCGGCCCGGAGATCACCGCCGACCAGATCATGGTCTCCACCGCCGACTACTTCGGCGTCTCGCTCGAGGATCTGCGCGGCCACTCCCGCAGCCGCGTGCTCGTGAACGCCCGTCAGGTGGCGATGTACCTCTGCCGCGAGCTGACCGACCTCTCCCTGCCCCGCATCGGGCAGGCCTTCGGCGGACGCGACCACACCACCGTCATGCACGCTGACCGCAAGATCCGCCAGCACATGGCCGAGCGCCGGTCGCTCTACAACCAGATCGCCGAGCTGACCAACCGCATCAAGCAGAACACCTAACACCTCATTCGTACGATTGCGCCCCTGGTCACCAACCGCACCAGGGCCGCCGACGGCGTCGGGGCCACGGCCTGACGGGCCGGTCCGGCCCGTGGCCCACCTACCGGCGGGCATGCCCACGAACGGGCTAAACGCCCCCGGCCACCGAGAGCGCCCCGCCCACACCCTGGAGCGTCTCCCGCCACCGTGAGCCCCCGGCACACCCTGGAGCGCCCTCCGCCATCGCAAGCCCGCGGCCCACGCCCGGGTGACGTTCCTCGTGACCGAGGCCGCCCGGCCCACGCCCCGGCACGCGCGAACTCGTCTATCTGGCCGTAGGCCGCCCTATTCCGCCGCCGTCCCCCCTGTCGAGGGCATGTTTCGGCGGGCTCGGTTGTCCACAGGCTGAGGGGCCGCCGCAGCCGCTTCCCCACGCCTGTGCACAAAGCGAAAGCCCAGGTCAGAAGCCGTCCCGAACCGGTTGTCCACAGAGTTCGAGTTGTCCACAGCGGCGGTAGGCATTGAGCAATCGCGACGACCGACTAGGGCCTCGCCGGCCTCCGCACGCTATCCCCAGGACCGTGGAAAACCGTTGGCCACATATCCCCAGGGGCTTGACCAGCGCCTATTAAAGATCGCGGCGAGTTATCCACCGGATTTGCACTGGGTTGTCCACAGGTTATGCCCAGATCATCGCAGCTCAGCCCGCGAATTGAGATCAATCGAAGGCGAAGATCGGGGGTGAAAAAGAGCCGGATGTCAACGTCAGGACGGGTACGTTTCGTGCCAACCTTTTCCACACTAATCCACAGGCGTCCACAGGCTTCCTCCCCAGGCGGTGGACAACGCACGACACTCGAACCCACAGATGTGGACGAACCCTGGGGAAATCGATGTGGACAGACACGGTGCGTCACATCTGTGTCCCCACCCTGTGGACGCCTGTGGATTTCCTGTTGAAGGATCTGGGGACAACGAGACGGTAGCGTCCCAGCGTTATGCACAGGTCGGGGGATAAAACCGGTGGACAACCGGTGGATAGCCTGTGGGCAACGGTGGACAACGCCCCGCCGGCTCCCCGACTGTGGACGAAGACCGGGGTTTGTACCCTGGTTGTCCACCTGTGAATCACCGGTGGATAACGCGCTGGCCAGGGAAAACTCAAGTTCTCCACAGTTTGCACAGCACCGATGAAGACGACTAGTTATCTCTTTAATAGAGAACAAAAAACAATCATCAGCGTTGTGGAAGGTGTGGAGGAGCCGGTTCCGGCTCACCGGGGCATCGGCTCGACTGCTTTGCACCGAGGGTCGGGCGCACGGGAACACCGCACGAGCCATAGAGTTCAGTGGGGTCGTCGACGCCCCCGTAAGAGGAAGCATCGCGGAGGACAAGCATGAAGTTCCGGGTGGAGCGAGACGCACTTGCCGACGCCGTGGCCTGGACAGCCAAGAGCCTGCCGAGCCGGCCGTCGGTTCCGGTGCTCGCCGGTGTCCTGCTGCGGGTCACCGACGGGCGGCTGCAGGTCTCAGGATTCGACTACGAGGTCTCGAGCCAGGTGAGCGTCGAGGTTCAGGCGGACGCCGACGGCGCCGCTCTGGTCTCCGGCCGCCTGCTCGCCGAGATCACCAAGGCGCTGCCCGGCAAGCCGGTGGACATCGCCGCCGTCGGCGCGCATCTCGAGCTCGTCTGCGGCAGCGCCCGTTTCACGCTCCCCACGATGCCGGTGGAGGACTATCCGTCCCTCCCGGAGATGCCGTCCAGCACCGGGACCGTCGACGCCGCCACGTTCGCCTCAGCGGTCTCCCAGGTGGCGATCGCGGCCGGCCGGGACGAGACGCTGCCGATGATGACCGGTGTGCGGATCGAGCTGAACGGCACCTCGATGGCGATGCTGGCGACCGACCGCTACCGCCTGGCGATGCGCGAGATCGAGTGGAACCCGGACGACCCGGAGATCAGCCTCAACGCGCTCGTCCCGGCGAAGACCCTGAACGACACGGCCAAGGCGCTCGGCCCGATCGGCGGCGCGGTCACCCTGGCGCTGGCCCAGGGCAGCGCCGGCGAGGGCATGATCGGTTTCGCCGGTGGCGCCCGCCGCACCACCAGCCGCCTGCTCGACGGCGCCAACTACCCGCCGGTGCGCTCGCTCTTCCCGACCTCGCACAACGCCGAGGCCCGGGTCGCCGTCTCCGCTCTCGTCGAGGTGGTCCGCCGCGTGGCGCTGGTCGCCGAGCGCACCACCCCGGTGCTGCTCAGCTTCAGCGAGGACGGTCTGGTCGTGGAGGCCGGCGGCACCGAGGAGGCCCGCGCGAGCGAGGCCATGGAGACCACCTTCACCGGTGAGCCCCTGACGATCGGCTTCAACCCGCAGTACCTCATCGACGGCCTGCAGAACCTCGGCGCACCGACCGCGGTCCTCTCCTTCGTCGACGCGTTCAAGCCCGCTGTGATCTCCCCCGCGGGCGAAAGTGGCGAAATCATCCCGGGTTACCGCTATCTGATCATGCCGATCCGGGTAACTCGCTGATACTGAGCGAGGAACATTCGCACTTCTAGGGGGAAGACCATGCAACTCGGCCTGATCGGTCTCGGCCGCATGGGTGGCAACATGCGGGACCGACTGCGTGCAGCGGGGCACGAAGTCGTCGGTTTCGACCACAATCCGGACAAGCGCGACGTCGCCAGCCTGGCCGAGCTGGTCGAGAAGCTGACCGGTCCGCGCGTCATCTGGACCATGGTGCCGGCCGGCAAGATCACCGAAGACACCATCAACGAGCTGGCGGAGCTGCTCTCGCCGGGCGACATCGTGATCGACGGTGGGAACTCGAAGTTCACCGACGACGGGCCGCGCGCCGAGCGTCTCAAGGCCAAGGGCATCCACTACCTGGATGTCGGCGTCTCCGGCGGCGTCTGGGGCATCACCAACGGCTACGCCCTGATGGTCGGCGGCGATGCCGAGCAGGTGCAGCACTGCAAGCCGATCTTCGAGGCGCTCAAGCCCGCCGGTGAGTTCGGCTTCGCGCACGCCGGCACGCACGGCGCCGGCCACTACGCCAAGATGATCCACAACGGCATCGAGTACGGGATGATGCAGGCGTACGGCGAGGGTTACGAGATCCTCCTGGCGTCCGAGCTCGTCCACGACGTGCCGGCGGTCATCAAGAGCTGGCGCGAGGGCAGCGTCGTCAAGTCGTGGCTGCTCGACCTGCTCGACCGTGCTCTCGACGAGGACCCGACGCTGGCCAACCTCAAGGGCTACGTCGAGGACACCGGCGAGGGCCGCTGGACCGTCGACGAGGCCGTCCGCCTCGCCGTGCCCGCCCACGTCCTGGCCGCCTCGATCTTCACGCGTTTCGAGTCCCGCCAGGAGGACTCGCCCGCGATGAAGGCCGTCGCCGCGCTGCGCCAGCAGTTCGGCGGCCACGCCGTCAAGCGCTGATCGATGCACGTACGCCGGGTCGAGCTCACCGACTTCCGCTCGTACGAGCGCGTGGCCGTGGATCTCGACCCCGGCGTGTCCGTGCTGGTCGGCCAGAACGGCATGGGCAAGACGAACCTCATCGAGGCGCTCGGCTACGTGGCCACTCTGGACAGTCACCGGGTGGCCACCGACGCGCCCCTGGTCCGGGCCGGCGCCACGTCGGCGGTGATCAGGTGCGCGATCGTCCACGATGGACGTGAGCTCCTCGTCGAGCTGGAGATCGTCCCGGGGAAGGCGAACCGGGCCCGGCTCAACCGCTCGCCGGTACGCCGGCCGCGGGAGGTGCTCGGCGCCCTGCGGATGGTGCTGTTCGCCCCCGAGGATCTCGAACTGGTCCGCGGCGACCCGTCCGAGCGCCGGCGGTACCTCGACGACCTGCTGGTCGCCCGCCAGCCCCGGTACGCCGGGGTGCGCGCCGACTACGACCGGGTCGTGAAGCAGCGCAACGCCCTGCTCCGGACCGCCTACCTGACCCGCAAGGTCGGCGGATCCCGCGGGCAGGACCTGTCCACGCTCGCGGTCTGGGATCAACATCTGGCGCATCACGCCGCCGAGCTGCTGGCCGGCCGGCTCGAGCTGGCGGCCGCGCTCGGCCCGCATCTGACCAAGGCGTACGACGCGGTGGCGGCCGGGCGCACCTCGGCGTCCATCGCGTACGCCTCCCGGCTCGGCGAAGCGCTCACCGCGGACCGGTCCCGGCTCCAGGAGATGCTGCTCGCCTCGCTGGAGGAGCGCCGCACCGCGGAGATCGAGCGCGGCACCACGCTGGTCGGTCCGCACCGCGACGATCTCTCGCTGAACCTCGGCGACCTGCCGGCCAAGGGCTACGCCAGCCACGGCGAGTCGTGGTCGTTCGCGCTGGCGCTCCGGCTGGCCGCCTACGACCTGCTGCGCTCCGACGGCATCGAGCCGGTGCTGGTCCTCGACGACGTCTTCGCCGAGCTCGACTCGGGCCGGCGCGAACGGCTGGCCGCGCTCGTCTCGGACGCCGCTCAGCTGCTCGTCACCTGCGCCGTCCCGGAGGACGTGCCGGCGTCGCTGCGCGGCGTCCGGTACGACGTGACGACCGGGTCGGTGATCCGTGCCGACTGATCAGGGACGGTCATCCGGCTCGGGTGGTGGGCTCTGGGACGACGAGGAGTGGCCGGACCAGGAGCCGGACATGCCCTATGAGCCGCCTCAGCTCTTCGGGGAGGTCCTCGGAGATCTCCGGGGTGGTCCCGGGCCGGGTGAGCGGGCTGCGGGCCGTTCAGCGGGCGCTCAGGGCGCCGGCCGCCGACCGTTCGGGGATGTCGCGGGCAGAACGTCCGCAGGCGCTTCGGGGAGGACGCCAGGCGACGCTGCCGGAAACGGGAGCGCCGGCGCTGCCGGAGAGAGTGGCGCCGCCGGGAAGAGTGGCGCCGCCGGGAAGAGCGGCTCGGGCGCCGGGGAAGGGTCCGCGGGGAAGAGTGACCGCAGCCCTGGGGACGAGGCTGTGGATAACTCCGCCGAGGAGGGGCTGGCCGGGCCTGAGCTGGCTCGGGCCGTGCTCGACGCGGCGCTCGCGCGGCGGCGGGAAGCGGCTCAGAAGCCCCGGAAGCGCCGGACCGGCGGTGGTGGGGAGCGGCGGCTGCGCGGCTACTCCGGTCCGGGGCCCGACCCGCGCGATCCGCAGCTGTTCGGGGACATGCTGCAGCGGCTCATGAAGTCGCGCGGCTGGGAGAAGCCGAAGGCCGAGGCGACCGTCTTCGGCTCCTGGGAGAAGGTCGTCGGCCCGGACATCGCCTCGCACAGCCGGCCGGTCAAGCTCGAGGGCGGCGTGCTCACCGTCGAGGCGGAGTCCACGGCCTGGGCCACCCAGCTGCGGATGCTCTCCGGCACGCTGCTGCGCCAGATCGCCGGCGAGGTGGGCCACAACGTGGTCACGAAGCTCAACATCCACGGGCCGGCCGCGCCGTCCTGGAGCCGGGGCCCACGCCGGGTGCAGGGCCGGGGGCCGAGGGACACGTACGGCTGAGCGCGACCGGCGGCTGAGCGCGACCGGCGGTCGGGTGCAACCGGACGGCGGCTCGAAGCGTCGTAACTGCATGATCATGCGTCGGCTGCTGGTTCTGTTGCTGTTGGTGATCGCGCCGGTGCCGGTGGTGGCGAGCCCGGCCTGGGCCTGCTCGTGCAAGGCGGGCGGCGGGATCGAGGACGCGCAGCTGGCGTTCGACGGGACGGTCCGGGCGGTCTACGAGGGCGGCGGCCAGGCTCGGGTCCGGTTCGCCGTGGAGAACGTCGTCAAAGGGCCGAACCAGGACGAAGTGACACTGACCACATCGGATGATGAGGCGTCCTGTGGATATCGGTTCGAGGAGGGCGGCCGATATCGGGTCTATGCCGTCGACGGCGTCACGTCGCTGTGCAGCGGCAACGAGCTGCTGACCGCCTCGCCCAGCCCGTCGGCGCGCGCGGAACGGCAGCGGCGGGCCGCGGAGGACCGGGCCGTGATCTTCTGGACCGGGACCGGAATCGTGGTGCTCCTCGTCGGTGCCGGGATGGCGCTGCTGTTGCGTCAGCCGAAGCCACGGGACTGAGAGAAGAGGGGCGCAACCACTCACTCAGGTCGCCGGGCGCGGGAGCGCAGCGACTCCGCGCCCGGCCCTCGGCGTGAGCAGCGGTCCGTACCCACCACCCCGCTGCGACCAAAGCTTTAATAATCGGCGAAGACCGCGAACCCTCGCTCGGCGCAGCGGCGGTAGAAACCGGCCAGGATCGCGAGCTCGGTGCGCGCGAAGCTCCAGTGCGGCGCGTTGCCGGCGTCGTCGCGCAGGGCGGTGAGGCGGTGCTCGAGCCAGCGGAGCTGCTGGTCGGCGAGGCGACCGGCGGAGATCGCGGTACGCATGACCTCGGCGACCGTGTCGAAGGTGACCAGATCGCCGAACTTGTCGTGGCCCTCGACGAAGCGCTCCAGGCCGCCGGCGATCCACGCGCAGCCGTCCGGGTCGATCACCGGATCCTCGTCCTCGGCGGCCGCGTCGGTCGCGTAGAGCACGCCCTCGAGGCCCAGCAGCAGGTCGACGAGCTCGGTGTAGGCCGTCGCGCGCACCGTGCCGGTCTTGGCGATGTGCAGGGCGAGCGCACCGGTCGGCGCCGCGATCTCGGGCCGGTCCGCGATGCCGGCGAAGTCGACGAACTCGGCGGGCGCGACCGGGTCGTAGTACTGATTGGTCCGCGGCCAGTGCACGGCGACGTTGTCCAGGCCCTTGTCATGAGCCATCGGGGCCACCCCTCCTCGGACTGTCATGCGGCGCATCCGGCTTCACCGGCCCGCGCGGGCGAGGTTACGACACCAGCCCCTGCCGCTGTCGAGCAGTGTCGCAGTGAGTGCCGGTTCGATCCGGCAGCCACGCCCGAGGCGTCGAAGCGCCGCAGCACTTGCCGTTGCGGTGGCCGGTAGTTCCGTGTAGGGGAACACGTGGGTAGCGGCTCAAGTCGCGCTACGGGACTCTCAGGCACCCGGAAGGGGTGCCGGACCCTCGCCAACTCGTTTCGGCGGAGTAGAATCGACAGCGACCGGGAAAACTGTGCATCACGGAGCTTCGTCACGCTGCGCGGTTTTTCCAGCCGATCACGATCCGCGGGCCGTCCGCGGCGACCGGCGCGCACGGTTCCACCGGTGGTCCGCTTCTTTCCCGCGGGTGTTCTCCCTGGTGCCACGCGTGTGCCGGATGCTGCCGGCGCCTGCCAACCCCGCTGCGGGGCCCGAGGGCTCCGCAACGAGAAAGTGGCCGAGGGTGTCAGAGAAAAAGCAGGAGTACGGTGCCGAGTCGATCACCGTGCTCGAAGGCCTCGAGGCGGTCCGCAAGCGTCCCGGTATGTACATCGGCTCCACCGGTGAGCGCGGTCTGCACCACCTCGTCTGGGAGGTTGTGGACAACGCCATCGACGAGGCGCTGGCCGGCTACTGCGACACCATCGACGTCGTCCTGTTCGCCGACGGTGGCGTCTCGGTCACCGACAACGGGCGTGGCTTCCCGGTCGACCTCCACCCGAAGCTGAAGAAGCCGGGTGTCGAGGTCGCGCTGACCGTGCTGCACGCCGGCGGCAAGTTCGACAACCAGGCCTACAAGGTCTCCGGCGGTCTGCACGGCGTCGGCGTCTCGGTGGTCAACGCGCTCTCCACCAAGATGGCCGTGGAGATCCACAAGGCCGGCTTCGTGTGGCGGCAGAAGTACGACAACTCCAAGCCCGGCCCGCTGGACAAGGGCGAGACCACCGACAAGACCGGTTCGACGGTGCAGTTCTGGCCGGACCCGGACGTCTTCGAGACCGTCGAGTTCGACTTCCAGACGATCTACCGCCGCCTTCAGGAGATGGCCTTCCTGAACCGCGGCCTGACCATCAACTTCACCGACGAGCGGGCGGTCTCGGCCGACGAGAACGGTGATCCCCGCAAGGTCACGTTCATGTACGCGGGGGGCATCGCCGACTTCGTCCGGCACCTCAACGCGACGAAGAGCCCGATCCACAAGAGCGTGATCGAGTTCGGCGCCGAGGACAACGACGCCGGCATGGGCGTCGAGGTCGCGATGCAGTGGAACGAGTCGTACGGCGAGTCGGTCTACACCTTCGCGAACCGCATCAACACCCACGAGGGCGGCACCCACGAAGAGGGCTTCCGCGCCGCGCTCACGACGATCGTGAACAAGTACGGCATCGAGAAGAAGTTCCTCAAGGCCGACCAGAAGCTCTCCGGCGAGGACATCCGCGAGGGCCTCGCCGCGATCATCTCGGTGACCCTGCGCGAGCCGCAGTTCGAGGGCCAGACCAAGACGAAGCTCGGCAACACCGACATGAAGAGCTTCGTGCAGAAGGTCGCGAACGAGCAGCTCGCCGACTGGTTCGACCGCAACCCGGCGGACGCCAAGCTGATCATCACGAAGGCCGACCAGGCGGCCCGCGCCCGGATCGCCGCCCAGCAGGCCCGCAAGCTGGCCCGGCGCAAGTCGCTGCTGGAGTCCGGCTCGATGCCGGGCAAGCTGGCCGACTGCCAGTCCACCGACCCGCGCGAGACCGAGCTGTTCATCGTCGAGGGCGACTCGGCCGGCGGCTCGGCCAAGTCCGGCCGGGAGAGCCGCATCCAGGCGATCCTGCCGATCCGCGGCAAGATCCTGAACGTGGAGAAGGCCCGGATCGACCGGGTTCTGAAGAACAACGAGGTCCAGGCGCTGATCACGGCGATGGGCACCGGCATCCACGACGAGTTCGACATCTCGAAGCTGCGGTACCACAAGATCATCCTGATGGCCGACGCCGACGTCGACGGCCAGCACATCCAGACGCTGCTGCTCACGCTGCTGTTCCGCTTCGTGCGGCCGCTGGTCGAGCACGGCCACGTCTACCTGGCATCCCCGCCGCTCTACAAGATCAAGTGGAACAAGCGGGGTGACGACGCCCAGTACGCCTACTCGGACCGCGAGCGGGACGGCCTGATCGCGCTGCGCCAGCAGAAGAAGCCGAACGCCAAGCCGGACGACATCCAGCGGTTCAAGGGCCTCGGCGAGATGAACTTCCACGAGCTCTGGGACACCACGATGAACCCCGACACCCGCACCCTGCGCCAGGTCACCCTGGACGACGCGGCGGTCGCGGACGAGCTGTTCAGCGTGCTGATGGGTGAGGACGTGGAGGCCCGCCGGTCGTTCATCCAGCGCAACGCCAAGGACGTCCGCTTCTTGGATATTTAACTCAGCCTCGACATCTAGTCAGGTATCCACAGCGTGACGGTACTTTCCACAGCGTTATCCACAGCAGTTTGCCGGTTTTGGCCGCACTTGCCTGGTTTCACCTTGAGTAAGGGTTAAAAGTGACTGACACTCCCGAGCCCCCGGACGGCGACGAGATCCAGGACGACGCCGTCGGCGGTGTCGCCCAGCGGGTCGAGCCCGTCGGCCTCGAGGTCGAGATGCAGCGCTCGTACCTCGACTACGCCATGAGCGTGATCGTCGGCCGTGCGCTCCCCGACGTCCGCGACGGCCTCAAGCCCGTCCACCGCAAGATCCTCTACGCGATGTACGACGCCGGCTTCCGGCCGGACCGCGGCTACGTCAAGTGCGCCCGCGTCGTCGGCGACGTGATGGGCAACTACCACCCGCACGGCGACTCGTCGATCTACGACGCCCTGGTCCGGATGGGCCAGCCGTGGTCGCTGCGCTACCCGCTGATCGACGGCAACGGCAACTTCGGCTCGCCGGGCAACGACCCGCCGGCCGCCATGCGGTACACCGAGTCGAAGCTCTCGCCTCTCGCCATGGAGATGCTGCGGGACATCGACGAGGACACCGTCGACATGCAGGACAACTACGACGGCCGGACCAAGGAGCCGACGATCCTGCCGGCGCGGTTCCCGAACCTGCTGGTGAACGGCTCCGAGGGCATCGCCGTCGGCATGGCCACCAAGATCCCGCCGCACAACCTGCGCGAGATCGCGGCCGCCGTGCAGTGGTGCCTGGACAACCCCGAGGCGGACGAGGCGACCACCCTCGAGGCGCTCCTCGAGCTGGTCAAGGGCCCGGACTTCCCGACCTACGGCCTCATCGTGGGTCAGCAGGCGATCCAGGACGCCTACCGGACCGGCCGCGGTTCGATCCGGATGCGCGCGGTCGTCGAGGTCGAGGAGGACCCGCGCGGCCGGCCCTGCCTCGTCGTCACCGAGCTGCCCTACCAGGTCAACCCGGACAACCTGGCCGAGCGGATCGCCGAACTGGTCAAGGAGGGCAAGCTCACCGGCATCGCGGACATCCGGGACGAGTCCTCCGGCCGTACCGGTATGCGCCTGATCCTCGTGCTCAAGCGCGACGCGGTCGCCAAGGTGGTGCTCAACAACCTCTACAAGCACACCCAGCTGCAGGAGACGTTCGGCGCCAACATGCTGGCGCTGGTCGACGGCGTGCCGCGCACGCTGAACCTCGCGCAGTTCATCCGGTACTACGTCGAGCACCAGATCGAGGTCATCCGCCGGCGGACCGCGTACCGCCTGCGCAAGGCCGAGGAGCGCGCGCACATCCTGCGCGGTCTGGCCAAGGCGCTCGACATGCTCGACGAGGTCATCGCCCTGATCCGGCGTTCGCCCACTGTGGAGGACTCCCGCCAGGGCCTGATGCAGCTGCTCGACGTCGACGAGGTGCAGGCCACCGCGATCCTCGACATGCAGCTGCGCCGGCTGGCCGCCCTGGAGCGTCAGCGGATCATCGACGAGCTCGCGAAGATCGAGATCGAGATCGCCGACCTCAAGGACATCCTGCAGAAGCCGGAGCGGCAGCGGGCGATCGTCTCCGAGGAGCTGGGCGAGATCGTCCAGAAGTTCGGCGACGACCGGCGCACCCAGATCATTCCGTTCGACGGCGAGGTCTCGATGGAGGACCTCATCGCGCGCGAGGACGTTGTGGTGACGATCACACGTACCGGTTACGCGAAGCGGACGAAGACCGATCTGTACCGGTCGCAGAAGCGCGGCGGCAAGGGCGTGAGCGGCGCCACGCTGCGGCAGGACGACATCGTCTCGCACTTCTTCGTCATCTCGACGCACGACTGGATCCTGTTCTTCACGAACAAGGGCCGGGTCTACCGCGCGAAGGCGTACGAGCTGCCCGAGGCGGCTCGCGTGGCCAAGGGACAGCACGTCGCGAACCTGCTCGCCTTCCAGCCGGACGAGCACATCGCGCAGGTCATCCAGATCCCGAACTACCAGGTCGCGCCCTACCTTGTGCTCGCCACTAAGAATGGTCTCGTGAAGAAGACCCGCCTGGAGGAATTTGACTCCAACCGCAGCGGTGGCATCATCGCCATCAACCTGCGGGAGGATGACGAATTGGTGGGCGCGGCGTTGGCTGCCTCCGAGGAAGACCTGTTGCTGGTCTCCAAGAAGGCTCAGGCCATCCGCTTCAACGCGACCGACGAGGCACTCCGCCCGATGGGTCGTGCGACCTCCGGTGTGATCGGCATGCGGTTCAGCGACAACGACGAGCTGCTCGCCATGGAGGTCGTGCGCGAGGGCATGGATGTGTTGGTCGCCACCGACGGTGGGTATGCGAAACGCACGCCGATCGAGGAGTATCCCGTACAGGGCCGTGGCGGCAAGGGTGTGCTCACTGCCAAGATCACGGAGCGTCGTGGTGGACTTGTCGGTGCTCTGGTGATCAGCCCGGAGGATGAACTGTTTGCCATCACCAGCAATGGTGGTGTCATCCGGACTCCCGTGAAGCCTGTACGGCGCACGAGGGATCGGAACACAATGGGGGTCAAGCTGATGGACCTCCCAGAAGGTGTAACCATCGTGGCGCTTGCTCGCAATGCCGACGAGCCTGACGAACAGGACTAGTTGATGCCGGAGACACAGGCGAAGTCGGGAGGTCCGGGGGCCTCAGCGACTCCGGACGATGCGGCGAAAAAGGACGCAGCCGCAGCGAACGGGCGTGAGACCCCAGGGCGCGCCGCTGTCCCCGCCGATGCCCCCTCCACGCCGCCGAAATTCACCCGGGCGCCGGGCATGGCCCCGCCACCGGGTGAGCCGGCCGGCGACGGCAAGCCGGCCGGTGGCCCCTCCGTGGTGAAGGGCTCCGCCGCCGTGCCGGTCGTCACCAAGGGCAAGGGCGCAGCGCCCGGCGCCGCCGCGGGACGCCCCGGTGGTGCGACGGCTCCAGGGCAGGCTCAGACGGGCCCGCAGCGGCCCTCCGGGGCCGCCCCGGCCGCCGCGCCGGGCGCGGCCAAGCAGCGTTCCGGCCCGCAGGCGGCCGGCTCCGCAGCCGTCGGCGCCGCCCGTGTCTCCGAAGCGGTCCGCTCCGCGCGCTCCACGGTCTCCTCGGCCGCGGCGCGCGGACCCCGCCGGGCCCGGCTCAACCTCAAGCGGATCGACCCCTGGTCCGTGATGAAGTTCGCATTCGCGGTCTCGATCGTGCTGTTCATCGTGGTCGTCGTGGCGACCTCGGTGCTCTACCTCGCCCTCGACACGATGGGCGTGTGGAGCTCGGTCAACAACAGCCTCAAGGACCTGGTGACCGCTTCCGGCGGCGACCAGGCCAGCTCCGGCGGCTCCTTCCGGATCACCGCGTGGGGCGTGATCGGCACGTCGATGCTGATCGGGGCGGTGAACGTCGTCCTCTTCACGGCGCTCGCCACCCTGGGCGCGTTCATCTACAACGTCTGCGCCGACCTGGTCGGCGGCGTCGAGCTCACCCTCGCCGAACGGGACTGACGACCCCTGGTCGGGTTGCGAGCCACCCCCGCTTTGGAGGCTCGCAACCCGATGCGGTAACGTTCCTCTCGCAGTTGAGCGGGGCTATAGCTCAGTCGGTTAGAGCGCAGAGCTGATAACTCTGAGGTCGATGGTTCGATTCCATCTAGCCCCACGAGCGGTCGGCGGTCCTGCGTTCGCAGAAAGCGCGAACCAGGACCGCTCGTCATATCTACCGGGGGGCCGAGCCCCCCGAACCCCCCACGGTGCGATTCGGTTGCGCTTGCCGCGTTGTTGCGCTTCCCTTTCTGTACGGGGTTGGCATGCTCGACACTTTTCTGAGGGGACGTGCTCGTGCTCAAGAAGCTTCTGATCGTTGCCGGTGTGGCTGGTGCCGCCTACCTGGTCGTCAAGAAGGTCAAGGCTTCCAGCGACGAGCGCGCGTTGTGGCACGAGGCCACCACCTCGCCTGACCTTCGCTAGTCTTCTGGCGTCGGGGCCCTAGCTCAACTGGCAGAGCACCGCCTTTGCAAGGCGGGGGTTAGGGGTTCAAGTCCCCTGGGCTCCACTTTCCACTTCGTCGCCGGCTCGGTGATGGTCGCCGGGCTGCGGCCCCCGCAAACGATCTCTGGCGCGGCGCAAGGCTTCTGGGCACCCTGATACGTCGCGGCGCTCGTCCGGGCCCGCAGGAAGCGTCTGGGGCCGGTCTGCGGCCGCGTTGCGCCGATCTTGAGAGTGGGGCGGACCCGCGAGCGGAGCTTTGGTTGACTGTCGCCGTGAAACGCCGCTCCGCCCTTCTCCTCCTCGCCCTCACCGGCCTGGCCGGCTGTGCCGGTGCGGGCGCCGACGAACCTGACGTCAGCGCGTCCGCGGTGCCGGCCGCCGACCTGATCTGGCCGCTGCGCGACGCCGGCCTGGACGCCGGGTTCTGCTTCACGCTCGTCGAGAAGCTCAAGCCGAACCAGGTCATCGAACGGCTCGGCGGCAGGGAGCTGGAACGCGTCGAGTGGCACCAGCTCGTCGGTCCCGGTGACGGCGAGGCGGACGCTTCGAAGCGCTACTTCGCCGGCCTGGCCCGGATCGGCGACTGGACGCTGATCGTCGAGGACGCCGGCGAGCTCGGCGTGACCGAGGAGATCGTGCGTCCGCTGTCCGAGGGCCGTGCCGTGCTCGCCTACCGCAGCGACGCGACCGGGCGGGGGCACCTGCTGGTGCTCGAGGACGAGCAGGTCCTCCTCGACTTCGATTCGGAGACCCCGGAGCGCTGGGGTGGGTCCAGGCCCGGCGACTTCGTGCCGGCCATGCGGGCGGCAGGCCTTCTCGAGGGTACGGACGTGACGGAGCCCACCGGACCGGCGCTGGCGTTCCTGGCGGCCCGGACGGGCGTGGCGCTGACCCGGGAACAGCTCACCGAACGGACGTATGTGCTGGTCACCGTTCCGAAACGGTAGGCACCTATTTGCCCTTTCTTCGATGGATGAACGTCTCCACAGAGGAATGAATGAGTTCTGCGCGGGAGAGCCACGGCGGTTAGCCTGCGACTCGTGGACGAACGAAGACGTGCCGCCGCCGTGATCGTGCGGGAGGGTCGTGTGCTGATGGTGCACGAGCGCAGCCGGCGATCCGGTGGCGGCGAGTGGTGGACCCTGCCGGGCGGTGGTCTGCGTCCTGGCGAGTCGGTCGAGGAAGCGCTGCGACGCGAGGTCTTCGAGGAGACCGGGCTGGTGGTCAGCGACGCCCGCTACGTGCTGGAGATGCCCTACCCCACCGGCATGACCTCGGTCTTCGCGGTGACGGTGGCGGACGGCGAGCCACGGGTGCGGCAGGACACCGGCGCCGGCCCGGAGCAGCTCGGCGTCGACTGGCTACCGGTCCCCGAGCTCCCTATCGAGACGAACGGGGTGCCGGTGCCACCGCTCATGGTGGTGCTGCCGACCCTCGACGATCACACGGACGGCGTGGCGTCGGCCGGTGCGGCGGCGAACGGCCCGACACCGACAGGTCCGGCCTCGACAGGTGCGGCCTCGACCGGTCCGGCGGGCGGCACGTCGCCGGCGACCCGGTCGGCCACAGGTGCGGGCGCCAAAACGCCGGCTGCGGGCACCGGGACGGGTGCGGGCACCGGGACGGCGGCGGGCACCGGGACGGCGGCGGGTGCGGGCGCCGGGACGGCGGCGACCGGATCGGCGGCGGGTGCGGGGGCCGGGGCGAACGGCGCGGCCAGCACGCGGAGGCGTTCCACGACGAAGTAGGCGCTCGCGGCGGCGTAACCCGGGGCCAGCACACACCCGAGAATCTGCACCGGACGGGACCCGACGCCGATCAACAGGGCGGCGCTGACCGCCCAGCAGGCGAGCAGTACCGCGTTGACGGTGTCGTGCCGGCCCCAGCCGCGGGTTCGGCGGCGGGCCTGGCGCTGGATCTCGACGACGAGAGCGTGCGCCATCACGGCCGCGAGCAGGCCGAGCAGCAGGGTCGCAAAGATCGAATGGTGGCCGCCCGAAACGGCGACCAGGGCAGTGGCACCGGTGAGCAGGGCGAGGCCACTCACGGTCCCGACGCGTGCACTCCGACGGTCCTTCACACCAACTGAAGGTCGGCAAGATCCGCCGTCATCTGAGGAGTCTCGGC
The DNA here is from genome assembly GCF_040639855.1 of Actinoplanes sp. NPDC023714. Lineage (NCBI taxonomy): Bacteria > Bacillati > Actinomycetota > Actinomycetes > Micromonosporales > Micromonosporaceae > Actinoplanes > Actinoplanes sp. NPDC023714. Next base: position 460,317 of record NZ_JBFAAR010000005.1, read on the forward strand.
CCCGGCGGTGGATGAACTCCGAATCCGGGCAAGGATGACGGCATGATGGGAAGACTGCAGACCGAATCCGCACAGTCACGGCTCGACCTGCTCGCCCCGCCGGTGGCGAAGGCCCTCGAGGTCTGGCCGGTCGAGGCGCCGATCGACGCGGACCAGGTGCTGGTCGCCCCGATCGATGCGGGCCTCGCCGACACGGCCGCTTTCTGTGATGCGTACGGGGTGAGCCTCGCCGAGTCGGCGAACTGTGTGATCGTCGCGGGCCGCCGCGGCGAGGTCACGAGGTATGCCGCCTGCGTCGTGCTCGCCACCACCCGGGCCGACGTGAACGGCGTGATCCGCAAGCACCTCGACGTCCGCAAGGCGAGCTTCGCGCCGATGGACGACGCGGTGTCGCTGACCGGAATGGAATACGGCGGCATCACCCCGATCGGCCTGCCGGCGTCGTGGCCGATTCTGGTCGACTCCCGGGTGGTCGCCACCCCGCACGTGATCATCGGATCCGGCGTCCGGCACAGCAAGATCGCGATCGCCGGGCCGGCCCTCGGCGCACTGCCCGGCGCCGAGGTGATCGAGGGTCTGGCGCGCGAAGTAGCGTGATCAGCGTCGATGTCGTTTCACGTGAAACGACATCGACCCCTGTCAGGCGGACGCCTCGGCCGCCTCCCGGCGGCTGATCTCTTCGAGCGCGGCCAGCAGTGTCGGCGTCTCCTGAGCACCCTGGATCACATACTTCCCGTCGATCACGACCGTCGGGACGCTCGTGATGCCGAACTCCTGCGCGGCGGCGAGGTCGGTACGCACGGCCGCCTCGCCGGCGCCGGACTCCAGGTATTCCAGCGCCGCGTCGCCGTCCAGCCCGATGTAGGACGCGAGGGCGGCCAGCGCGCCGGGCGCCCCGATGTCGACGCCGTCGGTGAAGTGCGCGACCTGGAGCGCGTCGAGCATGTCGGCCTGGCGGTCCTGGATCTGCGCCCAGGCGATCAGCCGGTGCGCCGCGAACGAGTCGGCGGCGATCACCCGATCGAAGTTGAGCGTGAGCCCCTCACCCGCGGCGATCGAGGCGACCTGGGTGAACAGCTGCTCGGCATGCTCCTCCGGCCCGCCGGCCTTCTCCACCATCGGCACCGGGTCGGGGTCGAGCTGGTAGGCCCGGTAGGTGATCGTGACGGTCCCGTCGAAGGCCTTCACGGCGTTCTCCAGCCGTCGCCTGCCGATGTAGCACCACGGGCAGACGACGTCGGACCAGACCTGTAGATCCACGTCACTCCTGTAGGGAAGAGCCGACCTGGCGCTTGAGCCGGGCCAGGATCGCGGTGCCGCCGCGGATGCGCAGCGGGCTGATCGCCTGGGCGAGCCCCATCCGGGCGTAGAGGTCGTCCGGCACCGCCACGATCTCGGCGGCGCTCGCGCCGGCCAGGCCCTCGGCCAGGATGCCGGCGAAGGCGCGCGTGGTCGGCGCCTCGGGCGGGCAGTCGAAGTGCGTCACGACCGTCCCGTCCGGCTGCACCTCGGCCTTCAGGAAGAACTGCGTCTGGCACTCCGGCACCTGCTCCATGCCCTCGTGGCCGGCCAGCGACGCGGGCAGCGGCGGCACCGCGTCGGCGAATTCCAGCAGCATCTCGAGGACCACCTCGCGCGGGGCGGAGGCGAACTCGTCGACGATCTCGGCGAGCTTCGGTGGCATGTCAGTCACAGGACCGACCCTACGCGGGTTCAGGCGGCCGCCGAGGTCGGCAGGAGAGCGATGTCACTGAGGCTCACGATGCCGACGACCTTGCGGTCCGCGTCGCAGACGAGCAGGCGGCGAACCCCGCGCGTACGCATGGCCCGCACCGCGTCCTCCACAGTGGCGCTCTGCTCGACCATGATCAGCTCCCGGGTGGCGATTTCGCCGAGCGTCGTGGCCGTCGGCGACAGATGCTCGGCGACGGCACGGACGACGATGTCCCGGTCGGTGACGATCCCGGCCATCGTCGGTCCGTGCGTCACCACGACATCGCCGATGCCCTGATCGCGCATGGCCTGTGCCGCCTCGTCGAGCGGGGTGTCCTCGGGCAGGTAGACGACCTGCCGTGTCATCGCGTCCGCGACGGACCTGACCATGTCCCCTCGCCCCCTGTGCAGCCGCAGTTGTCAGGCGGTTACCCGACCGCTGTGGTGATTACACCGGCGATGTCCACAAGAGGCACCTCCTGCCGGGTTCCGCTTCGTCGATCGCGTAATTCGACGTATCCCTCGGCGAGCCGGCGCCCGACCACGACGGCCCGCGGTACGCCGATCAGTTCGGCGTCGGTGAACTTGACGCCGGCCGAGACGTTCGGCCGGTCGTCGACGAGCACCCGCAGGCCGGCCCGGGCCAGCGTCGCGCCGAGCGTGAGCGCGGCCTCGACCTGACCGTCCTTCCCGGCCGCGACGACGTGCACGTCGGCCGGCGCGACCGAGGACGGCCAGAGCAGGCCGCGGTCGTCGTGGTGCTGCTCGGCGATCGCGGCGACGGCGCGGGACAGGCCGATGCCGTAGCTGCCCATGGTGGGCCGGACCGGCTTGCCGTCGGCGCCCAGCACGTCGACCTTGAACGCGTCGGTGTAGCGGCGGCCGAGCTGGAAGATGTGCCCGATCTCGATGCCACGCCGGATGGTCAGCTCGCCGCCGTCGCAGGCCGGGCAGGGGTCACCGGCCCGCACCTCGGCCGCCTCGATCGTCCCGTCCGGGGTGAAGTCGCGCCCGGCGACCACGCCGGTGGCGTGCCGGCCGGGCTCGTTCGCGCCGGTGAGCCACGCCGTGCCGGTCGCCACGCGCGGGTCGGCGAGATAGCGGATCCCGATGCCCTGCGGCCCGATGTAGCCCTTCACCAGGTCGGGCCGGGACGCGAAGTCGTCGAAGAGGGTGGCGGTGGCCGGGGCGAGCGCGGCGTCGAGCCGCTTGAGGTCGACCTCGCGGTCGCCGGGCACGCCGATCGCCAGGAGCTCGGGCTCGCGGCCCGGGTGGTGGACCGTCACGACGACGTTCTTGAGGGTGTCCGCGGCGGTCCAGTCGTCCCGGCCGCCGAGCCGGTGGCTGTTGGCGTGCTCGACGAGCGAGGCGATGGTCGGGGTGTCCGGGGTGTCGTGGACGACCAGCGGCACGCCGGGCGTCTCCGCGACGACCGGCGCCGGCGTCGTCACGGCCTCGGTGTTCGCCGCGTAGGAGCAGGACGTGCAGCCGACGAACGTGTCCTCGCCCACCTCGGACGTGGCGAGGAACTCCTCCGACGCGGAACCGCCCATGGCGCCGGACACCGCCGAGACGATGGTGTGCTCCAGACCGAGCCGTGCGAAGACCTTCCGGTACGCCGTCCGCATCCGCTGGTACGCCTCGGCGAGACCGTCGTCGGAGAGGTCGAACGAGTACGCGTCCTTCATCAGGAACTCGCGGCCCCGGAGCAGACCCCCGCGCGGCCGGGCCTCGTCCCGGAACTTCGTCTGCACCTGGAAGAGCACCAGCGGGAAGTCCCGGTACGACCCGGTCATGTCCTGCACGAGCAGGGTGAACATCTCCTCGTGCGTGGGCGCCAGCAGGTGCTCGGCGCCGCGCCGGTCCGTCAGCGTGAAGATGTCGTCGCCGTACTCCGTCCAGCGCCCGCTCACCTCGTACGGATCCCGGGGTAAAAGCGACGGGAAGGAGACCTCCTGTCCACCGGCTGCGGCCATCTCCTCGCGGACGACAGCGGTGACCCGGTCGAGGACCAGCTTGCCGAGCGGCAGCCAGGTGTAGCCGCCCGGCGCGGCACGGCGGATGAAGCCGGCGCGCAGGAGGAGCCGGTGACTCGGCACCTCCGCGTCCGCCGGCTCCTCGCGCAGGGTCTTGAGCAGCAGGGTGGACATCCGGAGCAGCATGGTGACGAAGCCTAGGGAATCCGCTGGTCGGGAAGCATCCGGATTAACCCGTGTCGCCAGCGTCACGTAGACGCGGGGCCCCTCCGAGGTGGAAAACTTGCCCAATAGGCAAACTCAGGGGGGCACCATGGCCTGGCGCAGTTTCGTGGCAATGGGAGACAGCTTCACCGAAGGAATGTCGGACGCGTATCCCGACGGCACCTATCGAGGGTGGGCCGATCTGGTCGCCACCCGCCTCGCGGTCGACTCCGGCCCGGGGTTTCAGTACGCGAACCTGGCGATCCGCGGCCGCCTGCTCGACCAGGTCCTCGCCGAGCAGCTCGAGCCGACCCTGGCGATGCGGCCCGACCTGGTCAGCTTCGCGGCCGGCGGCAACGACATCCTGCGGCCGAAGGCGGACCCGGCCGCGCTCGTGGCGCGGATCGAACCGGTGATCGCGCGGATCCGGGCCACCGGCGCCGACGTGGTCCTCTTCCGGTTCGCCGACGTGGCGGCACACATCCCCGGCGGGCAGCGGATGATCGGGGCCCGGGCGGCCGCGCTCAACGACGGCACCCGAGCGATCGCCGAGCGGCACGGCGCGCACCTGATCGACCTGTTCGGCGACCGCGCGTACCTGCACCCGACGATGTGGAGCGACGACCGCCTGCACCTGTCCGAGATCGGTCACCGCCGGGTCGCCGGGCACGTGCTGACCGCGCTCGGCGTCGGCGTCGAGGAGGACTGGATGCTGGTCCCGCCGGCGCCGCAGCCCACGCCGTGGCGGCTGGCCCGCAGCGCCGACCTGCGCTGGGCGCGGCGGCACCTGGCCCCGTGGGTGGGCCGGCACCTGCGCGGACGCTCCTCCGGCGACCTGGTCACGGCGAAGCGACCGGCGCTGGCCCCGTTCGGCGACTAGAAGGGGCTAGCGTTTACGTCATGTCCGTTCCGAACGATCCGGCGCAGTCGCTTCAGGCGTACGCGCATCCCGACAAACTGGTCACCACCGAGTGGCTCGCCGCAAACCTGGAAACGCCCGGCCTGGTCATCGTCGAGTCGGACGAGGACGTGCTGCTCTACGACACCGGCCACATCCCGGGCGCCGTGAAGGTCGACTGGCACCTCGAGCTGAACGATCAGCTCACCCGCGACTACCTCGACCCGGCCGCATTCGCCGCGATGTGCGAGGCCAAGGGCATCGGCCGGGACGACACGATCGTCTTCTACGGCGACAACTTCAACTGGTGGGCCGCGTACGCGCTCTGGGTCTTCAGTCTCTTCGGCCACCGCGACGTGCGCCTGCTCGACGGCGGGCGGCAGAAGTGGGCGGCCGAGGGCCGTGCGCTCACCCGGGACAAGACCACCCGCGCCCCCGCCTCCTATCCGGTCCCGGTCCGCAACGACGCCGAGATCCGGGCGTTCCGCGACCAGGTGATGGGCCACATCGCCACCGGCCGGCCGCTGGTCGACGTCCGCTCGCCGCAGGAGTACACCGGCGAGCTGACCCACATGGAGGCGTACCCGCAGGAGGGCGCGCTGCGCGGCGGGCACATCCCGGGCGCGGTCAGCAAGCCGTGGAAGTCGGCGGCCAACGACGACGGCACCTTCAAGCCGCACGACGAGCTCGTCAAGATCTATCGCGACGAGCTCGGCCTCGAGCCGGCCGACGACGTGATCGCCTACTGCCGGATCGGCGAGCGCTCGTCGCACACCTGGTTCGTGCTGCACCACCTGCTCGGATACCCGCAGGTCCGGAACTACGACGGCTCCTGGACCGAGTGGGGCAACCTGGTCCGGGCGCCGATCGCGAAGGGCTCGGAGCCGGGCGGCCTGAGCTGATCTCCCACGACCGGGCGGGGGCCGAAAGTGTCGGCCCCGCCCGGTAGCGTGCTCGATCGTGAGCAACACGTTCCAGGTCGATCTCCGCGGAATCGTCGATCTCCTCAGCCACCACCTCTATGCGAGCCCGCGCGTCTACGTCCGCGAGCTCCTCCAGAACGCGGTCGACGCGATCACCGCGGTCGGCCCCGGGCATCCCGGCCGCGTCGAGATCACGACCGGGGACGCGTTGCGGATCAGCGACAACGGCATCGGCCTCACCGAGGCGCAGGTGCACGAGCTGCTCGCCACGATCGGCCGCAGTTCGAAGCGCGACGAGCTCGGCTTCGCCCGCCACCAGTTCCTCGGCCAGTTCGGCATCGGCCTGCTCTCCTGCTTCATGGTGGCCGACGAGATCCGGGTGCACACCCGCCGGGGCGATGCCCCGCCGGTCCTCTGGACCGGTCACGCCGACGGCAGCTACGAGGTCGGCCCCGGGGAGGAGCGCGAGCCCGGGACCACCGTCACCCTGCTGCCGCGCCGCGGCTCCGAGCACTTCCTTTCGCGTACGACGGTGAGCGAGCTCGCCGGGCTCTACGGCTCGCTGCTTCCGGTCGCGGTGACCGTCGACGGCGCCCGGGTGACCGGCGACGACCTGCCCTGGGACCGGCCGCAGTCGGACCGGCTGGCCTACGCCGAGGAGGTCCTCGGCTTCCGCCCGTTCGACGTGATCGACCTGAACGTGCCGGCCGCCGGCCTCAGCGGCGCCGCGTTCGTGCTGCCCACCCCGGTCAACCCGGCGAGCCGCGGCGGCCACCGGGTCTACCTCAAGCGCATGCTGCTCTCCGAGCACGTGGAGGGCCTGCTCCCGGAGTGGGCGTTCTTCGCCCGGTGCGTGGTGGACAGCAGCGAGCTGCGGCCGACCGCGAGCCGCGAGGCGCTCTACGACGACGGCCAGCTCGCCGAGACCCGCGACGCCATCGCCGACCAGCTGCGCGGCTGGCTGGCCCGGCTCGCCGCGACCGACCCGCGCCGGCTCGGCGAGTTCCTGCGCATCCACCACCTCGGGGTGAAGGCGCTGGCCCTGCACGACGACGAGATGCTGCGCCTGGTCGAGCAGTGGTACCCGTTGCAGACCAACATGGGTGAGATCACCCTGGCCGAGTTCCGCGCCCGGCACGGGGTGCTGCGCTACGCCGCCACCGACGACGAGTTCCGGCAGCTCGCCGCGGTCGCCGCGGCGCAGGACGTGGCCCTCATCAACGGCGGCTACGTCTACGACGCCGACCTGATCGAGCGGCTCGCCCAGCTCGACCCCGAGGTCCGCGCCGAGCGGCTCGACCCGTCCGACCTGGCCACCCGGTTCCTGCCGGTGGAGGCCGAGACCGAGCTGCGGCTGCGGCCGTTCCTGGCGGCCGCCCAGCGCCGCCTCGACCGGCTCGGCTGCGAGGTCGTGGTGCGCGCGTTCGACCCGGTCACGCTCCCCTCGCTCTACCTGGTGAGCCGGGCCGCCGCCTTCCACGAGGAGTTCACGGCGGGCCGGTCGCAGGCCGACGACCTCTGGGGCGGGGTGCTCGACGCGCTGTCGTCGACGGTGCCGGCCGACCGCCCGCAGCTCGTCCTCAACCACCGCAACCCGCTGGTTCGGCGGATCGCCGCGCTCGGCGACGCCGAGCTGGCCGGTCTCGCCGTGGAGTCGCTCTACGGCCAGGCGCTGATGCTCGGCCACCACCCGATCCGGCCGAACGACGCGGCGCTGCTCACCACGTCGCTCCTCGGCCTGCTGGACCGTGCCGTTCCCGGGGAGGCCTGACAGATGAAGACCGCCGAAGAGCTCTGGGACCTGCTGAACCAGGCCCACGAACTGCCCTACGGCGCGGCCCAGATCGCGCTGGTCGAGCAGGTGCTGCGGCACGTCGACACGGCCGGTGACCCGGCCCTGGCGTTCTACTCGCGCCTGCTCGCCACGACGGCGTACATGTACGGCGGCGAGCCGGTGAAGTCGTTCCCCATCTTCTCCTGGTGCGTGGCCGACTTCGACCGCAAGCCCGCGCCGTACCACGAGCGCTGGACGCACAACCTGCTCTGGCTCTTCAAGAACATGGTCAGCATGCTCACCAAGTTCCCGGAGATCCCGCTGGCCCGGACCCACGCGGTGCTCGACGACATGGAGCGGCGCTACCGGGAACACGGCAGCGGCATGCAGGCCGTCTACAAACATCGCTACCTGGTGGCCCAGCACGTCGGCGACACCGACGAGGCGCAGGCCTGGTTCGAGAAGTGGCAGGCCGCGCCCCGCGACGAGCTGTCCGACTGCGCCGGCTGCGACCCGACGTCGCTCGCCCACCACCTGATCGGCAAGGGGCGCTTCGCCGAGGCCGTCGAGCTGGCCGAGCCGGTGCTGGCCGGCGACCTGTCCTGCAACGAGCAGCCGCAGAGCATCCTGAGCGAGCTGATGGTGGCCTACCTGCGGTCCGGGCACCCGGCCGAGGCGGCCGACGCGCACCGCCGGTCATACCTGATCGAGCGGAACAACCTGGCCGACCTCGGCGGGATCGGCGACCACATCGCGTTCTGCGCCCGCACCGGCAACGAGCACCGCGGCCTGGAGATCCTGCAGCGCCACATCGACTGGCTCGACCGCGCGCCCTCCCCCTCGGCGGCCATGTGGTTCGCGGCCGACGCGTCGCTGCTGCTGCGCCGGCTCACCGAGATCGGCCACGGCGACGCGGTGGTCCGCCGCACCGGCCGGCCGGACACCACCGCCGCCGAGCTGGCCGGCGAGCTGTCGGCCTTCGCGGCCGAGACGGCGGCCCGCTTCGACGCCCGCAACGGCACCGGCCACCAGAGCGAGATCATCCGCAAGGAGCTGGACGCCCGGCCGTACGAGGTTCCGGTCCAGCTCTCCCCGACCGCCCGGCCGGCGCCGGTCGGACTGGCCGTCGAGCGGCCGCGACCGGCCGCCGTCGTCCTGGAGCCGCCGGCCGAGATCCCGCCCCGGGCGTCCGCGGCCGAACTGCTCGACCTGGCCGAGCAACACCTCGAGGACGACCGCGAGGACGCGTTCGCGGCGGCCCTCGACGCGATCGACGAGCGGTTCGGCGTGCCGGCGGAGCCGCTGCACGCCGGCCGGCTCTGGGCCCTCCGCGGGCTGCGCCTGCCGGACGAGGCGCACGCCGAGACGGTGGCCGTCTGGGAGAAGGCCATCGCGCTCCTGGAGGAGGCCGGCGAGCCCGGCCGGGTGAGCGTGCTGCGCGCCCGGATCGCCCTGGAACGCGCCGAGATGGGCGAGCTGGATGGCGGCCTCGACGCGGTCCGGGCCGACGTCGACCACCAGGATCGGCACGGTGACGCGGCGAAGCGGGCGAGCGCCTGGCTGCGTCTGTCCACGATGTACTGGCGTCTCGAGCGGGCCGACGAGGCCGTCACGGCCGGCGCGCAGGCCGACCGGTTCGCCGAGGAGACCGGTGACCCGCGCCGGCAGGCGTACCACGCGATCATGCGGGCCCGGCTGTTCGCCTCCACGCACCGCCACGAGGAGGCGGTGGACGCCGCCCGCGCGGCCTGGGACTTCTACCGGGACAACGGCCCGGCCCGCTCCAGCGCGCAGGCGGCGATGATCTTCGGGCAGCTCGCCGAGGACCCGGAGGAGGCGGTCACCGCTCTGACCGAGACGCTCGCCTCCGGCCTGCCCGGTCCGGCGGTGGCGGCCCGGGTGCAGCGGGGCCGGGAATACCTGCGGATGAACCGGCCCGCCGAGGCGATCGAGGACCTGGTCGAGGCGGTCGCGCTCTGCGCCGAGCGCGGGATGGACGAGGGCGGCGCGTTCGCCCGTCACGATCTGGCGCAGGCCTACCGCCAGGCCGGCCGGATCGCCGAGGCGATCGAGGTGGCCGAGGAGGCGCTGCTGGGATACGAGCGGTTCGAGGCCGAACAGCCGGCCGACGACTGCCGCTTCCTGCTGGCCGGGCTCTACCGCGATCTCGGTGACAACAACCGGGCCCTCGCCGGGTTCCGCGACCTGATCGAGCGGCTGGAGGGCAACCCGGCCGGCCGCGGGCAGATCGGCGAGCAGGCCGGCCAGTTGCTCTACGCCATGGACCGGGACAGCGAGGCCGCCCTGACCTTCCTGGCGTCCGCCGAGGCGCTGCGCGAGGCCGGCGATCCGGTCGGTGAGCTGCGGGTCCTGCGCCGGCGGCTGATGGCGCTCAACTACGCCGACGAGGTGCCGGCCGCCGAGGAGCTGATCGAGCTGGTCGCCCGGCGCTACGCGGAACTGCCGGAGGAGCTGGCCGCCGAGCCGGGCGTGATCTGGGGCCGGTCGATCTTCGCGTACGAGGTCGGCAACCTGCTGATGCGCCGCGGCCGGTTCGCCGAGGCGGTGCCGCACCTGCGGGGCAGGCCGGAGCAGCTCCGCGAGATCGGCGCGATCGACGACGCCGATCAGGTGACCACCATGCTCGCCGAGGCGTTACTCCGGTCGGGATCGGTGCGCGAGGCGGAGGAGATGCTCGACACGTTGCTGGCGGGCATGGCCCCCGACGCACCTGGCAGGGAGCTGGCGACCGGCCTGCGTGTGGAGGCCCGCGAACTTTCCTGAGCCGCGCAGTGCTCCAAAAATAGGCTGAACGACCGTTAAGTGAAGTCTTGACGCCGGGTTACAGTTGCCTGGTGACAACGGTAGAGCAACGGCACCGGACCACCCCTCCGGCGCCTCGGCGGCGGTCACGCCGCGACGAGATTCTGGAGATCGCGGTCGACCTGTTCGCCTCCCGCGGCTATCACGGTGTGTCGATGGACGACATCGGCTCGGCCGCCGGCGTCACCGGCCCAGCGCTCTACCACCACTTCGCCGGCAAGGAGGCGATGCTGGTCGCCGCGCTGATCCCGGTCAGCGAGAGCCTGCTGGAGGGTGGGCGCGAGCGGGTGGCCCGGCATTCCGGCGACGCCGAGGCCGCGCTCGCCGACCTGATCGACTTCCATGTGGACTTCGCGCTCGCCAACCCCGCGGTGATCGCCCTCCACCTGCACGAGCTCGACCGGCTGCCGGACGAGCCGCGCCGGCAGATCCGCCGCCTCCAGCGCCTCTACGTCGAGGAGTGGGTGGCCGTGCTGTCCCGGGTGCGTCCCGAGCTGGCGGCGCCGGAGGCCCGGGTGCTGGCCCACGCCGCGTTCGGCCTGATGAACTCGACGCCCTTCCTCGGCGGCGAGGTCGAGCGGCGCCGCCGTGCCGACCTGCTCCGCGAGGCGACGATCCACGCCCTGGCCGGGCACTAGACGCCCCGAACCGCACCCCTCCACGCCTCCACACCGCCCCTTCTCCTCGCCGCTCCCCCCTTTGCCGCGATCTTGAAGTTCCACAGGGACGGTCCTGCGCAACTTCACAAGATCGCGGCGAGAAGGGAGCTGCGGCGAGAAGGGGAGCTGCGGTAAGAGGGGGCCGTGGCAGCGGGCCGCGACAAGAAGGGCCGCGGCAAGAGGGGAGCCGTGGCAGGAGGGGGCCGCGGTAAGAGGGGGAGCCGCGGTAAGAGGGGGAGCCGCGGCGAGAGGGGCCGCGCCAAGAGGAAATGCGGCAGGAAGAGATGTCGAAGATCGACCCGCAAAGGAGCGGAATGATCGAGTCGTTGCTCGTCGCCAATCGGGGCGAGATCGCCCGCCGGATCATCAGGACCGCCAAGCGGCTCGGGATCCGGACGATCGCGGTCCACTCGGACATCGATGCCGGCATGCCGTTCGTCCTGGAGGCGGACGAGGCTGTCGAGATCGGGCCGGCCAACCCCGCGGAGAGCTACCGGAACGCCGAGGCGATCCTGGCCGCCGCGAAGAGGACCGGGGCGCAGGCGATCCATCCCGGGTACGGATTCCTGAGCGAGAACGCGGACTTCGCCCGTACGGTGCAATCAAACGGCCTGGTGTGGGTCGGACCCGGCGCCGAAGCGATAAGCGCGATGGGCGACAAGATCAATGCGCGCAACCTCATGGCCGCGGCAGGCGTGCCGGTCGCGCCCGGGTCGGCAGACCCGGCGGCGACCGTCGAGGACGCCCTCCGGGCGGCCGGGGAGATCGGATTTCCGGTGATGGTGAAGGCCGCCGCGGGTGGCGGCGGGATGGGCATGGCCGTCGCGGACGACGAGGCCGGGCTCGCGAAGGAGTACGAGAAGGTGCGCGCCTTCGCCGAGCGGATGTTCGGCGACGGCTCGGTGCTGATCGAGCGCTACTTCCCCCGGGTGCGGCACGTCGAGGTGCAGATCCTCGGCCTGGCCGACGGCCGGGTGATCGCCCTCTCCGAGCGGGAGTGCTCGGTGCAGCGCCGCAACCAGAAGCTGGTCGAGGAGGCGCCGTCGCCGGCCGTGAGCCCCGAACTGCGCGCACGGATTCTGGCAGCCGCCGTGAAAGCCGGCGAAGCGGTCAACTATCGCAATGCGGGCACAGTGGAGTGTCTGCTCGACCCGTCGACCGGGGAGTTCTTCTTCCTGGAGATGAACACCCGGCTCCAGGTCGAGCATCCGATCACCGAGCTCATCCACGGGATCGACCTGGTGGAGCTGCAGTTGCGGATCGCCTCCGGCCTGGACGTCACCATCCAGGAAGGACAGAGCGGGCACGCGATCGAGCTGCGGGTCAACGCCGAGGACCCGAAGCGCTTCCTGCCCGGCCCCGGCAAGGTCACCACCTGGGTGGAGCCGGCCGGCGAGGGCGTCCGGGTCGACTCCGGCTACGCCGAGGGCACCACGGTGAGCCAGAACTACGACTCCCTGATGGCGAAGCTGATCGTCTTCGGCGCCGACCGGGACGACGCGATCGCCAAGGCCCGCGCCGCGGTGGCCGGCTTCGCGATCGCCGGGCCGAAGAACAACCTGCCGTTCTTCGCCGAGCTGCTGGAGAACGAGGAGTTCCTCTCCGGCGACTACGACACCGCCATCGTCGGACGGATGAGGGCCCGGAAATGACCGCCGTCAGCATCCGCGAGGTCGCGCCCCGGGACGGCCTCCAGAACGAGAACCCGGTCCCGACCGAGGCCAAGATCCGCCTGCTCGACGCGCTGAGCCGGACCGGCGTGCGGCGCATCGAGGCGGTCTCCTTCGTACATCCCCGGGCCATCCCGCAGATGGCCGACGCCGACGAGGTGTGGGCGCGCGCCGAGCGGAACCCGGACGTCCGCTACTCGGCGCTCATCCCGAACACCCGGGGCGCGCATCGGGCGATCGCGGCCGGCTTCCGGGAGATCGAGGTGGTCGTCTCGGCGAGCGACACCCACAACCGGCGCAACCTCAACCGGTCCACCGAGGAGTCCCTCGACGACATCGCCGGGCTGATCCCGCTGGTCCACGACGCCGGCGCGACGCTCGAGGTGATCGTGGCGACCAGCTTCGGCTGCCCGTTCGAGGGCGACGTCGACCCCGCGCGGGTGGCGGGCATGGTGGCTCGCGTCCGCGCCGACGGCGCGGACCGCATCGCCTTCGGTGACACCACCGGCATGGCGACTCCGCGCCGGGTGCGTGATCTTCTTTCCGAGGTACGCCCCGACCTGCTGCACTTCCACAACACCCGCGGCACCGGGCTCGCCAACATCCTGACCGCCCTGGATCTCGGGGTGACCGAGTTCGACGCGAGCGCGGGCGGGCTGGGTGGCTGTCCCTATGCGCCGGGCGCCTCCGGCAACGTCGCCACCGAGGAGGTCGTGCACATGCTCCACGACATGGGCATCGACACCGGAATCGACCTCGATAGGTTGATTGAGGCCGCTGAGCTGGCCGAAAAGATCGTCGGCCGGCCGCTGCCGTCGGGGGTCCTGCGAGCTGGGCCGCGTACCCGGACCGTGTGAATTCTCGGGCCCATTCCAGCGATCATTTTTCCCGTTTTGTACGCGTGACCCCGGTTCCCTCTCGTCGTTACCAATACCGAGTGGCAAATATCGCCTGTTCCTCACGAACGGGATGAATTGGCCATCGGTCGGCGTCGGCGACGAGGGGTGAACCAATGACGGGCTGGGGGGTCGAGCGTGGAATGCGCGCGGCGTGCCGGTCCCTGTCGATCCCCCGCGGCGGCTCCCCGCTCATGCCGTCTCCGAACCAGGAGGCGGAGCGGCGTCCGGAGCGCCGCGCAGGGCACATCGGCTCTCGGTGGGCTCTGCGTGCACTCGTCATCGGCGGACTGGCCGGAGCGGCCTGGCTGCTCACCGGCACCGCCGCACACGCCGCGGACAACGACTTCGAGCCCGCCGGCTCGCTGTACGAGTCCACGTCGCACAGTGTCGCGCCGGTTGCCGGCGACGAAGCAATGGTCGGTGAACTCCTGAAGGCGGCCGCCCAGCCGCTGGAGTCAGAATCCGCACCGAAACTCCACCGGCGGGTCGTGAAGTCGATCCTCACGACAGCGGAACGGATGCTGTCCGGTCCGGTGGAGATGCCCGACGAGGTGATCTACGACGGATCCGCGATCGACGCGGACCTGCTCGAGGAGGAGCCGCGCCGGAAGTCCGCTCCCTCGCGTACCAGCGACGGGCCGGCGGACGACCGGGAGCGACCCGAACCGGCAGAGGACGCCGCGGACACCGTGACCGAGCCGAAACAGGAGGCCCCGGCGGCATCGCCGCAGGTGGCCGACCCGTCCCCGGCCGGCAGCGCCGTGGTTCCGCCCGCGGAACCCCGGGCAGCGCTGCCCACCTCAGCGGACCACAGCACCAGGGCCGACCACGCTCCGCGCGGCGAATCGTCGCCGCGGCGTGCGAAGGCCGAGTCCCGGTCCCACGTCCACCGTCGTGTCCCGGCCGCCCGGCCGGCCCCGGCGGAGACGGTCCGGCAGGAGGAGCCCGTCGACGACGGGCACACCCCGGCACGGATGAACCTCGGGACCGTCAGCGGCATCCCGGCCGGTGGGCCGGGAGCGTCTCCGGAGGTCGGCCCGGCGGCCGTTCTTCCGGCTCGGGTCGTGAACGACGCGGTGGACGGCCACCGGTTCCCGTTCGCGGCCGACGTCGAGGCCCGGCGCAACGACGCCGTGGCACCGACCGTCTCACCTGACTGATGGTTTGACGCCTCCGGGCCACGATTCCCGAACCGCTTGCGTACAGGCGGCGAATCGTTCACATCACATCGCATCACCGCTGCTCGACCCCCATTCAGGGGCGCTGGGCCGAACGCGGAGTCAGGCCAGAAAGAAACGAGCCAGGGCACCGCTGCGCCCGAAGACAGGTTCGGAACCGAATCAATTTAATACGCGGAAATTCCTTGCTGACCATTCGTGAAAGGCATTTCTTTCCAGATGAAGAAGACGTGGGTTCGTAAGACGCTCAGCATCGGCGTGCTCGCCGCCGGCGCCCTGCTGCTGGCCCCGGCCGCCGCTGCGCAGGCCGACATCGACCAGACCGGTTTCGGCAACGTCGGTGGCTTCAACGGCGGGCAGGTCGCCGTGCCGGTCGCCATCCCGGTCAACCAGGTCGGCAACGCGGACAGCCTCCTCGGGATCTCCCAGGGCTCCGGCAGCGGCCTCAACGCGATCGGTGGCGGCCACAAGGGCAACCGCGGTGGCTGGAACGACGGGATCGCCCAGCAGAGCGTCGGCAACTTCGGCTTCGGCAACGGCAACCAGATCGCCGTTCCGGTCGCCATCCCGATCAACCAGTGCGGCAACGCGACCAGCCTCGGCGGGATCTCCTACGCCGCTGCCGCGTGCACCAACGCGATCGGCGTCGACGGCCGCAAGAGCATCGTCGTGAAGAAGTCGCACAAGCGGGAGAGCTTCGGCACCGACCGCAACCTGCTCGGCAACAACGCCGTCGGGAACCTCGCGCACAACCTGGCCCACGGCACCGGCGCCAAGGGCGTGCAGGCCGGCCACGGCAACCTCATGCCGGGCCACGGCTTCATCCCGGGTGGCACCTTCGTTCCCGGCGGCCACGTCGTGAACGGCGCCGGCGGCTTCGGCAACTTCGGCATCTCCGGCAACCGGCACGGTGGCGACTGGGGCGGCATCCGCCAGAGCAGCGTCGGCAACTTCGGCCTGGGCAACGGCAACCAGTACGCCGCGCCGATCACCATCCCGATCAACGTCTGCGGCAACTCGCTGTCGTTCCTCGGCACCTCGTACAGCTCGGCGAACTGCGCGAACGTCATCGGCGGCGACGTCAAGAAGGTCAAGGTCGTCAAGGGCCACAACCACGACGACGACGGCGACGTGGCCGGCGACGACGGTGGCTACGGCGACGAGATGCCCGACGACACCGGCGACGTCCGTGGCGACAACGGCTACAACGACGCGGGTGAGATGCCGGACGACGCCGGCTACGGCGACGAGGCCCCGGCCGACGTGGCGGACGACGCGGGCTACGGCGACGAGGCTCCGGCCGACGTCGACGAGCCGGGCGACGCCATGGACGCCGGCTACGGCGACGAGCTGCCGGACAACTACAGCAGCAGCAACGGTGGCCGTGCCTCCGAGAAGACCACGCTGGGCCGCCTCACCGACCTCGGTGGCGTCCGCAGCGCGGGTCTCGGCGGTGGCCTCGGTCTGCTCAACACCCTGCGCTGACCCTCGGGTCGGTAGCGCCGTCCCGGGCGCTTCTCCACAGCACTGCCTGAACTGAAAACGGATGGGAGCTTCCGCAGCCGGCGGAAGCTCCCATCCGTCGTTGCCGCCGCTCGACCGGATGAGCTAGCCTAACGACCGTTAAGGTTCTAACGATCGTTAAGGGCGGCGATCCCGCCGGGATGCGGAGGAACGAATGGACGCCGACGCGCTCGCGGCGGCTCGCAAGCGGGTGCTGGCCGGCGGCGCCGAGAAGTACCACGCCGCCAACGCCGCCAAGGGCAAGCTGTTCGCCCGGGAGCGCATCGCGCTGCTGGTCGACGAGGGCACCTTCGTCGAGGACGGGCTGTTCGCCAACAGTCTCGCCGACGGGCTGCCCGCCGACGGTGTGATCACCGGATCCGCGCGCATCGACGGCCGGGACGTCTGCGTCATGGCGAACGACTCGACGGTCAAGGCGGGGTCCTGGGGCGCGCGGACGGTCGAGAAGATCGTCCGGATCATCGAGCGGGCCTACCGGGAAAGCGTCCCGATGGTCTACCTGGTCGACTCGGCCGGGGCCCGGATCACCGACCAGGTCGACCTCTTCCCCGGCCGCCGCGGCGCCGGGAAGATCTTCCACACCCAGGTCCGCGCGTCCGGCGCGATCCCGCAGGTCTGCGCGCTGTTCGGGCCGTCCGCGGCCGGCGGGGCGTATATACCGGCCTTCTGTGACGTGGTCGCCATGGTCGAGGGCAACGCGAGCATGTACCTCGGCTCCGACCGGATGGTCGAGATGGTCACCGGGGAGAAGACGACGCTCGAGGCGATGGGCGGCGCCCGGGTGCACTGCACCGAGTCCGGCGTCGGCCACTTCCTCTGCAAGACCGAGCGCGAGGCGCTCGACGTGGTGCGGACCTACCTGTCGTACCTTCCGGCGAACTGGACGCAGCAGCCGCCGGCGGCCTCCGCCGCCGAGCCGGGCAAGGGAGATCTCGCCGCGCTGGTTCCGGCGAGCGAGCGCCAGGCCTTCGACATGCGGAGGTACGTCAAAGCGCTCGTCGACGAGAACTCCTACTTCGAGATCCAGGCGCTCTGGGCCCGCGAGCTGACCGTCGGCTTCGCCCGGCTGAACGGCGAGGTGGTCGGCGTCGTCGGCAACAACTCGATGTTCAAGGGCGGCGTGCTGTTCGTCGACTCGGCCGACAAGGCCACCCGGTTCGTGCAGCTCTGCGACGCCTTCAACGTCCCGCTGCTGTTCCTCTCCGACGTGCCCGGCTTCATGGTCGGCACGGCCGTCGAGAAGCAGGGCATCATCCGGCACGGCGCCAAGATGATCACGGCGATCTCCGAGGCCACGGTGCCGAAGATCTGCGTGGTGGTCCGCAAGGCGTACGGCGCCGGCCTCTACGCGATGGCCGGCCCCGGCTTCGACCCGGACGCCACGATCGCCCTGCCCACCGCGAAGATCGCGGTGATGGGCGCCGAGGCCGCCGTCAACGCGGTCTACGCCAACAAGATCGCGGCGATCGAGGACCCGGAGGAACGGGCCGCCTTCGTCGCCGAACGCCGCGCCGAGTACGAGCGCGACATCGACATCATGCGCCTCGCCAGCGAGCTCGTCGTGGACACCGTGGTCGAGCCGGCCGATCTGCGGGCCGAGCTGATCCGGCGCTACTCCGCGGCCCGGGGCAAGGACCGCACGTTCTCCCGGCGCCGGCACGGCGTCACTCCTGTGTAGAGAGGCAGAGTCAGGTCATGGTCGACTTCCGGCTCGACGACGAGTATGCGGAGCTGCGCGCCAGCGTGCGGGAGTTCGCCCGGGAGCAGGTCGCCCCGGTCATCGCGGCGCACTACGAGAGCGAGACCTTCCCGTACGAAATCGTTCGTCAAATGGGGAAGATGGGACTTTTCGGTCTCCCGTTCGACGAGAAGCACGGCGGCATGGGCGGCGACTACTTCGCGCTCTGCATCGCCCTCGAAGAACTGGCCAGAGTGGACAGCTCGGTCGCGGTCACCCTGGAGGCGGCGGTCTCGCTCGGCGCCATGCCGATCTACCGGTACGGGACGGACGAGCAGAAGGAGCGGTGGCTGCCCCGGCTGGTCACCGGCGAGGCGCTCGCCGGTTTCGGCCTGACCGAGCCGGGCGCCGGGTCCGACGCGGGCGGCACCACCACCCGGGCCGTGCTCGACGAGACCACCGGCGAGTGGGTGATCAACGGGACGAAGGCGTTCATCACGAACTCCGGCACCGACATCACCACGCTGGTCACGGTGATGGCGGTGACCGGCCACAACCCGGACGGCTCGAAGGAGCTCTCCACGATCATCGTCCCGTCCGGCACGCCCGGCTTCACCGTGGCCCCGCCGTACTCGAAGGTCGGCTGGTGCGCCTCGGACACCCACGAGCTGTTCTTCGACGACGTACGGGTGCCGGCCGCCAACCTGCTCGGCGAACGCGGCCGGGGCCTCGCCCAGTTCCTGCGCATCCTCGACGAGGGCCGGATCGCGATCGCGGCGCTGGCGGTGGGCCTGGCCCAGGGCTGCGTCGACGAGTCCGTCGCGTACGCGAAACAGCGCACCGCCTTCGGCCGCGCCATCGGCGACAACCAGGCAGTCCAGTTCCTCATCGCCGACATGGACATGCGAGCCCACGTGGCCCGGCTCGGCTACTACGACGCGGCCGCCCGCATGCTCGCCGGCGAGGACTTCAAACGCCACGCGGCGATCGCGAAGCTGAACGCCAGCAACGCGGCCATGGAGAACAGCCGGTACGCCACCCAGGTGCACGGCGGATACGGCTTCATGAACGAGTCGGCGGTGGGCCGCTTCTACCGGGACGCGAAGATCCTCGAGGTCGGCGAGGGCACGTCGGAGGTGCAGCGGATGTTGATCGCGCGGGGGCTGGGCCTGTAGATCGCCGCCAATTCCGAGCCTGCCCTCCGAGCTCGCCCTCCGAGCCCACCCTCCGAGCCCACCCTCCGAGCCCGCCCTCCCAGGGGGAAGCCCCCGCTGGCCAGTCTGACGAGCAGCGCCGATCTTCACGCTCCGCCCTGTGGACAACGCGCGAATGTGGACAACCGGCACCCCGCCGCACCGCGCGGCGAGCCCCACCCAGATCTCGGCGACTTGTGCCCATCTTTGAACCAGAACTCGCCAAGATCTGGGTGGGAGCGCGTGGACGACGCCCAGGCCGGGCGAGGGCGCGTGGACGACGGCTCAGACCTGGCGAGGGCGCGCGTCTGGGTCAGGCTGCCGGTGCGGCCTGCTCCTCGCTTCCGGCGACCGCGCACGGATTCACCGCGTCGCGGATGGTGCGGAGGGAGCCCAGGAGCTGGTCGAGCTGGGCCGGCGGGAGCAGGCCGACGTACCACTGCTGGACCAGTTCGAGATGGCCGGGGAGCACCTCGTCGAGGCGCTGCATGCCGGCGTCGGTGATGACGGCGTAGGAGCTGCGCCGGTCGCTGGGGCAGGCCTCGCGGCGGACCAGGCCACCGCGCTCCATGCGGTCGACGACGCGGGTGACGCCGCTGGTGGAGAGGGTCGTCTGGCCGGCCAGGTCGGTCATCCGGAGGTGGTTGCCGGGGGTGCGGGCGAGGCGCATGAGCACCTCGAACTCGACCGGGGAGAGCCGGTGCTCGTCGAATTGTGCGGCCAGGCGGTTCATCAGACCCGTGTACGTCTCGGCGAGCAGGCCGATCGCGGTGAGGCGTGGGTCGTCCAGGTCGGTGTTCACACGATCAACAGTAGCAGGCACTTGACAGGAGGAATATTGCTGCGCATATAGTTGCTGTGTCACACAAGCAAACCCGCCCAGTGTTTCGAGAGAAGGAACAGTCATGACCGTCAGCACTCGTGAGTTCGAGGGTCTGCAGATCCCGGCCGCCGGCACCTACGAGCTGGACGCCGCTCACAAGCGGGTCGGCTTTGTGGTGAAGCACCTCATGGTCAGCAAGGTCCGCGGCCAGTTCGCCGAGGCCAGCGCCACCATCGTGGTGGGCGAGAACCCGCTCGACTCCACCGTCACCGCGTCGATCAAGACCGCGAGCGTGGAGACCGGCCAGGTCGACCGCGACAACCACCTGCGCACCGGTGACTTCTTCGAGGCGGAGAAGTACCCGACCATGGAGTTCCGCAGCACCGGCGTGAAGTCGCACGCGGGCGCCGAGTTCGTCCTCGACGGCGAGCTCACGATCAAGGACGTGACCCGTCCGGTCGAGCTGGTCGTGGAGTTCGAGGGCGCCACCACGAGCCCCTACGGGCAGCACCTCTTCGGCTTCAGCGCGCACACCGAGATCGACCGGGAGGACTGGGGCCTGACCTACAACATGGCCCTGGAGACCGGTGGCGTGATGATCGGCAAGAAGGTCAAGATCGAGATCGAGGGCGAGGCCATCCTGCAGCAGCCCGCTGCCTGATCCACGTCTTCTCGACAACGCCGTCCGGGTTCCCGGGCGGCGTTTTCGTTCGCCTGGCGGTCCTCCGTCTGGGATGGCAATGTGTACCGAGCGCAAGTGTTCGTTCACAGAGCGGTGATCGACGTCCGTTTCGTCCGCCTGCCGTCCTGGGAGGGCACCATGGGCAAGGATCTGGTGAACGCCACCTTCTCGCCGCAGGATCGGGTCGCGTTCCGGGGCAAACTTCGCGGCTGCCTCGATGTCCTGGGCAAGATGTTGGATACGTCACCGTTCGATGCGTCGGAGCCCATGACGGGCCTGGAGATCGAGATCAATCTGGTCGACGCGGACGCCGGCCCGAGCATGCGGAATCGGCGGGTGCTGGCCGATCTGAGCGACCCGCGCTTCCAGCCGGAGCTCGGCAGGTTCAACATCGAGTTCAACGTTCCGCCGCGACTCATCGCAGGTCACGGGCTCGGCGACTACGAGAAGGACATTCTGGACGGTCTGCGTGCCGCTGCCGAATGCGCCGTCAAGAACGAGAGCCGGCTCGCGCTGATCGGCATGCTGCCCACCCTGCGGCCGTCCCATCTGGTGTCCGGCAACCTCTCCGTCGGCGAACGCTTCTCCGCCCTGAACAGCGAGATCGTCGCGGCCCGCGGCGACGACTTCCGGATCGACATCGACGGTGTCGAGCGGCTGCGCGTCACCAGCGATTCGATCGCGCCGGAAGCCGCGTGCACGAGCGTCCAGTTCCACCTCCAGGTCTCCCCCGCGGATTTTCCGCGAGCATGGAACGCGAGCCAGGTGATTGCCGCGGTCCAGGTCGCGTTGGGGGCGAATTCCCCCTATCTGTACGGGCGGAGGCTCTGTGCGGAGACCAGGATCCCGTTCTTCGAGCAGGCCACCGACGCCCGCCCGGACGAGTTCAAGGCCCAGGGCGTCCGACCACGTGTCTGGTTCGGGGAACGGTGGATCGACTCGGTCCTCGACCTGTACGACGAGAACGTCCAGTTCTTCCCGCCGCTGCTCCCGGAGATCCACGACGAGGACCCGGCCGAGGTGCTCGCGTCCGGCGGAGTTCCCGGCCTGCACGAACTGCGACTGCACAACGGTACGGTCTACCGCTGGAACCGCCCGGTCTACGACGTCGCCGGCGGCCGGCCCCACCTCCGCGTGGAGAACCGGGTGCTGCCCTCCGGCCCGACCGTCGTCGACCTGGTCGCCAACGCGGCGTTCTACTTCGGCCTGGTCGGCGAGCTGTCGGCGTCCTCGTCCCCGATCTGGGAGCGGCTCGCCTTCGCCGACGCCGACGCGAACTTCCAGGCCGGCGCCCGGGACGGCATCGACGCGGTGATCAGGTGGCCGGGCCTCGGCGAGGTGCCGGTGGTCGACCTCGTCCTGGGCGATCTCCTCGAGAAGGCCCACGCCGGCCTGGACCGCTTCGGCGTCGACCCGGCCCAGCGCGACCGCCTGCTCGGCGTGATCGAGGGCCGGTGCCGTCGCCGCCGCAACGGCGCCACCTGGCAGATCGAGACGGTGTGCGCGGCCGAGCGGCGTGGCCTCGACCGGCCGGCCGCCCTCCGCGAGATGACCGGGCGGTACGTGGAGCTGCAGCGCCACAACGAGCCGGTGCACACCTGGCCGGTCGAGCGCTGACGGCTACTTCCCGGGGTCGGCCGGGTTGATCCGGGCGACAGTGGGGTTGGCCGGAGGAGGGGTGATGGTGGAGCGCGGTTCGGGCTTGTCGTCGCCCTTGCGGGCGGGTGCGCGCTTCGCCGGACTGCGGCTCGGTCGAGCGGCGGCGGCGATCTCCGGGTCGGCGTAGGCGGGCGGTTCATCCTTTTTGGAGGACTCGCCGGCCGGGTCGGCGGAATCGTGCGGGACCGGAGCCGAAGCAGAAGCCGGAGCCGGAGCCGGAGCCGAGATCGAAGCTGAGGGCGAGGGCGACGTCGAAGCCGAAGCCGAGGGCGAGGGCGAGGCAGGCGCGGGGACCGGGACCAGGTCGGGGCGGTTGCGGCGGTTCTGGCGGTTCTGGCCTATCGCCGTGGTCAGGGCGGAACCCGCCAGGCCGGACAGGACGGCGTAGGGGGCGATCAGGTACGCCGACTGGAGCGGGCCCATCGCCTCGGTCAGCTGGGGCGCCAGGATCAGGAAGGAGAAGGCCACGAGCAGCGGCCCCACCGCGCCGGAGATGGCGGTGCCGAGGCCTGTCTCCCCCCGGGACGCGGCCGGCCAGGCGGCGACCATGCCGATCGCGAAGGCGGCGGCCAGGGTCAGGAGGG
This sequence comes from Actinoplanes sp. NPDC023714, assembly GCF_040639855.1. NCBI lineage: Bacteria > Bacillati > Actinomycetota > Actinomycetes > Micromonosporales > Micromonosporaceae > Actinoplanes > Actinoplanes sp. NPDC023714. Next base: position 483,177 of record NZ_JBFAAR010000005.1, read on the forward strand.
CGCTCGGCCAGTAGATGCCGCCGTACCGGATCGGGCTCACCGCTGACTCGGCGAACTGCCAGCTGGTCAGGTAGGTGGCGAAGTCCCGGCCGGTGACCAGCTCGGCGATCACCCCGGCGATGGCGAGGGCCCAGAGCCAGAGCGCGGTGCCGATCAGGTTGGCCGCCACCGGACCGGAGGAGACCGCCCAGAACGCGACGACCAGGCCGGCCAGGAGTCCGGCGAGGGCGTAACCGCCCGCCACGAGCTGCGGGGACAGGCTGTCCACCCGTACCGATGAACGCGCCGGAAGCGCGACCAGCGCGACCGAGACCAGCGCGCCGACCGCGGACGCCGCCGCCAGCGCGAACCGCCACAGTGGCCGCCAGCGGCCGGGCGGATCGGGACGGAGGCGACCGGCTATCACCGCGCCGAGGACCGTGGCGCTCGCGGTGATCCAGGTGGCCCAGCCGAGGCTGCCCAGCCAAATGTTCTCGGATCCGGTCGCGGTCACCGGCCACACGAGAACGCCCAGGCCGTAGCCGAGGCCCAGCTGTGCGGCGCCCGCGCCGGCCGCGATTCCGGCCGCCGTGGCGGCCTGCGATGTCCAGCCCTTGTCGGCCATGCGGGGCACTGTACTGGTAGCCGCCGATGTCTGCTAAACGCCTGGCACGGTTGCATTCGGCGGGAAAACCCCACGTGGGCTCAAGATTCGATACTTTGACGCTTGCGACCCGCGCGGCACGACCGAACCGAAGGGACACCGGCGATGGCCGACGAACGCCCCCCGGAACGGGATGAGACCCGTCCGATGGAGCCGGTCGAGCCTGCCCCCGACGCGACGCGGATTCAGCCTTCCGGGGGTCCCCGATCGGATGACCGGGACAACGCGATCTGGACCGGACGCGCCGAGGTCAGGCCTCCGCGGCCGGGCGCCGAGGCCTACGAGAGCGACTGGGCGGACGCCCGCCCGGAGGAGCCGCAGGGCCGCTGGTGGGCGCCGGTCGCCGTGGGGAGCGCCGCGCTGGTGCTGCTGGGCCTGCTCGGGTACGGCATCGCCGTGATCCTGCAGAGCTCCGGTGACGGCACCGAGACGCCCGCGACCACACCGGTGACGGTGACGACCACGACAGCCGCGACGACGCAGCCGACGACCGCGCCGACCACCGCCGCGACCAGCCCGGCGCCGACGCTGAGCACCACGCAGGCGACCACCGAGCCGGTGGACGCCGAGGTCGCGGTGCCGGCGCTGCGCGGGATGCCGGTGGCGGACGCGCAGGCAGCCCTGCAACGGTCCGGCCTGACCTCCCGGGTCATCCGCCGCGAGAGCGACGCCGAGCCGGGCACGGTGATCGACAGTGATCCGCCCGAGGGCAGCGTGGTGACCTCGGATACGCGCATCACCCTGGTCGTCGCGATCGCACCCTCGGACAGCCCGGCGTCCCCGTCGCCGGCTGCCGAGGCCACGTCCTGACGCTTCCCCTCCACACCGATCCTGGACTCCCGTTGCCGCGGGAACCCAGGACCGGGGGAGGTCAGCGGTGGGCGCGCAGCGGACGCGACGGCATCACACCCGGGCGGGCGGCGGGCTGACGCCCGTTCCGAGCCCGCGGATCGGGGGCCTTGCCGACCGGTCGCAGGCCGTTGACCTGCACGAAGATGGATCGGCGTTCGACCGCGTCACCGGAGGAGTTGAGCTCGTAGCCGTCGAGCCAGACCCAACCCTCGTACGTCGGCCAGTCGTGCACCCGGATCACCCGGAACAGCATCGGTGATGCGAATTGGACACTCGCCGCTTTCGTCACGTGGATGACATCACCGGACCGAGGAAGAACCACGTCATCTCCTGCCCTGAGACTCGTGTGGGGTGGACTCTTGTGACAGATGCACCAGTGTGCCTGTCTGGTACACCTTTGCAACTCTTCGATGACATATACCCATCGAAGAAGGTTGCGGAACGTCACCATCGCCGATCCTGCCACCCACGTCAGGCGCGGGAGTCCGAAATGGACTTCCAGTGGCTCGGCGCCCCGTATCGGACGTCGTTTTGCTGTGTTTTGCCGGACTTGACCGGTCTGCTCAAGAACGTTGAGTAGTGCCAGCCATACGGAAAGATTGCACCACCAGTTCCGTCGATGCAAGTTGCATGTACGCCTTCCGTGATCCTCCGTGATCATCGAACCGGCGTTGAAGATCGACTCTGGATCGAGCCGCGGTGGCCGTCCGGAATGCTGCCGCGTCAACGCACCGAACGGCAAGTGCCGACCTGCAATAACCGCCATTTCGGACATAAAACTTCTATCGCCACAATGCGCCTCGCATGCGTAGAGAATGGCGAAACGCAACGCTCTGACCAGCGGAAATGTGGAGGTCTTGATCAAATTAATGGGGCGGCAAGCGGCAATGGCCCCATTTGATCCGCCCGATGGGAGGACGGCGACCTGTAATCGGCCGACCGGCCCACGTCCGGACGGCGAAAGCGTTCGTTACTGATTCAGGACGATCCAATCGATCTCTGGGCAGTGCTCGATGGCGGAGTGACCAGGATCCGGCGATCCGCCCACCAACAAGATCGAGATGCGTGCGAAGGAGCCATTGTGGAATTCGCGACGAAGGGTCTCCTGGTCGACCTGGACCAGGCGGAGTGGCACAAGAGCACCCGAAGTGGACCGGACAGCGAGAACTGCGTCGAGGTGGCGTTCGTCGGTGAGGCGATCGCGGTCCGCGACTCCAAGAACCCGGCCGGTCCGGCATTGATCTTCACGACCGCGGAATGGGACGCGTTCGTCGGCGGCGCCAAGGACGGCGAGTTCGATCTCTGAGCCTCCGGCACGGCCGGCTCGCCCGGGCCGGCCGTAGTCATTTGCCCGATTTTCCCGTCGCTGGGCGGGAGTCGCCTCGTTGATTGCCGTAAGCGCGGACCGGACCGCGCTACGGCGGCACAACCGAACGAGGCAAGGCAGATAAATGACTATTGGCTCCGAGAACCTCACCAACGGTTCGTCGACAGCGCAGGACCGGTTCAGCGGTGGCGTGAGCGCGTACCGGCAGAACCGCCGGGACGCGGCCCTGACGTCGGACGGCGACGGCGAACTGCTGTCCCGCACCAGCTCCGGCCTGCCGACCCGGTCGCCGGGCCGGTCGCACAGCATCGAGCCGACCAGCGCGCTCGACCGCGCGGCCAAGCTCCCGTCGCTCGACCTGAACGGGCTGACCGAGCCGGTCTTCTCGACCAGCTGGTCGGACTCGACGAGCCAGTCGATGGCGGATCACCCGCTGCTGCGCGGCCTGCTCCTCGAGCTTCCGGCGCGCGGGACGCTGCCGCCGTCGGACTGGCTGGACCGCTGGTTCGAGGCGGCACGCTCCATTCTGGAGCTGCTCTACGTGCAAGAGGCGAAGAAGCAGTGACACCCCGGCCGGCCGGCAGTGCTGCCTCCACGGGAGAGAGACAGCACTGACGACCGGCCGGACGGCCTCACGAGTTCTATGAGAAAGGCCTCAGCGGACGCCCGCGGTGAGGCGGGCCCGACCCGGGGTGCGGGAGCCGAGCGGCGCCATCACGAGCGGGGCGAGGCGGCTGTGCCGCAGGCCGGCGCGGATGCCGATCGCCACGACGGCGACCGCGACGACGCTGATGGCGACACCGGCGACGGCCGAGGTGCCCCCCGCAGGCACCTCGACGAGACGCGCGGCGATCGGCACACCGACGAGCGCGGCCAGGCCGGTGATCTGCAGCGGCGCGGTCACCAGCGGATGCGCGGCGGCGGCACGCAGGGCGGGCGGGACCGGCGCGAGCGGCGCGGTCGCGAACGCTCCCGCGCCGCGCCGCACCCAGGAGAGACGGCGCAGGGTCGCGGTCAGGACGATCAGACCGGGTACGGCGGGAAGCAGCGCGGCCGTGGGAGCCGGCGAGACGCCCGGGATGAGCCCGGTGACCACGGGCACCGCGACGAGCACGGCGGCGCCGGCGCCCACGAGCGCGGTGAGAAGGATGGCCCGCCGGCGCAGCTCGCGAGCCGTGCCGGCGGTGGGCAGCCCGTCGACGAGCAGTCCGGCGGTGAGCCAGACGGCGGCGAGGGTGCCGATCAGGATGAGGTCCACAACGGTGTCCACATCGACAGCGTTCACCGATTCGTCCGACATCGAAACCGGGATATGCCCCCAAGACCTACCCGTAGGGGGTCAAGGTGTCGGGTGCCCGACCGTAAATGATCAGACAGCGAAGCCGTGCACCGGCGTGCTCGCGGGCGCCGGCGGGGTCGCCTTCCAGAGGCCGAGCTTCTGCGCGAAGAGCCGGCTCAGGTATTTCGGGTTCAGGATGATGTAGCGCTTCCAGAGCCGCTTCGGCTCCAGGCCGAGACGCCACAGCCACTCGAGCGCGTACTTCTGCATCCACGCGGGCGGGTTCTTCAGCAGGCCGGCGTGGTAGTCGAAGGCGGCGCCGACCGCCAGCAGCGGCATGTCGAGCAGCGGCCGCATGGCGTAGGTGAACAGCTCCTGGCGCGGGCACCCGAGGCCGACCAGGGTGATCCGGGCGCCGGAGGCCTTGATCCGCTCGGCGATCTCGAGCTCCTCGCCGGGCAGCGCGGCGCGGAACTTCGACGCCTCGACACCGGCGATCTTCAGAGCCGGGAACATCCCCAGCAGCGCCGGGACGAGCTTGTCCAGGACCGGCTGGGTCGACCCGTACAGATAGACGGGCAATCCCTCGGCGGCGGCCTGCTCGACCACCTTGAGGGTCAGCGACGGCCCGTAGACCCGGTCGGTCAGGCCGGCGCCGTGCAGCAGGTTCAGCGCCCAGCGCACCGGCTGCCCGTCCGGGGTGACCAGGTCGAAGGAGTTCAGCCGGGCGTTGTGGGCCGGGTCCTCGACGCCGGTCATCACGCCGTGGACGGCGAGTGCCGTGACCGCGAACGGGCGGTGCTCACGGGCCGCTTCGATGATCTGCGCGGTGGCCGTCGCATAGTCGGTGACGTCGACGAGCACCCCGAGGACGTTGCGCTTCCCACGAACAGCGGTGACGGCCACGACCAACACTCCAGCCCTGAAGTCGAACAGTGGCGGCGAGCATAGCGCCCGGCGCCTTCTTCACCCGAACGAGCCGACACACCCCTAGGGGAACGGCGAGACAACCTCCTGTGTCCTACGGCACGCTTGGAGACGTACGGAAGGAGGTTTTGATCTTGAAAAGCGAAGAAGCCCTGGTCTGCGATCTCCGCAAACACAGGGCTCCTGCGACTCGTGGGGATGGGGGGAGTTGAACCCCCACGTCCTTTCGGACACACGGACCTGAACCGTGCGCGTCTGCCATTCCGCCACATCCCCATGTGACTTGCCTTCAAGATCATATAGGAACGATCTCGTCGGCCGGAAACCGGCTCGTTGAGCCTGCTTCTTGTTACTGGCTGCGACAGACTACGCTGTCGCACGTCACTAAGCGAATTTGATATCGCCTCGCGACGCAGGAAACATTAGCACGGCGTCGAGGGGCGTCATACGAGGGTCAGAAGTGCCGGCTGCTCTTGGGCTACGGATGCGCAAGCGGTCGCCGGATACCATCATGTCCTCGGAACCCGAGGAGGAGCCGGTGAGCGTGCTGCAGCGCTTTGAGAAGCGATTGGAAGGCCTTGTCGAGGGGGCCTTCGCGAAGGTCTTCAAGGGTGTCGTGCACCCTGTGGAGATCCTGAATGCCATGCAGCGGGAGGCCGAGGCACACAAGGCCATCCTGGCCGGTGGCCGCACTCTCGTGCCCAACCGCTACGTGATCGACCTGTCGCCCTACGACCACAGTCGCCTGGCGCCGTACGCGGCCGCGCTGGCCCAGGAGCTGGCCCAGTCGCAGGCCGAGTTCATCGGCGAGCAGGCCTGGACGGTCTACGGCGACGTGATCGTCGAGATCGAGCGCGGCGACGGCCTGGACACGGGCATGTTCCGCGTGACCGCGGAGGTCTACACCGGCGGCGAGGTCGCCCCGGTGCAGCAGCCCGCGTACGACGCCGGCCCGCAGTACTCGCCCTACGACCAGCAGGGTGGCTACCCGCCGCACGGCGGCCACGGCGGCCCGCGCAGCGTCGGCCTGGTCTCCGGTGACGGGCGCACCTACCCGCTCCAGATGGGCTCGACCGTGATCGGCCGCGGCGACCAGGCGAACCTGCGCCTGCCCGACGTCGGCATCTCGCGGCGGCACGCCCGGCTCGACTACGACGGCAACCAGGTCGTGCTCACCGACCTCGGGTCGACGAACGGCACGATGGTGAACGGCCAGCGTGTCTCGGCCGTCGCCCTGAACCCGGGCGACATGATCCAGCTCGGGACGACCACGCTCACCTTCCGAGTGGACGGCTAGCGACTTGCCCGAATTCGTCCTCACCGTCGCCCGCTTCGGGTTCCTCGTCCTTCTGTGGATCTTTGTTTTCACAGTGGTCGGGGTGATCCGGCGGGACCTCTTCTCCGGCGCCCGGACCAAGAGCATCGTCGCCAGCCCTCGGGGGGTGGGTGGCGCGGTGCTCCCGGGCCGGCCGGCAAAGGTGAAACGCGGTAAGGCGGCGCGGCAGCTGGTCGTGACCGCCGGCCAGCTGGCCGGCACCAGGATCACGCTCGGTGAGGCTCCGATCACGATCGGGCGGGCCGAGGATTCGACGCTCGTCATCACCGACGACTTCGCGTCCGCACGGCATGCCCGGTTGGTTCCCCGCGATGGCCAGTGGTTCGTCGAGGACCTCGGCTCGACCAACGGCACCTATCTAGATCGCGGTAAGGTCTCCGGACCTACTCCAGTCCCCCTTGGCGTCCCGATTCGCATCGGACGCACTTCACTCGAGTTACGGCCATGACCCTGACCCTGCGCTATGCCGCTCAGAGCGACCGCGGTCTGATCCGAGACCTGAACCAGGACTCCGTCTACGCCGGGCCGCGACTTCTCGCTGTCGCCGACGGCATGGGCGGCATGGCCGCCGGTGACGTGGCGTCCAACATCGTCATCGCCGCGATGGCGCCACTCGACGACGACGTCCCCGGGGACGCCATGGTCGACGCGCTGCGGCACGCCGTCGGCACTGCCAACCAGCAGCTGCGCGACACCGTCGACGCCAACCCTCAGCTCGAGGGCATGGGCACCACGCTGACCGCCGTCCTCTTCTCGGGCAGCAAGTTCGGCATGGTGCACATCGGGGACTCCCGGGCCTACCTTCTGCGAGGGGGTGAGTTCTCGCAGATCACCAAGGACGACACGTACGTCCAGATGCTCGTCGACGAGGGCCGCGTCAGCCCGGAGGAGGCCAGCAGCCACCCGCAGCGCTCCCTGCTCACCAGGGCGCTGGACGGCCGCGACATCGACCCCGAGTACTCGGTCCGCCAGGTGCTCAAGGGCGACCGCTACCTGATCTGCAGCGACGGCCTCTCCGGTGTCGTCAGCGCGGAGACCATCGGCCAGACCATGCGGGAGATCCCGGACCCGAAGGCCTGCGTCGAGCGGCTCGTGCAGCTCGCGCTGCGCGGCGGCGGCCCGGACAACATCACCGTGGTGATCGCGGACGCGACCGACGCCGACATCATGGAGCAGGCGCCGATCGTCGGCGGTGCTGCCTCGCTCGACCGGGGCAACAACACGGTGGCGGACAGCTCCACCTCGGCGGCCCGTGCCGCGGCCCTCAAGCCGCCGCGCCCGGCCCAGCCGGAGCCGACCGTGAACGGGTACGAACCGGAGCCCGCGGGCCACCCGGTGCGGACCACGCTCATGGTCCTGCTGCTGCTCGGCGTGCTCGGCGGCGGCCTCTGGGCCGGCTGGCAGTACACCCAGGACCAGTACTACGTCGGCGCGACCGAGCAGGGCCAGATCGCCATATTCCGTGGCGTGCCCGGCCAGGTGGCCGGCCTGGACCTCTCCTCGGTGAGCGAGACCAGCGAGGTCCGGCTCGACGACCTCACGCCGGTCGCCCAGGAGCGGGTCAAGGAGGGCATCCACGCGGGCAACCGGGACGAGGCCCGGACCACGCTCACGTCGCTGACCACGGACGATCTGAAGCCGGTCTGCGTCATCGCGAGCACCGCGCCGACGCCGGCGACCTCGGTGACGCCGTCGGTGGCGGCCACCGCCGTGCCCGGCCCGTCGGCCGCCCCCTCGCAACCGTCCGAAAGCGTTCCGGCGACCGTCGACACGGTCGGCTGCCGGACCGTCAACTGAAGTCCGGCCTACACGTCTGGGGATCTTTCTTTGACCGCGCCCGCCGTACCGGCTCCGCCGCCCGCCTCCACGGGTGAGATGTCGCGTATCCCGACGGGATGGAAGACACGCCGCAACGCCGAGCTCGGGTTGCTGGCGTTCGCCATGGCGATCGTCGCCGTGTACGGCGCGACCGTCGAGGCGCACCAGTTCGACGAGATCCGGATGACCTCCTGGATCCCGGCCGCGCTGGTCGGCATCCTCTTCCTCGGACTGCACGTGGTGGTCCGCTACACCGCTCCGTTCGCCGACCCGGTGCTGCTGCCCGCCGTCGCGCTGATCAACGGCATCGGGGTGGGCTTCCTGCGCCGCCTCGACCTGGCCCGGGCCATCGCGCAGAAGCAGCCGGAGCCGGGCATCTTCGCCGGCACCGGCGGCCGCCAGCTGGCCTGGACGCTCGCCTCGCTGATCCTCGCGGCGATCCTGCTGCTGGTGATCCGGGACCACAAGATCGTCTCGCGGTACGCGTACACGCTGGGCCTGGTCGGCATCGTGCTCGTGATGATCCCGGCGGTGCTGCCGAGCAGCATCTCCGAGGTCAACGGCGCGAAGCTGTGGATCCGGTTCGGCTCGTTCTCGATCCAGCCCGGTGAGTTCGCCAAGATCGCGCTGGTCTCGTTCTTCGCGTACTACCTGGTCCGCAAGCGGGAGGTGCTGTCGCTGGCGTCCCGCCGGTTCCTCGGCATCGACTTCCCGCGCGGCCGCGACCTCGGCCCGGTCGTCACGGTCTGGCTGCTGAGCCTCCTGGTCCTGGTCTTCGAGAAGGACCTCGGCACCGCGCTGCTGTACTTCGGCCTGTTCGTGGTGACCCTCTACGTCGCCACCGAGCGGGCCAGCTGGCTGATCATCGGTCTGCTGCTCTTCTTCGGCGGCGTCTACGTGGCATACCTGCTGGGCGCCTCGATCGGCGGGCCGTTCGCCAACTTCTACGACCGTGCCGAGGTCTGGCTCGACCCGTTCGAGCTGGAGAACTACGAGCGGGTCGGCGGCAGCTACCAGCTCGTCCAGGGCCTGCTCGCGCTCGGCTCGGGCGGCCTGTTCGGCAGCGGGCCGGGCGCCGGATCGCCGGGCTTCGTCCCCGAGGTGCGCACCGACTTCATCTTCGCCGGCCTCGGTGAGGAGGTCGGCCTCTTCGGGCTGGCCGCGCTGCTGGTGACGTACCTGCTGATCGTCGAGCGCGGCCTGCGCGCCGCCCTGGCGGTCCGGGACTCGTTCGGCAAGCTGGTCGCCGGCGGCCTCGCCTTCACGCTGGGCCTGCAGGTCTTCGTCATCCTCGGCGGCATCACCGGCCTGATCCCGCTGACCGGTCAGACCACCCCGTTCCTCTCCGCAGGTGGCTCCTCGCTCATGGCGAACTGGTTGCTGATCGCCATGCTCTTGCGGATCTCGGACGCCGCCCGGCAGCCCCAGGCCGGGGCCGGACCGGAACGAGCCGGTCCGAAGAAAGCACCCGTACAGCTGCACGGCGCCATGACGGAGGTGATCAAGCCGTGAACGCACCGCTCCGCCGCGCCGGCGTGGTCATCATCGTCCTGTTCGGCCTGATCTTCGCGAACCTCAACTGGGTCCAGGTCTACAAGGCCGACGACTACCGCACCCACGACTTCAACCGGCGGGTCACCGTCGCCGAGTACGAAACGCCCCGCGGCGTCATCGAGGCCGGCGGCACCGCGCTCGCCCAGAACAAGGAGACCGACGACGAGCTGAAGTACCTGCGCGTCTACCCCGAGGGGAAGGTCTACGCGCCGGTGCTCGGCTACAAGCCGGTGGGTCTCGGCGCGACCGGCATCGAGGCCAGCGAGAACGACTTCCTCTCCGGCGCCAGCGACAAGCTCTTCGCGGACCGGCTCAGCAACATGTTCACCGGCGACAACGCCGGCGGTGGCAACGTGGTGCTGTCGCTGAACACCAAGGCGCAAGAGGCCGCCTGGAAGCAGATGACCAACAACCAGCGCGGGGTCGCGAAGGGTGCGGCGGTCGCGATCGACCCGAGCACCGGCGCGATCCAGGCGATGGTCTCGATGCCGAGCTACGACCCGAACCCGCTGGTCGACCACGACACCGAGAAGGCGCAGAAGGCGTACAAGGCGCTCGAGAGCGACGAGGACGACCCGCTGATCAACCGCACGGTCGGCGCGACGCTGCCGCCCGGCTCGGTGTTCAAGGTGATCGTCTCGGCGGCGGCGCTGCAGAACGGCTACAAGACCACCAGCGAGATCGAGGCGGGCAGCTCCTACCAGGAGGGCGGCGCGACGATCCGCAACTCCGAGGAGGAGGTCTGCCCCGGTTCCCGGGTCACCCTCAAGGAGGCGCTGACCGAGAGCTGCAACACCGGTTTCGCGCGGCTCGGCGTCGAACTGGGCGCCGACAAGGTCAAGGAGACGGCGAAGGCGTTCGGCTTCGAGGACGAGGGCCTCAAGGTCGGCGAGCTGGACAACGACTCCGGCCTCACGGTCGCGGCCAGCCGGACCGGTGAGATCGCGAACCCGGACGGCAGCACCGACACCGCGGCCCTGGCCCAGTCCTCGCTCGGCCAGCGCGACGTCCGGATGACCCCGCTGCAGGGCGCGCTGATGGCCGCCACGGTGGCGAACGGCGGCCGGCAGATGCGGCCGTACCTGGTGCAGAAGCTCCTCGGCCCGGACCGCCGCACGATCTACACGGCCGAGCCGGAGAAGCTGCGCGACCCGATCAACTCGGACGTCGCCGACGACCTGCGGGACATGATGGTCAGCGTCGTCGAGAACGGCACCGGCAAACGGGCGCAGATCAGCGGCTTCACGGTCGGCGGCAAGACCGGCACCGCGCAGAACGCCGAGGGCGCCAACCCGCACGGCTGGTTCATCGGGTTCGCCTTCGACGACAGCGGCAAGGCGGTCTCGGCCGTGTGCGTCATGCTGGAGAACGTGCCCGGTGGACACGCGAGCGCCGAGGCGGCCCGGATCGCCGGGCTCATCATGAAGGCCGCGGCGGGCCGGGGAGGGGACTGACATGATCCGCCCGGGGGTCACGCTGGGTGGGCGGTACCGCTTGGACGAGCGGATCGCCGGCGGCGGCATGGGCGACGTCTGGCGCGGCACCGACGAGGTGCTGGGCCGTACCGTCGCCGTCAAGATCCTGCTGCCCGCCCTGCTGGACGAGCCGGGCTTCGCCGAGCGGTTCCGCGGTGAGGCGCGGACCATGGCCACGATCAACCACCCGGGCGTCGTGGACGTCTACGACTACGGCAGTGACCAGCAGCTCGCGTTCCTGGTCATGGAGTACGTGGAGGGTGACGCCCTCTCCCGGACGCTGAGCCGGGTGGGCCGGTTGACGCCGGCCCGGACGATGGCGCTCGTGGCGCAGGCCGCCGACGCGTTGCAGGCAGCGCACGCGAACGGCATCGTCCACCGCGACGTCAAACCCGGAAACCTTCTGGTACGCCCCAACGGCACGCTGGTCCTCACCGACTTCGGCATCGCGCGCTCGGCGCTGGTCGGGCAGCTGACAGTGGCCGGCGCGGTGCTCGGCACGGCGTCGTACATCTCGCCCGAGCAGGCCGCCGGCGACGTCGCCACCCCGGCCTCCGACGTGTACGCGCTGGGCGTCGTGGCCTACCAGTGCCTCTCCGGCCACCGCCCGTTCGACGGCGCGACGCCGATCGAGATCGCGATGAAGCACGTCCGGGAGACGCCCCGCCCGCTGCCCGGCGACATCCCGCCGGCGGTCCGCGCCATCGTGGACCGCGCCATGGACAAGGACCCGTCGAGCCGCTGGCCGAGCGCCGCCGCGATGGCCTCGGTGGCCCGCCAGGCCGCCGCGTCGCTGACCACCGGGATCGTGCAGCCGCCGATCTCCTCGCCGCCGCATTCCGCCCCGCCGCACTCGGCCCCTCCTCATTCCGCACCGCACTCCGGGCCGCCCCACTCGGGCCAGGCCCGTCCGCAGTCCGGCGCGGCGGCGCGTGCCTCGGTGCCGCGGCCGGTGTCCGGGTCGGGCGCGCGGGGCGCCGCCTCGGTGCCGACCTCCCCGCCGCCGCAGATGCAACCGCCGTACCGCCAGCCGGCGCCGGCGCCGCAGCCTCCGCCCTATCGGCCCCAGTCGGGGCCGCCGGCGTACTCACCCCCCGTGTCTCCGGGCGCCAAGCCGGAGAACACTTTCGGGCGCCAGGTCCTGATCGTTCTGGCCGTGGTGCTCGCCCTTCTCGTTCTCCTCTGCGCCGGGGTCATCTCTTTCCTATTACGAGATGGCAACGGCAGCAGCGCCGTAGGCAGCACGCTGGGCTATCAGAGCAGCTCTGCGGCTATCCTCCGCTCGGGCGTGGTTGCTGACCCAGTGTCGGTGGCGTCGTACCGTCTTATGAAGGCCGATGCCCAGCTCGGCCGGATCCGACTGAACGAAGGACGACAGACGTTATGACGGCGCAGGCCCGCCTGCTCGGTGGCAGGTATCAGGTCGGCGAGCTGCTCGGCTACGGCGGCATGGCGGAGGTGCACCGCGGGCGCGACCTGCGCCTCGGCCGGGACGTCGCCATCAAGATGCTGCGCAGCGACCTGGCCCGGGACGCCACGTTCCAGGAGCGGTTCCGGCGTGAGGCACAGAACTCGGCAGCTCTGAACCACCCGGCGATCGTCGCCGTCTACGACACGGGCGAGGAGACCTCCGCCACCGGCGAGCGGCTCCCGTTCATCGTGATGGAGTTCGTGAACGGCCGCACCCTCAAGGAGGTGCTCGCCCAGGAGCAGCGCCTCCAGCCACGGCGCGCCCTCGAGATCATCGCGGACATCTGCGCGGCGCTGGAGTTCAGCCACCGGCACGGGATCATTCACCGGGACATCAAGCCCGGCAACGTGATGATCACGCAGAACGGCCAGGTCAAGGTGATGGACTTCGGCATCGCCCGGGCGCTCGCGAGCGGCGCCACGACGATGACGCAGACCAGCGCCGTGATCGGTACGGCGCAATATCTGTCGCCCGAGCAGGCGCGCGGCGAGTCCGTCGACGCCCGCTCCGATGTGTACGCGGCCGGCTGTGTCCTCTTCGAGCTGATCGTCGGGCACCCGCCGTTCGTCGGCGACAGCCCGGTGAGCGTGGCCTACCAGCACGTCCGGGAAGACCCGCGGCCGCCGAGCTCGATCGTCCGGGACCTTCCGCCGGACATCGACGCGATCACGCTGAAGGCGCTCGCCAAGAACCCGCTGAACCGTTACCAGTCGGCCCAGGAGATGCGCGCCGACGCGCTGCGCGCCGTCTCCGGCCGCCCGGTCATGGCCACCCCGGTGATGAGCCAGGCCGAGACCGTCGCGATGGGCCCGCAGCAGCAGTGGCAGCCGCAGGCCGCCACCACGATGCAGCGGCCGATCCCGGCGTCGGTGGCCCAGCAGCGCCCGCCGGAGAACAAGTCGAACTGGGTGATGGCGACGCTGGCCGGCCTCGCCGTGCTCGTCGTCATCGTCCTCGGCGTCGCGCTCGCGATGAGCCGCGACCGGGACAACACCGACGACACGCCCACGGTCGCCACGGTCACCATGCCGAACCTCGAAGGCATGACCGAGGAGCAGGCCCGTGCCGAGCTCGATCAGCTCGGGCTCAACAACCGGGTGGCGCAGAAGCCGACCGTCGACAAGGAGTGCACCGGCACCGTCGAGAAGCAGGACCCGGCGGCGCAGTCCCAGATCGAGGTCACCGCGCAGGTCAGCTACCAGCTCTGCAACGCGCCCGAAGAGGTCGAGGTGCCGACCGGGCTGGTCGGCGGCACGTCCAGCGCGGCCGAGGCGGCGCTCGTGGCGAAGGGCTTCACGCCGGTGATCCGCGAGGTCGCCAGCGCCCAGCCCAAGGGCGAGGTCCTCAAGGTGGAGAGCGCCGGCAAGAAGGTCGAGCCGGGCACCGAGATCACGGTGACGGTCTCGGACAACAGCCAGGTCGTGGTCCCCGACGTGAAGGGCCTGTCGCAGGAGGTCGCGCAGGACCGGCTCGAGCAGGCCGGCCTGAACTTCAGCATCCAGACGATCCAGGCCGAGGGCAACCCGGGTGACGTCGCGAAGCAGAGCGTCGCGCCGGACAAGAAGGTCGACAAGGGTACGACGATCACGCTGAGCATCGTCGGTGAGCCGGTCGAGGAGTCGCCGAGCCCCGAGCCGTCGACCGGGGAGACTCCCCCGGAAGAGGACGACGGCAGCGGTGGCGGCACCGGCCTGAACTAGCGGAAAGGCCCGGGGATCTCCCCGGGCCTTTCTCATGCGGTCGCGAAGGCGGATCTGCGGCGGGTCTCCACCTCGGCGGCGAGGGCCGGCGCCTTCTCCACGGCCGACGTGAGGCCGCAGGAGGCGAGCCAGTTCGCCAGCATGGTGTGGCCGCCCTCGGTGAGCACCGACTCCGGGTGGAACTGCACGCCCTCGATCGGCAGCTCGCGGTGCCGCATCGCCATGACCACGCCGGACTCGGTACGCCCGGTCACCTCGATCTCGTCAGGCAGCGTCTCCGGCAGGACCGCGAGGGAGTGGTAGCGGGTCGCCGTGAACGGGTCGGGCAGGCCCGCGAGCACGCCCGTACCCGCGTGGTGGACCTGCGAGGTCTTGCCGTGCAGCAGCTCCGGCGCCCGGGTCACGGTGGCGCCGAACGCCGCGCCGATCGCCTGGTGGCCGAGGCAGACGCCGAACATCGGGATCTTCCCGGCGTACGCCTTGATGACGTCCATCATGATCCCGGCGCGCTCCGGCGAGCCCGGTCCGGGCGAGAGCAGCAGGCCGGCCGCGCCGAAGCCGCCCACCTCGTCGACCGAGATCTCGTCGTTGCGGCGGACCTCGCACTCCGCGCCCAGCTGGCCGAGGTACTGCACCAGGTTGAAGACGAACGAGTCGTAGTTGTCTATGACAAGGATGCGCAACTCATCACCTGCTGGCGGTCTCGCTGGGGTGGGGGTCGTTGGAGTGGGTGCTGTAGGGCAGCTCTTCGGGCGCGTCCTCGTCGCCGGCGCCGCCGTCGTCACCGGGGATCACCGTCTCGGCGTCCTGGCCGGTGCCGGACTCGACCTGCACGTCGTCGAAGGGCAGCAGCGGCGTCGCCCACGGGAAGATCACGTACCAGAGCAGCGCGCCGGTGGCCGCGACCAGTCCCAGCGAGATGGACAGCTTGCTCCAGACGGCACCCGGGAGCTTGCGCCAGATCCAGGCGTACATCGTCTCAGGAGGCCTTCATCTCGGCCGGCATGCCGGCGTCGGGCTTGCTCGGGTCGCGCGGGACCGTGCTGACCAGTTCGGCGTGCACGATGAGCCGCTCGTAGTTGTTGAACTTCGGGTTGCACGTGGTGAGGGTGAGCAGCGCCTTCGTCGGCTTCGCCCTGGGCTTGCCGGGCACCGGCGCGACGACCTCGACCTGATGCGGGCGGACGATCTCGGACTTGTAGACGTGGTAGACGTACCAGCTGTCGCGGGTCTCGACGCCGATGACGTCGCCGTCGTTCATCTCGTCCAGCCGCCAGAAGATCTTCTTGATCCGGTGGCCGGCGACCGAGAAGTTGCCGATCTCGCCGGGCATGGCGGTGTCCGGGTAGTGGCCGGGCGCGTACTTGATGTCGTCCGGCTCGACGCCGTTGACGACCACCCACTCCTTGTCGAACTTCGGGATGTAGAGGCGGCCGACGAGGCTGTCACCGGGCGCGGCGGGCGCCGCCGCGTTGGTGGCGGTCGGCGCGACGGTCGGGTCGTTCCACGCCTGGTCCAGCTCCTGCGCGAGGGTGTCCTGCTCGGACTGCACCTTCGCCGAGTTGCCGAAGACCTGGTAGCCCGCGAACAACAGCACGACCAGACCGAAAGTGATCATCACTTCACCGGACGTGCGGATGCCGGTGCGAATCCGCGAGCCGACGCTCGGGCGGGTCAGCTCGGAGTAGACGCTCTTGTATCCCTCGCCGGTCTGCTCCGGACGGAGCTTGACCACCCGCTCGCCGCGTTTCGGCCTGTCGGCGTCGTCGTCGCCGGGGGTTCCGGCGTCGTCCGGGCCCGCGGGCCGGACGGCCGGGGTGGCGCTCACCGTGGCGGCGCCGACGGTGGCGTCGGGTCCGGCCGCCTCGCGGGCGGCCTGCGCCGCCGCGCCCGGCGGCAGCACGGTGAGTTTGCCGGGAAGGGGGGCGCCTGCCGGGAGGGTGGGCAGCATGCCGGTGGGGGCGTCGATCGTACGGATGACCGTCGTGACACTCGGGTCACGAGTGGGCCCGACCGCGCCGTTCGCGGCCCAGGCCGGCTTGTCCCCACCAGCAGCGGCCGCACCAGCCGCGCCGACCGCGCCGAACGTCGAGGTGGCGTCGGCGGCCGCCGGTCCGGGGACCGCCGTGTTCGGGACGGCCTGGGTCGGGCTCTGCACGGGCGGGACGGCCTGGGTCGGGCTCTGCACGGGCGGGACGGCCTGGGTCGGGCTCTGCGCGCCGGGCGGGAAAGCCTGGCCCGCGGGCTGTGTGGCAGGCGGGAAAGCGTGCGCCGGAGGCTGCGCGACCGGTGGGACGGCCGGGACCGCTGGGCTCGCGATGGCCGGCGTCAGGACCGTGGGGGCCTGGGCGGCGGGCGCGGCCGGGCTGTGCGGCGTCGGGAGGCCCTGGGAGGCCGGGCTCTGCGGGGTCGCAGACGGGTTCCAGCCGGCGGCGGCCTGGGTCTCGCTGACCGATTCTGCACGGCGGCGGCGGCCCACGCGGGTGTTCGGCGCGGCGGCCGGCGACTGCGGGGCGGGCGACTGCGCGACTGAGGGCTGCGCGACTGAGGACTGCGCGGCGGCGGACTGCGCGGCGGCGGACTGCGCGGCGGCGGACTGCGCGGCCGGGGAAGCGGGTGCTGCCGACCATCCGGTGGTGGGCTCGCCGGGCGTGGCGGGCCAGCCGGTGGTGGCGTCGCCGCGGGACTGCGGATGCGGAGTGGCACCTGCGGTGCTGATCTGGGCTGTGGCGGCCGGATCGGTCCAGCCGGGGGCCTGGGTCGTCTGCGGCTTCTGCGGCACCCAGGAAGGCTGCTCAGCGGGCCGCGTACCGGGCATCGGCCTGGAACCGGGGAACGGGGCGGCCAGCTGGTCCATGCCCGAGGACGACACGCCGGAAGACGACACACCCGGAGAGACGGCGCCGCCGGAGGGCTGAGAGCCACCCCGGGAAGGTGGGGTGGCCGCCGGCGGGATGGGGGCGGTCGGGCCCTCTCCCGGGATGCGGGCCGGCGAGACCGGCGGGTGCTCGGTGCTTCCGCGTACGGAAGAAGGCTCGTCGAAGAAGTCGAACGGCTCGGACGGCTTCGCCTGCGGCTGGAGGGCGCGGCGACGCGCGGCCGCAGCCGCGGCACTCACCTCGGCATCCGAAGCGGCCCGATCCGAAGCGGCCCGATCCGAAGCGGCCCGATCAGGAGCGGCCCGATCCGAAACGGCCCGATCAGGAGTCGCCTGATCCGGAGGGGACTGCTCGGGCGAGGGGCGGCCGGCGGGGCGGCCGTTGAGACCGCCCAGACCGACCGGGGGCGCCAGCGGACCGCCGGGCACGCCGTCGTCCGAAGCGTCCGAAATGCGAGGGATGTAGGCCGTGTGGCCGTCGTTGTCCGGGGCGCGGTGCCGACTCACTGGGCAGCCTGCGCCGATCGGAGGTCGGTCGAACCGTCGTACGCCCGCACTGTCACGTTTTTCTCCACCTTTTCCGTGTAACCGAGCCCGAAGTCGGCGACGGCCTCGCGGAACTGCCTGACTCCCTCTGCCGAGTCCAACGCACGACTCATGGCTGTGGGTTCGCCAATCGCCGTGATCTTGAACGGTGGCGAGAAGACCTGGCCGTGAAGGAGCAGCGTATTGCCGACACAGCGTACCGCGCTCGTGGAGATGACGCGGACATCCATGATCGTCATAGCCTCCGCTCCACCGGCCCAGAGGGCGTTCACGACGGCCTGGACGTCACCCTGATGGACCACGAGATCGTCGTTGTCCGGCGCGTTCTCGGCGAAGTCGGAGCCGCGCCGCGGGGAGTCGTTGAGCGTCACGGTCAGGCCCGGCCCGCGCAGCCCGGTGAAGCCGGCCGGCTCCCGGATCGCGTCGGCGTTCTCCCGGGCGGTCTTCACCGGCTGGTCGACCTCGGCGAGCCGGGCGGTCTCCTGGTCGACCTCGGCGAGCAGATCGGCGGCCCGCTCCTCGCTCGCCGCGAGCCGGTCCCGCTTCTCCGCGATCAGCTGGGCCAGCTGGGGCCGCCGGTCGTCGCGCAGGGCCGTGCCGTCGGCGGTCGTCGCCGACGTGGTGAAGAGCAGACCCGCCGCCAGGGCGATCAGCGGGACCCCCGCCGACCAGATTGATTTCTTGTGGTCGCGACGGGGCCTCAGGCCGCGCGCGGCACGCCGCAGCACGAGCCGCCAGGAGGCCCCACCAGCACCGTCACGGGCATTTTCGCGCCCGTCGATGCCGTCGCCGCCCGCCGAAAACACCACCCCAGTCCCCCTGTCGAACCCGACTCCAGGTATTTTCCTCGCCCGGCGGGTGCCTGTCCGAGCGCCGCCTTGACTACGCTAGCTGTCGAACAGTATTCGCCACGGGCAGCATTCGGGGCTTCCGGAGCCGGCCCAGCGGTGGGTTGTTCACCACTTGTTGCCCTCAGGAGAGCACCGTGCCGAAGTCTCAGGTTCGCAAGAAGAAGGTCTACACCCCGCCGTCGGACATCCGGCCGGCGGTGGCGGGGGAGTCCAAGAAGCCGAGTCCCGCGTGGATTCCGTTCACCGCGGTCGCCCTGATCGTCATCGGCATCGCGTGGCTGGTGATCTACTACCTGTCGTCGCAGCAGTGGCCGGTCGAGAGCTGGCGCTACTGGAACCTCGCGGTGGGCTTCGGCTGCATGGTCGCCTCGCTGGGCCTCCTCTCCCGCTGGCGTTAGGTTTCACACTCCGCTTCCTGCGGATACGTGAAAATCTGCCAAAGTGAGCGCACCCCCGTCCGGCGTGGGGTGCGCTTTACCTTGACGGACTGGTGCGCGCCCGTCTATTACTCGTGGGTAACATGGGCTGGCGCACCGCCGACCGAGGAGGCACAACCGGATGGACACTCCACAGATCGTCGCCACCGTCTTAGCCGGGGCGATCACGATTGTGGCCGTCTACCTGGCGGTCAAGGCCGTGCTGACGATCACCTCGGTGATCCGTCGCGGCCAGCCGGATCCGGCTCGCTTCGCCGACCCGAAGACCCGGACGAAGACCATGCTGACCGAGACGGTCGGCCACACCAGGATGCTCAAGTGGTCCGCCATCGGCGCGGCCCACTGGTTCGTGATGTTCTCGTTCATCATCCTGTCGCTGCTGGTCCTCGAGGCGTACTTCGAGGTCGCGGCGCCGGCGATGGGCCTGCCGATCATCGGGCACTGGACGATCTTCGGCCTGGTCACCGAGTGGTTCGGGATCCTCGGCACGATCGCCATCCTCTACCTGGTGTTCGTGCGCCAGCGCGAGAAGCCGGGCGTCAAGAAGCGCAGCCGGTTCCTCGGCTCGACGATGTGGCAGGCGTACTTCGTCGAGGCCGTCATCGTCGGCGTGCTGATCTTCGGCTTCCTGATCCGCGGGTTCAAGGTCGCCACCGACCACTTCGAGTACCCGCTCTGGGCCACTCCGGTCAGCCACGCGGTCGGCGCGGTCCTCCCGGCCTGGGAGGACGGCGCCACCTGGATGGCGCTCATCAAGATCTGCATCTCGATGACCTGGCTGATCACCATCTCGCTCAACCCGACGATGGGCGTGGCCTGGCACCGGTTCCTGGCGTTCTTCAACATCTACTTCAAGCGCAACCCGGAGAAGCCGGCCGGTTCCGGCCTCGGCGCGCTGAAGCCGATGATGAGCGAGGGCAAGCCGCTCGACTTCGAGGAGGCCGACCCGGAGAAGGACCTCTTCGGCGTCAACCAGGTGGAGCAGTTCACCTGGAAGGGCCTGCTCGACTTCTCCACCTGCACCGAGTGCGGCCGCTGCCAGTCGCAGTGCCCGGCGTGGAACACGGCCAAGCCGCTGTCGCCGAAGCTGCTGGTGCTGAGCCTGCGCGATCACGCGTACGCGAAGGCTCCCTATCTCCTGGCCGGCGGCGGCAAGGACCT
The DNA here is from genome assembly GCF_040639855.1 of Actinoplanes sp. NPDC023714. Lineage (NCBI taxonomy): Bacteria > Bacillati > Actinomycetota > Actinomycetes > Micromonosporales > Micromonosporaceae > Actinoplanes > Actinoplanes sp. NPDC023714. The sequence continues at coordinate 503,432 of NZ_JBFAAR010000005.1, forward strand.
GATGGGCGAGGAGAAGGCCACCGAGGCCCAGCTCGCGCACATGGACGTCCTGGCGCTGGCCGAGGGCAACCGGCCGCTGATCGGCACCGCCGAGGACCAGGGCGTCATCGACCCGGACGTGCTCTGGTCGTGCACCACCTGCGGCGCCTGCGTCGAGCAGTGCCCGGTCGACATCGAGCACATCGACCACATCGTCGACATGCGCCGCTACCAGGTCCTGATCGAGTCGAGCTTCCCCAGCGAGGCCGGCGTCATGCTGCGCAACCTGGAGAACAAGGGCAACCCGTGGGGCGCCCCGCAGAACACCCGCGAGGACTGGACCAAGGGCCTCGACTTCGAGGTGCCGCGGGTCGGCGAGGTCGAGGACTTCGACTACCTGTTCTGGGTCGGCTGCGCCGGCGCGTTCGAGGACCGGGCCAAGAAGACCACCCGGGCGGTCGCGACGCTGCTCAACGAGGCGGGCGTCAAGTACGCGATCCTCGGCGAGGGCGAGACCTGCACCGGCGACCCGGCCCGCCGCATCGGCAACGAGTTCATCTTCCAGATGCTCGCCCAGCAGAACGTCGAGACGCTGCAGGAGGCGCTCGGCGAGAAGACGTCGAAGAAGATCGTGGCGACCTGCCCGCACTGCTTCAACACGCTCGGCAACGAATACGAGCAGCTCGGCCTCGAGGTCGAGGTCGTGCACCACACCCAGCTGCTGGCGCACCTGGTCAAGGAGGGCAAGCTCACCCCGGTCCAGCCGATCGACGGTGACATCACCTACCACGACCCGTGCTACCTGGGCCGGCACAACCGGGTCTTCGACGCGCCCCGCGAGGTGCTCGGCGAGGCCGGCAACGTCATCGAGATGCCGCGCAACTCCGAGCGCTCCTTCTGCTGCGGCGCCGGCGGCGCCCGGATGTGGATGGAGGAGCGGATCGGCAAGCGGATCAACGTGGAGCGCACCGAGGAAGCCCTCGCCACCGGCGCGAAGACCATCGCGGTGGGCTGCCCGTTCTGCTACACGATGATCGGCGACGGGGTGACCGGCAAGGGCAAGCAGGAAGAGGTCGAGGTCGTCGACGTCGCGACCGTGCTGCTGCGCTCGCTCAAGCAGGACGCCTGAGGTTTCCCGTGAAACGGCCGCTCCCGTGACGGGAGCGGCCGTTGGGCTCAGCTTCCGGTGGCCGCCACCGCGCCGCCGATGCTCGCGGCCGCGAGTGCCGCCTGCACCTCCTGGATCGCCTTGCGGACGGCCACGGCCGCCCACTCGCCCTCGCTGAGTTCCTTGAGCCGCCGCTTGACCATCCTGCGGTCGAGCTCCGGGAAGACCTTGCGCTCCATTTCGACGGCCGCGACAAGGGCACAGAGCGCGGACGTACGAGGGCCCGCATCGCCCCCGAGGATCGCGGCGCGCATCCGTTCCCGCGCGTCCGCCCGGGCGGACGGCTCGGTGTCCGTCACCCACGGGTACCGGGTGCGCGGGAAGATCACCAGGACCGAGGAGTGCTCCTCCTCGAGCACCTCGGTGCCGACGAGCCGGGCCAGCACCCGCTTCCGCGTACCCTTGGCCAGCTTCTTCACCCAGTGGCCGGCCTTGCGGCCCTTCGGGTCGCCGTCGATCTGACGCAGCGCGTCGTCGACGATCGGATCGCCGGTCGGGGTCCGGTCGAGGACCACGACCCGTTTGTCCACCACGTCGATCCGGCCCGTCAGGGCCAGCTCCATCAGCACCGCGCCGCCCAGCCCGTAGTCGAGCCGGGTGCTGTCGGCCTTCCGGCGTCCCTGCCGGTCGTGAGCGAGAAGCATGAAGTCGTCGAGGAGGCTCATGTCTCGAAGGTAGTGGCTCTTGTCACCGTCACGGTTGGTCCCGGAAGGCCCGGATCCGGCAGAATGATGGCCGAGGTGAAGCGATCATGGACGGCCTGCTCCTGACCGCGGTGCTCTCGTTGGCGGCTTTCGTGCTGCTCACGGCGGGCAACGCGTTCTTCGTGGCCGCCGAGTTCGGTCTCGTCACGGTCGACCGGGCGGAGATCGAGCAACGTGCCATGGCCGGGGACCGCCGGGCGCGTACGGTCCGCACGGCACTGCACGGCCTCTCCTTCCAGCTCTCCGGCGCCCAGCTCGGCATCACGCTGACCGCGCTGCTCACCGGTTACCTGGCCGAGCCCGCGCTCTCCGAGATCTTCACGCCGCTCGTGAAGCCGCTCGCCGGCTCGGCGACCGAGACCGTCACGCACATCTGCGCGCTGGTCGCGGCGACCCTGCTCTCCATGCTCTTCGGCGAGCTGGTGCCGAAGAACGCGGCGCTGGCCCGCCCGATGAGCCTCGCGCTGCTCACCGCGGCGCCGCTGCGCGGGTTCTCGACGCTCTTCAAGTGGCTGATCGCGGCGCTGAACGGGACCGCCAACTGGCTGGTCCGCCGCCTCGGCATCGAGCCGCAGGAGGAGCTGGCGAGCGCCCGGTCCCCCGAGGAGCTGGGCCTGCTCGCGGCGATCAGCGCCCGGGCCGGCGCGCTGCCCGACGAGACCGCGACGCTGCTGCGCCGGACGATCCGGTTCGGCGAGAAGCGCGCGGCCAAGGCGATGACCCCACGCGTCGACGTGGTCGGCCTCAAGACCACCGCGAGCGTGGCCGACCTGATCACCGTGGCCCGGCAGACCGGGCACACCCGCTTCCCCGTCTACGAGAACACGCTCGACGTGGTGACCGGCGTGGTCGGGGTGAACGAGGCGCTCGGAGTGCCCCCCGAGCGAAGGGCCGCCATCAAGGTGTCGACCCTCGCCAGGGAAGCGGTCTACGTACCCGAAAGCCTTGGTCTCGACAAGGTTCTGGCTGCTCTCCGCGCCGCCGATGCGGACCTCGCGATCGTGGTGGACGAGTACGGCGGCACCGACGGGGTCGTGACGGTCGAGGACCTGATCGAGGAGCTGGTCGGCGAGATCGCCGACGAGTACGACACCGACCTCGACGAGATCGGCAGCCAGGAGCTGACCGCGCCCGGCGGCGAGAAGACGTTCCTGGTGGACGGCCTGCTCCGGGAGGACGAGACGCTGGAGCAGACCGGCTTCCGGCTGCCCGAGGGCCCGTACGAGACACTGGCCGGCTTCCTGCTCGCCCGGCTCGGGCACATCCCGGTCGTCGGCGAGTCGCTGGAGGAGCACGGGTGGGAGTTCACCGTGATGGAGGTCGACCGGCACCGCATCGAGCAGGTGCGGGTGGTCGCCCCGCCGGAGCCGGCCGATGACTGAGCTCCTCTTCGTCGCGGTGCTGCTGGTCGGCAACGGTCTCTTCGTGGGCGGCGAGTTCGCGCTGATCGCGTCCCGCCGCACCGCCCTGGAGCCGCTCGCCGAGACGTCCAAGGCGGCCCGCTGGGCGCTCTCCGCGATGAGCCAGATCCCGCTCATGATCGCCGGAGCGCAGCTCGGCATCACGATCTGCACGCTGGTGCTCGGCGCGCTGGCCGAGCCGACCGTGGCGCACCTGCTGGAGGGCCCGTTCGCGGCGACCGGCCTGCCCGACAACGCCATTCACCCGGTGGCCTTCGTCTTCGCCCTGGTGATCGTGACGTTCCTGCACACGGTGATCGGCGAGATGGTGCCGAAGAACATCACCCTGGCCGGCCCGGAGCGCTCGGCGCTCATCCTCGGCCCGTTCATGCTGGCGTTCTGCACCGCCACGAAGCCGCTGCTCAACGCGATGCGCTGGGCGTCCCGGCTGATCCTGAAGCTCTGGAAGATCGAGACGACGGACGCGGTCAAGACGGTCTTCACGGCCGAGGAGCTGGCCGGCATGGTCACCCAGGCGCGCAGCGAGGGCCTGCTCGGCTCGGAGCAGTACGCCCGGATCCACGCGGCCCTCGGCCTCAACAGCCGGACCGCCGCCGACACGCTGCTGCCCTGGTCGCGGGTGACCACGGTGGCGGCCGACGTCTCGCCGGCCACGCTCGAGGCGGTGGCGACCCGCAGCGGCCGTTCGCGATTCCCGGTGGTCCAGCGCGACACCCGGCGGGTGCTGGGCTTCGTGCACGTGAAGGACGTCCTCGGGTACGCCGGGCCGCAGCGGCGCCTGCCGATACCCGCCGAGGTGATCCGTCCCCTCGCGGTGGTGGCGCCGGAGCGCAGCCTCGCCGACCTGCTCCTGACCATGCGGCGGGACCGGCTGCACATCGTGCTGGTGAGCGACGGCCGGCGGCCGCTCGGCGTGATCACCCTGGACGACGTGCTGCACGCGGTCGTCGGCGAGCCGGCCGGCGCCGCCGCGAAGCTGCGCTGATCACTCGATCGGGGCATTATCCGGTTTTTGCCCTCGGGTGTTCGGTTTACCGCGTATGGGTGCTTTCGCTCACACTCGGAGTTTCAAGCGGACGACGGGGGAGCAATCCGGACAATTAACCGCATGCTTCACAGAAGACGGCGTGTCGTTCCGGTCGGCGCCCTGTCAGCCACACTCGTCCTCGGCTGCGCACTTCTCTTGATCAATCATGCCCCGGCGAGGGCCGATGCGGTACCGGCGTCACCCGCAAGTGGCGGGCTCACCGACCCCATCAACCCGGCCCGGGTCCGGGTCGCGGGCGGTCCCCTGACCGTCCGGTACGACTTCGACGAGGGTGCCGGCCACCCGATCGCCGACCTGAGCGGGCGCTTTCGGCTCCGGCCGCTCGGGCAGAACGGCGGGACGCTGCGGCTGGTGCCGCGCTCCTCGCCGAACGGGGGTGGCCTGGCCGTCGACTATCCGGACCGCTGCACGCTGCCCCGCGAGCGCGACTGCCCCCGCGCCATCCTCGAAGGGGTCCGCGACGACGACCTGAACCCGGGCCGGCGCCCGCTCCGCTACGGCGCCTCGGTCCTGATGACCCACGCCGACCTGGCCGACGGCGCGAACGTGCTGCAGAAGGGCTACTCGGTCGGCGGCATCAGCCAGTTCAAGCTCCAGGTCGACCACCGGCAGGGCCACCCGAGCTGCGTGATCGCCGGTCAGCGGGCCCGCATCTACCGGGCCGAGCCCTTCCTGGACGTGGCCGACGGCGCCTGGCACGACCTCGAGTGCCGGCGGACCCCCAACCGGCTCCTGATGATCGTCGACGGCGTGCTGCGGGCCTGGGTCCCGGTCCCGCCGATGCTCTCGATCGCGAACGCCGAGCCGCTGCGGGTCGGCGGAAAGGGAGCGGCCCCCGGGAACGATCAGTTCGCGGGGGCCATCGACAACGTCTTCGTCTCGATCAGCGGATCTTGACCGAGGCGCTCGTGGCGCGGCCGTCCGTGTGGCCGGTCCGCTTGGCGATCACCGTGACGGTCAGCTTCTTCTTCCTCATCGAGGACTTCAGCTTCAGCGTCGCGCCGGTCGCCCCCTTGATCAGCTTCCCGTTCAGCCGCCATTCGTACCGGTAGGAGGTCGCCTTCGGCGACCAGGTGCCGACCGAAGCCTTCACCTTCTTGCCGACCTTGGCGGTGCCGGTGACCTTCGGCTTCTTCGTCGCCTTCGGCGCCTTGCCCTTGGCGACCTTCGCCGACGACGCCGACTTCGCCACACCGTTCGTGTGACCGGCACGCTTCGCGGTGACGGTCACGGTGAGGCGCTTCCCGAGCTGGGAGGCGCTGATCGTGTACGAGGAACCGGTCGCACCCTTGATCGCCACGCCGTTGGCGGCCCACTGGTAGGCGTACGAGCTCGCCGCGGGCGACCAGGTGCCGGCTGTGGCCTTGACGGTGGAGCCGACCGCCACGGTGCCGGTGACGGCAGGCGCCTTCGTCGCCTTCGGGGCCCGGCCGGCCGCGACCGCCGCCGACGCCGCCGACGTGGACACGCCGTTCGGGTGACCGGCGCGCTTGGCCGTGACGGTCACGGTGAGGCGCTTTCCGAGCAGAGAAGCAGGGATTGCGTACGAGGAACCGGTCGCGCCCTTGATCGCCACGCCGCCGGCGGCCCACTGGTAGGCGTATGAGGTCGGCGCCGGCGACCAGGTGCCGGTCGACGCGGTCACGGTGGAGCCGACCGCCACGGTTCCGCCGATCGCCGGGGCCCGGGTCGCGGTGAGCGGCGCCGGCGCGGTGCCGGTCGTCAGCGCGGCGCCGATCCCGTCGGCGGGCTTGGCCGTGAGCGTCCAGGTGAACGTCCCGTCGGCGACCGCCTTGCCGGCCGAGTCCTTGCCGTCCCAGGTCGCGTGGATCAGGCCGTACGCGGTCGAGCCGTTGATCGTCCGCAGCGTAGCCCCGGCGGTGTTCTTGAACGTGAGCTGCCACGACGCGGCCGGCTTGGAGAGCCACCAGTCGCCGGTCCAGTTCGCCGCCGCGGTGCCGGTCACCGAGTCGATGACGGAGATCGCGGGCGCCGGGACACCGGACGGCACGACGTGCACCCGCTGCTGGTCGTCGGCGTAGGCCACGCCGCCGCCGAACCGGTCCACGGTCCAGCTGGTGCGCCGCTCGGTGAACGTGCCGAGCTGCGCCGCGGTGACCAGCACCCGGCTCGGGATCGCGGTGTGCGACCCGCCCGCAGGCAGGCCGCCGTGCAGGTCGAACAGGCGCAGGCCGGCGCCGTCGGCCTTCTCGACCAGGTAGCCGTCGCCGAGCAGCACGTCGCCGGCCGGTGCGGTCGTGGTGCGCTTGGCGACCCGGTCGTAGAGGCCGGAACCCTGCACGCCGCCCCAGTAGTCGACGCAGGTGTAGTAGACGAACCGGCCGGCGGCCTGAAGCTCCGACGGGGTGCAGCCGTTGTGCGTGGTGAAGCTCTCGACAGCGGCCCCGGACGAGATCCGCTTCGCCTGCACGGTGCCGCCCTCGGCGGCCCCGCTCCACAGGATGTCGCCCCAGATCGCGGTGCCGACCCGGTTCCGCTTCTGCAGCACGGCGCCGCGCCGGAAGTCGACGATCTGCTGCGCGGTCGACGACGCCGAGTTGATCACGCCGTACCGGCCGGACAGCTCGCCGAGCTGGGGGCTGTCGAGACCGCTGGTGACACTGGGCCCCGGGGTGCTCTTGCCGTTGACGGTCAGCGTGGTCCGGTCCGACTGCGCGTTCATGAGGCGGCCCTGGTGCCCGGCGCCGTCGGCGAACATCGTGATGCACCGCGGCTGACTCTCCCCGCAGTAGCCCTCCCAGGACGCCACGTAGCCGTCCACACTCGACCGGACGACGCCGGACGTGCCGAGCCAGTCACTCCGATAGGCCCCGATCACGTCGCCGGGGCTGTAGTGGTCACCGGCCGAGGCGGTGGAGAGGATCCCGCTGCCCAGAGCGAGCCCGTGCACCTGGGCGGGCATCGGCTGCACCGCCGTCACCCGGCTGCGGACGATCGAGCCGTCCGCCTGCCGGCTCACCCGGTAGATCCCCCAGTCGAGGTCGCCGGTGGCCCGGTACTCCGCCGCTCCGGCGACGAGCACCGACCCGTCCGGGGCGGCCGCGATCTGGTGGGCGGCCGGGTTCATCACGGAGACCTGGTCCGGGTCGGCGTCGGTGGCGGACACCGCCCACAGCGTCTGTCCGCGGTACAGGTTGTTGCCCGGCCAGACCGGCTCGACGGCGAGGATCGTCGACCCGACGACGCCGTACTCGGCCTCGTAGGAGAACGCCCCGCTGTCGACCTGCCGGGGCTCGGCCGACAGATCGTCCCGGTCGTAGAGGTCGAGCTTCATCCACCCGGACCGGATCCGCAGAACCGAGCCGGCCGCGAGCCGGACCGCGTCGGCGGCCCAGCCGTCGTCGCCGGTCAGCGGGGTGACGACGGCGGTGGCCAGGTCGAGGATGCCCCAGCGGCTGCCCTCGGCGGTCTGGAATCGCAGGACCACCGAACGGGCGTCGCCGTCCTCGACCTGGATCTGTTCCGCACCTTCCGGCATGACCACGGTCTCGCTGCCGGCCGGCCGCCACAGGTGGTAGGCCTCCGGCGTTCCGTCCCCGCCACTCCGGCTGAGGACGACGCCGCCGAAGGTTCCGCGGTAGGAGTGTCCCTCCGGCAAGCTGACCGTGCGGAGGACTCCCGTGGTGTCGCGGAGTTCGACCTCCGACCCGTCGAGGGTGGCGACCACATCGGAGCCGGCGCCGTACCAGCCCGCTTGGAAGGAAGGGCCATTCCGGAAATATCCGGAATCGACGTCGTAAACCAGCTTTTCGGGCAGCCGCTGCGGGAGGGCGTTCGTCGCCCCGCTCGCATAGGCGGTCCAGAGCAGCCGATCGTCACCTTCCTGAGCCCACAGGAAGCCGCTGTCACCGGCATTGAGGATCCGGGTGGCGCGGGGCACGGCCCGGGCCGCGGCCGGAACAACGATCTCGCTGCCGGCGGCGGCCTGCGCGGCGGCTGTGGCCGGGGCGGCGAGGGTCCCGCCGACCAGCACCGAGACAAGGGAGAGAAAAGAGATGAGACGAACTGAACCGAGCAGCCGGCGGGCAGTCCCCAACCGATCCTCCTGATGACCGAAGAACGGGGGACTTCCACCAGTGGGCGCGAGGCCACCGTGGCACCCCCGAGCACACGTGGCTGCACCCTAGCAGCAGAGATCCAAACCCATCGACCCGCAGGAAGCCCAGCCACCCACCGATAGCGAAACCCGCCCAACGGCCAGGCCCACCCACCAACCCCGCGCCGAAAACCGGTGACCCCGCCGATGCGGTTGTGGGCGGTCGGAACCTCGTACAAAAGAAAGGGAAGAGCGACCACCCACAGAGCGCGCACCCCGAGCGGGTGACGGGAGTCGGTGCTCTCCGTATCCTGCTAACCTGCCTGATAATCAGGATGGTTAGCAGGATGGTGGACCGTGAACGCCGAGGAACTTGCTGAAATTGTCGAGAACCTCCGCGTACTAGGTAGCGACGTGGCCGACATCGAGGTGAAAAAGGCGCAGGGAGGCCTTCCTAAGAGCCTGCGGGAGACGTTGTCGGCCTTCTCCAACACCCGCGGTGGGGTTGTCGTCCTCGGACTGGATGAAAACGAAAGATTTCAGCCGGTCAAGCTGGCTGATCCCGCCAAGCTAGCCGCGGACTTGGCCTCGCTCTGCGCCAGCGAGATGGAGCCGCCGGTCCGACCCTACATACAGATCCATCCCTTCGAGGGCGTTCAACTGGTCGTCGCCGAGGTGCCGGAGATTCCGCGTGAGCAGAAGCCCTGTTACTACAGAGGTGCCGGCCTGACCAAGGGGGCCTACACGCGGCTGCATGACGGCGACCGGCAACTGTCCAGCTATGAAGTGCAGATGATGTTGTCTGCACGAGGGCAGCCGAAGGACGATTTGGAGCCAGTCCCAGGCGTGGGAGCCGACGCTCTCGACTCCCACCTGGTCTCGGCGATGATGCTGCGCCTTCGCAGCAGCCGCCCTTATTCCTACCGTGACCTCACCGTAGAGGAGATCCTCCGCCGCACGAAGGTGTTGATCCCGCGTTCGGACGGATCGGGTGACGACGTGTCTGTCGGCGGGCTCCTGGCCCTCGGTACCTACCCTCAAGAACACTTTCCCCAGCTCATGCTGACGTTTGTTCACTACCCCACGCCCGGCGGGTCGGCCGAGGAGACGGGTGTCAGGTTTCTGGACAGTGTTGCGATCGAGGGCCCAATTCCAGTCATGGTCCGCGATGCCTTGGCGGCCATTCAGCGGAACATGTCACGTCGCTCCATAACGACCGGCGCTGGACGGCAGGACATTTGGGAGTACCCGGAAACCGCCCTCAGGGAGGCTGTGACTAACGCTCTTGTCCACAGGGATCTCTCTGCAGCATCTCGGGGCGCGCAGGTCCAGGTGGAGATGTTCCCCGACCGCTTGGTCATACGCAACGCGGGTGGGCTCTACGGTCCGGTAACGCTGGAGAACCTCGGCGATGAAGGAGCGACATCCTCCAGGAACGCCTCGCTTCTCAGGGTCCTGGAGGATGTTCCGATTCCGGGTGAAGATCGAACGGTGTGCGAGAACCGGGGGTCGGGAATCCGAGCCATGCTGATCTCATTGCGTCGTTCTGGTATGACCGCGCCGAAGTTCGACGATCGGATCTCGTCTTTCGTGGTGACGTTCCCCAACCATTCTTTACTCAGCGACGATGTGGTCCGGTGGATAGGTAGCCTCGGTCAAACGGGGCTGACCGACAGTCAGTGCATGGCTCTTGGCGTGATGCATGACGGCACGGTCATCGACAACGCCAGTTATCGCAAGATGACCGGCCTTGACTCCCGCAAGGTCACCGCCGAACTTCAGGACCTGGTGGCACGTGAGCTCGTTGAGCAAGTGGGCACCGGTAGATGGGCCAGATACCGTTTGCCTCAGCGGCTCGTGGCGGGTGACGGGAGTGCCCGATCTGGTCGGATGGCGCCGGCTGACCGCCGCGAAGAAATTCTCGAGGCGCTGGGTGCAACGACCGCTTCTCGCGCCGAACTCGCCGCCAGGACCGGCTTGTCCGATCAGACGGTTCGTCGATGGCTGACGATGCTTCGTCGTGAAGGGTTGGTCGAGGCGACCGAGGCATCGACCGCAAGCAAGCATACGAAGTATCGCCGCGTGCAGCCGTCAGCTACTGCCAAGCCAGAGGGACTCTTCTAGTTCGCTCAGGCGCCACCCAAGCTCAGTGTTCACTGTTAACGCTGCGACGGCGAACACCACGCACCCAGACGTCGCCGCCGCGCCGTGGGCCCGAGGGCTCGGCCCAAGCAGAAATGCGAGGAGGCCCGGTCCGCGCTTTCCGCGGACACGGGCCTCTCACCGATGAGCGGGTGACGGGAATCGAACCCGCACTGTCAGCTTGGGAAGCTGATGTTCTGCCATTGAACTACACCCGCAAGCGGCCCCACTGTACCTGATTATCCGGAAGTGTGGCGGGACCGCCCCGCGATCAACTCGCTATGGCCAGCGGCCGCCGTAAGTTGTGGGGGGCCCGCCACGTCTGGGTGAACGCGGCGGTGAAGGGGGACTCGGCCAGTGGGAGGGCGCCGGCCGGGCCGTGGTGGCGGAGCATGGCGGTCTCGACGGTGAGTTCGAAGAGGCGCCAGTCGACGTCGGGTGAGGCGTGCAGGGCGCCGGCCAGGTGGGCGATGGTGACCGGGTCGGTGACGGGGATGGCGCGGCCGGTCAGCGAGGCCTCGTCGTCGCTGTCCTCCGGCGGGTAGGAGTGCAGGGCGTAGCGCCCGTCGCGCTCCAGGTCGCGGCGTTTCGGCGAGTCGACGATGAAGCAGTAGAGGCCGCCGTCGGTGAAGACCGGGGAGACCGGGTGCACGCGGGGGCCGCCGTCGGCGCGGACGGTGGCGAGGTAGCCCATGCCGGGACCGTATTGCTGGAGGAGCGCGCGGACGCCGGCGGCGAGCGTCGGCTCGGCTGCCGCGAAGTCGGACCAGGATGCCATGACCACATTCTATCGAACAAGTGTTCGAGTCATCCACCGAACACGCCGATATGGGCAGGTCGGTATGGTGTTGCGATGCTGCTCTCCGACCGTGACCTGGTCTCCGAGATCAAATCCGGGGATCTCTCGCTGGAGCCGTTCGAGCCGTCGCTCATGCAGCCGTCCAGCATCGACGTGCGGCTGGACCGCTTCTTCCGGGTGTTCAACAACCACCTGTACACGCACATCGATCCGGCCGAGCAGCAGGACGAGCTCACCGCCGCCGTCGAGGTGGAGGATGGTCAGCCGTTCGTGCTGCACCCGGGCGAGTTCGTGCTGGCGTCCACCCTCGAGGTGATCACTCTCGGCCAGCAGCTGGCTGCCCGGCTGGAGGGGAAGAGCAGCCTCGGGCGTCTCGGTCTGCTGACGCACTCGACGGCCGGCTTCATCGACCCGGGCTTCTCCGGGCACGTCACGCTGGAGCTCTCCAATGTGGCGAATCTGCCGATCAAGCTGTGGCCGGGCATGAAGATCGGCCAGCTGTGCATCTTCCGGCTGTCCAGCCCGGCCGAGCACCCGTACGGGTCGTCCGTCTACGGCTCGCGCTACCAGGGGCAGCGGGGTCCGACGGCGAGCCGGTCGGCGCTCAACTTCCGGACATGGCCGACATCCTGAGCCGGCTCACCGCGAGTCCGCCGGCGGCGGCCACGTCCAGGATCTGATCGATCTGTGCGGTGGTCAGGCCCGCGGTCGGCACCGGCAGGAACCGCATGTCCCCCAGCGTGAAGAGGAGCTGGCCGGGGAGTTCCTCCACTGATTTCAGAGCAGCCCATGCGTACGAATGACAGCTTCGTGGATCCGCGCTCGCAACACCGGCGTCGCTGATCTCGAAGGTCGTCACCCGGCCGTCCCAGATCGCCCGTCGGGCCGCGCGGTTGAGCAGCACGAGCGGCACCCCGGCGGCGAGCGCGACGCCGGCCACGAGCAGCGCCGGGTGCAGGCTGTCCCTGGTGACCAGCAGGAACGCGGCAGCCAGCAGGGCGGCCCACCCCGCGCAGCGGGCCAGCAGCACCGGGCGGCGCAGGCGGCGCCGGACGGCGGCCGCGATCAGGACCGGGTCGGGGCCCGCGGTGAACTGGATCTGCACCCCTCAACGGTAGCCAGCAGGTAGGGCAAATCGTCACCAGGCGGACATGCCGGGCCGCCCGGCCGTCGGCCGATCCGCGTATCCCCCGATCGGCGGAACTACGATCGGGGTCGTGTATCTGATGATCTCGAAGTACCTGAAGCCGCTCGCCGAGGTCGACGCGGCCCGCGAGGACCACCTCGCCTACATCGCCGACCTCGAGGCGCGTGGCCTCTCGGTGACGGCCGGCCGCCAGGAGCCGGCCGTGGGCGGCGTCATCGTGCTGGACGTGGACACCGAGGCCGAGGCCCGCGAGGTGATCGCCCAGGACCCGTACGTGCAGCGCGGCCTGGCCGAGTACACCGCGACGGGCTGGCACCCCACCCGCGGAGCGCTCGCCGGATACCAGCGGACCCGCCCCTAGGGATCCAGGTCGGAACCGGACAGCAGGCTCCTGATGGCCAGTTCCGCGGTGACGGCCGGCGGGCACTCGTCGTAGATCACCGCGGTGCCGACGTACCGGCTGCCGGCCAGGGTGCGCAGGCCACGCGCCTGCGCACCGGTCGACGCCCAGTCGTCGACGACCAGGATGCGATCGTCCGGGGTGAAGAGGCGCTCGCGGACGCCCAGATGCTGGACGTCGCCCCGGTGGTCGGCCGGCACCTCGGCCCAGATCATCGGCTCGGCTATCGGCCGGCGCGCCCCGGCCCGGTACGCCTCCACGAATCCGACGCCGAGCGACCGCGCCACGAGCGGGCCGAGCAGAAATCCGGTGACCTCCGGCGAGACCACGACCGTCGGGCGCTCTGATCGGAAGAGATCAGCCAGCGCCGGGCCGAGAGCGTCCAGGATCCGCGGCTCACGCCACCATCCGGAGCGGTCGCTGACCAGATATTCGCTGTTCGGGCCGGGGTTGGTCCAGCGGAACTCGGAACGCAGAAGATCACGCAGATCGGTGGTCACTTCGACATCCTGTCACCGTGGACCGGTTCTTCTTGGACCGACCGAACGACGCCGGTGGTGACGGGTGGACAGAACCACCTCAGCCTAGGGGTCAAGATGATGCCTGAGGGCGCGTGGATCGGGCATGCTGTTCGGCGGAACCATGCCTACTTTGCTGCCGGGCCGACGCCCGATGAGCTCCGGGAACCGCGCCGGCCTCGGCGCGGCCGTCGTGCTGCTCGCCGTCGTGTCCGCCGTGGAGTTCGCCGACAAGGAGTCCGCCCAGTTCGTGGGCCTGCTGGCGGCGGTTCCGTTCCTCGCCGCGGTCTTCGCGGTGTGGCAGGTCGTGCTCGGCACGGGCATCGCGGCCACGTTGCTCGGCGCGATCTTCGTGGGCGCCACCGGCGATCAGGGCATGGCCGGGCTGGTCAACCTTCTGGGGATCATGCTGGCGACCGGCGTGGCGGCGGCCGGCGCGACGATGCGGGAGCGGCAGTCCGACCGGATCGCCGAGCTGCTCCGGCTCGCCTCGGTGGCCCAGCAGGCGGTGCTCCGGCCGATCGGACCCCAGGTGGGAGCACTTTCGGTCGCCGGCCGCTACATCTCGGCCACCGCGGCGGCCGACATCGGCGGCGATCTCTACGAGGCGCTGAACACGCCGTACGGGGTCCGGATCATCATCGGTGACGTCCGGGGCAAGGGCCTCGACGCGGTCCGCCTCGCTAGCATCGTGCTCGGGTCGTACCGGCATGTCGCGTACGAGCGGGCCGATCTCAAGGCGATCGTGGCCGACCTGGACCGCGCCGTGGCCCGCAGCGTCGGCGACGAGGACTTCGTGACCGCCGCGCTCGTGGAGGAGCGCGGCGGCACGCTCACCATCGTCAACTGTGGACATCCCGCGCCCCTGCTGCTGCGCCGGGGCAAGGTCATCCCGTTGGAGCCGCCGGCGCCGGCGCCACCGCTCGGTTTCATGCCCGAGGTGAAGGCACGGGTGGAACGGCTGGAGCCGGGCGACCGGCTGCTGCTCTTCACCGACGGGCTTGGCGAGGCCCGCCGCGAGGGCGAGTTCTTCCCGACCGCGGACCGGGCGTGGCGACTGCTCGGTCATGGCACGGTTGGCGACGGACTGGCGTCCCTCGAGACCGCGCTCGTCGACTGGGTCTACGGCCGGCTCGAGGACGACATCGCCCTGGTCCTGCTGGAGTACGTCGGTCCGGACGGCGACGCTGCCGTGCCGGTGCCGAGCTGGGAAGTCGGCGCTGCGGGAAGCTAGGCCGCGCTGTCGTCCGGTTCGGCCGGAGCGGCGGGCGAGGTCGGCGCCGGCGACGGTGGAACCGTCTCGGGCTGGCGATGCCGGCCGACGTAGTGACGGGGCTGGTTGGCCTGGCGCGGCTCCGGAATCAGGCTCTTGATCGTGGCGAACATGGCGTCCCCCTGACGTTCTTCGCTGTCTATCCGGTGAAACGAGCCTCATCGGCAGGCGATACGTCGTCCTGAGGGTCGAAGTACGCAAATGGCCGAACGGCTGTCCGGTAAGCCACCTGATCGGTGACGTTTGACCCACGAACCGACGGACAGGCTCCCCTACCCGGTGGGTTCGGCCGGAAACCCTGCCCGGGTTGTCGGTTGCTACCGATGGGTAATACAGTGGGGTTACTGACGGGTAACTCGCGTCCGGGAGAGCGGGGCCAAGCACGATGACGCACTACAAGAGCAACCTTCGGGACCTCAAGTTCAACCTCTTCGAGGTCTTCGGAGCGGAGAAGTCGCTCGGCCAGGCGCCGTTCGACGAGTTCGACCTGGAGAGCGCCGGCGACGTGCTCGCCGAGGTCGACCGGCTGGCCCGCGAGGATCTCGCCGCCAGCTACGCCGACGCGGACCGCAACCCACCGGTCTTCGACCCGGCGACGAACACCGCGCCGCTGCCGGAGTCGTTCAAGAAGTCCTACGAGACCTTCATGGCCTCCGAGTTCTGGCGGCTCGACCTGCCGACCGCCATCGGTGGCACGCCGGCGCCGCGCAGCCTCGTCTGGGCCGTCGCCGAGCAGATCCTCGGCGCGAACGCCCCGGTCTGGATGTACTCGTCCGGTCCCTCCTTCGCCCACGTGGCCTATGTCGAGGGCACCGACGAGCAGAAGGAGTGGGCCAAGCTCTTCGTTGAGAAGCAGTGGGGCTCGACGATGGTCCTCACCGAGCCGGACGCCGGCTCGGACGTCGGTGCCGGCCGCACCCGCGCCATCCCGCAGCCCGACGGCTCGTGGCACATCGAGGGCGTCAAGCGGTTCATCACCTCGGGTGAGCACGACCTGAGCGACAACATCATCCACTACGTCCTGGCCCGCCCGGTGGGCGTCGAGGGCGTCGGCGGGCCCGGCACCAAGGGCCTTTCGCTCTTCATCGTGCCGAAGTACCACTTCGACCCGGCGACCGGCGAGCTCGGTGAGCGCAACGGCGTCTACGCCACGAACGTCGAGCACAAGATGGGGATCAAGGTCTCCAACACGTGCGAGATGACCTTCGGCGAGCACGGCACCCCGGCCAAGGGCTGGCTGCTCGGCGAGGTGCACGAGGGCATCCGGCAGATGTTCATGATCATCGAGAACGCCCGGATGATGGTCGGCACCAAGGCGATCGCCACCCTGTCGACCGGTTACCTCAACGCGCTGGAATACGCGAAGGGCCGCGTGCAGGGCGCCGACCTGGTGCAGAACGGCGACAAGGCCGCGCCCCGCGTCACGATCATCCACCACCCCGACGTACGCCGCTCCCTGCTGCTGCAGAAGTCGTACGCCGAGGCGCTGCGTGCCCTGGTCATCTACACCGCGACCTGGCAGGACAAGGTCGCCATCGCGCAGGCCGCCGGCGACGAGAAGGCCGCGAAGATCGCCAGCAAGATCAACGACTTCCTGCTGCCGCTGGTCAAGGGCGTCGGCTCGGAGCGGGCGTACGAGCTGCTCGGCCACGAGTCGCTGCAGACCTTCGGTGGCTCCGGCTTCCTCCAGGACTACCCGCTCGAGCAGTACGTCCGGGACGCGAAGATCGACACCCTGTACGAGGGCACGACCGCGATCCAGAGCCTCGACCTGATCTTCCGCAAGATCGTCAAGGACAACGGCCGGGCGCTCGGCACGATCGCCGCCGAGATCCAGGGCTTCGTCGAGAGCGAGGCCGGCAACGGCCAGCTCAAGGAGGAGCGGCTGGCGCTGGGCAAGGCGCTCGGCGAGATGCAGCAGATCCTCGGCATCTCGCTCGGCTGGCTGCAGGCGGTCCAGGGCGGCGACGCCCGCGAGCTCTACAAGATCGGCCTCTCCTCGCGCCGGGTGCTGCTGGCCCTCGGTGACGTCGTCCTCGCGTGGCTGCTGATGCGCCAGGCCGAGGTGGCGCTCAACGCGCTGAACGGTGAGGTGTCCGAGGCGGACAAGGCGTTCTACACCGGCAAGGTGGCGGCGGCCCGCTTCTTCGTCCGCGAGATCCTGCCCCGGATCGGCTCGGACCGCCGCATCATCGAGAACACCACCCTCGACGCGATGGACCTGCCCGAGGAAGCGTTCTGATCTGAAGCTTTTCCCACTCTCCTGAAAAAGACGTAGGCCGGCGGACAATGGCGTCCGCCGGCCTCCGTCTTCACCGCGGAGGAACAGGGCAGACGACGCGCATCGACGACAGTTAAGATCCTTTCGATTCACTGTGGATCTTCGCTCGGGAGCATCTTTGCGCGTCGTCTCCTTCTCTCTTGTCGCCGTGCTCCTGGCCGGCCTCACCGCCACACCGGCCGCCGCGGCCGACACACCGCAACGACTCGTGATCGGGCTCGTGCCCGGTGCCGATGCCACAGCGGTCGTGGGACCCCTGGGAATCGAGGCGGTCCCGGTGCCGGGTCTGGACGCCGTCACCGTGACGGCGCCGGCTACCGCGATCGCCACGTTGCTCAAGGACCCCGCGGTCCGCTACGCCGAGATCGACCCACTGGTGGCCGCGGATGCCACTGCGGATCCGGACGGCGCCACCAGCAGGGCGCAGGGAACCGTCAATCAGATCCCGGGCGCCTGGACGTGGACCATCGGTGACCCGTCGGTGACGGTCGCGGTCGTCGACTCCGGTGTCACCGCCAACGAGGACCTGAGCCCTGACCGGTTGGATCCCGGCTACGACTTCGCCGACGGCGACGCCGACCCGGCGGACGATGATGGTCACGGAACCCTGATCGCCACCACGATCGCGGCGCGGCACGGTAACGGCGTCGGTGGGATGGGCGTTTGCGGCCAGTGTCGGATCATGCCGGTCCGGGTGCTGAAGCACCGTGCCGGAGGGCCGGCCGAGGGGTACGCCTCGACGGTCGCGGCCGGCATCGCCTGGGCGGCCGAGCAGAAGGCGCCGATCATCAACCTGTCGCTGAGTACGGCCAAGCGCAGCAGCGTCCTGGAGGATGCCGTCGCGGCGGCGACCGCGGACGGGGCTCTCGTGGTGGCCTCGGCGGGCGACGACAACTCGGTCCAGCCGTACTATCCGGCGGCGTTCGAGCCGACGCTCGCGGTCGGCTCGTCCGGTGGACAGTTCGGCGGGGCGCTGAACGCCTCGAACCGGAACTCGGAGAAGAACCGATGGGTCGACGTGGGCGCCTGGCGGTCGTACCGGGCGCTGGACACGCAGTCGACGCTGCGATTCATCTCCGGCACCTCGGCCTCGGCGGCCCTGGTCTCCGGGATCGCGGCCCTCGGGCTGGCGATGCGACCCGGCCTTCCGGCGGCTGACCTCCGTTCCGCGATCGTGGACACGGCCGGACGTGCCGACACGATGGAGCCGGAGGACGCCCCGATCGTGGACGCCGCCGCGCTCATCCACTCCCTCGGCGGCGCCGACGATCGCGCCCCGGCGATCACCGGCCTCAACCCTGCGAACCTCGCGCTGGTCAGCGGACATTCGTTCCGCCTCACCCCCGGCATCTCCGACGACCACGCGATCAAGCGCAGCGAGCTGGAGATCGACGGTGTCGTCGCCCGGCGCGACCACGTGTGGCAGGGCGGGTTCACCGTCACCCCGCCGAGGGGCGAGGAGGGCCTGCTCTCCTACACGCTCCGGGTCTACGACTACGCCGGGCGATCCGCCGAGGCGACCCGGACCGTACGCTTCGACGCGATCGAGCCGGACGGCCGGCTCGATGCGCCCGCCCAGGACACGCCGGTGCAGACGGGCGGTCGGGTGAAGGTCGTCTTCACCGCGACCACCGCCGACACGGCGAAGGTGACCGCCGAAGGCGTGGTCCTGAAACAGACCGGGCCGAAGCAGTGGTCCGGCGAGATCAAGCCGGCCAACGAGGGGATCTACGTCGACGTGTACGACGTCGCCGGCAACGTGCTGTCGCTGTACCGCGGCGTCGTCTTCGACGACCAGCGGCCGGACATCGCCATCGAGTCGCCGCGAGACGGTCAGCATGTTCGCGGTGCGGTCGACGTACGCATGACTCAGACCGTCCGGGAAGAGCTCCGATCGCTGACCGTCGACGGCGTGCCGGCGAAGAAGATCGGCGCCTGGACCTGGCAGGCCCGCGTAGTGCCGAAGGCACACGGCTACGTCAGTGCCGTCTCCGAGGACCTGGCCGGGAACATGACCTCGGCCGGGGTGCGGCTGGTGGTCGACAACGCCGGTCCGGTGGCGACGGTCAACCCGGCCCAGAACAAGCGACTCAGGGGCACGTTCACCACCTCGGTGACCGGGGTGAGGGACGCGTCCGGTGTGGCCAAGGCCGAGCTGTGGGCGAACGGGAAGTACCTGGGCACCGGCTACTCGAAGAAGGTGGCGACCGGGAAGCTGAACGGCACCGTGAAGCTGGTCTGGAAGCTGACCGACAAGCTCGGCAACTCCCGGACCTACACGCGGAACGTGATCGCCGACAACAAGGCGCCGACCGTGTCGATCACCAAGGCGCCGAAGAACAGGGCGAAGGTCAAGGGCACGGTGAAGGTCTACGTCTCCGCCAAAGACGCCTCCGGCGTCGCGCGGGTCGAGCTGATCGTCAACGGCAAGGTGGTCGCCAAGGACGTGAAGGCCGGTTACGTCCTGTCCGCCAACACCAAGAAGCAGAAGAAGACGATGAAGGTGCGGGTCCGGGCGTACGACAAGCTCGGCAACGTCACCTACACCAGCGTCCGGACCTGGTACCGCAAATGAGGACGCCGGCCCTGCTCTTGACTGCCACCCTGCTCGGCGCCGTGGTCGCGGCCCCCGCGAATGCCACGCCAGCTCCGCCCGTACGCATCAATATCGGTCTCACGGCGGGCACCGATGGGAATGCGCTGCTGGATCGGCTCGGCATCGCGGCGAGTGAGCCGCGCGTCGTCGAGGGCATCGGCGTGCTCAGCGTCGTGGCGCCCGAGACCGCCGTAGCGACGCTGACCGCCGAGAAGGGCGCGGTCCGGTTCGCCGAGATCGACCAGAAGACCGTCGGTGGCGCGGATCCCCGCGCACTCACCGGCCAGGAACTGCAGTTGGTGAACGCGCCGACCAGTGGGGCCCACATCGGCAGCGACGCGGTGACCGTGGCCGTCCTGGACACCGGCGTCACCGCGAACCCTGATCTGCCGGCCGACCGCCTCGTGGCGGGTCACGACTTCGTCGACGGCGACGCGGACCCGGCCGACGACAGCGGGCACGGGACCATGGTGGCCGGGGTCATCGCGGCCGGAGCGGGCGACGGTTTCGGCACGACGGGCATCTGCGCCGCCTGCCGGATCATGCCGGTGCGGGTGGCTCGCAAGGAGTCCGGGAACCAGGTCGAGGGACGCGAGGCCGACCTGGCCGCCGGCATCGTCTGGGCCGCCGATCACGGCGCCCGGATCATCAACATCTCGCTCGTCGCCTTCACGGCGAGCCGCCTGCTCCCCGAGGCGGTGCGCTACGCCGACAGCAAGGGCGCGCTGATCGTGTCGTCGGCCGCGCATGTGGGCCCGGACCGGCTCTACCCGGCGGCGATCGAACCGGTCCTCGGCGTCACCGAGGCCTTCCCGGAGGGATACACCGGGCGCCGCAACGTCAAGGGTTCGCCGTGGGTGGACCTGGCCGCGTCCTGGCAGGCGCCCGCTGTCGACGCGAACGGCGACCTGCGGGCGGTCGGCCGGGTGGAGGCGCCGGTCGCGCTCACGTCCGGGGCGGCGGCGCTCCTGCTGTCCGCGAAGCCGGAGGCCACCCCGGCCGACCTGCGCAAGCTGCTCACCGACAACGTCACTCGCGCCAACTCGGGGCGCGACACGTGGCCGGTCGACTTCCTGAACGTGGGCCGGGCGCTCTACAGCCTCGGCGGCGAGGACACCGAACAGCCCCGGGTGACCGGACTGGGACTGACCCGGACCCACAACGGCGTCGTCTCCCGCGTGACCGAGGTGTGGCCGACGATCGTCGACGACTACGGCGTGGACCGCGTGGAGTTCCTCGTCGACGGCAAGACGATAGGCATCCGCAACCGCTCCTGGAAGCCGATCTATCTGATACCGCCGGACCGGTTCGCCGGAACGATGCGGGTGACCGCGAAGGTGTACGACCTGGCCGGCAAGGTGGGCGAGCTGACGCAGGCCGTCCCGGTCGACACCGCCGGGCCGACCGGCGGTGGCTTCGTGGCGCCGGCGAACTACGCGGTGTATCGCAAGCCCGTCCCGGTCAGGGTGGTGTTCCGTGGCACTTCCGACATCGCCTCGGCCACTGTCAACGGCAAGGACATGATCCGGGTGGCCGGCTCGCAGGACTGGCAGGCGACGGTTGAGCCGGACGTCGAAGGGGACGGCAGGACCGGGTCGTTCTCGGTCTGGGTCTATGACGCTCTGAACAACGGCTCGCACCGCAGGCTGGACGTGGTGATCGACGGCGCGGGGCCGACCGCGACGGTCGTGCCGGCGGAGAACACCCGGGTGCGCGGGCTCGTCAACACGTGGCTCGTCGATCGCCGTGACGCCACCGGGGTCGCGGAGTCGGGTCTCTGGGCGAACGGCGAATACATCGGCGACGGCATCGGCCGGTGGGTGGACACCAGCGGGGTGAACG
The DNA here is from genome assembly GCF_040639855.1 of Actinoplanes sp. NPDC023714. Taxonomy (NCBI): domain Bacteria; kingdom Bacillati; phylum Actinomycetota; class Actinomycetes; order Micromonosporales; family Micromonosporaceae; genus Actinoplanes; species Actinoplanes sp. NPDC023714. The sequence continues at coordinate 524,807 of NZ_JBFAAR010000005.1, forward strand.
GCAGGTTCGTCCTGACCTGGAAGCTGACCGACAGGGCCGGGAACACGAGCGTCCTCAACCGCACCCTGATCGCCGACAACGCCGGCCCGGTGGCCACGGTCACGCCGAAGCAGAACACCCGGGTCCGTGGCACGTTCACCACCACGCTGACCGGGGTGAGCGACGGCGCCGGGGTGGCCAAGGCCGAGCTCTGGGCGAACGGCAAGTACATCGGTGTGGACAAGGCCGCGCCGTTCTCCGGGAAGGTCAAGATCGGCGGCCTCAACGGCAAGATCAAGCTGACCTGGCAGCTGACCGACAAGCTGGGCAACCTCCGGTCCTACACGCGGACCGTGATCGCCGACAACAAGGCGCCGACCGTGTCGATCACGAAGGCGCCGAAGAACAAGGCGAAGGTCAAGGGCACGGTCAAGGTCTCGGTGAAGGCTTCCGACGCCTCCGGCGTCGCGCGGGTCGAGCTGATCGTCAACGGCAAGGTGGTCGCGGCGGACAAGACCTCGGGGTACGTCCTGAGCGTCAACACCAAGAAGCAGAAGAAGACGATGAAGGTGCGGGTCCGGGCGTACGACAAGCTCGGCAACGTCACCTACACCAGCGTCCGGACCTGGTACCGCAAGTAGCCGACCTCAGCCGCGGGCGGTGTGCTGCCGGACCAGGCGCATCGCCCCGGGCTGGGTGTGCGACCACGAGCCGTTGCCGGCGTGCACGGCCAGGCCGGAAGTCTTGATCTCGATGACCGTGCCGCTGAACTGGTCGTCCGGCAGGAGCAGGGCGGACACTTCGGACACCGTGGGGTTGTGGCCGACCACGAGGACCGTCCGTACCGTGTCGGGGACCGCGCGGAGCAGGTCGAACACCTCGGTGCGGCCGCCGAAGTAGAGGTTCTCCTCGTAGTGGACCTCGGGCGCGCCGTGGCCGTTGTTGCCCTGCGCGAGTGCCACCGCGGCGTTGTGCCAGGTCTGCCGGGTGCGCTTCGCGGTCGAGCAGAGCACGAGGTCGGGATGCAGTCGCGCGTCGGCGAGCCAGGCGCCCGCGGCGTCCGCGTCGGACTCACCCCGTTCGGTCAGCGCGCGGTCGAAGTCGACGAGATCACCGGGCGTCTCGGCCTTGGAGTGGCGCAGCAGGATCAGCGTTCGCGACGTCATGGCACCAGCTTGCCTGATTGGAATTTCGCACGGGCGGGTAAACGCTCGATCGACGCATTCATCACGGTCGAGCGTGGGCGCACGGCCGGGCGGACACCCGAGGAGGGTCCGATGGGCATCGGCGCGAGCATTTTCCTGCTGATTCTGGGCGCGATCCTGGCGTTCGCCGTGGAGGCGGACATCAGTGGCCTGGACATCAACGTCATCGGCTGGATTCTGATGGTCGGCGGCCTGGCCGGCCTGATCATCACCCTGTGGTTCTGGAACAGCCGTCGCCGGACGGTGGTGACCCGTACGCAGCAGCCGGTCGCCGGCGCCGGTTACGCCAGTGAGTACCGCGAGGTCCGCCGCAACGACGATGTGCCCCCGCCGCCGCCCCCGGCGTACTCCTGATCGTCGAAAGGCCCGGGCAACCCCAGCCCGGGCCTTTTTGCTTTTTCAGAAATGAAATCAGACGTAGAGAGCGAAGTAGATCGCGATGTGGTGGCAGATCGCCGCCACCAGCGTGCACGCGTGGAAGAACTCGTGGTGCCCGAAGACGGTCGGCCACGGGTTCGGCCGGCGCAGCGCGTAGAAGATCGCCCCGATCGTGTAGATCGCGCCACCCACGATCATCAGGACCAGGACCGTCACGCTCATGTGCACGACGTCCGGGATGATCGCGACGGCGACCCAGCCGAGCGCGACGTAGAGCGGGGCGCCCACCCAGCGGGGCAGGTGCGGCCAGATCATCTTGAGCGCGACGCCGCCGAGGGCGCCGAACCAGACCAGGCTGAGCATCAGCGTGGCCTTGCTCTCGCTGAGCAGCAGCACGCAGAACGGCGTGTACGTGCCGGCGATGAAGATGAAGATCATCGAGTGATCCATCCGTCGCATGATCTGGTAGCCGCGCTCGCTCCAGACCCGACGGTGGTACAGCGCGCTGGTGCCGAAGAGCCCGCACACCGTGATGCTGTAGATGAGGCAGCTGATGAACGGACCAATGCCCGGGCGACTGAGCGCGATCGAGCAGAGAACAATGCCGCAGACCAGGGCGACGAAGAACGCGTACTGGTGCAACCGGCCGCGCAGCCGCGGCTTGCCGAGATCGGCGGGCTTCATCCGGAACGGGGTTGAGGTCGTCACGCGCTCCAGGTTACGGCACCGTAGGTTACTACTGGGTAGTGATGCCGGATACGGAAGACCATCCACGATGATTTCCTCATGAAAGTACGACGTGCGGGCGCCTCGGCGCTGCTGATCGAGTGCGCCGACGCCGATCGGGTGGAGGACTGGCGGGCCGAGCTCTGGCGGCGCCGGGAAAGTGGCGAACTGAGGGTCGTGGAGATCGTTCCGGGAGCGCGGACGGTGCTGCTCGACGGCGTCGAGCCCGGGACCGAGGAGCGCCTTGCCGGGTGGGAGCCGCCGCCCGGCCGGGCCCGCGCCGAGGGTCCGCTCGTGGAGGTGCCCACCACCTTCGACGGCGAGGATCTGGCCGACGTCGCGGAGATCTGGCAGGTGTCCGTCGAGGAGGCGGTGAAACGCCTGGTGGACACGCCGCTGACGGTCGCTTTCTGCGGCTTCGCGCCCGGCTTCGCCTATCTCCGTGGCTTCCCGGACGCCTGGTCGGTGCCCCGGCTCGCCGCTCCGCGGCCTCGCGTGCCGGCCGGTTCGGTAGCGCTCGCCGCCGGCTATGCCGGCATATATCCGGCGGCATCCCCGGGTGGGTGGCGCTTGGTGGGCCACACCAGCTTGAAGACCTTCGATGTACGTCGTGAGCACCCCGCGCTGCTCGTCCCCGGAACCCGCGTGAACCTGGTGCCGGCGCAATGATCACCGTTCTGCGGGCGGGCCCGCTCACCACGGTCCAGGACCTCGGCCGTCCCGGTTACGCGCACCTCGGCGTGCCCCGGTCCGGCGCTCTCGACGTGCCGGCGCTGCGGCTCGCCAACCGCCTCGTCGGCAACCCGGACGGCGCGGCCGGCCTGGAGACCACGTTGATGGGCTGCAAGCTGCGGTTCGAGGTGCCCGCCACGGTCGCCGTGACCGGCGCGGAGGCGACGGTGAAGCTCGACAAGGTTCCCGTCGCCGGCCCGGTCGTCGCGGTGCCGGCCGGGGGTGTGCTGGAGATCGGGCGGGCGGTGCGGGGGGTGCGGTCCTATCTCGCGGTGGCCGGGGGGATCGCGGTCGATCCGGTGCTCGGCAGCCGGTCCACGGACACGCTGGCCGGGCTCGGCCCGGAGCGGCTGGCCGATGGCATGACGCTGCCGGTCGGCTCCTGCGCGATTTCTGATGGCGCACCTTTCGACTATCCGGGCGTCGGGCCGGTCGACGGTGAGGAGATCGTTCTGGGGGTCCGGCTCGGGCCGCGCGACGATTGGTTCGACGTGGCGGGGCTGTTCGGTACCCCGTACAAAATCAGTCAGATGAGCAACCGCGTCGGTGCCCGGCTGGCCGGCACCGCGTTGACCCGCACCCAGGCCGGCGAACTGCCCTCCGAGGGCGTCGTGCTCGGCGCGGTGCAGGTGCCGAACGACGGGCAGCCGATCATCTTCCTCGCCGACCACCCCACGACCGGCGGATATCCGGTGATCGGCGTGGTCGATGACGTGACGCCGCTCGCACAGGCGCGGCCCGGGAGTACGGTGCGTTTCCGTGACCTCGTTTGACGCTTCCGCCCGTTCCGTCGATCTCAATGCCGATCTCGGTGAGGGCTTCGGCGCCTGGCGGCTCGGCGACGACGACGCCCTGCTCGACGTCGTGACCTCGGCGAACGTGGCGTGCGGCTTCCACGCGGGCGATCCGTCCACGATGTATCGGGTGTGCCGGACCGCCGCCGAGAAGGGTGTCGCCGTCGGGGCGCAGGTCGGCTACCGAGACCTGGCCGGTTTCGGTCGCCGCCGAATCGACTACTCGCGAACCGAACTGCGCGACGACATCCTCTATCAAATCGGCGCCCTCTCGGCCTTCTGCGACCGTGTGCGCTATCTGAAACCGCATGGGGCGCTCTACAACACCGCGGCGGTCGATCGGCTGCAGGCCGGCGCCGTGGTGGACGCGGTGCTCGCCTGGGATCCGCAGCTGCCGGTGCTGTGCCAGCCCGGATCGGTGCTGGCCGAAGCCGCGGCCGAAGCGGGCCTCACCGTCGTCGGCGAAGGCTTCGCCGATCGCGGCTATCTGGCGGACGGCCGGCTGGTGCCGCGGTCGGAGGCCGGCGCCCTCGTCCACGAGCCCGCTGACGTGGTGGACCGCGCCGTGCGGATGGCGGTCAGCAGCGAGGTCGTAGCGGTGGACGGGACGGTGGTCGCCTGCCCGGTGCGTTCCATCTGCGTGCACGGCGACACGTCCGGGGCCGTCGAGCTGGCTCGCGCGGTGCGGGCGGGGCTCGACGGCCACCTGGAGGTGAGGGCGTTCGCCGGCTAGGACTCGTCCATGCCGCGGAGGATCAGCGGCAGCCGGCTCGGGGCCGCCGCGTCGATCACGACAGGCACCCCCCAGTCCTGGCGGGTGAGGTGGCAGGCGCCGTACTCCGCATCCACGTCGCACGTCGCGGCCTGCGCCACCACCTGGAGTACGCCCTTCGGCACGTCCGGGTTGAGGACCAGCCGGCGGGTGAGGTCGGTGGTGACGCCGTCGCCTTCGAGGAGGAGCTCGGCGGGTGAGGCGGAGACCGTGAGGCGCAGCGGCGAGCCGAACTGGCTGTCCAGCTTCTGGCCCGGGGCGGGCGTGAAGATGACGTCGAGGGTGACCTCGCCGGGCGCCAGGTGGGACGGCGGGCGCTCGGTCCTGTGCCGTTCCCCGCTGACCGTCTTCACGACGCCGGGGGCGAGGCGGGTGAGTCGGTGCGCGGCCGACTCGACGACGAGGACCTCGCCGGACGCGGTGACCAGCACGTCGCTCGGCTCGGCAAGGCCGGAGTCCACGGTGGAGACCTGGTCGGTCGACGGGTCGAAGCGGCGGACCGCGCCGTTATAGGTGTCGGCGACCAGGACCGAGCCGTCCGGCAGGGCGGTCACGCCGAGCGGGTGCTGGAAGAGCGCCTCGTCGGCGGTGCCGTCCACGTGGCCGAAATCGAACAGGCCCTGGCCGACCGCGGTGTGCAGGACGCCGTCCTCGACGTAGCGCAGCGCCGAGGTCTCGCTGTCGGCGATCCAGAGCCGCTTGCCGTCGGCGCTCACCGAGAGGCCGGACGGCTGGGCCATCCAGACGTCGGGGAGCGGGCCGTCGCGCAGGGCCTCGACCGTGGTGCCCGCGTAGACGCCGACGGTCCGCTTGATCGGGTCGAACCACCAGAGCTGGTGGATGCCGGCCATCGCGATGATGACCTTGCCGTCGTACCAGGCCACGTCCCACGGCGAGGACAGGTCGGCGACGAGGGCGTCGTGCGGGAGGTCGTCCACGGAGGAGCGCCACGGCTTGCCCGACCCGGCCACCACGTGGATCTCGCCGGTCTCGGTGGCGATCGCGCGCAGCTGGTGGTTGACCGTGTCAGCGACGATCACGTCGTACCCGGTGATGTTGGAAATCTCGGCCGGAAGCTGGACCAGGCCCTGCGGCTCGCTGAACGGCTCGTTCCGGGTGGAGGACCCGAATCGCCGGACCAGGGTCTCGCCGTCGGCGGTCAGCTCGACGATGGAATGCCGGGCCGAGTCGGAGACGAGCAGGTTGCCGTTCGCCAGCTCGATCGCCTTGCCCGGGAAGCGGAGCAGCCCGTCGGGGGCGGGCGGGGGAACGTACGGGCCGTCGCCGCGGTGCAGCGTGCCGTCCGCCTCGTGCTTCTCGATCAACTCGTCGATGAGCCGGGACAGGCCCTCGGCGTGCCCCTCGCCGGCCATCGAGGCGACCAGGTAGCCGGTCGGGTCGACGACGGCCAGGGTGGGCCAGGCCTTCGCGGCGTACTGCTGCCAGAGGTGCATGTCGCCGTCGTCGACGACCGGGTGGTGTACGCCGTACCGCTCCACGGCGGCGGCCAGCGCCACCGGGTCACGCTCGTGCTCGAACTTCGGGGAGTGCACGCCGATCACCACGATGGCGTCGCCGTACTTCTCCTCGAGCGGCCGCAGCTCGTCCAGGACGTGCAGGCAGTTGATGCAGCAGAACGTCCAGAAGTCCAGGATCAGGATCTTGCCCCGGAGGTCGGCGAGGGTCAGATCCTTGCCGCCGGTGTTGAGCCAGCCGCGGCCCTTCAGTTCAGGCGCACGCACGCGAGAGTTCATGGTGCCCATCGTGCCTGACGAGCCGCGGCCCGCCCACCGGCAGGACCGCGGCTGTGATCAACGATCTATCAGGCCCGCGGCTTCAGGCACAGAACCTGGTCGCCGCCGTCCTTCGGAACGACGATGTACGGCTGGGACTGGTCGGCGCACTGCTCCTTGGCGGCCGCGATCGAGACGACCTCGAACGCGCCCTTCGTCGAGCAGTCCGCCTTCACCGGGGTGTTCTCCGACGTACGCGTGACGCACTCGCCCTGGGCCACGCTGAACTCGTCGTCCCCGGAGATCAGGTAGACCAGGCCGAACACGATGCCCAGCAGCAGCGTCGCGCCGAGAACCACGGCCAGCGTGACCGGGATGGTCTTGACGTTCGTCTTGACCGGCGCCGGTGCTGCGGGCTCCTCCGCCTTGAAGCTGTCGAACCGGTTCTGCTCCTCGGCCGGTCCGGGCCAGCTCGTGGTGTCCTCCGGGCCGGGCGGGGTGACCGTGGCACGGGCCGCCGGGCTGCCCGGGTAGACGCCGGGAGGGGTCTCGCCGGGCATCGGCGGGAGAGCGGGCGCCGGCACGTACGTCGAGTTGCCCCGGCCGGACAGGTCGGTGGTGTGCTCGCTGAACTGGTCCGGTCCGGGAGCTCCTGCCCCTCCCCCGAACGCCGGGCCTCCGGACGACGGGAACTGCGGCGAGCCGGGCATCGAGTACGGCGCGCCCCCGGATCCGGGGAACGGCGGTGCGTCGGGCGGGGAGACACGCGCGCTCGCCGAGGCACGGGCGGAGGCCCGGGCCGGCGACTGCGGGTTCACGCCGAATCCACCGGACGCATCGTCGCCGAAGGGTCCCGGCGTTCCCGGCGAGCCATCACGCTGCGGGAACGCGAAGCCACCGCTCGGCTCGTTGTCGACGTTCTCCTCGGCACGCTGGCCATAGGTTCCGCCATAGGTCCCGCCCCGAGGGTTTTCAGACCCTTCATCGGTACGGCTGCCGTCGCCTGGCATGAGCCCTTCGCCGGAACGAGGCATCTCCCCCGGCCGAGGACCGAACGGACCGCCGTCCCCGGGCCGAGGACCGAAGGGACCACCGTCACCGGGGCCGTCCTCAGCCCGCTGCCCGAAGGGGCCACCCTCACCAGGGCGCTGGCCGAAGGGACCGCCCTCACCCGGACGCTGCCCGAAGGGACCACCTTCACCCGGGCGCTGGCCGAAGGGACCGCCCTCACCCGGACGCTGGCCGAACGGACCGCCGTCGCCGGGCCGCTGGTCGAACTGGCCGTTCTCCTCGGCACCGGGCTGCTGCGGGAAACCGGACCCGGCCGGGTAGCTGCCGGGCGGCGTGAACCGGTCCTGCTGGAACCCGCCGGACGGCTCCTCGTCCTCACCGCGCCGCTGAGCAAACGGCGAGTCCGCCTGCTGCCCACCGAAAACCTGGTTGCCCTGCTGCCCGAACGGCGCCTCACCCTGCTGCGGGCCCCCGAAAGGCGAGTCCTGCTGCTGACCACCGAAGGGCGAGTCCTGCTGCGGGGCGCCGAAGGGCGAGTCCTGCTGCGGGCTGCCATAAGGCGAACCGGGCTGCTGAGGCGCGAACGGCTCGGCCTGCTGCGGTGCGAAGGGCTCGGCCTGCTGCGGTGCGAAGGATTCGGGCTGCTGCACCCCGAACGGCGCCTCGGCACGCTGAGCGGCGAACGGCGCATCCGGGAAGTCGCCGGCCTGATCGTCGTCGCCGGTTTCCGGCTCGGCCGGGGCGGCGGGACGGCCGTACACCCGGGCCTGCGGGGCCGGGGCGGGCGGCGGGAGTTCGTTGGCTTCGACGCGGGAGCCGGGTACGGACGCGCTGGCCGTCACCGGCCGCGCGGAACCGACCGCCGGGCGCTCGGCCGCGTCACGAGGCTGCGGCACGGCGCTGCCGGACGTCGGCGCCGGCGCGGACGCCGAAGCCGGTGCGGATGCCGGTGCCGATGCGGCCGCTGCGGACGGCGGGATGGCTGCGGACGGCGGGATGGGAGCACCACCGCTGGAGAGCGAGGCACCCGGAACCCGCTGCGGGAAACCGGAACCATTCCCGGCAGCCCCATCACCCGAGGCCGGAGCCGCTCCGAACCCATCGCCGGCGGAGGAGACCGGAGAGGTACCCGGCCCGAACCCGTCACCCGACGGCGACCCGAAGACGTTGCCGGACGGCTCGGCGGAACCGAAAGCCCCACCGGAAGCCGGAGCAGCAGATCCGAAAGCCCCACCGGAGGCCGGAGCAGGAGATCCGAAAGCACCCCCCGAAGCCGGAGCCGCCGAGCCGAAACCGCTCGGAGCCGGCGCGGAAGTACGGACCGGCAGGTCGGAACCACCGTCGTTCTCGACCGCGGCCGGGCCGGCGGGCGTGCGGAGCGGGAAGCCGCTGCCGTCGCCGCGGCGGGTCGGGAACGCGGGCTGACGACCGGGCTCGGAGGGCTCGGCGGTGCGGCCGTTGTTGCTCTGCATCCAGCTGTTCTGCGCCGGCCCGGCGGTGAAACCACCGGGACCAGCCGCGCCAGAACCACCAGCGCCAGGACCACCAGCGCCAGGACCACCAGCACCGGGACCACCAGCACCGGGAGCACCGGCGTCGGGCAGGCCGGTGAGGCTCGCGCCGGGCACGCGCACCGGCTGGTCACCGAAAGCGGAGAAACTCGTGCCGCCGGAGTCGTCGGCGGAGGGCACCGAGGCGCCCGGAGTCCGGGTCGGCAGGCCACCCGTGGTGGGCGGCGCGACCTGCGGACTCCAACCGGCCTGATCAGCACCCGAGGGCCCGGCGGCAGCAAAGGGAGCCGAGGGCTCAGCAGCGGCAAAAGGAGCCGAAGGAGCCGATGGAGCCCCGCCAGCAAAAGAGCCGGAAGAGCCGGAAGGGCCGTAGGGGGAGTCGGAAGGAGAGACCGATCCGTACGGCGAAGCCGAAGGCTCCCGCCGGGGAAGTTCGTTCTCCTCCGAGGGCACGCGGGCCGACCCGTACTGGGTGCCCGCCTGCTGGGGGCCGGATCCGAACGCGGAGACCGGCGGGACCACGAACGGCGAGCCGCCGTTCGGGGTGGCCTGTGGCGGAGGCCCGTAGGAAGTCGGGAAACCCTCGGCCGGCGTCACCGGGGCGGATGCCCGGCCGGCCACTCGCTGACCCTCGGCGTCGGACGGGTAACCGCCCGATGCGGGTCCGCCCGACGTGGCCTCGGCCGGCTGACCGGCGTGGTGCCCCTCGGACGTCATACGCGCCTCCTCGTTTCTGCGGCCGTGCCAGCTTTGCACGGACGCGGCCCCATCGGCGTCCTTCCGCCAAAGGGCCGTGCCAGCTCTCCGGCCAAGGTCATGCTGGGGAACCGGGATGAAGCGCCCCAGTCCTCTTCGCCGACCGGCCGAGCCGGCTCTTGAGGACCGTGCCCAACCGTACCGGGCGTCGGCGACCGGAGGAATCCCGGTGTACGCCCCGGAGGGACCGATGTCCGATCTTCGAACGTGGTTTTTGACACGAAACGGCCCGTCCGGATGATCCAGACGGGCCGTTCAACGTTGTGTAACCCCCCGAAGACGCCGCCCCTGGCGGCGATATCGCCTAGGAGGGCTGCCGCTGCGAGAAGAAGGCGATCTCGTCACGCATCGCCTGGGTCGGCGCCGACTGCATGGCGCGGTCGATGGCCCGGTTCTGGCGGCTGATCCGGCGGTGCCGGCGGATGCGGTCGATCATGCTGCTCATTGCCCTGCTCTCTTCCCCGGCTCTTGGCCGGCCCTGCTGGTGACAGGCGTCCGGCCTCGCTTGTGGCGGGCACCCGGCGCATGTCTCGGTGTTGATCCAAGTATGCGCCGGGTGCGACGTTCGTGCCAAACGATTACGGGGTGAGCTGAGTCATGTGCTTACGATTCGAAAGTCCGCATCGGTAAGGGCCGAACGAACCTAGCCCCAGGTGAGCATCGCCGTCTTCGGGTCCGCCAGGAACGCGCCGACGTCCCGGAGGAACTTCGAGCCCAGCTCGCCGTCGATGATCCGGTGGTCGAAGGAGAGCCCGAGCGTGGTCACCTCGCGGATCTTGATCTTGCCGTTGTGCACCCAGGGTGTCGGCCGGATGGCGCCGAGCGCCAGGATGGCCGATTCGCCGGGCGGCAGGATCGGGGTTCCGGTGTCCACGCCGTAGACGCCGACGTTCGTGATCGAGAAGGTGCCGCCGGTCATGTCGGACGGCGATGTCTTGCCCGACCGCGCGGTCCGCACCAGGTCGTTCAGCGCGGTGGCGAGCTCCGGGAGGGCGAGCCGGCCGGCGTCCTTGATGTTCGGCACGATCAGGCCACGCTCGGTCGCCGCGGCGATGCCGAGGTTCACGTACTCCTTGACCACGATCTCGCCGGTCTCGCCCGACCAGGTCGAGTTGACCATCGGGTACCGCTTGATCGCGAGGAGCACGGCCTTCGCCACGAGCAGCAGTGGGGAGATCTTCTGATCGGCGAACTCCCGCTTGGCGCGCAGCTTCTCCAGCGTCTTCACGGTCCGGGTCACATCGACCGTGAGGAACTCGGTGACGTGCGGCGCCGTGAACGCGGACGCCACCATGTTCGCCGCTGTCGCCTTGCGCACGCCCTTGATCGGGATGCGCTGCTCCCGGTCGCCCCCCGCAGCGGGTGCGAGGCCGTTCAGCGAGGGCGCCGGCTCGGTGGGTGGTTGCGCGAGAGCCTTCTGTACGTCGTCCCGCGTCACCGACCCGGACGGACCGGTGCCGGTGATCGTGGCGAGGTCGACGCCGAGGTCCCGGGCGAGCTTGCGCACCGGCGGTTTCGCGAGGACCGGGCCGACCCGGGTCGCCGCTGCCGGAGCGGGGACCGGGACGGGCTCGACCTGCGGCGCGGGGACCACTGGCGCGGCGGGTTGTGGCGTCTCCGCGGCCGCTGCCGGCGTACTCGATCGGGGTCTTCTCTTGGCGCTCGTGGTGCGCGGGCCATAACCGACCAGCACCGCCGTCCGTCCGCCGGGAGCCGGACCACCGATGAGGCCCGCTTCCGGATCGGCGCTCTCGGACGCGGGAGCCGGCGAGGGCTCGGCAGGACCGGCGCCGGGGTCGGTGTCGATCGAGATGATCGGCTTGCCGACCTCCACCGTCGTGCCGGCCTCGTGGAAGATCCGGGTGACGACGCCGCCCCACTTCGCCGGGATCTCGACGGCCGCCTTCGCCGTCTCCACCTCGACGATCGGCTGGTTCAGCTCGATCGTGTCGCCGACCTTGACGAGCCAGGCCAGGATCTCGCCCTCGGTGAGACCCTCGCCGAGGTCGGGCAGGTTGAATTCCTTGATCCGCGACATCGGCGTCACCAGCCGAACGAACGGTCGACGGCGTCCAGCAGGCGATCGAGGTCGGGGAGGTACTCCTCCTCGGCCCGGGCTGCCGGATAGGGGATGTCGTAGCCGGTGACGCGCAGGACCGGCGCCTCCAGCGAGTAGAAGCACTCCTCGGTGATCCGGGCGGCGAGCTCCGCGCCCATGCCGAGGTTGCCGGGCGCCTCGTGCACGACGACCGCGCGGCCGGTGCGCTTGACCGACTCGAAGATCGTCGGATAGTCCACCGGGGAGAGCGTGCGCAGGTCGATGACCTCGAGGTCGCGGCCGTCCTCGGCGGCTGCCGCGGCGGCGTCCAGCGCGACCCGGACCATCGGGCCGTAGGCGAGCACCGTCGCGTCGGTGCCGGGCCGGGCCACTCGAGCGGCGTGCAAGGGGTACGCGCCGTCGAGCGGGCCGCCCAGGTCGACCTCGCCCTTCTCCCAGTAGCGCCGTTTCGGCTCGAAGAAGACGATCGGGTCGTCGGACGCGATCGCCTGCTGGATCATCCAGTAGGCATCGGCCGGGTTCGCGCAGGTCACGACCTTGAGGCCGGGAGTGTGCGCGAAGTAGGCCTCGGGCGACTCGGAGTGGTGCTCGACCGCGCCGATGCCGCCGCCGAACGGGATCCGGATGACGATCGGCAGCCGGACGTTGCCCTTCGAGCGGTAGTGCATCTTCGCGACCTGGCTGACGATCTGGTTGTAGGCCGGGAAGACGAAGCCGTCGAACTGGATCTCGCAGACCGGCCGGTAGCCGCGGATGGCGAGGCCGACCGCGGTGCCGATGATGCCGGCCTCGGCGAGCGGGGTGTCGATCACCCGGTTCTCGCCGAAGTCCTTCTGCAGGCCGTCGGTGATCCGGAAGACGCCGCCGAGCTTGCCGACGTCCTCTCCCATGATCACGACCTTGGGGTCGTTCTCCAGCGCGCGGCGCAGGCCGTGGTTGAGCGCCTTGCCCAGGTTGATCGTCTCGGCCATCAGTGCCCGCTCCCCTCGAACGAAGCCTGGTATTCGGTGAACGCCCTTCGTTGCGTCACCAGCTCCGGCGAGCCGTTCGGATAGACGTGGTCGAACATGGCGACCGGTTCGGGATCGGGCATCGCGAGAACGCGCTCGCGCAGGTCGAGGGCGAGCTTGCCGGCGGCCTCGTCGACCTCGCCGAAGAAGTCCTCGCCGGCGACCTTCTGCTTCTCCAGGAAGGCCTTGAGGCGGGAGATCGGGTCCTTCGCCTTCCAGGCCTCGACCTCGCTGGAGATGCGGTAGCGGGTCGGGTCGTCGGAGCTGGTGTGCGCGCCCATCCGGTAGGTGTACGCCTCGATCAGCGTCGGGCCCTGGCCGTTGCGGGCGCTGTCGAGGGCGGCCCGGGTCACCGCGAACGTGGCGAGCACGTCGTTGCCGTCGACCCGGACGCCGGGGAAGCCGTAGCCGCCGGCGCGCTGGTAGAGCGGGACGCGGGTCTGGCGCTCCAGCGGCTCGGAGATCGCGTACTGGTTGTTCTGGCAGAAGAAGACGATGGGGGCGTTGAAGACGCCGGACCAGACGAACGACTCGTTGACCTCGCCCTGGCTGGTCGCGCCGTCCCCGAAGTACGCGATCACGGCCTCGCCGTCCGCGCTGCCGGTCCGGCCGTCCATCGTGACGCCCATGGCGTAGCCGGTCGCGTGCAGCGTCTGCGAGCCGATCACGATGGTGTAGGTGTTGAACCGGAACTCGTTCGGGTCCCAGCCGCCCTGGTCGACGCCGCGGAACAGGCCGAACGGCATGATCGGGTCGATGCCGCGGCAGTAGAGCACGCCGTGCTCGCGGTAGGTGGGGAACGCCATGTCCTGGGGCCGCAGCGCCCGGCCGGAGCCGACCTGCGCCGCCTCCTGCCCGAGCAGGCTGGCCCAGATGCCGAGCTCGCCCTGCCGCTGGAGCGCGACGGCCTCGGCGTCGAGGCGCCGGACGGTCACCAGATCGCGGTAGAGGTCGCGGTATTCCTCGTCGGTGAAGTCGACGGTGTAGGTGATCCCGTCGGCGGTGGTGGCGCTGTCGATGCGCTCGCCGTCGGGGGTCAGCAGTTGGACGAAGCCGCCGGCCGGCACATCGTTGCCGGCTTTGTCGCGCTCGCCTTTCGCCATCCGTGTCTCCTGTTTCCTCTTCTGCGCCCGCGGCGGGTGTCTCCCGGCCGCGCGGCTGACCGCTGGGGCTGGCCGCGCCTGGCCCGGGTGGGGTTGCCGCGCGGCTTGTTCCGGCACGTGCGTCTGCCGGGACGAACCCGCCGAAGCCCCGCTGGTCGGCGGAAGGCGACGGCGGCGGTGCCGTCGTCCCCATCCTGACAGAGGGAGTGAGCGCGGTTACAGACTGCGTGGATCACGAATAGAGATTTTCTGCTGAGACATTGTTAAGGGTATTTGTCCGTTTTAGTAGGCTTTGTGATCTCACTGTAGTACGAATGGTCGGCCCTTCCCGCAGCGAACCAACGGATTCCTCGTTCAGCCCTTTGACCGGAACGGATCCAGTGGATCTTTTCTTTTCCTGGGGGAGTCCCGCGTGCATCACCAGTCCGACGACGACCACTTCGCGCCGCCGCTCAAGGTGCTGCGGAAGCGGCTCAACGGGGTGTACCGCGAGGACCACGGCTTCTCCGGGCCGACCCGGCGCTACGTGATCATGGTGGCGCTGCTGGTCGGGCTCGCCTCGGTGCCCACGCTCGCGGTGCTCACCACCGGCTCCGGGGAGATCTCCGGGCGGGACCGGCCGGGCGCCATGGACGTGCCGTTCCTGCCGCCGCCCCCGACCGGTCCGGTGGGCCCGCAGCCGTCCTCGCCCTCGCCGTCCGCGCCTTCGCCGTCCGCGCCTTCGCCGTCCGCGTCTTCGCCGTCCTCGCCGTCCTCGTCTTCGCCCTCCGCGCCGTCCTCGCTCGTGCCGGCGCCGTCCTCCTCGGTCTTGAAGCCTCCCCGGCGATCTTCTCGGACCCCTCCTTCCGCTTCCGGCTCGGCGGGCGTTCTGACCGATAAAGATCAGACAAGGCATGGGTACGGGGGAAAGCGCCCGACGATTTCGGATCGTGCGAAACCTCGGAAGTCCCCGGCCCGGAAGTCCCCGGTCCGCAAGCCCCCGTCGAGGAAGCCTCCGGCGCAAAAACCGAATTCGGACAAAAAGCCCGTTGCCGTGGAATTCCCGACGGTTCCCGATCTGCCGAGGGTGCCCGAGGAGAACGACGTGTACCGGCCGGAGGAGCCGGCGGGCATCCCGGTCGTCCCCGATCTGCCCAACGTCCCCTCTGACGACGAACCCGACTGGCGGCACTGCGAGTCCGCCACCGTCCGGGAGAGCTCATCCCGGCGCCGCACCGTCCAACCAGTCCGGTCCCGAGACCGGTCCGAACCCAGCCGGAGGTCAGCAGTGGCCGAACGCCCGTACAACATCCGACCCGCCCGCATCCTCGAGCAGAGCTACCCGGAGCAGGGCCTCAACATGCACCGGCTGCTCACCCAGCCCCGCTCCGAGGAGGAGCGCATGCTGATCAACCGGCCCTACCGAGGCCAGCACCGCGCCGACCAGCTGGACCAGGCCGACGAGCGCACCACGGCGGCCTGGCAGCGCAGCACCCGGGTAGGCCGCCACCACGCCGAACCGATCGACGACCACCACACCAACCGCCGCTGACACTCCCCGCCCGATCGGATCGCCCAACTCCCCACCGCCCGCGCCCTGCCACCGCCCTCTTCCGCCGCGATCTTGTTGATTTGAGCGCGCCCCGTTCCTGCGCAGATCAACAAGATCGCGGAACGAGGGGGAGGACGCGGCGGGGGAAGTGGGCGTGAGGGCGCGGCGCGGGAAGAGGGCGTGAGGGCACGGCGCGAGAAGTGGGGCGGCGCGGGAAGGGAGCGGCGCGGGAGTGGGGCGTGGCTCGGCTGGGTGGGGTCAGTCGTCTCGGTTGGCGTCCAGCCAGGCTTCGATCGCGGAGGTGTCGTTCGGGTCGATGCCCTCGGCTATCAGCTGGGCCACCGCGGCGGTTGCCGGGCTGCGGCGCTCGCCGGTCCGGTAGAGCCTGACGAACTCGGGGATCAGCTCCTCCACGGCGGCCGTCGTCCCGGCGATGGCGGCGGCCGGCAGGCTCCGCTTGCGGCCCGCGTAGGCCGTCCAGGCCCGGACCACTGTCGGCAGCATGGCGGCGTCGTCGATGTCGAGCACGGCCCGCCGGTGCACCCAGTCGAGCAGGAACAGGCCGGCCACGGCCGGGCTCCAGCGCAGCGGGTCGGCGCCGGGTAGTGAGTCGGCGTGGTCGAGGATCAGGCTCACGCAGAAGGCGAACGACGCCTGGTCGGCGTCTTGATCGTGGCCGGCGGGCAGGCCCTCGGCGGCCGCCTCCGGCGAGTCGGCGAAGTCGCGGGCCAGGTCGGCGCCGCTCGGGCCGGTCGGCTCGGCCAGCGGCGGCGTGGCCGGGACCGGCAGCAGGGCGAGCCGGGCCGTGGCGAGCGCGTGGTCGGTGGCGAGTGAGCCGTCCGACGGGAGCTCGGTCAGCTCGTCGGTGATCTTCAGGTGGCGGCCGACCTCGTCGCGGAGGCGGCCCGGGTCCTCGGTGCGGAACCAGGTCAGCTCGTCGGCCGCGCAGAGCGAGCGGATCTGGTCGAGCAGCGGGCCGGCCGAGGCCGAGACGAAGACGTCCTTGGTGATGCCGATGTTGTGGTCGACGACGGCCACGACGGCGTGCTCGGGTCCGCCGGCGGCGGCGTCCTCGTACGCGTACGTGACCAGATAGGACGTCTGATCCCCGTACGCATCCCCATAGGCGAAGCAACCGGTGGGCCGGACCCGGCCCAGCTGGGTGACCCACGACGGCGCCCGCCCGTCGTGACCGACCTCGGCAGCGCCGTCGGCGTCCGGGACGAGCGCGGCGAAGACCTCGCGGATCGTCGTGGCCTCGGGCGTGTGGCGGTCCTTCGTGACGACCAGGAAGCGGCTCACGAAGTCGCGCACCGCCTCGGCGCGGCGCTCCTCGGCCACCGAGTAGACACTGCCGAGCAACGCGGTGCCGAGCATCTCGGCGTCGAGCGCGCAGCCCAGCTTCGTGACGTCGCGGGCCGCGTGCAGAACGGCCTCGTACGCGGTCCGGGGTGCGGGCATGCCGCGAGCCTACGCCCGCGGCACCCCGCCGAACTACTCCGAGCGCACGACGCCGAGCGCTTCCCTCGCCTGGGCGTAGGCGTTCAGCACCTCGCGGACCGGCGCCACCACGTGCGCCCGGGCCACCTCGGTGACCGCCGCCCGCAGACGCTGCTCGGCCCGCCGCCGGGCGCGTCGCGCGCCCGCCGCCACCAGCGGTTTGAGCAGCAGCCAGAGCAGCAGGCCGGCGAGCAGCCCGCCGAGCAGCAGCAGCGTCGGCAGCGGGACCGCGCCGACCTGCGGATTGTCCAGTGCGGGCAGGCCGAGCGCGCGGACCGCGTAGCCGACGATCAGCCAGGCCAGACCGGCCGCCGCGGTCGCCAGCAGCAGCCACTGCAGAGCGCCGACGGCCCGCCACCAGAGCGGCGGCTTGCCGACGCCGAGGTCGGTCGTGGCGACCGCCCGGTCCAGCGCGTCCGGCAGGTCGTCGGCCTTGGAACGGGCCGCCGCCGTCAGCGCGGGCGCCCAGACCTCGGGCAGCGGCGCCGCGGCCCGGGTCGCGACCGCGCGGACCGAGATGCCGACCGCGGAGCGCTGCGCCGCGTCGGCGGCCGGCACCGAGGTGCGCGGCACGATGTCGGTGGAGACCGCGTCGGTCGCCGGCTTCTCGCCCAGGTGCAGCCGGCGCAGCGGGTCGGGCCGCAGCCGGCTCAGGCCGCGGACCAGCGGCCAGCCGGTCGCCGCGGTGGCCCGCTGCCGGTACGCCGCGGCCGTCGCGTCGGCCACCGCCGGCACCCCGGCCGAGGCGGCGAGCGAGTCGGACAGCTGGCGGACCGTGCTCCGGTCCACCTCGTCCTCGGCGGCCGGCGGGCCGATCGTGACGGCCAGCTCCTCGCCGACCGTGTCCAGGTCGGCCGCGAGCCGGCGCAGCGCGGCCTGCCGGTCGGCGACCGTCTTCTCCAGCGCCTCCCGCAGGTCGCGCAGCATGCCCGGCTGCTTCGCCGAGCTGGCCAGCACCGGCGCGCCGGTGAGGCCGTCCTCGTCGAGCAGCCGGCGCAGGTCGGCGAGGACCACCTCGGTGTCGCCGGGGCTGAGCCGGTCGGCCTGGTTCAGCACCACGATGGTGACGTCGGCGTGCGTGCTGAACTGTGACAGGTAGGCCCGGTGCAGCACGCGGTCGCCGTACTTCTGCGGGTCGACCACCCAGATGATCTGGTCGACCAGGCCGAGCAGCCGGTCCACCTCGAGCTGGTGCGCGCGCTCCACCGAGTCGAAGTCGGGCAGGTCGAGCAGGACCAGGCCGTGCAGGGCCACCTCGTCGTCGCCGTCGAGCGCGCTCTCCCGGACGAACCGCTGCCGCGGCAGCACCCCGATCCAGTCGAGCAGCCGGTTCGCCGGCTCGAGCGGGCCCCAGACGCAGGCGTGCGCCGTGCCGGTGGTCGGGCGGCGGACGCCGACCTGGGAGAGCTTGAACCGGGCGAGCGCGTTGAAGAGGCTCGACTTGCCGCTGCCGGTGCTGCCGGCGAGCGCCACCACGGTGTGGTCCAGCGAGAGCGCGAGCCGGTTGCCGGCCCGCTCCACCAGCGTGTGCGCGGCGACCAGCTTGCCGTCCGGCAGGTACGGGCCGGTGGCCCGCAGGAACCGGGACAGCGCCTCCAGCCGCCGGGCCAGCTCCTCGGCGTCCACCTTCTGCTCCACGACGTTCATTGCGCCGGTCCGGTCAACGCGAGTTCCTTCCTAGCCGCCTCCACCTCGGCGCCGACCCGGCGCAGCATGCCGCCCGGCTCGGCCTCGAGGCGCACGGTCGCGGTCAGCTCGGTGAACCGCGCCGCCTCCGCAGCGAGTAGATCATCAACCCGGGCCAGCAGCTCGGTGCGGGCCCGGGTGGCGAGGGTACGGATGGCCTGGTCGCCGAAGACGGCCTCGAGCACCTTCTGGGCGGCGACCGTGGTGCCGGCGCCGGCCGCGACCTCCAGGCCGGTCGGGATGAACGCGGTCGTGGTGAAGACGGCGATCATCACGGCCAGGCCGGCGCCGTTCACGGCGTAGGCCGCGCCCCGGGCCACCGTGCGCTTCTCGGCGGCCTCCCGGCGGACCAGGTCGAGCACCCACTGCTGCCAGTCGCGGACCAGGCGGTCGGCGCGCTCCGGCAGATCCTCGGAGGCCTTCTGCAGCCCGGGCTGGAGCAGAGCGGCCCCGGCCGGATGCGCCTGCCAGGCCGCGTACGCCTGCTCGGCCGCGTCCGCCGCCACCCCGCGCAGCAGCGTGACCAGCTGCGACTCCATCGCGATCTGGAGGTTGCGCCCGGGCGCCGGGCGTCCGCTGACGGCCGCGACGAGCCGGTCGCGCAGGTGACCCACCCGCGACTCGAGGCTGCGCAGGAACTCGCCGGTGCCGATGAACTCCTGCCAGCGGGCCAGCACCTCGCCGCGGAGCAGCCGGCCGTCCTGCAGGCCCTCCTCGGTGGTGCGCCGGGCGTTGCGGTACGCCGCCTCGACCCGCTCGTCCAGCGTCGCCGCGGTGGTGACCTGCTCGTCGGCGGCCTCGGCCAGGCCGTGCAGCGCCGGGGCGAGGGCGCCGAGCGCGCCGTCCAGGGTCTGCCGGACCACGGCCGAGCGGGCCGTCGCGTCCGAGGAGAGCTGGGCGAACCACTGGCGCATCGGGCCGACCGCGGACTCCGGCAGCATGCCGTGCCCGTCCAGGCCGGTCTCCGGGATCACGAAGAGCGGCGCCGAGCCGAGGTCGCGCGAGGTCAGCATCTCGCCGAGGTGGGCCGCCACCTCGGCGGCGGCGTCGGCCGGGACCCGGTCCAGGACCAGGGCGATCACGGTGCCGCGCAGCCTCGCGGTGGTCAGCAGCTCCCACGGGACGGCGTCGGCGTACCGGGCCGCCGTGGTCACGAAGAGCCACAGGTCGGCGGCGGCCAGCAGCTGGGCCGCGAGCTTGCGGTTGTGGTCGACCACCGAGTCGATGTCGGGCGCGTCGAGCAGGGCCACGCCGGGGCCGATCGACGGCGCGGCGATCACCTGCAGCGCGTTCGGGTCGTTGCTCTGCTCGCCGGTGCGGATGAGGCCGGGCAGCAGGCCGCCGCGACCGAACCAGTTGAGGTCGGCCGGGTTCGCCACCAGCACCGGCGACCGGGTGGTCGGCCGCAGCACCCCGGCCGTGCTCACCGGCGCCTGGACCAGGCTGTTCACCAGGGTCGACTTGCCGGCGCCGGTGGACCCGCCGACGACCACGAGCAGGGGCGCGTCGAGCCGGGCCAGGCGAGGCAGCAGGTAGTCGTCCAGCTGGGCGAGCAGCGCCGAGCCGACCCGGCGGGCCTCCTCGGCGGACGGCAGGACCAGGGGGTACGAGACAGCGCCGAGCGCCGAGCGCAAACCGCTCAAGGCGTTCGCCAGGCGTCCCAAAGTGGGCGAAACCTCTTTTTCCTGATTTACCGGCCGGTCCTGGTCGTCCCCCGTACGCTCTGATGGGCCACCGCTGACCTGGCCGTGCGTCGTCACGGGTAAAGCGTGCACGATCTATGCATCCAGTACAACGGGTCCCGGTATGCCGTGACCGGACAGGTATGTAGGTGATTTCCGAATCACCGGTCCCAGGCGTGGACTTGCGCCGCTCTGGCTCAACTTCGATTTGACGATGCCTGTCACCGTGGCATCATTGAGTCGGTTCCACTCAACCCTTGTACGGACCAAGCTGTTAGAAGCGAGGAACACCATGGCACGTGCGGTCGGCATCGACCTCGGCACCACGAACTCCTGCGTCAGCGTTCTGGAAGGAGGCGAGCCCACCGTCATCGCCAACGCGGAGGGCTCCCGGACGACGCCGTCGATCGTCGCCTTCGCCCGCAACGGTGAGGTGCTCGTCGGCGAGGTCGCCAAGCGTCAGGCGGTGACGAACCCCGACCGGACCATCCGCTCGGTCAAGCGGGAGATCGGCACCACCTGGTCGATCGACATCGACGGCAAGAAGTACACGCCCCAGGAGATCTCCGCGCGGGTGCTGATGAAGCTCAAGCGCGACGCCGAGGCCTACCTCGGTGAGCAGATCACCGACGCCGTCATCACCGTCCCGGCGTACTTCAACGACGCCCAGCGTCAGGCCACCAAGGAAGCCGGCGAGATCGCCGGTCTGAACGTGCTGCGGATCGTGAACGAGCCGACCGCGGCCGCTCTCGCCTACGGCCTGGACAAGGGCTCCAAGGAGCAGACCGTCCTGGTCTTCGACCTCGGCGGCGGCACCTTCGACGTCTCGCTGCTCGAGCTCGGCGACGGCGTCATCGAGGTCAAGTCGACCTCGGGTGACAACCACCTCGGTGGCGACGACTGGGACCAGCGGATCATCGACCACCTGGTCAAGACCTTCCGCGGCGAGCACGGCATCGACCTCTCCCAGGACAAGATGGCCCTGCAGCGTCTGCGCGAGGCCGCGGAGAAGGCGAAGATCGAGCTCTCCGCCGCGACCACGACCAGCATCAACCTGCCCTACATCACGGCCGGCGCGAACGGCCCGCTGCACCTCGACACCTCGCTGAGCCGGGCCGAGTTCCAGCGCATGACGCAGGACCTGCTCGACCGCTGCAAGGGCCCGTTCGAGTCCGCGATCAAGGACGCCGACGTCAAGCTCTCCGACATCGACCACGTCATCCTGGTCGGCGGCTCGACGCGGATGCCGGCGGTCACCGAGCTGGTGAACAGCCTGATCGGCCGCGAGCCGAACAAGGGCGTCAACCCGGACGAGGTCGTCGCGGTCGGCGCCGCGCTGCAGGCCGGCGTGCTGAAGGGCGAGGTCAAGGACGTCCTGCTGCTCGACGTCACCCCGCTGTCCCTGGGCATCGAGACCAAGGGCGGCATCATGCACAAGCTGGTGGAGCGCAACACCACCATCCCGGCGCACCGCTCCGAGGTCTACACCACGGCCGACGACAACCAGCCCTCCGTGCTGATCCAGGTCTACCAGGGTGAGCGCGAGATGGCGGCGTACAACAAGAAGCTCGGCACGTTCGAGCTCAGCGGTATCGCGCCCGCCCCGCGCGGCGTCCCGCAGATCGAGGTCTCCTTCGACATCGACGCGAACGGCATCGTGCACGTGTCCGCCAAGGACCTGGGCACGGGCAAGGAGCAGAAGATGACGATCACCGGCGGCTCCGCGCTGCCGAAGGAAGACATCGAGCGCATGATGCGCGACGCTCAGGACCACGCGGACGACGACAAGAAGCGCCGCGAGGACGCCGAGACCCGCAACCTGGCCGAGCAGCTGCAGTGGCAGACCGAGAAGTTCCTGGCGGAGAGCGGCGACAAGCTCCCCGAGGACAGCAAGAACAAGATCGGCGAGGCGCTCGGCGAGCTGCGCGGCGCCCTCGGCGGCACCGACATCGAGAAGATCAAGTCGGCGCACGAGCGGCTGTCGCAGGTCTCCCAGGAGGCCGGCTCGCTGCTCTACTCGCAGGGTGAGGCCCCGCAGGGCGCTCCGGGCGCGGGTGCTCCGGGCGGCGCGACCGGCGCCGGCCCGACGGCCGGCGGCGGCGACGACGTCGTGGACGCCGAGATCGTGGAGGACGACAAGAAGTGACCGCCAAGGACGACGAGAACGACGGTCCGGTGACCGAGCGGGAAGTCATCCAGGGCGAGATCGACGAGTCAGCCGAGGAGACCCCCGCCGAGGAGCCGGTGGTTCAGCCGGTCGGCGCGCACCGCGCCCCCGAGGAGGAGGAAGAGACTTCGGTGTCCGAAGACGCTAAGAACGCGTTCGGCGCGGAGCTGGAGTCGCTGCGGAGCGAGCTCGACGAGCGGACTCACGACCTGCAGCGGGTCACCGCGGAGTACGCGAACTACCGGAAGCGGGTCGACCGCGACCGGGGCGCCGCGGCCGAGCAGACCACCGGGGCGGTGCTCACCGCGCTGCTCCCGGTGCTCGACGACATCGACCGGGCCCGCGAGCACGGCGATCTGGTCGGCCCGTTCGCCTCGGTGGCGGAGCAGCTCACCGCGGTGGCCGGCAAGCTCGGCCTGGTCGCGTTCGGCGAGAAGGGCGACTCCTTCGACCCGAACCGGCACGAGGCGGTCGCGCACCAGACGTCCCCGGACGTCTCGGAGCCGACCTGCGTCGAGGTGATGCGCCGTGGCTACAGCCTGGGCGAGCGCCTGCTCCGCCCGGCCATGGTCGCGGTCGCCGATCCGGAGTGAGATCAGTGTCGTCTCCCGCCCGCCGGTCCGCCGGCGGGCGGGACTCCGCGAAGCCGCAGTCGAAGGAGGTGGACTGAATGAGCTCGAAGGACTGGCTCGAGAAAGACTTCTACGCCGTGCTCGGCGTGAACAAGTCCGCCTCAACCGACGAGATCAAGAAGGCGTACCGCAAGCTCGCCCGTGACCTTCACCCGGACCGCAACCCGGGCAACAAGGAAGCGGAGGAGAAGTTCAAGGCGGCCTCCGAGGCCTATGACGTGCTCGCCGACGACAAGAAGCGCAAAGAGTACGACGAGATGCGCTCGCTCTTCGGCTCGGGCGCGTTCCGCCGCGGGGCGCGTCCCGGCGGCGGCGGTGCCCAGTTCGACCCGTCCGACCTGTTCGGCGGGTTCAGCGGGGCCGGCGGCGCGGGGCCCGCGGGAGCCGACCGCCGGTTCGGCGGCACCGGCTTCTCGGACATCTTCAGCTCGATCTTCTCCGGCGGCGGCGGCGCGGCCGGCGGACCGGCGGCGGCGCGGCGTGGCCCGCAGCGCGGCCGGGACGTCGAGACCGAGGTGACGCTCGACTTCGTGCAGGCGGTCAAGGGCACGACGCTGCCGCTGACGCTGCGCACCCCGGGCGCCTGCGACACCTGCCGCGGCACCGGCGCCAAGCCCGGCACCACGCCGCGGGCCTGCCCGAAGTGCCAGGGCACCGGCATGATCTCCAGCAACCAGGGCTCGTTCAGCTTCTCCGAGCCGTGCCGGGACTGCCAGGGCTCGGGCAGCGTCGTGGACGAGAAGTGCGCGGAGTGCCGGGGTTCCGGCGGCATCACCAAGACCCGGACGATAAACGTGCGGTTCCCGGCCGGCGTGGCCGACGGCCAGCGCATCCGGCTCAGCGGCCGGGGCGAGCCGGGCGACCGGGGCGGCCCGGCCGGCGACCTGTACGTGCAGGTCAAGGTCCGGCCGGACGAGCTGTTCGGGCGCAGCGGCGACGACCTGACGCTCGCCGTGCCGATCAGCGTGTCGGAGGCCGTGCTCGGCACCGACCTGCGGGTGCCCACCCTGGACGGGCCGGTCACGCTGCGGGTTCCGCCGGGTACGCCGAGCGGGCGCAAGCTGCGGGCCCGGGGCAAGGGCGTGGTCCGCAAGGAGGGCCAGTCCGGCGACCTCATCGTCACCGTCGACGTGCAGATCCCGGCCGCCGTCAGCGACGAGGCCCGGGACGCGCTGGAGAAGTTCGCGAAACTCACCCCGCCTCCGGGGCGGGAGCGGCTCGACGCCCGTATGCGCCGGGCCGGTTAGACCCTCACTTGGAGGTGGCACATGTATGAAGAGATCCACATCTCGACGGAAGCCTCCGACGCGAAGGTTCTGATCATCTCGGTGGCCGCCCGGCTGGCCGGGATGCACCCGCAGACCCTCCGGCAGTACGACCGCCTCGGGCTGGTGCAGCCGGGGCGGGCCGGTGGAGGCGGCCGGCGGTACAGCGAGCGGGACGTCGCGCTGCTCCGGGAGGTGCAGCGTCTCAGCCAGGACGACGGCGTCAACCTGGCCGGGATCAAGCGCATCATCGGGCTCGAGCAACTGGTCGGAGACCTGCAGCACCGGGTGGCCGAGCTGACCGAGCAGCTCGAGGCGGCGTACGACCGGATCGCCCAGCTCGAGGCGATGAGCAGCCCGTACGCGAGCCGGGACCTGGTGCGCCAGGAGACCCACTCGACGGCCCTGGTGGTGTGGCGGCCGCGCCGCTCACCGGACAGATGAAGAACGGCGGCCCCGTTCGCACGGGGCCGCCGTTACTACCAGTAGTCACCTCACGATTACCGCCTGTTGAAGAGTCCCAGGCGTCGCGGGTGGCGGACCAGGCCGCCCTCCATCCAGTCGTGGTGGTCGAAGAGCTCCGGCCGGGTCATCAGCACCCGGCAGTTGTGCGCCCAGATCTGCATCGGCTCGTCGCCGACCTCCTCGGCGCGCTCCACGAACTTCTTGAGCCGGCGCTTGCGCTGCCCGCTCGCGTTCTGCCGCACCCCGTCCGCGGCGTAGATGTACATGCAGTGCTGTGCGAATCGCCGCGCCGGGCACTGCCGGTCCATGGCCAGCTCGAACAGGGTCGGGCCGAGCACGTCGCCGGAGATCAGCAGATCCCAGTCGCGCGGCATCGTGTTCAGCGGGACCGCCTCAGGGTGGTACGCCCACGCCTGAAGCTCGTCCGGCCGGGGATCGACCGGATTCCCGAATCCGAGGAATGTTGCCTCACGCACGCTCACGCCGCCGCCTCACTCATGCGTCCGCATCAACCGGCCGGCGTCACTCCACCGGTGGTCAGTGTCGAACGTCCCAATACTCAGAGTCGTCGCTCCGAGACGGTAGCGCGCTGAGTGTTTCAGCGGAAGTGTCAAGGCTTCACATTCGGATACTGGACAGTAACTTTAGGCATTCGTTATGGAGACGCAGGTCACTCCGGTGCTGGGATCGGTTTCGCCCGCGCCGCCTGGGCCGCCGCCCACTTCCGGATCAGGTTCTTGAACCACTGGTAGTCGGGCAGCCGTGCCAGCATCGGACCGGTGACCACGGTGATCAACACGTACGCCGTGGCAAGCGGCGCGAGCCGCGGCTCCACACCGGACGCCACCGCGAGGCCCGCGATGACGACCGAGAACTCGCCGCGCGGCATCAGGGCGAGACCGGCCCGGACCCGGCCGGGCAGCGCGATGCCGGCCCGCTTCGCGGCGAGGTACCCGGTGACGACCTTGGTGAGCATCGTGAGGACGGCCAGGGCGGCCGCCGGGGCGAGCACGGCAGGCATGTCGGCGGGATCGGTGGAGAGGCCGAAGAAGACGAAGAAGACCGCGGCGAACAGGTCGCGCAGCGGGGACAGCATCTCGGTGGCGTGGTGCGCGACCGGGCCGGAGAGCGCGATGCCGACCAGAAACGCGCCGACCGCCTCGGAGACCTTCAGCTCGCCGGCCACCCCGGCGATGAACAGCGTCAGGCCGAGGACGCTGAGCAGCAGCGCCTCCGGGTCCTTCACCGAGATGAACCGGCTGATCTCGCCGCCGTAGCGGATCGCCACGACCAGCACGGCCACCACCGTGACCACCGCGACGCCGAGCGTGCTCAGGCCCGGGATCAGGCCGGCGCCGGCCAGCACCGCCGTCGCGATCGGCAGGTAGAAGGCCATCGCCAGGTCCTCGATGACCAGTACCGAGAGGATCACCGGGGTCTCCCGGTTGCCGACCCGGCCCAGGTCGCCGAGCACCTTGGCGATCACACCGGACGAGGAGACCCAGGTGATGCCGGCGAGCACCAGGGCGGCCTCCCAGCCCCAGCCGAGCAGCAGCGCGAACGCGGCGCCGGGAAGGGCGTTGAGGAGCATGTCGATCAGGCCGGCCGGCGCGGCGGCGCGCAGGTTGTCCACCAGCTCGTCGGCCGAGTACTCCAGGCCTAGCATGACCAGGAGCAGCACCACGCCGATCTGGGCGCCGATGCCGATGAACTCCTCGCTCGCCGACAGCGGCACCACGCCGCCGTGCCCGAAGGCCAGCCCGGCCAGCAGGTAGAGCGGGATCGGGGACAACCCGAACCGACGCCCGATCCGGCCGAGCATGCCGAGGCCGAAGAGGAGCGCGCCGATCTCGATGAGCAGGATCGTCGTGTCGTGTCCCACGAGGCTCAGCCGTCGTCGTCGCCGGCCAGGATGGCGGTGACGCCGTCCAGACCCTGCCGGGTGCCGACCGTCACCACCACGTCGTTCGCTTCGAACCGGAACGACGGCTCGGGGGAGGCGATCACCTCCCGGTCGCGCAACACGGCCACGATCGACGCGCCGGTCCGGCTGCGGGCGCGGGTGTCGCCCAGGCGCCGGCTCACGAACGGCGAGCCGGCCGGCAGCGCGATCTGCTCGGTGAGCAGACCGGCGGCCTGCTGCCGGAGGCCGGCGAGCTGGCCCAGCATCAGCGACGCGCCGAGGACGTCGGCCAGGGCCTCCGCCTCGTCGTCGGTCAGCGGGATCGAGGCGAGGCTTGAATCGGGGTCGTCGACGTCGTACAGCACCAGGTCGCGGCGACCGTTGCGATGCGAGACGACCCCGACCGTACGGCCGGAGGAGGTCACCAGGTCATGGCGGACGCCGATTCCCGGCAGCGGAGTCTGTTCCACCCGTACGCGCACGACGCCAACGTTAACCCGCAACGGGCCCGTTCCTACCCCGAAACAGACATCGCGATCGTTGTGTCCGCCCGTCCCTTGGATCGGAAGACCGCCAGCAGCAGCAGACCGAGAAGGACAAGGGCGAGATTCAGTACGTACGCGAGCCGGAAGCCGTACTGCTGGGCCAGGCCGAAGAGCGGGGCGGCCAGGATGTTCCCGATCGGGAAGGTGTTCGTGAACATGGTGGTGGCCCGGCCCGGGAAGCGCGGCATCATGTCCTGCACGTAGGAGATGCCCAGCCCCGAGGTCGCCGCGATGAACAGCGCGTTCGGGATCTGCGCGACGGCGAGCATGGCGACCGAGTCGGCCGTGCTGGTGAGCACCTGGTAGATCACCGCGCAGACCGCGCCGCCGATGATGATCATCCGGAGCGGCACCCGGGTGGAGAGCCAGCCGAAGCCGAGCATGAGCGGGATCTCGAGCGCCGCGCAGAGCCCGAGGAGCAGGCCCGCGTCGCCGACCGAGCCGCCCAGCTCCTCGCCGATGAACAGCGGCAGCGCCTGCACGCCGAGGACCATGCTGGTCTGGAGCAGGGTGAAACCGGCCAGGATCGGGAAGAGGATCCGGGGCGCCTTCCCGGACAGGTGCTCGCCGTCGGTGGTGGCGGCCGGCGCCTCGACCTCCGGGAGCCAGCGCACCGCCACGAGCGCGGCGATCAGGTAGGTGACGGCCGCCGCGCCGTAGACGTACTCGAAGTCACCCGCCTCCAGCAGCGCGGCCGCGAGGGACGGGCCGCCGACCCAGGCGACCGAGAAGACCGTGCGCAGCGTGCTGATCCCCATCGCGGCCCGGGACGGATCGTCGCGTTGGAGCACCTGCCTGGCGTACGCGAAGGATTGTGGGAAGAGCGACCCGGCAATCGCCGTCGCCGTCGCGGTGAGCGCAAGCAGCACCCAGTAGTCGCGGATGAAGGCGGTGAGGCCCGCGCCGGCGCAACCGGCCAGCGCCGCGATGATCAGCAGGGTGCGGCGCATCGGGCGGCGGTCGGAGATCCGGCCGATCGCCCAGGACATCGCGACGCCGGAGAGCGACGCGACCACGAGGAAGAAGGTGACCTGGACGGGACTGGCGTCGACCGCCGTGCTGAGGAAGAGCCCGAGGAAGGGCCCGACCACCGCGGTGGCGATGCCGGAGGTGAGAAAGACGAGGCCTAGAGGGAGGAGCCGCCGCACCCCGGCAACGTTACGGGTTCTTTCCTATTGCCACCCTTGTTCGGTGGTGGTCGTCACGGCTTTGGGGTGCGCGCTAAAGTTGAGTGGCATACGCTCAAGTCCGCTTGGTTGGGATCCGATCAGGGGAGCACATGAACACCGAACGCTTGACCACCAAGAGCCGCGAAGTGATCACCGCCGCGGTCGCCGACGCCGGCAGCCGCGGGCATGCCACGGTCGAGCCGTGGCACATGCTGCTGTCGTTGCTCGACACCGGCGGGTCGACCGCGACCGTGCTGCTGAGGGCGGTCGGGGCGAACCCCGCTGACGTGCGCCGGGCCGCCGCCAGGGCGCTCGAGCAGCTGCCCTCGGCGCGCGGCGCCAGCACCGCGGAGCCCACCCTCTCCCGCGAGTTCGTGAACGCGATCGGCTCGGCCGACCTCATCGCCAAGCCGCTCGGCGACGAATACGTGTCGACCGAGCACCTGCTGGCCGGCCTGGCCCGGGTCGGCGGCGCGGTCGGCCAGGCGCTGGCGAGCGTCGGCGCCACCGAGGACGCGCTGGTCGCGGCGTTCCCGCAGGTGCGCGGGGGCGAGCGGCGGGTCACCAACGCCGACTCCGAGCAGACCTACAAGTCGCTGGAGAAATACAGCGTCGACCTGACCGCGCTGGCCCGGGACGGCAAGATCGACCCGGTCATCGGCCGGGACGCCGAGATCCGCCGGGTGGTGCAGGTGCTCTCCCGGCGTACGAAGAACAACCCCGTGCTGATCGGTGAGCCGGGCGTCGGCAAGACCGCGATCGTCGAGGGCCTGGCCCAGCGGATCGTGGCGGGCGACGTGCCGGAGACCCTGCGCGACAAGAAGCTCGTCTCCCTCGACCTCGGCGCGATGGTGGCCGGCGCGCAGTACCGCGGCCAGTTCGAGGAGCGTCTCAAGAGCGTCCTCGAGGAGATCCGCAGCTCGAACGGGCAGGTCGTCACGTTCCTCGACGAGCTGCACACGGTCGTCGGCGCCGGCAAGGGCGAGGGCTCGATGGACGCCGGCAACATGCTCAAGCCGATGCTGGCCCGCGGTGAGCTGCGGATGGTCGGCGCCACCACCCTCGACGAATACCGCGAGCACATCGAGAAGGACCCGGCCCTGGAGCGCCGCTTCCAGCCGGTCGTCGTGGGCGAGCCGACGGTCGAGGACACCATCGGCATCCTGCGCGGCCTCAAGGGTCGCTACGAGGCGCACCACCGGGTGCAGATCACCGACGCCGCGCTGGTGGCGGCGGCCAGCCTCTCCGACCGCTACATCAGCGACCGGTTCCTGCCGGACAAGGCGATCGACCTGATCGACGAGGCCGCCTCCCGGCTCCGCATGGAGATCGACTCCCGGCCGGTCGAGCTCGACCAGCTCCAGCGGCAGGTCGACCGGATGCGGGTGGAGAAGCTGGCGCTCGGCAAGGAGACCGACCCGGCGTCGGTGGCCCGGCTGGAGAAGCTGGAGCGCGACCTGGCCGACCGCGAGGAGGACCTGACCGCGCTGACCGCCCGGTGGGAGCGCGAGCGCAGCGGGCTGAACCGGGTCGGTGAGCTGAAGAAGCGGCTCGACGAGGCGAAGGCGGCGCAGGAGCGGGCCCAGCGCGACGGCGAGCTGCTCGAGGCGTCCCGGCTGCTCTACGAGATCATCCCGGCGCTGGAGAAGGGGATCCGGGAGGCCTCCGACGCCGAGGAGGAGAAGACCGAGCCGCCGATGGTCAAGGAGGAGGTCGGCGCCGACGACATCGCCGAGGTCGTCTCCGCGTGGACCGGCATCCCGGCCGGCCGGATGATGGAGGGCGAGACCGCCAAGCTGCTGCGCATGGAGGAGTCGCTGCAGGCCAAGGTGATCGGCCAGCGCGAGGCGGTGGCCGCGGTCGCGAGCGCGGTCCGGCGGTCCCGGGCCGGCATCGCCGACCCCGACCGGCCGACCGGCAGCTTCCTCTTCCTCGGCCCGACCGGCGTCGGCAAGACCGAGCTGGTGAAGGCGCTCGCCGGGTTCCTCTTCGACGACGAGCGGGCCATGGTCCGCATTGACATGAGCGAATACGGCGAGAAGCACTCGGTGGCCCGGCTGGTCGGCGCGCCGCCGGGTTATGTCGGGTACGAGGAAGGCGGCCAGCTCACCGAGGCGGTGCGCCGGCGGCCGTACAGCGTCGTCCTGCTCGACGAGGTGGAGAAGGCCCACCCGGACGTCTTCGACCTGCTGCTCCAGGTGCTCGACGACGGCCGGCTCACCGACGGGCAGGGCCGCACCGTCGACTTCCGCAACGCGATCCTGGTGCTCACGTCGAACCTCGGCTCGGCGAACGCCGACTTCACGATGGGCGACGAGGAGCGGCGCGACGAGGTGCTGGCCGCGGTCCGGGCGCACTTCAAGCCGGAGTTCCTGAACCGGCTCGACGACATCGTGGTCTTCCACGCGCTCACCAAGGAAGACCTCGTCGCGATCGTCGACATCCAGCTCGGCCGGCTCCGCGACCGCCTCGCCGAGCGCCGTCTCCGGCTGGAGGTGAGGCCGGAGGCGGTGGACTGGCTGGGCGAGCACGGGTACGACCCGATCTACGGCGCCCGCCCGCTGCGGCGGCTGGTCCAGTCCACGATCGGCGACCTGCTCGCGAAGGCGCTGCTCGGCGGCGAGATCCGGGACGGCGACGTCGTGGTGGTCTCGCTCAGCGACGGGAAGGACGGCCTCGCGGTCCAGCGCGGCTCCTAGAAGTGGAACGGGCCCCGGTCTCCCGGGGCCCGTTCTCTCTGGTTCTCCGCCTCCCGCTGCCTAGTTCTCCGCCTCCCGCTGCCGGTAGGCGTGAGTCATGAGGACGTCCGTGATGGCGTGCTCGCCCTCGGCCGACCAGATGTGGATCCCGTCGCGGTGCAACTGGTATCGCACGTCTTTGAATCGGGTTCGCGTGTCGTCATGGTGAACGATGGTCAGGGTGTCTGCGTGGGGCATGGGACTCACCGGTCCTTGTCAGCTCTGGGGCAGCCGCGGCGTGGTCACGCGGCAGGCCTAATGGGAAAGGCGCCTGCGGCCGGTCTGCCTCGGCCCCGGAGAGGAATGCGCGGGGCGGGCGACTCGTGCCGCGGGCAGGGCGGTCCGCCGGAGGTCTCTGCTGCCGGCCGGACGCCACGAAATCGAAGTGTAGGCGGGTCCGTCGAGGGGTGTCGCCCCCCGAACGAGCGACGTCGAACGCGATGAAGGAGCCATCGTCGCCCGATGCTGCCACACCGTCGCGGACGGTGAGGTGCGGTCGCGGGATATGGCCTCCGACCGATACCGTAAATGGATCTAGAGGAGGGCAGTGTGACCGTTCCCATATATCCCACCCCAAATCCGGCGCCAGCCGCTCGGCCGCCGCGCCCGGGCGTCGTGACGGCGTCGTCGTACCTGCTCTACGGAGTGGCTGTCCTGCAACTCCTCAGCGCGCTCACGGTGGTGCTGACGCTCGGCTCCTCACAGGAGGTCTACCGGGAGCTCTACGCGGGGACGGAACTCGAGGGCGAGGCGGAGATGATCGCGACCGTCGCGATGGTCCTGATCGCCCTGATGTACGGCGTGATCGCCATCGGTCTCGCCACCCTCGCGTTCTTCAACAGCCAGGGCCGTAACGGCTCGCGCATCACGACGTGGGTCTTCGCCGGCATCGGCCTCTGCTGCAACGCGCTCGGCCTGACCGACACGGCCGGCAGCGCGGTGACCAGCACCGAAGGCACGGGGGCGGGCCTGCCCAGCGACGCGCAGATCGACGCGCAGGTCGCGGCCGCGACGCCGGGCTGGGTCGAGCCCCTCCTCTGGGTGCTGACGCTGGCCACCATCTTCGCGCTGATCACGGTGGTCATCCTGCTGGCGCTGCCGGCGGCCAACGCGTTCTTCCGCAAGCCGGCGATGGGATACGCGGGATATCCGGGCTATCCCGGAGGCGCCTACCCGCCGGCCGGCGGCTTCCAGCCGGGTGGATATCCGGCCGGTGGTTACCCGCCGCCCGGTTCAGCTCCTCCCGGTGGTTATCCGCCGCCGGGGGCCGCGCAGGCCGGTGGTTATCCGGGTTCCGGGGCACCTGGTGGCTATCCGCAGCCGGGCTCCCTGCCGCCGGGATCGGTGCCGCCGCCCGGTTCGGTCCCGCCCGCCGGTTTCCCGCTGCCAGGATCGGTGCCGCCGCCCGGATTCCCACCGTCCGGTTTTCCGCCGCCCGCCGGTGGTTTCCCGCCGCCGGGGCAGCCGCCCTATGGGCCGCCGGGGCAGCCTTCCTATGGACAGCCTGCCTACGGACAGCCCTACCCGGGAACGCCGGCGCCGAGTTCGCCGGGACCGTATGGGCCGCCTTCCCACGAACAGCCTTCCTACGGTCCGCCGCCGCAGCAGCCGACCTCGGGCGCGCCGCAGTTCCCGGGTCAGCAGCCGCCGCCGTTCCCGGGGCAGCCTTCTTCCCAGGGACAGCCGGAGGAAGCGAGCCATTTCGGGACCCCGGAACAGTACGGTCAGCCGGGCCAGCCCGCGCCCGGCCTTCCTCCGTATCCCGGACAGCAGGGGACGCAGCCGCCGCAGCCGCCCACCTTCGGTGCACCCGCCGCTCCCGGCTCGCCGCCCGCCAGCCTGCCGCCGAGCGACCCGTGGGCTCCGCCGCCGCCGTTCCCGGGTGGCGACCAGGCCCAGGCAGGCGAATCCCAGGCAGGCGAATCCCAGGCAGGCGAATCCCAGGCACGCGAATCCCAGGCAGGCGAAACCCAGGAAAGCCGTTCCCAGGACAGCCCTTCCTCGGACGACGACCCGCAGCCTGGGTCTCGGGGTGAAGGGCCGCAGGGTGGCCGGCCTACGGATCAATCCTGAGGCCGAGCAGCCTCTGGTAGCCCTCTGAACGATCGTGGACCGGCCCGCCTCATCGAGGTGGGCCGGTTCGTTCTCTCCGGTCGGAGCCCGGGCGGAAGCGGTCCGGCCACTTTCGGACGCCGCAGGCGGTAGGTTTTGGCCAGCCGAACCACCGCGGGAGCTCATCGATGTCGTACGCCGCACAGCCGCCCGTTCCGGGACCGCCCAACCCCGGCGAGCCGGCTCCCGGTGAACAGTCCCCGGGAACACCCGTCCCGGGCACGCCTTTCCCGGGCACGCCTTCCGCGGGAACACCCTTCCCGGGCACGCCTTCCGCGGGAACACCCTTCCCGGGCACGCCTCTCCCGGGCGATCAGGCTGCGGACGAAGCGTTCGTTCAAGGCCACGATCCGGCCGGGCGGCGGCGCGCTGTCCGGCCCGGCGCCGTGACGACCGCTGTCGCTCTGCTCTGGACCATGGCGGTCGGTGGGTTCGTCTACGCGATCAGCATGGTCGCCGTCACACCCGGGACGGTGAGCCGGTTCCGGGAGGCCACGTCCGGTTCGGAGGTGGCGGAGAACTTCATCGCCGTCGTGTGGCTCGATGCCGCGGTCGGGGCCGTGGTGGCGTTGCTCGTCGTCGCGTTGTTCGCGGTGCTCGGTGTGGGACTGCGGCGCGGCAGCCGGGTGGCCTGGGGCATCACGCTCGGGGTCTGCGTCCTCGGAGTGCTCGGCGGATGCGGGTCGGTCGCGGCCATCGGCGGGCAGCAGTCGGGTGATGCGGTGCCGGGTTCGCTGGGCGAGGCGCTCAACGCCGCCTATCCGGCCGGCTGGATAGGCCTGAACGCCGCTGTGGCGGTCGCTCAGGTCATCGCGTACATCGTGGTGGCCTTCCTTCTCCTGCTGGCTCCCCGGGCCTTCTTCGGCCGCCAGGGCGCCGCCGGCGCCCTCAACACCGCCGGCGCACCGGGGCACGCCGTGCCGGGGAACACCACACCGGGGCACACCGCACCGGGGCACACCGTGCCGGGGAACGCCGTGCCGTGGAACACCCCGCCCGCGAATCACCCGAGCGCCCCCGCGCCGCCCTCCGGATTCGGGTACGCCGGCCCGCCCGTATACCCACCGAGTGACTCCTCCGTCACAACTTCTCCGTGGGCCGCGCCACAATCCACCCCCGATCAATACCCGCAATCGGATCAATCTCCGTCCGAAGCGGATCAGAACTTCGTTCACCGTCCGGTGCAGAAGCGGCCGGAAGACGAGTACTGGTCACGACCCTCGGACTGAACTCGCCGGTAACAAACCCAATCCGGCCCTGCATCGACGACTGTGGGTCACTCGAACGGGTACGGTCCGTTTCTGCGCGCGTCACCCGATCGGCTGTCCGGATAGATGTTGATCGGCCGGACGGTGGGTGTTTTCCGCTGGATGGACAAACGTGATTCACGCTCTCACAGCATGCTCACAGCCCATCCACCAGGTGATCCTGAGGTGCGCAGAGGTACCGTGGCGACGTTACCTGCTTTGAGCTGCATCTATGGTCGGGGGAAAGGCTGAGTCGCGATGGTCGATCGGTAAACCTTCTTTACAGAAGCCCCCAAAGCCGTGGGTCAATAGTTCCGTTCCGCCCCGGCGGGGCGAAAGATTCCGGTTTCCTTCCAGCCAGTACGCTCGATGTCATGAAGGCACGGCACGACCTGGGTAAATTCATCACTGAATTGGCCGTCGCGCAGCGTGGCGCCGTGCTTTCATCGGGTCGGGGGCAGTTGAGTTCGGAGAGTGGCGAAAAGATCGCGCAGTGCCGCGTGATGGTCTCGATGCGTTGTGTGCCGGTTCATCGTCCGAGATCGGTGAGCCGAAACAATCGACGATTTACCAATGTGGCCCGCCTCACTCCGGAGACGGGGATCGAGAGCTCGACACGGATGGGTAGCGACCAGATGGCGGCTGAGGCGTTGCAGGAGGCAGAGACCGAAGTCGGTGTCGCGGGTTTCGGCGGGCGGGGGGCGAGAGCGCTCCGGTCGACCGAGAAGGCGATCGATGTCGGCCTTACGGCCTGAAAGTTAGCCGGTTCGTTCCTGCACACATGCAGGAGAATCGATGCAGTTGGTGGAAGGATGGAGATCGTGGGAACTGCGTTGGCGGAAATGACTATGCCTCAGATCTCGCCGCTTGCCGGCGAGCCTATTGAACGCGCCGACGCCGAGCGCCTGGCGGGAGTGCTGAAGGCGCTCGCCGACCCGGCACGGCTGCGGCTGCTGAGCCTCATTCAGTCCGCGACGGATGGCGAGGCGTGCGTCTGCGACCTTACGGCCCCTCTGGGCCTCTCGCAGCCGACCGTGAGCCACCACCTGCGGATTCTGACGGAGGCTGGTCTTCTCGAGCGCGAGAAGCGCGGTGTGTGGGCGTACTACCGCCTCGTGCCGACCGCGATCGCGACGATTGCGGACCTGCTCACCCCGCCGCGCAAGCGGGCCACCAAGAAGGCCCGCTGATCCGTTGGGAAACGCCTGGCGTCACTGAAACATGGGGGCGTGACGCCAGGCCGAGGACCAGGAGGAACGGGTGAACTACGTTCCCGGCGACCTGCGTGACCAGCTCGCGCACGTGGGTTACGACGTGGTCCAGGCGGGCCTCGTGTGTGGTTCGGGCGGCAACCTGTCCGCCCGCATCCCCGACGAGGACGCCATCTGGGTCACCGCGAGTGGCTCATGGCTCGACCGGCTGAGCCGCAACACCTTCGCGCCCGTCCGGATCTCCGACGGCGCTCCCGCGATGGTCGGCAGCATGCCGCCGCCGCGGATCGATCCGACCAGCGAGCTCGCCCTGCATCTCGCGCTCTACCGTGCTCGTCCCGACGTCAACGCGGTCGTCCATCTGCACCCGCAGACGGCTCTGCTGCTCGACGCTCTCGGCGAGCACATCCGGATCGTCACGACCGACCACGCGTTCTACCTGCGACGGGTGTCGACCGTCCCGTTCCGGCTGCCCGGCAGCACGGAGCTGGCGTCGCTGACCGCCGCGATGGCCGCCGACGGCACCGACTGCCTGGTGCTGAGCCAGCACGGCTGTGTCGTGATGGGCGACTCGGTCGAGCTGGCGCACAAGCGCGCCCGCAATCTCGAAGAGGCGGCCTCCCTGACCTACCGCGCGCTCGCCGCGGGCCGGCTGGAGAACCTCCGCGACTGCCCGGAGGCGTTCCTGGACCGGCTGCACGGCTCCACCGCGGTCACCGTCTGAGAAAGACCAAGACGTAGAACGGCCCGGCTCCCCTCGGGGAACCGGGCCGTTTTCCTATGAGATCAGCGCGGCTGGCTCTGGTCGTCCGGCTGCTGCTGAGGCCGCCCGTAGATGCCGGGCTGGGGCGGGTATTGCTGCTGCAGCCCACCACCGAACTGGGTCGGCTCGTCATACCTGTCCGCCGGCCGCTGCTGCGGCTGACCGTAGAGGCCACCCGAAGGCTGGTGCTGGTGGTGGTGGATCTCGTCGTGGGCCGCGTCCGCCGCACCGACCACGGTGGCC
Organism: Actinoplanes sp. NPDC023714; assembly: GCF_040639855.1. Lineage (NCBI taxonomy): Bacteria > Bacillati > Actinomycetota > Actinomycetes > Micromonosporales > Micromonosporaceae > Actinoplanes > Actinoplanes sp. NPDC023714. Next base: position 561,435 of record NZ_JBFAAR010000005.1, read on the forward strand.
GCCGCGACCACGCCGAACGCCTCGGCCACGCCCGGGCCGTCGGCGGGAGCGTTCTTCTTGTGCTTCCGCTCGCGGATGATCTCGATGAGGATCGGCAGCACCGAGATCAGGACGATCAGCACGACGACCGGCAGGATGTAGTGGTCGATCTTGTCGCCGATGGCGTCGTAGATCTGCTGGGCCAGCAGGTAGCCGATCAGGATGATGCCGTCGGTCCAGAGGATCGCGCCGACCACGTTCCAGACGAAGAACTGCTTGGCGGGCATGCCGAGGGTGCCGGCGACCGGGTTCAGGAAGGTCCGGACGATCGGGATGAACCGGGCGAGCACCACGGCCTTGGCCGGGCCGAACTTCTCGAAGTAGTACTCCGCCTTCTCGACGTACTCCTTCTTGAAGAGCTTCGAGTCGGGCTTGTCGAACATCCGACGCCCGTAGCGGGCGCCGAGCCAGTGCCCGAACTGGGCGCCCGCGATGGCACAGATCGGCGCGCCGATCAGCAGGGCGGTGATCGACAGCTTGCTGCCCGCACCGAAGATCGAATCGGCCACCGAGGAGGCCGCGACACCCGCCAGGAACAGCAGGGAGTCACCCGGGAAGAAGAAGCCGACGAGAAGGCCGGTCTCCGCGAAGAGGATGGCCAGAACGCCGGGCACACCGAAGGCGGAGAGCAGATCCTTCGGGTCCATCGGGTTCAGAGCGAGCTGCTCGGTGAGCGCATGGATGTCCACGAGGAGCCAGGGTACCGGCCCTTACAAGACCGGTCCCTGTATGAATCCTGTGGATAGCATTTACTCCCCGAGAACTACCTGTGTGGTCACAACCTCGGGTCGACCGGCTCGGATTCGGCGGCCAGGATGGCGAAGACCAGCTCGTGCACCCGCCATGCCGCGGCCCCCTCGGCGAGCCGGTCCAGCGCCGCCAGACCGAGGCCGTGCTCGCGCAGCGCGAGCGCCCGCTTTCGGCCGAGGTTGCGCCCGCGGAGCCGCTCGAGCTGTTCCGGGCGGGTGTACTCGGGACCGTAAATGATCCTCAGGTACTCCCGGCCGCGGCACTTCACGCCCGGCTGCACGAGTCGTCCGCCGGCGTCGGTCGCGCCGAGCCCGGCCCAGGGCTTCACCACCATTCCCTCGCCGCCCGCCGCGGTCAGCGAGAGCCACCAGTCGGTCGCCGCGGCTTCCGCCGCCGGGTCGCCCAGATCGACGTTCATCCGCCGGGTGGCGACGAAGAGGTCCGGGTCTGCCGCGACCAGGCGGTCCGCGTGCGCGAGGTGCCAGTCATGGTCCTTGCTCTTGTACGTGGAACCGTCGCCTGCGAGGACCGCGAACACGGCGAGGGTGACCCCGGCCAGGCCGTCGGTGGGCTTCACGTACGCCCGGTAGGCGGCCGAGTACCCGTCGATCTCCGCCGACCGCAGCTCGAGCCGGTCGCGCAGGGCCGACACGTCGAGACCGCGGCCCGCCACCTGATCGAGAACGGACAGCGCGACGGGCAGAGCGGACCGGCCGGCCGCACCCACCCCGGCGTAGTGGTCCCGGATCAGCGAGCCGGCCTTCGCCGACCACGGCAGCAGTTCGGCGTCGAGCAGCAGCCAATCGGTGCCGAGCTCCTCGAAGAGCGGCGCGGCGGCCGCCCGGACCCGGGCGAGCAGAGGCTCGTCCAGCTCCGGCCCGAAGAACGGCCGGCCGGTACGGGTCCAGATCGCGTCGCCGCCGCCGGACGCCGAGACGCGCACGACCGCCCGCGAGCCCATGTGCTTCTCCTCGCAGACGACCCGGGTCACGCCGGCCGCCCGCAGGTCCGCGAAGGCCGACGACGGGTGTTCGAGGTAGCCGTCGACGGTCGAGCTGGAGCACGGCGCCATGGTGGGCGGCAGCCAGACCAGCGTCTCCGGGTCGACGGCCCACCGTCCCATCACCTCCAGGGCGGCGGCCGCGTTCTCGGCGGGGACGGTCGTCCGCCCGTACCCGTAATCGATGTGACGACGGCCGGTCACGTCCGCGATATCCAGACCACCATCGGGTTTGGTCGCGGTAGCGACCAGGGGACGGAGCGGCGCGTAGTGCTCCTTCTCCGCCGGCACGGCGACCAGCTCGCGGGAGGGCCAGCGCAGGGCGGTGAGCGCGCCACCGAAGACGCAGCCGGTGTCCAGGCAGATCGTGTTGTTGATCCACTCCGGCACGGGCGTCGGCACGTGGCCGTAGACGACCGCCGCCGAACCGCGGTAGTCCTTCGCCCACGGGTAGCGGACCGGCAGGCCGTACTCGTCGGTCTCGCCGGTGGTCTCGCCGTAGAGCGCGAAGCTGCGCACCCGGCCGGACGCCCGCCCGTGGTACGCCTCCTTGAGGCCGGCGTGCGCGACCACGAGCTTGCCGTCGTCGAGCACGTAGTGGCTGACCAGGCCCTCGATGAAGGTCTTCGCCTCGGCCACGAACTCGTCCGGCTCGGCGGCGAGCTGCTCCAGGGTCTCCGGGAGGCCGTGGGTGAGCTGCACGTTGCGGCCGTTCAGCTTGCGGGCCAGCTTCTGCTCGTGGTTCCCCGGCACGCAGATCGCGTGGCCGGCCGCCACCATGCCCATGACCAGGCGCAGCACGCCCGGCGAGTCCGGCCCGCGGTCGACCAGGTCGCCGACGAAGACGGCCTTGCGTCCCGGCTCCGGGTGCACGGCGTCGACCGGGCGGCCTCGCTCGTCGCGGACCAGGTCCCAGCCCAGCTTGCCGAGCAGCAGCTCCAGCTCGGCGCGGCAGCCGTGCACGTCGCCGACGATGTCGAACGGCCCATGCTCGTCGCGGCGGTCGTTGAAGAGCTTCTCGTACCGGATCTCGGCGGCGGCGATCTCGTCCACGCCGCGCAGCACGTGGATCTTGCGGAACCCCTCCCGGCTCAGCTGGGAGAGGGAACGCCGCAGGTCACGGCTCATCCGGGTGAGGACGCGACGGTCGAACGTGCGGTCCTCGCGGCTCTCCGTGCGCTCCCAGGCGAGCGACTCGGGTACGTCCAGGACGATCGCGACCGGCAGCACGTCGTGCTCGCGGGCGACCTTCACGAGGCCGGCCCGGGCGTGCGTCTGCAGGTTGGTGGCGTCCACGACGGTGAGCCGGCCGGCGGCGAGGCGCTTGGCGGCCACGTAGTGCAGCACGTCGAAGGCGTCGCCGGAGGCCGACTGGTCGTTCTCGTCGTCGGCGACCAGACCCCGGAAGAAGTCCGAGGAGAGCACCTGGGTCGGCGTGAAGTGGGTGCGGGCGAACGTCGACTTGCCGGAACCGGAGATGCCCACCAGTGCGACAAGGGAGAGCTCGGGTACGTCGAGGATCATGCTTCGTTCTTTTCGTCGATCGTGAACAGGGCGAGCTGGGTCGGCGCGCCGGTCGCCTCGTGCTCCTCGCCGACGCCCCGGATGGTGACCGTGTAGCCGTGCTCGGCGGCGACCCGCTCGGCCCACGCGGCGAACTCGGCGCGGGTCCACTCGAAGCGGTGGTCCGAGTGGCGCATGCCGGTGAGGCCTTCGTAGTGCACGTTGTACTCGGCGTTCGGCGTCGTCACCACGACCGCGCCGGGCCGGGCGTGACCGAAGACGGCCATCTCGAGCGCGGGCAGCCGCGCCAGGTCGACGTGCTCGATCACCTCCATGAGCACCGCCGCGTCGAAGCCGCGCAGCCGGTCGTCACGGTAGGTGAGCGCGGTCTGGATCAGCCGGATCCGGTCCCGCTGCCGGTCCGGAAGGCGGTCGATGCGCAGCCGGCGGGCGGCGATCTCCAGCGCCCGGCTGGAGACGTCGGCGCCGACGATCTCGGTGAACGACCGCTGCTTCATCAGCGCGGTGAGCAGCGCGCCGCCGCCACAGCCCAGGTCCAGGACGCGGCCGGCGCCGGTCTCCTCGAGCGCGGCCAGGACGGCGTCCCGGCGCTGCTCGGCGAGCGGCGCACGACGCGGCACCGGAAGCTCGGCCTCCTCCTCGGTGGCCGGCGCCTCGTCCTCCGCCAGGATCTGCAGCGCGGTGGTCGCGTACGACTTGCGGTGCGCCAGGTAGCGGCGGGCGATCAGCACCTTCTCCGGGTGACCGGCGAGCCAGCCCTCACCGGACCGCAGCAGCTTCTCGATCTCGTCCGGCGCGACCCAGTAGTGCTTGCCGTCGTCGAGCACGGGCAGCAGGACGTAGAGGTGGTTGAGCGCGTCGGCGACCCGCAGCTCACCGGTGAGGCGCAGGTCCACGTAGCGGCTGTCGCCACCGATCTCCGGTTCCAGCGGGATCCGGGTGGCGGTGACGTCCCAGCCGAGCGGGCCGAAGAGCCGGTTCACCAGCTCCACGGTTCCGCGCAGCACCGGGACGTGGATTTCGAGCGGGATGGGTACGGCGGCCAAATCCGGACGGTCCTTCGAAGCACCGCGGAGGGCGCTGCGGAACACCTTCGCCAGTGCGCTCGCCAGCAGGCTGGAGGCGGCGTACGGGCGGTCGTTGACGTACTGGCTCAGCTCGAACGCGTCCCGCTGGGCCCGCAACCGCTGCGGGTCGACGTCCAGCATCAGCGCCGCGGTGCACCTGTCCTCGGTCGCCTCCGGGTACATGACGTACGCCGTACCGGTGGGCACGTCGAAGGTGTGCACCTTCGCGGGGTGCTTGACCAGCAGGTAGCCGAGGTCGGTCGCGGGCCGGTGAGTGGTCGTCAGGGTGAGCAGCACCCGTTGATCGTGTCAGCGGGTGTCGTCCCAGGCGATCGAATTGTTCAGCGGTAATCGTCGTCGTAGGCGACGACCCGGCCCTGCTCCTGGGCGTCCCACTCGTTGGCCTCGCCGACCGCGGGAGTGTCGTCCCCCTCGTCGTCCTGCCAGCTCGGGACGGCGGCCACCGCCTGCTCGGCCGCGTCCACCTCGGGCGTCTCCACGTCGATCTGGTCCATCGGGCGCGTCATGATCGGCTCCCCTCGTCCGTCGCCTCCATGGTGCGGCTTCCCCGTCGAAGATGCCGCACAAACCGGCGTCACCGATCCGATGTCGGCCGGCGCCGGGCGAGGTAGCGCCCGAGCCCGCCCGCTGCCAGCAGGAACGTGCCGAGGGCGAGCATCCCGGCCGGCCCGGTGATCGGCAGACTGGCCTCCCCACCGGCCACGGTGATCGTGATCGGGGCGGTGTCGTTGCCGCTCTCGCCGCTGCCGGCCAGCTCCCGCACCGCGATCGAGCCGGCCTTCCCGGGCTTCTTCGCGACGCGCACCTCGAGGTCGAAGTGCTCGCGGTCGCCCGGCTCGAGGGCCTTCTCCGCGACGCAGCCGAACCGCTGCTCGTCGTCCCAGGCGTCGCAGTAGGCGTCCGTCCAGTCCAGGTGGGTGTGCGGCGGCAACACGATGTCGACCAGCACGTTGTTGTTGTCGAACAGATCGGGGTAGAGCCGCCCGGGACCGTTGTTGACCAGCCCGACCCGGACCGGCACGGTGCTCTCCGGCTTCGCCTCGACGGTCGCGCCGATCGCGGCGAGGTCGGCGGTCGCGCCGCCGGTCACGGTCGCGGTCAGGTTCACGTCGTTGTCGCTGTAGTCGGTCTCCACCTGCGGCGCCGCCGCGGCCGAGGCGACCTCGGTGAGCTCCAGGTCGCCGCCGTCGCCGGCCTCACCCGCCCCGAAGACCCCGTCGATCAGCTCGGCCGGCCAGGACGCGGTCAGGTCCTCCCACTCGGTCACGGTCGTCCAGGTGACCTCGGTCTCCAGGACGCTGCCGTCGATCGCGTCCTCCGGCGGGCGGATCTCGAAGGGCTCGGCGAGCTCGTAGGTCGCGCCCGGCTCCACGGTGCTGTCGAAGGTGCAGAGCACCACCTTGCCGTACCGGCAGTTCCGGTGCTTCGTCCCGGTCAGCAGGCCCCGGTCCGCGCCCAGGTAGAGCAGCAGGCCGTCGGCCACCGTGGTCCCGGCGTTGCGGACCCGGGACTGCACCGGCGTGGACTCACCGGCCGCGGCGTCGAGCGGGTCGATCTCCTCCGCCGTCAGGTTCACGCCTTCGCCGATCCGTACGCTCGACTCGCTCTTGATCTTCGGACCGTCACCGATCGAAGCGGTCACCGTGACCGTGCCGGAGGTGCCCGCCGCCGCGTCGGTCCTGGGCCGGATGCCGAAGGAGCCGAGGCCCACGAACGGCTGGGCCACCCCGGTGAACGCCGCGACGGTGCAGACGAACGTCATGCCGCTGACCCGGCAGCCGTCCTGCGACGGCTCCGGGCTCGCGATCGACCGGCTGCTCAGTGGCGTGCTGCCGAGCGCGATGTTCTCGTACGCCTCGGTCAGCTCGATCTCGGTGAACGCGGCGATGTCCGAGTAGTCGACGACGTAGTCGATCGTGCTGTAGCCGGGCGTGCCGCCGTCGTCGATCGACGCCCAGAGCAGGGCCTCCCGGCCCTCGCCTCCCGGCGCGAGCGTGAGCTGCTGGAAGCGGGCGGTGACGGTGGGCTTCTCGGGGGCTGCGGTCGCCGGGAACGGACAAACACCGACAGCGAGCAGGACCGCGGACGCGATGGTCACGATCCGCCCGGTAAACGCGGACATGACCTGAAGGTTATTTGTCTTCTACGCCGGATGTGCCGGGTTCGGAGTCCGAGTTTCGGGGTGATTTCCGCTACGCACTGCGACTGCGGAATACTGCCTGCTGGAGGACAGCGCGGTCCTGCCCTCTGCTTCCCGTTCCAAAGAGCAAGGAGCGCCTGATGCCTATCGCTTCCCCCGAGGTCTACGCCGAGATGATCGATCGCGCCAAGGCCGGCGCGTTCGCCTACCCGGCGATCAACGTGACGTCCTCGCAGACGCTCAACGCGGCCCTCCAGGGCTTCGCCGAGGCCGGCAGCGACGGCATCGTCCAGATCTCCACCGGTGGTGCCGAGTACGCGTCCGGCCCGACGATCAAGAACATGATCACGGGCGCGGTCGCGCTGGCCGAGTACGCGACCGAGGTCGCCAAGAACTACCCGGTCAACATCGCGCTGCACACCGACCACTGCCCGAAGAACAAGCTGGACTCCTACGTCCGCCCGCTGATCGCGATCTCCCAGGAGCGCGTCAGCAAGGGCCTCGCCCCGCTCTTCCAGTCGCACATGTGGGACGGCTCGGCCGTGCCGCTGGACGAGAACCTGCAGATCGCCGAGGAGCTGCTCGCCGCGTCCGCCGCTGCGAAGATCATCCTCGAGATCGAGGTCGGCGTCGTCGGTGGCGAGGAGGACGGCGTCTCCGCCGCGATCGACGACAAGCTGTACTCGACCGTCGAGGACGGTCTCGCCACCGCCGCCGCGCTCGGCCTGGGCGAGAAGGGCCGCTACCTGACGGCCCTCACCTTCGGCAACGTGCACGGCGTCTACAAGCCGGGCAACGTCAAGCTCCGCCCGGAGATCCTCAAGGAGATCCAGGACGCGATCGGCGCGAAGTACGGCAAGGAGAAGCCGCTCGACCTGGTCTTCCACGGTGGCTCGGGCTCGCTGCTCTCCGAGATCCACGGCGCGCTGGACTACGGCGTGGTGAAGATGAACATCGACACCGACACGCAGTACGCGTTCACCCGCCCGGTCGTCGACCACATCATGCACAACTACGACGGTGTGCTGAAGGTGGACGGCGAGGTCGGCAACAAGAAGGCGTACGACCCGCGCGCCTGGGGCAAGCTGGCCGAGAACGGTCTCGCGAAGCGCGTCGTCGAGGCCTGCGAGCACCTCCGCTCGTCCGGAACCACCCTCGCGAAGTAATTCGTTCGGTCAGCGGCCGGTCCCCTTCGCGGGGACCGGCCGCTGTCGTCTTGCAGGGTTACACAGCGACATGGGTACGATCGAACGTCTTGATCAAGGGACGGTGGTCGTGCTCGGCATCGAGGGCTGGAAACCCGAGTGGCATCACGATGCCGAAGCCCTCGCCGCGACACATCGACACATGTTCGTGCGGCTCATCGGGCGTAAGCTCCGTTCCAGCTGGCTCATGTGGGACGTCGCCCAGCGCGGCTGGTTCGCCGACGGCCCGATCATCCTCGACTTCGGACTCAGTCACGTCGAGATCACTCACCGTAAGTTCGACGAGTGCGCCATCACCTGGGACCAGATCGACATGAACCGGCCGATCGACTGGTACGAGCACTTCGACTGGCGCGCCGATCCGCACGCCGCCCTGCGTCATGCTCGCGGTCGTCCACTTCGGGCGGTCAACGTCATCGAGCGGACCACGTCGGTGGATTGGCGGCCTCGCGTCCTGCATGCGGTCGAGTTCCTGTTCGAGGGCGCTCGGTTGGCGATCTACAACGCCATGGATGAGAACGGCCTCACCGATGTGCCGGAGTCGGAACTGCCGCCGGTGCACTGGCGCCGCGTCCACGTCGCCTGACGCCGCCCGCCGCCCGCCGCTTGCCCCGCCGCCCGCAGCCCTGTCGCGTGTTGAGTTGAGGTCCGATCCGCGCCTCAACTCAACACGCGGAGTGGGGAACCGGTGAGTGTGTTGAGTTCGGGTCCGATCCGCGCCCCAACTCAACACGCGGGGTGGAGAGCGGGTGTGTGTGTTGAGTTGGAATCCGATGCGCGCCTCAACTCAACACGCAAGGCGGGGAACCGGTGTGTGTGTTGAGTTCGGGTTCGGATCGCGCCCTAACTCAACACGCGGGTGCGACTGCTGTCTGCCCTAGTCGCCGCCGCCACCGCCGCCGTCTCCACCGCCGCCGCCCGAGTCGGACGAGCCCCAATCCCAGCCGCCGCCACCCGAGTCCGAACTGGCGTAGTGGGAACTCGACGAGGAACGACCACGACCACGACCGCGGGAACGGTTGATCGGGCCGTGGTCGCGGCCCCGCCTGGCCGCCCGGAAGACGAGGACCGCGACAAACGCCATGACCGCGAAGAAGACCAGTGCCACCACTGCGATGAACACCACCACGAAGCTCGTCATGACCGCAGTGTGCGGCACCCCCGCCACCTCACCCGACCAGGGCCTCCATCGCCTCGTCGAGGGAGTCGGTGACCACGATCAGATGGGACTGGTCGCCGTGCGGGGAGCGGGCCAGCAGAGGGCGTAGCAGCTCGGTCACCGGCAGGGCCGTCCAGTGCTCGACGCCGAGGAAGACGTAGGCGCCGGACGGGCCGTCGGTGGCGTAGAACGTCTTCGTGGCGGCCTGGAAGATCTCCTGGACGGTGCCGGCCCAGCCGGGCGCGAAGACGATGCCGCCACGGGCCAGGCGCAGGATCGAGTCCTCGCGGACGGCGTTCGAGAAGTATTTGCCGATCTGCCCGGCGAAGAGGTTCGCGGGCTCGTGCCCGTAGAGCCACGTGGGCAGCGCGAGACCGCCGTGCCGGAGGCGTCCGGCGGCGTCGAGGGCGGGCAGCGGATAGTCGGCGCGCACGGCCAGGGCGGCCGCGGTGTAGGGATCGTGGTCCAGGAAGTGCGGCGCCGCCGCCAGGGCGTCGATTGCGGCGGAGAGATCTTCTCGGGTACGCGACGCGAAGTAGCCGCCGAGGTTCGCCGCCTCCATGACGCCGGGTCCGCCGCCGGTCACGATGAGGCGACCGGACGCGGCCAGCCGCTGTGCCAGGGAGGCCGCCATCCGGTAGGCGTCGGAGCCGCGCAGCGCCGCGTGGCCGCCCATGATCCCGACCGCGCCCTCGTGGCCGTGCACGGCGGCCCAGGCCGCGAGCGACTTGCCGAGCGCGTTGTCGATGCCGGCGTCGTGCAGCCGCTGGGCGAGCGCCTCGCGGATGGTCGGGACGGCGCCGCCGTGCGCCGTGAAGTGGTCGTAGACGACCGTGTCGTACATCCCGGCGAAACCGCCCTCGGCGAACCCCTCCGCCAGGTCCTCCGGCGTGTAGAGCACGGCCGGGTGCGTCGGGTACGGCAGGCCGTCGAGGGGCGGCACCACGTGCGCGCCCCGGCGGATCAGGTCGGTCTCGACGTCCGGCCCGCTGAACTCGCAGCCGACGAAGAGCGTGTCGTGCACGTCGACGCCGGTGAGGTCGGGCGGGTCACGGTCCAGGCGCAGACCGAGGACGACCAGGCCGGCGAGGGTGCGCTTGGCGAGCAGGGCGTCCAGTTCGGCGCGGGACTCGACCTCGGACTCGGTCGCGTCGAATGGCTCGTCGCCGCCCAGGACAGGCTGTAACGGATCGGGCATGTGCTCCATATTGACGGACTACCTAGAGTTGTCCCATGCGTGCTGCCTCGGGTTCCCTCTTCGGTCTGGCCTACGGCGATTCACTCGGCAAGCCCACCGAGTTCCGGGACTACGAGGAGATCGTCGCGCGCTACGGCCCGGCCGGCCCGCAGCGGCTGGAGGGCGAGCCGGCCCTGGTCACCGACGACACCCAGATGGCGCTCGCAGTCGGCGAGACGCTGCTGGAACTGCACGGCGAGATCACCCCGGAGACGTTCGAGCCGGTGCTGCGGCGCCGTTTCCTGGAGTGGGCGGCCAGCCCGGAGAACGACCGCGCGCCCGGCATGACCTGCCTGCGGGCCTGTGCCGCGCTCTCCGACGGCCGGCCCTGGACACAGGCCACCCAGACCGGGTCGAAAGGGTGCGGGGCGAACATGCGGGTCACCCCGATCGGCCTGATCCCGGGGCTGAGCGACGACCAGCGGGCGGGCGCCGCCCAACTCCAGGCCGCGCTCACCCACGGTCACCCCACCGGTCTGGCCGCCAGTGAGCTCACGGCGTACGCATGCTGGTGGCTGAAAAACGGCATGGCGCCGGATCGCCTGCTGGAGGCGCTGCGGGAGCGCTGCGTCGAGCAGCGCACGATCTATCGCGGGGACTGGCTCGCCGAACTGTGGCAGCAACCCACCGTGACGTCGCCGGAGGAGTTCATCGCGCGCGGGTGGGACGAGTGCGCCGCGGCGCTGGAGCGGGTGGAGGCGGCGTTCGCGGCCGGGAAGCACGACGGCGACCCGTGCCTCGCGACCGGCGCCGGGTGGATCGCCGAGGAGGCGCTCGCCACCGCGCTCTACGTCTATCTGATCTCCCCGGACGACCCGGTCGCGGTCGTCGGCCGGGGCGCGGCCTCGTCCGGCGACTCCGACTCGATCGCCTGCCTGGCGGGCGCGTTCGCGGGCGCATCGCTCGGCCTGGGTGCGTGGCCGGCCGAGTGGCAGACCCAGATCGAGTACGCCGATCGGCTGTTCCGTCTCGGAAAAGCCTGGGACTGAGCGGAATGAACCACGGCCGGACGGGTTGAATGAGGTCATGCAGAACCTCCTTCCCGAGCCGCCGGCCACCCGTCTGCCCGCCGACGCGGAAGCCGACAAGGCCCTCGCCGACGCCGCCACGACGGGCACCGCAGAGGCCTACAAGGCGGTCGCCGCCAAGTACCCCTCCTACAGCGCCGTCTGGGCGCCGCTGGCCGCCGACGCACTCGACGCCGGAGAGCCGGTCACCGCGTACGCCTACGCCCGCACCGGATACCACCGCGGCCTGGACGCGCTGCGCCGCAACGGCTGGAAGGGCCACGGCCCGGTGCCCTGGGCGCACGAGGCCAACCAGGGCTTCCTGCGCTGCCTGCACTCGCTGTCGCTGGCCGCGGCCGCGATCGGCGAGGCGGACGAGGCGGCCCGGTGCGCCCAGTTCCTCCGCGACAGCGACCCGGCCGCGGCCGACGCCCTGACCTGATCTGCCGCCCGCCCGCCCCGCTCGCCCTGCCCGCCCGCCCGCCCGCCCGCCCGCTCTGCCTTCCGCGATCTTGTGACTTTCGGCGGGGCCGTTCCTGCACGAAGTCACAAGATCCCCCTGCTTTTCGCGATCTTGTGACTTTCCGCAGGGCCGTTCCTGCGCCAAGTCACAAGATCCCCCTCGCTCCGCGATCTTGTGACTCGGTGCAGGACCGTTCCTGCGCCAAGTCACAAGATCGCGGCGGTGGGGGTGCGCGGTACGCGGCGGTGGGGGTGCGCGGTGCGCGGTGGGGGAGCGCGGTGGCGGTGCGCGGTGCGCGGTGCGCGGTGGCGGTGCGCGGTGCGCGGTGGCGGTGCGCGGTGCGCGGTGGGGGTGCGCGGTGCGTGGGGAGTTGGCCGGGTGGCGGCGGCGTCGCCGGGCCTGCTGGGCGGCGGCTTGGGGTGCGTGGGGAGTTCGGGTTGCGTGGGGGCGCTGGGGCTGGGTGGCGACCGTGCCGAGGGCGGCGGCCAGTCGTCAGAGGCCTTCGGCCACGGCTGCGGCGATTTTGAGCCAGGCGTCGCGGGTGTTCGCCGAGAGGGCGCTGTAGCGCAGCGGCTCACCCGAGTCGATCAGCTTCTCGTAGGGCGCCAGCAGCACCGATCTGGTCCGCGCCGAGAAGTGCTGCTGGATCGCCGGCAGGTCGATGTCCTTGCGGGTCGGCGGCATCGTCACCACGGTGATCGCCTCCCGGACCAGCCGCCGCCGGCCGCTCTGCTCCAGGTGGTCGAGCATCCGGGCGGCCGTCTCGGCCGAGTCGTTGCGGGCCGACATCGTGATCACCAGCTGGTCGGTCGCGTCCATGGCGGCCTGCCAGTTCTCCGCGCGGACGTTGTTCCCGGTGTCCACGAAGATCAGCTTGTAGAAGCGGCTCACCACGTCGCGGATCTCGGCGAACGCGCCGGCCGTCAGCATCTCGCCGGCCGTCGCCGACTCGTCCGAGGCGAGCACGTCGAACATGCCCTCGCCCTGCGAGCGGACGTACTGCGAGAGGTCGCCGACCCGCCCCTGCGCGCCGTGGAAGAGGTGCAGGTCGCGCATCATGTCGCGGACCGTGCGGGAGTGGAAGTCCTGCTGGGCGCGCATCCCGAGGGTGCCCTGGGTCTCGTTGTTGTCCCAGGCCAGCACGTAACCGCCGCGCTTCTGGCCGAACGTCATGGCGAGCAGCAGCACCGCCACCGTCTTGCCGGCGCCGCCCTTCGGGTTCACGACGGTGACCTGGCGCAGGCCGCCGAAGTTGCGCCGGACCGTCTCGACGTCCTGCCGGTATTCCAGCTCGCGCTTGCCGGGCGGCAGCTTCACCAGTCCGAGCGTGCCTCGTTGCAGCAGCGCCCGGGCGCCCATCGTGGCGGTCTGCTGCGCGGGTTTCACGAGGCGGCGGCGGGCGAACTCGTCAGCGGTCGGCGACTCGTCCTTCTCCGCCTCCTCCGGCTCGTCGTCGAGAGCAGCGGGTGGGGGCGGTGGGGGCACCGGCCGCTGCAACGGCTGCGACCAGGGCCCCCGTGATTCGGTGAGTTCGTCCGCCACGGATGCGACCTCCGTAAAGACATTCATCCAGCCAAATGTCCCGCCAGCGTCGCACAGAGATCAGCCCGCGTACACCGCCCAGGCGCCCGGCTCGGTCCACCAGGAACGCTTGCGGCTCGTCGAGCCCGCCACGCCGTCGTCGAGGAACTGCAGGTCACCCTCGCGGGGAAGGACCGAGACGGCCCGTCCCCGAGCGCGCCGGACCTCGATGCGAATCTTCGTGCCCCGGAACCGCTGCTTCACCACGATCGGCACGGCCACCGCGACCTCGACCCGCCCGTCGGTGGGGTCGCCGTCGGCCAGCAGCCGGAAGCCGTCGAATTCCGCGTAGCCGCCGGCGTTGCCGACAGCGCAGGCCAGCACCGGCTCCTCGCCGTCGGTGAGCAGGGCGTCGTCGACCTCGACCCGGCCGCGCCACGGCACCGCCCGGCCGTTGTCGTCGGCGCCGCCGAGCAGCGCGCCGTCGAGGGTGACCGAGCCGCCGTCGTTGCGCAGCAGGTCGAGCCGGCGGACCGGGCCGGTCAGCACGGCCGCGGCCACCTCCTCGGGCGTACGCGGAAGGCCGAGCTGCGCGGCGAGGTCGTCCTTGTTGCCCCGGTCGAGCGGGAGGATGGCCAGCGGCGGCAGGTCCGGCACGGTGCGGACGTCGTCGAGGTCGGCGGGCCGCTTGCTGGGCGGTGGGGCGTACCGCCGGACCAGCCGGCGCACGACGGCGCGCAACTGGCCGTCGGTGGCGGTCGCCACCACCAGTCGGAGTCTGGTGTCCGGGTCGGGCCAGGTCAGCCCGTCGGGTCGCGCCGGGCCGTCGAACCGTGCGAGGACCGCGTCGATCTCTTTGTCCGAGGCGGCCATCACCGTCTCGACCCGGGCGCCCGCCTTGCGCAGCGCGTCGGCGCAGGCCAGCACCGGGGTGCGCGGCGCGCAGACGGCGGCCTCCGCGGCCGGCGACCCGCAGCCGCCACCGCCGCAACCGCCGCCGCACGCGTCGGCCGAACCCGACCCCTCGGCCAGGCTGAGAAGGACCACGTCGTACATGAGGGTTATGCCTCGAGGACCGAGTGCCGCTCGATGACCGCCTCGCGGCCCGGGCCGACGCCGACGATCGAGATCCGCGCGCCGATCCGCTGCTCGACGAACTCGACGAAGCCCTGCGCCTCCTTGGGCAGCTCGTCGAAGGTGCGGCAGCCGGAGATGTCCTGCTTCCAGCCGGGGAGCGTCTCGAGGATCGGCTTCGCGTGGTGGAAGTCGGTCTGGTTGACCGGCATCTCGTCGTGCCGGACGCCGTTGACGTCGTAGGCCACGCAGACCGGGATCTCGTCGAGGCCGTCGTAGTTGTCCAGCTTGGTCAGTGCGAAGTCGGTGACGCCGTTGATCCGCTGCGCGTAGCGGCCGATCACCAGGTCGAGCCAGCCGATCCGGCGCGGGCGGCCGGTGGTCGTCCCGTACTCGTGGCCGACCTTGCGCAGGTAGTCGCCGATCTCGTCGTGCAGCTCGGTCGGGAACGGGCCCTCGCCGACGCGGGTGGTGAACGCCTTCATCACGGCGATCACCCGGTCGATCCGGGTCGGCGGGATGCCGGAACCGGTGCAGGCGCCGCCGGCCGTCGCGTTCGAGCTGGTCACGAACGGGTAGGTGCCGTGGTCGACGTCGAGCAGGGTGGCCTGGCCCGCCTCGCAGAGCACGACCTTGCCGGCGTCGATGCCCTGGGCCAGCTCGAGCGCGGTGTCCGCGACGTACGGGCGGAGCCGGTCGACGTAGGAGAGCAGCTCCTGGACGACGTCCTCGGCCTTCACGGCGCTGCGGTTGTAGATCTTCGAGAGGACCTGGTTCTTCAGGTTCAGCGCGGCCGACACCTTCTGCCGCAGGATCGACTCGTCGAAGAGGTCCTGGACCCGGATGCCGACCCGGTTCATCTTGTCGGCGTAGGTCGGGCCGATGCCCCGGCCGGTCGTGCCGATCCGCCGCGCGCCGAGGAACCGCTCGCTGACCTTGTCGAGCGACCGGTTGTAGGACGCGATGACGTGCGCGTTCGCGCTGATCCGCAGGCGGGACGTGTCGATGCCGCGCGCCTCCAGGCCGTCGATCTCCTGGAACAGCACGTTGAGGTCGACGACCACGCCGTTGCCGATCACGGGTACGACGCCGGGGGAGAGGATTCCGCTCGGCAGAAGGTGGAGCGCGTACTTCTCGCCGTCGATCACGACGGTGTGGCCCGCGTTGTTGCCACCGTTGAACTTGACCACGTAGTCCAGCCGGTCGCCCAGCAGGTCCGTGGCTTTGCCCTTGCCCTCGTCGCCCCACTGGGCGCCGACCAACACGATCACCGGCACTTGAGTGTTGCCCTTCCCGAAGAGGCTTAGCCCCAAGGTTGTACCTCGGAGGAGCCCGGGTACTGCCGAAGTTTACGCGACGTAAGATAGGACGTCGTGCGCGTACTTCTGATCGGCTCCGGTGGGCGCGAGCACGCGCTTGCCGTCGGGCTGTCCGCCGACCCGTCCGTCGACTTCCTGGCCGCCGCGCCGGGCAACCCGGGCATAGCCCAGGTCGCCGAGCTGCACGATGTCAAAGCCACCGATCCCGCCGCGGTCGCGGCGCTCGCCGTCGAGCTGAGCGCCGACCTCGTGGTCATCGGTCCCGAGGCGCCGCTGGTGGCCGGCGTCGCCGACGCGGTCCGCGCCAAGGGCGTCGCCGTCTTCGGCCCGAGCGCGGCCGCCGCGCGGCTGGAGGGCTCCAAGGCGTTCGCGAACGAGGTGATGGCCGCCGCCGGCGTGCCGACCGCACGGTCCTTCGCCTGCTCCGACATGGCGGCGGTGCGGGCCGCGCTGACCGAGCTCGGCGCGCCCTACGTCGTGAAGAACGACGGCCTGGCCGCCGGCAAGGGCGTGGTCGTCACGAACGACCTCGACGAGGCGCTGATCCACGCCGAGGCGTGCGGCGAGGTCGTCATCGAGGAGTTCCTGCCCGGCCCCGAGGTCTCGCTCTTCGTGGTCACCGACGGCACCGCCGTCGCGCCGCTCATGCCGGCCCAGGACTTCAAGCGGCTCTCCGACGGCGACGAGGGACCGAACACCGGTGGCATGGGGGCATACGCGCCACTGGACTGGGCGCCGGCCGACCTGGTCGAGCGGGTGATCCGGGAGACCGTCGAGCCGACCCTGGCCGAGATGCGCCGCCGGGGCACGCCGTTCTCCGGCCTGCTCTACGTCGGGCTCGCGCTCACCCCGGACGGCCCGAAGGTGATCGAGTTCAACGCCCGCTTCGGCGACCCGGAGACCCAGGTCGTGCTGGCGCTGCTGGACACGCCGCTCGGCGGCCTGCTGAACGCGGCGGCCACCGGGACGCTCGCCGAGCACCCGCCGCTGGCTTGGAAGGACGGCTCGGCGATCACGGTGGTGGTGGCGAGCCACAACTACCCGGGTGTCCCGCGCACCGGCGACGTGATCGAGGGCGCCGAGGTGCCGGGCGTGATCCACGCCGGGACGGCCCGGCGGGCCGACGGCGCGCTGGTCTCGGCCGGCGGCCGGGTGCTCAGCGTCACGGCGGTGGGCGACGACCTGCGCGGCGCGCGCGAGGCCGCCTACGCCCTGGTCGACGGGATCCGCCTGGACGGCGCCCAGTTCCGCAAGGACATCGCCCTGAAGGCGGTGGAGGGCCGCATCTGACGCCGAACCCCTCGCGATCCTGGTGCGCTTCACCGGGATCGCGAGGGGTTTTTCAGCGCGTCAGCCCTTGGGGATGTCGAAGAGCTTGGCGATGCTGGCGGCCAGCGACAGGTCGCCCTTCGCCTTGATCTTGCCGGTCATGAACAGCATCATCGGGTTTCCGTCGCCCGAGACGGTCTTCAGGAACGTGACCGCGTCCATGGTCATGGCCAGCTTCGGCTCCCGGACCGGCTGGTTCGTGACGGTGCAGGCGCCGTTCTCGATCACGGTCTCGTAGGTGTCGCTCGAGCCGTCCGGTCCGCCGGTGATGATCCAGTGGATGACGGCCTGGGTGTTGCCGGCCCGGTCGGCGCGGAAGAGCGTGGGCATCCGGTTGAAGACCTCGTCGAGGATCTTCGTACGCAGGTCGGAGGACATCACTTCAGCGATCTTGGAGTCCGGAGTGGACTTGACGAGCTGGCTGAACTCCTTGGGGCCAATCGACGAGAGCGCTTCAGGGCTGAAATCAGTCATCAGTGGACCTTTCGGAATGATCGTCTAGCTACTCGCCAGTAACCTTAGCGAGGCTGCTCGTCCTTGTGCAGTGTGCCACTCGGGGGTCATGGAAGAATCGGGCCCGTGACCATCCCGAACGTGCTTGCCGCCCGCTACGCCTCCACCGACCTCGTCGCCCTCTGGTCCCCGGAGGAGAAGATCCGGATGGAGCGGCGGCTCTGGCTCGCCGTCCTGAAGGCCCAGCGCGACCTCGGCGTGGCGGTTCCCGACGGCGCCGTGGAGGCGTACGAAGCGGTCCTCGACCGGGTCGGCCTGGAGTCGATCGCGGCCCGCGAGCGGGTCACCCGGCACGACGTGAAGGCGCGCATCGAGGAGTTCAGCGAACTCGCCGGCTTCGAGCAGATCCACAAGGGGATGACCTCCCGCGACCTCACCGAGAACGTCGAGCAGCTCCAGATCCGCGCCTCCCTCGAGCTGATCCGGGACCGGGTCGTCGCCACCCTCGCCCGGCTCGCCGCGCTCGCGGTCGAGCACTCCGACCTGGTGATGACCGGCCGCTCGCACAACGTGGCGGCGCAGGCCACCACGCTCGGCAAGCGCTTCGCCTCGGCGGCCGAGGAGCTGCTGATCGCGTACGAGCGTCTCGACGACCTGATCGGGCGCTACCCGCTCCGAGGCATCAAGGGCCCGGTCGGCACCGCGGCCGACCAGCTCGACCTGCTCGACGGCTCCTCCTCGGCGCTGGAGGACCTGGAGCGGCGCGTCGCCGACCACCTCGGGTTCGCCCGGGTGCTGTCCAGCGTCGGCCAGGTCTACCCGCGCTCGCTCGACTTCGACGTGGTCTCGGCGCTGGCCCAGATCGTCGCCGGCCCGTCGTCGCTGGCCACCACGATCCGGCTGATGGTCGGCCAGGAGCTGGTGACCGAGGGCTTCAAGCCCGGCCAGGTCGGCTCCTCGGCGATGCCGCACAAGATGAACACCCGCTCGTCGGAGCGGGTCAACGGCCTCGCCGTGATCGTCCGCGGCTACCTCTCGATGGTCGGCGAGCTCGCCGGCGACCAGTGGAACGAGGGCGACGTCTCCTGCTCGGTGGTGCGCCGGGTCGCGCTGCCGGACGCCTTCTTCGCGACCGACGGCCTGTTCCAGACGTTCCTCACGGTGCTCGACGAGTTCGGGGCGTACCCCGCGGTGATCGCCCGGGAGCTGGACCGCTTCCTGCCGTTCCTGGCGACCACCAAGATCCTGGTGGCGGCGGTCCGCAAGGGCGTCGGCCGGGAGGTCGCGCACGAGGTGATCAAGGAGCACGCGGTCGGCGTGGCCCTCGCCATGCGGGAGAAGGGCGTGGCCGTGAACGACCTGTTCGACCGGCTCGCCGACGACGGCCGGCTGCAGCTCACCCGCGCCGAGATCGACACGCTGGTGGCGGACCGGGCGGCGTTCGTCGGAGCCGCTCCGGCGCAGGTGCATGCCGTCGCGGCCCGGGTGGCCGAGGTGGTCGCGAAGAACCCGTCGGCCGCGGGCTACGCCCCCGCGCCGATCCTCTGACCTTCTGCCCACCGCGCACCCCCTCCCGCGGTCTTGTGAATTCCGGCAGCGCCGTTGCCGCGGAGATTCACAAGATCGACGGAAGGGGGAGCGGCGCGGGATCTAGACGCCGGCGACTGACGTGATCCACGCGCGGTTGTAGGCGACGCTGCCGTAGTACTGGCGGCTGGAGCCGTCAGCGGTCGAGGCCACGCCGACCTGGGCGCCGTTGTAGACCTGGGGGCCGCCCGAGTCGCCGCGCCAGGCGTTTCCGTTGATCCGGGTGCTGCCGATGGCCCGGCCCCCGTACGCATCGGTCTGGTTGGTCGAAGTGACCTGAACCGTCGCGGTCTTGAGAACCGTGGAGGCCGAGCAGCCGGAGTAGCAGGTCATGCCCCAGCCGTAGATCGAGTTGGTGGACCCGACCGGCGGGTACGAGCTGGAGAGCGGCATGTAGGTGGTGCTCACCGCGCTGCTCAGGCGCATGAGAGCCAGGTCGTAGCGGGTCGACGTGCTGCTGACGGTACGGGTGACCCCGCCGCTGGTCCGGTTCACGCTCCCGACCCGGACCGACATCGTGCCGCTGATGCAGTGCCGGGCGGTGAGCACGTAGTTCGCCGAGATGATCGTCCCGGAGCAGGTGAAGCTGCCGTTGCTGAGGACCGCGGCAGCCCATGGCGCGGACGAGACGGTCCCGCCGCCGATGATGTAGGGGGTGACGTCGTCCGCCTGGGCGGCGGCCGGGGTGACCAGTGCTGCGGCGAGGCCGGTGAGTGCGGCCATGAGTCGAATGCGCACGTCGAGATTCCTTCCTGGGGGATCGGGTCGACGGTTGCCGCGCGGAAGTGCATCGAATTCGATGGATGCAACCTAGAGCACGAACGGCCGCGGCGATACCAATCAATCGACACCTATCACGGTGTGATGACCTCGGGATCAATGGGAGATTCCCAGCTCAATGACCGTTACGTCGGCTGGTCGACACCGGGCCGTGGGTCGTGTGCGAGCTTGACCAGGTAGGCTTCGCGTGCTTACACCTATCAGTCAGGAGTGCCCGTGGCTCGCGTCGTGGTCGACGTCATGCTCAAGCCGGAGATCCTGGACCCGCAGGGTCAAGCAGTGGCGAATGCGCTGCCCCGGCTCGGCGTCACCGATGTCTCCTCCGTCCGTATCGGCCGTCGAATCGAGATCGACTTCGCCGGTGAGCCCGACCTCGATCGGGCTCGTGAAATCGCCGACAAGCTGCTCGCCAACCCCGTGATCGAAGACTTCGAGATCCGGGTCGAGGACGCGGCGGCGGAGGTCGCCTGACCATGCGGATCGGTGTGGTCACATTCCCGGGTTCGCTGGACGACGGGGACGCAGCCCGCGCCGCCCGTCTCGCCGGCGCCGAGGCCGTCCGCCTCTGGCACGGCGACCCGGACCTGCACGGCGTCGACGCCGTGGTCCTGCCCGGCGGCTTCTCGTACGGCGACTATCTGCGCTGCGGCGCCATCGCGCGATTCGCTCCGGTCATGGAGTCGATCATCGACGCGGCCCGCGGCGGCCTGCCCGTCCTGGGCATCTGCAACGGTTTCCAGGTTCTCTGCGAGGCACACCTGCTGCCCGGCGCCCTGACCCGGAACCAGCACCTGCACTTCCGCAACCGGGACCAGTGGCTGAAGGTCGAGGCGACGAACACCGCCTGGACCAACCGCTTCACCCCCGGCCAGGAGATCCTCATCCCGGTCAAGAACGGCGAGGGCTGCTTCGTCGCCGACCAGAAGACGCTGGACTCGCTCGAGGGCGAGGGCCGGGTGATCGCGCGCTACGTCCGCGGCAACCCGAACGGCTCGCAGCGCGACATCGCCGGGATCACCAACGAGGCCGGCAACGTCGTCGGCATCATGCCGCACCCGGAACACGCCGTGGAGGCGCTGACCGGACCGTCGCTCGACGGCCTCGGCTTCTTCACCTCCGTCCTGCGGGCCCTGGCGGGGGCGACCGCGGACGGTCAGCTCGCAGGGGGACAACAGCGATGACCACGCAGCCGGAGACTGTCTCCAGCGACGCGGCCCCGACCAAGCAGAGCGGCTTCGCCGCGACCGACGTGCTGGTCAACGAGTTCGCCGAAGGACCGGACACGGTCGAGAAGGCGCTGGCCAGCCCGGACGAGCTCCAGCCGCACGCGGAGCTCGGCCTCAAGGACGACGAGTACGAGCGGATCCGTCAGATCCTGGACCGGCGGCCGACCGCGTCCGAGCTCGCGATGTACTCGATCATGTGGAGCGAGCACTGCTCCTACAAGTCGAGCAAGGTGCACCTGCGCCAGTTCGGCGAGAAGGCGCCGGCGAACACCCGGATGCTGGCCGGCATCGGGGAGAACGCCGGTGTGGTGCAGATCTCCGACAAGATCGCGGTGACCTTCAAGGTCGAGTCGCACAACCACCCGAGCTACGTCGAGCCCTACCAGGGCGCGGCGACCGGCGTCGGCGGCATCGTCCGGGACATCCTGGCGATGGGCGCCCGTCCGATCGCGGTGATGGACCCGCTGCGCTTCGGCGCGGCCGACCACCCCGACACCGCCCGGGTCCTGCCCGGCGTGGTGGCCGGCATCGGCGGGTACGGCAACTGCCTCGGCCTGCCGAACATCGGCGGCGAGATCGTGTTCGACCCGTCGTACCAGGGCAACCCGCTGGTCAACGCGCTCAGCATCGGCGTGCTGCCGGTCGAGCGGCTCCAGAAGAAGGAAGCGACCGGCGACGGCAACATCGTCGTGCTGCTCGGCGCGCGCACCGGCCGGGACGGCATCGGCGGCGTCTCCGTGCTGGCCTCGGCGACCTTCGACGAGGAGGCCGAGCAGCGCCGCCCGTCGGTGCAGGTCGGCGACCCCTTCATGGAGAAGCTCCTGATCGAGAGCTGCCTCGAGCTGTACGACGCCGGCCTGGTCAGCGGCATCCAGGACCTCGGCGGCGCCGGCCTCACCTGCGCGCTCACCGAGACCGCCGCGGCGGCCGGCACCGGCATGCGGGTCTGGCTGGAGCGGGTCCCGCTCCGCGAGGCCTCGATGTCGCCGACCGAGATCCTCGCCAGCGAGTCGCAGGAGCGCATGCTCCTGATCGTCACGCCGGAGAACCTCGACGCGGTCCTCAAGGTCGCCGAGAAGTGGGGCGTCTGGGCCACCGCGATCGGCGAGGTCACCCCGGCCGGCGCCGACGGCACCCCGGGCCGCCTGGTGATCAGCTGGAACGACCACGTCGTGGTGGACGTGCCCCCGGGCTCGCTCGCCGACGACGGGCCGGTCTACGCCCGCCCGCTGCGCGAGCCGGGCGACCTGATCCTGCTCCAGGCCGACCGGGCCGAGACGCTGCCGCGGCCGTCGACCGGTGACGAGCTGCGCGAGACCGTGCTGCGGATGGCCGCGTCGCCGAACCTCTGCGACAAGACCTGGGTGACCGAGCAGTACGACCGCTACGTCCTCGGCAACACCGTGCTGGCGCAGCCGGAGGACTCCGGCGTGCTCCGGATCGACGAGGAGACCGGCCTCGGTGTCGCCCTCTCCGTCGACGGCAACGGCCGGTTCGCCCGGCTCGACCCGTACGAGGGCGCCCGTCTCGCGCTCGCCGAGGCGTACCGGAACGTCGCCGTCACCGGCGCCGAGCCGGTCGCGGTGACCGACTGCCTGAACTTCGGCTCGCCCGAGGACCCGGCCGTCATGTGGCAGTTCGCCGAGGCCGTCCGCGGTCTCGCCGACGGCTGCCTGCAGCTGGGCACCCCGGTGACCGGCGGCAACGTCAGCTTCTACAACCAGACCGGCGCCGCGGCGATCCACCCCACCCCGGTGGTCGGCGTGCTGGGCATCTTCGACGACGTGGCCCGCCGCGTCCCGATGGGCTTCCCGCCGCCCGCGAAGGCCGGTGGCGACCTGCTCTACCTGCTCGGCGAGACCCGCAACGAGCTCTCCGGCTCGGAGTGGGCCTGGGTGACGCACGGGCACCTCGGCGGCAAGCCGCCGAAGGTCGACCTCGCGGCCGAGCAGGCGCTGGGCCGGCTGATGAGCCGGGCCTCGAAGGCCGGCCTGGTCAGCGCGGCGCACGACCTCTCCGACGGCGGCCTCGCGCAGGCGCTGCTGGAGAGCTGCCTGCGGCGCGACGTCGGCGCGAAGGTGACGTTCCCCGAGGACGGCAACTCCGCGTTCGTCCACCTGTTCAGCGAGTCGGCCGGCCGGGCCGTGGTCGCCGTCCCGCGCGGTCACGACAAGGCGTTCCTGGCCCTGGCCGCCGAGTTCGGCGTGCCGGTGTCGGCGATCGGCACGACCACCGAGGAGCAGGCGCTCGAGGTGCAGGACCAGTTCACGATCCCGCTCGCCGAGGCGCGTGAGGCGTGGTCGGGGACGCTGAAGAAGCTCTTCGGCGGCCCGGCCGAGGCGTCCGGCGCGGAGCGTTCGGTGACCCTGGAGCTGACCGACCCGCGCGGCTGATCGAGCACGAAAAAGGAGGGCCCCCACGAGGGGGCCCTCCTTTTGTATGTCCGCTCAGCCGTTCCAGTTCTGCGGCGGGCGCTGCTGGCCGTAGTTGCCGTAGCCGTCCGGGTCGTCGTCGTAGCCGTTGCGCGGCTGCTGGGGCGGCTGCTGCTGGCCGTAGCCCTGCTGCTGGCCGTACCCCTGCTGGTCGTAGCCGCCCTGCTGCTGCTGACCGTAGCCCTGGTCGGCGTAGCCGCCCTGCTGCTGACCGTAGCCCTGCTGGTCGTAGCCGCCGTAGCCACCCTGCTGGTCATAGCCGCCGTAGCCGCCGCCCTGCTCGGGCTGGTACAGGTTGGTGTGCTCGTCGTAGCGCTGCTGCGGCTGCTCGGGCTGGTAGAGGCTGGTGTGCTCGTCGTACCGCTGCTGCGGCGCCTGCTGGCCGTACCCGCCCTGCTGCTGCTGACCGTAGCCCTGGTCGGCGTAGCCGCCCTGCTGCTGGCCGTACTGCCCGGCACCCTGGTCGTTGCCCCACTGGCCGTTGTAGCCGCCCTGCGGGGGCATCGGAGCGCCGTACGGGTCGGGGAACTCGTCCTCGACCACCGGCCGGTGCACCATCGTGGGCGCGTCGCCGATGCCGCCACCCATGCCGCCGCCCATCGGGGAGGCGACCATCGTGGCGTCGGCGCCGCGGCCCGCGCCGACCGGGGAGGCGACCCGGGTCGCGTCGAACGCGTTCCCGCCCGGCTGGCCGCCCGGCCCGCCGGGACCCGCGCCGAGACCGGCGGCGTCCTCCTCGGCGGCCGCGTTCTTGCGGCGCATCATCACCAGGACGATCGCGCCGATGCCGGCGGCGACCAGCAGTACGCCCATGATGATCAGCAGCCAGTTGGTGCCACCCTCGGAGTCGTCCGAGACCGGGTCCTGCGCGAGCGGCGCCTGGGTCTCGTCCGCGGCCTCCTCGGTCTCCTCGTCGGTCGCCTCCTCGGTCGGCACGGCGCTCGCCGAGACGCTCGCGGCCGGGGTCGGGGAGGGGCTCTCGACGGCGAGCTTCTTCAGCGTGATCGGCACGTTCACCGACTTGCCGGCGGTGCCCTGCACGGTGACCGTGGTGGCGGAGTAGCCCTCCTTCAGCGCGCCGACGGTGATGTTGCCGGCCTCGATCGGGTTGCTGTCCGACGAGATGAAGGAGTAGCTGCCGTCGCTGTTGGTGTTCGCGGTGTAGGAGTGGTTCGCCGCGTCCTGCATGGCGACCGAGACACCGGCGATCTTCTTGCCGTCGGCATCCTTGATCTTGCCGGAGACCCGGGTGACCGTGGTCGGCTTGTCCGCGCCCTTGACCGTGATGGTCTGGCTCGCGGTGCCGGTCTCGCCGCCGATCGTCGCGGTGACCTGGACCGAGACGTCCTTGGTCTCGCCGGCGGCGACGTTCGGCGCGGTGAGCGTCGCGTTGAACGTCTGGGTGCCCTCGATCCGCTTGATCGAGGAGCAGTCGCCGTTGCAGCTCATGCCGCTGACCTTGATGTTGGCGGTGCCGGCCTGCTGCTCGCTGCCGCCGCCCTCTTCTCCCTCACCACCATCGGTGCCCCCGGGGTTACTGATGGTGTACTGCATGGTTACAGTACTTCCCGGGGCCACCTCAGTCGGTGAGAGGTTTGTGATCTGCACGTCCGGTGGGGCTGCCAATGCAGCCGTCTGCACGCCGGCCACGAGGCCTGCGACCAGGGCCAGGAACGCACCGGCCTGGGTCGTCCTGGCGCGTAGGTGCGTTGTCACATCCACCACCTTCCGGGTCGCGCGGTCCCCGGTTTCGGTGACCGGCAGATCCCGCGACTTGAACACCGTCGGCCACTATGCCTTGTCGCACGTCACTTTCGCGACCCAGGGGAGTGTGCCGTTGTCTACAAACCGAGTCGTATTGTCCCGACGTGTCTCCTGCGCACAATAAATCCGAGTCGGTGAACCAGGCGCTGGACGCGCTGGACCGCGGCGCTGAGCTTGAGCGCCCCGTGCTGCGCGATGCCGTCCGAGCACTGCTGACCGAGTTGTCCCGACGCGCGCCTGGCCGTTCGGTGGAGGTGCGGATTCCACCTTTCGGTGCGATTCAGTGCGTCGCCGGCCCGCGCCACACGCGCGGCACACCGCCCAATGTGGTCGAAACCGATCCGATGACCTTCCTGCTCCTGGCCGTGGGGCGCCTGGAGTGGGCGGACGCCGTGCGCGACGGCCGTCTGCGGGCCAGCGGAATTCGCACCGACCTCTCCGAATACCTGCCGCTGGCCGGTCGATGAGCAAGGGGCCGCTCCCCTTGACCTCGCGTACACTGGTCGGTCGGAGCGGACCAGCGAGTTCGAGCAGATCAGCGCTTCGAGCGTTTCAGCAGATCCGACATGAGGGAGCGAGCAGGTGCCCCGAGGCGACGGCCTACTGACCGACGATCTCGACCCCCAGGAGCGCGGCCCACAGGATGCCTGTGGCGTCTTCGGCGTCTGGGCCCCTGAAGAAGAGGTCGCCAAACTCACGTACTTCGGGCTCTACGCACTGCAGCACCGGGGTCAGGAAGCCGCCGGCATCGCGGTGAGCGACGGCTCCGGGGTCGTGGTCTACAAGGACATCGGCCTGGTCTCCCAGGTGTTCGACGAGCCGACCCTGGCGAGCCTCCGCGGCCACCTGGCGATCGGCCACGCGCGGTACTCGACGACCGGCGGCTCCAACTGGGAGAACGCCCAGCCGACGATCCGCGCCACCCCGGCCGGCACGACGATCGCGCTGGCCCACAACGGCAACCTGGTCAACACGGCCGAGCTCGCCAAGGAGGTCGCCGACCGCGGCCTCGAGGTGGGCGACTCCACCTCCGACACCGCCCTGGTCACCACGCTGCTCGCGGGCCGACCCGACCTCTCGGTCGAGGCCGCCGCCATGGAGCTGCTGCCGACCCTGCGCGGCGCCTTCAGCTTCGTCTTCATGGACGAGCACACCCTCTACGCCGCCCGCGACCCGCAGGGCGTGCGCCCGCTGGTGCTGGGCCGGATGGAGCGCGGCTGGGTGGTCGCCAGCGAGACCGCCGCCCTCGACATCACCGGCGCGAGCTTCGTCCGCGAGGTCGAGCCCGGCGAGATCATCGCGATCGACGAGCACGGCCTGCGGTCCAGCCGGTTCGCCGCGCCGGAGCCCAAGGGCTGCCTCTTCGAATACGTCTACCTCGCCCGCCCGGACACCACGATCGCCGGCCGCAACATCTACTCGGCCCGCGTCGAGGTCGGCCGCAAGCTGGCCAAGGAGCACCCGGTCGAGGCCGACCTGGTGATCGGCGTGCCGGAGTCCGGCATCCCGGCCGCGATCGGCTACGCCGAGGCGTCCGGCATTCCCTACAGCGCCGGCTTCATGAAGAACGCGTACGTCGGCCGGACCTTCATCCAGCCCTCCCAGACCATCCGCCAGCTCGGCATCCGGCTCAAGCTGAACCCGCTGCGCGAGGTGGTCCGCGGCAAGCGGATCGTCGTGATCGACGACTCGATCGTCCGCGGCAACACGCAGCGCGCCCAGATCCGGATGCTGCGCGAGGCCGGCGCTCTCGAGGTGCACGTGCGCATCTCGTCGCCGCCGGTCAAGTGGCCGTGCTTCTACGGCATCGACTTCGCGACCCGCGCCGAGCTGATCGCGAACGGCCTCGAGATCGACGGCATCCGCCGCTCGATCGGCGCCGACAGTCTCGGTTACGTCTCGCTGGACGGTCTGGTGCAGGCGACCGAGCAACCGAAGACAAGGCTCTGCATGGCCTGCTTCGATGGTGAATACCCGATCGAGCTCCCGGCCGGAGACCTGATCGGCAAGCACCTGCTGGAGGGCGTCGGCAAGCGGGCGAGCATGCCCAACGCCACACCGGACCAGGCGACCGCGGCGGTGGCCGACCTCGAGTCGGACTACGAAGCCGCGAACGCGCTGACCCACCCGTGACCTTTCGATACATAGAACCGCTTAAGGGGAGAACCGTGACGCACGTGTCCGAGCGCAGCAGTGCCGGATCGAACGGCGCCGAAGGCGCGGACCGCCAGCTGTGGACGGCCGGCGCCGGCCGCGGCCCGCGCAAGCGCTCGGCGACGTACGCGGACGCGGGTGTCTCGATCCACGCGGGTGACCGTGCGGTCGAGCTGCTCAAGTCGAAGGTGAAGAAGACCAGCCGCCCCGAGGTGATGGGTGACCTCGGCGGTTTCTCCGGCCTCTTCAAGCTGAACACCGCGAAGTACAAGAGCCCGGTGCTGGCCTCGTCGACCGACGGCGTCGGCACCAAGCTGGTGATCGCGCAGCAGCTCGACATCCACGACACGATCGGCATCGACCTGGTCGCCATGGTCGTCGACGACCTGGTCGCGTGTGGCGCCGAGCCGCTGTTCCTGCTCGACTACATCGCCTGCGGCGAGGTCGTGCCGGACAAGGTCGCCGAGATCGGCGCCGGCATCGCGGACGGCTGCCGCTACGCCGGCTGCGCGCTGCTCGGTGGCGAGACCGCCGAGCACCCGGGCGTGCTGCGCCCGGACGAATACGACGTCTCCGCCACCGGCGTCGGCGTGGTCGAGGAGAGCGAGATCCTCGGCAAGGAGCGGGTCGAGATCGGCGACGCCGTCATCGCGATGCGCTCCTCGGGCCTGCACTCCAACGGCTACTCGCTGGTCCGCCACGTGCTGCTCGGCGCCGGCCGGATGCGCCTGGACACCGTGGTCGACGACTTCGGCACCCAGCGCACCCTCGGCGAGGAGCTGCTCACCCCCACCAAGATCTACGCCAAGGACTGCCTCGGCCTGATCGAGGAGACCGACGTCCGCGCGTTCTCGCACGTGACCGGCGGCGGCATCCCCGGCAACTTGAACCGCGTGCTCCCGGGCACCCTGGACGCCGTGGTCGACCGGTCCACCTGGCGCCCGCAGCCGATCTTCGACCTGATCCAGGCGAAGGGCCGCATCGAGGACTCCGAGATGGAGGCCACGTTCAACATGGGCGTCGGCATGTTCGCTGTCGTCTCCTCCGACGACGCGGACCGCGCGATGGCCTACCTCACCGGCCGTGGCGTCGAGGCGTGGCAGGTCGGCGAGGTCATCGAGGGCTCCGGCGAGGTGCAGATGGTCGGCTCCTACACCCGCGGCTGACCGCAACGGGACAAAACGTGAAATGATCCGCGTGTGTCGATGTCCGGCACATGCGGATCTTTCGTATTGGTGGACCGCGAGGCCTAGTGTGCGTGACATGACCGAGACGTGGAGCGGCATGCGGGGGATCTCCGCGGTGCCCAGCTACGTCGTCATGCAGCCGACTACCCTCTGCAACCTCGCCTGCGGGTACTGCTACCTACCGTTGCGGCGGGAGAATCTCAAGATGCCGGTCGCGGTGGCCGAGAAGGTCGCCGAGTCGGTCGCCGTGTTCACGAAGGACCAGAGGTTCTCGGTGGTCTGGCACGGCGGCGAGCCGCTCGCTGCGGGCCTGGACCACCTGGCCGCCCTCTTCGCCCCGTTCGGCGGGTCGGTGGAGCACCACGTGCAGACCAACGCCACGCTCATCGACGACGCCTGGTGCGAGTTCTTCAAGGCGCACGACGTCCGCGTCAGCGTGAGCGTGGACGGCCCCCGGGAGCGCAACGGCGACCGGGTGGACCGCCGGAACCGGCCGGCCTACGACCTCATCGTGAAGGGGATCGACGCGCTGCGCCGGCACGGCATCCCGTTCTCGGCGCTCTGCGTGGTCGGCGACCCGCGACCCGGCGTGGCCTCCGAGCTGTACGACTACTTCCTCGACCTGGGCTGCGAGGTGCTCGGGATCAACGTCGAGGAGCTGGAGGGCGTCAACACCCGGGCCAACCGGCACGACCCGGCCGCCGTGAGCGCGTTCTGGGCCGAGCTGGTCGGCGCCTGGCGCCGGGCGCCCCGGATCCACCTGCGCGAGGTGGAGTGGTCGCTGAGGTACGCCGCAGCGGTGCTGGACGGCACGGCCGACGCGCTGCTGCCCCGGCGGCTCGACCCGATCCCGACCGTGGCGTACGACGGCTCGGTCGTGCTGCTCTCGCCGGAGCTGGCCGGCTTCTCCGACCCGCGGTACGGCGACTTCTCCAGCGGCAACGTGCTGCGGACGCCGCTCGGCGAGATCCTGGCCGGAGCGGCCGGCACACCGTGGATAGGCGAGTTCCTGAGCGGCATCGAGGCGTGCCGGAGCAGCTGCCCCTACTTCGGCTTCTGCGGTGGCGCGCACGCGGCCAACCGCTACTTCGAACACGGCAGGTTCGACGTCACCGAGACGGACCACTGCCGGAACAGCAAGATTCGCCTACTGGAGGGAGTGCTGGACCATGCCCGAGATCATGAAGCCACGGCCGTCTGACGGTGTGGAGGATCCGGTCACGGCACGGGTGCACGAGACCCGGGCAGGGTTGACCGCGCTCATCGCGGAGGCGGAGGCCGCCAGGCAGCAGCGAGCCGAACAGGCAGTCTCGGATGGCGGCTCGGCGGTGTGCGCCTGGAACCACTTCGAGAACATTCCCACGTTCTACAACTGGAACAACCGGCCGCGCTGAGGGCGCCGCCCGGTCGAAGCCCACGCGGGGGCAACCCGCGTGGGCTTCGGTTCAACCGTAGAAATGTGTGACCACGACTCACCGGAGCACGCGGACATGCCGCGTGCTCTGTGTGCTACTGCGGGTCAGCGCCTTGTCGGCGACCAGGTATCCCGGTCGTCATCCGCGTCGTCGTCCTCATCATCATCGACGAACTCGTCGTTGTCGTCGTCGAAGTGATGATTCGACTTACCGGCACTCGCCAGTTCGCGCTGCAAGGCGGTGAGGTCGGTGTTCGGGGAGTGATACTTCAACTCCCGCGCCACCTTCGTCTGCTTGGCCTTAGCACGGCCGCGCCCCATGGCTCGACCCCCTCGCACAGAATTCGGGGCAGCCCGAAGGCGGGCCCCGATGACGTCAGGCATCTCTCGTGGGTCTTACGGTACATGGACGATGCCGCGTTCGGCACCTCGGGTTGCGTGTGACACTGCCGCGCGTCGCGGTTTGGCCTCTCCACGGCCTTCCCGGCGCCGCGCGGCAGCGACTTAACCGGCTCAGTTCAGGTAAATAGCACGCAAACGGCCGACCTCCGCCATTCGACGTTCGGCGAGCCGGTCGGCGGCCACGGCCGGCGGCACGCCCTCGTCGTCGGCGAGCTGGAGGATCCGGCGGGTGGTCTCGAAGATCCCGGTGGCCCGGAGCTTCGCCCGCTCGAAGTCGAAGCCCTGGATCTCGTCGGCCACCTGGATCACGCCGCCGGCGTTCACCACGTAGTCCGGCGTGTAGAGGATCCCGCGCTCGCTGAGCAGCTTGCCGATGCCGGGGTGGGCGAGCTGGTTGTTCGCCGCGCCGGTGACGATCCTGGCCCGCAGCACCGCGACGGTCTCGTCGTTCAGGGCGCCGCCGAGGGCACACGGCGCGTAGACGTCGATGTCGGAGGCGATCAGCGCCGCCGCGTCCGCCACGAGCTGCACGGAGGGGTGGGTGGTGCGGGCCCACTCCAGGGCGCTCTCGCTCACGTCGGTGGCGATCACGGTCGCGCCGTCCTCGACCAGGTGGCCGGTGAGGTACTTGCCGACCTTGCCGAGGCCCGCGACGCCGACGGTGCGGCCGCGCAGGGTCGGACTGCCCCAGGTGTGCTCGGCGGCGGCGCGCATGCCCTGGAAGACGCCCCAGGCGGTGAGCACCGAGGAGTCGCCGGCGCCGCCGTGCTGGACACTGCGGCCGGTGACGTACCGGGTCTCGCGGGCGATCACGTCCATGTCGGCCACGTAGGTGCCGACGTCGCAGGCGGTGTAGTAGCGGCCGCGCAGCGACTCGACGAAACGGCCGTACGCCCGCAGCAGGCCCTCGGACTTCACCCGGGCCGGGTCGCCCCAGATCACCGCCTTGCCGCCGCCCAGGTCCAGGCCGGCGAGGGCGTTCTTGTACGCCATGCCGCGGGACAGCTTCAGCACGTCGGCGAGGGCGGCCGACTCGTCCTCGTAGGGGTAGAACCGGGTCCCGCCGAGCGCCGGGCCGAGCGCCGTCGAGTAGATACCGATGATCGCCTTCAGGCCGGTCGCCCGGTCCTGGCAGAAGACGACCTGTTCGTGCCCGTCGGTGTCGAACACGTCCATGGTTGCTCTCCTTGTTGTAGGCCTTCGTGGGGCCGTTGCCCCGGCGGGGGTGTGCCGGGGATACGAAGAAGCCTAGTGGCGGGTAACGGACGCGCATTACGTCCGCGCGGGAAGTTCCACCCGGCCGGATTCGTGAAAGGATCGCGCCGTGCCGTCACTCTTCGCCTCTTACCTTCGGGTTTATGAGCCACTGACCGCCTTCGACCGCGAGCGGCAGTCCTTCTGGCGCAGGTACGCGAAGGAGGGTCGTGACCTCGGCCCGGTCGAGGGCCCGGTACGCCAGCGAACCGCCGTCCTGGAGGCGCTCGGGGCGGGCTGGACCCGGCTTCCCGACCTGCCCGACGAGGCGTACGTGCTGGAGTGGGACAACGCGATCCTGGTCTGCCCGTGGAATCTCCGGCTGCGGGTCGCCGAGGCGGCGCTGAGCGCCCGGGACGGCGTGCCGGCCGTGCTCGCCGACGCGTTCGTGCCGCCGATCCTGGCCGGCCAGGCGAAGGCCGTGGTGGAGGACTGGCGCAGCGGCGCCAAGGTCCTGGAGCAGGGCGTGCCCCGGGTGCACGAGCAGGTCTCCACGTGGGGCGTGCCGCTGCGCTGGTTCGCCTTCGTGGACCTGGAGGAGCGGGACATCGCGCTGAACGCCCGGCGGCGGACGCTGCGGTACCGCACCGAGATCTCCAAGGCCCGCCGGCGCGCGCACCGCGCGGTCTCGGTGCTGCGCAAGTCGCTGGGCGACGCGCCGATCACCGAGGCGGTCGAGGAGGGCACCCGCTGGCTGGAGGAGTTCCATCCCCGTTCGGTGGTCGAGCTCGACTACGGCGGCCTGGTCAACCTCCTTCCGGAGGACAAGCTCACCGAGGATGATTCCCCCGGACTGGTGGCAGCCGGACTTTCGGCACTCTCCCGCGGTGACGCTGAGTCAGCTAGTGAGGCATACGAGAAGCTCGTGGCGCGGTGGCGTTCCGTGCAGCTTCTCGAGCGGTGCAACTGACCTGCGGAAATAGGACAGAGGCGGATTAATCCCTGCCGACGGGAGCGCTCCCGAAGCGAACACTCTTCGTAATCGGCGTTCGCCGAACCGTCATAATCGGACTAAACGAGACACTATCTGGCGTATAAAACACGCAAAAATCGGGCATGCTTCATCCATCTATCTGGGGACGTTCGTCCGTTCGGCCCATGTCGGACATCGGGGACTAGCCGGACCATGAGAGACGCACCGGCCGGCGGGACCCCGGCCGATGTTTTTAGGCACCTGTGGAGGAGTGACCGATGGCATCGCGTACGCACGATCCTGAGCCGCTACTAACGCCGGCCGAGGTGGCGTCGATGTTCCGCGTCGACCCGAAGACCGTGACTCGGTGGGCGAAGGCTGGCAAGCTCAGCGCAATTCGCACGTTGGGTGGCCACCGTCGCTACCGGGAGTCGGAAGTCCGTGCCCTGCTCCAGGGCCAGATTCCGACGCAGCGTCAGGGCGACTGACACCGCATCGACCGATCATCGTTGTAAGGGGCGAGCGCTGGGGAAGGCGATCGCCCCTTCTTCGTACTCTGGAGTTGTGTCTCTCTGCCTCGTCGAAGTGATCAACGAGGCCAAGACCATTTGGGTACGGGGTCAGCTGACCAGCACGACCACGGTTCCGTCGGCCCCTCGACGGATCCGGCTGCCCAGCACGGTGAGCCGGCCCATCAGGCCGTACTTCTTCTTGAGCGTCTGAGCGACCCGCTGGAAGTCGGCCGGGTCGCCGATCCGGGCGGTACCTTCGACGGCCTCGCCGCCGGTCGGGTTGCCCCGCATGTCGCAGGGCGCCACGGTGACCCGGCCGCTGTTGCGGATCCGCTTCACCTTGCCGCTGTCCGCGACGGTCCAGAACCCGAGGCCGTCGCCGTCGGGAACGACCCACAGTGGTGTCGCCACCGCTCGCCCGTCCTTGCGGAACGTCGTGAGCAGGACGTACTTCTCCGACCCGAGTTGCTCCAGTCCGGCCATGTGCCCAAGAGTAGATGACCATGCAGCAGCCGACGATCGGCGACGCCTTCGGAGAGATGATCCGGGACGCGTACGCGGTACGGACCGGAATCGGGCCGAGGCCCCTGGCCGGCGGGAAGTACCCCCGCCCCGTCATCGAGGTGATCGAGCGGGACGACGGCCTCATCAACGGCGCGCCGGCCGACCACTACCTCGACGAGCCGGCCGACTGGCAGGCGTACGACAGGCGGGCCCTGAAGCTCTGCCGGGGCCGGGTGCTCGACATCGGCGCCGGGGCCGGCCGCGTCGCCCTCGAGCTGCAGCGCCGCGGCATCGCCGTGACCGGGCTGGACAACTCGCCCGGCGCCATCGAGGTGGCCCGCCGGCGCGGGCTGCGCGACACCGTCCTCGCCACCGTCGACGACTTCGCCCGGGCCGCCGAGCGGTACGACACATTCCTCCTGCTCGGCAACAACCTCGGCCTGCTGGAGGGCCCGGAGCGGGCACCGGCGTTCCTCGCGGCGCTGTCCCGGCTGGCCGCTCCCGGCGCGCGGATCGTGGCACAGGGCAGCGACCCGTACGGCACCCGCGACCCGGTGCACGTGGCCTATCACGAGCGGAACCGGCAGCGGGGGCGGCTCGGCGGGCAGCTGCGGCTGCGGCTGCGCTACCGCGAGGTCGCGACCGACTGGTTCGACTACCTGAACTGCTCGGCGGCCGAGCTGGAGGCGCTGCTGGCGGGCACCGGATGGCGGCTGAAATCGATCGACGACCGGGACCGGCCCTACTACCTTGCGGTCATGGAGCGACAGCCATGACCGGACTCACCCGCGATCAGGTCCGCCTCAGCAGGCGGATCTCGCTGGTGCTGCGCCACCGGCCGGAGACCGCGGGCCTCACCCTCGACGCGAACGGCTGGGTGCCCGTCCCCGAGCTGCTGGCCGCCCTCGGCATCGGCCGTGAGGAGCTGGACGCGGTGGTGGCCGGCAACGACAAGCAGCGGTTCGCCGTCGCGCCCGGGCCGGACGGCGTCGACCGCATCCGGGCCAGCCAGGGGCACTCCCGGCGGGTCGCCGTGGATCTGGAGCTGCCGGCCGTGACACCGCCCGCCGAGCTCTTCCACGGCACGCCCCGGACGAACCTCGACGCGATCCTCCGGGAGGGCCTGCGTCCGCGGAGCCGGCACCACGTGCACCTCTCGGCCGACGTGCCGACCGCCCTCGTGGTGGGCCGCCGGCGATCGCCCGACGTGGTGGTCCTCCGGGTCGCGTCCGGGGTGATGGCGGAGGAGGGGCACGTCTTCCACCGCAGCGACAACGGGGTGTGGCTCACCTCCGTGGTGCCCCCTGCTCACCTTTCGATAAAACGGACAAATCCGTAATCTGCCAGCTTGATTCTCTATCCACAATGGGCACCCGGAGGATCTGAAGGACAACTCCCGGTGAGCGCCGTTAGCGTGGACGGATGGGGAGGGTCACGCGCAGTCAACAGACCGACCTTCCCAGTACCCTCGGCCTGCCCCTCGCGCTCGTCCTGGTGCTCGTGCTGGCCGGTCTCGCGTTCGGCCTGCCGATGCTCGACCGCTCGGTTCCGGCCGAGCGGGCCGTCCCGGCCGGCGAGCCCTACGAGGTCGGGGCCGGGGTCACCCTCGTGCCGCCGCCCGGCGCGACGCTCGACGTCACCGGCACCCGGCCCGGCGAGGATCGCGGCACCGCGCTGTTCAGAATCGGACCGGTCCGCTACGCCGTGGCGGTGCAGCCCTTCGACGGCGACCTGACCGCCGCGGCGAACAGCCTCCGCCAGCGCATCACCGGCACGAACGGCTATCAGGTGACCGGCACCCAGCTCGCCGTCTCGACGGCCGGCGGGCTCGCCGGTGTCCAGGGCGGATACACCGCCGGCAACCGGGGCGGCAGATACGCGGTCTTCGTGGCGCACGGCCTCACCATCGAGGTCACGGTGAGCGGCGGCGACGCCGAGCTCGACCACACCCTGCCGGCGATCGACGCGAGCACCCGGACCCTGCGCTACGAGGGCCGCCGATGAGCGGGCGCCCGGCGGGGCCGGCCGGCGCAGCGGAGGCGCCGGCGTGAGCGATCCGGTCCGCCCCGGCGGCGCCCGGGCGGCGTTCTCCGCCCGCAACCCGGCGTTCTGGGTGGTGTTCGCGTTGCTGATCGCCGGTGGCTGGCGGATCGCCCAGATCGGCGGGCGGTTCTTCGGCGCCTATCCGGTCGCCACCCTCACCGCGATCGGACTGTTCGCGCTCCTCGCCGTACCCTTCTGGCTCTTCGTCTCGGAGCTGGACTTCCTCGAGCGGGAACCGCCGAGCCTGCGGGTGCTGGCGTTCGCCTGGGGCGGCCTGGTCGCCACCACCGTCTCGATCTCGGGCAGCACCGCGCTGGAGAACCTGATCGCGAAACTCGGTTCGACGCGCCTCGCCGCCGACTGGGGCGCCGCGCTGGCCGGCCCGACGGTCGAGGAGATCGCCAAGACGCTCGGCGTGGTCGCCATCGTGGTGATCGCCCGATCGCAGGTGAACAGCGTGCTCGACGGCGTGGTCTACGGCGCTCTGGTCGGCCTCGGCTTCCAGATCGTGGAGGACGTGGTCTTCGCGATCGGGGCGGTCGCGCTGGCCGGGCAGGGTGATCAGATTCAGCCGGTCGTCACCACGTTCCTGGTCCGCGGCTTCCTCGCCGGGGTGTGGAGCCACACGCTCTTCGGCGCGCTCGCCGGCGCCGGTATCGGCTATCTCGTGGTGAATCCGGACCGCACCCGCCGGCACCGGATCGGGATGGCCTGCCTCGCCCTCTTCGGCGCGTGGGCCTCGCACGTGCTCTGGAACTCGCCGCTCTTCCGGGACGGCCTCGGCAACGGCGCGCTGGCCCTGCTCGCGGTGCTGGTCTTCAAGGGCCTGCCACCGCTGCTGCTGATCCTCTGGCTGGTCCGCCGGGCGCACGATCGGGAGGCGGCCTACTACGTCGCGAAGCTCGCCACCCTGCGTGATCCCGCTCTGATCACCGAGCAGGAGCTGCGGGTGCTGGGATCGGGGTCGCGGCGGGCGGCGGCCCGCCGGCATGCCGCGGCGCAGGCCGGGAGAAGAGCCAGGGCGACGGTACGCCGGCTGCAGCGTGCCCAGGCGCGGCTCGCGGTCGACCTGAGCCGTGGCTCCACCTCGGAGCCCGCCGGCGCCCCGGACACGCCGGCCGCCTCGGAGGTGCGCGAACACCGCGCGCGCCTGGAGCAGCTCGGTCATCCGGAGGCCGTGGAGGGCGTGCCGTCCTGGCGGCACACCGCGTCCACGGTCGGCACCACGGTCGTCGCGATCGCGGTGGTCTGGGTGGCCCTGTCCGCGCTGGGCGGAGGTTGACCTATGCCTGCGGCGGCTGGTCTTTACGCCTGCGGCGGCAGGTCTTTACGCCTGCGGCGGCAGGCCGCCGTCGCCGTCGACGATCTTGTCGGGGGTGCCGTCCTCGTCGAGGTCGACCATCGTGACGTCGACCTTGCCGTCGCCGTCGGTGTCGAACTGGTAGAGGTCCGGCTTGCCGTCGCCGTCCGTGTCCGCGACCCAGACGTCCGTCCGTCCGTCCCCGTTCGCATCCTGTTTGAGCAGGTCCACGCGGTACTCGCCCCGAGTCTCGATGATCTCTTGCGGCTCGCTCATGGTGCTCCTCTCGTCGGGCACTACACGTACCCGGCGCCCCGGCGGATCACTCCTGCCCCTGTGACGGTTGTCGCTGGGCCGCACGACATGCGCCGGTAACGTACGCCGACGTGGATATAGCGGAAGACGGTATGCAGCACCTGTTCACCAGCAACGGCGGCGGCGCGCTCGCCGAGCGGATGGGCATCGTCATCACCGAGGCGTCGGCCGACCGGGTCGTCGGGACCATGCCGGTCGAGGGCAACACCCAGCCGTACGGGCTGCTGCACGGCGGCGCCTCCTGCGTGCTCGCCGAGACGCTCGGCTCGGTCGGCGCGGTGATGCACGGCCAGACCGTGGACCGGCCGTTCGCGGTCGGCGTCGACATCAACGCCACGCACCACAAGGCGGCCCGGTCCGGCCTGGTGACCGGCGTCGCGCTGCCGGTGCACCGGGGCCGCGCGGTCGCCACGTACGAGGTGGTCCTCACCGACGAGTCCGGCGAGCGGGTCTGCACCGCGCGGATCACGTGCCTGCTCCGCGGCGCCTGACGCCCGCTGCCTCTTCCTGATGAGCCTCTTGATGGCCGCGAACCGTTCGATCAGAGTGTTAACGGGTCTCGGTCTCATCGAGGAGGGCGACATCGTGCAGACCTTCACGAACGAAGCGGAGCAGGCGGCGTACACCCTGGCGGAAGCACTCAGCGAGAAGGCCATGGCCTTCATGAAGAACGCCGAGGAGGCCGGCAACGCGTTCCGCTCCGGCAAGATGGCGATGCGCCGGCAGTTCAAGGCGCGCGGACTGTCCGAAGCGGAGGCTGACATCCGCTACTCCGGCACCTCGCAGGCGGCCCGCTCGATCTCGGACAACCAGTTCTTCATGTCCCTGGCCCAGATGTACAACAGCGCCGCCGCCACCCAGTACGCCAAGGCGCTGTATCTCAGGAGTCACTGACCTCGGGGCCGCCGAGGTGGGCCTGCTGCCCGGCGCGGTACCCGCGGACCCGCCCGCTTCCTCGCAGCCGGCGCGGCGGCAGCTTCGCCAGCCGGGGGTAGGCCTCGTCGCGCCGCCGCTCGACCAGATCGGTGCGGTCGACCAGGACCAGCTCGGCGCCGGGCGTCTCGGCCGCGGCGTCCTTCTCGGCCGACCACAGCCGGGCGCTGACCGCCTGGCTGTACCCGACGAGCCAGGACCGCCGGTAGGCCGCCGGATGCTCGGCGAACGGCACCGGACCGGCCGCGAGCCCGTGCGCGGCCTGCACCAGCAGCGAGGTGAAGAGCAGCTCGACGCGTTCCAGGTCGGCCGCGTGCCCGAACAGGTGGCTGCGCGCGATCCCGCGGCGCTCCAGGTGGACGACGCGGCAGCGCAGCGGTGACGCCACGGCCGCGAGCAGGCCCGCCTTGTCCCGCGCGTACGGCGGGTCGATCGTGACGACGCGATCCCCGACCGGGTCAGCCGCCGGGTCGCCGGCCGCGAGCATGGCCCGGTCGACGCCGTACTTCGCGATCAGCGCGGCGGCTTTCGCGGTGAAGGCCTCGGCCTCGCCGGGTGTGCAGGCCGGGTCCTCGGCCATGGCGAGGAGTTTGCGTACGCGGGCCAGCTCCGTGGCCACGCGCTCGCTCAAGCGGCCCGGCGGCGCAGCGTCGCCACGGTGGAGCCGGCGAGCGCGAGCAGGCAGTCGGGCAGCAGGCCGTCGGCGATCGCGGCGCCGAAGAGCGCCTCGCCGGTCGGGAAGTCGCCGTTCACGTACGCGCTGACGAACCGCGCCACCCAGCGCTTGTCGTATTGCGCGTCGTCGATGCCGGGGAACTCGAGCGTCCAGGCGCCGCCGCCGGGGAGCTGCCCGACCATGGTCGCCGCGAGGCACCACGCCACGTCCCACGCGCCGACCACACCCTCGCGGTCGACGACCGCGTCGAAGGTGTCGGCCACAGCAGCGCTGTCGCCGCTGATCGCGCACTCGAGGATCTGAGCGGCGTCGTCGAATGCGTGCTGTGGTACTTCGGTCACGCAAGAAAAGGTACGTCCAACCGTCAAGCGACGCTCGCGGACGGGTGGTTTTCCGCACCACAGTGAAGGTTGGGTGAACAACACGCCGGTACCGTGCCGTTCTGCCGAAAACGGCCTTGGCACCGAGATCCACGTGCGTTGAAATGTGCGCCACGGCACTTCGGCTCACACGGGGGTAACCGCATGTTCCTGTTCACCCGCAAGGCTCTGGCGCTCATCGGCGCCTCGGCCGCGGCCGTCGCCTCGACCGCCGTCCTGGCGACGCCGGCGCAGGCGGCCTCGGCCGGTCTCGCGAAGGTCGTCGGCACGACCGTCCAGTTCCAGGCCCTGAACGGCAAGGCCAACAACCTGGTCATCTCGATCTCGGGCCGCACCGTGACGCTCGACGACTCGGTCGCGCTCAAGCCGGGCAAGGGCTGCAGGAAGGTCGACAAGACCAAGGTCAGGTGCACCACCAAGAAGGCCACCAAGCTGATCAAGGTGGCGCTCGGCGACAGGAACGACGCCGTCAAGAACAAGACCAGGGTCGCGCTCCTGGCGAACGGTGGCCCGGGCAACGACAAGCTGACCGGCGGATCGGGCGCCGACGAGCTGCGGGGCGGCGCCGGCAACGACAGGATCTGGGGTGTCGGCGGCGACGACTACCTGATCGGCGGCAACGGCAACGACGTGCTCAGTGCCGGCGACGGATACGACTGGGCCGACGGCGGCGCGGGCGACGACAAGCTGCTCGGCGGCAACCACGACGACTTCCTCGACGGTGGCGCGGGCGTCGACCGGATCTACGCCGGCGCGGGTGACGACACCGCCTTCGGCGACACCGGCAACGACTTCCTCTACGGCGAGGCCGGCTTCGACGGTCTGGTCGGCGAGGCCGGCAACGACGTGCTGTCCGGCTCCACCGAGGACGACCTGCTGATCGCCGAGTCCTTCGACGAGTCGCTCAAGCCGGTCGGCAGCGCGACCGCGACGGACAAGCTGGACGGTGGCCCGCAGCTGACCGGCGACGTCTGCCTCGCCCTCGCGGGCGCGACCAAGGCCAACTGTGAGCTGTCCGAGATTCCGCTCGGGGACCTCGCGGCGGCGTCGGCGGGCGGCGTCGCCCCGGAACTCGCCGACGTGAAGAAGCGACTGCTCGAAGCCCGTACCAAGTAACCGGCGCAACCCACGACGGCCCGGACGCTCTCGCGTCCGGGCCGTCTTCGTTCTCCGAGGCCGGAGGGCCTTTCGGGCCGGTTGTCCGGATCGGTTGTCCACCTGTTGGACAAAGCGTCGGTACGGTCCCGTCCTGCGGGAATTTCTTTGGTTTACGGATCTACATGCGTTGAAATGACGGCACATCTCTCACGGGGGTATCCATGTTCCTTTACCAGCGCCGGATCCTGGCGGCCATCGGTGCGACCGCCGTCGCCGTCGCCTCGACCGCTCTCCTCGCCTCGCCCGCTCAGGCGGCCTCCACCGGCGCCGCGAAGGTCGTCGGTTCGAAGGTCCAGTTCGTGGCCGGCAAGAACAAGACCAACTCGCTCGTCGTGACGATCAAGGGCCGTACCGTGACCCTCGACGACAAGGTCGCGATCAAGCCCGGCAAGGGCTGCAAGCGGGTCGACTCGACCAAGGTCAAGTGCACCACCAAGAAGAAGACCAGCGAGATCATCGCGGTCCTCGGCAACAAGAACGACTCGTTCAAGAACAAGACCAAGGTGGCCTCCCTGGTCTTCGGTGACTCCGGCAACGACCGGCTGACCGGCGGCTCCGGCGCCGACGAGCTGCAGGGTGGCTCCGGCAACGACAAGCTGTGGGGCGCCGGCGGCAACGACAAGCTGTTCGGCGAGTCGGGCAACGACGGCATCTACGGCGGCACCGGCAACGACAAGCTGTTCGGCGAGTCCGGCAACGACGTCGTCTACGGCGGCTCCGGCAACGACCTGGGCGACGCCGGCACCGGCAACGACAAGATCTACGGCGACTCCGGCGACGACGACCTGTGGGGCGGCACCGGCAACGACCGCGTGGTCGGCGGCACCGGCAACGACGAGCTCGACGCCGAGGCGGGCGACGACCTCGTGTACGGCGAGTCGGGCAACGACAAGATCTGGGGCGGCGTCGGCAACGACAAGCTCGGCGGCGGCACCGGCAATGACACCCTCTGGGCCTACACCGGCAACGACACCGCGTACGGTGACGCCGGCAACGACAAGGTGTACGGCTGGGACGGCAACGACACCCTGCACGGCGGCGACGGCGACGACCTGGTCCAGGCCGGCAGCGGCGACGACAAGGTGTGGGGCAACAACGGCGCCGACGAGCTCTACGGCGAGGCCGGCGTGGACCGCATCTGGGCGGGCTCCGGCGACGACTTCGTCGGGTCCGGTGACGGCAACGACTACGTCTGGGGCGAGAACGGCATCGACTACATGGGTGGCGAGGCCGGCGACGACAGCATCAGCGGCGGCAACGACACCGACATCATCTACGGCCTCGCCGGCAACGACCGCCTCTGGGGCGACGCCGGCGACGACGCCCTGATCGCCGACGACTTCGACGACGCCGGCAACCCGATCGGCAACCCGGCCGCCACGGACAAGCTGGACGGTGGCGCCCACATCGACGGCGACATCTGCGTCGTCCTCGCCGCCGGCTCGGCCGTCAACTGCGAGATGGACTCCTTCCCGGCGGACAGCAGCGGCCTCTCGGCCAAGTCCGCGGGCGGCGCCGGCACCGGCTTCGAGGCCCCGAAGGTCAAGGCCGAGGCGTCCTCCGCGGGTGCCCGCAAGTAATCACCGAAGCAACACCGGACAGCCCGGTCGCCCTCGTGGCGGCCGGGCTGTTCCCGTCTCCCTGTGGTTTCCCTATGTATCCGCCGCAGCCTCTCGATCAGACACGTTGATCGACGCTATGGTGGCGTCCGGGCCCGCGCCGTCTCCCCCGTGACCGCGCGGGCCTCCCCACATCTGGCGAGGGCGCCGCTTCTGACACGACGACGATGAACCGCGCAGGTTCCTCCTGCGGCCCGCGAACGAAGGCGTGGACCACGGCGTCGGAAAGGGCCTGGAAAAGCAAAACGTCCACCGCGCGGAAACGCTGGTGGACGATGCTCAGTGCCCGGCGAAGAGCCTGGTGGCCAGGGGCGGGGTCGAACCGCCGACCTTCCGATTTTCAGTCGGACGCTCGTACCAACTGAGCTACCTGGCCGTGCTGGTGTTGCGGTCCTGACGGGACTTGAACCCGCGACCTCCGCCTTGACAGGGCGGCGAGCACTCCAACTGCTCCACAGGACCTTGCTTTTGGTTCGTCAGCAACTTGCGCTGCTAACTTACCAGTACCCCCAACGGGATTCGAACCCGTGCTACCGCCTTGAAAGGGCGGCGTCCTAGGCCACTAGACGATGAGGGCAACTCCGCCATCATTGCACACCCCGCTGGAAGCGAGATCGCAACGCTGGTGGCCTTCGTTCGCCTCAACCGCGCCCCGTTGAGTGCTTGCAAAGCATATGTGATCCCCCGAGCGGTCTCCAAATCGGTACCCCCCTTTCTTTCCGTAAGTCCCTGACCTGCAGAAACGTGAGGGTCATCCGGAGGTTGCCGCGGCGATGGCACGGACCGCGCTCGCGAGATCACCGAACGTCGTCGTCGCGGGGGGCAAACCCTCGGTGGGCCAGCCGGGACCGGCCGCCGCGAGCATGAGGGGCGGGCGGGGTACGGCCATGAGCCGCTCCAGCTGATCAACCCGTCCGGTGGCCGGCAGCTGCGACCAGAGCACCACGACGTCCGGTCCGGTGCGCTCCACGGCGTCCAGCAGCGCCCGTGACGGCACGCGCGCGCCGAGCAGGCGCGTGGGCACCCCCGCCTCGGCCAGCGCCGCGGTGAGCGCCTCCAGGGGGAGCGTGTGCTGTTCCTCGTCGGCCGCGGCGAGCAGGACGCGCGGCTCCCGGTCGCGGGGCGGACGCGGCACGGCGGCCAGCACCTCGGTGACGGTCCGCGAGAGCAGGTGCTCGACCTCGACGAACCGTTCGGTGGCCTCGTAGCGCTGCCCGATACCGATCAGCACCGGCATGACCACCTGCTGCCAGGCCGGGATCACGCCGCGACCGGTCACGGCGTCCTCGATGATGTGGCGCATCGAGGGCCCGTCCAGCCGCATGGCCGCCCGGGCGAGGCCGCGGGCGGCGGGGTCGGCGCGGGACCCGAGCGCGATGGTCTGCCCACCGCCGGCCGGCGCCGCGGGGACCGCGTCGACCGGTGCTGCGGGGACCGCGCCGACCGGTGCCGCGGGGACCGCGGACGCCGGTTCCGGGGGTTCGGCGGGGGACCGTTTCGCCCACGCGGCGGCCTCGGCGGGCGCCACACCCTGCGCGGTGAGCCGCTGCATGACCTGGAGCCGGGCCATGTCCTCGACGGTGTACCGCCGATGGTGGCCCGGCTCGTGCCGGCTGGGACCCAGCCCGTACCTCTGATGCCAGGTGCGCAGGGTGGTCACCGCGACGCCGAGCCGCCGGGCGGCGGCGCCCGCGCTCAGTCCGTCATTCGCCACCCGGCCACTCCGAACGGAGAAGCGGGGGATGCGAGGAATCCGAGAGATGCGAGACCAGGCGGGACGTCACCCCGCCGAGCCACGGCGCATAGGAGTCCGGATCGCTCACCAGGCGCTCCTGGAGATCCTCCGGTGAGACCCAGAGCAGCCGCGCCACCTCGGTGGGGTCGGGCCGGAACGTCGTGCCGACCGGCAGCCGGCCGAGGAGCACGTGGTCGTACTCCCGCTCGACCCGTCCGGTGACGGGATCCTCGGCGAAGTACGTGTACACGCCCACCTCAACGAGCGGCACCCCGCCGACGCCGAGTTCCTCAC
The DNA here is from genome assembly GCF_040639855.1 of Actinoplanes sp. NPDC023714. Classification (NCBI taxonomy): domain Bacteria; kingdom Bacillati; phylum Actinomycetota; class Actinomycetes; order Micromonosporales; family Micromonosporaceae; genus Actinoplanes; species Actinoplanes sp. NPDC023714. The sequence goes on from NZ_JBFAAR010000005.1 coordinate 605,325, forward strand.
CCAGCCGTTCCACAGCGGCATCCGCCGGAGGGACGCCCGGCGCCGGATGCCCGCAGCAGGTGTTGCCCCAGCGCAGCGGGAACCGGGTCTTGACGGAGGCCCGCTGCTGGAGCAGGACCCGCCCCTCGCCGTCGATCAGGAAGACCGAGAACGCCCGGTGCAGCCGCCCCGGGGCGTTGTGCGCGTCCTCGACGGTCGCCGAGCCGACGGCGACCCCGGAGGTGTCGACGAGCTCGACCAGATGCGATTCCCGGGAGCCCACCTAGAGACCACCCGTGACCCGCGAGGCCGCCAGCTTGCCGGAGATCAGCACCATCGGCACGCCCACGCCGGGCTGCGTGCCGGAGCCGGTGAAGACGACGTTGGGCAGGCTCGGGTGCATGTTCGACGGCCGGAACGGGCCGGTCTGGGTGAACGAGTGCGCGGCCGCGAACGGCGTGCCGGCCGCCATGCCCTCGTCGGCCCAGTCGGCGGGCGTGACGATCCGCTGCACCTCGATGCCGTCCCGGAAGCCGATGTAGCCGCGGTGCTCCAGCACGCGCAGGATCTCGTCGGCGTACCGGCGGTCCAGGCCGCCGCGCCAGTTCATCGGCCCGGCCTCCAGGTTCGGCGCGGGGGCCAGCACGTAGTACGTCTGCCGGCCCTCGGGCGCGGCCGACGGCTCGCTGTGCGTCGGGTTGGTGACCAGCAACGACGGGTCGCTCATGAGCAGGCCCTTGCGGATCACCTCGTCGAACGTGCCCTTCCACGCCTTCCCGAAGTGGATGTTGTGGTGGGCGATCTTCGAGTAGCTGCGGTCGGAGCCGATGTGCAGCACCACGCAGGACGGCGAGTAGCGCAGCGGCCGGCGGCGCCGTTCCGGCAGCAGATCCCGGTACGCGACCGGCAGATCCGGGTTGAGCACCACCACGTCGGCCGGGATGTGCTCGCCGCCGGCCGTGACGACGCCGGTGGCCCGCCCGTTCGCGGTGAGCACCCGCTCCACGGTGGTGTCGTACCGGAACGTGACGCCGTGCTTCTCGGCCGCGCCGGCCAGCGCCTTCGGCACCGCGTGCATGCCGCCGACCGGGAAGTAGACCCCGGCCACCGAGTCGAGGTAGGCGATCACGGCGTAGATGGCGAGCGCGTCGTGCGGTGCGAGCCCGGCGTACATGGCCTGGAACGAGAAGATCCGCTGGGTGCGCGGGTCGCGGAAGAACTGCTCGATCTTCGGCTGGAGGCGCCGGAACGCGCCCATCCCGAGGAGCTTGAGCAGCCCGAGATTCATCAGGTCGAACGGCGTGTCGAGGTTCTTGTCGATGAAGTCGTTGCGCTCGAGCTCCCAGAGCCGGCGGGTGTACTCGACGAACCGCAGGTACCCGTCCGCCTCGCGGGGGCCGCAGACCCGGGCGATCTCGGCCGCCATCCGGGTGGTGTCGGTACGGATGTCGAGCGTCGAGCCGTCCGGGTAGTACGCCCGGTACGCCGGGTCGAGCGGCCGCAGCTCCAGCCAGTCGGACAGCTTCTCGCCGACCGCGGCGAGCGGCTCCTCGATCAGCTCCGGCATGGTCAGGACGGTCGGCCCGGTGTCGAACTCGTAGCCGCCCACCGAGAGACGGCCGGCCCGGCCGCCCGGGATCGGCTCACGCTCGACGACTGTCACCTGCCGGCCGGCGGCGGCGAGGTGCAGGGCACAGGCCAGCCCGCCGAGGCCGGCCCCGACTATGACGACCCGGTCGGTGGGTCCGGTCACAACGCGCACGGGAGAACTCCAAGGATGAGGGGGGAGGAGGACATCAGGCCGGGCGGTGGGTCGCCACGGTCGCCAGTTCGATCAGCGCGGCCCGGGCGTCGGGGTGGATGGGCGCCTCGGAGAGCGCTGCCACGCCCTCGTCGACCCTAATTTTGATCATTTCTTCGACCCGGGCCGGGGCGCCGGTGTCCGCGATGATCTGGGCGCGGAGCGCGATGTCCCCGGTGTCGAAGGCGGTGAGCTGCGCCGGCGTGGCCATCCGCTTCGCCATCATCAGGAGGGTGGTGGGCTTGCCGGTGCGCAGGTCGTCGGCGGCGGGCTTGCCGGTGACGGCCGGATCGCCGTAGACCCCGAGCAGGTCGTCCCGGAGCTGGAACGCCTCGCCCACGGTGATCCCGTACACCCGGTACGCCTCGTCGAGCCGCCGGTCGCCGCCGGCCAGCGCCGCCCCGAACGAGAGCGGCCACTGGATCGTGTAGCTGGCCGTCTTGTGCCGGGCCACGGTGAGCGCCCGCTCCACCGACCAGGACGAGGGGTCGCTCTCCCCGAGGACGTCCAGGTATTGGCCGGCGATCGCCTCGACCCGCATCCGGTCGTAGCGGTCGCGCACGTCGAGCAGGGCCGCCGCGGGCAGGCGGGTGCGGGCCAGCAGCTGGTCGGCCCAGACCAGGCAGAGGTCGCCGACCAGGATCGCGGCCGAGCCGCCGAAGTGCCGCCCGTGCTGGGAGGCGAAGATCCGATGGGCCGTCGGCCGGCCGCGCCGGGTGTCCGACTCGTCCATCAGGTCGTCGTGCACCAGCGCGAACGTGTGCATGAGTTCAAGAGCGCCGAGTGCGGGTAAGACCGCTTCGAGCGGCTCGGCGGAGCCGACCACACCGCGCCAGCCCCAGTAGGCGAACGTCGGCCGAAGCCGCTTCCCGCCTGCCATGACTAGATCACGGGCGGTACGGGCGAAGCCGCCGAGCGCCGGGTCGACGGCGTCCAGGGCGGCGATCTGGGAGGCGAGGAAGTCGGCGAGGGTTCCCTCGACGGCTCCGATCAGCGCCCGATGCGAGACCGGCTGGCGTGGGATCGCTTCACAGCGACTTCCCTCGAGGGTGTGATTGGCCACGCGGAATACCGTACCCTAACTTTTTGAAGTTGCGTCGATTCGTGCGTCGATTTGGCCGGGAGGCCCGGGATGGATACCGATCTGACGGCTGCGTATACCCGCTGCCGTGAACTTCACCGAGAGCACGGACGGACGTACTACCTCGCGACCCGGTTGCTACCGGCGTGGAAGAGGCGGCACGTGCACGCTCTCTATGGATTCACCCGATATGCGGACGAAATCGTCGACCGCACCGAGTCCAGGCCCACCGCGGAGCGAGCAGCGCTGCTCGAGGCCTGGTCGGCGAAGTTCATGGCGGGGCTGCGGGGCGAGCCCACCCGGGACGAGCTCCTGCCCGCCGTCCTGCACACCATCGCGGTCTTCGACCTCGACCTGGAGGACTTCGAGAAGTTCCTGCGCAGCATGGCGATGGACATCACCGTGAGCGCGTACCCGACCTACGACGACCTGCTCGACTACATGGAGGGCTCGGCCGCGGTCATCGGCACGATGATGCTGCCGATCCTCGGCTCGTCCGACCCGGTCGCGGCCCGCGAGCCGGCCCGCCAGCTCGGGTTCGCCTTCCAGCTCACCAACTTCATCCGGGACATCGCCGAGGACCTCGACCGGGACCGGGTGTACCTGCCCGAGGAGCACCTCGCCGAGTTCGGCGTGACGCGCAGGATCCTGGACCGGCGGGTCGCCACCCCGGCGGTCAAGGAGCTGATCAAGTTCGAGATCGCCAAGGCCCGGGAGCACTACGCGGCCGCCGCGCCCGGCATCCCGCTGCTCGAGCCGGCCTCCCAGGCCTGCATGCGGACCGCGTTCCAGCTCTACGGCGGGATCCTCGGCGAGATCGAGGCGGCCGGCTACGACGTCTTCGCCCGCCGGGCCACCGTGCCGAACCGCCGCCGCGCCGCCGTCGCCGTCCGCAGTCTCCTGACCAGGCCGGGCACGCCGATCCAGATGGCCGCCTGATGCGTACGGCGGTCGTCCTCTTCACGAGGGACCTGCGGGTGCACGACAACCCCGCGCTCGCCGAGGCCTGCGAGCGCGCGGAGACCGTGATCCCGCTCTACGTCCTCGACCCGAAGCTGGGCGGCCTCTCCGCGAACCGGTCCCGGTTCCTCCACCAGAGCCTGGCCGACCTGCGCGGGCAGCTCCGCGAGCGCGGGGGCGACCTGGTCGTGCGCACCGGCGACCCGGTGGCCGAGACGATCCGGCTGGCGCGCGAGCACGAGGCCGGGGCGATCCACGTGGCCGCCGACGTGAGCGGATACGCCCGCCGGCGGGAGCGCCGGCTGGCCGGCGAGCGGGATCTGCGCGTGCACCCCGGCGTCACGGTCGTCGATCCGGGCGCGCTGCGGCCGGGCGGTGGCGGCGAGTGCTACAAGGTCTTCACGCCCTACTACCGCTCCTGGTCACAGGCCACGTGGCGGCAGCAGGCGAGCACCCCCGATCGGATCACGCTGCCCGAGGGCGTCGATCCGGGCCGCCTTCCGGACATCCCGGACGGGGAGTCGCCCCATGCCGCCGAGGGCGGCGAGACCCTCGGGCACCGCCGGCTGAGTGCCTGGTTGCTGTCCATCGATGCGTACGCCGATGGGCACGACGACATGCCCGGGGACAGGACGAGCAGGCTCAGCCCGTACCTCCGCTGGGGTTGTCTCTCCCCACTGAGCGTCGCCGAGGCAGCCAGGGCGAGAAACGCCGAAGCCTTCGTGCGCCAGCTCTGCTGGCGTGATTTCTACTACCAGGTCACCCGGGTCTTCCCGAAGCTCTCGACCGAGCCGCTGCGACCGGCGGGCGACCGGGGTTGGCGCTACGACGAGGACGCGCTCCGGCACTGGCAGGACGGGCTGACGGGGGTGCCGGTCGTGGACGCCGGGATGCGTCAGCTGCGCGCCGAGGGCTGGATGCACAACCGGGCCCGGCTGATCACCGCGGCGTTCCTCACGAAGCACCTCGGCGTGGACTGGCGGCTCGGCCTCGACTGGTTCTTCCGCTGGCTGATCGATGGGGACGTACCGAATAATTCGGGTAATTGGCAATGGGTTGCCGGCACCGGGAACGACAGCCGACCCCATCGCCGGTTCAATCCGATCCGCCAAGCGCTCCGATTCGATCCCGAAGGCGTGTACGTTCGGCGCTACGTACCCGAGCTCAAGGGCATCGACGGTCCGGCCGTCCATCAGCCGTGGCGCCTGCCCGGGACGGAACGCCGCGGCCTCGACTATCCCGGACCGCTCGAGTCGCAGCGGGACGAGGCGGTGTGGCTGCGGCCATGAGTTCCCGTCCGGCGTGCCGGATGGGGAGCGCGGGGCCTGCCGGCGGTTGCGTCCGTCAAAACGTTCACCGGTAGGCCCCGCGGACCGCGCTCTCCGGCGTCCGACCTTTCCCACCGCGAAGCGATCTCATGCGCATCGGGATGGTTATCTGGGCGCATGAGTGACGTGCGGCAAGTTGATGTGGTGGTCCTCGGCCTCGGGGTCGGCGGCGAGGAGGTCGCCGGACGTCTGGCCGCGGCCGGTCTGAGCGTGGTCGGCGTCGAGCACAACCTGGTCGGCGGCGAGTGCCCGTACTGGGGATGCATCCCCACGAAGATCATGGTGCGGGCCGGTTCGGCGCTGGCCGAGGCGCGGCGGATCCCCGGCCTGGCCGGTTCCGCGACGGTCGAGCCGGATTGGCGGCCGGTGGCGAAGCGGATTCGCGAGGAGGCCACCGACGATTGGAACGACAAGGTCGCGGTCGATCGCTTCACGAGCAAGGGCGGAGCTTTCGTACGGGGGACCGCCATGATCACGGGACCGGGGCGGGTGCGGGTCGGCGACCAGGAGTTCGCCGCCTCGAAGGGGCTCGTCGTCGCGACCGGGACGGCCGCCGTCATCCCGCCGATCGACGGGCTGGCCGGCACCCCGTACTGGACCAACCGGGACGCCGTCGAGGCCGAGACCCTGCCCGGCTCGCTGCTGATCCTGGGCGGCGGCGCGATCGGGACCGAGTTCGCCCAGGCGTTCGCCCGGTTCGGCGTCCAGGTCACGATCATCGAGGGGTCGGAGCGGCTGCTCGCCATGGAGGAGCCGGAGTCGTCGGCGGTCGCCGCGTCGGTGCTCGGTGCGGACGGCGTGACCGTTCGTACGTCGGTCCGCGCGGAGAATGTCCGGTATGACAACGGCTTCACCGTGACGCTCTCGGACGGGTCGGTTGTCACAGGGGACAAACTGCTCGTCGCGACCGGACGGTCGGCCCGGCTCCGGGACCTCGGGCTGGAGACCGTCGGGCTGGACCCGTCGGCCCGCTTCCTCACCACCGACGATCGGATGCGCGTCGCCGACGGCATCTGGGCGGTCGGCGACGTCACCGGGAACGGCGCCTTCACGCACATGGCGATGTACGAGGCCGACATCGCGGTCCGGGACATCCTCGGCCAGGGCGGACCCGGCGCCGACTACCGCGCCCGCCCGCGGGTGACCTTCCTCGACCCGGAGATCGGCGCGGTCGGCCTCACCGAGAAGCAGGCTCGCGACCAGGGCCTCGACGTGCGCGTCGGGTACGTCCCGCTATCCGGCACCTCGCGCGGCTTCATCCACGGCCCCGGCAACGAGGGCTTCATCAAGGTGATCGCCGCCGGGGACGTCCTCGTCGGCGCCACCACGGCCGGACCGGCCGGCGGCGAGATGATCGGCGCGCTGTCGGTCGCCGTGCACGCGGCCGTCCCGATCGCGACGCTGAACAGCACGATCTGGGCCTACCCGACGTTCCACCGGGGAATCGGGTCGGCGCTCGCCGAGCTCGCCTGAGGTCTCTTTTGTTTGGGCCGTTCCCCTCCGGGAACGGCCTTTACATGTTGCGGCAGGCGATCACCCGACTCGAACAGGCCGAAGCTCTCGACGGCATCAGCGAGACCATGCAGGCGACGGTCAGCTCCGCCATCCGGCCGCGCACGCTGCGCGACGTGCTGCACGGCACCAAGTTCGGGCATCCGCTGCACCCGGTCCTGGTGCAGGTGCCGGTCGGCGCGTTCATGTCGGCGGCCGTCCTCGACCTGGTGCCGGGCGCTCACAAGGCGGCCACCACGCTGATCGGCGTGGGCACGGCCGCGGTGCTCCCGGCCGCCGTGGCCGGCTGGGTGGACTGGTCGGAGATGACCAAGGACCGCCGGCGGGTCGGCCTCGTGCACGCCGCGACGAACCTGGTGGCGACCGCGCTCTATGCCGGCTCCCTGGTGGCCCGGCTCACCGGGCACGCGTCCCGGGGGAGAGCCCTCGCCTACGCGGGGCTCTCGGTCGCGGGCGCCGGCGCCTATCTGGGCGGGCATCTCTCGTACGCCCAGGGCGGCGGCATCAGCCACGCGGCGCCCGAGGTGGCCCGCGTCCCGGAGGAGTGGACAGCGGTCGGCTCGCTCTCCTCGCTCCCCGAGGAGAAGGTCGCCGTCCGGAAGGCCGGGGACGTGCCCGTCCTGCTCTTCCGCCGCGGGGACCGGGTCACGGCGCTGATCGAGCGGTGCTCGCACGAGGCGGGTCCGCTCGGGGAGGGTGAGGTGATCGGAAGCGGCCGGGAAGCCTGTGTCGTATGCCCGTGGCACGGCAGCACGTTCCGGCTCAGCGATGGAGCGGCCGTTCACGGGCCGGCCGGGAACGATCAGCCGGTGCTTCCGGTCCGGGTCGTGGGCGGGATGGTCGAGGTCCGCCGGCCCTAGATCGCCGGTTTCCTCGGGCACGAGCCTGCGTCTTCCCGCTTTTCCCTGCGCTGACCTGCGGGGATGCGTAACACTGGGACCCGATTTGGAGCAGCGGGAAACCTGCGGGTAATGTTTTGCGAGCCGGCAGGGAAACGGGCGAGCGGCGGTCCTGGAAGTTCAGGAACGCAGCGGCCGTCCTGCCAAATCCTCTGGAACGGATCTTAAGGCTTCGCTGTGGGCTGTCTAGGGGGATTTACTGGGCTAGATCGGTACCAACCGGGATCAACCGGTTGACAACGCCGAGAAGCTCTAGTAAAGTAGAGCGAGTGCCCCGGGCAAGCGGAAACGCTGAAACGGTGTGCGGTTGTTCTTTGAGAACTCAACAGGGTGCTTGATAAGCCAGTGCCAATTATGGCAATACCCCGGCCTGTCCTTCGGGATGGGTGGGAGATTCCTTTGGCAACATATCATGTTGCTGGGAATCAGATTTTCCACAGATTTTGTTGGAGAGTTTGATCCTGGCTCAGGACG
>NZ_JBFAAR010000006.1:0-426177 GCF_040639855.1 Actinoplanes sp. NPDC023714
TTACATTCCGAACCCGGTAGCTAAGCCCTCCAGCGCCGATGGTACTGCACTCGGGAGGGTGTGGGAGAGTAGGACGCCGCCGGACTCAACGTGAAGGTCGAGGGCCGCCCCCGCTCGGGGTCGGCCCTCGACTGCGTTTGAGACAGATTCTCCGAGTAACTTTGTGTGTTGACGCTTGGCCGCCCGCTCCGAGGGCCTGCCGCCGTACTGGAAGGAATGATCCGTGACTGAAGGACCGCAGAACGGCGGCTCCAGCAACCGCGACGACGACCGTCGTCCCGGCCGCGGTCGCGACGGTGGTGACGAGCGCCGGGGTGACCGGGGCGGTTACCAGGGCGGCGGCGACCGAGGTGGGTCCCGCGGCTACCAGGGCGGCGACCGCGGCGGTTTCCGCGGCGGCGACCGCGACCGTGGCGGAGACCGTGGTGGCTACAACCGTGGCGGCGACCGGGGTGGCTACCAGGGCGGTGGCGACCGTGGAGGCTTCCGTGGGGGTGACCGTCCGCAGGGTGGCGGCTTCCGTGGCGACCGTCCGCAGGGCGACCGTGGCGGCTACCAGGGTGGCGGCGACCGCGGAGGCTTCCGCGGCGGAGACCGTGACCGTGGCGGCTACCAGGGCGGACAGCGCTCGGTGAGCGGCGACCGCGGCGGTTTCCGCGGCGGCGACCGCGACCGCGGTGGTTTCCAGGGCGGTGACCGTGGTGGTTTCCGTGGGGGTGACCGTCCGCAGGGCGGCGGCTTCCGTGGTGACCGTCCGCAGGGCGACCGTGGCGGCTACCAGGGTGGCGGCGACCGGGGCGGGTTCCGTGGTGGCGATCGTCCCCAGGGTGGTGGCTTCCGTGGCGGTGACCGTGACCGTGGTGGTTTCCAGGGCGGCGACCGTGGTGGTTTCCGTGGGGGTGACCGTCCGCAGGGCGGCGGCTTCCGTGGTGACCGTCCGCAGGGCGACCGTGGTGGCTACCAGGGCGGTGGCGACCGCGGCGGATTCCGTGGTGGCGACCGTGACCGCGGTGGCTTCCAGGGCGGTGACCGTGGCGGTTTCCGCGGCGGCGACCGTCCCCAGGGCGGCGACCGTGGCGGCTTCCGCAGCGACCGTCCGCAGGGCGACCGCGCCGGCTTCCAGGGTGGCGACCGCGGTGGGTTCCGTGGTGGCGACCGTGACCGCGGTGGCTTCCAGGGTGGCGACCGCGGTGGGTTCCGTGGTGGCGACCGTGACCGCGGTGGCTTCCAGGGCGGTGACCGCGGTGGGTTCCGTGGTGGTGACCGTCCGCAGGGCGACCGTGGCGGCTACCAGGGCGGTGGCGACCGCGGCGGATTCCGTGGCGGCGACCGTGACCGCGGTGGCTTCCAGGGCGGTGACCGTGGCGGTTTCCGTGGTGGTGACCGTCCGCAGGGTGGCGGCTTCCGGGGTGACCGTCCGCAGGGTGGCGGCTACCAGGGTGGCGGCGACCGGGGCGGGTTCCGGGGCGACCGTGACCGTACCGGTGGTCCCCGTGAAGGCTTCCAGGGCGGCGACCGCGGTGGGTTCCGCGGTGGCGACCGTGACCGTGGCGGTTTCCGCAGCGACCGTCCGCAGGGCGGCGGCTACCAGGGTGGCGGCGACCGCGGTGGATTCCGTGGTGGCGACCGTGACCGCGGTGGTTTCCAGGGGAGCGGCTTCCGTGGTGACCGTCAGCAGGGTGACCGCGGTGGCTACCAGGGTGGCGGCGACCGGGGCGGGTTCCGCGGCGGGGACCGTCCGCAGGGTGGCGGCTTCCGGGGCGACCGTGAGCGTGGCGGCTACCAGGGTGGCGGCGACCGCGGCGGTTACCAGGGCGGCGGCGACCGCGGTGGCTACCAGGGCGGTGGCGACCGGGGCGGGTTCCGGGGCGACCGGGACCGTGGTGGCTACCAGGGCGGCGAGCGCGGCGGCTACGGCCGGGACGGCGAGCGCGGCGGCTACAACCGCGACGGCGACAACGGGCGTCCCCAGGACGACCGTGAGGCCGGGCAGCCTTCGTTCCAGGCGCCGGAGATCCCCGAGGACATCGTCGCGACCGACCTCGACCAGGAGGTCCGCGCGGAGCTGAACTCCCTCGCCCGCGAGATGGCCGACAAGGTCGCCCGGCACCTCGTGGCGGCCGGCCAGATCATCGACGAGGACTCCGAGCTCGCGCTCCAGCACGCCATCGCGGCGCGGCGGCTCGCGTCCCGGATCGCCGTGGTGCGGGAGGCCGTCGGTCTCGCCGCCTACGCGGCCGGGGACTGGACGACCGCGATCGCCGAGCTGCGCACCTACCACCGGATGACCGGCCGGCAGACGCACCTCGCCGAGCTGGCCGACTGCGAGCGGGCGCTGGGCCGCCCCGAGCGGGCGATCGACCTCTACCGCGGCGCCGACGTGGCGAAGCTGGAGAAGAGCGGCGCGATCGAGCTGCTGATCGTGGCGGCCGGCGCCCGGGGCGACCTGGGTCAGCACGACGCCGCCGTGGCGATGCTCCAGGTCAAGGAGCTCACCACGGAAGAGGACGCGGAGTGGGCGGCGCGCCTGCGTTATGCGTACGCTGACGCCCTGCTCGCGGCGGACCGCCGGGAGGAAGCACGGGAGTGGTTCGCCCGGGCCGCCTCGGTCGACGAGGACCAGCTGACCGACGCCGCGGAGCGTCTGCTCGAGCTCGACGGTGTCGCCATCGAAGGTGACGACGACGAAGAGGGCGACGAGGAGACCGAGGCGGCGCTCGGCGAGGGTGGTCCGGAGACCCGTTCCGAGGACGACGACGACTCCGAGGGCGCTGCCGCCGGGGACGACGAGTTCGACGACGAGGACGAGGACGACGAGCCGGTCGCGGTGACCGGGGCCGACGAGTTCGAGGACGCGCCGGTCGCGGCCGGGCGGGCCGTCGAGGCCGACAGGTTCGCCGCGGACGACGAGGACGACGAGCCCGTCGCGGTGACCGTCGACGCCGACGAGGACGATGCGGTGACCGCCGCGGATGCCGACGAGGACGACGACGAGCCGGCCGAGCTGTCCGAGACCGACGTGAACACCGACGCCCTCGAGACCGAGAAGAAGCAGGCGGACGAGTTCTCCGCCAAGGCCGACGGCTCGGAGCAGCCGAAGGCATGAGCGACCACCTCGCCGGCGGCTACGACCTGGTCATCTTCGACCTGGACGGCGTGGTCTTCCTGATCGACAAGCCGATCCCGGGCGCTGCTGAAGCGGTCGAGCGGCTCCGATCGGACGGGACGCCGATCGCGTACGCGACGAACAACGCGTCGCGACGTGCCGCCGACGTGGCCGCTCTGCTGACCGGCATGGGTGTGAGCGCTGCGCCGGCCGAGGTGCTGACCTCGGCCGGCGCGTCCGCCGCCCTGATCGCCGAACGCCTGCCCGCCGGCGCCCCGGTGCTGGTGGTGGGCGCCGAGGCGCTGCGGGCCGAGGTACGCGACGCCGGGCTCACCCCGGTCGCCTCGGCCGTGGACGAGCCGGTCGCGGTGGTCCAGGGCTACGGCCCCGAGGTGGGCTGGAAGATCCTGGCCGAGGCGGCGCTGGCCGTCCGGGCCGGGGCGACCTGGTTCGCCACGAACACCGACCGCACCCTGCCCAGCCCGCGTGGCCCCCTGCCGGGGAACGGGTCGCTTGTCGCCGTACTCCGCACCGCTCTTGATCGTGATCCGGACGTGGTGGTCGGGAAGCCGCAGCCGGGCCTCTTCACGACCGCCGCGACCCTGTCGAGGGCGGACCGCCCCCTCGTCGTCGGCGACCGCCTGGACACCGACATCGAGGGCGCCGTCAACGCCGGCATGGACAGCCTCCTCGTCCTCACCGGCGTGAGCGGCCCGGCCGACCTGCTGGCCGCGCCGCCGGAACGCCGCCCCACCTACGTGACGGCCGACCTGTCCGGCCTCTTCCGCTCCGCCGACGAGGCCCGCCTCCCCGCCGTCGACTCCGCCGGCTCGGCGAACGACACGAACTCGGAGGCCGGCTCGGCGAACGACACGAGCTCGGAGGCCGGCTCGGCGAACGACACGAGCTCGGAGGCCGGCTCGGCGAACGGCACGAACTTGGAGGCCGGCTCGGCGAACGACGCGGACATCGCGGCCCGCCCGCCGGCGCCCGCGGAGAGCGAGGCCGGTGGCTGGCGTGTCACTCGAAGCGGTGATCGTGCCGTTCTCGAGGGCGCCGGCGAACCCGTGGATGCTCTGCGTCTGCTGTGCGCCCTCACCTGGAACGGCGTGCCGCTCGCCGCTGTCGAGGCCGGCTCTCCGGAAGCGGGCGAGCTGCTGCAGGCCTGGAACGCCTGACCCTTCCCGATGCGGCCGAACCGGCCCTCTTTGCGCCCATTTTCTTCCTAGTTTCCTAGGACGCCAAGAGGAGACGTGCGGGCGGGACTGGGGGGCGCGGTGGGGGAGTCGCTGCCGGGTGCTTCCGGCGTACGCAAGCAAAAGGCTGCGCCGGATCTCCTGGCTCGGCCTATCGCTGGTTCTAGTGAGCTTTGCGGCTTCGGGAGAGCTCGGCCAGCAGGCGGCTCGAAGCGATCGCTCCGCTGTCGGCGGGGGTGTGCTCGCGGTTGACCGGCATGGGGATGTGGTGACGGCGGCGCGGAAGGGGCGCGTCGGGGTCGATGTGCAGGAAGCCGTCGATCACCGAGAGGACCGGGGTGCTCATCCAGTCGAAGCTGGGCACCGCCATCTTCTCAGCCTGGGCGTGCAGCTCGTCGGAGGTGGTCATGATCCTTCCTTCCCGGCCGGCCCGCGCCGGTCAAGTCCGTCGTCCCCGTGAGGCCTACGTGCCCTCACCGCCAGCGTGGCACCGCGCGGGGGCCGGTGGCTACGTCCGGGAAAAGGTCAGGCATTAGCGCTCGCCCGGACGGGCGAATTGAACGATCCGGGTTGGTGGGACGTATCCGGGAGCGCTGCTGGTGGCCTCAGAGGAGCTTACGGAGTTTGAGCAGGTCGAACGGGTTCGCCTTGACGGTGACCTGCCGGGACGCGATGGCGCGGGTGACGTCGAGCCTGCCCTGGATCAGCGCGATCAGGTCGTCGCTCGAAGCGATCAGCGCGATCTTCGCCTTGGGGTCGTCGCCGTCCGCGATGTCGATCAGGCGGCCGCCGGTGATCCGGCCGTGGAACGCCGTCCCGAGGTCGGTCACCCGGCAGGCGAGGGTGCGATCGAGATCCAGATGGCCCTGGGCCTCGGCGTTGGCGGCCAGTTTCGCCGCCAGGTCGTGCAACGCTTGCCGGCACTCTTCCACGGTGGCCATTCGGCTCCCTCTCTCACGACACCAGCACGGTACCTCAGGTGATTATCGGGGGTGCCCGGTAGCGTGGCACCCGACGCGGCGAGAGGAGGCGGGATCATGGCGGATGCATGGCGGGCATATCTGGACCTGGCGCTCGGGCTGACCGAGGCCCCGAGGAAGAGGGCGCAGCAGGTCGCCGGGGAGGTGCTCTCCCGGGGCGGTGCGACGGCGGCGCAGCTGCAGGGCCTCGTGGAGGACCTGCTCTCGACCGGGATGGCGAACCGTGAGGCATTGACGAACATTGTTCGGTACGAGGTGGACCGCGCGCTCGGGCGCGTCGGGCTGGCCACGGCCGACGAGGTTTCCGACCTGACCACCCGGGTTCACGACCTGGAGCGGCAGTTGAGGGAGGCCGAGGCGCGCGCCGGTTCGGGCACGGGTGTCTCTCCGGATCTGCCGGTGGCCGCGGTGCCGCCCGTCCGGCCGGGGAAGAAGGCCGTCGCCAAGAAAGCGGTGAAGGCCAAGCCGAACGCGATGCCCGCCGCCGCGACCGGACCGTCGGTGTCACCGGCCAATGTGGCTTCGGCGGCGCCCGCTACTCCGTCGTCGCCGGTGCGGAAGGCCGCGAAGAAGAGGGCGGCTTCCGCGGGCTCCTCGAACGGGGGCGGCGCCGGCTCGGTCGCTGAGACTCCGGCCACGAGTGCGCCGGCCAAGAGCGCGCCGGCCAAGAGCGCGCCCGTCAAGAGCGCGCCGGTCAAGAAGGCTGCTGTGAAACGGACGCCGGCCAAGAAGGCGGTCGCGGGGAAGACCGCCGTTCCGGCGCAGGCCACGCCCGTCGCGGATGTGGTGACGCCGGCCGCGGAGGTCGCCGTGCCGGCCGGGAGTGTGGATGTTCCGGCGGGGACCGTGGCCGCTCCGGTGAGCGGGGTGGTGGAGGCCGCGGCGGCCACCGAGATTCCGGCGGTGGAGGCCGTGACGGCTGAGGCCGGTGCGCCTGCCCGGAAGGCCGCTGCCCGCAAGGCTGCGCCGGCTCAGAAGCGGGCGCCTCGCAAGGCTGGCCCGGTGACGGCTGAGAGCGCCGGAAGCAAGACCGCAACCGGGAACGCCGGAACCGAGGCGCCGGCGCGGAAGCGGGCTCCTCGGAAGACGGCAGCACAGAAGGCGGTGCCCGGCCAGGCGGCGCCGGTCGAGAGCACGGAGGCGTGATCCTGTGACGTTCCCTTACGCCGCACAGCCGGGTCCGCGTCCGGGGCCGCCGCCGGGTGGATTCCGGCCGGGTCCGCCCGCCGGGGCGCCGCATGCGCAGCCGGGTGCCGCGCCGCACGCCCAGCCGCACGCTCAGCCGGGTGCCGCGCCGCACGCCCAGCCGCACGCTCAGCCGGGTGCCGCGCCGCACGCCCAACCGCATGCGCGGCCTGATGCGGGGATGCATGAGGCCGGCGGCGGGATGGGGGAGGACACCGGGCACCCCGCTGTGGACGCGGTGCTACGGTCGCTCGCCAACGCCGCGCGGCTGGCACCGGCCGAGCAGATCGCCGAGTACGAGGCCGCGCACCAGGTGCTCCAGGAAACCCTGGCGAGCATCGACCGCTGAGACCTCGTACAGAAAAAGGGTTTGATCTAGATGGCCCGCCGTGCGCGACTGGACGCTGAACTCGTCCGCCGCAAGCTCGCTCGTTCCCGGGAACAGGCCGCCGCCCTCGTGGCGGCCGGCCGTGTGCAGGTCCGTGGCGTCGCCGCCCAGAAGGTGGCGGCCATGGTCGACCCGGCCGACCCGATCGTGGTGACCGGGGAGGATCCGCAGACCGAGTACGTCTCCCGGGGCGGGCACAAGCTCGCGGGCGCCCTCGCGGGATTCAAGGACCTGTCCGTCACCGGACGCCGCTGTCTCGACGCCGGCGCCTCGACCGGCGGCTTCAGCGACGTGCTGCTGCGGGCCGGGGCGAAGCAGGTGGTGGCGGTGGACGTCGGGTACGGGCAGCTGGCCTGGCCGATCCGCACCGACGAGCGGGTGGTCGTGATGGAGCGCACCAACGTGCGCACGCTGACCCCGGACGCGATCGGCGGCACTGTCGACCTGACCGTGGCGGACCTGTCGTTCATCTCGCTGCGGCTGGTGCTGCCGGCGCTGGCGTCCTGCACGGCCGCGGACGGCGACCTGGCGCTCATGGTGAAACCGCAGTTCGAGGTCGGCAAGGAGCGGGTCGGTGCCGGTGGTGTGGTCCGGGACTGGCGGTTGCGTGCCGAGGCGGTCATGGACGTGGCGGCAGCCGCTCAAGAGCAGGGCCTGGGGGTACGGGACGTGACGGCGAGCCCGCTGCCCGGCCCGAGCGGGAACGTGGAGTTCTTCGTGTGGTTCCGGCGGGACGCCCCTCCCGCCGATCGGCAGCGGATCGAGAGCGTGGTCGAGGCAGGGCCCGGCCCGGCGTCCCCCATTCCGGAGTCACAGTTGGAGGAGAAATGACCCGCTCGGCCCTGCTGGTGACGCACACCGGGCGCAGGCAGAGCACCCAGCACGCCCGTGCCGTGGCGCTGGACCTGATCGCGGCCGGGTTCGAGGTGCGGGTCATCGCCGAGGAGGTCGCCGACCTGGACCTGCCGGACGGCGTGCAGCCGGTGGACGGCCCGGCCGCGGCCGAGGGCGCCGAGATCGTGCTGGCGCTCGGCGGCGACGGCACGTTCCTGCGCGCCGCCGACCTGGCCCGCCCGGTGAAGGCGCCGCTGCTCGGCATCAACCTGGGCAAGGTGGGCTTCCTCGCCGAGGCGGAGATCGACCACATCGACGAGGCCGTCGCGAGCGTGGTGGCCGGTGACTACACGGTCGACGAGCGGCTCACCCTGGACGTGCGGGCCGAGTACGACGGCCGGCTGATCGCCGAGTCGTGGGCGCTGAACGAGGTGTCGGTGGAGAAGGGGCAGCGGGCGCAGATGCTCGAGCTCCTCGTCGACGTGGACGGCCGGCCGCTCTCCCGCTACGGCTGCGACGGTGTGGTGTGCGCCACACCGACCGGGTCGACGGCGTACGCGTTCTCGGCCGGCGGACCGGTGGTCTGGCCCGAGGTGGAGGCGCTGCTGCTGGTCCCGATCAGCGCGCACGCCCTCTTCTCCAAGCCGCTGGTGACCGCGCCGACGTCGACGTTCGTCCTCACGGTCGACCCGTATACGTCCTTTGCGGTGCTCTGCTGTGACGGTCGCCGCACCTGGGACCTGCCGCCCGGCTCGACGGTGACGGTCGAACGGGGCCGGCTGCCCGTCCGGGTGGTCCGTCTCGCGCCCCGGCCGTTCACCGACACGCTCGTGGCGAAGTTCGAGCTCCCGGTGGTCGGCTGGCGCGGCAATCGACGCTGATCACCTCCCGAGTTGGGCGATTGTCGGTGGGCACCGATACTGTCTGCCCTGTGCTGGAGGAACTGCGCATCACCGGGCTCGGCGTCATCGACGACACCACGCTGAGGCTGACGTCGGGAATGAATGTGATCACCGGCGAGACCGGTGCGGGCAAGACGATGGTGGTGACCGGCCTCGGCCTGCTCTTCGGCGGCCGGGCCGACGCCGGCCGGGTCCGCGCCGATCCGGGCCGTGCCGTGGTCGAGGGCCGGCTGCGCCTGGCGGGGACGCTCGGTGACGCGGTCCGCACCCGGATCACCGATGCGGGCGGCGAGACCGACGACGACGGCTCGCTGCTGCTGAGCCGCACCGTGACGGCCGAGGGCCGCTCCCGGGCGCACGTCGGCGGCCGCAGCATGCCGGTGTCGACGCTCAGCGAGCTCGGCGAGCAGGTGCTGGCCGTGCACGGACAGTCCGACCAGTTGCGGCTGCTGCGCCCGTCCGAGCAGCGCTCGGCGCTCGACCGGTTCGCCGGCCCGGAGCACGAGAAGCTGCTGGAGAGCTACCGCGAGGCGTTCACCCGCTGGCGCCGGGTCGTCGACGACCTGGCCGACCGGCGGCGCAACGCCCGGCAGCGCTCGCAGGAGGCCGACCTGCTCAAGCTCGGGCTCGACGAGATCACCCGGGTCGACCCGCAGCCCGGTGAGGACGAGGAGCTGCGCCAGGAGGTGCAGCGGCTGGAGCACGCCGAGGGTCTGCGGGTGGCCGCGGCCCTGGCGGCGCAGGCGCTGGCCGGCGGGGTGGAGGCGGCCGACGACACGCCCGACGCGACCCAGCTGCTCGGCACCGCCCGGCGGACGCTGGAGGGCCAGGCCGGGGTGGATCCGCGGCTCGGCGAGCTGGCGCTGCGGATCGAGGAGGCGGCGACCCTGGTGGGTGACGTCTCCTCGGAGCTGAGCTCCTACCTCGGCGAGCTGGACGCCGACCCGGCCCGGCTGGAGGCGATCTACGAGCGCCGCGCGGCGCTGCGGGCGCTCACCCGGAAATACGCGGACGACATCGACGGCGTGATCGCCTGGGCGGAGAACGCGAAGTCCAAGCTCACCGAGCTGGACTCGTCCGACGAGCTGCTGGAGGAGCTGGACAAGGAGCGCCAGCGGCTCGCCGCGACGGTGGGCGAGCTGGCGGGCCGGCTCACCGCGGCGCGGCGCGAGGCGGCGGTCCGGTTCTCCGAGGCGGTCAGCGTGGAGCTGGCCGGGCTCGCGATGCCGCACGCCCGGGTCGAGGTGGCGGTGCTGACCCGCACGCCGTCCAAGGACGAGCCGGCCGTGACGGTCGACGGCGAGGAGCTGGCGGCCGGGGCGGACGGCGCCGACGAGGTGGAGCTGCGGCTGCACGCCCACCCGGGCGCGCCGTCGCTGCCGCTGCAGAAGGGCGCCTCCGGTGGTGAGCTGTCCCGGGTGATGCTGGCGATCGAGGTGGTGTTCGCCGGTGCCGGTGGCCCGCCGACGCTGGTGTTCGACGAGGTCGACTCGGGGGTGGGCGGCACGGCCGCGGTGGAGATCGGCCGCCGGCTGGCGCGCTTGGCCCGTACCCATCAGGTCCTGGTCGTGACGCACCTGCCGCAGGTCGCGGCATTCGCCGATCGCCACCTCGTGGTGGCGAAGGACACCGGCGGCGCGATCACCACGAGTGGCGTCCGGATCGTGGAGGAGACCGAGCGGGCCCGGGAGCTGTCCCGGATGCTGGCCGGTCTGCCCGATTCGGACCTCGGCATCGCGCATGCCGAGGAACTACTGTCGGTAGCGGCTCGTGAGAAACGTGCGTGAAAAGTCGCATTTGTCGGTGAGGTGGCGCATGTCGCGGGGGGACAGTGTGCGACGGCGTGTCAGGATGGCCGGGATGCGACTACCCACTCTGCGGCGCACGCGTGCCACCGAGCCGGGCCCGGTCTCCGGGCTGGTTCGGCTCGACCGGCGCACGAAACGACTGACCGGCCGGCTGCGGCCCGGCGAGATCGCCGTGATCGACCACGTCGACCTCGACCGGGTGGCGGCCGACTCGCTGGTGGCCTCCGGCGTCACGGCGGTGCTCAACGCGAAGCCGTCGATCTCCGGTCGCTACCCGAACCTGGGTCCCGAGGTGCTGATCCAGGGCGGCGTCGTGCTCGTCGACGGTCTCGGTGAGGACGTCTTCAAGGGCCTGCGCGAGGGGCAGACGGTCAGCATCGACGGCGGCACCGTGCTGCTGAACGGCGAGCCGGTGGCGAGCGGCGAGCGGCAGGACGCGGAGAGCGTCGCCAAGGCCATGGCGGACGCCCGGGAGGGCCTGTCGGTGCAGCTCGAGGCGTTCGCGGCGAACACCCTCGACTACATGAAGCAGGAGCGGGAGCTGCTGCTCGACGGCGTCGGCGTGCCCGACGTGCGCACCCGCATCGCCGGCCGGCACGTGCTGATCGTGGTGCGCGGCTACGACTACAAGGAGGACCTCGACGTCCTCCGGCCCTACATCCGGGAATACAAGCCGGTCCTGATCGGGGTGGACGGCGGCGCCGACGCCCTGGTGGAGAACGGCTACACCCCCGACATGATCATCGGCGACATGGACTCGGTCACCGACGACGTGCTGCGGTGCGGCGCCGAGGTGATCGTGCACGCCTACCCGGACGGGCGCGCGCCCGGTCTCGAGCGGGTCAGCAACCTGGGCGTCGACGCGATCACCTTCCCGGCCGCGGCCACCAGCGAAGACCTGGCGATGCTGCTCGCCGACGAGAAGGGCGCGTCGCTGATCGTGGCGGTCGGCACCCACGCGAACCTGGTCGAGTTCCTCGACAAGGGCCGCGGCGGCATGGCGTCGACGTTCCTGACCCGTCTCAAGGTCGGCGGCAAGCTCGTCGACGCGAAGGGCGTGAGCCGGCTCTACCGGCAGAACATCTCCGGCTCGGCGCTGCTGCTGCTGGTCCTGTCGGCCCTCGCGGCGATGGCGTCGGCGGTGGCCGTGTCCACGGTGGGGAAGGCGTACCTCACCGTCGTGTCCGAGTGGTGGGACAATTTCGTCTTCCAGCTCGGCAATCTTTTCTGAGGTAGTCGTGATCAACTTCCGGTACCACGTGGTGTCGCTCACCGCGGTCTTCCTCGCGCTCGCGATCGGCCTGGTGGTCGGCACCGCGGCGCTCAACGGCCCGGTCTCGGAGAACCTGCGCACCAACCTCGAGGCGTTGAAGAAGGACAACGACGTCCGGCGCGACCAGGTCAACCAGCTGCGCGACGAGCTCAACCGCGGGCAGGACTTCGCCACCGAGATGGCGCCGGTCGTGCTGGCCGGCAAGCTGACCGCCCGCAAGGTCGCGGTGGTCTCGCTGCCCGGCGCCGACGAGTCCGCCGACGGCGTGGCGAAGATGCTCAACGTGGCCGGCGCGACGCTCACCGCCCGGGTCGCGGTCGAGGACAAGTTCTTCGACCCGAACTACACGAACGAGCTGCTCGACCTCGCCGACCAGTCGTCGCAGCCGACCATCCCGGTGACCTCGCTGCCGCGCAACAGCGACGGCGTGGAGACGGCCAGCGCGCTGCTGGCGCTCGCCCTGCAGCAGGGCTCCGGCTCCACCCCGCCCACCCCGGACGACGTGACGGCCGTGCTCACCGCGCTGTCCAAGGCGGGCTACCTCGCCGTCGAGGACGACGCGACCGGTGGCGCCGAGGCGATCGTGCTGGTCGCCGCCGAGCCGGCCACCGACAAGGACGCCACCACGAAGAGCCAGTCGGCGGTGACCGTGGCGACCCAGTTCCACCAGAACCGGCCGCTCGTGGTGGCCGGTGACGGCGCGGGCGAGGGCAGCCTGGTCTCCGGGGTCCGCAACGACCCGACGCTGGTGCAGAAGATCTCCACGGTGGACAACGTGAGCACGGTGCAGGGTCAGGTGGCGACCGCGATGGCGGCCACCGAGCGCCTGGTGCAGAACCGGGTCGGCCAGTACGGCCTCGCCGCGGGCGCCACCTCGATGGTGCCGTCCGCAGCGTCCTAGGCCCGGCTGACTAAACTTCCGGGCCATGGCCTTCCTCCGCTCGTTCGGCATCGGTGCGCTCGTCGCGCGGACCGCGCTCGGCTGGGTGCGGCGCGACCCGAACGCGGGTGACCTGCGCCGGACCAACTTCCACGGGCGGACGGTGACGCTCGCGGGCGGTCCCGCGCTGGCCCTCGGCGCCACCGCGGGCGCCGCCTCGGGCGCGGCGACGACCCGGCTCGCGGCCGCCGCGGTGGCGGCCGGCGCGGTGAGCGGCGCGGTCGGCTTCTACGACGACGTGGTCGGCAACCGGCCCGAGCAGAAGGCGTTCAAGGGCTTCGCCGGCCACCTCGGCGCGCTGCGCGAGGGGAAGGTCACCAGCGGCCTCGTCAAGATCGCCGGAGTGGGCGCGGCCGGGCTCGCGGCGTCCGCGCTGATCGGCAGCCGCCGCTCGTCGCGCTTCGGCAGGGGCGCCGACGTGCTGCTCGGCGCCGGGGTGATCGCCGGCACCGCGAACCTGCTGAACCTGCTCGACCTGCGCCCGGGCCGCGCGCTCAAGGCCGGGACGATCCTCGGCGCGCCGCTCGCGCTGGGCCGGGGCGGCGCGCTGACCGCCGGCACGCTCGGGGCCGGTGCCGCGCTGCTGCCCGCCGACCTGAACGAGGAGATCATGCTCGGCGACTCCGGGGCGAACGCGCTGGGCGCGCTGCTCGGCGTCGCGTTCACGGCGCGCTCCGGGACGGCCGGCCGGGTCGCCGCGCTGGCCGTGCTGGCGTCGCTCACCGCGGCCAGCGAGCAGATCAGCTTCACCAAGGTCATTCAGGACACGCCGTGGCTGCGCGCCGTCGACGAGCTCGGCCGCCGGCCTCCCGAAGCGTGACCCGAGCCGTCAAGACCGGGCTCGTGGGGGCGGCCGCCCTCATCACGATCCTGACGGTCGTCGCCCGGCTGGCCGGGTTCGCCCGCACCTTCGTCTTCCTGCGCACGGTCGGCCACGAGTCGCTCGGTGACGTCTACAACGCCGCCAACGTCATCCCGAACATCGTCTTCGAGCTGGTGGCCGGCGGCGCCCTGGCGAGCCTCGTGGTGCCGCTGCTGGCCGGCGCCGTGGCGGCCGGCGACCGGGACCGGGCGCACGCTGTCGCCTCGGCCCTGCTCACCTGGGTGCTGGTGCTGCTCGTGCCGCTGGCCCTGCTGCTCGCCGTCCTGGCCGGGCCGATCAGCGACCTGCTGCTGGCCGGGGCCCCGGAGCAGAACCGGGAGCTGGCCGCGAGCATGCTGCGGATCTTCGCGCCGCAGCTGCCGCTCTACGGGATCGGCATCGTGCTGACCGGTGTGCTGCAGGCCCACCACCGGTTCGCCTGGCCGGTGATCGCGCCGCTGCTGTCCAGCGTCACGGTGATGGCGGCCTACCTCACGTACGCCGTGGTCGACGGCGCGAAGAGCGACATCGCCGGGCTGTCCGGGACCGGTGAGCTGATCCTGGCGGGCGGCACCACGCTCGGCGTCGTGGTGCTCTCGCTCTGCCTGGTCGTCCCGCTGCGGGGCCTGCGGCTGCGGCTGCGGCCCTCGCTGCGGTTCCCGGGCGGGGAGGGGCGCAGGGCGGTCGGGCTCGGCTGGGCCGGGGCCGTGACGGTCGGCTCGCAGCAGGTCATGACGCTGGTGGTGCTGGCGCTGACCGCGACCGGCGGGCTCACCCTCTACACCACGGCGCAGACGGTGTTCCTGCTGCCGTGGGCGATCCTGGCGGTGCCGCTGGCCACGGCGGTCTATCCCCGGCTGTCGGCCGCCGCCGAGCACGGGGATGAGGAGGGTTATCGGGCGGCGTTGAGCTCGTCCGCCCGTACCGTGGTGGTGCTGGCGGGGCTGGGGGTTGCGGCTCTCGTCGCGCTGGCCGAGCCTGCCGCCTACTTGATCGATGCTCCGCCGGCGGCGGAGGGGATCGCTGGTTTCGCGCCGGGACTTTTCGGATATGCCCTATTCGCGCTGCTGTCCCGAGCGCTCTATGCGCGGGGTGCGACGCGGGCGGCGGCGGGGGCGACGGCGGCGGGATGGTTCGTGGCGGCCATCGCAGCATTTTTCCTGATAAAAGCGGACACGTTGGGCCTCGGGCTGGCGAACAGTGCCGGCATGACGGTGCTGGCGATCCTGCTGGCCGCCGCCGTGCACCGGCATTCTCCACGATCGCTGAACGGGCTGGCCCGAGCCACCGCCGCCGCGGTGGTAGCGGCGGCGCTGGCAGGCGGCGCCGGCTGGTGGGTGGTGCGGCAGCTGCAACCGGACACCCCGAGCGTGGGAGGCAGCCTCCTCGAAGGCATGCTGGGCGGTGTCGTGGTCGCGGTGGCGTACGCCGCGGTGGTGTGGGTGCTGGACCGGGAAACTCTCAGAAGGCGAGGACGCGGCTCGTGAGCAGCGACGACAGATGGCAGGGCTCGGTCGTGCTGGTGCTGGCGTCCAGCACCGGCGGGATCGGCCAGCACGTCGCCTCGCTGGCCCGCGGCCTGGTCGCGGCGGGCTGCCGGGTGCTGGTCTGCGGCCCGGCCGCCACCGACGCGCACTTCGGCTTCAGCGCCGCCGGCCTCGACTTCGCGCCGGTGGAGATCCCGGCCGACCCGGGCCCGCAGGACTCCGGCGCGATCCGGCAGCTGCGCAAGGCGATCGCCGGCCGCGACGCCGCGGTGATCCACGCGCACGGGTTGCGCGCCGGGTTCGTGGTGTCGCTGGCGCGCACCGGCCTGCCGGTCGTGGTGACCTGGCACAACGCCGTGCTCGCCCGCGGCCTCAAGGGCCAGGCCGGCGCGCTGCTGGAGCGGATCGTGGCGCGTAACGCCACGCTCACCCTGGGCGCCTCGGAGGACCTGGTGGAGCGGGCCGTGGCGCTCGGCGCGAAGAGGGCCCGGCTCGGCCCGGTCGCCGCGCCCGAGCTCGGCTCGCCGAAGCGCACCCGCGCGGCGGTCCGCGCCGAGTTCCGGCTCAAGCCGGAGACCCCGCTGATCCTGTCGGTCGGCCGGCTGCACCCGCAGAAGCGCTACGACCTGCTCGTCGACGCGTCCGCCCGGTGGCGGGAGCTGAGCCCGGCCCCGGTCGTGGCGGTGGCCGGCTCCGGCCCCAGCTACATGCCGCTGGCCCAGCGCGCGTCCCAGCTGCACGCCCCGTTCCACCTGCTCGGCCACCGTACCGACGTGCCCGACCTGCTGCTCGGCGCCGACCTCGCGGTGGTCACCAGCGACTGGGAGGCGCGGCAGCTGTTCACCCAGGAGGCGCTGCACGCCGGCGTGCCGCTGATCGTCACGGCGGTCGGCGGGCTGCCCGGCCTGGTCGGCGACGCGGCCCTGACCATCCCGCCGGGCGACCTGGACGCGCTCGACGAGGCGGTCCGCCGGATGCTGGCCGACCCGGACCTGCGCGCCGATTACGCGGCCCGCGGCCCGGTGCGGGCCGCGAGCTGGCCCCGGGAGGCGGACGTGGTCGCCGACGTGCGCGCCGCCTATGCCGAGGCGACCCGGTGAAGAAGACCTGGTTCACCTACCTGCTCGTCGCCCTGGTCGCGCTGACCAGCCTCGCCGGGCTGGCGATCCGCCCGGCCGAGCAGGCCCGCCGCGGCGCCGCCGACTACGTGGTGGTGGCCGCCGCGCCCGGCCTGCGCTGGGAGGACCTGGACCCGCAGCGGACCCCGGCGCTCTGGCAGGAGGCGCGGACCGGGTCGGTGGGCTGGCTGACCGTGCGCTCGGCGCACGACGTGACCTGCCCGGCCGACGGCTGGCTCACCCTGGGCGCCGGCAACTACGCGGCCTGGGACACCCGTGAGGTGACCGGGAAGTGCGCTCCCGCCGCGCCGCAGCTGAACCGCCCCGACGACATCGGCGCCAGCGTCGTCGACCAGCGCACCGTGGTCCGCAACAACCAGGACCGGATGCCGTACGGCACCACGCCCGGCGCGCTCGCCGAGTCGGTGCGGTGCACGTACGCGATCGGCCCGGGCGCGGCGATCGCGGCGGCCCGCCCGTTCGGCCGGGTCGACAAGTACGCCGCCGAGCTGCCCGCCGACCCGTCCGGGGTGCTCGGCGACTGCGTGCTCAGCATCGTCGACCTCGGCACGATCACCGGCTCGGGCGCCGAGCGCCAGGCCGCCGTGGCCGCCGCCGACGCCACCCTGGCCCGGGTGCTCGCGGCCCGCCCGGAGCGCTCGCTCATGCTGATCGCCGGTGTCTCGGACACCGACACCAGCTCCCGGCTGCACGTCGCGATCGCCGAGGGGCCGGGCTGGCAGGGCGGCTGGCTCACCTCGGCCGGCACCGGCCGCGACGGGTACCTGCAGCTCGTCGACCTGGCGCCGACCGTGCTGTCGGCGCTGGGCCGGCCGTCGCCGGAGAAGCTGTTCGCCGGGTACGCCGCGACCGTGGCGGAGGGGCGCCCGGCCGACCCGGCCGAGGCGATGCAGGGCGAGCACGACGCGGACCGCCGGGCGATCGCCCAGCGCGGCGTCGCGGAGATCTTCTTCACGGTGCTGGCCGTCGTGCAGCTGCTGCTGTTCGCGCTGGCGGTCCCCGTACTCATCAGGGCCCGGCGGCATGCCGGCCCGGCGGGACCACCGCTGCCGCCGCCGCGCCTGGTCGCGGCGGTGGAGGCCGCGCTGATCGCGGCCGGGCTGGCGATCCCGGCCGCGCTCGTGGCCGACCTGGTGCCGTGGTGGACCAGTGAGCACCCGGCCTGGATGTTCGGCGCGGCCACGGCGGCCCTGATGATCCTCGGCACACTGCTGATCCGGCTGTCGCCGCGCTACCCGCGCACGCTGCTGCCGATGGCGGCGGTCTCCGCGGCCGCCGTGCTGGTGGTCGCGGCCGACCTGGTCACCGGCGCCCGGCTGCAGCTCAACGGGGTGGCCGGCTACTCGGCCGTGTACGGCGTCCGCTACTCCGGCGTCGGCAGCGTCGGTCTCGGCGTCTTCGTGGCCGGCCTACTGCTGCTGGCCGGGTGCGTGGCGCAGCGGGTGACCCGGCAGTGGCGCCCGCTCGTCGTGGTGATCTTCGGCGGGCTGGGCGTGGTCGTGGTGGGCAGCCCCTACCTGGGCGCCGACCCGGTGGGCGCGATCGCGCTCACGGCCGGGGTGTGCGTGGCCGCGGCGATCAGCACCGGCGGCTGGCTGACGTTCCCGCGCTTCGCCTGGGCGGCGCTGTGCGGTCTCGTGGTGACCATCGGCTTCGCCGTGTTCGACCTGCGCCGGCCGCCGCTGGAGCAGGGCACGCTCGGCCGGTTCCTGACGGCGCTCGCGAACGGCACGGCCGGGCCGGCCATGCAGCGGGCCGCCGCGGCCAGCGGTCAGGCCCTGCTGGACAGCCCGCTCACGCTGCTGGCGCTCTTCGGCGCGCTGATGCTGGTGTTCTGCCAGTTCTCGCCGTGGGGTGGCCTCTACCGGCTGTACGGGCTGAACCCGGCGATCCGGGCCGGCGTGGCCGGGACGATCGTGGCGACGCTGATCGCCGGGGTGTTCGGCGGCAGCGCGCTCGGGGTGGCCGGCACGGCCGCGGCGCTCGCCGTGCCGATGGCGGTGCTGGCCGCGCTGCGGGTGCTGCTGCACGCCGCGGACCGGACCCCGCCGCCCGGCGAAACGGACGGACCGGGCGGCCCGCTGATGCGCAAAACGGACGAAGAGCCGGAACGGATCCGATGACACGCGGCCGGAGCAGCCCGAACGGCGCTGCTCCGGCAAGGAGTGTTACGGTGAATTCCCGTGGATGGGGCCTGGCCCCCGCCGCAAGATCAAAGACAGGCGACCACGGGAGCGGGCCTTGGCCTCAACAGTGCGCGACACGCGGCACATCTTCGTCACCGGGGGCGTCGCCTCCTCGCTGGGCAAGGGCCTCACCGCCTCCAGCCTCGGCAATCTGCTCACCGCCCGCGGTCTCCGCGTCGTGATGCAGAAGCTCGACCCCTACCTGAACGTCGACCCCGGGACGATGAACCCGTTCCAGCACGGCGAGGTCTTCGTGACGGAGGACGGCGCCGAGACCGACCTCGACGTCGGGCACTACGAGCGGTTCCTCGACCGGGATCTGTCCGGCAAGGCGAACGTGACGACCGGCCAGGTCTACTCGGCCGTCATCGCCCGGGAGCGGCGCGGCGAATACCTCGGCGACACCGTCCAGGTCATCCCGCACATCACCAACGAGATCAAGAGCCGGATCTTCGCGATGGCCGACCCGGACGAGCACGGCAACGTGCCGGACGTGGTCATCACCGAGGTCGGCGGCACGGTCGGCGACATGGAGTCGCTGCCGTTCCTCGAGGCGATCCGCCAGGTCCGCCACGAGGTCGGCCGGGACCACGTCTTCTACCTGCACGTCTCGCTGGTGCCGTACCTCGCGCCGTCGGGTGAGCTGAAGACCAAGCCGACCCAGCACTCGGTGGCGGCGCTGCGCAACATCGGTATCCAGCCGGACGCGCTGATCTGCCGCAGCGACCGCGAGATCCCCGAGAAGATGAAGCACAAGCTGGCGCTCTACTGCGACGTGGACGCCGAGGCCGTCATCGCCTGCCCGGACGCGCCGAGCATCTACGACATCCCGAAGGTGCTGCACGACGAGGGCCTGGACGCGTACGTGGTCCGCCGCCTCGGCCTGTCGTTCCGGGACGTCAACTGGAAGCAGTGGAACGACCTGCTGGAGCGCGTGCACCACCCGAAGCGCACCATCACGATCGCGCTGGTCGGCAAGTACGTCGACCTGCCCGACGCGTACCTCTCGGTCACCGAGGCGATCCGGGCGGCCGGCTTCGGCAACACCGTGAAGATCAAGATCCGGTGGGTGCCGAGCGACAGCTGCGAGACCCCGTCCGGCGCGGCCACGGCGCTCAAGGGCGTCGACGGCATCGTCATCCCGGGCGGCTTCGGCGTGCGCGGCATCGAGGGCAAGGTCAACACCTCCCGGTACGCGCGTGAGAACGGCGTACCCATCCTGGGTCTCTGCCTCGGCCTGCAGTGCATGACCATCGACGCGGCGCGGCACCTGGCCGGGCTGACCGGTGCGAACTCGCTGGAGTTCGACGAGACCGCCACCTACCCGGTCATCTCCACGATGGCCGACCAGGAGGACATCGTCGCGGGCAAGGGCGACCTGGGCGGCACCATGCGCCTCGGCGCGTACCCGGCTTCTTTGAAAGCCGACTCGATCGTCGCCGAGGTGTACGGCGCCACGGAGATCTCCGAGCGGCACCGGCACCGCTACGAGGTGAACAACGACTACCGCGACAAGCTGGCGCAGGCCGGCCTGGTCTTCTCCGGCACCTCGCCGGACGGCCGGCTCGTCGAGTTCATCGAGCTGGACCGGGACGTCCACCCGTACTTCGTGGCGACCCAGGCCCACCCGGAGCTGAAGAGCCGACCGACCCGGCCGCACCCGCTCTTCGACGGCCTCGTGAAGGCCGCCGTGGCGTATGCGTCGGCGGACGAGCTGCCGGTCGCCGCGGAATGAGCTTCACCCACGAGCGGCTGTCCCGGACACCGCGCTACGACGGGGCGATCTTCTCGGTCTACACCGACGAGATCAGCATGTCCGACGGCAGCTCGGCGCCGCGCGACGTGGTGGAGAACCGCGGCGCCGTGGTCGTGGTCGCCCTCGACGAGCAGGACCGGGTGGTGCTGATCAAGCAGTACCGCCACCCGGTCGGCAAGCACCTCTGGGAGCTGCCGGCCGGCCTGCGCGACGTCGAGGGCGAGGACCCGGCGCTCACCGCCGCCCGGGAGCTCGCCGAGGAGGCCGACCTGGTGGCGGGCCGCCTCGACCGCCTCGTCGACCTGCACACCTCGCCCGGCTTCAGCGACGAGTTCGCGCTGGTCTACCTGGCCCGCGACCTCACCGAGGTGCCGGCGGCGGAGCGGCACGAGCGCACCGCCGAGGAGGCCGACCTGGAGGTCCGCCGGGTCCCGCTGGACGCGGCGGTCGAGATGGCCATGCGGGGCGAGATCACCAACGCGGCCGCGGTGGCGGGCGTGCTGGCTGCCGCGCGGGCGCGCGACACGGGCTGGGCCCTGCTGCGCCCGCTCTGAGCGATTCCGGCGCCGGGCCGTCTTTGGTCCGGCGCCGCTTCATGCGTACGGGGTCGCGCCGCGTGTGTCGAGTGGGGGTTCGATCCGCGCCTGAAGTCGACACGTGGGGGCGAAGTGCGCTGCGTGTGTTGAGTTCGGGTTCGATCCGCGCCCGAAGTCGACACGCCGGGGCGAAGTGCGCTGCGTGTGTTGAGTTCGGGTTCGATCCGCGCCCGAAGTCGACACGCGAAAGTGGGCGCCGGGCCGGCCCTTGCGCCCGCCCTCGCGCCCCCTCTCCCGCGATCTTGTGGATTTGTGCAGGACCGTTGCTGCGCAAGTCCACAAGATCAGGCGTAGCGGGGACCGGCTGGTGTTGCTCTTGGTGTCCATCATGGATGGATGCGGATCAAAGGGTTGACCGCGGCCGGGCTGGTGCTGCTGGCCGGTGCGCCGATTCTGTTGCTGCTGATGGGGCGGACCACGCTGGCCGCCTCGGCGGACGAGGAAGCGGGTGCGGTCCCGCTCGCCGCGATCGTGGTGCCCTACCTCGTGGGGCTGATTCTGATCAGGCTGACGCCGCCCTCGCTGCCCGCCCTCGACGGCGCGCCGGACGCGGCCCTGCGCCGGCAGTCCCGGTGGCTGATCGGGCTGGCGCTGGCCTTCCCGGTCGCCGCGTTCCTCACCCGGGACACGGCGCTCTATCCCCTGCTGAAGATCCTGATCCTGCTCGTCGGCGCCTGGGTGGTGCTGCGGCGGATCCGGCGGCCGTCGGCGGCGCGCGCGCACCGGCAGCGGATCCCGAAGCTCTGGTACTGGCTCGGCCCGGCCATCGTGATCGTCGTCTGGGGTTACCTGTTCTTCTACAGTCCCCTCACCGGCACCGACCTCTCCGGGTACGAGGACTGGGACCGTGCCGAGCTGGCGCTGGTCGCGCTCTACACGTTCCTGACCGCCAGCGTGCTCGAGGAGATCTTCTACCGGGTCATCCTGCAGACGCGGCTCGAGGAGCTGTGGGGACGCTGGCCGGCGATCACGGCGACCGCGCTGCTCTTCGTCGCGATGCACGCCCACCGCTACGCCGACGGCGCGTTCTTCGACATCACCCTGCTGATCCTCACCTCGAACGGCGCGCTGGGGCTGTTCGCCGGCTACCTGTGGGCGAAGTACCGCAACGTCTGGGCGCTGATCGCCGTCCATGGCGCGATCAACGGGCTGGCCCTGCTGCCGTTGCTGATCGGCTGATGATTTCTTGACGCACGCCAGTTGGCCCGATCCTGAACGCGGAATTGCCTACCCCCTCTGAGCTGCGGTTTTGCTCCGGTCGGACGGTCGGGAGCGGAAACGACGATCCGCTACCGTGTCGCCGATCGGAGCATGGGGGAACAAGTGAGCGAATCAACGGCGGTCATCGAGCGGCCGGTTGTCATCGAGCCTGATTCGGGCGCGCCTTCGCGGCGCGTCGATCTCCTGCGGGCGCTGCCCTGGGTGGTCGTGGTGGCGTTCCTGCTGGGGATGCTCACCTGGGCGGAGGCGCCGGGCACCGAGACGCTGCGCTACGCCGTCTACTGGACGCTCGGCGTGCTGGTGCCGGGTGTGCTGGTCTTCCGGGCGCTGCGCGGCAGCCGGGGCAACCTGCCGGAGGACGCCGGCTTCGGCGCCACCACCGGCATGGCGGTGCAGCTGATCGGCTGGGCGATCTTCGTGAGCGCCGGCCTCGAGGACGTCCTCTGGGTGTGGCCGCTGCTGGTGCTCGCCGTCTTCGCCGGGGTGCCGGGCCTGCGCCGGCACTGGCGGATCGAGGAGCCGCGCCCGCTGCCGCTCGCCTGGCACTGGATGATCGCGGTGATCGCGCTGCTCGGCATCGCGGTGCTGGCGTTCAGCGAGTGGGCGAACAACCCGCTGCCGCCGGCGACGTACTCGCTGTTCGGCGACATCTGGTACCACTGGGCCAACGCCGGGCAGCTCAGCCACACGATCTTCCCGACCCAGCCGCAGATGGCCGGGGACCCGCTGAAGTACCACTGGTTCTCCGATGCGTACCGGGCCTCGGCCACCCTGATCAGCGGCGCCGACCTGGGCACCGTGATGCTGCGGCTGTGGGCCGGCCCAGTCGTGCTCACCTCGATCCTGGTGATCGCCGGCCTGGCCCGGCAGGCGAGCCGGGTCTGGTGGTCCGGCCCGGTCGCCGCGTTCGTCGCGATCGCGCTGCCGCTCACCTCGATCTGGCCGGAGTTCCCGAGCTGGCCGGTGACGATCGAGCCCTGGTACAGCCCGACGCTGACGTTCTCCATCCCGTTCGTGACGGTGGTGGCGGCGCTGGTGCTCGACATCGCCCGCGGCACCGCTCTGGGCCGGCGCGGCTGGACCCTGATGGTCATGTTGCTGGTGGTCGCGACCGCCAGCAAGTCCAGCTCGCTGCCCACCCTGGTCGGCGGCATCGGGCTCGGCGCGCTCGCGCTGTGGATCCTCGACCGGCGCCCGCCGAGGATGATGCTCGCCGCGCTCGGCGCCGCCGCGCTGGTCCTCGCCGCCACCGTGCCGTTCCTGGCCGGCGGCGGCTCCGGCGCCGGCATCCAGTTCGGTGCGACGTTCAGCTTCAAGGCCCAGTTCATCTGGGTGGTCGGCAACGACTCCATCCCGGGCACCGGCGGCCTGCTGCCCACCCAGCTGTCCAAGGTTCCGTTCGGCCTCAAGCTGATCCTGCCGGCGCTGCTGGTCTGCTTCGTGATCAGCCAGATCGGCCGGGTGCTCGGCTTCGCCGCCCTGCTGCGCCGCGACATCCGCCGCGACGCCGCCGCCTGGGTGCTGGCCGGCATCGGCATCGCCGGGTGGGCCGGCGCGCTGCTGATCAACCACACCGCGAACGGCGAGCTCTACTTCCTCTACTCGGCGGTCCCGGCGCAGGCCGCGCTCACCGCCTGGCTGCTCACCGCGGTAGCGCCCCGCAAGGCGTTCCTGCCGATCGCCGGGGGCCTGCTGGCGGGCGCGCTCACCGGGGCGATGCTGCACCGGTACGGGCCGGGCCTGGACGGCCCGTGGCAGGACTACTGGCGTTACAACCTGGCCCGGCCGGTCCTGGTCCTGCTGGCCGTCCTCGCGATCGGCGTGGCGCTCTGGTGGCTGCACCGCCGCCGCTGGCCCGCCATGGTCGGCGCCGGGCTGGCCGTGCTCGTGGCCGCCGGCATCGGGCTCGGCTGGGCCACCACCTGGCGGCAGGTCTCCAGCCAGGTCGAGTCGGCGCTGGCCGGCAAGACCCCGTCGGCCGGCGGCAAGGGCGACCCGCTGGTCACCGCGAACGAGATGCGCGCCGCCGCGTGGCTGGCCGCGAACGCGCCGGACGAGGACTACATCGCCACCAACATCCACTGCGAGAAGGTGAAGACCGACGCCGACTGCATCAACCGGTCGTTCTGGGTGTCGGCGCTGACCGAGCACGCCGTGGTCCTGGAGGGCTGGGCGTACCAGCCGGGCACCCAGTCGCGGCACGGCGAGAACGGGATCCCGTACTTCAAGGCCACCTCGCCCGACCCGGAGCGGCAGCGCATCAACGACGCCGCCTTCTACGCGCCGACCGCTGAGGGTCTCGCGGAACTGCGGGATCGGTACGGCGCCAAATGGCTCTACGCCGACGGCCGTGCCGGAGAGGTGTCGCCCGCGCTGGCGTCGCTGGCCACCGAGCGGTTCCGGGCCGGGAAGGTGGTTGTCTACCAGCTGCCGGGGTAGAAACGGTTGCTGTGAGCGTTCCCAAGTTGAGGTCCTTCGTCCTGGACACCACCGACGCGCGGCGGCTCGCCGAGTTCTACCGCCACCTGCTCGGGCTGGAGTACCGGCCGGGCGACGAGCCCGGCCCGGCCGACGCCGACTCCCCGGACTGGCTCGTCCTGCTCGGCGACGACGGGTCGTGGCAGCTCGCCTTCCAGCAGACCGACGGCATCCGGCCCACCACGTGGCCGGATGCCGCCGTGCCGCAGCAGATGCACCTGGACACCGCGGTCGGCTCGAAGGAGGAGCTGGACCGGCAGCACGAGCGGGTGCTGAGTCTCGGCGGGACGCTGAGGTTCGACCGCAGCGACGACCCGGAGGAGCCGCTGCGCGTCTACGCCGACCCGGACGGCCACCCGTTCTGCATTTTCGTCGGCTGAAATCTGAAGCAGTACAGGCCGTGATAGCCGCCGACGAGCAGGCGCTCGCCGCCGGGATGCCACGTGCAGCAGAGCGCCTCGGGCTCGATGCGGGTCAGGGCGACCACCTCGCCGGTCTCCGCGTCGCGCACCCGCACGGTCCCGTCCAGCCCGGTGACGGCGAGCCACCTCCCGTCCGGTGACAGGGCCAGGGCGGTCAGCGCCGCGGACTCGCTGCCGAAGCGGCCGGTCTCCTGCCCGGTGGCGACGTCCCAGCGGCGGATCGTGCCGTCGGCGCCGGCGCTGACGAGCCGGTCCGCGGGGCCGGCGGCCAGCGCCGTGACGGCGCCGGTGTGGCCGGAGAGCGCGCACAGCGGGCGGGCCTGCGGCGCGGCCCAGACCTGGATCCGCATGTCGTCGCCGCCGGCGGCCAGCCAGCGGCCGCCCGGGTCGGCCGCGATCGCGGTGATGCCGCCCGGGCGCGGGCCGGTGGCGCCCTGCTCGGCGCCGGCCGCGTCCCAGAACCGGATCGTGCCCCGCGCCGAGACGGTGGCCGTCCAGACCCGGTCCGGGCCGGTGGCGAGGTGCCGGACGTCGTCCACACGGATGGCGGGGAGGGCGGTGCCGGGGTTCCCCACGCTGGTCCACGCCGACACGCCGCTCCAGCGGCCGGCCACGACGAGCTCGTCGGCGACCGGGACGGTGACGGCCACCGGCGCCGCGATCTCCCGGAGCAGGTACTCCCCGGCGACGCCGAAGTACCGGACGCCCACCACCCGGTCGTCGCCCTCGCCGGCGAGGTGGGCGAGCCAGGTGCCGCGCGGCGAGACGGCGACCGCCGACGTGGGCAGCTCCGAGCGCGGTCTCGCGACACCGGCCGCGTCCCCGGTCAGCGACCAGGAGCGGATCGTCCCGTCGGCGCCGGCGGTGACGATCCAGGTGCCGTCCGGCGCGGCGGCCACCGCCCGGACGGCGCCGCGGTGCCCGGTCAAGCTGGTGATCAGCGCGTCGGTGCGGGCGTCCCGGATCTCGATCGTCCCCCGCTCGGTGCGGTACACGGTCCGCGTGCCGTCCGGCGTGGTGAGGTCCCCGGACGTCAGCCGGCCAGCGAGATCCCGTTGGTGCCCGGTCCCGGCGTCCCACCGCGACAGCCGGTCGCGGGCCGACACGGCGGCGATCTCCTTGCCGTCCTCGACGACCGCGAGCCTCTTGATCGGGGCGTCCGCGGTGAACGTCCGCAGGTGCTCGCCGGACCCGGTCCGCCAGAGTTTGATCACGCCCTCGACGCAGCCGCTGGCGAACCACGTGCCGTCGGGGGCGACCGCGAGCGCGGTCACCTGCCCCTCGTGCCCGAACCGCCGGACGTCCCACCGCCGTCGTGTGTGATCCCAGACGGTGATCGTCCCGTCGAAGTCGCCGCTGACGATCCGGCCGCCGTCCGGGGTGACGGCGACGGCGGAGATCGGCGTCGCCGTGCCGCGCATCCAGCGCTGCTCCAGGCCGGTCGCCGGGTTCCAGACGCGGATCGCGCCGTCCTCGCCCCCGCTGGCGAGCCAGGTGCCGTCCGGGGCGATCGCCAGCGCGAGGACACCGGCGGCCGGGCCGTGGAACTGGTGGCGCATCGCCGGGTCGGGAAGGTCCGGCAGGTCCCACATGCTGCTCAGCGGGGAGTCCGCGGCCAGTTCCCGGGCCTGGGCGGTCCAGTCCGGGTCGTGGGCGACGCGATCGGCGAGGATGGCGGCGCGTGCGCCGGCCGGCTCGGACGGGGTGAGCAGGTGCGCGGTCCGGC
Source organism: Actinoplanes sp. NPDC023714 (assembly GCF_040639855.1). NCBI lineage: Bacteria > Bacillati > Actinomycetota > Actinomycetes > Micromonosporales > Micromonosporaceae > Actinoplanes > Actinoplanes sp. NPDC023714. The sequence continues at coordinate 26,486 of NZ_JBFAAR010000006.1, forward strand.
CGAGCATCCGGTTCAGGCGCTCGGCCTTCGGCGTCCCCACGGTCGCGAGGTCGGCGGCCGGGGCGGCCGGGCCGTTGTCGTCGAGGCGGCTCGTCACCCAGCGGAGATCGGTGGCGAGCGCCTCCGCCTCGCCGGCCCGGCCCGCTGCTAGGAGGTGCTCGACGAGGTGGTCGCGCAGGTAGCGGTCGCCGTCCGGCAGCGACCACCACGGTTGCACCCGGGCGGCGTCGAGCAGGACGCCGTGCAACCGGGCGAGTTCGGCGGCGCCGAGCCGCCGGGCGAGGTAGTCCCGCAGGACGTCGTGCAGGCGTATCGCGCCACCGGACTCGTTCCCGGTCAGGTCCAGCAGCGCAAGGTCGGCGAGCCGCGCGCACAGCATTCGGGTGCGTGCCTCGCTCACGCCGCCGGACCCCTGCCACAGCCGGCTCACCAGGGCGACCGGCACCACCTCGTCCTCGGCGAAGACGGCCAGCTCGGCGAAACGGTCCCGCTCCTCGGTGGTGAGCAGGCCGGTTCCGGCCTCGATCGTGGTGCTGAGGGCCTGGTCGCGCTGCTGCGGGTCGGTGACGTCGAGCTCCCGCTGCGCCGCCCCGGTGAGCCGGTCCACCTCCAGCGGCCCCTCCCGGCGCAGCCGGGCCAGCAGGTCACGGCTCACGGCGTCCACGTCGTCGCGGGACCGGAGCTGGTCGGCGATGACCTTGTTGACCAGGCGCAGCAGCAGCGGCCAGTTGCCGGTCTCGACCAGGAGCCCGTCGACCACGGCGGCCGGCGGCGGCGCCGGGAGGTCGGCGGTGAGCACCCGCCGGGCCTGTTCCGGCGACATCTGGTCCACCCGTACCGGGATGGCCGCGCCCGCGACCAGCGCGGCCACCCGGGTGGTGACCAGCCTCGCGCATCGGCCCGCGACCGGGAACGCGGCCAGCTGGTCGTCGAACCAGACGTCGTCGAGGATGACGAGCCGCCTCGGGCCGCCGGCCAGCACGGCGGCCAGGTGGTCGGCGGCCTGCCGTACGTCGGTGAACGGCTGGGCCCGCGCCGGATCGATCTGCCGCACCAGGTCGTTGACCTTCTCGACGAGGGCGCCGCGGCGCGTGTCCCGGCCGAGGGTCACCCAGTAGACGCGGCGGCCGAAGTGGCGCAGGACGCGGGCGTCGGCGCGGACCAGGCGGGCGATGGTGGTCTTGCCGAAGCCGCCCGCCCCGGACAGCGCGGTGGTGATGCCGACAGTGGAGGAGCCGCGCCGCAGGGCCCGGACCACGGCGCCCAGTTCCCGGGGACGGTCCACCATCCACGGCTCGGGGCGCTGCGCGGCCGGGATCAGCGTGGCGCGCTGGTCCTCGTACCTTCGCTGTGCCCACCAGATCAGCCACCCGCCGAGCGCAAGCGAAGGCACCGAGACGGCCAGCCAGCGCAGCGGATGCTGATCCATCGTGGGGAACCAGGGGGCATCACCGCCGGTGGCGACGTTGAGGGCGACCCCGGAGAGCGCGGTGGTGATCGCGACCAGGAGTCCGGCCAGAATCACCGGGAGAGCGCGCACGCCTCCATCAAAGCAGCTCGACGTCCACCCCGTCGGCGGCGAGCAGGCCCAGCAGCTGGTCCATGGTGAGCGCGGGCGCCCACCAGCGGCGGTCGTAGCCGGGCTTCAGGGCGGCGACCGCCACGGCCGAGTCGTGCCAGATCAGGCGGAAGCCGGGCTCGGCGCCCCAGCCGCCCAGGAGGCAGTCGTGCAGGGCGCCGAGGTTCCAGCCGAAGTAGCCGCCAGGGCCGTTCACCGCCTCGCCGACGGCGCAGTAGAAGCCCTCCTCGTCGGTGATGTGCCGGCCGTCGAGGTGGACGGTGGTCTGTGGAGAGCCGGCCGGGGTGTGGTGGGCCAGCGCGGCGCCGGCCCACTCCTGGCGCAGCTCGCGGTCGTAGCCGGCCCAGCTGCCCGGCTCGGTGGGACGGCCCTGCCGCCAGCGCTGCCACACGTCCCGGGCGCCGAGCGGGCGGGGCGGGCCGACCGCGTCCGCATAGGTGGGACGGAACTCGACGTCGACCAGGCCGTCGCCGATCAGCGACGGGCGCACCGCCGCCACCTCGGCGCCGAGGCCGGCGTCGAGCAGCCGGGTCGCGGTGCCGTCGTCGGCGACCGTGAAGATCGAGGCGTGTACCCAGCGGCGGTTGCGGCTGGTGGCGTCGATGGCGCGCTGCAGCCGCGTGCCGGGCCGGCAGCCGAGCAGGGTGGCGGGGCGGGGGAGGGTTTCCCGGTCCTCCGGACCCGCGACACCTCCGCAAACACCGAAATCCTCGAGCCCGGTCAGCCTGTATCCGGACTTATCCCATCTCTTTCCTGCCCGCGTCCTGGCCGACACCGTCAACTCCACCGGCCCGTGCCGGGACGACCGCCGCGCCTCCAGCACCGACACGTCCAGCAGCTCTTGATCCAGATCGGGCGAACTGACGGCCTCCAGACCGATATTGCCCACCCACAGAGGACCGGTGTCGTCACACGCCGCACGCAACCGGCCGGCCGGCCGGCAGTCGAGCAGTGTGTAACGCTCCAGGGGTGGCTCGGTAACCGGGACGAACAGGCCGTCGATGTCGGCACACGCCGCGACGACGTTGTCACCGTCATCGATGGTCTCGTCGACCAGGAGCCAGGGAAGGCCGATCATCGGGCGACCCTAACGCTTGAACCGCCAACGGGGGTAACCCGGGACGCAAGGCGCGAATCCCGAGGTCTGCGGGGGTACTCTCCGCGCAGAGGACTCGACTCAGCGTGGAGAGAGGACGGTGTCGGCTCGTGAAGGTCGGCGTTCCCAGCGAGGTGAAGAACAACGAATTCCGGGTGGCGATCACTCCGGCCGGGGTGTTCGAGTTCGCCCGGTCCGGTCACGAGGTCTTCGTCCAGGCGGGCGCGGGTCTCGGCTCTTCGATCACGGACAGTGACTACCGGTCGGCCGGCGCGACGATCCTGCCGGACGCCGACGCGGTGTGGGGGACCGGTGACCTGATCCTCAAGGTCAAGGAGCCGATCGCCGAGGAGCACATGCGGATGCGGGCCGGGCAGGTGCTCTTCACCTATCTGCACCTGGCCGCCTCCAAGGAGTGCACCGACGCGCTCGTGGACCGCAAGGTGACCGGGATCGCGTACGAGACGGTCGAGCTGCCGGACCGCTCGCTGCCGCTGCTCGCCCCGATGTCCGAGGTGGCCGGGCGGCTCGCCCCGCAGGTCGGCGCGTACCACCTGATGCGCCAGGGCGGTGGCCGCGGCGTACTCATGGGGGGTGTGCCCGGGGTCTACGCCGCGAAGGTCGTGGTGATCGGCGCCGGCGTCTCCGGGCTGAACGCCGCCGCCATCGCGCTCGGCATGCAGGCCGAGGTGCTGCTGCTCGACAAGAACGTGGCCCGGCTGCGCGCGGTCGACGCCGACTATCGGGGGCACATCCAGACGATCGCCTCCAACGCGTACGAGATCGAGAAGGCGGTGCTCGACGCCGACCTGGTGATCGGCGCGGTCCTGGTGCCCGGCGCTAAGGCCCCGACGCTGATCTCGAACGACCTGGTGGCGCGGATGAAACCGGGCAGCGTCCTCGTCGACATCTCGATCGACCAGGGCGGGTGTTTCGAGGACTCGCGGCCGACCACGCACGACGCGCCGACGTACCGGGTGCACGAGTCGATGTTCTACTGTGTCGCGAACATGCCCGGGGCGGTGCCGCACACCAGCACCTACGCGCTCACCAACGTCACCCTGCCGTACGCTCTGGAGCTGGCGAACCTCGGCTGGCGCGACGCCCTGCGGCGTGACCCGGCCCTCGCCGCCGGCCTGAACACGTTCGACGGCCAGGTGGTCTGCGAGCCGGTCGCCGAGGCGCACGGCATGCGCCCGATACCGCTCACGGAGGTGCTGCGCTGAGCCTCGAGACGGCCGTCACGGCGTACCTCGATCATCTGAGCGTCGAGCGGGGACTGTCCCGCAACACGCTCGCGTCCTACCGGCGTGACCTCGAGCGGTACGCCGGTGAGCTCGCCGAGGCCGGGATCACCGACCTCGGCGAGGTGCGCGCCGCCGACGTGAGCGGCCACCTGGCCCGGCTGCGGGAGGGCGGCCTCGCGCCGTCGAGCGCGGCCCGGGCCGTCAGCGCCGTACGCGGGCTGCACCGGTTCGCGGTCCGCGAGCGGCTCGTGGCGCAGGACGTGTCGGCCGAGATCCGGCCGCCCGCGCTGCCGAAACGGCTGCCCAAGGCCCTCGACGTCGACCAGGTGGCCCGGCTGCTGGCGGTGCCGGACACGCACTCGCCGCTCGGGTTGCGGGACCGGGCGCTGCTGGAGTTCCTCTACGGAACCGGGGCCCGGATCTCCGAGGCAGTGGGGGCGGACATCGATGATCTTGAGGACTCCGACGCGAAATTACGCGGCAAAGGTGGAAAAAGCCGGCTTGTCCCCATCGGCAGCTACGCCCTCAAAGCCCTCGACGACTACCGCACCCGCGCCCGCCCCCTGCTCATCGAGAACGGCCGCGGCACCCCCGCGATCTTCCTGAACGCCCGCGGCGGCCGGCTCTCCCGGCAGAGCGCCTGGACCGTCCTGCACCGCTGCGCCGTCGAGGCGGGCCTGCCCACCGACGGTCCGTACGCCGTCTCCCCGCACACCCTGCGCCACTCCTACGCCACCCATCTGCTGGACGGCGGCGCCGACGTACGCGTCGTGCAGGAACTCCTGGGACACGCGTCGGTCACCACGACGCAGGTGTATACGCTGGTGACCGTCGAGCGGCTCCGAGAGGTGTACGCCACTTCTCACCCGCGCGCTCGTTAGAAGCTGCGTACCCATAGGTGCGACACGCCGAACGGCTGACCCCGGACGAGCGGTGTGCGTGGCGTACAGTCGAGCATCGGCTCGGGCATTGAGTCGGAGGGGGGCGAGGGCAATGTCAGGAAACGGCGAGCGCGCGGAAGCCTGGACTTCCACGCTCCGCGAGCAGCAGAACTCCCTGGATCTCGGTGCTGACCTGGGCCCGGCCGACCCGACGGCCTACACGATGCGCCGCCCGATCCCGGAACCGATGCCGACCGATCGGCACGGTCCCGCGCGGATCATCGCCCTCGCGAACCAGAAGGGTGGCGTCGGCAAGACGACCACCACCATCAACCTGGGTGCGGCCCTGGCGGAGTACGGCCGCAAGGTCCTCCTCGTCGACTTCGACCCGCAGGGCGCCTGCTCGGTCGGTCTCGGGGTGAACCCGCACAACCTCGACCTCAGCGTCTACAACCTGCTCATGCAGGACGACGTGACCACCGAGGACGTCATCATCAAGACCGATGTGGCCGGTCTGCACCTGCTGCCCGCCAACATCGACCTGTCGGCCGCCGAGATCCAGCTGGTCAACGAGGTCGCCCGGGAGATGGCGCTGGCGCGGGCCCTGCGGTCGGTCCGCAAGGAATACGACTTCATCCTGATCGACTGCCAGCCCTCGCTGGGCCTGCTGGCGATCAACGCGCTGACCATCGCGCACGGTGTGCTCATCCCGCTGGAGTGCGAGTTCTTCTCGCTGCGCGGGGTGGCCCTGCTGCTCGACACCATCGACAAGGTCCGCGAGCGGCTCAACTTCGACCTCGAGCTCGAGGGCATCCTCGCCACCATGTACGACTCCCGCACGACCCACTGCCGCCAGGTGCTGCAGCGCGTCGTGGAGGCGTTCGGCGACAAGGTGTACCAGACGGTCATCACGAAGACCGTCAAGTTCCCCGAGTCCACTGTCGCGGGCGCGCCGATCACCTCGCTCGACCCGGCGTCCTCCGGCGCCCGCAACTACCGTCAGCTCGCTCGCGAGGTCATCGCCGCAAAGGCAGAACGAGGCTAGGTTCCACACCCGTGCTCTTCGCCCTCGGCGAGCCGCTGGCGTTCGTCGCCCTGGTGGTCGCCTTCCTGCTCGGCCTGGCGTTGCGGGCCATCGCGATCCGCTTCACCGCGCGCACGGTGGGCCTGGCCGAGCGCCGCATCTCGCTGCGCCTGAGCCCGCGCGAGGACATCGACCCGTTCGGCGCGGTCTCGGCGGCGGTCGGCGGCATGGGCTGGGGCAAGCAGCTCACCGTCGACGAGGTCCCGCGCTACCGCGGACGTGGCCGGGCCGCGGCCGTCTTCATCGCCGGCCCGGTCTCCTGCATCCTCGCCGGCGAACTGCTGATCGCCGTCTACGCGCTGGTCTTCCCGGACACCGCGTCCTTCGTCCTCGCGAACGCGGGCCTCGGCGACATCCTCCGCGGCGTCGCCCTGCCGGCCGCCCAGCAGATCCTGCTCTCTCTCGGCGTCGGCCTGCTCGCCTTCGGCCTGCTCGCGCTCATCCCGATCCCGCCCCTCGACGGCTTCGGCATCCTCTGGAACGCGCTGCGCCGCCCCGGCGCGTCCATGAACTGGATGCGCCTCTGGTTCGAGGACAAGAACATCGGCGTCCTGCTCCTGCTGATCTTCGCCTTCTTCCCGACCGGCTACCCCCTCCTCCACATGGTCCTCGATTTCCTGGGAGTCCTCTTCCTCCGGGTCTGGGCCTGATTTCGTACGAAGATCGACGGCACTCCCCACCGCACTACCGGAGTCCCCGCGCCGCGTCACACCTGCGGCCACCTCCCCCCGGCGCGACCCGCCGCCGGCCCCTGAGCTGCCCCCACCCTCCCCGCGCACTCCCACCGCACGTCCCGTCCCCAGCCACCCCTCAACCCGGCTGTACCGGAGGGCGACATTTCGGGCGTCACCCGAGCCGTGCCGTACAGCCGGTCTCGGTTGGCTGTACGGGAGGGCGACATTTCGGGCGTCACCCGAGCCGTGCCGTACAGCCGGTCTCGCGTGGCTGCAGTCTGTGGTCGCGACACGTCGGGCGCGGGAGCGACAGGCTGCAGCCGGTTCCGCTGGGCGGTCAGGGCTTGCGGTAGACGGAGATGTGGCTGGGGGAGTCCGGCGTGAACGGCGAGCGGTCCCAATCCGCGTAGCGGGCCTCCAGCGTCAGCCCGGCCGCCGCAGCCATGGCGTCGATCTGCTCGGGCCACTGATACCGCATTCCGAACGGCTGCAGCTCCACCCCGCCGTTCGTGAAGATCAGGGTCTGGCGGAGGAACGTCTGGGCGGCCCGGTCGTACTTGTGCAGCCGCACCGACACCGACTCCTCGGTCACGTCCCAGACCCGGACCTCGCGCTCGTCCCGGTCGAAGTTCTCCTCGTCCGGCACGAACGCCTCGATCACGAAGCGGCCGCCCGGCGCGAGGACCCGGGAGACGTTCTCGAAGCAGTCCTCCTGCCGGCCCGGCGTGGTCAGGTTGAAGAGCGTGTTGAAGACCAGGTAGACCAGCGGATAGGTGCCCCCGGCCTCGACGTCGGCCATGTCCCCGATGATGACCGGGATGCGGTCGCCGCCCGGCTTGGCGAGCAGCAGGTCCGCCATCTCCGGCGACGCCTCGATGCCCTCGACGGCGATGCCGCGCTCGGACAGCGGCAGCGCCACCCGTCCACTGCCGATGGCCAGTTCCAGAACGGGACCGTTCCCGGCCAGCCCGGCGAGGAAGTCCACCGCCCCGGCCGGATCCGGGTTGCCCGGCCTGTCGTACACCGCCGCCCACTGCCGCCCGAACAGCCCCGGGTCATCCAAAATCGACATGGCTCGACTTCTACCCCGCTCGGGAGACGCCGAACCCGGTCAGGCCCTCGGCGGGCTCGTCGAACTCCTCGACGGCCGTGACGGTCGCCTGCGGCGGCCCGGTACGGGTCCACGCCAGCATCCGGGCGACCGTCTCCTCCGTACCCTCGAAGACCGCTTCCACCCGGCCGTCCGGCAGGTTGCGCACCCAGCCGGCCACGCCGAGCGCGGCGGCCTCCCTGCGGCACGTGTCGCGATAGAAGACACCCTGGACACGGCCGCTCACCAGCACCCTTCTACGGATCACCAGGTAACCCTACGGAGTCCAGCAGGTGAACACGGCGGTTCCCTTCGTACCCTGAGGCATTTAAGGTCATCGGACGCGAGCCGCCCGGTCCCGCGGTGTCGACGAGGAGAGGAGGCCGCTGTGGCGAAGACGGCGAAAGACGTCAAGAGCAAGGCTGTGAAGGCCAAGGACGAGGTCAAGGCCAAGGCGGTGAAGGCCAAGAACGAGGTCAAGGCGGAGGTCAAGGCCCCCAAGACCAAGAAGGCCGACAAGCCGAAGGCAGTGAAGCCGGTGAAGGTCAAGGCCGAGAAGCCGGTCAAGGTCAAGGCCGTCAAGGTCGAGAAGCCGGTGAAGGTCAAGGCCGCCAAGAAGAAGTGATCCGGATGGGCCGTCCGGGAGGGCGGCCCATTCAGGTCGAGTACAGCTCGCAGGTCATGTTGTAGTACCGGTCGGTGCTACCCACCCGCCGCATGCCGAGCCGCCGGCAGACCGCCTGCGACGCCTCGTTCGCGGGGTTGACGACGGCGAGCACCGGTTTGATGCCGGACCGGGCCGCGTACGAGAGGACCGCCGCGCCCGCCTCGGTCGCGTAGCCCTGCCCCCAGGCGTCCGGATGCAGATGCCATCCCACCTCGGTCTCGTCGGCCCGGGTCAGCGGCGTGCCCGAGGACAGCAGCCGGACGAGGAACGCGGTGCCGAGCAGCCGCCCGGTCTGCCGATCCTGGACGGCCCAGACGGTGTGCACGTCGTCCTGCCGGTCGCGCCAGGCCGTGAGCCGGGCCTGTGCACCGGCGAGATCGGTGAGCACCTGCGGGTCGGCGCCGAGATAGCGCATGACTTCCCGGCGCGAGTACATGTCGAGGACGAACGCGGCGTCCTTCTCCTCCCACTCGCGGAGCAGGAGGCGCGGAGAGATCAGGGACCTCATCGCGGCAGCGTAACCGGAGAGCAGCAACCGGTCACGTTCTGCGACGTTGGAGAAGCAGGAGATCTAGAGGAAACGGACAGCGTGAGCCTGGAACAGCTCGTCGAAGCCATGGACTACGGTCGGCACGTGCCTGAAGAGTCCGCCCCCGTCGTGGAGGCCCACGACGCAGAAGCCGCGCCGGCAGAGATCGACTCCGGTGGGTTCACCGTGCGGCTGGACAACTTCACCGGCCCGTTCGACCTGCTGCTGCAGCTGATCGGCAAGCACAAGCTGGACGTCACCGAGATCGCGCTGCACCAGGTCACCGACGACTTCATCGCCTACATCCGGGCCATGGGCGACGACTGGGATCTGGGCGAGACGAGCGAGTTCCTCCTGGTCGCCGCGACCCTGCTCGACCTCAAGGCGGCCCGGCTGCTGCCCGCCGCCGAGGTCGAGGACGAGGAGGACCTGGCGCTGCTGGAGGCCCGGGACCTCCTTTTCGCGCGCCTCCTGCAGTACAAGGCCTACAAGGAGGCGGCCGCGCACATCGCGGAACTCGAGCTTGCCGGGGCGCGTCGCTGGCCGCGTCTGGTTTCGCTGGAGCCACGGTACGCCGAAGCGCTGCCCGAACTGGTCCTCGGCGTCGGACCGGAGCGACTGCTCAAGCTGGCGCTGAAGCAGTTCCTGCCGAAGCCGGGGCCGCCCCAGGTCTCGATCGCCCACATCCACCAGGTCCGGGTGAGCGTCCGGGAACACGCGACACTGCTGCGGGACCGGTTGCGCCGGGCCGGCGTGGCGACGTTCGGCCTGCTCGTGGCGGACTGCGAGAACACCCTCGAGGTGGTGGCCCGGTTCCTCGCGCTGCTCGAGCTCTACCGCGAGGGCCTCATCGACTTCGAGCAGCCGGTCTCGCTGGACGAGCTCACCGTGCGCTGGATCGGCGGCGACGACGCGGCAGCCGTCGAACTCGACATCGACGACTACGAGGGCACGAAACCGGCCCCGGAGGGCTCGGAAGAGGCGAACTCCGCCCAGGCCGACCCCGAGGGGGCCGATGATGCCGGAATGAACACCGTTCCGGACGATTTCGGCGAGCGCGATCTTGACGAGAGCCCGGTTAATGGTGATCTTGGCGAGGTCGACGCGGCAGAGGAGAGATCGTGAGCAGCGAGGAGCGGGAAGACTCCCTGGCGGCGCAGGCGGCTGCCTGGGTTCCGCCGTGGGAGCGCCGGCGCGAGCCCGACCGGGACTACCAGGACGCCGTGGACGCGCCGCAGGACATCCCCGAGGACGAGGACGAGCCGGATCCCGAGCCCACCGAGGAGGAGGTCGGCCCGGAACTCCCGCTGCCCGACCCGATCGAGGAGGCCGACGAGCCCGTCTTCGACGAGCCCGCCCCCGACGACGAGCCCCACGTCCCAGTAGACGCCCCCGCCTCCACCCTCGCCGGCCCCCCTCTCGATCTTGATGATCCGCACGGGGACGGGCCTGCCGCAGTTCACAAGATCGGGGAGGTGGGGGGCGGTGAGGTCGCGCCGGCCGGTCCTGCTGGCGATCTTGTTGATTCGGGCGGGGGCGGGGCTGCCGCGGATCACAAGATCGGGGAGAGGGCGGTGGCTGCGGTTCCCGCTCAGGCCACGGGGGCGCGGGACCGGGGCGATGTTGGTGACGGCTCCGCCCGTACCCAAGCTGCTCTTGACGACGCCGACCTGGCGGCGGCTCTGGAATCGATCATGCTGGTGGTCGACGAGCCGGTGGGCGAACTGCAATTGGCGCAGGTCATGGAGGTTCCGGTCGAGCGGATCGCGCGGACCCTCGAGGATGTGTCGGCGCGCTACACGGCGGCCGGGCACGGCATCGACCTGCGGCGGGTGGCGGGTGGCTGGCGTCTCTATACGCGGCCGGAGTACGCCTCGTACGTCGAGCGGTTCGTGCTGGACGGGCAGTCGGTGCGGCTCACCCAGGCCGCGCTGGAGACACTCTCGGTGGTGGCTTACAAACAGCCGGTGACGCGCTCGCGCATCTCGGCCATCCGCGGTGTGAACTGTGACGGCGTGATGCGTACGCTTGTCACCCGCGGCCTCATCGAGGAGGTCGGCACGGAGCCGGAGACGGGTGCATACCTGTACCGGACCACCGTGCTGTTCCTCGAGAAGCTCGGCCTCAACTCGGTCGATCAGCTGCCGCCGCTCGCTCCATTCCTGCCCGACGATGTGGAAGAAGTGCTCGATGCCTCAGGCTGACACCGCCGAACGCCTCCAGAAAGTCCTGGCGGCGGCCGGTGTTGGATCCCGGCGCGCCTGCGAAGATCTGATCTTCCGGCGGCGCGTCACCGTCAACGGCCGGGTCGCCAAGCTCGGCGACAAGGTCGACCCCGCCACGGCGGAGATCCACGTCGACGGGCAGCGGGTGATCACCAACACCAAGCTGGTGTACGTCGCGCTGAACAAGCCCCGCGGCGTCGTCTCCAGCCTCGACGACGAGAAGGGCCGTTCGGAGCTCGCCGACTTCCTCGGCGCCAACTTCGAACAGCGGCTCTTCCACGTGGGCCGGCTCGACGCCGACTCCGAGGGCCTGCTGCTCCTCACCAACGATGGTGCTCTCGCCCACAAGCTGATGCACCCTTCGTACGAGATCTCCAAGACCTACCTGGCCGAGGTGGTCGGGCCGCTACCCCGGCACGTGGGCCGCGCCCTGCAGTCCGGCGTCGAGCTCGAGGACGGCCCGGCCAAGGTCGACGCCTTCAAACTCGTCGACGCGATCGGCAAGACCGCGCAGGTGGAGATCGTCCTGCACGAGGGCCGCAAGCACATCGTCCGCCGCATGATGGACGCGGTGGGGCACCCGGTCACGCGGCTCATCCGTACCGCCGTCGGCCCGATCCGGCTCGGTGATCTGCGGCCGGGCGGTTTCCGGCACCTGTCCCAGGCCGAGGTGGCTGCCCTCTTCAAGGCCGTCGGCGACTGAGTTTTCCGGTCCTCTCTGCGATCTTGTTGAGCTGTGCGGGAACGGGGCTGTGCCGTTCAACAAGATCGGGGAGGGGCGGGGAGGGCGGCCAGCGCCAGGTGCCAGGGGAACGGGTCGGTGACGGTGGGTGGGTCGAGTAGGCGTACCCCCTCGGCGCGCAACTGGGCGACGCTGCTCCGGAACGGGAGACGTGCGGCGAGGGCTGGTCCGACCGACGGGAGGATCACCACCGGGATGTGCAGGCCGGGTGCCTCGGCCAGCAGGCCCAGCGGATAGGTGTCGGCTATGCCGGCCGCGTACTTGTTGATCGTGTTGAAGCTGGCCGGGGCCACGATGATGGCTTCGGGGCGGGGTGGTTTCGGCTCGGTGGGCTTGCGGTAGCGGCTTCGCACCGGGCGGCCGGTCTGCTGTTCGAGGGCCGCCGTGTCGAGGAAGTCGACGGCGAGCGGGGTGGCGACCACCTGGACCTCCCAGCCCCGGGCCTGGGCCTGGCCGACCAGTTCGCCGACGCCGGGCGCCGGGCCGGTGGCGCACACGATCACATAGAGGGTCATCCGCGGATCCTCTCCAGCAGCAGGTCGATCAGGGCGCGCGCGGCGGCGCCCGGATTCCGATCATCCGCGATCGCGAGGGACAGGGGCCAGACCAGATCGGCGCCGGTCACCGGGATCACCGCGACGCCCTCAGCGCCGGTGAGGACGAAGCGGGGCAGCAGTGCGATGCCGAGGCCGTGCCGGACGTGGGCCGCGCCGGTGCCGATGTCGGTGATCTCGATGGTGACGCGGCGGGGGACGCCGGCGGCCGTGAAGGCGCGGTCGGTGACCGAGCGGTTGCCGTACCCGAGCGGCGAGTCGATGAAGTCGAGGCCGGCGAGGGAAGCGATGGGGACGGCGGATTCGCGAGCCAGCGGATGATCCTCGGGAACTACCAGGTCCAAAACCGATTCGGCGAGCGCGATGAGTCGTACCCCCGCCATTGACCTTGAACCTGGAAGGGACACGAAGGCGAGGTCCAGGCGGCGATCGGTGACGGCCTCGAGGAGACCGGCCGAACCGGACGGCGAGGCGGTGGTGCGCAGCAGGACGCCGGGATGACGCCGGTGGAACTCGCCGAGAATGGCCGGCAGGTCGATCACCCGGATCGAGGTGAGCGTGCCGATCCGCAGCGTGCCGCTCAAACCGCCGCGAACCTCGGCCACCGCATCCCGGGCGTCGCGGGCGGCGTCGAGCGCGAATCGGGCCCGGGGCAGCAGCGCCTCGCCCGCGTCGGTGAGCAGCACCCGCTTCGAGTTGCGTTCGAGCAAGGGTACGCCGAGGTCCCGCTCGAGCGCCTTCACCGCCGCGGAGACCGCCGACTGGACGACGAAGAGCCTGGTCGCGGCCCGGGTGAAGCTCTGCTCCTCGGCGACCGCGACGAAATACTCCAGCTGACGTAGTTCCACATCAACGATTTTGATGCATGCGAGCACTTTTCTTCGTTGGTGTTGATGGTTCGGCGGAGCGACAGTCAGCGCATGAGAACGCACGCCGGATTCTGGTCCGTGGCCCTCGCCTTCCTCATCGCGATGGCCTTCTCCACGGTGCCGACCCCGCTCTACCCGCTCTACGGCTTCTCGCCGTTCGTCGTCACCGTCGTGTTCGCCGTCTACGCCGCCGGCGTCGTGGTGAGCCTGCTGCTCGCCGGGCACGTCTCGGACCGGCTCGGCCGCAAGCGGATCCTGATACCGGCCCTCGCCCTGGAGCTGCTCGCCGCCGCGCTCTTCCTCACCAGCACGTCGCTGCCGGTGCTGATCGCCGCCCGGTTCGTCACCGGCCTCGGCGTCGGCATGATCACCGCGACGGCGACGGCGCACCTCGCGGAGCTGCACGCCGCGCACCGACCGGGCGCTTCCGGCCGGCGCTTCGAGGTGGTCTCGACCGCCGCCAACAGCGGCGGCCTGGGATTGGGCACGCTCATCGCGGGCCTTCTGGCTCAATACGTGTCCGGGCCATTGCGTACGCCGTACGTCGTCTTCGCCGGTCTCCTCGCCCTCAGCATCCTGCTCGTCGCGCTCACGCCGGAGACCGTCACCCCGAGCCCGTTCCGGTACCGCCCGCAGCGCATCGGCGCGCACGGCGACCGGACCGTCTACCTGGCCGCCGGGGCCTCGGCCCTCGCCTCGTTCGCGGTGTTCGGCGTCTTCACCTCGCTGGCCCCCGGCTTCGTGGCCGGCACCCTGCACCACCCGTCCCGGGCCCTGGCCGGCGCGATCGTCTTCGCCGTCTTCGGCGCGGCCGCGGCGGCGCAGGCCCTGACCGGCGCTCTCAGCCCGGTGCTCAGGACGCGCCTCGGACTGTCCGCGCAGGCGGCAGGGATCGTGACGCTGGTGGCCGGCATGCACACGGCGAGCCTGGCCGCCTTCCTGGCCGGCGGCGTGCTCGCGGGCGTCGGGGCCGGCGTCCTCTTCAAGGCAGCCCTGGCGGAGGTCGCGGCGTCGGCGGGCCCGGGTTCCCGTGGCGAAGCGCTCGCCGGGCTGTTCCTGGTCGCCTATGTCGGCCTGGGCGTGCCGGCGATCGGGTTGGGCGTCGCGAGCCAGGCATTCCCGGCCGTCACGGTGATGACGTGGTTCGCCGGTGTGCTGCTGGTCCTGCTGGCGGGGATGGCCCTGCTGAACCGCCGCAGCCGGGCCGCGGTCCCCGCCTCGCCCCCGCAAGCTCCCGTCCGGGCGGCGACGGGCGACCTGGTCCACAGCGCCCGATGAAACCGGCCGCGGCCGGCCTCAGAGAGCGCGATACCCGTGGGCCGTCAGGACCGTCAGCAGATGCCGGTCCCAGGAGTCGGTGTCGTCGTCGCGCCATTGGTGGCCCTGCGGGCACTGCCAGTTCGGGGTGGGTTCGCGCATCACGCAGCCGCCCAGTGCCAGGTCGCCGTCCTCGGCCGCGTCGATCGCCTCCGGCACGGGCATGCCGAACATGAGCGGCACACCTCGCGCGCCGCAGTCGGGGCAGGAAGGGATCATGAACGAAACGTTACCCGGATCGTTTGATTTCGCCTCCCGGGGCAACCGGAATCCTATGCCCGCGATCCCGTTCAGAGTGATGACAGTCAATCTGCTGTCGCCGGATCACGCCGACTGGCAGCGCCGGCTCCCGGTGCTGCGCGACGGCGTGGCGGCCTGGAAGCCCGACATCGTCGCGCTGCAGGAGTACGACCGGACCACCGGTGTGCTCGGGCCCGGATATCACCTGGCGCACCACTCCCGGCGTTCCCCCAACGGCGTCGGCGCGGCGCTGGCGAGCCGGTGGCCGATCGGCGCCGTGTCCGAAATCGATCTGCACGTCTCGGGGCGCGTGGACCTGCCGTGGTCGGCCGCCGTGATCGCCGAGGTGGAGGCGCCGTTCGGGCCGCTCGCCGTCGTCCACCACAAGCCCACCTATCAGTACGGCTACGCCGCCGAGCGCGAGGAACAGGCGGTGCGCTGCGCCCGGATCGTGGAGGAGCGGTTCGCCGGCCGGTTCCCGCACGTCATCCTGGTGGGCGACTTCGACGACACCCCGGATTCGGCGAGTGTGCGGTTCTGGACCGGGCGGCAGTCGCTCAGGGAGATGAGCGTCGCCTACCGGGACGCCTGGGAGGCGATCCACCCGGACCAGCCGGGCCACACCTTCACCCCGGCGAACCCGCTGGTCCGGGACGGCGAGATGCCGCTCGAGATCGGCCGGCGGATCGACTACGTGATGGTCCGCTGCGGCACGCACGGGCCGACCCTGGAGGTGGTGGACTGCCGGCTCGCGTTCGACGAGCCGGTCGGCGGCGTCTGGGCCACCGACCACTTCGGAGTGGTGGCCGACCTGGTGGCGCCGGGAGGATAGGGCACCGACCGCTTCGGAGTGGAGGATAGGGCCATGGCCGCTGAATGGATTACCGCGCTCGCCCGCTACGCGGACCGCCTGCACGCCACCGCCGGCGCCCGCCACCACGTCGCCTCCCCGCTCGGCGCCTGGCTCCTGCTGGCCCTGACCGGCGCGGGCACCAAGGAAGAGAACGACCTCGAGGACGCGCTCGGCGTCGACCCCTCCCGGGCCGCCGAGATCGCCGATGAACTGCTGGCGAACCCGCACCCGCTCGTCGCCGCGGCCACCGCCGTGTGGCATACCGAGCAGGTCGACCCGGATGCGCTGACCGGCTGGCGGTCGGCCCTGCCGCAGGCCACCACATTCGGCCCGCTGCCGGGCAGGGAGGAGCTCGACGATTGGGCGCGGGATCATTCGTACGGTCTGATCGACCGTTTCCCGATCCAGCCGTCGCCCCGGATGCTGCTGCTGCTCGCCAGCGCCCTCGCCACCAAGGTGAAGTGGACCGACCCGTTCGAGGTGGAACCGGCGTCCCGGCTCGGCGGCGACTGGGCCGGCCTCAGCACCGTGCTGCGCTCGCCGCTGCACACCCACGAGGCGTTCATCGCGGGCAGCCCGGCCGGCGACGTGATCGTGCACGCCGCCGACGCGGACGGCCTCACGGTGGTCTCGGTGGCCGCGGCCGCCGGCGTGCCGGCCCGGGAGGTGCTGGCGGCCGCGTACGGGATCGCGCCCGCACTGGTCACCGGCCGCCCGGGAGGAATCTCGCTCTTCGACCTGCCGCTCGGTGAGACGCCGCTCTGGACGATCCGCGAGGAACGCGGCCACGATCACCGGCGGGAGCACGTCCGGGCGCTGCTGCCGGCCTGGTCGGCCACGAGCGAGCTGGACCTGGCCGCCGACCCGGCGCTCGGCTTCCCGGCGGCGGCCGGGGTACTGGGCCGGCTGGCCGGTTCGCCGGACCCGCAGTTCGAGGCGAAGCAGGTGGCGACCGCCCGCTACAGCCGGTACGGCTTCGAGGCGGCCGCCGTCTCCGGCTTCGCGACCCTCACGTCGTTCCCGCCCGAGGCCCCGATCCGGCACGCCGAGCTGCGGTTCGCCCATCCGTACGCGGTCGTCGCCGTCACCGCCCAGCCGGACGGGCCCTGGCACGGCGTCCCGGTCTTCTCCGCATGGGTGACCGAGCCGGACGAGGTGACCGACTAGGAGGCCATGGACGGGGCCGGAACCCCCAGCGCCGCGTCGATCTCCGAGGCGGGCGCCGGCCGGGCGAAGTAGTAGCCCTGCGCATACCGGTATCCGAGCGTGTGCAGCCGGTCCGCCTGATCCCGCGTCTCCACGCCCTCGGCCACGGCCCGCAGCCCGAGCGTCGCCGCGATGGTGCTGAGCGAGGTGGCGATGGCCTCCTGCTCGGCGGTCCCGTTCAGGTCGTCGATGAACGACTTGTCCACCTTGAGGGTGGTGACGGGGCAGGTGCGCAGCAGGGTGAGCGAGCTGTGCCCCGTACCGAAGTCGTCCAGAGCCAGACCCACGCCCAGCTCGCGCAGCTCCCGCACGGTGGCCAGGGCCACCCCGCCGGCGAAGACGGCGGTCTCGGTGATCTCGATGGTGATCCGGTCGGGCGCCAGCCCGTGCCGGCTCAGCGCGTCGGCGACGAGGCCGGGCAGGTCCGGGTCGAGGAGCTGGCGGGCCGAGACGTTGACGTTGACGCGCGGCCCGGCCGCACCGTGCCGGCGCTGCCAGTCGGCCGCGTCGGCGCAGGCCTGGTCGATGATCCAGGCGCCGAGGTCGATGATGAGGCCGCTGTGCTCGGCGACCGGGATGAACTCGGCGGGGGAGACGACCGGGCCGTCCGAGGGCTGCCAGCGGACCAGCGCCTCGACGCCGGTGATGGCGCCCGTCGGCAGCTCGACGATCGGCTGGTAGAGCAGCCGGAACTCGCCCCGGTCGAGGCCGCGGCGCAGGGCGGCGGCGAGTTCGGCGTGGTGCTGGGCGGTGGCGTCCAGCTCGGCGGAGTACGCCCGGAACCGGTTGGCGCCGGCGAGCTTCGCGGCCTGCAGGGCGAGCTCGGCGCGGCGCAGCAGGTCGGGCACCTCGGCGCCGGCGCCGGACGCCACCCCGGCCGTCACGGTGACCAGCAGGTCGTGGCCGTCGACGCGCAGCGGGCTGCGGAACGCCTGCACGATCGACTCCGGTGACAGCGTCAGCCCCGGCGACAGGATCCCGAACTCGTCGCCGAGCAGGCGCGCCACCACGGCGTCCGGCCCGGCCACCGAGGCGAGGCGCGCTCCGGCGGCCGTCAGCAGGGCATCCCCGGCCTCGTCGCCGAGCCGGTCGTTGAGCGCCGAGAACCCGTCCAGGTCGCAGACCGCGACGGTGGTTGCCTCGGTACGCCGGCCCAGCGTGGCGGTGAAGAAGCGCCGGTTCGGCAGGCCGGTCAGGTCGTCCTGGTTCGCCTGGCCGTCCAGCCGGTCGAGCAGCAGGTTGTTGTCGGCGAGCGCGGCGTACTGGCGGACCATGACGAGCAGGGTCAGCGCCACCGAGCCGCCGGCCATCCCGGCCGACAGGTATCCGTGCCGCAGCGTGATGCCGATCAGCATGACGGCGGTGACCGCGACGGCCGCGTACGGGACCACGCTGATGTTGCGCCAGATGCCCAGGTGACCGGGCCGGTCGGCGGGCAGCGGCCGTGGCGCGGCGGCCGCCGGGCTCAGGTTGGCGCGGATCTGGAGCAGCGCCGCCGTGGCGAAGAACAGCGCGGCCGACGGCAGCGTCACGGCGGTCGGGCTGAGGAACGGGACGCCGGTGATCAGCGGGGCGACGGCCCAGGCCACCGGGCCGAGCAGGCCGATCGGGGCGAGCGACCAGAGCGCGGGGCGGTGCACCGCGGGGCTGCGGGTGATGCTCGCCTTGATCACGGCGACGACCGCGGCGCAGGCGACGGCCAGCACGACGATCAGCATGGTGGCCCCGGGCGGCGCGCCGGCGGCCGGCATCGAGGTGGTCCAGAGGAAGTGCGAGACGACGAGGCTCGCGGCGACCCCGACGATCGCGACGTCGAGCAGCATCGCGGCGTTGGCCCGCCAGGTGCGTAGCGGGCGCGGCAGCCGGACCAGCGCGAGGACGGCGACGCTCACCGCCGCCAGGAAGGCGGCCTTCGCGAACGGGCTCATCGTGACCCGGTGGCCGGCCAGCAGCGTGTCGATCGCCTGCGCGGCCGTGCCGGCGGTGAGCCAGCCGGAGGCGTAGGTGAGGCGCCGCCAGAAGTCGCGGGCCGGTCCCCGGCCGGTGCCCGCGGCCAGCGCGCAGGCCAGCATCGACGTGCCGGCCGCGCCGACCGTCGAGGGCCAGAGCAGCCACGGCGGCGAGCCGAGCTGCGGGGCGAGCAGCCCCAGCACCGTACTGATCAGGAAGAACGCGGTGGCCAGGATCAGTACACGCACGGCCCGACGCATCATGTCCGGACCATCGGCAGGTCACCGGTCATGGAGCAGTTTTTTCTGCACCTTTCCCATGCCGTTGCGCGGCAGCTCGCCGACCAGGTGCACGACCCGGGGCCGTTTGTGCGCGGCGAGCCGGTCCGCCACGTACCCGATCAGCTCCTCCGGGGTGACCGCGGACGCCACCACGAACGCGGTGACCTGCTCGCCGAGGTCGGGGTGCGGGGTGCCGATCACGGCGGCCTCGCGGACCGCCGGGTGCAGCAGTAGCGCGTCCTCCACCTCGCCGGCGCCGACCCGGTACCCGCCCGTCTTGATCAGGTCGGTGGAGGCGCGGCCGACAATCCGGTGCCAGCCGTCCGGCCCGATCGTGGCGACGTCGCCGGTCGGGAACCAGCCGTCGTCCAGCGGCGGCGGCTCGATGCCGTCGCCGCGCAGATAGCCGTCGAGCAGCGTCGGCCCCTTGACCTGGAGGTGACCGATTCCGCCCTTCTCGTCCACAAGCCTCGTCTCCACTCCGGGAAGTGGCAGGCCGACGTGCCCCGCCCGCCGCTCGCCGTCCGCCCGGGCGCTCACCGTGATCAGCGTCTCGGTCATGCCGTAGCGCTCGACCGGCGCCTGCCCGGTCAGCTCCTCGATGGCGTCGAACACCGGCACCGGCAGCGGGGCGCTCCCGGAGACGAGAAGCCGGGCTCGGCGGAGGGCGCGGGCCGCGTCGGGCGCCTGGGCGATCCGGGACCACACCGTCGGCACGCCGAAATACATCGAGCCGGTCGTCCCCGCGTACCCATGGGGTGTGGGCTTGATCGTGTGCCGCAACCACCCACCCAGCCGCAGCGGACCCAGCACGCCGAGCACCAGCCCGTGCACGTGGTAGAGCGGGAGGCCATGCACGAGCGTGTCGCCGGCGGTCCATCGCCAGGCCTCGGCGAGCCCGTCGAGGCCGGCGGCGAGCGCGGCGCGGGAGATCACCACACCTTTCGGCGGCCCGGTGGTCCCGCTCGTGTAGAGCACCAGCGCCGGTCGCTTCGCTTCCGGCTCCGGCGGCATGCTGCCTGGCCGTTTCTGGTCACTGATCCCCATGATCTGTACGGGGGACCCGCCCGTGGCGGCGGGGTCGTCCGAGAGCATCAGGGCGGCCCGGGAGTCACTCAGGATGTGCGCCCGCTCGAGTTCGCCGGCGTCCGGTGGCACCGGCACGATCGGGACGCCCGCGAGCAGCGCCCCGGCGACCGCGGCGATCGTCGGCAGGCCGGGCTTCGCGTCGACGGCGACCCGCTCGGCCCCGGCGATCCGCTCGGCGACGGCGCAGGCCCAGCCGAGCAGTTCGTGCCGGGATCTCGTCTCGTCGGGGGTCGCGACGGCGGCTTCCAGATCGTCGCCGGTGGTGAGCGCGGTCAGCATCCGCTCATTGTCTCTTCTCCTTTCTTGCAGCCCGGCCGGGGGAATCTCGCGCCGCTTCTCGCCTGTCCGGGAGTGACCACCGGGTTGTTGCCGGTCCGGATGCCTGCCTAGCGTCTGGTCATTGTCGGGATATCTGCCGAGGAGTTGGGCTATGCCGGATTCCGCCCCCGCCGATCTGGCCCGCTGGCGGGATCTGCGGCGCCTCACCGAGGGGTACCGCCGGTGGATCGCCCTCGCGGCCGCCCTCAGCCTGCTCGGCTCCGGGCTCGCCCTGGCCCAGCCGCTGCTTGCCGGCCGGGCCATCGACGCGGCGGCGGGCGGAACCGTCCCGTGGCCGGTGCTCGGCGCCCTGGCCGGCCTGTTCACGGCGCAGGCGTCGGCGCTCGCACTGGCCCGATGGGTGCAGGCGTACACCGGCGAGACCATGACCCGGAACCTGCGCCGGACCGTCGCGGGCCACGTCCTGCGCGTCCGGCTGTCCGTTCTCGATCGGGTACGCACCGGCGACCTGATCGCCCGCGCCTGTGGCGACACCACGATCGTGAAGACCCTCGTGGCGCAGAGCATGGGCACCGGCGTGGCCGGGGTCGCCGGCCTGATCGCCACCGTGGTGGTGCTCGGCTGGCTCGACCGGTGGCTGCTGCTCATGGTCGTGGTGCTCTTCGGGGTGGCGGTGGGCAGCCTGCTCGCCGTGGTGAGCCGGCTGCGGGTGGCGTCCCGGGCCGCGCAGAACGCCGAGGGCACGCTCACCGCCGACCTGGAACGGGCACTCGGCGGTGTCCGCACCGTCCGCGCCTGCCGCGCCGAACCCGTGGAGGCGGCCCGGATCGACCGGGCGGCCGGCCGAGCCTACGTCGCCAACCTGCGGATGGCCGGCCTCGTCGCGCTCTCCGGCCCGACCAACGACCTCGCGGTCAGCGGCGCCTTCCTGGCCGTGCTGCTGGTCGGCTCGACCCGGGTGGCCGCCGGTGAGACCAGCCTCGGCCGGCTCGTCGCGTTCACCCTCGCGATGACCTACCTCTCCTCGCCCATCTACGAGATCTTCCAGGCCGTCAGCGCCGTCCAGCAGGGGTCCGGCGCACTGCACCGGATCAACGAGATGCTGTCGCTGCCGACTGAAAAAGATCAGGCGGTGGCGGTCGTCCCGATGGCCCGCCGGCCCGGCCCGGTCCTCGAGTTCCGCGACGTCTGGTTCGGCTACGACAGGACCCGCCCGGTGCTGCGCGGCATCAGCTTCACGGTCCCGGCCCGCGGCCACATCGCCCTCGTCGGCCCGTCCGGCGCCGGCAAGTCCACCATCTTCGCGCTGGCCGAGCGCTTCTACGAGCCGGACCGGGGCGCCGTGCTGCTCAACGGCCGCGACGTGCGGTTTGCCTCTTATGCCCGCCATCGTGCCGCGGTCGGTCTGGTCGAGCAGGACTGCCCGCTGCTGGCCGGGACGCTCCGGGAGAACCTGCTCTACGGTGCCCGTTTCACCGACTCTCGCTTCACCGACTCTCGCTTCACCGACTCTCGCTTCACCGACTCTCGCGTGACCGACGCGGAGCTGGCCCGGGTGCTGCGGATGACCGGTCTGACCGCCGTGGTCGCCGCCCTGCCCCGCGGCCTCGACACCCCGGTCGGCGAGCGCGGGCGCCGGCTCTCCGGCGGGCAGCGCCAGCGGGTGGCCATCGCCCGCTGCCTGCTGGCCCGCCCCCGCCTCATCCTCCTCGACGAGCCCACCGCCCACCTCGACCCGGACGGCGAACGCGCCCTGGCCGAAGCCCTGCGCGAGGTCTCAGCGGTCTGCGCCCTCGTCGTGATCGCCCACCGCTTCTCCACGGTCCAGTCCGCCGACCGCGTCCTGGTCGTCGACGGCGGCATGGTGACGGCCGAGGGAACCCACGACGAGCTGTCGCGATCCGACCCCTACTACCGCCGCCTCGCCACCGTGACCCTGCCCTCCTGGCATGGCTCACCATGACCAGGCCGTGACCGCCACCCCGACGCCCTCACCCCTCCCTCCGCTCACCCCTCCGCGATCTTGTTGATGGCACCGGTCCCGTTCCCGCACAGATCAACAAGATCGCGCGTGGGTGCGGCCAACCCTCACAGATCTTGTTGATCGGCACTGCCCCGTTCCTGCGCCGATCAACAAGATCGCGGGTGGGGGTGGGCGCGGTCGCCCTGCCTCGATCTTGTTGATCGGGCCCGCCCCGGTCCTGCACAAATCAACAAGATCGCGGGTGGGTGGCTGCCGGACCGGGCGCGCGGCGTCGCCCGGAGAGTGATCAGCGGAACAGAGCGGCGTCCCGGCCCGGCTGAGCTGGGCTGTGTGCCCGCTATGGCCCGGCTGGGAGGCGGCTCGGAGGATTCCGGGCGCGCGGGATCGGGCGCTCCCGGGTTACCGTAGTTGATCATGAGCGGGGAACGGGGGTTGTCCGGCGGCCGGACGGGAGGGGCGGTCCGCGTCGGGGAGACCGTGCGGCGGCCGGCCGGAGCGTGGACGCCGGCGGTACACGCGCTGCTCACGCACCTCGAGGACGCCGGGTTCGACGGCGCGCCGGCGGCCCGTGGCATCGACGAGCAGGGGCGGGAGATCCTCACCCTGCTGCCGGGCGAGACCGTCGGCGACGAGAGGCCGTGGCCCCCGTGGACGCACAGCGATGAGACGCTGTGGCAGGTCGCGCAGTGGCTGCGGGAGTACCACGCCGCGGTCGCCGGCTTCGTCCCGCCGGAGGGTGCGGTCTGGCGCAAGGGCGGCGCCTGGGAGCCCGGGCTGATCATCGGGCACAACGACGCGGCGCCGTGCAACGCGCACTACGCGGACGGGCGGCTCACCGGGTTCGCCGGCTGGGACTTCGCCGGGCCGGTGACGGTGGAGGCCGATCTGGCGTTCACGGCGTTCGCCTGGGTGCCGCTGTCGGCGCGCGAGGTCGCGGCGGCCGAGGGGTTCACGGCGTTCGGGGACCGGTCGCGGCGGCTGCGGCTGCTGCTCGACGCGTACGGGTGGCGCGGCGACTCCTCGCAGATCGTCCGGGAGGCGCGCGACCGGGTGAGCGCCTCCATTCACGACATCCGGCGGCTCGCGATGGCCGGCGACCCGGGCTGCCAGCAGCTGATCGAGGCGGGCTACGACCTGGAACTGGCGACGGCGGTCAAGGAGCTGGCGACCTTCCCCCGGTGAGTCACCGGCCGGCAAGTATCCGGCAAGGTGCCCGCTCCACAGTGACCCCATGAGAGATCTCGGAACGATCATGGGCATCTGGGCCCACCCCGACGACGAGGCCTACCTCTCCGGCGGCCTCATGGCCCTCGCCACCGACGCCGGTTCGCGCGTCGTCTGCGTGACGGCCACCCGCGGCGAGCGAGGCACCGCCGATCCCGCACGATGGCCGCCCGGCCGCCTCGCCGTGCAGCGCACCGGCGAGCTGCGCGAATGCCTCACGATTCTGGGTGTCACCGAGCATCACCAGCTCGGCTACCGCGACGGCGAGTGCGCGCGGGTGTCGCCGAGCGAAGCCGTGGCCCGGCTTTCCGAGCTGATGGCGAGGGTACGGCCGGACACTCTCGTCTCGTTCGGGCCGGACGGCAACACCGGCCATCCCGATCATCAGGCCGTCGCGCGCTGGGTGGAGGCGGCCGTCCCGGCCGGCACGAGGCTGCTGCAGTCCGCCGTCCCCGCGTCGTGGGCGCACCGCTGGCGACCCGTCCACGAGCGCTTCGCCGTCTTCGAGCCCGGCTACCCGATCACCACCGCGGAGCCGGACCTGGCCCTGTACCTCACCCTCGACCCGGCCACCCTGCAGCGCAAGGTCAAGGCCCTGGCCGCCCAGACCACCCAGACCGAGGCCCTGATCGCCGCGATGGGCGCCGACGACTACGCGAGCTGGGTGGCCGACGAGGCCTTCGTCGCAGCGCCGACGGACGACCGCTGGTGGGATCACCGTGCGGCACGGTGGCGGAGCTGAGAGCGGGCCGGTCACCCGTACGGTGAAACCGGCCCGCTGAAAAACCAAGCGTCAGAAAGTCTCCCCGGCGGAAGCCTTCGCCCGCAGCAGCGGAGGCGGAGCGAAGCGATCGCCGTAGCGCGCGGCCAACTCCTCGGCCCGCGCGATGAAGCCGGGCAGGCCGCCCGGGTAGCCGTTGATGTACTGCAGGACGCCGCCGGTCCAGCCCGGGTAGCCGATGCCGAAGATGGAGCCGATGTTGGCCTCCGCGACCGACAGCAGCACGCCCTCGTCGAGGCACTTGACCGTCTCGATCGCCTCGATGAAGAGCATCCGCTCCTTGAGGTCCTCGAACGGGATCTGCCGGCCGCCGTCGGTGGCGAAGGCGGAGAGTCCCGGCCAGAGACCGGTCCGCTTGCCGTCGGCATATTCGTAGAACCCCGCACCGCCGGAACGGCCCGGGCGCTCGAACTCGTCGATCATCCGGTCGATGACGGCGTCGGCCGGGTGGGCCACGTAGGCGTCACCCGCGGCGGCCTGGTACTCCTTGCGGATCTTGCGGGGGAGCGTGAGGGTCAGCTCGTCCATGAGCTGCAGCACCGGCGCGGGGTAGCCGGCCTGGCTGCTGGCCTGCTCGATGCTGGCCGGCGGGACGCCCTCGGCGAGCATGGCGATGCCCTCGTTCGTGAAGGTGCCGATGACCCGGCTCGTGAAGAAGCCGCGGCTGTCGTTCACCACGATCGGCGTCTTGCGGAACAGCTTCACCACGGCGAGCGCCCGGCGGACGGCGAGGTCACCGGTCTTCGCACCCTTGATGATCTCGACGAGCGGCATCTTGTCGACCGGGGAGAAGAAGTGCAGGCCGATGAAGTCGGCCTGGCGGCGCACGCCCTCGGCGAGCAGCGTGATCGGCAGCGTCGAGGTGTTGGAGCAGAGCAGCGCGTCCGGCGCCACGATGTCCTCGATCTCGGCGAAGACCTTGTGCTTGAGCGCCGGGTCCTCGAAGACCGCCTCGATCACCACGTCGGCGCCGGCCAGGTCGGCCACGTCGGCGGTCGCGGTGATCCGGTCGAGCAGGGCCTGGCCCTTCTCCGGGGTCATCCGGCCGCGGCCGACGGCCTTGGCGACCAGTTTCTCCGAGTAGCCCTTGCCCTTCTGCGCGCCCTCCAGAGAGACGTCGCGCAGCACCACCTCGACGCCGGACTTGGCGCCGACATAGGCGATCGCCGCGCCCATCATCCCGGCCCCGAGCACCGCGATCTTCTTGATCGGCGGGACGTCGCCGACCGAGCGGTTGTTCACCTCGTTCAGGTCGAAGAAGAACGCCTTGATCATATTCTTGGAGACCTGGCCGGTGACCAGCTCGACGAAGTAGCGCGACTCGATGACGAACGCGGTGTCGACGTCGACCTGCGCGCCCTCGACCGCGGCGGACAGGATGTTGCGCGGCGCCGGGTAGGGCGCGCCCTTGAGCTGCTTGCGCAGGTTCGCCGGGAACGCGGGCAGCATCGCCGCGAGGGCCGGGGTGGACGGCGTGCCGCCGGGAATCTTGTAGCCCTTGGTGTCCCACGGCTGGGCCGCCGCCGGGTTTGCGAGGATCCACGCGCGGGCCGACGCGAGCAGCTCTTCCTCGGAGGAGACCAGCTCGTCGATGAGGCCCAGCTCCTTGGCGGCCGGCGCGCGGTGCCGGGTGCCCTGGAGCAGCACCTGGGTGAGCGCCGTGGTGAGGCCGAGCAGCCGGACCGTGCGGACCACGCCGCCGCCGGCCGGCAGCAGGCCGAGGGTGACCTCGGGCAGGCCGAACTCGATGCGCGGGTCGTTCAGCGCGATCCGGCGGTGGGTGGCGAGCGCGAGCTCGAGGCCGCCGCCGAGCGCCGAGCCGTTGAGGGCGGCCACCACCGGCTTGCCCAGGGTCTCGAGCCGGCGCAGCTGGCCCTTGACCCGGGTGCCGAGCTCGAAGACGTCGGCGCCGCGGTCGGCCGGGACCGAGCCGAGCTGGTCCAGGTCGCCGCCGGCGAACCAGGACTTCTTGGCCGAGGTGATGATGACGCCGGTGATGGAGTCGCGTTCGGCCTCGAGGCGCTCGACGGTCTCGCCCATGCTGCGGACGTACGCGTCGTTCATGGTGTTGGCGCCGCGGGCCGGGTCGTCGAGGGTGAGCACGACGATGCCGTCCTCGCCCTGCTCCCAGCGGATGGTTTCGGTCATGTGCGCGTTCTCCCTCAGAGCCGCTCGACGATGGTGGCGATGCCCATGCCGCCGCCGATGCAGAGGGTGGCGAGGCCGTATCGCCCGCCGCGCCGCTCCAGCTCGTCGACGAGGGTGCCGAGGATCATGGCGCCGGTCGCGCCCAGCGGGTGTCCCATGGCGATCGCGCCGCCGTTCACGTTGACGATCTCCGGGTCGAGCTTGAGGTCGTCGATGAAGTGCAGGACGACCGCCGCGAACGCCTCGTTGATCTCGACGAGGTCGAGGTCGTCGACGGTGAGGCCGGCCTTGTCGAGCGCCTTGCGGGCGGCCGGGGCCGGGCCGGTCAGCATGATCGTCGGGTCGGCGCCGCTGAGCGCCGCGGCGACGATGCGGGCGCGGGGCTGGACGCCGGCGCGCACCCCGGCGGCCTCCGAGCCGATCATGACGAGTGCCGCGCCGTCCACGATCCCGGACGAGTTGCCGGCCGAGTGGACGTGGTTGATCTTCTCGACCCAGTGGTACTTCTGCAGCGCCACGGCGTCGAAGCCGCCCTGGTCGCCGATCACCGCGAAGGAGGCGGGCAGCTTACCGAGGCTCTCCACCGTGGAGTCGGCGCGGATGTGCTCGTCGCGATCGAGGATGAGCAGTCCGTTGCGGTCGCGGACCGGCACCACGGACTTGTCGAAGTAGCCGTTCTGCCAGGCCTTCGCGGCCTTCTGCTGGGAGCCGACCGCGTACGCGTCGACGGTCTCCCGGCTGAACCCGTCGAGGGTGGCGATCAGGTCGGCGCTGATGCCCTGCGGAATGAAGTCGGTCTTCAGGTTGGTGTCCGGGTCGAGCGCCCAGGCGCCGCCGTCGGAGCCCATCGGCACCCGCGACATGGACTCGACCCCACCGGCGAGGATCAGGTCCTCCCAGCCGGAGCGGATCTTCTGGGCGGCGATGTTGACGGCTTCCAGCCCGGAGCCGCAGAAGCGGTTGAGCTGGACACCGGCCGTCGTGTACGGCAGGCCCGCCGCGATGGCGGCCGTCTTGGCGATGTCGGAGCCCTGGTCGCCGAGTGGCGAGACGACGCCCAGCACGACGTCGTCGATCTCGGCCGGGTCCACGTCGGGGAAGCGCCGGCGCAGTTCGTCGATGAGCCCGACGACCAGCGAGAGCGGCTTCACCCCGTGCAGCGAACCGGTCTTCTTGCCGCGCCCGCGCGGGGTCCGCACGGCGTCGTAGATGAAGGCCTCGGTAGTCACGCGTACTCCCTCGGGTGCGAATTGCGGCTAACTTTTGCCGATGTTTCCGCTTGATGTCAAGGCTACGCGGACGACAGTGACGCGAACTGCGGATCACGACTAGGCTGTCTCGCGTGAGCATCGCAGAGGCCTCCGGAGAGCCGGCGCCGGCGGTCCGGAAGCGCCCGAAGGACCGCAAGGCGCAGCTCGCGCTGGCCGCGGCCGAGATGTTCTGCGAGCACGGCTACCACGGCGTGAGCCTCGACGAGATCGCCACGGCGGTCGGGATCAGCGGCCCGGCGATCTACCGGCACTTCCCCAACAAGTACGCGATGCTGGTCTTCGCCACCCGGCAACTCGCCGACACCATCCTCGCCGCCACCGAGTCATCCGACCTCGACGAGCTGCTGTCGGCCCTGGCGCGGCTGGCCGTCGAGGGGCGCAAGGTCGCGGGCCTCTATCAGTGGGAGTGGCGCTACCTCGACGCCGATCACCGGGAAGAGTTCCTCGCTGACGTCGAGACGCTGGTGGGGCGGTTGGCCGTACCCTTGCTCGCTCTTCGCTCTGGTCTTGAGAAGCCGGATGCCGAAGCGCTGGTCAGGGCCGCTCTCAGCGTGTTCGGCAGTCCCGGCACGCATCGTGCGGCCATCGCGAAGGGCCGGGGTGAGGCGGCGCTGCGGCGGGCTGCGTGGTCGGTGCTGCTCGGCGATCCACCGACGCCCCTGCCGGTCCCTGCGGGACCTCCGGAAGAGCAGTCCGTGCGGGTGGGCGCGCGCCGCGAGATCCTTCTGGCCGAGTCGGTCAAGCTCTTTCATCGGTACGGATACCACGCGGTCGGTGTCGAGGAGATCGGCCGGGCCGCGGGGATCAACGCGTCCAGTGTCTACCGGTACTTCCCCGGCAAGGCCGACATCCTGGCCGCCGCCTTCTACCGGGCGTCCGAGCGGGTCGCCGAGGCCACCGCGGTCGCGCTCGCCGCGGCGGACGGCGACGAGGACGCGCTGCGGCGGATGGCCGAGTCCTACGTCGACCTCACCTTCGAGCGCAGCGCGCTGGTCTCGGTCTACCTCGCCGAGAACAACAATCTGCCCGAGGCCGACCGGCACGAGCTGCGCAAGGTGCAGCGGCTGCACGTGGAGGAGTGGGTGCGGCTGCTGGGCCGGCTGCGCCCGGAGCTCCCGGCCGCCGAGGCGCGGCTGCTGGTGCACGCGGCGCTCAACGTGGTCACCGATCTGAGCCGGTGGGTGCGGTTCGACCGGCGCAGCGGCATGGACCGCCACCTGGTGCGCCTCTGCATGGCCGTCTTAAAGGCCTGATGTTAGGGCTGATTCTCCGCTAGGCGGACGCTTCCGCGCTGGCCCCTTCCCAGAAAGTTAACCGGGGTTTACAGTGCCGCAAAAGAGCGCCACCCCTCTCTGCCGGAAATCCGTCCGCCGCCTCTGCGGCACACGGCCAGAAGGAGGCACGACCATGGACCCCTCCCTCGCCCAGCGGTGCGCCGACACCGCACGCGGCCTGACCATTCCCGCGCTGCTCCACCGCAACGCGACCGAGCGCGGCGACCTGCCGGCGCTCAGCGTGCTCGGCGACGAGCGCACCCGCACCTGGCGCGAACTGCGCGACGAGGTCGCGGTCCTCTCCCGGGGGCTCGCCGACCTCGGCCTGCGCTCCGGCGACCGGCTGCTGATCATGATGTCCAGCCGGCCCGAGCATTGGCTGGTCGATCTGGCCGCCGTGCATCTCGGGGCGGTGCCGTCCACCGTCTATGCGACCCTGTCCTCAGAGCAGCTCGGCTATCTTGCCCGGCACAGCGGCGCGGAGATCCTGGTGGTCGAGAACGCCGCCCTCCTGGAGCGATGGGGCCCGGCCGCCGCGTCCTTCCGCCATGTCGTCGTGGTGGACGGCAGCGGCCTCACCCTCGCCGACGTGATCTCCCGTGGCGACGGCGATCTCGGCGCCTTCGAGAAGACCTGGCGCGAGGTCCGGCCCGAGCAGCCGGTCACCATGCTCTACACGTCGGGCACCACGGGTGACCCGAAAGGCGTGCTGCTCACCCACCACAACGTCATCTACCAGTCGGTGGTCCTCGAAGCGGTGGTGCCGGCCGTGCCCGACCACGCCCCGTCGCTGGCGTACCTCCCGCTGGCGCACATCGCCGAGCGGGTGCTCGGCGTCTACAACCCGATCTACCGGACCGGGCACGTCACCATCTGCCCCGACCCGACGCAGCTGCTCGCCGGGCTGAACCAGGTGCGGCCGGTGTCGTTCTTCGGCGTGCCGCGCATCTGGGAGAAGTTCGTGGCCGGCGTGCAGGCCCAGCTCGCCGCCGCCGACCCGCAGGTCAAGGCGGCCGTCGACGTGGCACGCGAGGCCGCCCTGGAGGCGTACAAGCTGCGTGAAGCCGAGCAGGAGGTGCCCGCCGAGCTGGCCGCGAAGGTGGCCGCCCTCGACGAGAAGGTGCTCCGGCCGCTGCGCGCCAAGCTCGGCCTCGACAACATGCTCTGGGCCGGCAGCGGCGCCGCGCCGATCCCGGTCGAGGTGCTGCTCTATCTGGCGAGCCTCGGCGTCGACGTGCTCGAGGTGTGGGGGATGACCGAGACCACCGGCACCGCCACGATCAACACGCCGGACCACTTCCGCACCGGGACGGTCGGCCGGATCAACGCGGGCATGGAGCTCAAGCTGGCCGAGGACGGCGAGATCCTGGTCCGCGGCCCGCTCGTGGCGGCCGGCTACCTGCGCGCCGACGGCGGCGTCGAACCGATCACCGACGCCGACGGCTGGCTCGCCACCGGCGACGTCGGCGTCCTCGACGACGACGGCTACCTGACGATCACCGACCGCAAGAAGGAACTGATCATCAACTCCAGCGGGAAGAACATCTCACCGGCCCAGATCGAGAACCTGCTGCGCGCCCACCCGCTGATCGCCCAGGCCGTCGCGATCGGCGACCGCCGCCCCTACGTGACCGCGCTGATCGTCCTCGACGAGGAGGTGCTGCCGCTCTGGGCCCGGGCCCGCGGCCTGACCGGCGACTCCACGGCGTCGCTCGCCGGCGACCCGGCGGTGCTCGCCGAGATCACCGCGGCGGTCGAGGCGGCGAACATCAGACTGGCCCGCCCCGAGCAGGTGAAATCGTTCCGGATCCTGCCGCACGGCTGGACCCCGGAAACGGGGGAGCTCACGCCGACGCTCAAACTGCGCCGGCGTGTCATCACCGATAAATACGCCGCCGAGATCGCCGATCTGTACGACCGATAGCGGTGACCGAGCCCCTTCAGCAATACGTTTCGTAACCTTCGTAGAAACCGCGCCTCCAGCCCTCTTCGTACCCGTCCATGTAATCCATGTTGTCGTCGGCGGCCAGACCCTTCAGGGCCGCCGGCGCCGGGGCCAGGCAGTCCTCCCGGGCGGCCTTGAAGCCGTCGCGGCGACCGTCCCGATAGCCTTCCCAGAAGGCCGGACGCGGTATGGAATGGGTGATCGCGGACTGCGGAACGGGTGCGGCAGAGGCCGGTGCGGTCGCCGCGGCCAGGCCGCCGGCGCCGATCAGAACGGTGCCGGCGAGTACCGCGCCGAATCGTTGAATGTTCATCGAGCTGCTTCCCTCCCGGTCGAATGCGGTCCTTTCGGCGACTGAATCTACGCCGCCGTTTCCACCGGGGACGCCGAACGGTTCCGCTATGGCCGTTCGGCCATTTTTTCCAGCGCCGCGTAAAGGCGCACGGCGTCGGCCGGGTCGGTGGCGAGATTTATCGGGCGGCCTTTCCGCAGCGCCGTCAGCTGCGCTGCCGGCAGCTCGTCGAGGGCGCGAGCCAGGCGTTCCGCCGCCGGGTCAGGGCGTTCCGCGAGTACGGCGGCAGCGGCCCCCGTGATCCAGCGCATCGGCCGGCCGAGCTGCCGGTGCATGCCGGTGCCGACGAACAGCGGATTCCAGAGCAGATAGCGGACCGGGCTCCGCGGATGCCGGGCCGCGAAGCCGGCGCCGAGCAGGTCGAGGGCCCGGGCGCCCTGCATCGTCGCGGTGAACAGCGAATACCCGCGGGTCAGCTGCAGATCGTCCCAGTGGATCCGCCCGGCCGGAATCCCGCCCACGCCGCACAGGCTCACCACGATCGGCCCCTCGCCGCGCTCCAGAGCCGGCAGCAGCCGCTCGACCAGCACGAACCGCGACAGCACACTGATCGCGAACGACCGCTCGAGCCCGGTCGCCGTCTCCACCCGCCGGGTGCTGAAGGCGCCGGCCGCCAGCACGAGCACATCGATCCGATCGGGCAGCTTCTCCACGAGCGCCTCGGTCTCCTCCACCGTGGCCAGATCGGCGTCGGCGGAGCCGAGCGCCACCACCCGGTCGCCGCGTTCCGTCAGGATTCTCGCGAGGGCGCCGCCGATGCCACGCGTCCCGCCCGTGATGACCACTGTGCGCATGCTGTCATCGTGGAAGCCGCCCCTTCCCGGCGAAAGAAGGCACATCCATGTCACCGGTGATCGCCACCCCCGTGACCAGCGCCGCCCGCGACACCTGCGACGCAGGTGGGGTGCTCAGCCGGGTGGGGGAGAAGTGGAGCGTCCTGATCCTGGCCCTGGTAGCTGACCGGGAGTACGGCTTCAACGAACTCGACCGGGCCGTCGAAGGACTCAGCAGGCGGATCCTCACCCGTACCCTGCGCCACCTCGAGTACGACGGCCTGATCAGCCGAACCGCAACCGAGCAGCGAACCACCTACCGCATCACCGACCTGGGCCGATCGCTGCTGCCGCTGGTGATGGCGCTCGGCCAGTGGGCCGTCGACCACGCCGCCGAGATGGCCGCAGCACGCGCCCGCTTCACCGATCCGGATGCCGTCATTCCGCAGGCGTGACGTCCGGGCCGAATCCGCCGGAGCCCTCGAGAGGCTGAGCAGGGGCGTCAGCCGAGGGGTGGTGGGCCGGGGCGGGGCCGGCCCACCACGTTCATCAGGGCAGCCGCTCGCAGGCGGTAGCCGTGTCGGTGCCGCCCAGC
Organism: Actinoplanes sp. NPDC023714; assembly: GCF_040639855.1. Classification (NCBI taxonomy): domain Bacteria; kingdom Bacillati; phylum Actinomycetota; class Actinomycetes; order Micromonosporales; family Micromonosporaceae; genus Actinoplanes; species Actinoplanes sp. NPDC023714. The sequence continues at coordinate 59,285 of NZ_JBFAAR010000006.1, forward strand.
CAGCACAGGTCGCCGATCTCCGGCGTGTTCGTGCCGCCGTCGAGGGTGTCGGCGGCGTCCTCGTAGAAGTCGCTGCCGTGGATCTTGTCGTCTCCGGCGTCGCCGAAGAGGCGGTTGGCGCCGGCGTCGCCGTAGATCTCGTCGTTGCCGCCACCGCCGCGGATCACGTCGTCGCCGGAGCCGCCGCGGATCCAGTTGGCGGCGTTGTTGCCGGTGAGGACGTATGTGCCGGAGCCCTCCGCGGTGATGTCCTCCACGTCGGAGCCGACCGAGTCGCGCTCGCCGGGCGCGCCGTCGTCGCCCTTCGCGCCGTCCAGGTCGACGGTCGCGGTGGCCCGGCGGTAGATGACCATGTCGTCGTCCGGGCCGCCGAGGATCACGTCGGCGCCGATCACGCCGGGCTTGTCGCCGTCCAGGACGTCCGGTCCCGCGCCGCCGTCGAGGCGGTCGTTGCCGGCGCCACCGGTCAGCCGGTCGTAGTGGCGTTCGCCGTACAGCTTGTCGTTGCCGGTGTCGCCGGCGAGGACGTCGAACCCCTCACCGCCGTAGAGGGTGTCGTCGTTCTCGTTGCCGTACAGATAGTCGTTGCCACCCTGGCCGTAGAGCTTGTCGTTGCCGGTGCCGCCGTGGGCGTAGTCGTTGTTCCCGCCGCCGTAGATCCGGTCGGCGCCGGAGTTGCCGAACAGCCGGTCCAGGTTGGAGCCGCCGACCAGGACGTCGTTGCCGGAGCCGCCCTCGAACGTGGCCCGGATGCCGGTCTTGTTGACGACCGTGTCGTTCCTGCTGCCGGCGTAGACGACGACCCGGGTCGGGTTCTTCTTCAGCTTGCAGCGGACCTTGGTCTTGTCGCCCTTGACCGCCTTGCAGCCCTTGCCGGCCTTGATCTTCACCTTGTCGTCGACGGTGACGGTCCGGCCGGACCGGGTGATGGTGACCTTGTTGGTGGTGCCGGAGCCGGCCTTGTACTGGACCCAGGTCGTCTTGGTCACCGAGACGACGCCGGTGGACGCGGCCTGGGCCGGCGGCGCGGCGAGGACGCCGGCGCCGATCGTGGTGAGCAGGATGATCCCCACCCGAGCGATCATGTGATTCCCCCCGTAGAACGAAGGCCGGGACAGCGGACGCTGCCCCGGCCGGTGATCGCGCGTCAGCGCTCGCAGCCGGTGACCGTGTCGACCGGGCTGGTGTAGCAGAGGTCGCCGGCCGCGGTGTTCGCGCCGCCGTCGACCTTGTCGCCGTCGGACGTGTGCGGCGCCTCGCCGGCGGACCGGCTGAAGATCTGGTCGTCGCCGTCGTCGCCGTAGAGGGCGTTCGCGCCGTAGCTGCCGTACAGCTTGTCGTTGCCGCCGCCGCCCCGGAAGACGTCGTCGCCCTCGCCGCCGCTCAGGACGTTGGCGGCGTTGTTGCCGGTGAAGATGTTGTCGCCGTCGCCACCGTTGAGGTTCTCCACGTCGGCGCCGACGGTGTCGCCCTCGCCGGGAGCACCGTCGTCACCCTTGGAGCCGTCGAGGTCGACGATCGCCTTGGCGCGGTAGTAGTCGGCGGAGTCGACGCCCGGGCCGCCCAGGATCACGTCCGCGGCGACCTCGCCCGTGGTGTCCTCGGCGTTGACGTCGCCGTCGAGGCGGTCGTTGCCGGTGCCACCCGAGAGGTAGTCCTTGCCGTAGCCACCCTCGAGGCTGTCGTTGCCACCCTCGCCGTAGAGCTTGTCGTTGCCCCGGTCGCCGATGTAGGTGCCGTCGCCCTGCATCGTGTCGTTGCCGCTACCGCCGTAGAGCGTGTCGTTGCCGTGGTTGCCCGCCAGGTCGTCGTTGCCGGCCTGGCCGAAGAGCGTGTCGTGGCCGCTGCCACCGGTGAGGTAGTCGTTGCCGCCACCGCCGTAGAGACGGTCGTTGTTCGACTGGCCGATCAGATCGTCCGCGCCCGAGCCACCGATGAGCTTGTCCTTGCCGGTGCCGCCGTCGAGCAGCGACGGGATGCTCGTCTTGTTGGTGACCGTGTCGTTCTTGCTGCCGGCGTACACGAAGACCTTGGTCGGGTTCTTCTTCAGCTTGCAGCGGACCTTGGTCTTGTCACCCTTGACGGCCTTGCAGCCCTTGCCCGCCTTGATCTTGTACTTGTCGTCGATCGTGACGGTCCGGCCGGACCGGGTGATGACGACCTTGTTGGCCTTGCCGGAGCCGGCCGTGTACTTGACCTGGGTGGTCTTGGAGACCGACACGACGCCGGTCGATGCCGCCTGGGCCGGCGACGCGAGCACGCCCGCGCCGATCGTGGCGAGCAGGATGATGCCGATCCGGGCCACGCTTGTTGAACGCGCCATGAAACTCCCCCGTGTCAAAGGCGTCGATGTGATGAACGGGAGTATAGATGATCATGCGTGGCCCGGGGCTCGGGTGAAAGGCCCATATGCGTACGTCAGAACTCGCACTCCACGACGGACTCCGCCACGCACCGGTCCACGAGCGGTCCGCCGTCGAGCTCATCGACGCCGGCGCCACCGCGCAGCGTGTCGTTGCCGTCCTGGCCGGACAGCCGATCGTCGCCGGCCTGGCCCCGCAGGGTGTCGTCACCCCCGCCGCCGAGCAGATCGTCGTCGCCCCCGCGCCCGGCGATCAGGTCGGCGCCCGCGCCGCCGCCGATGAAGTCGCCGCCGCCCCCACCGGTCAGCCGGTCGTCGCCGTCGCCGCCGTCGATCTGCGCTGGGATGGCGGTCCGGTTCACCACGGTGTCGTCGCGGTCGCCGGTGTAGACGACGACCGAGGCGGGCTTCCGCTTGAGCGTGCAGACCGCAATGGTCGCGTCGCCCTCGACCGGGGCGCACCCGGGGCCGGCCGTGACCGCGACGCGGTCGTCGACGGTGACGGTCCGGCCGGAGCGGGTCACGACGACGTCGTTGACGGTTCCGGCGCCGGCCGAGAACTGCACCTGGTTGCCGGAGACCTGGGCGGTGCCGGCGGCCGCGGCCCGGGCCGGTGGGGCGAGAGCGACAGCGCCGGCGGCGGCTGCGACGAGGACGACTGCGAGATGGTACGAACGCGCCATGCGACTAACCCCCGTATTGATGGCTATCAATCGATAGCACGGAGGGTAGTCGGCCGTGTCCAGCCCGTCACTCGGCCGTGTGGTACCTCGGGAAACGCCGGGCCGTGATCGCCTCGAAGTCGCCGGGCGTCCTCGCGAACCGCGCCTCGAACGCCCGCCGGATCGTCTCGTCCTCCGGCGCCAGGTCGTAATATGCGTCGTCGACCCGTCGCTCGGCGTCGTCACCGGCGGTCGCGGCCGGCAGCCCGGCCATCACCGCGGCGAGATCGTCCAGGCCCAGGTAGCGGCAGGCCTCCGCGGCGGCGGACAGCTCGGCCGGCTCGCAGCTGAGCGCCGCGTGGGCCGGCCCGCAGTTGCGCACGATGCCGTCGACGAGCAGCAGCGCCCGGAGATGCCGGTCGCCGTCGCCGCCGCCCAGGTCGGCGCCGGCCCGGCTCCAGACCACCTCGGCCGCATCCTTGTTCACAGCGAGGGTTTCCGTCATGCGGTCATGATGCCCCGAAACGCCCGCCTCCGACGGGTGATCTCATCAATAAGCCGATTCACAGGTTCGCCGTTGAGCAGGGGTTTCACCCTGTCCGGTAGTGATCGCGCAAAACCCGGTTGAACCACCCGCCCGTCACGGCCCGTATCCGCCCCCGACCGGGGTGACATCGACGTCCACGACGAGGAGTGTTCATGAGGTCGCGTTCGTACCGACGCAACGACGGCAACCGGCGGAAGACCATCGGAGCTGTCGTCGTAGCAGGAGTGCTGGTCGCCACCGGGGTGACCGGAGTACAGCTGGCCTCGGCCGGAACCGAGACCAAAGCCGCCGATCTGGTGAGTGTGGACGGTCAGCAGTTCGACGTCTCGCAGTGTACGGAACTGCAGGTCAACGCCGGTTCGGTGATCTGCGACGGCGAGGAGCTGGCCCCGGTCGAACAGCAGGCGCCGGAGGACGCCGCCGCCGACTCGGCGGTGGCCCTGGAAGCAGCCTGCGACACCTTCGCCGCCGACGTGGCAGCAGCCGAGGCGGGCGAGGAAGCCGGCGCCGGCGAAGAGGCGGGTGCTGGCGAGGAAGCCGGTGCTGGCGAAGACGCAGGTGCTGGCGAAGAGGCTGGTGCCGGTGAGGAAGCCGGAGCCGGTGACGAGGCGGGCGCCGGGGCCGAGAAGGCTCCCGCTCCGGGTTCCAAGGCCGCGAAGGCCGAGAACAAGGCGCAGGCCAAGAAGTGGGCCAAGGTCCTGAGGAAGGCCGCAGCCGGCGAAAAGGCGGGCAAGGCCGGCAAGGACAAGGCGGGCAAGGAAGAGGCCGGAGCTGCCGAAGAGGGTGCCGCCGAAGGAGGTGCGGTCGACGCTGAGGCCGCCGCCGCTGCCGTCGCCTCCGCTCAGCAGAGCCTGCTCCAGTCCTGCCTCGCGCTCGCCGACGCCAAGGCCGTAGCCGGCGCCGGCGCCGCCGAGGAAGGCGCGGCCGGTGAGGAAGGCGCAGCCGAGGAAGGCGCCGCTGAAGAGGGTGCCGCCGAGGAAGGTGCTGCCGAGGAAGGTGCTGCCGACGAGGGTGCCGCTCAGGACGAGGGCGCCGCGGAGGAGACCGCCGGCAAGTAGCAACGCGTCGTGAGGGGCGGGGGACCGCATCGCTCCCGCCCTACACGCCGTCCAGGAACCCACTCACCACCCGACAGAACTCTTCAGGCCGCGACGAATGCACCAGGTGACCGGATTCGATCGTCACGAGCCGCCCACCCGGAATCACCGAGGCCAGCAGCGCCACATGCTCCTGCGGCACCGGACTGGCCGCCCCACCCGCCACCACCAGCGCCGGCGCGACGATCCGGGCCGCCACAGAGCGCCACGCCTCCACGTCCGGCGAGTCGATCTGCGCCCGCACCTGCTCCACCATCCGCCAGTCGAACGGCAGCTCACCGGCGGGCCGCTCCGGCAGAGACGGCGTCCGAGGATGCGGGATCCCGATGTCCTCGACCACGAGCCGCCGGATCAATTCCGGTCGCGAGGACGCCACCAGCAGCGCCACGAGACCACCCAGCGAATGCCCCACCAGATCCACCGGCCCGAGATCCAACCGCTCGAGGACCCCGGCTACATCGGCCGCGAACTCCTCGAGCCGATAGGACCCCGGCCACGAACTAGCCCCGTGCCCGCGCAGATCCACGGCCACGACGGTCCGCCCGGCCGGGATGACGTGATCCCAATCGGCCGCGGTCTTCCCGGTGGCGTGAAGCAGCACCGCGGGTGGGTGGCCGCTCTCCGCGGCCCGCCACACCCGCAGTGCCAGGTCAAGCTCTTTCAGAGGTACGGACGTGAGCTCCGGCATCCCCCGATGATGTTCTTCGTCGGGTCACCGCACCACCGCTGTCTGCCAGGAGCAGATCAGCCCCCGAGCGACGCCGCCGCCGACCGGATCGCCGAGGAGAAGTAGCTGACCTGCGTGTACACGCCCGGCTTGTTCGGGCGGGCACACCCGTCGCCCCAGCTCACGATGCCGACCTGGATCCACGCGTTGGAGGCGTCGCGGCGGAACATCGGGCCACCGGAGTCGCCCTGGCAGGTGTCGACGCCGCCGGAGGTGTACCCGGCGCAGATCTCCTCGGCCGCGATCACCTCACCGCCGTACATCGAGCTGGAGTTGCAGGTGGCGTCGCTGACGAACGGCACCGTGGCCTTGAGCAGGTAGCGCTGCTGCGACCCGCCCTCCCGGTTGGCGCCCCAGCCGGCGATGGTGAAGGTGCCCGAGTCGTACGCCGTCGACGTCGCGATCGGCAGGGTAGCGAGGGTGGTGACCGGGGTGGCGAGGCGGATGAAAGCCCAGTCGTCGCCGTTGCCGTTGTATCCGGGCGCCCGGTAGACGTAGTTCGACCGCACCGTGATCCGGCCGCTGGCCTGCAGATCGACGTTGCCGAGGGTGGCCGTGATGGAGGTGTTGGTACCGGTCCGGCTGACGCAGTGCGCGGCGGTCAGCACCAGTCGCGAGCTGTAGAGGGCGCCGCCGCAGCCCATCGAGAGCCGCACCATGAACGGGAACTCGCCCTGGGAGGCGCGGGTGCCGCCGACGACGTAGGGGGTGACGTCGTCCGCGACCGCGGCCGAGGGCGCCGCGAGCACGCCCATGGTGGCCGCCGTGAACGCCGCCGCCGCGGTCGCCAGAAGGGTTCGCCATCTGCGCATAGGGGGTCCTCCTCAGTAGGGGCGTGCCCGGTAGGTGACGCCGCTGAGAAGATCGTGGCATTCATAGTTGCCAATGTTTAAATCCCGGGTCGCTCATATCGCCGACCGTGGGTGTCGCTACGCTCTGCCGCTGTGAGCACCGCATACTCGCCGGTCCCGGAGCTGAACCTGCTGCACGCGTTCCAGGAGCGGCACGGCTACGAGTCGTACTCGGAATGTTTCGGCCTGGACGACTGGAACGACACCTCGGGCCTCGAGGCGGGCTGGTCCGCCGACCCCGGGTTCCTCGCCGGCCTGATCCCGTTCGCCCGCGCCACCGGCGGCGGCTCCTTCTACGCGCTGTGGAGGATCGACGACCGCCCCGACCTCCCGGTGATCGTCTTCGGCGACGAGGGCGGCGAGCACGTGGTCGCCCGCAACGTCCGCGAGCTGTTCCGCCTGCTCACGTTCGACAGCGAGCCGATGGTCGACCACGACGGCGTCGTCTTCTACCGCGACCCCGACGACGAGCACAGCGAGCACCACGACGCGTTCGTGACCTGGCTCGCCGACCGGTTCGGCCTGGCCCCCGCCGACGACCCGGCCACCCTGGTCGCCGCCGCCCAGGCCGAGTTCGGCGACGCCTTCGCCACCTGGAAGCGGCAATACCTGGACTGGTGATCAGACCGCCGGGTCGGCGAGGATGCGCTCGAGGGTGCGGCGACCGATTCCGGACATCACCGGGTTGGTCTCGCGGTAGTACCAGACAAGGCCCATCGACTGCTCGAAGGCCCACGCCTGCCCGCGCGCCCACTCGTCATCACCGCAGGTCAGGCCGTTGCGCAGCACCTCGCGCGGCCCCGGATCCAGCAGATGCCACGCGCTGAGCAGGTCGAGCGCCGGGTCGGCCGGCTGGAAACCGCCGACGTCGAGGACGCCGGTGAGGCGGTTTCCGGTCACCAGCAGGTTGCCCGGCATCAGGTCACAGTGCGTCATGACGTCGGGGTCACTGCCGCGGGGAAGCTTGCGCATGGCTTCCCACAAAACCCGAAGATTTCGTACGGGAAGAAGACCCTCGCTTTCCTGAAGACAGCGGGACATCCACTGATCGTGATCGGCCAGCACCCCACCGCGCCCTCGGCCGCGGAACGACTCGCCGTCCGTCTCGACCGACCTCAACTCCGTGATCAGGTCGACCAGGTCGGCGGCGAGATCCTCCGATCCGGCCGGGTCGGCGTCGGTGGCGACGGTCCCCGGCAGCCAGGTCTGCACCGACCAGGCGGCCGGGAATCCGGGACCGGGCTCGCCGAGCGCCACCGGAAGCGGCGTGGCGAACCGGGTCCGGCCGTGCAGGCGCTTCCCCCCGTACATCTCGGTCTCGAGCCCCCGCCGGATCTGCAAGATCTCGGCAGAGTCGGGGTTTTCGCCGCTCAGGAACGGGAAGCGCGCGGTGAGATCGTCGCCGATACGGAAGATGGCGTTGACCGTCCCGTGCGAGGTGACCGGCCGGATCTCCCGATCGGCCCACTCCGGGAACTGCGTCTCGACCAGCTTCCGCACCGTGGCGACATCGACTCTCACCCGTCCATTGTCAGCAGTATGTCGACTGCTTTCCGATCACCTTGTACGGGCAGTCGGCGGCCTCGGCGAGCATGAGCGCCGCCGTCCGGTTGCGGGCAGTTTCGGTCGGGATGACGCTGGCCGGCGGGTAGAAGCCGCCGCCGCCCGAGCTGCCCGGATAGAGCTCGAAGGTGTACGCGAAGATCTTGTGGACGCCCCACAGCCAGTCGAGCGAGTCACCGTCGGTGATGTAGAGGTCGCTTGACTGCTGCGGTGTGTAACCGTTGGTGGCGGCCATCTGCCGGCCGAGCGTCGCGAACGTGTTGGCCTGGTCGGCGTTCATGCCGGTGGCCGTGTTCGCCGTGGTGTGGCCGTAGGGCCAGAGCACCAGCTTCGAGTACGAGTGGAAGTCGATGACGGCCTTGACCTGCTGGACGCCGCCGATCACCCGGCTGTTGTAGAAGTCGCGGATCACCCGGGTCTCCGGCGCGGAGAACGCCGACGGCCCGCGGTAGGTGGCCGACGAGGTGCTGCCGGACGAGCCGCCGCAGCAGCCCCACTGATATCCGTAGTTGCGGTTCAGGTCGGTGCCGACATAGCTGGAACCGCTGTTCGGCTGCCGGTTCTTGCGCCACGAGCGGTAGCTGCCGGTCGCGACGTCGTACTCCGAGCCGTCCGGGTTCACCGACGGGATGATCCACAGCTCCCGGCTGTCCACGATCGCCTTGATCCGGCTGTCCGTCGCGTACCCGGTGGTGAACTGCGCCAGCAGATAGAGCGCCTGCTCGACGGTGAGGTGCTCGCGGGCGTGGTGGTTGGCCTGGTAGACGACCTCCGGCTCGGACTCGTCGGTCCCGACGTTGTCGGAGATCTTCACGGCGACGATGTCCCGGCCCTCATAGCTCTTGCCGAGGACCCGCTTGCTCACGATCGACGGGTAGTTCGTGGCCGCCGCGTTCACCTTGGCGACCATCTCGGAGTAGTTGTGATAGGCCGAGTCGGCGGGCGGGAAGTCGAGAGTGGTCACCTCACCCGCTGCTTCCTCAATCTTGTAGCCTATCTTGCGCAGCTTGCTTACCTCGGCGCCGGTCGCCGTGACAGCGGCGACGCCGTGCTCGATGTCCTCGATGGCCGCACCGGCCCGGGCGATCTGGTTGCGCTGCGCCTCGGTGCGCACGTCATAGATCTCGTACTCGGCGGCGGGGTCGGGGGCCGGCCCCGCCCCGGCGGGGGCGGACGCGGTGAACGCCGCGGTCGCGCAGAGCGTGACAGCGGCGAAGGCCGCGAGGGAACGTCGTCTCATGAACGACCTCCGGGATCAGGGGGGATGGTGGTCCCACCCCACCACTGCGCATAGATGCAAGGCAATGCATGCGGGCATGCCAATACGATCCCTATCGCCAAGTGATGCTTGACCCTCACACCATGTGAGGCGGTGAAGTCGGAGACATCATGTTCACCATCGGAGACTTCGCCCGTACCGGGCGCGTGTCGGTCCGGATGCTGCGTCACTACGACGAGATCGGACTGCTGCGCCCCGCCCACGTCGACCCGTCCAGCGGCTATCGCTTCTACACGGCCTCCCAGCTCTCCCGGCTCAACCGCATCGTCGCGCTCAAGAACCTGGGGTTCACCCTGCGCCAGGTCCAGTCGATCGTCGACGAGTCGGTCGGCACCGACGAGCTGCGCGGGATGCTGCGGTTGCGGCAGGTCGAGCTGTCCGTGGCGATCGCTGACGCAACGGGGCGGCTGGTGCAGGTCGAGGCGCGTCTCCAGGCTTTGGAGAGGGAGGGCAGGATGTCTGCCGACGATGTTGTGGTGAAGCGGATTCCGTCCGTCAGGGTGGCCGAGCTGGTCGCCGTGGCGGACAGTTACGAGCCGTCGGACATCGGGCCGGTGATCGGGCCGCTCTACGACGACTTGATGGCTCTTCTCGCGACACTGGGGATAAATCCGACAGGTCCGGGTGTCGCCTACTACGAGGACGCTTCCGACGGACGGATCGTGGTGCACGCCGGCATCGAGGTGGCGGCCGCCTCGGCCGACGATCCCCGTCTGCGCATCGTCGATCTCCCGGCGATCGAGAAGGCCGCGACCATCGTCCACCGCGGCTCGATGGACGCCGTCATGCCGACCGAGCAGAAACTGGCGCGCTGGATCGACGAGAGCGGGCACCGCGCGACCGGCTACGCCCGCGAGGTGAGCCTGGAATGCCCGGAAAATCGCGACGAATGGGTCACCGAACTGCAGACGCCGCTTGTGTGATTCCGTATGAGGCGGGTGACCTGCACATGTGAGGGTCACCCGCCCTCTCGGGCCGTCGGCGGCCGCAGGACCGTCGAAGAAGGCGTCGGTCGCCCGCCGAGCCCGCCCTGGACTGGATCCGGAACCCGATGAACTACGTTCGCCTCATGGCCGTTGAGTTCTCCGCCGTTCTGCAAGGGCTGATGACCAATCGACGCATCACTTCCCGGATGCTGAGCCGCGCCTCGGAGCGAGCGGAGTCCACCATCAACGGTCTGCTCGACGGCCGCCTCGCACCCACCCCGGAAGTCCTCGAGTACATCGCTCCAGCCCTGCAGATCCCGCTCGCTGACCTGCTGGTCATGGCGGGACTTCCCACCACGGAACCCCCACGTCAGCAGGCCGGCCAGGAAATCGGCTCCCTCCTGGCCGCCGCGAGCCGGCTCACCCCACAACAGGTCGAAGCAGTCACCGACTTCGCACGCAGTCAGCGCACCGAACGATGACGCCCCAACCCCAGACCGACCGAGACAAAGCTCAGCGCGCACACGTCGGGCTCATGCCGGACACGGCGAAGCCTTAGGCGTCCCGATCGAGGGTTCGGCGCCGGCTGTCCGGTCGGTGCGGACTTCAGGCCTACCAGCCTGCACCCGATAGAAACCCCGGGGGCCGGGCGGCGCCCAGCGCGCTCTGGGTGCCCAGTCTGCCTGCCTTCCCCTCGCGCACCGCACGAAGCCAGGCGCGGCCGCAGGGCACGCCTGCTCCGGGGCCGGCGTTGCTTGGTCGAGAGCTTGTGTAACACGTCATTTTGTTCCGGAACCGACGCATCATATTGACCGCCTTCTGTTAACGTTCTTAACGTTTGACGCGCCCCTGCTCATCCCCCATGAAAGGGTCGCGTCCCCATGAACCTCAGACGATCGGTCACGGCCGCGCTCGCGGCAGTCCTGGCCGGCACCGGTCTCGCGGTCGCCGGCCAGGCCACCGCCGCCCAGGCCGCGGTGCTGCCCGGCGGTTTCAAGAGCGTCGGCTACATGCCCTCCTGGGCCGGCAGCGTCACCGCCATCCAGTATTCGAAGTTGACCCACATCAACTACTCGTTCGCGCTGCCCAACGCGAACGGCACCCTGCAGCCGATCGAGAACACCGCGAAGCTGCAGCAGCTCGTCACCCTCGGCCACCAGAACAACGTCAAGGTGTCCCTCGCGATCGGCGGCTGGAACGACGGCAACGACTCGGCGTTCGAGACCCTGGCCGCGAACGCCGGCACCCGCACCACGTTCGTGAACACCGTGATGGGCGTGGTCCGCCAATACGGCCTCGACGGCGTCGACATGGACTGGGAATACCCCGATCCCGGCGCGTCCGCGACCAACTACACGGCGCTGATGGGTCAGCTCAGCACCGCCCTGCACAACGAGGGCAAGCTGCTCACCGCCGCGGTCGTGAGCGAGGGCGGCACCGCGAACGGCGTCCAGCCAGCGGTGTTCGGCTACGTCGATTGGCTCAACATCATGGCGTACGACGGCGGAAGCCCGCACGCCAACTACGACTGGTCGATCAACGCGGCGAACTTCTGGAAGAGCCGCGGTCTGCCGAAGGCCAAGACCGTGCTGGGTGTGCCGTTCTACAGCCGGCCCGGCTACCTGACTTATGCGCAGCTCGTCGCCCAGGACCCGGCCAACGCGAACCGGGACTGCACCCCGTCCGGCGAGTGCTACAACGGCCTGCCGACGATCCGGCGCAAGACGCAGTGGGCCATGGCGAACGCCGGCGGCATCATGAACTGGGAGCTGTCCCAGGACGCGACCGGGGCGAATTCGCTGGTCAGCGCCATCTACGAGACGGTCATGGGCGGCACGCCGCCGACGGGCAGGACCGGCCGCATCACCGGGATCGCCGGCAAATGTGTCGACATCGCCGGTGCCAACAGCGCCAACGGTACGGCCGTGCAGCTCTACGACTGCAACGGCACTTCCGCCCAGACGTGGACGGTGGGCGCCGACGGCACGATCCGCGCGCTCGGCAAGTGCCTCGACGTGAACGCCGCCGGGACCACGAACGGCTCGCTGGTCCAGATCTACGACTGCAACGGTACGGGCGCCCAGCGCTGGCAATCGGCTTCCGACGGGACTCTGCGGAACCCGTCGAGCGGCCGCTGCCTCGATGCCCAGAACAACAGTTCGGCCAACGGCACGCGGCTGCAGATCTGGGACTGCTTCGCCGGCACCAACCAGCGGTGGACCCTGCCCTGACACCCGTCGTCGCGCCCGGGCTCACGGGGACCCGGGCGCGACGATTCACACCACCACGACGAGCTTGCCGACGACGTGCTCGTCGACGAGACCGCGGTAGGCAAGCGGCCCCTCGTCCAGCGAGTATGTGCGGCCCACCGTCGCCCGCAGCCCGGTCACCTCCGCGGCCCCGCCGAGCTCCCCTTCAACATCGAGGACCAGCCGGAATTCGACGTCGTCGCGGCCGATGTACTCAGGGCGGGGGACCGGGAACGTGATCGTGAAGAGCCGCCCGCCGGGCCGCAGGGCTTGGGCCACATCGCCCAGCCGATCCGATGGCAGGACAAGGTTGAGAACAGTGTCCACGCCGGCGGGGTACTGACCGTATTCGATCACCTCGTCGGCACCCAGCCCACGCAGCAGCTCTGTATCGCCGGGGCGCCCGGTAGCGATCACGTGAGCGCCCCGCAGCAGAGGCAGCAGCGTGGTGCCGACGCCACCGGTGGCCCCCACGACCAGGACTCTCTCACCCTCCTGGATGCCGGCCGTGAGGGCGAGGGCGCGAGCCGTGATGCCGGCGGTGCCGAGCGCGGCCGCGTCGACGGGGCTCAAAGAAGCCGGCCGGTGGGCGATGAACGGCGTATCCGCCTCGACGACGGCGAACTCCGCGAGCGTGCCCGTCCCCAGCGACGGCCTGCCCTGCCCGGCGATGGCGCGCAGGGCCCGGGGCATGGCGTGCCCGAACACCTCGTCGCCGGCCCGATAGCCCGTCACGCCGGAACCGACCTCCGCGACCGTGCCGGCGAAGTCGTTGCCGAGCACATGAGGAAAGGTCAGCTCGGCGATCCCGCCCCGGACGACGGCGAGATCGACCGGATTGAGCGCGGCGGCCCGGATCCTCACGAGCATCTGACCCGGCCCCGGCCGTGGCGCCGGGATGTCGGCGACGGTGATTTGCTGCCCATAGTCCGATGTGACAACAGCCTTCATGAAACCGCCCCCTGTCATAACCGGACCGTGCGGTCAGGTTACGAGGAAGCGGACCGGCCGGTCAACTTATAATCGCCACCATGCGCGCCGACGCCGCCCGGAACCGGGCCCTGCTGCTGACCGCCGCCGAGGAGGCGTTCGCCGAGCACGGCATGGACGCCTCGGTCGCCGACATTGCGGCCCGGGCCGGGATCGGCAAGGGAACCGTGTTCCGCCACTTCCCGACGAAGGACGACCTGCTCGCGGCCGTGATGCTGGACCGGATGGACGCGCTCACGGCAGCGGGCCGCGGCCTGCTCGAGTCGGCGGATCCGGGCGCGGCGCTGCTCGAGTTCCTGACCCTGGCCGCCGACCGTCAGCAGAGGAACGACATGACCGTCCTCCAGCAGGCGAACGCCGTCAACGCAAGGCTCACCGAGGCGCGTACCGCGATGTTCACCCTGATCGACAGGCTGGTCACCCGAGCCCGGGACGCCGGCGCGATCCGCCCCGACATCACCGGCGCCGACGTGGTGCTGCTCATGTGCGCGCCCGGCCACGTGGCCGGTTTCGCCCCGAATCCCGTCCCCGACCTGTGGCGCCGCTACCTGTCCATCATCTTCGACGGATTGCGTCCCGCCGGCGCGACACCGCTGCCGATCCCACCGCCCCGAATGGGCTGACCACCACCTCTTCCCTGACCGGATAAATCTGGATTTATCCGGTCAGCGATCCGAGGCGACCCGTGCCTCGACCGCCGCAACCGTGCCGGCGAGAGCCTTGCCGAGGAAACTCCTCCCCGCGAACCGGAACAGGAACCCCAGCGTGCGCCCCTTCAGGTTCTTCCCGTCCCGCACCACGACGACGTCGATGTCGGTGGTGCCGTCGGTCAAGGGCGTCAATGTGTACGTGTGACCGGACTCCCCACCCCAGACATTGGAGTCGGTCGTCCGCATCGTCACGCGACGCACATCCGACCAGTCGTAGCTGAGCCGCTCCCAGATCCCGCCCGACCCCTCGGTCACGTCGGCAGTGGTGGCGCCGAGCGCGTGGACCCGCAGATCGGCGTCCGCGCTGTTGCCGAAGATCTTCTGCCGGCCCGGCCCGAAGTCGGTGATCGCCGCGACGAACTGCTCGGGGGTGACGGTGGTGTGCTGGTGGAGGCGGATCGTGGACATCTGCGTGGCTCCTTCGTCTTCTCGGTGCCACCAGACTGCCCGTGCACGGTCCCCGGTCGAGCCAGGGACGAACCCTGGTCGCGGTCCCTGGCGCCGCGCCGGCTCGACACCGGCGACGGCGTGCCTCTGCTGCGCGCAGAAACGTTTCGCGGGTGAGCCGCACGATGTCATGCTCGGCCCGTGACCGTCTTCTCGCTGCAAGCCCAGCCCACCGACGCCGGCTCGTGGCTGAAACTGGCCATCCGCGCCGAGGAGCTCGGCTTCGACGCGCTGCTGGCCGCCGACCATCCCGGCACGAGCGCATCGCCGTTCGTGGCCCTCGCCGCGGCCGCTGCCGTGACGTCGCGGATCCGGCTGGGGTCCAATGTGAGCAATGCGGGGGTACGCGAGGCCGTGCATCTGGCGGCCGACGTCGCCACCCTCGACGTCGTCTCCGGTGGGCGGGCCATCGTCGGCCTCGGAGCGGGGCACACGCCGGCCGAGTGGGAGGCCGTAGGCCGGGTGCGGCCCGGCGTACACGGAAGGGTTGAAAGGTGTGTCGCGGTGGCCCTGGCCGTGCGGGAACTGCTGGATGGTGGTCTCGAAGGCCCGCGCCCGGTGCAGGATCGCGTGCCGATGACGATCGGCACCGCCAATTCGCGGCTGCTGCGGTGGGCGGCCGAGCACGCCGACATCGTGGGGCTGAGCGGGCTGGGGCGGACGCTGCCGGACGGTCACCGGCACGAGGCGCGGTGGGGGAGGGCGCAGATCGAGCACCAGATCGCGCAGGTGCGTCTCGGGGCCGCTGAGCGAAAGCCGGTCCTGGAGGCCCTCGTCCAGATCGTCGAGGTGACGGACGACGCGTCGGCTGCCGCGAAGCCGCACGCCGACCGGATCGGGATCCCGGTGGAGGAGTTGCTGGACGCGCCGTTCGCCCTGATCGGGACCCTCGACGAGATCCGCGCCGCGATCCGCCGCCACGAGCAGCAGTGGGGGATCACGCGTTATGTGGTCCGCGAGCCGTACCTGGAGGCGGTGGTCCCGCTGATCCGTCAGTAGTCGTCGTCGCCCGTCATGTCCTTGCCGAGCCGGGCCTCCACCGCCTCCGGCTCGTACGTCTCCTCGGCCATCCGCAGGTAGAACTCGTACGGGTTCGGGACGTACCGGATGCGCCGGATCGGCAGCACGCCGCTGTAGACGATCAGGGTCCCCCACCCGCCGAGCCGGCCCAGCGGCGTCTGCCGGAAGCGGGCGTCGGCGAGCTTCGTCAGCGGGTGGGCGACGACGCGGCGGAAGAACAGCCCTCGCACGATCATGAGGCGCTTGTTGGTGAGGACGAGCCGCCAGGTCGCGTAGCCGAGCTCGTGTCCGAGACCGATCACCGCGAGCGCGATCAGTGCCCACATCAGGACCGTGGTGCGGGGTACGCCGTGGACCGTGGCCGGGATGGTGAACGGCATCCAGTCCGGCAGTGGACGCGCCAGCAACGTCTCGGTCGCCCCCGGCCGGAGGTGCACCAGATAGGCGCCGGCCGCGGACGCGCCGGTCACCACGATCGCGCGGAACAGGTAGACCGGATGCCGCTTCCACTCGCCGCGGTACCGCTCGGTGGGGAACAGGTAGCGGGCCACCAGGGTGGACGGCTCGTCCTCGAGAGGCAGGATCCGCCGCGGGTTGAAGACGCCTCGCGGGTCGGCGACATCCGGCAGGTCGTCGAACTCGGCGAACGGGGGAGGTTCGTACTCGTCGGGATCCTTGTCGCGTGCCGCCCTGGAGCCGGTGTCGTAGTAGCCGGTGTCGAAGGCCGGGTCGTTGTAGCCGAAGTCGTCGTCGAGGTAGTCCGGCCGGGTGCCGTCGGGTGTCGCCGCCTCCGGAGTCGGCTCCGGAGTCGGCTCCGAGGTCGGCTCCGAGGTCGGCTCCGGAGTCGGCTCCGGCGGCCAGGTCGGGGCCGGTCGCGGCGAGGGTGCCGGCTCCGGCCGAGGCGAGGGGTCCGGCTGCGGGTCCGGCTGGGGTGAGGGGCCCGGCTGCGGGATCGGCTGAGGAAGTGTGCCGTCCGGCGGTGGGATCAAGCTCCGTGCCAGCGCCGCCAGCTCCGGATCGACGCCGTCCGCCTGCTCCTGCAGCACGCGGCGAGCCCACATCGCGGTTCCTGGGCGCGGGTCCAGGGCCAGGCTGCCGAGCATCTGTACGGCCAGGCGCCGGACCTCCTCGTTCGGTTCGCCCAGCAGGTCCACGAGGTGCGCGATCTGCCGGGCGTCGGGGTCGATGCCCCGCGGATTGCGCGCCAGGATCAGCGAGCCGCTGCCCTCGGCGCCCTTGATGCGGAACTGCGGGTGCTGCCGCAGTTGCTGCCGGCGAACCGTGACGTAGGCGTGCCGGTAGGCGTTGAGGACGCTGATCAGCCCCGCACCGGTGGTGTCCGCCTCGCCGGTGAGGATCCCTTCGATCAGGGCCATGGTGAACACCGAGCCGTCGATCGCGTGGTCCTCGATGCGGCGCTGCTGCGCGGACTCCGCCTGCCGGGTCGCGGTGAGCAGGCACCGGCCGGTCGGCAGCGCCTCGGCCAGGTCGGGGTCGGTGTCGATCAGGCCGCCGGCCGCCGCTCCCTTGTCGTAGGCGCCGCTGTGGCAGCAGTCGAGGATCACCACCTGGCGGTCGCAGTGCGAGTCGTCGGAGAACGTCCGCAGGTTCCGGGCCGACACCGAGGTCGCGGGCAGCATGTCCGGGTCGGTGTCGCGGGTGGCGAGGTAGAGCCGGCCCTTGCCGTCCTTGATGCCGTGACCGGAGTAGTAGACCAGGATGTAGTCGTCCGGGTCGGACTGGTTGAAGATCTGGTTGAGGGCGCGCGTCACCTGCTGCGAGTCGGCGTCGACGAGCGTGGTCACCGCGAAGTCGCAGATGTCCGGGTCGGCGAGCATCGCCGTCATCCGCTCGGCGTCGTGCCCGGGTGCGACCAGGTCCATGATCTCGGCGTGGTCGTAGATCGAGTTGGCGATCACGAGCGCGTGACGCCGCAGGTTCGGCAGTGACGGCGCCGGTACGCGGTCGCCCGCCGTCGCGGTCATCTCACGTCTCGCCGTGGCGCGCTACGAAGGCGTCGACGATCTTCTGCTGCTGCTCCGCGGTGGCGTTGCCGAGCACCAGTTCGTCGTCGCCGAGCTTCACCCGCACCGGGTTCTTGGCCCGGCCGGCCCACTCGGCGGCCAGCCGCAGCAGATCGATCAGGACCGGCGCGGCCGTGGCGGCCACGCCCACCCACTCGGCGACCGCGGTGACGTCCTTCGCGGGCACCTCGTCCCGCGGCGCCGGCGCGGTGACCAGGAAGGGCTTGAGCTCGCCGCGGAACAAATCGGCGACGTCGTGGTGAAGCTCGCGGAGCAGATCTTCGGCACGGGCCGGGTCGCCGGGCGTGACGAACTGGAGGAGCACTACGCCATCACTGGTCACAACCATGAGCGTAGATGGGTGACACCACGGTCACTCCCAGACGTCCACCCGGGGCAGGCCCAGCCGATCCCGGGCGTCGTCCACCATGCGCTGGATCAGGGCGGTCTTCCCGCGCGTGTAGGTGTCCGGGTCGTTGCCGGCCAGCTCCCGCTTGAGCCGGGCGTAGGCCTCCCGGTCGGCCGGGTTCGCCAGCAGATGGTCGCGCAGGATCCGCTCGTTGCGGGTGTCCCACGACGCGGTGGTGACGACGTGCAGGTGATGCCCGTCCCGCTGGTAGAACAGCCGCTCCGGCATGCCCGTGTCCCGCCGCCGGTACCCGATCGCCGCGAGCCGGTCCTCGGCCGCGACCACGGCATCGAGGTCGTCGGCGGACACCATCAGGTCGATGATCGGTTTGGCGGCGAGCCCGGGCACGGCGGTGCTGCCCACATGTTCGGCCGCGACGACCAGCCCGGGCAGCGCACCGGTCACCTCGGCGATCGCCCGCCGCGCGCGGTCCCTCCACGCCGGGTCGTGCGCCCGGACCTCCACACCGCTCACCGGAATCTCCTCTCCGCCTCGGCGTGCCACCACTGCGGCGGGCTCGAGCCGTCCACCACGGCGCTCGGCTGATCCGGATGCAGTCCGATCCGGCGCAGCTCCTCGGCCTTGACCGAGATTGATCGGTCGCACCACCAGCGGCCGTCGGCGCTCCGCCCGCACATCACGTCGACCCGGACCGCCTCGTCTCCGAACGGCATCCAGTCGACGCCGCGATCCCGCAGTCAACCCCGCACGGCCGGCCCGGGTCGCTGCGTCACCGTGCCGAGGATCCTCACCCATTCCATGCCGGTCAGGATGCCCCATCGCCGCTCCCCGTGGCGACCGGTTATGCGCTGAGGGCGTTGCGTCATATCCATCACCATGATTGACTGCGGCTGCACATGGCAGCGGCGTCGGTCGCGCCGGCGTGAATCCAGGACCCGTTTTTCCGGCATTTCCCTGGTGGCCGGCCACCCCCGGCTCGTAAGCCTTATTTACGGGGGTAATAGTGCGCGCACGGCCGCCTTTGGCGTCTCCATTTTCCGGCCCTTTCCTGAAAACCAGGATCCGTACGGGTCTGACCGGGCTCCTCGCCGCCGTGGTGTTCGGCGCCGGACTGCACGCGCCGCCCGCAATGGCCGCGCCGTCGCAGGAACCCGCGGCGGCCGAGGACACCGGCGCTCCCATCCCGGTGCCGCCGCTGGTGACCGAGGAGTGGAACGGCAGCACCGGCGTCGTCACCAGCAATGAGCGCTGGGTGAAGTCGATCTCCGATCTGGCGGAGTTGACCGAGGAGCCGGAGGTCCGCGACGCGGCGCTGAAGATCCTGGCGACCGGTGATGCGGCGGCGATCCGGCAGTGGGCGCTGACCCAGATGCCGGTGATCTCCAAGCAGGTCAGTGACCGCAAGGCGAAGGAGGCGACGGAGCGTCTCGCCAAGGTCAAGAGCCTGTTGGGTACGGGGGTAGCGGGCGGCTACTTCAATGCCGAGGCGGAGCGGGTCTACCGGGGCAGCGATTACGACCGGGTGACGTTCTTGGCCTATGGCGCGGACATCGCCCGGGCGCGTGATCAGGCGAAGATCGATGACGCGCGGGAGCGGGCCGCGCAGTTGCGGGAACGGTTGCGGGTGTTCGCGGCCGCCGCGCCGGAGGGTTCGCAGGTCCGGGCGGCGGCGGAGCGGGCGTTGTCCGGTGATGACGCCGCGGTCGAGGCGTATTTCAAGACCGGGTACGCGGTGGCGGCGCAGGCGGACGCGCAGGCCCGGGAGCGGTATCTGGCTGATCTGGAGGAACGGAACAGGGCCGCCGAGCAGCTGAGCGATCTGGCCAAGCGGGCCGAGCGGGCGAACCAGGCCCGGGTGCAGATCATGGTGGCGCACGGCGACGGGGTCCGTGCCCTGCAGCGGTCGGCCAACGCGATGGCCGGTGCCGCCAACGCGGCCCGGCACAGCCAACGGGTCCTCGCAGGGTCGGGCACGACCGCGAGCAAAGCCGGTGACCTGAACCTGGCCAAGCAGCAGATCGCAAACGACCTGGAGGACGCCGAGCAGGCGGTTCAGGACGCGCAGGCGGCGTCGGCGTCCGCCCGGACGGCGGTGCAGGTTTTGGAGGAGACCGGCCTGACGTATGGGGTGGAGTGGGCGGCGATGGCCGTCGGGATGAGCGAGGCCGCCACCGCGGCGGCCGGCGCGATCACCACGGCCGGTCATGCGGTCGACGCCACCATCGCGACGAACGCGGCGCAGGACGCCGAGGCGAAGGCCAAGGCGCACGCGCAGCTGGCCCTGGACTGGAAGAACCACGCGGCCGAGCACGCGGTCGCGGCGGCGAAGCTGGCGGCGGCGGCGAAGAAGCAGGCCGACGCCGCGAAGACCGCGGCGGCGCGGACCAAGACCGCCCGCGAGCAGGCGCAGGCGGCCGAGGCCAAGGCGTGGGCCGAGGCGGAGAAGGTCCGGCAGCAGAAGGAGATCGCGAAGGCGCAGGCCGAGGAGGCCAAGCGGCAGCGCGACATCGCCGCGACGGAGCGCGCCGTGGCGGAGGAGCGGCGCGCCGAGGCGGAGAAGCAGGCCAACATCGCCCGCAACGCCCGCGCCGCCGCCGACGCGCAGGGGGCGATCGCCGAGCAGGCGCGGCAGAAGTCCGAAGCCGCCGGCGTCGCCGCGTCGAACGCGAACAACCGGGCCTGGCAGCAGGAGGGCGTCGCCCGCGACGCCCGCGACCAGGCCATGACGGCCGAGCGCGAGGAGCAGACCGCCAAGGCCAGGGCGCAGGCGCTCCGGGCCGCCGCCGCGCACGCCGAGACCGAGGAGGAGCGGCGGGAGGCCCAGGCGCAGGCCGACGAGGCGGACCGGCAGGCCGGCATCGCCTCCACGGCCGCGCGCTCGGCGCGGGCGTCGGCGAACACCGCCACCGGCGCGGCCGCGAACGCCCGCGCCGCCGCCACCCAGGCCGACGCCGCCGCGGATCGTGCATGGGCGGCCGCGCAGGCGGCCGACGCGGCTGCCGCCGCCGCCGATCAGGCGGCGGACAAGGCCGAGGCGGGCGCGCGGGCCACGCACGCCGCCCGGGTCCGGGCCGATGCGAAGGCGGCCGAGGCGACCGCGCAGCAGGCGAAGGCGGCCGACGCGGCGACCAGGGCGCAGCAGCTGGCGAATCAGGCGGCCGAGCAGTCGGTGCGGGCGCTGTGGGCGGCCGACCGGACGAAGGCCGAGGCGGAGGGCGCCCGCAACGAGGCGGTCGCCGCGAGCGAGCAGGCCGAATCCGCGGTCCGGTCCGCGGCCGCGGCGGCGCAGTCGTCGGCCGGCATCGCCGCGCCGGCGAACACCGCGATCGGCATGGTGAGCCCGTTCACCGGCGCCGACATCGACGCCGACTTCGTGGCGCAGGTCGCCGCGCAGGCCGAGGTCATCGGCACCGAGCAGGCCGAAGCGGCGCAGGCCCGGGCCACCGAGGCACAGAACGCCGCGGAGGCGGCGGACACGGCCGCGCGGAACGCCGCCGACCAGGTGCGACCGGCGTACCTCTCGGCAGCGGCGGCGGCGCACTCGGCCGCCGACGCCGCGGTCTCGGCGGCCCAGGCCCGGCAGTCGGCGGCGCAGGCCGCCGCCGACGGCGCCGCCGCCCGGGCCGCAGCGGCCGGCGCCGCGCGTGCTGACGCCCAGGCACGCGCCGACGCCGCCGCCGCGCGACAGTTCGCCAACCAGGCCGCCAACGACGCCGCCATCGCGGGACGCACCGCCCAGCAGGCACGGGAAGCGGCCGACGCCGCCGACCGGGCCGCCACCGACGCCGAGAACGACGCCGCCGCCGCGCGTGACATCGCGTCCCGGGCGGAGTCCGACGCGGTCAAGGCCCGGCAGGCCGCCGATGAGGCGCAGCAGTACGCCGACAGCGCCGCGGCGGCGTCCGACCAGGCGCTGCAGCACGCCACCGACGCGCAGAAGGCGGCGGACCGGGCCGAGGAGGCCGAACGGCAGCGGGCGGCGCAGGAACTCGCCGACGCCATGGCCAGCATCCCGCCGGAAGCCACCGAAGCGGACCTGTGGCAGTACCTCACCCCCGAGGAGCAGGAGCAGCTGCGCCAGGCCGAGCAGGCGGCCGGGATGAGCGTCCTGGACTTCATCAAGGCCGAGGCCGAGGACCTGTTCTGGGACCTGTCCGGTGCCGGGGACCTGGTCTCCTGCGTCCGGGACGGCAATGTCGTCGCCTGCCTGTGGACCCTGGTCGGGCTGCTCGGCGCCGTCAAGATGGTCAAGGCCACGTACAAGCTCGGCAAGCTCGTCCCGAAGCTGATCACCTTCCTGAAGAACATCAAGGACGCGCAGAAGCGCCGTGACGCGCTGCGGGATCTCGCCAAGCTCCGGAAGAAGCGCAAGGACAGGGATCCCGATTGCAAGCGCACCGGGGCGTCGAACAGCTTCCTGCCGGGCACACCGGTGCTGCTGGCGAACGGCGCCACCGTCGCCATCGAGCACGTGAAGGTCGGCGATCGGGTCCTCGCCACCGATCCGGTCACCGGGCTCACCGCGGCGAAGCCGGTCACCGCCACGATCCTCGGCACCGGCGACAAGAAGCTCGTCGACGTCACCGTCGACCTCGACGGCGACCGCGGTGACCGGACGGCCACCGTCACGGCGACCGACAGGCACCCGTTCTGGGTCGCCGACCTCGGCACCTGGGTCGACGCCGGGCTGCTGTCACCGCAGCAGTGGCTGCGGACCAGCGCCGGCACGTACGTCCAGATCGCGGCGATCGACCACCGCGACGCCAGCACCCGGGTCCACAACCTCACCGTCGCGGGCCTGCACACCTACTACGTGGTCGGTGGCGGCACACCGGTCCTCGTCCACAACGCCAACTGCGAGTCCCTCGAGGACATCGCCGACAGCCTGCCGGATCGCGGGATCAACGATCCCACCACCGGCCAGGTCGTGAAACCCAACGGCGACGACACCTGGGACCGTCTCGGTGGTCTCGTCACGAGCGGCAGTCAGAACGACGCCATCTCCATCGCGGTGAACAAGGCGTTCACCCAGTCGCCCGCCATCAACAATCCGGGCAAGAAACCGCGCGTCGACCCCGCCGACGGCGTCTCCTACTACGAATTCGAATCCAGCACCCACGTTGAGGGCCGGGTCGGTTATCACCTCGGAAACAACCGTTCGGTGACGGAAGCGCACGTCGTCATCAACAACAAGTACGGCCCCTGCGGAATCTGTCTGCGGCAGGTCGGGGCGCTGTTCTACAAGAATCAGACCTTGTACGTTCACTACAAATCCCGGGCTGGGATGAAGAAAGCAGAGATCAAGGGGAAGCGGTAGTGATTCTGGCGGTGATGGTCGGCACGACCTGGCGTTTCATCGACCCGGTGGACGACCCCGCCGGCGTCGTCGAGGAGATCCTCGATGCGCTGTCGGCGGACGCCTCCATCCCGGTCGCCGAGCTGACCTTCACCCGCAAGGCGTGGCAGGGGCACGACGTCGACACCGACAACCACCTGTTCGTCTCGGTGAACCAGGAGACCGGTTTCGGGGCCCTCACCTGGTATGTGATGCAGGGCTGGCCGCTCGAGGGTGAGAAATACGAGGAGGTCTGGGTGACCGACAACC
This sequence comes from Actinoplanes sp. NPDC023714, assembly GCF_040639855.1. NCBI lineage: Bacteria > Bacillati > Actinomycetota > Actinomycetes > Micromonosporales > Micromonosporaceae > Actinoplanes > Actinoplanes sp. NPDC023714. The sequence goes on from NZ_JBFAAR010000006.1 coordinate 82,714, forward strand.
CCGACCCGGCCGACGCCGACCCCCGGGTGGTGAAGGACCCGCACGCCGGGGCCTTCTACCACCGGCGCAGTGCTCTTCCGCTGGACAGGGTGCGGGCCGCGCTGGTCGAGTTCTGCGCGGCCGGCACGGGCGACCGCCCCGAATCCGTCTCCTGGGTGACCGGCCGGGTGGACGGCTGGCGGCAGGACGAGCCCTACCCGGCGAGCGGCGACGCCGAACCTGTGTGGAACCTGCCGGACAACCCGTGGGGGTGAGTCAGCGCCGGCAGTCCCGGCTCAGCGCCGGCAGTCCCGGCTCAGCGCCGGCAGGACCTTGGCGGTGATCTCGCGCAGCTGGGCGACCTCGTCCTCGGTCAGGTTGTCGAAGACGAGACGGCGCACCTCGGCCACGTGGCCGGGTGCGGCAGCGCGGAGGGTGTCCATGCCGAGTTCGGTGAGGCAGGCGACCTGGCCGCGCTTGTCGCTGGGGCAGGCCTGGCGCTGGACCCAGCCGCGCTGTTCGAGGCTGGCCACGGCGTGCGAGAGGCGGCTCGTGGTGGTGCCGACCATGCGGGCCAGGTCGGTCATCCGCATGGAGTGGCCCTGGGCGGCGCTGAGGTTCGCGAGGATCTGATAGTAGGCGTGCGGGATCCCGGTGTCCTCGCGCAGCTGCCGGTCCAGGGCCGCGGGCATCAGGATGAGGACCTGGGCGAGGTTGAGCCAGGTCCGCATCTCGGGGTCGGTCAGCCAGCGAGGCTCGGTGCCGGAGGCCGGAACGTCGGCCGCCGGAGCCTCGACGGCCGGAACCGGGGGCTCGGCGGCCGGCTTCACGGATCCGGCGGCCTGCACCACGTCGGGGAAGACGGTCACGGTCTCATCCTGCCTGGCCGGGGGAGAGGACGTGCGCGTTGACGGCGCGAACCTCGCCGGCCTGGCCGGGCAGCTCGACCACCTCGACGCCGGCCCGGACCAGGGTGCCGACACCGTCGCAGTCGGCGAAGACGAGCGGCTCACGCAGGGCCAGCACGACGCGGCGCAGGCCGGCCGCGACGACGAGCTCGGTGCAGGAGGCGGGCCGGGAACGGCGGCTCGTGCACGGCTCCATCGTCGTGTAGATGGTGGCCCGGGACAGGTCCGTCCCCGGCGCGATCTTCGCGAGGGCGGCTTCCTCGGCGTGCTCGTGCGGGTCGGTCTCGCCGGTGTAGCCGGTCGCCAGGATGCTGCCGTCGTAGTCGACGACGATGGCGCCGACCGCGTACCGGTCGCCGACCCGCGGCGCGAGCTTCGAGAACGTGATGGCGGCGTCCATCCAGTCGGCGTCGGTGGCGACCGACTCGATGCGGTCCGGCATCCGGGGCGCCGGGACGATGCCGAGCGCCGGGAAGGCGGTCTTCACCAGGCTCATGTCAGCCCGCCAGCGGCAGGTCGAGGGTGTGCGCCGTGTGGTCGCGCTTCGCGGTCAGGTAGCGGGCGTTCGCCCCGGTCAGGTGCACCTCGGTCGGGATCCGCTCGGCCACCTCGACGCCGAGCGCGGTGAGCTGGGTGGCCTTGTCCGGATTGTTGCTGAGCAGCCGGATCCGGTCGACGCCGAGCGCCGTGAGCATCTGCGCGGCAGCGGTGTAGTCGCGTTCGTCCTCGCCGTGGCCGAGCGCCAGGTTCGCCTCGTAGGTGTCGAGCCCGGTGTCCTGCAGCGCGTACGCGTCCAGTTTCGCGTAGAGGCCGATGCCCCGGCCCTCCTGGCGCAGGTAGAGCAGGAACCCGCCCTGCCCGGCGATCCGCTCGACGGCCTCGCGCAGCTGCGGGCCGCAGTCGCAGCGCTCGCTGCCGAACACGTCGCCGGTGAGGCATTCACTGTGCGGCCGGACCAGAGGAGCCTCGCCGGCTCCTGCGCCCGCGCCGCCGCCGGTGAGCGTGGCCCGCCACGGGCCGAGGCCGAGCGCCAGGTGTTCCTTGCCGTCGACCAGCCCAGTGAACGTGAAGACGTCAGCGGTGGTGGAGTATCCGTCCGGGAACCGCAGGGGCACCGAAACCCGGGTCCGCACCCTCGTGGCTGGCAGATCCAGCGTGACCGTCATGCCGACCCCCATGTTGTTGAAGTTTCACAAGCATCCGCCCGCGATATTGAAACTTCAAGAGCATCTAGGAGTAAGAGAACTCACGCCGGGTGGAGAGCCGTGGTTCGAGGACGACGACCACGAAGGCCAGCAGGCTCAGGACCCCGCCGGCCAGGGCCAGGCTCCGCACCCCGGCCGCGGTGATCAGCACCCCGCCGATCAGCGCACCGCCCATGATGCCGACGTTGAAGGCGGTCGAGGTGCCGGCCGCGGCCATGTCGGTGCTCTTCGGGGCGGTTTCGAGGGCCCGTACCCCCAACGCGGCCGCCATCGACGCCAGGGTGAAACCGGCGGCAGCGAGGGTGACCACCGACGCGGCCGCCGACGTTCCGAACGCCCACTGCGCGAACAGCGCCGCCGTCTGCAACCCGATCATGAGGGCCATGGTGAGCCAGCCGTTGCGCCCGACCAGCCAGCCCGCCACGAAGACGCCCGCGAGGCCGGCCAGCCCGCGCACGAACAGCAGCGGGCTCACCGCCGACTCGTCGAAGCCGCTCACCTCGGTCAGGAACGGGTTGATGTAGGTCAGCACGGTGAACGAACCGGCCACCGCGAGCGCCGTGTAGACCACGATCGCCCAGTACCGTCCTGCGTCCGGCGCGCTGCCCACCGCCGTCTCGGCCTCGGCCGGCGGCGTCTTCGGCATCAGCGTCACGATCGTGACGAGGATCAGAAGCCCGACACCCGACAGGGCCAGGAACGCGGCCTGCCATCCCAGCCGCTGTCCCAGCCACGTCCCGGCGGGCACGCCGGCGAGCGCTCCCAGTGAGCTGCCGGCGTACAGAATCGACAGCGCGCGCGGCCGCAGCCTGGCCTCGAAGAGAGCCGCCGTCGCGGGAGTGACCACCGACCAGAAGAGGGCCTGGCTCATCGCCACGACGATGCGGGCGCCCATGAGCGGCCCATAGCCGTCGAGCACCGCCGAGGCCGCGTTCCCGGCCACGAAGATCGCGAGCAGGCTGCAGAGCAGCATGCGACGCGGGATGCGGTGGGTGATTTTGGTGAGGGGTACGGAGGTGAGCACCACCACCAGCGCGTAGACCGTGACCAGCATCCCGGCCTGCGAGATCGTCGTCCCGGTGTCCCCGGCGATCATCGGCAGCAGCCCGATCGGCAGCGTCTCGGCCGTCACGTAGGTGAAGGTGGACAGCGCCAGCGCGAGCAGCGAGACGACGGCACGAACGCTCATGACCTCTCTTCTACCCTGAGACAGTGAAGATCGTCGGTGTTCTCGGTGTCGTGCTGCTGGCTGTGCTCACCGGTTGTGGTGGTGGCGGGGGCAACGCCGGGGCCGAGGCCGTCGACCGGACCGCGGCGGCGATCGCGCGCAGCGTCGACGTGTCGCTGGCGAACCTGAGCGCGGGGGACATGAGCGCGGGCGGGATCTCGTATCTGACGTCGAACATCACCGACCGTCGCGGCGAGGTGCTGGGATCGGGCGGCGAGTCGTCGCTCGAGCAGGATGCGCTGCAGGCGTGGGTGGAGGCACGGTTCGAGATGTCGGCCTCGGGCGGCTACCTGGGCAAGACCCAGGAGAACGCGATCGTCTGCCTGCGGTTCGAGGTGCATCTGAGGTACGCGGACTACACCACCTACGACGAGATCGACTGCCCGGCCTGATCGGTGGGGGTCTACCAGCCCCACAGGTGGAACTTGTGGCGGCCGGAGAACCACGCGCCGGTGTCGCGGGAGAGGCGGTAGGTGCCGAGCCAGCCGAGCGGTTTGACGATCACGTCCACCTGCCAGGAGCGGTGGTAGCGGGTCTGGGCGAGGCCGCAGTGGGACAGGGCGTGGTACCAGCCCTGGTAGGTGTCGCAGAGCAGGGTCGCTCGCGCTGTGGCGTTCGGGCCGGTCACGAGTTCGTAGGTCGGCTCCGGGGAGTCCCAGCGTGGTGACTTCGCGTGGTCGGACAGGTGCAAGGCGTCGCCGTCGCCGCCCCAGACGCGGAGCCAGTTGCGATCGTCGCGGCGAGATGCCAGCCAGTTCGCCTGGACGCGGCGGTCGTCCGAGGGCTGCCATTCGGTGAGCAGGGACTCGCCGGCCGCGGCCATCTTCGTCGAGGCGGCGGCCCAGGCCAGGACGTCTTCGATGTGTGGCCCCCACCACCGGGAGAACACGCTCAGCGCCGGGTGGATCGGCGGCTCGCCGGTCTCGTACCAGCGCTCGAGGCCAAGGTCGGGGCGGCGCCAGCCGAGGCCGAAGACAAGCAGGTGGAGCATCGGGGCCCAGAAGGCGATCAGCTCGGTCTTGTCGGTGCCGTCCTGGCGCATGGAGGCTGGTACGGGTGGTGGGTGGACCTGATCTGTTCGGTCCACGGGCTCAGCGTAGACGGGTCAGAGCTTGCGCCTCGCCTCACGCGAAAGGCGCGCTGCGGCGTCGGGACGGCAGGGGCCCGCGTCGTGGGCGGGGACGGCGGTGGTGCGGTTGGTGACGCGCTGTGATCGTACCCGTGAAAGGTTTTGATCTTTGGGGTGGTGAGCCCCGGTTCGTCGGTGACGGCATGGACGGGCACAATGGGAGGGTTGGTTGCCGTGGGGACTTCAGGAGGAACGGTGGCGCTTCAGGAACGGCCGGAAACGTGCGTGGTCGCCGTCGACGGCCCGTCCGGCTCGGGCAAATCCACTGTTTCCCGGCGGCTCGCCGCGGCGGTCGAGGGTGTTTACCTCGACACCGGCGCCATGTACCGGGCCATCACCTGGGCTGTTCTGCAGGGCGGCGCCGACCTGGCGGACCCGGACGCGATCGCGAAGATCGCGCTGGAGACCGAGTTGTCGATCGGCACCGACCCTTCGGCGCCGCATTTCGCCGCTAATGGGGTGAATGTCGACGCGCCCATTCGCGGTGCGGAGGTCACCGGGGCCGTCTCCGCTGTCGCCGCCGTGCCGGCCGTGCGGAAACACCTGGTCGCGCTGCAGCAGGCGATCATCGCGGCGCACCCGCGCATCATCGTCGAGGGCCGGGACATCGCGTCCGTGGTCGCCCCCGACGCCGACCTGAAGGTCTACCTGACCGCGTCCGCCGCCGCCCGCGCCGCCCGGCGCAGCGCCGAGGACGCCACCGACGTCGCCGCCACCGAGGCCGACCTGGCCCGCCGCGACAAGCTCGACTCCAGCCGCGCGGTCGACCCGCTGCGCCAGGCCTCCGACGCCATCGAGGTGGACACCACCGGGATGGGCATCGACGAGGTCGTGGCGCATCTGCTCGATCTGCTCAACAGCAAGGTAAGTAAGTGACTGATCTTCCCGCTGGTCTCGATCTCAACGATTTCGAGGGTGGTCTGGACTTCTCCTCGCCTTCGTCCTCTTCCTCGGATGATTCCGATTTCTCCGGACCTGTTCCGGTTGTCGCCGTCGTCGGGCGCCCCAACGTGGGCAAGTCGACGCTGGTGAACCGGATCATCGGCCGTCGTCAGGCGGTCGTCGAGGACGTCGCCGGGGTGACCCGGGACCGGGTTCCCTATGACGCTCAGTGGAGTGGGCGGCGGTTCACCGTCGTCGACACCGGTGGGTGGGAGCCGGATGCTCGTGACCGGGCCCGGGCGATCGCGGCTCAGGCTGAGATCGCTGTGCAGACGGCTGATGTGGTCATCTTCGTCGTCGATGTGACCGTCGGCGCTACGGACGTCGACGAGGCCGCGGTGAAGATGCTGCGGCGTAGTCACAAGCCGGTGATCCTGGTCGCGAATAAGGCCGATAACCAGAACCTCGAGCTGGAAGCTGTCTCGCTGTGGCAGCTCGGGCTGGGGGAGCCTTATCCGATTTCGGCTCTGCATGGTCGTGGGTCGGGTGACCTTCTGGATGTCATCCTTTCTTCTCTTCCTCCTACGCCGCCTGTTGTCGAGGGCGGGCCGCGGGGGCCTCGGCGGGTCGCGTTGGTGGGCCGGCCGAACGTCGGGAAGTCGAGTCTGCTGAACCGTTTGGCTCGTGAAGAGCGGGCTGTTGTCGACTCCGTCGCCGGCACCACGGTTGACCCCGTCGACAGCCTGGTCGAGATGGATGGGGACGTCTGGCAGTTCGTGGATACGGCTGGGCTGCGGAAGCGGGTGCATCAGGCTTCGGGTACGGAGTACTACGCGTCGCTGCGCACCGCCGGGGCCGTCGAAGCCGCTGAGGTGGCTGTCGTGCTGCTGGACTCCGGTGAAGTGATCAGTGAGCAGGATCAGCGGGTCATCTCGCAGGTGATCGAGGCTGGGCGGGCTCTGGTGATCGCCTATAACAAGTGGGACCTGGTCGACGCTGACCGGCGGATCTTCCTGGACAAGGAGATCGACCGGGACATGAAGCGGGTGGGTTGGGCTGTTCGGGTGAACATCTCGGCCAAGACGGGTCGGGCCGTGGACAAGCTCGCGCCTGCTCTGCGGAAGGCCCTCGCCTCGTGGGAGCAGCGGATTCCTACCGGCGCTTTGAACCAGTGGATCACTGCTTTGACGCAGGCCACGCCTCACCCTGTGCGGGGTGGGCGGGCTCCTCGCGTGCTGTTCGTGACTCAGGCCGGGGTGGCGCCGCCTCGGTTCGTGCTCTTCACTACCGGGCCGTTCGACGCCGGGTACCTGCGGTTCATCGAGCGGAAGTTGCGGGAGGAGTTCGGGTTCGAGGGGACTCCGATCGAGCTCTCGGTGAAGCCCCGGAAGAAGCTGGGGCCGGGGGGTCGGGGGAAGGCTCACGGGTAGCGGTTGGTATGGTTTAGGAGATGTCGCGCCGGGCTGAGGTTCGGGGCGGGATCGGGCTGTAGCGCAGCTTGGTAGCGCACTTGACTGGGGGTCAAGGGGTCGCAGGTTCAAATCCTGTCAGCCCGACAAAATGTAGCGGATGACCTGCGGAAACGCAGGTCATCTTTTTTATATGGCAAGACTGTCCCCCGTTTTACCCACGCTTTTGAGATCGAGCGGGGCGGTAGTGGATGTCGCACCGTTCGGTCTTCCGTTCACCTGGCCTGAGAGGGAGGGCAGTCCTCCTAGGGATCTGTACGCGGTCGGTGTCTGGCTCATGAGCCAGGCCTCGCCTTGCATGGGATCGTTGCCGATTGGTTCTTCCCGGCGGGGAAGGGTGGGGGAGTGGCTCCTAGTCGCATGCGATCTTGGGCGTGCCAATCAGGGATCATAGTTGTAGGAATCAGGACAAACTTCTGACGCTGCTCGGATGGCATCTGTACGGTCGGCAGCTCAGTCAGCCGAGGCTGTATGGGGCTCCGCAGCAACTTGGTCTCGAGGCACGTTGAGGACGTGAGCATCGTCGCTCGGTTCCGCCCGCCGTCGCGTGTCGTCGCGGACGAATGGGCCAGCTCGACGGTTTCTGCCAGTCGCGAAGCGGCACCGAGCCATTGGTCGGCACCGCTAACTCGTGAGGCGAGAAACATCGGCGGCTCTGGCGTGTCGATCTACCGGGCACCGCCGACGAGGAATGGCAAGAAGGCGATACGCATCTCGCGGGCCGTGTCACCATTTGCGTGGATGACGAAGTCGTATCGCTCATCCGGGTGGGTCGTGCCGCGTCGCTTGAAGTTCGGGTGGTCCTCGAACGCGGTGATGGCCTTACTGATCACGTTGGTGACGTCGCGATCCCGGATGAAGAGCAACAATGCGGCCTTGGTGTCGCGCCAGGTCAGGTAGCCTAAGAGTTGATCGATCGTGTCCGTGATCTTGCCGGGTCCATCCTTCGGGCCGAAGATCTTGCACTCGCCAATGAAGACGTTGGCATCCTTCTCGCGGATCAGGATGTCGGTCTTGCCGCCGCAGTTGAAGAGCTCGCCCCCTGCCTTTCCCTCGAACTGGGCGTTCAGAAGGATCAGCAGCAGGTCGCGGATCAGTTCTTCACCGAGCTTCTCGGTCAGCGATGGACTGCGTTCGAACGCGTTGCGGGCGTTTCGCAACACCGCGAGTGCGTCCTCGTAGCTAGCTTCTTCGAGCGTTGGCTCGGGTTCGAACGGTTTCGTGTTGCTCTGGTTCGGCGGTGGCGTACGTGTGACGAGCCGGCGCCGCCGTACAGGCACGGTGTGGACGTCAGCGTCGGCTCGCCGGCGGATTGGAATGCCGATGTCTGCATGGACCTGCCGCGCCGCGAGCAGGCGCGCCCGTCGCTGGGCGACCCATTGCGGGACCTGGTTGAGCAGGTTGCCGTTGTGGGCATTGATGTCAGCGCGGGCAAAGCCCAGAGCTTGCTCGATGCGATCGATCAACCTTTGGAACCACTGTCTGATCTCGTCCGGTTGGGGGTGCGTGCCCTCCCAGACGATCACCAACTCGCTGGCCTTTTCGTCGACCTTGCCCTCCAGCGGCGACGTGAAGTATTGGCTCGCCTTCATGGTGAAGGGGGCAGGGTGACCGCTGAACGGGATTCGGACGGTGTACCGGATGACTCGTTGGCGTACTCGTTCCCGAAATGCATCGACCACGATGCGTTCGGTCTCGATCGGCTTCTCCTCCATGTACCACTGCTCGCGGTGAAGCTCCGGGCACTCGACCGCGCCGACCGCGACGAGCTCGGTAATGAGGTCCGCGTCGGTGCGCGCCAGGAAGTCGTCGTCGTCCCAGCCGTTCAGGGCGTCCACGACCTGCTTGTGGTTGGTGCCAAGGTCCGCCGGTAACTCGCGGCCATTGAACAGATGGATACTTGCCACCCGGTCATCTTGCCGAACGGGTCTGACACTTTCTCCAATCGACCGTCGAGTCCGGAGCGCCGGACTCGTCAGGGCTCGTCGGACGAGGGCACGGCGGCCGCGTTACCGAGTGTCTCCAGCGACACGAACAGCTGCTCGGCATACTTCTCGGCGGCTCGACGTATCGAACCCTGCGTGAACCACCACTGCCATGTCGCCGCACAGACCAGATCGAAGAGGATCAGCCCGGTCTGTTGCTTCCAGCCCAGCGGCACGATCGCCCAGTAGGCGAGAGCGAGAGTAACCAGGATGGCCAGCCCGCAGACAATCATTCCCGGTACGCGGCACGCGTACCCGTTGCGTCGCAGGCCATAGGCGACGACTTCTTCGAAGACCAGCGGGAACCGGGCTCGATCGCGGGTGCGTTCCCGCAGCGCCGCGGTAGCGACTGCGTATAGCGCGTCGGCCTCGACCGGGTCGGCATGCTCACCGGCGGCGTCGGGGAGATCGATACCGAGATGTGTAAGCACGAGGCGGTGCCGCCGGGCCACCACGGCCGGCGCTGGCGCGTCTCGCCAGCGCAGCAAGAGTTCGGAGGGGCGCCCTCCCCAGGCGCGGAACAGTCCCGGTTCGACGCGCAGCCCGCGGTCGCGGACTGCCTGCGACACGAGCACCGGCAGGCAAAACGCCGCGACCGCGGACACCTTACTGGCGATGCCGACCGCGACCGGAATGGCGGTGACCGTCAAGACGAACACCGGGGCCACGACAAGCACAGCGGGCAGGAACCGCGCCGTCCGGGTGTACCGGTCGGTGACCAGTTGCAGCAGGGTCATGCCCGCCTCGCGCGGCGCCCACGGCGGTCAATCGTCATCGCCGGTCTCCACCAGCGCCGGCAGCGGGGTGACGGGGTACCAACCAGCCCGGGACGGGGCGTCAGGACTGTGATGACAGATGGTGCCGCCCTCGGTCGCCACGACCACGCACCCCCGGCGGATCAACGCGTTGACGACCTTCGGCGACGGATGTTTCGGCGCCGCCTTCGCCGAACTGATCATCGCGGTCCGGGTGCCAGGATGCGGCGCCGACGGCGGCCCGATTAGCCGATCGAGAACGGTTGGGCCGAGATTGCGGCGGCTGCCGTGGTGCGGGGCCTGCAGAAACCTCAGCGGCTGTAGCTGAAATGACCCGTGCAGGTCTTCGTACCGGGCGGCGGCCGCCTCCAAAGCCGGGATGCCGGCGTCGCCGGTGAACAACATCCGTTCGCCGTCCACGGTCAACAGCGTGATCACCGAAGAGTTGTTGCGGGGACTGGTCTCCCCATCGTCGCTCAACGTCTCCGTCGGCAGGGACGCGGCCGAATGCTCGAGCAGGTTGACGCCCGTCTGCCGCACCGACTCTCGGGCGGCGACCGACAGCGCCGCAGACCGGGCTTCCCGCAGCTGCTGGTCCAACAAGGTCTCGTAGTATGACCGCGTCGGTCCCAGGACGGTCAGCTGACCGTCGAACCGGGAGGTGCCGGCGAACGGCTCGACCAGCGACACCCGATTGGCGCGGGCGGTCGCGAGTAACTTCTCCAGCGACTCCAGGTTGGAGAAGTCGGCGATGTCCTGGCGGTGCAGGCCGGGCTGGTGGATCATCAGCTGTCGCACATCGAGCAGATCGATCGCCCCGGCCAGGCCGTCCAGATGATCGGCGTCAGGGTGCGTAGAGATCATCAGATCGACCTGGCGGGTCTGATAGTGCTTCTCCACGTGGCCGGCGAGGTCTTCACTGGTGTAGCCGCGGCCCCCGTCGATCACCACGACGGCGAGGCGCTGCGTGGACTCGACGGTGAACCGGACCGTAATGGCGTCGCCGCTTTTGCCGCCGTCCTGGTTCTCGTTCTCCACCGGAAGGAAGTCAACTTCGTACACGGCCGTCCTCATCTGGCGCTGGCAAGTTACTCGTACAGGTGATCGAACTGACGAGCAATGTACGCCGATCTTGCCGTCACCGCCAGTAACGTAAGTCGCCTAGCCTGGGCCGTAACAACACCGCTGCCTGGATCGTTAACTACGCTCTGTAGGGCTCAAGTTTCTCGACAACATTCGCAGTGGCCGGCCGGGCGTGAGCCGTCCCGAAGTACCTCGCAGGTGTAACCGATCCCGGACTGCGCACCGTCTCGGTGCTTCCGGGCGGAACGTCTGCCGCCTTCGGCTTAGATTCGGGTCCATGATCGCCATGTCGCTGGCGGCGGTGACTGCGTGAAGCCGTTCGTGGCCAGGCGCGAACGCCGACGTCAACTTTAGGTCGATTGGTCTTCTCGGAGTAGGCCAGCCGCCGGTGGCAAGGCGTAGACGCACGGCTATTCGGATGCGGTCACCGAATATGCGCCAGAGCCGTTCTCTTTACAGACCCCGAGGGAGCCCGTATCGCCACTCGCTACGCCTACTACATGTAGGTCTCCCAGCGTGACCGCTGGTGCGAGCAAGTCCAGGCCGCCAGCGACCGACGAGGTAGTGGTGGTGCCTGCCGGTATCCGCGCTGCGGCTACCGGCAGGTAGCCCCTGCCTTCTTACGCCGCTTGTCGGTGTTCCTCCTCAAGTGCAGAGGGTCGGCCTTCCCACTTTGAATCGGAGCTTTGGCATTCGATGCAGGCCGCGCGCTGGTGCAGCTCGATGCTGATGCCGCCGGCGCTCGCGATCGCGAACCCAGGGGCCTGCGAGGTGATGGTTAGCGGCCCGCCGTACACGTCGACGTCCAGGTCGTTCAGGTAGGCCACCGCTTCGGCCGGTGTGATCGTGCCGCACCAGCTCAGGTGGGCCCGTGCCGCTTCAGCCGGGGCAGGGACGAAAACGGCGTCACGGCCGCTCTGGCTATCGAGCACGGGCAGAAGCGGGAAGAACGCGCTGTAGAGGCCGGTGTGCGAGGTAGGTAACCAGAGGTTGCCCCATCGGTCTTCGAGTTCGGTGAGGCCGCTGGTACGCCAGACCGGCTCGAATCCCTTGGCGTCACGGTTGTCCCGAACCTCGAACTCGAGCAGCTGGATGGTCGCACGACGGCGGTCACGAATCTCGATGATGGTGTCAGTGGGAAGATGCAGCAACTCGTACCCATGGCGGGTGAGGCCATGGAATCGCAATCCGGGGATGCCTCGGCACTCCAGCCAGCCGCGCCGCTCGCTAACGTAGGGCAACAGGTAGCTGGCCATCCGCGGAGCCAGGGTCGAGCCCATGATGATGCGATCCGGCTGCGGCGAGATCCATGATCCGTAGCAGTCGAACAGCTCGGTCAACGTCCGGCCAGTCGGGTTCCACGGGTGGTTCCGGCGGGCATGGGCGAAGATCTCGAGCAGGGTGGCTTGCAGAACTTGCTGGCTGATCGGCTGCTTCAGTAACTCGCCGCGCTGCGGAATTCCCCGGCGGGCGAGGGCGCTCGGCTCCTTCGTGATGTCCCGACGGTACTTCCAGCGACTCGGGTTCGTCCCTCTCATGGTTGACCTTCCAGGCACGGCGTACGTCCCGGACCACGCCGCGGCTTGCTGAGGTCAATCGGCATGGAGACTAGCTTCGGCATAGACAGAGCCACGGGCACCACCCTTGAACTGCGGGCATCGATGTCCGGGCATCGGATGTCGCTGTGCAGCGGGCGGCCGGCTCCGAGCCGCCGCTTCAGACTGTATCGAGCCAACACGGACCAGACTCGGCGGCTCGACATATGGCTTGGCGAGTTCACCCGCAGGAGGTGCCGGGGCCGGCCCGGCTACCAATGGTCTGACAAGCCGGGCGGTGGCTGAACTAGCAATACTCCGATGAGCCCTCAGCAGGCTGATCTACCGGCGTTGGGCAGTTCACGCGGCGCATCTGAGCCTGTACAACCGAGCCGCAACAGCCACGATGCCTCTGGACTTGGGCCATTTCAGCCGATCAGCGAGTTGGCGCCGACCGGGCGTACGAAGACCACCAGGAAGCGCGCACGGGTGATCGCGACTCGCAGAACCCGCCGAGCTCGCTCTACTCGAACGGCCTCCCAGGCGGTGTCGAGTAGTTGATCTTTGTACTGACCCTCGGTGATGATGACAGCGTCGAACTCTTTGCCCTTGGACTTGTGCATGTTCATCAAGCTGACCGGCACGGGGTCGGCCTGTGCAGCTTCCAATGTCTCGTTGGCCAGGACCCGTCGGACGGCGAGCGCGGCGCCCGGGTAGGCGTTGCGGCCGTTCCAGACGTCCATCAACGTCCAGGCAAGCGCGTCGGTCGCCTTGAACAGCCGTAGGAGCCGGGCCTTGCTGAAGATCTCTTTAAGCTCGGTGGCGCTGTGTAGCCGCTTGCGGGCGATCTGCCAATCGCTGACGGGGTCACCGGAGAATTCCGGGGGCGAGTCAAAGTCGGCGAGAAGCACCTTCGCGGCGTTGGAGCGGGGAGCCTTGCCGTCTCGTATCGCGGCGATGGCCTTTTCGATGGTGGTGATGGTGGCGCGTGCCCCGTTGGTGCCGTCGGCGAGCTTGATCCGGTAGAAGTCGGTGATGGCGGTCAGAGTGCCGGCTAGGGCTTCGATCTTGGTCAGGCTGGGCCACTCCATGATCGACGCGACGACGTAGCCGGCGGCGGCCGATAGGGCCGCATCCCAGTGCAGCTCGTGGTCGATTGCGTGCAGCATGGCGTTCGCCTTGGTGAGATGTGGCTGATCGATGGAGATCCGCTCAGAGACTCGAGCGACCAGGGCGCTGGAGGCGGCAAGTACCGCGATCGTCGGCGTTCGGCCGAGCCGCTGCTCGAGGAATGCGCGTACCGCGACGATAGCCGTGTGCGTCCACTGCTCGACGTTGACAGGGAATTGGTATGACCTGGTCTTCACGCTCGGGGGGATTGGCTGGTTGGGGTCGTTGCGCAAGACCGCGTTGGCGTAGTCCAGGAGTCCTCCTCCAGGGCTGCGGTGGTTGTCTCCGGACAGTTCGAACTGTTCGGGTGCCAGTTGCTCGATGGCTTGCTCGATGCGATGTTCGTCGACGCCGGGTACGAAGCCTTCGTAGATTCGCTGGTCCGGATCTGCCAGGCAGATGATCGTCGACGTCTCACTCAAGGCTCGTACTGCGCGCCATTGGTCTTCGTTGGTGTCTTGGAATTCGTCGACGATGACCAGCGGATACGTGTCGCAGTAGAGCGTGCGTACGGCCGGGATCGTGGTCAACAGAGTGGCCGCGGTCGGGGCGAGACGGTCGAAGACGTATCGGCCTTCGTCTCGGGCCAGGCGTTCGGTTTCGAGGGCCCAGTCGCCGGTGAAGTCCGCTTTGAGCTGCCGCTCCCCGTCCGGCGCGATGAACGACGAGGGGCTGCCGTTCAGTAGTGGTCCGTGCGCTCGGACGAGTTCGAGGAAAAACGAATGGAAGGTACGGACCTCGAGCCGGTCGCGGATGCTCGGGGTGAGGGTGCCGCGCATCCGATCGGAGATCTGGCGCACCGCGGCCCGGGAGAAGCTGAGGAAGAGAACTCGCTGCTCGGGCTCCAGTGTGTTCATGACCTCGGCGGCCTTGAGCAGGGCGATGGTGGTCTTGCCGCAACCGGGACCGCCCTGGATCAGCAGGTGCCCAGATGCGGCGAGGATTGCCTTGCGGGTGTCGTCGAGTTCCACCGGCATCTCAGCTTTCCGGCGCCGCCGTGGATTCCGCGTCGGCCGTCGACGCCGGACGTAGGTGGGCGTCGATCGCTTGGAGGAAGTTGGACAATGAGGCGGGTAGTTCGGCGGCGCTGTGGCACTCGTTGATCAGCAGCACGGCGTACCCGTCATTTGAGCCCTTCCTGGCTTGCAAGAGGTGCCGGACGTGCGCGCGGACCTGGTCGTCAGTTGCCTCGGGCGGCAGAGCCGTTCATCGGGTGATCGGTGGGTGTGGTCAGCCCTGCTTGTTGGTCTTGGCATACTCGGCCCGGCAGGCCGACCGGCCCTTCGCCGTCCGTTCGTGCCCGCAGTCCGAGTGGTCCAGGCGGCCGGACTCGGTCACCTTCGGCGCGAATTCCTTCTTGGCCGGGGCCTTCTTCGCCGGAGCGCGGCGGGTGGTCTTCGGCTTCGCCTCGGTGGCCGGAACCTCCGGGGTGGCGGCAGCTTCGGTCGCGGGGGTGGTCGGCTGGTCGGTCATGGCGTCCTCCATTGCGTCGTTGGGGTGGAACGCAGCGAACGTAAGAGGATCGCGTGACCTGGCCTAACCTCCATCCCACGATGTCTAGACGGAAGTTCCGACGGTCCCACGATGTCTACACCGGGGGTGGCGGAGGACTAACGGCTGGAGGGGGAGGAGGAGGCGGTCCGCCTCGGCCGAGAATTTCCATCACCCAAGGGCCGACAGCCTTCAAGCCGGAGATCCACTCGACAACGGGGAAAGCCTTCGCGATGGGTGGAGCAGCCTTCAGCGCCTCGACACCGTGGGCCTTGGTGATCGCGTAACAGAAGAGAAGCCACATCCCCCAGGCGAGGACGGGCACGAGAACGAGGGCAACGATCCAGGGCACGGCGGGATCCATTCGTCGAAGAAATCGACGCTCACACGACGAGTCACAACCGCATATGGACATGCAGATGCGAACTCGCTGCGGATATGGTTCCCCCGTCCCTGACCCAAGGTGCGCCTCATAATGCAGCCGCCTGGCCGGGTCAGGGCTCAGTGCGTTGCCAGTGAGGAAGGGCGAGTTAGCACTCGTCTTGGCCTTCTTCACGGGTGGCGACTGCTAAGCTTCGTCTCTCCTTTTCGGCACACTTGCGAGGTTAGCTGTCGGGTTCGGGCGGGAAGGTGTGCCCGGTCGCCAAGTTCCAGCGACTTCACCCCGAGCAGGCGAGCGTGCCGACCAGACTACCGAAGCCGTGAGTTCACCGCCAACAGTAGACAGTGGCGGTGTATCGATACCCTCGCGCTGTGCTCGTGCTCGCCGCTGAGGCTCCGAAGATCACCGACTGGATGCAGGGCTGGGGCAGCTTGCTCGCCGTGCTGATGTCCACCTCGCTGAAACGCCCGCATGGATGCGGACAGTCTGTTTCATGAGCTGACGGCAATGCCCGCCCTACGGAGACGGCTGGTGTCGGCCGTCATCGACGAGCCTGCCGGCAGCTCCGGATGCGTACCCCGATCGAGTGGCATCAGTGAATGCCGGTAGTCCTTCCATGATCATCTCGTGGGGCACGGTGACCGGGTTGTTCGGGTTCAGGCTCGAGCTCGGTCATGACAGCAACGGAGTCCAAATGCAGGCGCGGCGTTCCGGGTTCGCCACGGCGAAGGCCGCGAAGAAGGTGTATGACCAGCTGTGCCGGCAGCGGGATACACGTCCGGCCCGGCCGCGGCAGAGTGATACCGCGCAGACGATCTGTGATGGGTGGCTGCTGTCTCGGAAGCAGGAGCTAAAGCCCGAACACGCGCTACAACTACGCCTGGCTGTTCAGCCTCATCTACCCGTACATCGGCCGGACTCGGGCCTCGCGGCTCAGCGCCCGGATGGTGGAGCGCGCCTACGGCGAATTGGAGACCGGCGGTTACTCCCGCACCACCATCCGCACCTTGGATCTCGTGCTGGCTAAAGCGTTCGCCGAACAACTCGGCATCACGCTCGGCGTCCGCAAGCCTCGGGAGACCGACGAAGAGCGGGCCGGTCTGGACGTTGACAGAAGCGCAGCGATTCGGTGACTACGTCGCCGGGGATCGGTTGTTCCCGATGTTTTGCGGCTGCTGCTGGTGACAGGCTTGCGGCGCGGCGAGTTGTGCGGGCTGCGGCGCGGAGATCTGGAGCCGGTGCAGGGCACACTGAGGGTCCGTCGGCAGATCGTTGTCGAGGATCCGGGCAGCCGGCTCAGGGTGAAACCGCCGAAGTCGCACAACGGCAAACGCACCCTGATCCTTGACCCGCTCACCTTGGACATGTTGAGCGAGGTGGCGGCGAGCCGTGGAGCGGCGTCGCGGTACCTGTTCACCGGGCGCACCGGCCGACTGCTGCGGCCGGACAATCTCACCGACAGGTTCAACAAGCTCGCGGAGGCTGCCGGGGTGCGGCCGATCAAGCCGCATCAGATCCGGCACCTGACCCGCGTCGACACTGTTCGACGCCGGCTTCGGCGTGCACGAGGTCGCCGAACGACTCGGCCATGATCAAGGTGCCGCCCGAAGCAGGTCAGCAAGCAACCCCTCGAGCAGCCGTTCCTCCATGACCGCGCGCCCCGACGCAGCCATCGCCTCCGCCAGCCCTGCATCCCACCCCGTCACAGCAGGCGTCCCTGCCAGCGCGATCCCGCCCTGCGCCGCCGCGTAATCGGCCATCCCCATCCGCCACGGCACTGCCCCGGGATAGCGGGCCAGCGCCGCTCCTGTCAACCGGACCCCGGTCCAGTCGAAGTCGTTGCGCCAGCGGATGACGGTCGATGGCGGCAGCGCGCTGAGTAGCACGTGCACCGCCGCTGACGGCACCCCTTCGGTGCAGATCAGCGGCGCGGTGGCCCGGCCCGCGGCCGCCCGCAGCACGGCGGGGTTCTCACACACGTAGACGTCCGATAGTGCGAAAAAAGACAACGGCTCGAGCCGCAGCTGATGCAATGTCACCCGCAGCGGAACGTGCGCCGCGGCGGCTGACGTCAGCCACGAGCCGAGCAGCCCACCCGCCGCGGGCAGGTTCAGGACGAGTACCTGGCTGGCCAGGTCGTCCGGCACCACCCCGGCCAGCTCCCACAGGGCCCGTTCCTGTTCGGCGCGTTCCGGGACTCCCACCTCGTGCCAGGCCGCGACAGCACGCAGTACCAGCCCGCGCACCGGCCCGTCGACCAGGGCTTTCGTGTCGCCCAGTACCCGTTCGGCGAACACCGGCATCGGCTCGTCGTCGGCCGGCAACGCGTCCAGCACGGAGATCACATCGGGGAAGGGCAGGCCGGACCGGACGATCCGCGTCAGTGGAAGCGAGTCCAGCCAGGACGCGAACCAGGCCTCGCCGGCGTGACGGCAATCAGCGGCCAGCGAAACCACGGCGTCGCGGCCGACAGCCTCGCGGGCGCGGTCACCGGGCCGGTCCCGGAACGGCCCGACGGCCTCCGTCAGACCCACACCGTGTGCCTCGCGCAGGAACTGGTCCAGATCGGCAAGCCGTACGCTCACCCGGCTCACCCCGGCCGGCCGGTACACCCCGGTCACCCCGATCACGACCAGCCGTTCGGCCTCGTCCGGGGCAGCAAGCGACACCGATCCGCCCAGGTCGCCGCCGGTGCGTTCGAGACTGCGCCGAGCCGCGGCGAGCAGCCGCACCCAGCCGGGGGACTCAAGCGAAAAGCCGGGGGAGTCAGGCGAGGACACGGGGGATTCAGGCGAGGGCACGGCGGGTCTCCGGTGAGCCGAGCGCCCGGGCGAGGGTGCCGTCGAAATCGGCCACGTTCGCGGCGCCGTCCCAGACCAGCAGCATCGCCGACACCGCATGTTCCACGGTGGAGTGGGAAAGGTCGTAGTGCGCGCACCCGGTCACCGCCGGATGTGTCGCCCACAGGTCGTAGCCGGTCATGAACAGGTCCAGGTCGAACTGTTTGGCGAGCGACATCAGTTCGCCGCGGCCGTTGTCGTCGACGCCGGCGAACGCCTCGTCGAGGCCGAGCAGCCGGGGCGCGTCCGGCCGCGCCGAGCCGAACAGTGCGTTCGCCGCCGCGAACAGCGGCAGGTGCAGCGACACCGACTGCTCGCCGCCGGAGAGCTGGCTGTGCCGGGCCCTGGTGAGTGGTTCGCTGACGCCGCCGGGGCGGTGCAGGGTGAACGCGAAGACCCGCCACTGCCGGTAGTCGAGCACCTCGGCGAGCAGTTCGCGGTAGGGCTTTTCCGGTGCTTGCGCCCGCGCCGTCTTGATCCGGGCGGCGAAGTGCCGGCGCAGCGTGGTGAGCTGTGTGGGGCCGAGCCGGGCCGGGTCACGTTCGAGCAGCTTGCAGACTTCGCGCTGCTCCGGGTCGAGGTCGTCGGAGAGGCGCCAGCCGACCCCGACGGTGAGGCCCGAGGACATTCGGCGGGCGCGCATCTGGGTGTCCATCGCGCTGACCAGGTCGCGGGCCTCGATCGTCCGGCGGTGGATCTGCCCGGCGAGCTGTCCGAGCAGCGCGTCCTCGAAGACCCGCTGTTCCGCGTCGGTGAGCAGTTGTTCCTGGTCACGGCGTTCACCGGCGATGCGTTCGGCGAAGTTCGCGACCGGTGTGAGGCCCTGCTCGTCGGCGACGCGGACCACGATGACGCCTTCGTCGGTGTCCCATTCCGGCCGGTGGTCGAGACCGGCGGCCGGGAGTTGGGCCTGCAGGTCGGCGAGGGCGCTGGTGAGGCGGGTGGCGGACTGCTTCAGCGACGTCTCGGTCGGGCTCAGCTCGCGGGTGGCGCCGAGGATGGCCTCGTGCAGCGCTACGACGGCAGGGTCCAGGTCGCTTTCCGCGACCTCGGTGACGGGCCACCGCAGGTGCGGCGGGCAGCGCATCAGACCCAAGAGATCTTTTTGAGCGTACGGGCGGAGCCGCACTGCTTCCCGGCGCGCCTCGGCAACCGCCTCCTCAACGGAGCGGTCGCCGAGCTGGACGCGCGCATCAGCGCCGGCCTGGTGTTTCTGGGCGTCGGTGTCGGCCTTGCGCGCCGTGGACAGGGCGGCTTCGGCGGCGATGACGTCCTGTTCGGTCCGCGCGACGTCGGCGAGGACCTGGGCGGCCTCGGTGCCGATCGCGGCCGACAGCGTCCGCAGCTCCTCGTCCTTCTCGCCGTGCCGCAGCCGCGCGTCACGGGCGGCCCGCTCGGCGGCCTCGGCGCGTTCCTCGGCTTCGGCGTGCCGGTCGGCGGCCTGTTCGGCCTGCGTCGACGCGGTCCCGGCCCGCTCGTAGGCGTGCCGCAGTTCGACGCCGAGCCGCTCGAACCGATCCAGGGCCGTCGCGACGACGTCGAGACGGTCGACCGGCAGGGACCGTTCGGCGACCGCCCGTCGCAGCTGGGCGCCGGCCGACGCCTGCTGCGCGACGGCCGCATCGAGACGGCCGGCGGCCTCGTGGGCCTGCTCCCGCCGTACCCGGGAAAGGCTTGCCGCCCGGTCCCAGGCCCGCTCGGCCTCGGTGATCGCGGTGCGCGGCGGCAGCGCCGCGCCCGCCCGGTCCACCTCGGCCAGGGTGTCCCGGTGGGTCCGGCGGGCCGCCGCTACCTGATCGATGTCGGTCTGCCGGGCGGCGATGCGCCGATCGCAGTCGGCGATGCGGGCGGCGCGCCGGGCCGCGCGGGCGGTCGCGCCGATGTATTCGGGCTGCTGCTTGGTGAAACGGCCGGTCGCGGAGCCCTGTGCCCAGCGTCCGTCGCCGCTGATGCCGGAGGCGCCGCCGAGGTCGCCGAGCCCGATGCCGTGCAGAACGGCGGTGATCCGGTCGGCGCCGACCAGGTCCTGGTCCTCGGGGATCAGCACGTCGGCGAGCGTGGCGCCGCCGGCCGGGCTGAGGGCACGCAGGAAGGCGTCGTGGTCACTGGTGTCGTCGCCGGTCGGGGTCACCCAGGCGTCGAGCAGGCCGGCGGCGTGCAGGGCGGCCTCGATCCCGGCGGCCTCGGTGCCGGAGAGGTGGTCGGCGAAGCGGACCAGCTGCCAGAGGGGAGCGCCGGCCCGGCCGGTCCGCGCGGCCGGGCGCGTCGGTGACGGCGGTGGAGCGTCGTCGTGTTCGGCGGCGATCGCGGCGCGTTCGGCGATCACCTCATCGCGTTCGCCGGTCAGCCGGTCCTCGCGGGCGCCGAGGGCGGCGAGTTCGTCGCGGATCGTGGCGACCGGCGTGGCGACCTGCTCGGTGAAGAGGTCTCGCAACGCATGCCCGGCGACGGCGCCGGCCAGGATCTCCGGTAGTTCGGGGACTCCCAATTCGCCGAGCAGCGGTGCGTTCTCGGCGCCCCACGCCCGTACCCTTGAAGCGGTTTGTTCTTTGGCGGTCTCGACCATCTCGGCGGCCTCCTGCTCGGCCAGCGCGGCGTCGTCGGCCGCGGCCCGCGCGTCCCGATCGGCCTCAGCGGCCCGGACATGCTCGCGTTCGGCGTCGGTGAGGCGTGCGGCGAGCTCGCGAACGGCCCGGACGTCGTCGCGGCGCGCCTCGGACCGGGCGGCCAGGCGGGTGACCAGGCCGTCCTCGCGGGCGTCGGTGGAAGACCAGGTCAGGCCGCCGATCTCCGCTTCGGATGCGAGGTCGGCGACGACCCGGCCGGTTTTCGCGTGCGCGTCCTGGGCGGTGGCGGCCGCCTTCACCGACTCGTCCTGCCGGCGCCGCGCGGTCTGCTGCTCGGACGTGACCAGGACCTCCGCGGCCGTGGCGGCTTTCGCCAGGTCGGCGACGTGGCGTTCCAGGTCGGCGAGCTGTTCGTGGGATCGGTAGGCGGCCGAGCCCTTCAACCGTTCCAGGTGCGCCCGCAACCGGCCCGGCTCGCCCTCGACCGCCCGCAGTTGTTCGGCCATCTCGACGGCCTGTCGCGCGGCCTCGGCCGCTTCCCGCCTGGCGGCGGCGAGCATCGCCCGGCGTTCGCCGATGCTGTCGCGGCGCGAGGTGAGTGCGTCGGCGGCGGCTCGGGCATGGGTACGCAGGTAGGTCGCGTAGACGGCGAGGAACGCGGTGGTCGCGGCATCGGCGGCGATCAACCCTTCGAGGGTGCGGGCCACCGCCTCCATGTCGTCGAACGAGCGGGCCGCCTCGACCAGCAGATGGTCCTCGACCGGGCGCAGCCCTCGCTGGAGGGTGCGGGACAGTTCCACCGGGTTGAGATCCTTCGCCAGCTGTGGCTTGCGCAGCGTCAGCACCAGGTCGAGCAGTTGTTCGTAGCGGGCCGGTCCAAGGCCGAACAGCTTCGCGTCGACCAGGTGCCGGTACTCCTCGGTGGAGTCGCGGACCGACTCCGCGCCGAGCCGGTCGATCAGGTCGCGGCGCGACACCGGCCGGTCGTCGGCGTCGAGCAGCGACAGGTCCACACCGACCCGGCCGTCGGCGACGAAGTGCCAGCGGGTCACCCGGTCGTTGTGCCGGTGCGCGCGCAGGCCGATGCCGATCGTCACGTGCCGTTCGCCGTCGCCGAACTCCATCCACACGTACGCGTACGACGAGTCCTGCCCGCGGTAGAGCAGGTTCGACTTCATGGTGCGGTCCTCGCCGGCGAACGGGTTGAGCCGGCGCGGCTCGATACGCCCGTCGAGCACGAACGGGAACAGCACCTCGAGGGCCTTGGTCTTGCCGGAGCCGTTCGGGCCGCGCAGCACCAGCCAGCCGTCGACGAACAGGAACTCCTCGTCGCGGTAGTCCCAGAGGTTGATGATGCCGGCGCGGGTGGGTGCGAAGCGGGCCAAGGACGGTCCTTCTAGAAAAGGGTTCGCTGTTTCACCTGGGCTGTCGTGCCGCGGTAGCGGCCGATCAGCGGGCGGGCCAGGACACCGCCGGGCACGGGGATGACCGCACCGAATCGTACGAGCAAACCGATCGCCTCGGTGCGCAGCCGGTCCGGGTCGGTGTGCCAGGCGGCGCCGAACGCGGTCCCGAACTGTTGCAGGATCTCGGCCGTGGCCTCCCGCAGGAAGCTGTCGGTGATGAACGGCAGGCGCTGTTCGGTGCCGGTCTCGCCGGCACCGGGATCGTCGTCGGCGGCCTCGTCCTCGATGAGTTCGATGCTCGACGGCAGGCCCGCGTCGATCTGCCCGATCAGCTTCGCCTGCTGCTCGCGCGGGTCGGGCGCCGGCATCCGGCGGGCCTTGCGGCCGTCCGGGTCGGCGACCCGGTCGGCGATCGCCACGGCCAGCAGGATCGCGGCCTGCGCCACCGAGCCGGTGCCCGGGAACCGTTCCGCCGACCAGCCGTTCGTGTCGACCAGCAGCACCCCCTCGGCGCGGCGTTCCAGGCGCAGCCCGGTCAGCCGGTACAGGTCGGCAGGCAGGGCCTGCCCGCGCAGATGGTTGCCGAGTTCGGCGCTCACGTCGTCGAAGTAGATGACCGGCTGCTCCAGCACGGCCCGGCGGGCGGCCTGCGCCGCGGCCCGGCGTTCGGCGTTGCCGCTGCTGGTCATCGAGCGTTCCAGCAGGGCGGTCACCGAATCGATGTGTTGCAGCACCCGCGGCGGCCGGAACAGCGCGAACACCGCGTCGCGAGCGACGTCGTAGAGCGCCTCACCGGCGCCGGGATCACTGGCCCAGGCGGCGCTGGAACCGTCGGCGAGGCGCAGCACCCCGCGTTCCTCCAGCCAGGCGACCGCGTCGACGAAGGCGCGCCGGTCCGCGCCGACGTCCGGGTCCAGGCCCAGCCCGGTGATCCGGCCGGCGTCGGCGGCGACCGACTCGGCCAGCTCGCTCAGGGTGATCTGGATGCCGGCGCGGCCCAGGGCGGCCAGGCACAGCGACAGGTAGGCGTAGCGGTGCCGGTCGAACGGGCGGCCGGTCCTCGACACGGCGGGACGGTCGGGTTCGAGGCGTCCGGTGGTGCGGACCAGGCGGGCGGTCGCGCCGTGCAGCTCGAGGCGGTACCCGAACGCCTCCGCCAGGTCGCGGCGCAGCTCGGCGGAGAACCGGCGGACCCGGGGCAGCGCCTTCTCGTCCGGCCATGTCGCGGTGATCAGCGGGTTCCTGATGAGCAGGCGGACGGCACGCTGGTAGTCGGCCAGCTCCAGATCGGAGACGTCGGCGGCGAATCTCATGCGGCGGCTCTGATCCTGGTGTGATCGGCCGTGGTGACGGATAGCTCGTAGCCGTCGAGGTGCAGGTTCCCGGACTCGGTACGGACCGTGGTGAAACGGCCGGGCCGGCGGGTCAAGGTCAGCCGCACGCCGAACGCGGCAGCCGCGATCGTGCGATCGCCGTTACGGGCGCTGAGGGTGATGTCGAGCAGTCTTCGCAGCACCGCGGCCTGCGCCTCGGTCAGCACCGTCGCGTCGATCAAGCTCGCCGCCGCCTGCGCCTGCCGCTGTTCCTCGGCCAGCTGCTTCTCGCGCAGCGCCCGGCGGGAATTCTCCGAGCGGTCGACTCGCGCGATGCGGCCGTTGCCCTGTCCCGGCATGCGACCGCTCTGGACCAGGGAACGCGACAGCTCGACGGCCGGTGCCTCCCACCAGGACAGCCTGCTCGCGACGGCGTCGGGATCGGCGTACGCGACACCGACGTGGCGGGGCGCGCCGAGCCCGAACACCACGTCGAAGATGGCGTGGGCGGCCTCGTCGGAACCGGCGCCGGTGAACCAGGCGGCCAGGTGCCGCAGCTGCGACTCCCGGCTGACACCACCGCGCCGGGCCTCGGTGACCCGGCGCAGCAGGGCCAGGACATCGCCGATCGCGGCCATGGTCGCGCTGCCGAGCCGTTCCGCCTCGCTGGGGCGGTCGGTGGCGGGGGCCAGCCAGGACCGCAGCCCCTCCCAGCGCCTCCGCCAGTCACTCTCGCGTTCTGCGGGCGTTGAGAAAAGCCGTTCGTCGGCCTCCGCCGCGGCCTCGATCAGCCGGTCCAGGCCGGTCGCCTCGACCTCGTGGACGGCCTCACGCAGCCGCGGCGTGTACCGCTGCAACTCGTCGTGGAAGTCGCGCAGGTGCGCGAGCAGGGCGTCCTTGTGGGTGAGGAAGACCTCCGGGCGTACGTCGTGGGTGCGGCCCAGGTCACCGAGCATGTGGTAGAACCGCGCGGCACGTTCCGCGACGTCGGCCAGCGCCCGGTCGAGGCGGTTGAGTTTGCGGTAGACCTCCTCGGCGTCACCGTCCTCATTGGCGGTCTTCAGCGCCTGGAGGTCGGCCAGGAGGTCGGCGAAGACGAGCCGGGACAGGGTACTGTCGTCGATCCCGGCGGTCAGGACACTCTCCACCGCGCGGTGGGCGCGGTAGCCGGCCTCGGTGAACTGGTAGACCGAGTGGCGGTTGCGGTATTCGGCGAGGGTGGCCGCCCGGGTGCCGTCCTGGCCGCGGTCGAGGACACCCCAGTCGACGAGGGCGTCGAGGAGCCGCGGCAGGTCCATCGTCGTCGGGTCCTGGCCGAGGGCCTGTAGCGCTTCCTGGACCTCGGAGGTGTGCAGGACGACGTGGTAGGAGTTGCGGGCGGACTCGAAGGCCCGCAGAACCCAGAGGTAGCCGAGGCGGTTCTCCGCGTTGACGTAGGAGAAGAGCCGGAGGCGGTCGTCCAGGCCGAAATCGTCAAGCCCGAAGGAGGCGGCGTGTGGTTCCGACACTCGACCTCCTCCGACCACGCGTCGAGTTTATCGGTTGATGAATCGCGCGCCAGCACACGTCTGCGGTCGGTGGTTCGGGCGGCACGTCATAGCCGTTCGGGGACGACAGTGTGCGGGGTGAGCCCGTGAAACGATCGTATTCGCGCCCCTCCTGCCGAACTCCTTACACGTGAGTGGTCGCGGTGAAGGTGCCCGCATCGGCTCCCCGCCTCGCTGTTTCCAACCCTTCGGGTACGGCTTCCGCGAACTGTTGGCACGATTTGGGGATGCCCTTTTTTGGCTCGGGTCCTCTGCTGCCGGGGCGGGACTGAGCTGCGGCTTGTCGGCTCGGGAAATCTCTGGGGTCCGATGATCGTGGTGACCTGCGTCTTTGTTGACGGCCTTTCGCTGGATTGATATTTGTCTTCTTTTTCTTCACGGGAATCTAACTTTTTCTCCGTAGGGTCCTCTGTGGATTTGCGACGGGTGGAGAAAGGTGGAACGTGGTTCATCACAAGAGATGGGGCTGGGGCCTCGGTGTGGCGACGGCTTCGGCGGTGACGGCTTTCGGGCTCGCGTCGTGGCAGGCGAACGCCGCGCCGTCGGCGCCGACGCCCACGGTCACGTCGGAGCAGGTGTCGGTGACCGATCCGCGGCCTGCTCCCGAGGCCGCCACCGGGCGAGGGGACGACGCGCTCACCAGCACCGAGGTCGCGAAGGCCCGCGCCATCGCGCTGACCCCCGAGCTCGCGGCGAACGCGCAGGATGTGACCGGCAAGGCGGGTCCGGAGTACCTGTCGGCCGAGGTGGACGCCGAGGCCGCCGGCCGGGAGGCGGAGCTGTACTTCTACGACTACAAGTCGGAGAAGCTGGTCAAGCAGGTGGTCGACCTGACGGCCGGCAAGCTCGTCCGGTCGTTCTCGGCCGCGGGCATGCAGCCGCCGGCGTCCGAGCAGGAGACCCGGACCGCTCTCGAGCTGCTGCTCGCGGACCCGGCCGGCAGCCGGATCGGCGAGGCCTACCGCGCTGCCACCGGCAAGCAGCTGACCGGGACCGAGGGCCTGGTGCCCACCGCGCACTCCTACACGGCCAAGCCCGCCGACGAGGGTAACCGGCAGTGCGGCAAGAGCCGCTGCGTGCAGCTGATCGTGTCGACCGATGACGGGCAGTTCCTCAGCGTCGGCGAGTTCATCATCGACCTTTCCGGGCGCACGGTCGCCCGCCTCAAGTGAGCGGGGGCTCCGGCAGCATGACGTACCGAAAGATGGCCGGCGCCGTGGCGCTGCTGACCGCGGCGGCGCTGGGCGCCTCCGTTCCGGCGGCGGCCCAGGCGGCCGCTGCCGCTCCCAACTGCAGCGGCGCCTCGACGGTGAAGGAGACCCTGCCCAACGGTACGACGTGGCAGCTCTGCTGGCGCATCCACGAGATGGCCGGGCTGGTGCTCACCCAGGTCTCCGTCTCGACCCCGCGCCAGCCGGAGCAGGTCCAGGTGCTGGACTCGATCCGGCTGGCCCAGCTGCACGTGCCGTACGACACCGGTGACATGGAGTTCGACGACCTCACCGACATCGGCATGGGCGGCTGGTCGCTGGAGACGCTGGACGGCGACGACTGCAAGGGCGGGTCGGCGCGTCTCGGCTCGGACGGTTCCGCCGAGCCGGCCCAGCGCCCGGTGCTCTGCGTCAGCGCCGAGCCGGCCGGCCTGGCGTACCGGGCCCGCGAGGAGAACTGGGGCGAGAACGGGCCGGAGGCCGGCACCCTCTACTCCAAGCAGGGCCACGACCTGGTGCTGCGCACCATCAGCAAGCTTTCCTGGTACGAGTACGTCACCGAGTACCGCTTCTCCGACGACGGCGAGATCTCGGCCCGTCTCGGCGCGACCGGCGACCTGGCGCCCGGCTACGAGTCGGACACCGCGCGCGGCTGGCCGGTCGGCAAGGACGACGCGTACAAGGCGGCGATGCACTACCACAACGCGTTCTGGCGGGTGGACTTCAATATCGGTGGACAGGGCGGTGAGCGGGTGCAGCAGTACGACACCGCGCTCGACGGCCGCGGCGACATGACCGCCAAGCTGAAGACCACCAAGACCGACATCACCTCGGAGGGCACGTTCAACAAGGTGGACCAGCGCTGGTGGCGGATGGTCAGCCGGAAGAGCAAGAACACCGATGGGCACCCGCGCTCGTACGAGCTGGTCACCGGCGGCAACGACCGTTACCAGGGCCACCCGGAGACGAAGCCGGACGTCACGTTCTCCGAGAAGAACCTGTGCGAGAAGTGGGCCAGCGACAACGACGCCGACCCGGAGTGCCCGGCGGACGTCCGTACCGTCCTCGACTTCGTCAAGGACAAGCAGAAGCTCACCGACCCGGTGATGTGGGTACGGGTCGGGTTCCACCACGTGCCGCGCGACGAGGACCAGAGCCCGATGCCCATGCACTGGCAGGGCTTCGATCTGGTGCCTCGTGACTTCAGCGCGATGAACCCGCTGACGCCGGACGGCCGCACCGGGCAGAACGGCAATCCGGAGCCCGCGCCGGAGCAGGAGCCCGAGGGGCTCGCGCCGTCGGGTTCGCAGAACTGAGCAGAACTGAGCAGAACTGAGCAGCGGCCGGCGCGGTCCTCGGTGACGAGGGCCGCGCCGGCGCATTCGGAAAGGAGTCCCGCGATGATCCGCCGCCTTGCCGCTCTCCTGACCCTGGCGGTCACCGGGGTGGCCGTGTTCCAGCTCCGCGACGCCGGAGCGGACACCGGCGCCGATGCCGGCGCGTCCGCCGCCCGCCCCGCCGCCGCGCCCGCGGCCGCGGGGACGCCGAACAGCGCCGACGAGCACTTCGCCCGAATGATGGTGACGCACCACGAGCAGGCGGTGCGGATGAGCAGAGCCCTGCTAGCGAAGGGCGGGGCGCCGGAGCGGATCCGCCTGATCGCTGAGTTCATCGAACATGATCAGCAGCGGGAGATGGACCAGATCGACGGGTGGCTGACCGCGTGGGGCCGGCCGCCGGCCTCGGCGCCCGCGGCCTCGGCGCCGGACGCGGCGGAGCACAGCATGCTGACCGCCGCTCAGCTGGCGGATCTGGACCGTGCGGACGCGGCGGCGGCGCCCGGGGTCTTCCTGCGGCTGATGATCGAGCACCATCGGGGCGCCATCGCGATGTCCCGGTCGGTTCTCGAGCTGCCGGACGGCAACGCCTACATCCGCGACTTGGCCAAGCACGTCGTCAACGAGCAGACCGCCGAGAACGACGCCATGACCGCGTTGCTCGAGGCCGGCTCGGCGTAAGCGGCCGGTCGCGCAGCTACCGAGCCGGTGGACATGGATGCGCGGGCCGATCTCAGCAATCTCACGCCGGTCGGCTACTGCTTCGGGAGCGTTAAAGAAACTTTAAGGATCGCTTGCTCAGCGTCATGAACTGCTGCCACATCACTGCTCGTACATCTCGGCACAAGCAGTACCGAGACGAAGAGGGGCCGTGCATGTATCGACGCGGAGTCAGTAGCCGGACGCGCAAGCTGGCGATCGGAGGCGCCGCCGCAGCGCTGCTCGGCTCGGCGCTCGCGGTCGGCACGGGCATGAGCCAGGCCGCCGAACAGGGCAACGTCGGTAACATCAACGCTCTGGTGCCGGCGCTGGGTTTCAGCCCGGGCGATCCGAACGCGACGGCCGACCGCGTGGGCCCGACCGGGGTGAACGTTCCCGGTCGCTGCCCGCCCACGCAAGCGCAGGTGAACGCGCAGGTGGCGCTCAAGAATGCGAGCCTGCCGAGTGGTACGGACCTGGAGAGCCGCATCCAGCGTTACGAGAAGACCTTGTCGGCGATTCAGGACTTGAAGTGCCCCGCGTCTTCCACGACTCTGCTGGGTCGCTTGAAATCCTTGACCGCGCTGCGTGGGAATGCGAACCGCGATGACGTCCTGCGTGGTCTGGGGTTGAACGAAACGCCGGCGGATAGAGCCGCCGGATCCGGTGACGCGGCCGCGGGTGGAGCGACGGGGAACGCCGGAGCCGGCTCCGGTGACATCAGCGCTCTGGTGCCGGCGCTGGGTTTCAGCCCGGGCGATCCGAACGCGACAGCCGACCGCGTGGGCCCGACCGGGGTGAACGTTCCCGGTCGCTGCCCGCCCACGCAAGCCCAGGTGAACGCGCAGGTGGCGCTCAAGAATGCGAGCCTGCCGAGTGGTACGGACCTGGAAAGCCGCATCCAGCGTTACGAGAGGACCTTGTCAGCGATTCAGGACTTGAAGTGCCCCGCGTCTTCCACGACTCTGCTGGGCCGCTTGAAATCCTTGACCGCACTGCGCGGGGACGCGAACCGCGATGACGTCCTGCGTGGTCTGGGCTTGAACGAGACGCCGGCCGGATAGAGCCACCGCACCGGCGAGCTGCTCAGCGGCTGCCGGTCACGGTTCTGGGAGGCGCTGGCCGGGAGCTTCGGACGACGACGGCAGGGCAGCGATCGACCAGGACCGTGACCGGCAGCCGCGCTCGCTATTCGTCCCAGAACCCGGGCACATCGAGCCGGCGGGCGGCGTCGACAGCGGCTCTGCCCAAAACGTTGCTGTATGTCGGGAACGAGAGCGGGATCCGGACGAGCTGCTCCACCGGCATCGCGGCGGCCACGGCGACGGCGCCGACCTGGACGATCTCGACCGCCCGTTCGCCGACGACGTGGCAGCCGAGGATCCGGTGGGTGCCACGGTCGACGACGAGCTTGCAGAAGCCGGTGGGGCGTCCGTCGATGATCGGCCGTGCGGCCACCGAGAACGGCACCATGGCGACCACCACGTCATGGTCCTGGCGGGCTTGCGCCTCGGTGAGGCCGACCTGGGCGTACTCGGGGTCGGTGAAGCTGCCGATCGGCGACGCCGGTGGGGTGAGCGTGGCCTCGTGGTCCAGGACCGCGTTGGTTGCCGCGAGGTAGCCGTCCTGCACCGCCTGCGGCACCAGCATGAGCCGTCCGGTGATGTCTCCGGCGGCGAACACGTGGGGGGCCGTGGTGCGCAGGTGCTCGTCGACCTGTACGTAGCCGCGGCCGTCGGTGGCCACGCCGGCCGCGGCCAGGTTCAATCCCGCGGTGTCGGCCAGCCAGCCGATCGCGACGACCGCCATGGTCGCCTCGACGCCGTCGGCCGTGCCCTCCTTCGTGAAGATCATTCGTACGCCGGCGGGCGCCTTCTCGAACCGGTCGATCCGGCCGAAGTCCTGGCGGACGTCCATGCCCGACGCCCGGAATGAGGCGGCCATGACGCGGGAGACGTCCTCGTCCTCGGTCGCGAGGATCCGCGGGCCGGCCTCGAACAGCATCACCCGGGAGCCCAGCTCGGTGAAGACCGAGGCGACCTGTGCGCCGGTGGCCCCGGCGCCGATCACCAGGAGCGACTCGGGCACGGTGGTCAGATTCCAGGCGTCGCGATGGGAGCCCGCCAGGTCCGCACCCGGTACCGGCAGGGGCCGATGAGTGCCGCCCGCACAGATGATGACCTTGTCCGCCTGCACGCGGATGCCGTGCTCGGCCTCGATGGTGTGCGGGCCGGTGAATCGGGCGGTCCCCGCGTTCGCGTGCAGGATCACGCCGGCGTCCTGCAGTTCGGTACGCATGACCGAGTGCTCGGCCACGTCCTCGACCACCTCGCGCACCCGGGTGAGCAGGCGGCCGTAGTCCAGGGCGGTGTCGCCGACGTCGATGCCGTAGCGGCTCAAGTGACGTGCCTCGCGCCGCAGCCGGGCGGCCTGCGCGAGGACGCGCACGGGGACCGGGCCGTCGGTTGCCGCCATCCCGCCCACCGCGTCACGGGTGATCAGCGCCGTCCGGGCACCCAGCCGGGCCGCACGGAGGGCGGCGACGACCCCGGCCGGTCCCGCACCGACGACGCAGACATCGGCACGTTCCGCGGTGGTCATGAGGAAGCCTCGCGCCCCGGCCCTCG
The DNA here is from genome assembly GCF_040639855.1 of Actinoplanes sp. NPDC023714. Classification (NCBI taxonomy): domain Bacteria; kingdom Bacillati; phylum Actinomycetota; class Actinomycetes; order Micromonosporales; family Micromonosporaceae; genus Actinoplanes; species Actinoplanes sp. NPDC023714. Next base: position 113,462 of record NZ_JBFAAR010000006.1, read on the forward strand.
GAGCGAGGAACTGGCGCGCGGTGGGACGTGCATGATCCGAATCCTTCCGCCGGCGCCGGAGCGACCCGCTGTGACGCCGTCAGTCTCCACGGCCCGCGCGTCGCAGGTCTCACCTCGCAGGGATGAGCCCGCACCGGCTGGGGCGGCGCTGAGGCCGCCCCGACCGGCGATGGATCAGACGGGCGCGATCGCGAGGTCGATGGCCTGGTCGTCCTTGATGCCGAACACGACACGGCCCGGCGCCGCGATCGCGTTCGACGCGCCTGAGCCGGGCGGCACGACGCGCGCCGCCCGGCTTCGGGATTTCGCGGGTTGCTGCTTCCGGGCCGCCTGCCTCGTGCAGAATCCTCACTCGTGAACCCACTGACCCCGGCGATCGTCGTGTTCGCGGCGGCCGCCGTCGTCTCCGCGGCCGGGGCCGGCCTGGACTCGTCGAAGGTCCAGTACGGGGCTGAGGCCGTCGCGATGCTGGCTCTGTCCGCCGGCGCGGCGTTGAGCGGCCGGCACCGCGCGCTGCGCCTCTTCGGCCTGCTGCTCGCCGCCGCGGCTCTCGCCGATCTCGCCGCGGCCTGGCTGCCCTACCCGGATCCGGCGGCCAATGGCCAGAACGGCTGCCCGGTCGCGGACGAGCAGACCACCGACTTCTGGACCAGCCGGTTGCGGCTGGCCCAGATCGCGGCGGCACTGCACTGCGGCGCCCTGATCTGCGCGACCCTGGCGGTGTCGGCACTGCCCCGGCGGCCCGGGCTGCGTCCCTGGCACCGGTCCCTGCTCATCACCTTTGTCGCGATTCCGGCGATCCTGATCGGCCTCTATCCGATCTATTCGGCCGACGACCTCGCCGAGCTGCTCCACCCCACGATGCCGGCGACCCTCACCCTCCTGGCGGCGGCCGCGCTGACGGTGCTGACCGTGACCCGAGCCCCGGGCGGGTGGGCGAGGACCGCGGCGCTCATCGGCGGCGGTGTGCTTTCCCTCGTACCCGGGCTCTTCGTCCTGGAAAAAGTCGCCGATCCCATCGTGCAATTGCGATATCTGGCTCCACCACCACCCGGGGTCTTCATCGGGTGCGCTTATGCGTACGGGACGCCGGCCTCGCTCTCCACCATCGCCCTCACCGGCGGTGGCGTCCTGCTCGTGCTGGCCGGCCCCGCACTGCTCCTGTGGGCGTCACCACGGATCACAGGTCATTGATCCGGGCCAGCAGCTCCTCCTCGGTCAGGTTCTCCAGGACCGCGTCCTGCTTGCGGCCCAGAACCGCCAGCAGCTTCTCCTTCTCCAGCTTCTTGGCCGCCGCCGCCTTCGCGGCCAGGTCCTCCGCGAGGCGCACGGCGATGACCCGCTTGACCACGTCCAGCTTGGCCTCCAGGGTCGCCTTGGCCGGGTTGGTCTCGGTGGCCACGAACGACTCGGTGTCGACGGCCTTGAGCTCGGCGTTCACGGCCTTGGCCACGTCGTCGAGGCTGAAGCCGGACTTGGCGGTCAGCGGAAGCTCCCACAGCTGTTCGGTGGTCAGCAGGCCCTTGGTCGACGGGTAGCGGAACTTCTCCCGGGTGGCCTTCTCGAAAATGGTCACGATCGCCTTTCCATTTAGAACTGGATGCTGATGAGCCGGCGCCGGCCGCCGGTCATGGTCACCTTGGCGACCACCGCGTTGCGGACCGTCGAGCTGAAGCCGAGGCCGGACAGCTGGTCCGGGGACGGCTCGCACTTGGTGCGGTCGCCGAGGACCTCGAACACCTTGCGGTGCGGCTGCAGGTCGCGGCGCAGGAACTCGTTGTAGATGCCCCGGGTCGGCTGGTCGTTCACGCACCCCTTCAGCATGAAGAAGTAGTGCCGGTTGCCGACCTCGCTGTCGTCGAAGTAGTTCGGTGAGTACATGACGGTGGACACCGGCACGAACTGTTCGGTGGTGATGCCCCACAGGTCCTTGCCGGCGCTGCCGCGCTGCATGTCGGGGCCCGGCCGGAAAGCGGTGATCACCTCGCCGGCGACGGTCATCCGGCCCACCTCGACGGTCTCCTTGTGGCCGACCGCCCGCTCGTGGCGGTAGTGCTCGATCCGCCCGTTGCTCTCGGTCTCGATCACGAAGCCGACCTGGGTGCTCTCCCGCTTGCGGAACTGGTTCACCTCGATCCGGTACTCGCCGTCGGGGACCTTGCCGGCCCAGGTGACGTTCTCCACCGGCTCCCGCGAGAAACTGCCGCCCGCGTTCATGTCGACGTCCAGTTTGTTGCGCTTCTCCTGGTACCAGATGTGGTCGCCGTTGGGTTCGAACACGTGCAGGTCGAGGTCGTCGTGGTTGAACCAGGACAGGCTCACCCGCAGCTTGCCGGTGACGTTGCCGCCGGCCCGCTTGACCCTCTCCTTGATCGAGTCGGTGACGTTGCCGTTGTACGACCAGGCGAAGTCGTTGTCCCAGGTGAACAGCCGCGGTGCGCCCGGGTTCCGGCCGGTGGTGAGGCTGACGAAGTGCGGTTCGTGACTGTTGGCGACCCACAGGTCGATGCTCGCGGCGCCGGGCAGGATGTCCTTCATGAAGGTGACCACGGGAACCTCCTCCGGCTTCGCGTCGCGAGGCCGCGTACCCGAGGAGGTGGTGGCCGCCTGCATGAGCAGGCCTTCGATGCCGTCCTTCATCAGCGGCTGGGTGTCGTTGTCGACCCACAGCACGTTGGTGACCGAGATGTCGGACAGCCGGGCGAACCGTCGCTGCAGCGACTCCTCGATGCCGAGCTCGTCGATGGTCCTCATGGCGGCCTTGACCATGGCCGGGGTGATCAACGCGGTGGGGCGCTGGTAGTTCTGCGGCGCCACCTTCGTCTCGAACGACCGGACCGCCTGCTCGAGGTCGACGCCCGCGGAGAGGTCCTGGACCAGGGTGCCGATCACCGTGTTGCGGAACCGGGCCGCCGGGTTCATGGCGTTGGCGAACACGAAGGCCCGCCGGTCGGCCGCCTGCGTCCACCGGTTCTGCAACGACCGGAACTCGGTCACCGCCCGGCGGTGCTCCGTGCCGCGGTAGAGGGCGTTGTCGTCGATGAGGCCGGCGACGGTGTCCAGGGCGTGCGGGGCCAGCTCGGCCAGACCACGCTGGAACACCTGCACCGCCGCGTCGAAGGCGCCCCGGGCCGCGCCGAGGTCCGTGGTGTGATGCCGCTTCGCGACCTTGCCGTGCAGGTGGTTCCACACCTCGACCCGGCCGTCGCGCAGCGTCCGGGTCGTCCTCGTCCCGTACTGCTCCTGGGTGGACCGGAAGACGCCGGACAGCGGCAGCGTGCCGACGAACTCGTCCATCGCGGCGGCGACCACGGAGAAGACCGGGTCGGACGCGGACACCCCGGACCACAGCGTGCGGACCTGTCCGTCGTGGATCTCGACGACGGTGCCGAAGTTCTTGACGAATCCGCGGCAGGTCGAGCAGTCGTACTCGGTCCGCTCCCGGAATCGCAGATTGGTGCCGGCGGGGAAGGAGTCGAGGAAGGTGAGCCAGAGCGAGTCCCGGTCGAGAGCGTCACCGACGGCGTACAACTCGCCTTTGGACATCGCGGACAGACGTGTCGTCACGTCCGCTACGAACTGCTGGAAATCGCCCACCGTGTCATCCCCCTTGATCAACGGAGATCCTAGGGAGCGCACGCCATCGAGGGAACGCATTTCCTCCTCAGCCGCGCAGGGCCAAAGAGCCAACGGCCGGTAGCCCGTCTTCAGCGGTAGACCGTCTCCAAACCGCGGCTCACCCGGACAAGACCGCGCAGGAAGTCCCGCGTCTCCTCGTCTGCCGAGTAGACGATGGTTCCCCGCATGCCCCGCGTCAGCAGCACCTTGTAGGTGTTCCGGATCAGCCGGTCCACCTCGTCGTCGCTGACCGTCTTGCGGCTGCGGAACGCGGGATCCTTGAACTCGTCCCTGCGTGTGACGAGCCGCCCGTCCCTGGCCACCAGGTCCGGACCGATGATCACACCCGACCACTCGTACTCGAAGCCCTGAGCGGTGTACACGCACCCGACCTGCCCGAACCCGTTCGGATCCGTCGCCCAGAACGGGCTGCCCGGCGCCTCGCCGACACTGCGATCCGACTTGACGTTCCACGGCCGCGACCATCCGCCGATCCGGACGTCGGGAACGAGCGTGTCGTCGGGCCGCGGGTCGCTCCACGGCCAGCAGTACCCGGCGGTCATCCGCGCCGTCTCCCCGGCGGCCTGCTTCTTGGACAGGAACGCCTCGAGGTCTTCAGGCGAGTCCGCGATCCGCAGGTCGAACCGGCCGTCACCCTCCCAGGTCGAGGGCCGTTCGCCGCTGAGCCCGAGCAGGTCCAGCACCCACTGCTCGTAGCCTTCGCTGCCGCCGCACCGGAACTGGTCGTGCAGCGACACCGTCTCCACCTCGAGGTTCAGCCTCTTCGCGAACGCGGTGATGACCTCCACGTTGCCGAGTTCGCCCGGCTTGACCACCTGATGCTCGTCGAGCAGGAAGACCGGCACTCGCGCGGCGGCGAGCAGTTCCTCGATCTGCGCCCGCGCGCCCTGCCGCTGCTGGGCACGGGTGAACCGGTTGACCGACGTTTCCCGGATCCGGTGCGCCTCGTCGCAGATCAGCACGTCGATGCCGTTGCGTTCGGCCGTCATGAAGCTGTTGAAGTAGAGGAACAGGTTCTTCAGCCGGGCGGATCCCTTGCCGGCGTAGCGGCGCAGCGTCTGGGTGAACGACCGGGAACCGGTCGCGTGCAGAGCGGAACGCCCCTGCCGGGCCAGTTCGCCGAGCAGACTCAACGCGATGACACTCTTACCGCTGCCGGGCCCGCCGGAGACGACCACGACCCGCTTGCGGTCCGACGAGCGCGCCCGCTCGACCGCGTGCAACACCAATTCGTACGCGATCCGCTGCTCGTCGAGAAGCGTGAAGTGTGACCGCTCCTTGAGCTCGCTCGCTGCGTACGTCAGAAGGTGCCGGCTGGGGCGCACCGAGCTGGACAGGAAGCGGTCGGCGGCCCCGGCGCCCGGCTTGCGGCCGTCGAGTCCGGCCCGCAGGTAGTCGAGGAACGCGCTGCGGCGCTGCTTGGTGAAGATGCGGCTGTGCTCGGTCGCCGGGCGCTCCAGCAGTTCCGCGATGTCCCTGTCGACCGCGTTGTGCAGATAGGCCACGCCCTGCACGGTGCTGCGCGTGTCGGACAGCAGGCCCAGGAAGTCGACCAGATATTGGCAGTACTCGGCGACCTGGATGCCCGGATGCAGCCGCGGACCGGCGGCGTGCTCCACGTCCACGAGGGTGTCGGAGCCCTCGTACCGGGTGGCGTAACTCCACTGCTTGAGTTCCACCACGATGAACGAGTCCGCGCCGGTCCGGGGGTGCACGCCGGCGAGAACGACGTCGATGCGCCGGCTGGTCAGCGGCAGCTGGTATTCGACGAGGACCTCGACGTCGTCCAGGCCCGCGTCGGCCAGGTCCTGAGCGAGAATGGACAGGCTGCGCGACCATGATCGGCGCTCGGCCGGGTTGACGCCGTGTTTGTTCGCCCACAGGTGTTCGGCGATCCGGTCGGCCAACGTGCCCTCGGTGGCGAGACGAAGCAGAGCAGCCGCGGATACACGGAATGCCGACATGAACAGATGCCCCCGGGCAGCACGAATCGATCGTGCGGATGGGAGGCATATCCAGGTGCAGGAAGCCTGTCGGACCGCTTACGGACACCGCAGACTTTATCGTCACGGTGATCGCGCCGCTACGACGCCGGCGGGGATGGAGACGTCGAGGTGCTATCGCCTGACGCGGCGGGTCAAAATCTCCTCGGTCAGCGCCACCAGCGTCCCCTTCACCGACTCCCGCAGCCTGGCGTCGCACTCCACGATCGGCACCCCGCCGTCGATGCCGAGCGCATCCCGCACCTCCTCCAGCTCGAACCGCATCCCACCGTCGAACAAATTCACGCCGACGATGAAGGGGATTCCGTTCTCCTCGAAATAGCCGATCGCGGGGAAACAGTCCTCCACCCGCCGAGTGTCGACCAGCACGATCGCACCTAAAGCGCCCTCCACCAAGTCGTCCCAGAGGAAGGCGAACCGGTCCTGCCCGGGTGTGCCGAACAGATACAGCAGCAGCGTGTCCTCGAGGGTGATGCGGCCGAAGTCCAGCGCCACCGTCGTGGTCGTCTTGCCGGACACGGCCGACGTATCGTCCACGCCGATCGACTGGGAAGTCAGAGCCGCCTCGGTCACCAGCGGCTCGATCTCCGAAACGGCACCGATGAATGTCGTCTTGCCCACCCCGAAACCGCCGCTGATGACGATTTTGACGGCTATGGGACTAGAGGGCGCGGACACCATCGCGGATCCTTTCGATCAGGTCGACGGAGAGTTCGCCGGGTTGCTCTTCGATGCTCAGGTAGCCCTCGGTGAGCAGATCTCCGACGATGACCCGCAGCACGCCGAGGGGAGCGAGCAGCGCCGCCGAAAGGTCGGCCAGGGAACGCGGCCGCTGGCAGAGCTCCACGATCCTCCGCGCCTCGAACCGCAGCGGGGCCGAGAGCGCGGCCGGAGCGGCCCGCAACTGCGACTCCACCCGCAATCCGTCGATCACCGGCTCCGTACGGCCACCGGTGAGCATGAACGGACGCACCAGAGGGTCGCTCATCGCGGCAGGTGCTGCCGGGACTCGGCTATCAGCGCCGGCGTGAGCAGGGCGCCGAACCGGTCGGCCAGCACCGAGATCTCGTAGCCGATCGCGCCCAGAGCACATTCACTTCCGGCCACCACGCCGAGCACGCTGCCGCCCTCGATCTGCGACACGATCAGGTAGCCGCGCCGCATCTCGATCATGATGATCTTCAGGCCGTCGAAGTCGTAGCGTCGCGACGCGCTGCGGGCCAGGCTCGCCATGCTCGACACGATCGCCGCGAGCTGGTCGGCCTCGGCGCGATCGAGGCCGTCCGAGCTCGCGATGAGCAGGCCGTCCGAGGAGACCGCCACCGCGTCGCGGACGCCGTCGGTCTGCTGGACGAAATTGCCGAGCAGCCAGTTGAACTGGTGAATGTCAGTGTTCATTGTTCCCCCCGATGTGTTACGACCCCGCCTCGGCCCGCCGCACGCCCGCATGGAATGCCGACAGCCGGTCACTGACGGCCTCCGGCGAGTCGGCGATGACCGCGGGCCGGGCCGGACTTTCCGCCGCCGGAAGAGGGCTTGACGGAAAGGCGCGATTCTTTTTCGTACGACGGCGCAGGCCGTTCGCCGTGCGTCCCGCGTCCTCGGCCGGCGAGGCGATGGCCGGGCGCTCGGGCATCACGACGTACTCGATGGTGTCGGCCCTTAAAGGAGCGATCGCCGGACGCGGCACTTCTGAAGAAATGAGCGCGGCCGGCAGCGACATCCGCGCCGTCACCCCGGTCACCGGCGAGGGCGCCAACTGCACCTGAACCCCGATCTCCGCGGCCAGCCGCCCCACCACGTAATGACCGAGGAAACGGGCCGGCGCCGTGATGAAATCGCCCTCACCGCGCAGCCGTTTATTGGCGCGCTCCATCTCGTCCGGGCTCATTCCGACGCCGCCGTCGATGATCGCGACCAGATAGCCGTCGCCGAGCTTGCGTCCGTGGATTTCCACGTCGACATCCGGCGGCGAGAACACGAGGCCGTTCTCAATCAATTCGGCGAGCATGTGTACGACGGTGCCGACCACCGGCCCGTCCACGAGCACATCGTCGACGCGGCGCAGCGTCACCCGGCGGTATTCCTCTACCTCGCTGACGGCAGCCCGGATGATGTCGGCGATCGGCATCGGTTCGGTCCACTTGCGCGGGTCGGCGGCGTTGACGAGCACGAGCAGGCTCTCCGCGTTGCGGCGCATCCGGGTGGCGAGGTGGTCGAGTTCGAACAGGTTCGCCAGGCCGGTCGGGTTGGCCTCCTCGCTCTCCAGCTTGGTGATGAACCCGAGCAGCCGGCGCAGCAGGTTCTGGTTGCGGTGCCCGAGGTTCGCCAGGGACTGCGAGGTGGCGAGGCGGAGCCGGGCCTGGGCGGTGGCGAGGGTGTACGCGGTGTTCTGCACCTGCTCGAACGCCTCGGCGACCTGACGGACCTCGACGCTGGCGTCCGGCGCGACCCGCACCGGCGGGGGACGGATGTCGAGGCCGCCCGCGGTCGCCCGGTTCACCGCCTCGGGCAGGGTTTCGGCGCTGATCCGGCCGGCCTCCTCGGCGAGCGCCGCGAGCGGCTGGGCCAGGCGGCGGGACGCCACGACGGCGAGCACGACGGCGCCGGCGACGCAGAGCGCCATGACGGCGACCAGCGCCGCGAGGCGTACCGTCGCCTTGTCCTTGATCGTGGAAGCGTTGGCCTGGGCGACGGCTCCCATGTCCCGGCCGGCCTGATGCAGGATGCCGAGCACGGCGCCGGACGCCTCCCAGTAGGCGGCCGGATCGACGGTCAGGCGGCGACCGTCGGCGGCGGCGAGGGCGGCGTTCTCGGCATCGACCACCTGCCTACCGGCCGGCGTGGCGAGGACCTGGTTCTGGGCCTGCACGGCGGCCGGATTGCCGTACTGGTTGAACGCCAGGATCGCGGTGTCGCGCGCCGACTTCGCCGAGACGAACTGGACGAACTGGCCGTCGCCGAACCGCCCGGCCGTGAAGACGTTGTGCAGCAGCATGCGTTCCTGCGCGGCGGACTCCTTCGCCACGCTGAACATGCTGAGCGTGGCGTAGTTGCGGCGCAGTTCGGCGTCGTCGACCCGGTCCAGGCCGAACTCGATGTTGATGAGCCGGCCGATCGAGGCCGTATAAAAGGCGATGTCGCCGGTCGCGCGGGCTTCGGGGAGGTCGTCGAGCTCGGCCACCACGGCCGCGACGCGGTCCTCGACCTCGCCGCCGCGCTCGGTCAGGCCCTCGACGGCTTCGCGCTGCCGGTCGACCGCTTCCCGAGCCCGGTCAAGATCGGGCCCACCGGGAGCGGCGAGTGCTAGGCCGCGCTCGGTTTGGAGGTGATCCACGAGGTCCAGCACGGCGAGGTCGAGCGTCACGGCGCGGTCGGTCTGCGCGGCGGCCCGGTAGTTGCCGATCTCGCCGGCCGCGATGACGCCGATCAGGGCGAAGATGACCGCCACCGGCAGGGCCAGGGTCCGCGCGATCCGGCCCTGGATCGTCCCGCCCGGGTGGCGGATCGTCTCGTGCTTGGCGGGCACGCGATCAGCTCCTCTGTGCTCGTTCACACACCCGAATCCGTGGAACCCGTGCTGGATGACGGGGATCTCTGACGGTCCGGAAAGGATCACTCTCCGTTCGCCGCCGAATCAGAATCTGCCGTTCAGCGGTCATGGTCAATAGCTGCCCGCAAGAAATTACCGGCGCTGCAAACCGCATGTCCGGGAATGGGAGGGAAGGGCGCGGTGGCGAGGGTCGATACACTCGCCGCATGGGCTACACAATGGGTGATCTGCTCAGGACTCTCAGTGACTCCGGCCGCCACGGCGACATCCCGCAGGTCTGGAACGCGTACGAAATCGCGAAACGTGCGCACGGCCGGCAGCGCCGGGTCAGCGGCGACCTCTACATCACCCACCCGGTTGCGGTCGCGGGAATCGTGGCGTCGCACGGTGGCACCATTCCCGCCATCTGCGCCGCTCTACTGCACGACGTCATCGAGGACACCCGCGTGACCTCGAACCAGCTGCACGCCGAATTCGGCCCGGGCATCGCCGGCATGGTCGAGGACCTGACGCTCGACGCGGTCCGGAGCGAACGTTCGGCGGACCCCGGCCTGGCTCTGGTCGCCCTCGCTGACCGGCTCCACAACATGCGGACGATCAGCCCGCTGCGAGCCCCGCGACGCCAGCGTGCATCCCTGGACACCCTGGTATTCCACGTGCCGCTCGCCCACCGTCTTCAGGTCACCGGGATCGCGACGGAGATGACGGAACTGGCGTGTGCCACCCTCGACACCCTGGACAGCCCGGGCATCCGGGAGCGGCGCCGACGGATGACACAGGCGATGCGCCGCGCCGATCCGCGGTCGGCCGCCGAGGCGGTCGCGGCGTTCGGCGGAGGCGCTGCCCTGCTGGGAAGCGGCGCGGTGCCGGAATGGGCGCTGGTGAGTGGAGGCGCCGGTGCGCTGGCGCTGCTGGCCGCCACCCTGTTCGGGCGCGATCCGCGCGCCGCCGAGCGCCTGGCGGCACTGCTGCGAGCGCACCGCCGGGACTGAGGCGCGGACGAAGGTGCCGGGCGTGAACTACGCGAGCACGGAAGCGAGCGATCGCTCCCAGCTGTCCTCCGTGGGCAGTGCGCTCACGGCCCCCGAGCTGCCTCCGGGCAGGACGAACTTGTAGCCGACCTGCCGCACCGTACCGATCATCTTCTCGCAGTTCGGCCCGAGCTTGGCGCGCAGCCGACGGACGTGCACATCCACGGTGCGGGTGCCGCCGAAGTAGTCGTAACCCCACACCTCGCGCAGCAGCTGGTCGCGGCTGAACACCCGGCCGGGCTGCTGGGCCAGGAACCTCAGCAGCTCGAACTCCTTGTAGGTCAGCACCAGCGACTCGCCGCGCAGCTTGGTCGTGTAGCTGTGCGGGTCGATGGTCAGGTCGCCGACGTGGATGAGGTCGTCGGTCGTGGCGTTCTCCAGGCCGCGCCGCTTCACGACCATGGCGAGCCGGGCCGCGACCTCGGCCGGGCCGGCGGTGGTGAGGATGAAGTCGTCGATCGACCAGTCGGCGCTGACGGCGGCGAGGCCGGCCTCCCGGACCAGCGCGATCACCGGCACGTTCACGCCGTTCGCGCGCAGCGCCCGGCAGGTCGCCCGGGCCTGGTTGAGCTGCGTGCAGGCGTCGACGAGCACGGCCGCGACGTTCGGGTCCCTCGTCGACTCGGTCCAGCTCTCCAGGGGCGAGACCTTGACCGTGTACGGCAACAGGTCCAGGGAGGGCAGCGCCTCGAGGTGGTTACCGGTCAGCAGAAGGAGGTTCATGACGCCACTGTTCACGACAACTGTTTCCACTGGATATCGCGCGTGCTTCGTCCCGTACACATTGATGTTTGTCTCTTGACAGGCTAGGTGTTAGCGATAACATCTCCCGGTAACACCGCCGTAACATTCGGAAGGATCCCCCATGTTCCTTCGAAAGGTCGTCCTCGCCGGCGCGGCACTGCTGGCCGCGCTCATCCCCGGCACGCCCGCGCTCGCGGCCCCCGGCCCGTCGTTCACCAACCCCCTGGTCGGCACGCCGAACAGCGCCGATCCCTCGATCGTCTACTCCAACGGCAACTGGTACTACCTGGCCACCACCTGGTCGTCAAAGATCATCATGCGTACGTCGTCGACGATGGCCGGACTGAAGAACGCGCCGGAACGGACCGTGTTCACGCTCACCGCAGGACCGGGCTGCTGCACCATGTGGGCGCCGGACCTGCAGTGGATCAACAACCGGTGGTACATCTACTTCTCGGCCGAGCCCTCACCCGGGCAGGGCCAGCGCCGGACCGGGGTGCTGGAGAGCAACGGCACCGACCCGCTCGGGCCGTACACGTATCGGGGCATCCTCAACCTGGAGCCCAACGGCGGGTGGGCGATCGACGGCAGCGTCGTGCGTTTCAACGGCTGGCCGAACCACTTCGTCTACTCGGCGTTCCGCGGCGGCGAGCAGAGCCTGTTCATCGCGCCGATGTCGTCGCCCATCCAGGTCTCGCGCAACGGCACCCGCATCTCGACGCCGACCCTGTCCTGGGAACGTCAGGGCGGCGCCGTCAACGAGGGCCCGTACGCCGTGTACAACGGCGGCAAGACGTTCCTCACGTACTCGGCGAGCCACTGCCAGACCGCCGACTACAAACTCGGCACGCTGACCTGGACCGGCGGCGACCCGACGCTGCCGAGCTCGTGGATGAAACGGTCCACGCCGATCTTCCAGCGCAGTGATGCGAACGGCATCTACGGCCCCGGCCACGCCTCCTTCGTCCGGTCCCCGGACGGCGCCGAGACGTGGATCGTCTACCACGCGAACGCGGCGGCCAACCAGGGCTGCGGCACCACCCGCACCACTCGGGCGCAGAAGATCGGCTGGAACGCCGACGGCACCCCCAACCCCGGCGTCCCGGTGCGGACCGGCGTCTCCGTCGCAGGCCCGTCGGGAGATTCGTGATGAAGAATCTCGCCAAGATCGCTCTGATCGCTTTCGTGGCCGGCGTCGTCGCCGTCCCCTCACCGGCTCATGCCGCCACCAGCGGATTCCGGGGCATGAACTGGGCCGTCCTCGGTGACAACTTCAGCACCGGCCCGCTCGTCATCCAGGGGCTGAGCCAGTCCGACAGCAACGCCACGGTTCGGGCGAAGGCCAACGCCGTGTACGACGACATGGCCGCCATCGGCGTCAACACCGTCCGGCTGCCGATCAACACCCACACGGTCGGCACCACCTGGTGGAACGCCTACCGGGGCGCCATCGACGCCGCCACCGCCCGCGGCTTCAAGGTCATCCTGGCGTACTGGGAGGACGGCGCCGCCTCGGGCGGCCGGATCACCAACATCGCCGCCTGGAACACCATGTGGTCCAAGGTGACCTACACCTACGGCGCCAACACGAACGTCTACTTCGAGCCGATGAACGAACCGCACGGCTACACCTCGGCCGAGTGGCGCACCGTCGCCGCGAACTGGTTGAGCTACCACTACTCGGCGGTGCCGGCCCGCACGCTCATCGGCGGCACCGGATACAGCCAGGACCTGCGCGACGTCTGCAACGACAGCCGGTTCAGCGGAACCCTGCTCTCCTTCCACCACTACGCCTTCTTCTACAGCCCGATGACCTACGACGCCTTCCGTAGCCACGTGCAGACCCGCCTGGGCAACTGCGCCTCCCGGGCCGTCGTCACCGAGTACGGCGCGCCGATGTCCACCGGCCTGAACTACGCGGACGCGAACAGCACTGACAACTTCGTGCGCCACATCCGCGCCGTCACGCAGGTCATGCGCGACAGCCAGATGGGTGGGGTGTATTGGCCGGCCGTCGGCGGCAAGCCCACCGGCAGCTCCGGGTTCGACTACTACTCGATGTTCGCGCTGAGCGGCAGCGGCACCGACCTCAACCTGACCGTCCGCAACACCTCAGGCCGCGACCGGGTGAGGTACGGCTGGGGCCTCTGACTCCCACGACCGGGCCACCCGTGGACAATGGGAGGTCATGAGCGTCCACGAGTTGCTGATCTTCGTGCTCGCCGCCGGCGCCGTGATCGTGGTGGTGCGGTGGATCGCCAACCGGACGGGGCTCCCGGCCGCCGCGCTGCTGCCGCTCATCGGCATCGGTTACGCGCTGCTGCCGGGACCCAACGTCTCGCTGGACCCGGACATCATCCTGACGTTCGTGCTGCCGCCGCTGCTCTACAGCGCGGCCCTGGACTCCTCACTGCTCGGCATCCGCCGCAATCTGCGTACCGTCGTGAGCCTGTCGGTCTTCCTGGTTCTGCTCACCGCGCTGCTGATCGGTTTCGGCTTCGCGTGGTTCGTCGCCGGCGCGACCCTGGCGGCGGGGGTCGCGGTCGGCGCCGCCGTCGCGCCACCGGACCCGGTGGCCGCGCTGGCGGTCGGGCGCCGGGCCGGGCTCCCTCCCCGGCTCGTCACCCTGATCCAGGGTGAAGGGCTGCTCAACGACGCCACCGCCCTCACCATCCTGAGCGTCGCCGTCGCGGCGGCGGTGGACGGCGACTTCTCGGCGCCGGCCGCGCTCGGCCAGTTCGTGATCGCCGCCGTGGGCGGGGTCGCCGTCGGCGTGACGGTCGCCTTCGTCGTCCGGCTGCTGTCCCGGCCCGTGAGCAGCGATCCGCTACTGGCCAACACGGTGTCGCTCGGCGTCCCGTTCGTCGCCTACCTGATCGGCGAGCAACTGCACGTCTCCGGTGTGCTGGCGGTCGTCGTGGCGGGTCTGGTCGTCGGCCACCATCGGCCGCAGTCCGCCTCCGGAGCGGGCCGGCTGCAGACCAGCGCGGTCTGGCGGCTCGTCGACTTCCTGCTCGAAGGCTTCGTGTTCCTGCTGATCGGTCAGCAGTTGCCCGCCGTGGTCCGGGGCCTGGCCAGCTACGACACGAGCACCGTCGTCGTCGCCGTCTCGATCACGGTCGGGGTCGTCCTGCTGCTGCGGCCCCTCTGGCTGCTGCTGACGCAGTCGCTTCCCCGTTCCCTGCACACCTGGCTGGGCAGCGGCCGATTCGACCTCGGCAGCGGCCGATTCGACAAGGACGACGACACCGAGCCGGACGACGGCGCGCCGCTGACGGGCCGGGAGGTCGTCGCGTTGAGCTGGTCCGGCACCCGAGGCGTGATCAGCCTCGCGGCGATCTTCACGCTGCCGCTGGTGACCGAGAGCGGAGAACCGTTCCCGGATCGCGACCTGCTGCTGTTCTGCACGTACGTCGTCGTGTTCGTCACCCTGGTGGGGCAGGGCCTCACCTTCGCGCCGATCGTCCGGGCGCTCGGACTGCGCGCGAACGACAACGACAAGGCCCGCCTGCGCAACGAGGCACGTTCGGCGTCCGTCGAGGCGGCCCTCGTGGCCCTCGACGACCTGCAGGAGCAGAACCACGACGACATCCACGTCCATGTGATCGACACGATGCGCGGCCAATTGCGTACGCGGCTCGGCCGTTACCAGCGCCGCGTCGCCCTCCTGCGGACCAGCGACCCGGACAGCCCGCCGGTGTCGGCGACGTACGAGGCCGCGCTGCACGTGCGCCGGGTGGCGCTCGACGCCCAGCGGGAGGAACTGCTGCGCTGGCGGGACACCGGCCGGCTGCCCGACGAAGGCCTGCGCACCCTGGAACGCGAACTCGACCACGAGGAACTCCTGCTCCCCGACAGGCCGGCGCAACGCTAGGTTCTGTTCGGCAGGGGCCGGATCACCGTCAGGCGAGGGCGCGGATCGCCTTGACGACGTCCCCGGTCACCCCGCCGCAGAAGTCGCGGGGCAGACCGGGGTGCACCCAGCGGCCCCGCGCGTCCAGCACGGCCAGCCACGGCACATGGATGATCGCCGCCGTACAGCCGTAGACGGTGTCGCCGTCCGGGACCGGCGGCGGCTGGTCGGGTGCGCGCAGGGCCGCCGTCAACGCGGTGACGTCGTCCGACCGCGTCTCGGTGACGGCGGACGGGTCGAGGCCGCGGTCGCAGACGACGGCGGCGACCGGCTGGAACGCGGCATCCAGCAGCGGGAGAGTCGTCTCCTCGGGGACGGCCTCGTCGTCGTAGGTCACCGACGGCTCCTCGGCGCACGACGTCCACCGGTCGTGGACCTCCAGAGCGGCCGAGGACCGCGGCGGCAGGCTCGGCCCGGGGCCGGCCGGTTCCGCCCCGGCGGCGCAGGACGAAGTGGCCGCGACCAGCGCGATGCCGAGGACCATCGTCAACGTACGCACGGCGATTCAGCTTAGCGACTCGGCCGTATGCCGTGGGCCGCCGGACTCTAGGCTTGGTGGCATGAAGGTTCTGTCCATCCAGTCGGCGGTCGCGCACGGCCACGTCGGCAACTCCGCGGCCGTCTTCCCGCTGCAGCGCATCGGTGTCGAGGTCGTGCCGGTCCTCACCGTGAACTTCTCCAACCACACCGGCTACGGCGCCTGGCGCGGGCCGCTCATCCCGCCGGCGGATGTGGCGGAGGTGCTGCTCGGCGTCGAGGAGCGCGGCGTGTTCCCGCAGATCGACGCGGTGCTGTCGGGATATCAGGGCGGGGCGGGCATCGCCGACGTCATCATCGACGCGGTGCGCAGGGTCAAGGACGCCAACCCCCGAGCCGTGTACGCCTGCGACCCCGTCATGGGCAACGCCAAGTCGGGATGCTTCGTCGCGCCCGAGATCCCGGTGCTGCTGCGGGACCGTGTGGTGCCGGTCGCCGACATCATCACCCCGAACCAGTTCGAGCTGGGCTTCCTGACCGGCACCGAACCGGCCGACATCGCGTCGACCCTCGAGTCGGCCGACCTGGCCCGCGCCATGGGCCCGAAGACGGTGCTGGTCACCAGCGTGGAACGCCCCGACCGGGAGGAGGGCACCATCGAGATGCTGGTGGTCGACCCGTCCGGCGCCTGGATCGTCACCACCCCGCACCTGCCGTTCAAGGCCAACGGCTCCGGCGACGTCACGGCCGCCCTGTTCACCGCGCACTACGTCGCCACCAACGACGCCGCGCTCGCCCTGGAGCGCACCGCGTCCAGCGTCTTCGACCTGATCGAGACCACCTTCAAGTCGGGTGAGCGCGAGCTGCGGCTCATCCAGGCGCAGGAGTTCTACGCGACGCCGCGCATGCAGTTCAAGGCCGAGAAGGTGCGCTGAGCCGAGGATCGCGCGCGCCCGCTCCCCGAGCAGGCGCGCGCTCACACGTCGGCCACCGTCAACCAGTCGGCCGAACGCGGCCGATAGCCGTACCGCCTCATCAACCCGTACACCACCGCCGGCACATGAGCCGCGCCGTAGACGACGGCCACCTCGATCGGCTCCCCGCCGCGCTCCTCGTGCAGCCGGTAGAGGGCCTCCAGCAGCCGATCGTCGCGATCACCACCGAAGGCGGCCTCGAGCTGCGGCGACCACTCGGCGGCCTGCTCCGCCTCCACCGAGGGCAGATCGTTCTGCTCCATCGACCGCGACCAGATCATCTTGGTGCCGCCGAACAGGCGCGCGACCACGACGACGGGAAGCGCGCACCACATCATCAGCCGGTGCGCGAGCGGCACCCGCCGCCAGCCCGTCGCGAACTCCTCGTGGCTGACGTCCGGATGCACCACCGGAACACCCAGCGCGCCGTAGTCGATGTCCTGCTCGACGAGCTGCGCCTTCCGGTTGAACCGCAGCGCCGTGTAGCTGAGCGTCAGCGCGCTGGTCAGCACCGAGTTCCTGCGCCGGCCGCCGCCGACCCCCTCGATCACGATGACGTCGGCGTGCTTGAGCCGGCTGGTCACTGCCGCGTAGAACGCCGGCTTAGCCATGTGGATCATCGGATAGAGCACGAACTGCAGCGCAGAGTCCTTGCACCGCAGCCGGATGACCGCCGACCGCACCCCGAGATCGGTCACTTCGATGATCTGCATGCCGTCCGCCCCCCGACGTATCCGGACCGTGCCGCCATGGTGACAGCGACTGTCCAGCCCCGACCGCGTCTCGACTTGAGGCGCGATCCGGACCCCGACTCAACACGCAACCTGGGTGCCCCGACGGCGTGTTGAGTTGAGTCGCGATCCGGACCTGAAGTCAACACGCGAGCGAGCCGCCCGCGAAGTCGCGGGACGCGTCCGGCACGAGGCCTCAGTCCGACCAGGGATCTCGGCCTGGCTTCGGTCGTGAAAGTGGGGCTCGAATGGGCGGCTCTTTTGGTCCCGGGCGGTGTGTTTCAGCGTGATCAATGTTCGTGAGTTTCGGTCCCACCGTGCAGACGTAGGCGGGTGAGCGCGAGCATGTCGATCAGCCAGCCGGGGCCGCCGGTGATGTCTCGGGCGTGCAGGAGTGCGTCGACCTCGCGACGGGCTGCCGGGCTCGCGCCGGCGAAGTACACCGAGTAGCGGTTGGTGCGGACGGTGATCGGGCTGTCGGTCGACGCGTGGGCTCAGTCAGGTGCCGGTCTCGAACGCATCCTCAGGCAGCGGTGCCAGCTTTGGTTGCTCGATGGCGAAGTGCGCGCCGATGGTCTGCTTGCGGGTGCTGATGCGCCGGGCGTCGTCGTCGGCGTCCCATGCCTCGACCATGGTGTTGAGCTGCGCGAAGGAGTCGACGTCGGGAACGGGGACCAGGTGGTTGCGCCGGAACCAGCCGATCTGCCCTTCGACGCCGCCCTTCTCGTGGGCGCCTTGTAAGCCTGGCTGGCAGTAGAAGGCCTGCGCCGAGTAGTGCGAACGGAAGGCGGTTGAACGCGTGGACGTGGCCTTCCAGGAAGGCTTCGGTGCCGCCGGAGGCGACGATCCGGTGCACGGCCTTGCCGGAGAACGAGAGCCGGAACGCGAACAGCATGCAGGTCACCGGTTCGCCGCGCAGGTTGACGACGACTTCCCCGAAGTCGACCTCGGCCTCGACGCCGGGCCGGTGCGTAGGACACCTGCTGCATGCCGTGTTCGTCGATCAGCCGGTCGTGGTGTGGTGCCAGAAATGGCGAACAAGACGCAGGTCACCGGCCCTCCGACCAGCCCGGCCGACTCCGGGAACATCGAGGTCCCGCCGGACATTCACCGGTAGTCATCTACTACAACTCATGAGGACTACCCGCGTCACTCCGGCGACGCCGGCACCCCGAGGAGACCGTGTGACCAGCCTTTTCGACCTAACCGGAATGACCGCCGTCGTCACCGGGTCCAGCCGCGGTATCGGCCTCGCCATCGCCCGCGCCCTGCTCGGCCAAGGCGCCCACGTTCTCATCAACGGCTACGACTCCGCCGAGACCGCCGACACCGCCCAGTCGCTGCGGGAGCAGTTCCCCGACACCGCTGACGGACAGGTTCGCGTCGCGGGCCTGGCTGGTGACATCGCTGACGAGAGCATCGCTCAACAGCTGATCGCGCAAGCCGTGACCACGTTCGGCGCGCTGGACCACCTGGTCTGCAACGCCGGCATCGACATCATCAAGCCCGCGATCGACTACCGGCCGGACGAGTGGGACCGGATCCTCGCCATCAACCTGCGGGGAGCGTTCCTGCCCGCCCAGGCCGCCGCCCGGCACTGGATCGGCCAGGGCCTCGCCGGGTCGATCACCATGACCTCGTCGATCGCCGGCCAGGTCGGCGTGCCGACCCTGGCACCCTATGCCGCCAGCAAAGGCGGCGTGAACCAGCTCGTGCGCACCCTCGCCGCGGAATGGGCACCGCACCACATCCGGGTCAACGCCGTCGCGCCCGGCTACGTCGCCAACATCATG
The DNA here is from genome assembly GCF_040639855.1 of Actinoplanes sp. NPDC023714. Classification (NCBI taxonomy): domain Bacteria; kingdom Bacillati; phylum Actinomycetota; class Actinomycetes; order Micromonosporales; family Micromonosporaceae; genus Actinoplanes; species Actinoplanes sp. NPDC023714. The sequence continues at coordinate 132,320 of NZ_JBFAAR010000006.1, forward strand.
GACAGCGTCACCGCCCACCAAGACCCGGCCTCCGACCAGCGCATCAACACCTTCACCCCACTCGGCCGCCGCGCCACCGTCGACGAAATCGCCGCCCCCTATGCCTTCCTCGCCTCACCCGCAGCCGGCTACATCACCGGCTCAATACTCGCCGTCGACGGCGGCTACACCGCAACCTGAAGCCGCATCGGGCGACCTGGCCGGCCAAGCGCATGGTCGGCCAGGTCGGGAGGCTGGTCCCGAAACTCACGAAACTGAGAACCATCGAGAAGCGGTGGGACCGGAACTCAAGAAGAAGTGGACCCCGAAACTACGACCAGAATCATCGGCCGGACAGGTAGGCGCTCGCCTGCTCCTCGTGGCTGAGGAACCGGGCCCGGCGTACGCCGAACAAGCCCGGCAACCCACCCAGCGGTCCGGGTCAGGCCCGGTGGCATCCCAGCACAGGATCGACGCGTCGCCGTCGACCGCCCACGCGATCAGCCGCGGCGCCGTGCCCTCCAACGCCGCCGGCTTCGGGGTGTCCCCCCACTGGAACACGGCCATCCGCGTCTCCGCCTGCATCCCGGCCCGGGCCGCCGTACCCTCCAGCGGCTCCGGCAGCAGCACATCCAGGTAGTCGCCGATGGAGCCGGCGCCGTACCGGTCGACGAACCGGCGATAGTCCGCCGGGAACGCGAGCCCGGCGGCGGCCCAGTCGACGGGCGGCACGCCCCCGGACGGCGGCGGCACCAGCCGCTCCAACGTCTCGATCACCGCAGAATTGTGTCAGGATGACATCGCTACGGCCGCGGACTCAGGTGCTCGACGGCACCGGATTCCGGAGGCGGAACCCGTGCCCGGTGAAAGCCGCGACGATCGTCGCCATCGACGTGTCGCCGTGGATCATGCAGGCGACCGGGACGGCGCTGTCCTCCCACCAGATTCCCTTGCGGCTCGAAGACAGGCGGTACGCCACGAACTGGCCGGTGACGGGGCCGTCCTCCCGGTACCACTCGTCGCGCCAGAAGATGTTGCGCTCCCAGATGCCGTTGTCCTCGCCCGCCGGCCGTCCGGTCCTGCGCATCACCGTCACGTCGGGGTAGCGGCTGCAGTAGAGCAGCAGGGCTACGCCGTCCTGGGAGAACTTGCAGTTCCGCCGGGCGAGCTGGCTCGTCGGCGGCGCCGATTCCCACCGGCAGGTGGCGTCGGTCCAGAAGGCCTCGTAGGGCTGGAGCAGGCTGTCCGTGACGACCGGCGACGGCAACGGCGACTCCGCGCCGGCCGCCTGGCCGTCCGGCGGCGGATCGCCCGAACTGCGTGGGATGGCCCACACCAGCGCGACGACGGCGGCGGTCAGCACGGCGGCGGCCATGGCGGCCGCGCCCTTCCAGGTGCTGCCGCGGGTGTCCGGCGTCGGCTCCGGGGCGATCCGTGTCGCCGCCGGACGCGCGGCGGCCGCGGTTCGGGCGGGCGCAGCCGACGGCGGTGGAGCAGGAGCAGGCCGGCGCCTTGTGCGCGGCCCGGCGGAGGCGGTCCGGGGTGCCCCGGATCGAGGGCGGGCGGCCGCGCGGTCCGGCGCGCCGAGCAGCATCCGGCGAGCCTGCGCGGCGGTGGGCCGGTGTTCCGGCCGTTTCTCGAGGCAGGCCCGCACCACCGTACGCAGCGGCTCCTCGGTCGCGTACAGCTCGGGCGGCTGGGTCAGGATGCGATGGGCGATCTCCTCGCGCATCTCGCCGGGGAAGGCCGGCCGGTCGGCCGCGGCGAAGACGAACGTCGCACCCCAGGCGAACAGGTCCACCGCGGACGTCAGCTGCTCGCTGCGGAGCTGCTCCGGGGCCATGTACGGGATGGTGCCGGCGATGTGGCCGACCCGATGGGTGGAGTCCAGCGCCTTGGCGATGCCGAAATCGATCACCCGGGCGCCGCCCTGCCCCAGGATGATGTTGGCGGGCTTGAAGTCGCAGTGGATGACGCGGGCGTGGTGGATCGCCTCCAGGGCGTTGAGTGACTGGCTAGCGACCAGCATCAACTGGCTGCCGCCGAGCGGGCCGTGCTCGCGGACCTGTTCGGCGAGCGTGGGCCCTTCGATGTACTCACTGACGATGTAGGGGATCTCGCCGGTCACGTCGAAGTCGAGCACGCGGGCTGTCACGAACGGCACCACCTTGCGCGCGTTGACCAGCTCGCGGTCGAGGTAGCGCTTCATCGCGCCACTGGCATCCCAGTCCACCCGGAGAACCTTGACGGCGACGCGTTCGCCGTCCCGGTCGGCGGCGAGGTAGACCTCGCCCTGCCCGCCGCGGCCGAGGCGGGCCAGGAACGTGTACGGCCCGACCCCGGGCGGATCATGTGGCCCCAGCTTCGTCGGTCGCGCCACGAGCGCCTCCTGACCCCGGAGTGACTCATTGTGCCTTCGCCGTCACGGAGCCGTAAAGGGTGCGTCAGCGGGTCGGGGTGGGGATCGGGATTATCGGGGGCAGGTCGGGCAGGCCCGGCACGTCCGGGGGTTCGGGCTTGTCCGGTTCCTTCGTCTTGCCGTTGCTGACCTCGATGATGACGACGCCGCCCTTCACGGTGCGGCCGGTCGGGTCGGTGCCCGCGGCGGTGCCGGCCGGGCACGTCGAGTCGACCTCGCGGCCCACGTCGACCGTGAAGCCGGCCCGTTCCAGGCGCCTCGTGGCGCGGCTGATCGAGTCGCATTCGACGTCGGGGATGGAGCGGCGGTCGCCGTACGCGATCTTGCGGTTTTCGGGTTTCTTGAACTGGACCCGGGGCTTGCCGTCCATGTAGTCGGCCAATGTGCGGTAGACGGCCGGGTTGACCTGCTCGTGGCGCAGACGGTCCTTGTGGTTCTGGTAGTCGGGGTTGACCAGGTAGCCGGCCACCACCAGGGACGTCGTGCCGGCGATCAGCGAGGCGGTCTTGTCGCGGTCGGTCGTGCCGGTCTTGCCGAAGACGGGGTGGCCGACCACCCAGCGGGTGTCGCCCGCCGTCGAGCCGCCGCAGCGGCCGAGCTGGGCGGAGTCGCCGACCGGGCAGCGGGCCGCGTCGACGGCGGCGCGGGCCACGTCGGCGCTGGTGGCCTCGGTGCACAGGGAGCGGCCCACGTCGAGTTTGTCGCCGTCGCGGGTGACGATCCGTTCGATCGGGGTGGGCGGGCAGTACTTCCCGTCGGCGGCGAGGGTGGCGTAGGCGTTCGCCATGTCGAGCGGGGTGGTCGCCGAGACGCCGAGGGTGAAGGCGCCCCACTGGTCGGAGTATCCGGGCGAGGCGAGTTTCGCGTCCTCCGGCTCCCGGAACTGGATGCCGAACCGTTTCGCCACGTCGACCACGTTCTCGGCGCCGACCCGCTCTTCCAGGGGTACGAAGTAGGTGTTGATGGACCGGCCGAACCCGCTCCACATGTTGTAGACGCCCTCGCCGCCACCGCCGGAGTTCTGCGGGCACCAGAAGTGCGTGCCCTCGCAGGCCGCGCGGTTGCCGCGGTCGATGATGTACTTCGACTTGTACCGCGACTCCGCCTTGATCGTGTAGGCCAGCGGCAGCTTCTTCTCCAGCGCCGCGACCAGCGTGAAGATCTTCATGACCGAGCCGGCCTGGTACCCGGTGATGTCGCCGCCGCCGGTGAGCAGCGGGTTCGTGGTGTTCGGGTAGGAGCCGCGCTGGCCCTTGCGCGCCTTCGCCGGGTCCGAGGAGATCCGGTTCTGCGGGTCGGCCGGATCGTCGAGCTTGTACCTGCGGTTCGCGGCGAGGATCCGGACCTTGCCGGTGCCGGGCTGGACCGCGGCCAGCAGCAGCGCGTTCTTGTTCTTCTCGGAGATCAGGTCGGCGATCCGGCCGCGGGCCTTCGACTGCGCCTTGACGTCGAGGGTCGTCGTGATCCGGTAGCCGCCGCTCTTGAGGCGACGCTCCCGGTCGTACGGTGTCGCCCCGAACTCCTCCCGGCCCATCCACCACCGGTAGAAATAGTCGCAGAAGAACCCCCACTGGTTCTTCGCCACCGACACGCAACCGTTGCTGACCGGGCGCACCTTGCGGGGGATGGGCTCCTTCACCGCGGCGTCGGCCTGCTTCTGGGTGATCGCGCCCATTTCGACCATGCCGGGGATGACGTACGCGTCACGGCGCTGCTTGAGCGCCTCGTAGCCGTCGGAGGTGGTCGGGTCGTAGCCGGACGGCGCCCGCACGATCGCCGCGAGCATGGCCGCCTCGCCGAGCGTCAGGTTCTTCGGCGCCTTGTTGAAGTAGACCCGGCTCGCCGCGAAGATCCCGTAGGTCTGCTTGCCGAACGGGACGATGTTCAGGTAGCGCTCGAGGATCTGCTCCTTGGAGAGCTGCTTCTCCACCTCGAGCGCGTACTTCATCTCGGTGACCTTGCGCTTCGGGGTGTCCTTGGTGGCCTCGACCACCTCGTTCGGGCTGGTCGCCGAATAGGCCAGCGACATCCGCACCCACTGCATCGTGATCGTCGAGGCGCCCTGCTTCTGCCCGCCCTGGTTGTTGTTGACCAGCGCCCGGGCGACGCCCTTGAGGTCGACGCCGGCGTGGTGGTAGAACTCGCGGTCCTCGGCGGCGACCATGGCGGCGCGGATGTGCGCCGACATGTCCGTCAGCGGGACGTCGCTGCGGAACTCGTCGTAGAACTGGGTGATCGCGGTCTTGTTGTCGGCGGCGTAGACCCGGGTGATCTGCGGGGCCTTGAACGCGCGCAGCTCGGTCGGCAGGCTCGCGAACGCCTCCTCGCCGGCCCGCAGCGTCAGCCCGGACATCGCGGCCAGCGGGAACGCGCCGGCGGCCACCACGACACCGGTGATCAGGCCGCAGATCACCAGGACGAACCCGTTGACGAAGATGTTGTGATCCCGTCTGCGCATCCAGGAGCTCACCGCTGCACCACCCGTGCTAGGCGAAACGATCCACATCTATCAGACAGCATCGTGTCAAGAGGCCAGCTTGGCCAGGCCGCCAGGATCGAGGATCACGATGCGCCGGTACGCCGTGCTGATCAGGTCGCGCGACCGCAGCTCGTGCAGCGCCTTCTGCACGGTCGCCCGGGCTATCGCGATCATCGCGGCGAGCTCGGGCTGGCTCAGCGGCACCGCGATCTCGATGGTGTCGTCCGGGCGGACGCGCCCGCAGGTCTCCGCGATCTCGACGAGCAGCCGGGCCAGCCGGACGTGCGCCGGGAACGCCGCGAAGTCGCTGCGCCGGCGGTTCGCCCAGCTCAGCTGGCGGGCGATGGTCGCCATGACCAGGTTGGACACGTCCGGGTGACGGCGCAGGAACTGCTCGAAGGCGGCCCGCGCCAGCACCCCGACGTACGCGGTCCCGCAGGCGGTCACCGTGGCGTTGCGCGGGCTGCCGGTCAGCGCGCCGATCTCGCCGAGCAGCTCGCCGGGCAGCCGGATGCCGAGCAGGGTCTCCATCCCCTCGACCGCCGTGGTCACCTTCACGAAGCCGCTCTCCAGCACCACCACGTGCGAGCCGAGCGCCCCCTCCCGCAGGATCGCGCGGCCGGCCGGGTAGCGGCGCCGCGCGCAGAGGTCGAGCAGCTCGGCGGCGACCGGCGGCGTGAGACTGCCGAGGAAGGTCCCGGGCGCCCAGCTCTCGGCCATGCCCACCATCATGCACGGCTGTGAAAGAGTCCGGACATCACCTCGAAGTAAGGAGTCCGATGGCGACACCCGAACCCACCGACGACGCGTGGCGCGCCCTGCAACTGCAGTTCGACCTGGTCAAGCACGCGGAGACGAAGGCCGCCGCGACGCTGGCGTCGAGCGGGGTCCTGGGTGGACTGCTCTACAGCCTGGTCTCGCAGAACAAGGTCGGCGGGGTGCTGTTCGCGCTGTTCGCCGCGCTCTCGGCGGTGGCGATCGTGACGGCCGCGACGGCCGCCGGGATCGCGCTGCGGCCCCGGCAGTTCCGCCGGCACGGCAGCCGGAACCTGCTGTTCTACGGCGCGATCGCGGACGAGTTCGGGCACGACGCGGGCGCCTTCGGTGGCGAGTTCGAGGCGCTGCTCGGCGACCGGTCCGCGTTGCTGGCCGCCATCAGCGGTCAGATCCTGTCCAACGCGAACGTGGCCGCCCGCAAATACCACGCGATCAACGTCGCGATCTTCACTCTTCTGGCGGCACTCGCGCTCATGGCGGTCACCGCCGGGATGGGGCTCACCGGCTGGTAGCGGCGTGGCGCAGGATCTCGGTGAGCCGGCTCTCCGCGCGGGTGGCGGCGAGCCGCCCCCGGTGCAGCACGGTCAGGTCCTCCACGGCGCAGGCCGGTGGCCGGAACGCGGTGGCCGCGGCCAGCGCCGGGTTGCGTCGCTGCCAGGCGACCAGGGCCTCGACCAGCAGCTCCGGCACCGGGTCGGAGTACGGCCCGAGCGCCGGCGCGGACTCGGCGAACCGCTGCCGGTAGGGCCAGAACGACCACACCTTCGTCTCGTCGATGAGCTGCTCGACCGGGCCGGTCCGGCCGTACCGCATGGCGATCTCGACCGACGCGAGGCTGCCGTCGGCGAGCAGCTCACCGATCATGCCGTGCCGGGCGCGCTGGCCGGCCACCTCGTAGAACGTGCTCCGGCAGCCGCGCGGCTGCACCGCGCCGACGACGGCCTTCCAGGTCAGCGGGTGGCCGGGGCGGGCGGCGACCAGCTCGATGACGGCGCGGTAGTACATGACCTTCGTCTGCCAGTGGTTGCGCTGGGTGCTCTGGTTGTCGGCGAGCCGGAGATACCAGCCGGCGATCGTGGTCCGCGCGAGATCCTCAATGATCTTCGTTGACATCCGTGCCTCTGTTCGTTCCGTTCGGCTGGGGAATGTCAGCGTCGCCGCTCGGCTGGACGCCGCGCATCACGTGTTCTCGTATAACACCTGTCGGGACCCGGTCACCTCGGACAGCACCCGGTCGCAGTCGTCCGGCAGCTCGTCCGCGCACCAGGCGACCCGCTGGTCCGGGCGGATCAGCACGAGCCGGCCACGCCACGCCGCCGGCACCCGGGTGCCGGCGATCGGCAGGTGCCGTACCGGGATGCCGCGGGTCCGCGCCGCCGTGACCAGCGGCCAGCCGTTCTGGTCGGCGGTCAGGTCGGCCAGGGTGAACTGCGGGCCCAGCCGGTCGAAGAGCTGCCCGCCACCGGCCAGCGGGAAGGCGGGGGAGCGGTGCCCGGGCGTCCCGGCCGCCGCCGCCGGCCCGGTGCCGGCCGGATCGACCCGGGGCGCGTGCCGCCGCAGCGCGCCGACGATGACGTCCTGCCCGGCGCCGGACCCGGTCAGCCTGTCGAGACGGGCCCGGGTCCGGCGTACCTGCCGGGCCGACCGCTGACCGGCCAGCGCCGCGACCCGGCGCTCCGCCTGGTATCCGGCGAGTAGCCGGTCGCCGCCCCAGCCGTGCAGTGTCGCGGCGAGCCGCCAGCCCAGGTCCACGGCGTCGCCGATGCACAGGTCGACGTCGCCGCCGGGCGCGCCGGACTGGTGGCCGGCCCGGCCGGCCAGGAAGATCCGGCCCTCCCGGTACGCGCGGGCCACCGACGGCGCGCCGGTGCGCTGCACCACGGCGACCACCTGCGGCGGGTCCTCGGTGAGGCCGAGCCGGTGGTGCAGCAGCGCGGACGGGTCACCGACCTGGTCCGGGTCGTCGGTGCCGAGCCGCAGGTGCGCGACGCAGCTGTCGCCGTCGTGCCCGCCGGTCACTGTCGCACCCCGCGTGATGAGTACGGAGGGATGGCGCCACGCCCCGGTCAGCGCCGGGCTGCGGAAGTAGACGGTGAACCGGGTGGCCGACGGGCCGAGCTGCTGCAGGCCGAGACCGGCGCAGCGGCGCACCGTGCTGTCCGCGCCGTCGCAGCCGGCCAGGTACGCCGACTCGATGACGTGCCGTGACCCGGCCGCCGCGTCGATCACCGTGGTGGTGACACCACCGGGCTCGGCGTGCACGTCGGTGAGGATCCACCGGGTCCGCAGGTCGATCAGCGGATGCTCGTGCAGCGCCCGCCGCAGCCGGGTGATCAGCACCGGCCCGTTGATCACCAGGTACGGCTCGATCGGCGCGGTGCCGTCCGCGCTCGAGGCGTACGACCGGCTCAGCTCGGCCGGCGCGGGCAGCCGCCACACCGGCACGGCCGGCAGGCCCGCCTCAGGGCTCCACAGCACGTCGACCGGGCAGCTCGGATCCATGCCGCCGGCCCGCAGCGCCCGGGTGAGGCCGAGCCGCCGCATCAGCTCCATGCCCCGGCCGCTGATCAGCAGCGGATCGGGGTAGCGGGACGGCCCGCCGGACCGCTCCACCACGAGGCTCGGCACGCCGTGGTGCGCCAGTTCCAGCGCGGTGAGCGAGCCGGTGACGCCGGCTCCGGCCACGAGCACCGGCGTACGCAGGGCGGGTGTCGGCATCGCTGGTCCCCCGGGACGATCGGCTGGCTGCGGTCACCTCGCCCATGCTCGGCTTCCGGCCGTGCCCGAACAATCACGTGTTCACGTGGTTGAGTCGCATTCGCGGGCCACCAGAGCGGCGAGTTCGGCCCGGCGGCGGACCCCGAGCTTCGCGAAGATGTTGCGCAGGTGCGCGTCCACGGTGTGCTTGGAGATGAACAGGATCTCGGCGATCTCGATGTTGGTGCGCCCGGCACCGACCTGCACGGCGACCCGGCGCTCGGCCGGGGTGAGCGCGGGCAGGCAGAGGGCCGGATCGGCGGCCGGCTCCGGCTTCTCCCGCGCCTCCTCACCCCACATGTCGAGCAGCCCGGCCACCCGGGCCCGGGCCCGCTCCGCCCCGGCGGCGGACACGATGGACAGTGCCTCCCGGCCCCACGCCAGGGCGTCGGCGCGGACCCGGCCCAGCGCGGCCGCGTCCTCCAGCGCTGCGGCGAGCGCGAGCGGGCGCCCGGCCGGCCGGAACGCGGCGGCGGCGGTGAGCACCCGGCCGAGGTCGCCGTGCAGCACACCGGCCGCGTGGGCGGCGGCCCCGGCCACCGAGCGGGCGCCCGGGTTGCGCCCGGCCAGCTCCCGGGCGACGCGGACCACCAGCTCGGCCTCCTCCGGGTGGCCGGCGTCGCGGGCGATCCGGGTCAGGCCCGCCGCCGCGAGCGGGTCGCCGGCCAGCAGCGCCGGACGGCCGGGCAGCGCCGCGTAGATGCCGGCCAGCCGGTCGAACGCGGCCGCCCGGTCACCGGCCGCCTCCAGCAGCAGGGCCTCCGGCCAGTACACGTCCTCGGGGACCGCGGTGACTCCGCCCGCGGCCAGCCGGTGCACGTGCTCGCGGTGCCGCTGCGCGGCGTCCAGGTCACCGCGCAGCACCGCGATCCGCATGAGCATCCCGAGCAGCGGCATGGCCAGCGCGTACGCGGCGTGCTGCTCGGCCACGGCCAGCCCCGACTCGGCCTCCACGGCGGCCTCCTCGACCCGGCCGGTCGCGAACAGCAGCGTGGACTGGAAGTGGTGCCAGAGCGGCTCGGTCCAGGCCGCGCCGCCCCGGTCGGACTCCCGGCGGCCGGCCCGGATCACCTGCTGGGCCTCGCCGAACCCGTCCAGCGCGATCAGCGCGGCGGCCAGCCAGATCCGCGGGTGCCGGTGCGCCGCCTCGCCGCCGGCCTCGTCGGCGAGCGCCGTCGCGGTCCGCGCGTGGCCGAGCGAGTCACGCAGCCGGCCCTCGGTGAACGCGACCAGGCTGCGCGCCGAGAGGCCGAACACCGCGGCGCCGAACTCACCGGAGCCGCGGCCCAGCTCGTCGGAGCGCGCGCCGGAGGAGTCCGCGGCGGCCAGGTCGCCGAGGTAGCAGAGGGCGTGCGCCCGGACGGCGTGCAGCCGCGCCCGCACGGCCGGCGCGACGCCGGGCAGCCGCAGCGCGTCGTCGGTGTAGCGGACCGCCTTCTCGTTGAGCCCGCCGTGCTTGCTCGCCTCGGCCAGCCCGAGCAGCAGCACCGCCTCGGTCTGCGGGTCGAGGCCGGCGTGCAGGGCCTCCTTGCCGAGCTGGTGCGCCTCCTCGAGACGGGCTGCCGCGGCGAGCAGGCCGACCGCGTCGGCGATCAGCACGGGCCGTTCCGGGTCGTCCGGGTCGGCGTCGGTGAGCGCCCGCAGCATCACCTCGGCGGCCGCGCTGGGCGCCACCCGGGCGATCTCGCGGGCCATCGACCGGACCATCCGGGCCGCGTCGGCGGCCCCCGCGGCTCCGCTGCGCAGCTGGTGCTGGGCCACCTCCAGGGCGGGCCGGCCGGCGTCGCGGGTCACCGCCGCGGTCTCCCGGTGCAGCTGCTCGCGCATGGTGAACGGCAGCATGCTGTAGACGGCCTGCCGGACCAGGTCGTGCGCGAACGCCAGCCCGCCGGCGCCGTCCTCGACCAAAAAGTCGGTCATCGCCTCGCCGACCAGCGGATAGAGGTCGGTGACCGGGCGGCCGGTGAGGCGGGCCGCCTCCTCGATGCCGAACGGCCGGCCGAACACCGACGTGGCGCGCAACATCAGCCCGGCCGCCGGGGACAGCGTCTCGAGCAGCTCCCGCACCGAGTCGACGAAGCTGGACGGCAGGTCGTCGCCGATCACCGACGCCACCTCGTCGGCGACCAGCAGCTGGCCGGTCGCGGCCAGCGCCTTGAGGAGCTGTTCCGTACGCAGCGGATTGCCGCCGCAGGAGGCAGCGAGCGCGACCACGGTGTTGTCCACCCGGGCGCCGACGACGTCCGCACTGAGCTGGGTGATCGTCCGATCGTCGAGGGCGCCGAGCCGGATCGGAGCGCCGCCGTCCCGGGCCAGCCACTGGATCAGCTGATGGCCGGCCGAGCGGCGGTCCTCGGCGGACGGCGGCCGGTGCGCGAACAGCCACCGCACCGGCGACGACGCGAGCGCCGGGATCAGCTCCCGGATGGCCAGCGCGGACAGCTCGTCCATCCACTGCGCATCGTCGATCACGATGAGCAGCGCGCGCTCCCGGGCCGCCTCCTCCAGCGACGCCCGCAGCCGCTGCAGCGTGCCGAACGGGTCGGCGCGCTCCGGCTCGCGCTTCGCCAGCCATGCGAACGCCGGGCTCGCGGGCCGGCAGTCGCGCAGCGCGCCGGCGAGCGTCACCAGCGGCGCCGCCTGGTCGAGCGGGAACGCCTCCCGGGCCGCCACCGTGACGCCGAGCCCGGTGGCGCGTTCGATCACGTCCTGCAGCAGCCGGGACTTGCCGATCCCGGGTGGCCCGGAAATGGTGTGGAAACCGCCGGCGCCGGCCGCGGTGTCTTCCAGGATCCGGGTGAGTAAGCCGATCTCCGCCTCACGGCCGAGAAGACGCCAGCTCATACCGCCCCCGTCTGTCGGACGCTGATTGTCCTGTTTAGCACAGTCGTGGGGGGATGCAACTACTCGTTCCGGCAGTGCGATACGCCTTTCGCGTCTGAGCTGGGCGGCCCGCTCGCCACCTCTTCGAGCAGTAGAAGGCCATTCATCGACGTCATTAGCTTCGGTCGCGTCGCAATGACGAACGAGAGAGGAGCTGTCATGTACTCCAACGAGTCCTACGGGCGGCGGCTGCGCCTGGGACACCTCGGCCGCCGGGGTGGATCCGGTCTGGTCCTGGTGCCGCTCGACCACACGATGGCGGCCGGCCCGCTGCGCCCGGACGGCGATCTGGACGCGCTCGCCGGCACGCTGGCCGAGCACGGCGCCGACGGCGTGGTCCTGCACAAGGGAGCGGTACGGCGCATCCGCCCGGCCCGGTTCCGGGACCTGTCGCTGATCGTCCAGCTCAACGCGAGCACCCGGATGTCCGCCGACCCGGACGCGAAATACCCGGTCGCCTCGGTCGAGGAGGCGCTGCGGCTCGGCGCGCACGCGGTCAGCGTGCACGTGAACGCGTCGTCGCGTACCGAGGCCGCGCAGATCGCGCACCTGGCCGAGGTGGCCGAGGCCTGCGACCGCTGGTCGGTGCCGCTGCTCGCGATGATGTACGTCCGCGGCCCCGCGGTCCGCGACGGCCGGCAGCCCGGCCTGGTGGCGCACGCCGTCACGGTGGCCGCCGAGATGGGCGCCGACCTGGTCAAGACCGCCCTGCCGGACGACCCGGAGGCGGCCGCCCGGATCATCGCGGGCGCGCCCGTCCCGGTGCTGGCGGCCGGCGGGACGCCCGGCCCGGAGCCGGAGGCGGTGCTCACCCGGATGGCGGCGGCCATGCGGGCCGGCGCGGCCGGGGTGGCGGTGGGCCGTCTCGTGTTCACGGCGGACGACCCGGGCGCCATGCTGCGCCGGCTCGCCGCGGTGGTCCACGACCGCACCCCGGCGGGTGTCCGATGAAGCCCCGGGAGTGCTGGCTGGACCTCAGGGGCGCCGGCGACTGGCGGGCAGCGGTCATCGAGGAGGCCATCCACCAGGGGTTCGAGGTGATCGTCAGCGACGACGAGACCGATTTCGACGGCCTCCCGCCCACCATCAGGCCCGTCCTCTTCACCGGCGGCGAGTTGATCAGTGCGGGCAGACCCTTCGCCACCCGCCTCGACGTCACCGACGCCGACTCGCTGGAGCTGGCCTGCGAACGCGTCCGCCGCGACGACCTGACCGTGCTGCGCTTCCACGACCCGACGCACATCCCCCTCGAGATCGTGCTGGCCGCCGCGGACGGCGCACCCGGCCGGATCGTCACCGAGGTCGACGACGTCGAGACCGCCGAGGTGCACCTCAGCGTGCTGGAGCGCGGCCCGGACGGCGTGCTGCTGCGCCCCGGCGGCCCCGGCGACGCCACGAAGCTGGCCGAGGTGGTGCGGCGCCGCTCACCCGAGCTCGCCCTGGTCACCCTCACCGTCACCGGGGTCCGGCACTGCGGGTCGGGGGAGCGCGCCTGCGTCGACACCTGCTCCTACCTCGGGCCGGACGAGGGCATCCTGGTCGGTTCCCGGTCGCGGGGACTGCTGCTCTGCGTCAGCGAGACGCACCCGCTGCCGTACATGCCGATGCGGCCGTTCCGGGTCAACGCCGGCGCGGTCATGTCGTACACCCTCGGCGACGCCGAACGCACGCGGTACCTCTGCGAGCTCGAGGCCGGCTCCACCGTGCTGGCCGTGCGCGCCGACGGCCGCACCCGCCCGGTCACCGTCGGCCGCATCAAGATCGAGACCCGGCCGCTGCTCGCGATCGACGCGGTCGCGCCCACCGGCGAGCAGCTCAACCTCATCGTGCAGGACGACTGGCACGTGCGGCTGCTCGGCCCGGGCGGCGTCGTGCACAACTCCACCGAGCTGAAGCCGGGCGACACGATCCTCGGCTACCTGCCCGGCCGGGAGCGGCACGTCGGCTACCCCATCGACGAACTGTGCCACGAGCTATGACCGCCCTCGGCGACGGGACCGCCCCCGGCGACTGGGCCGACTTCGCCGGCCTCGCGAAGCTGCAGCAGGAGCAGCTGCCGGCCACCCTCGCGGCGGCGCGGCGATCACCCTTCTACCGGGACCGGACCTTCACCACGCTCGCCGATCTCCCGCTGACCACGAAGGCCGACCTGCGCGACGCGTACCCGTTCGGCATGCTCGCCGTGGACCGCGCGCAGCTGGCGACCTACCACGAGTCGAGCGGCACCACCGGCACGCCGACGGCCTCCTACTACACCGAGGCCGACTGGCGGGACCTCACCGAGCGCTACACCCGGATCGCCGTCGGGATCGGGCCGGCCGACACGCTGATGGTGCGCACCCCCTACGCGCTCATGCTGACCGGGCACGTGGCCCAGGCCGGCGCGCGCTCCCGGGGCGCCACGGTGGTGCCGGCCGACAACCGGTCCGCGGCCACGCCGTATGCCAAGGTCGTGACGCTCCTGCACGACCTGGACGTGACGCTGACCTGGTCGCTGCCGACGGACACCCTGCTCTGGGCGGCGGCCGCGCGGCACGCCGGTCTCGATCCCGGCCGCGACTTCCCGGCGCTGCGGGCGCTGCTGGTCGCCGGCGAGCCGCTGAGCCGGGCGAAGCGGGACCGGATCGCCGAGATCTGGCGGGCGCCGGTCGTCGAGGAGTACGGCGCCAGCGAGACCGGCGGCCTGGCCGGCGAGTGCCCGCACGGCACCCTGCACCTCTGGGCCGACCGGGCGATCTTCGAGGTCCTTGATCCGGCGACCGGGCGGATCTCCGCGGACGGCGCCGGCGAGCTCGTCGTGACGCCGCTGTTCCGGGAGGCGATGCCGCTGCTGCGCTACCACATCGGCGATCGGGTCGAGGTCTCCTACCGGGATTGCGCCTGCGGATGGGCACTGCCGGAAGTGCGCGTCCTGGGCCGTTTCCCGACCGGCTCCGGCATCACCCCGGTCGGTCTCGAGGAATTGATTTTCCGTCTCCCGGCGACGTTCGGCGTGCTGTTCTGGCGGGCCCGGGAATCCGATTCCGGCCTGCGCGTGCAGATCGAGGTGGAGGCCCGGTTCGCCGATGCCGCGGTGGGGGAGTTGACGGCCGCGATCGGTTCCGCGTACCCGATCAAGCCCTTGATCGAAGCACTTCCTCCCGGCTCACTCGTGCCGCCGCGAGTGCTCACGGCCCTGCCCGAAATCATGAAACCGCGCGGCCTCTTCCACGCCGGCGAGGACTGGGATCGGGCGCTGCGCTATTACTGAAAGGCTGCTCCCCGTGCGGATAGCCATCGTGGGCGCGGGAATCGGCGGTCTCACCGCCGCCCTCGCGCTCACCCGCCGCGACATGAAATGCGTCGTCTTCGAACGCCACCCCACCATTCCGGACGAGGGCTTCGGCATCCAGCTGTCGCCGAACGCCACATCCCCGCTGCTCGACCTGGGGGTGAGACTCGACGCCGCCGTCCCGATCACCCACCGCGAACTGCGCCGCTGGCAGGACGGAAAACTGCTCACCCGGACCGATCTGGATCGCTATCGGACCTCTTATAAGACCATGCCGAGGGGCGCGCTGATCGCCGCGCTGCACGCTGCAATTCCCAAAGAAATGGTACGAACCGAACACCGTTGCGTGGCGGTGAACGGCGGGACCATCCGATTCGCCGACGGTTCGACCCAGTTCTTCGACGCCGTGATCGCCGCCGACGGCCTGCGCACGACGGCGGGCGCGGCAGTGGTCACCGATCCACCGATGCCGAGCGGTTTCGTCGCTCATCGTGCGGTACTGCCGCTGGACGCTATCGACGTATTAGGAGCCCCGGATCGCGTGGTGGTGTGGCTCGGTCCATCCCGCAGTTGCGTCGCCTACCCGATTGCTCCCGGCCTGCTCAATCTCGTGGTCGTGACGGCCGTTCCCGGCATGCCTTTCACCGGCTGGGACCCGACCGTCCAAACGTTGACGAAAAGCTCCTTCGCAACACGCACCCTCTACGACCGTCCCCCGTCACCGGCCTGGCACCGCGGACGAACCGTCCTGATCGGCGACGCGGCCCACCCGATGCTGCCGTTCATAGCGCAGGGTGCCGCCCAGGCCATAGAGGACGCGGCTGAGTTGGCCGTCCACGCGGGCCACCCCGACTGGTTCCCGCGCTTCGAGGCAGCCCGCCGCGACCGGGTCCAGCAGGTCTACGACCTGTCCCGAGCCGGCCGCCACGTCCACCACCTGCCCGACGGCCCCGGCCAGCAGGCCCGCGACCGCGCCCTGGCCACCGCGCCACCCGGCTCACACGACTGGCTTTACGGCCCGCCGCTGGAGGAACGACACCACCTCCACCCGCGACGACATCCCGAGCTTCCGGAAGATCTGCCGCAGGTGATAGTTCACGGTGTGCGGCGAGATCCCCACCCGTGAGGCGATCTGCCGATTCGTCAAAGCCATCCCGACAAGCTCGGCGATCTGCCATTCCCGCTCGCTGAGCACGTCTCCACCCTCGTGTCCGGCGGCGGCCCGGCTCTCTTCCCCGGCGGTGCCTCTGACCGCGGTGCCCCCGGCTGCGCCGGCAGCGCGTGGCTGCCGGTGCCGGGCGCCCGCTCGTGGCCGGGTATTCCGCTCCGCGTGCAGCGCCGCCACGACGGCCCGCGGCATCGAACCCTCCACCACCCCGCGCACCACCTCATGCCCGAACCCGAGCGAATCCCCGGCCGCCACCAGCAACCCCGAATCGAGAGCTTCCTCGATGACCGGCAACAACGTCACGACCCCGGCGCCGAGCAACCCGGCCAGCCGCGCCGGCGGGAACGGGGACGGCAGCGCGGTAGCGGCCTGCACCAGATGCCGCGCGGCCGGCGACAGCAGGGCGAGGCGATCGGCGAGCCGGACCCGGAAGCTCTCCGGCAGCCGCCCCGGAACCGGCACGACGACCCCGTCGCCGGCCCGCAGCAACCCCTCGGACCGCAGTCCGGCGACGAGCCGCACCACCGCCCCCGGCCGCCCGGCCGCCACCCGGGCGAGGTCGAGCAGCCGCTCACCGGGCCGGCCTTCCCGCAGCGCCGCGGTGACCAGCCGGCGGACGTCCTCGGGGCAGAGCGGCCCGAGCACGAGCCGGTGCACCTCCGCGTCGGGGAGCGTGGTGGTGACGACCAGGCCGGTCTCAAATACCAACTTATCCGGAAAAATCCGTGCAGATACACCGGCGACTGCGCACTCCCGCAGGAACCGCGCCCGCCCACTGTCCGGCGGCCCTTCGACGAGGAGTACGGCGGGCCGGCCACGGTCGAGCAGCGTACGGAAGACGCCCATCTCACGGTCCCGGCCGATCAGGGGAAGCGGCTGTTCCATCGGACCTCCTCAGGTCGAGTCCGATGGTGAGGCCGCCCCGCCGGAGGGATGGGCTACAAATAGCCCATTGACGAAAATCGAACGGTCCGCGCCCGCTGCCCGTCCTCAGACCGTGATGACGACCTTCGCCCGGGCGTGCTCGGTCTCCAGATAACGGATCGCCGCGGCCGCGTCGGCCAGCGGGAACGTCCTGTCGATCACCGGCTTCACGGTGCCGGCGGCGACCAGTTCGGCGAGCGCGGTGAGCGACGCGTGGTCGGTGACCGCCGAGAGGATCTCCACGCGTTCCTTCACGAACCGCGAGCTGAGCCGCGCCTGCACGACGAGCCGCATCGGACCGAACAGGCTGCCGCCCCGATACACGCCGCCGCCGGACAGCACGACCGTGCCGCCCGGCGCCAGCACCCGCCGCAGCGTCGACAACGGACGGTTGCCGACGAGGTCGAGCACCAGGTCGTACCCCGCGATCCGACTGCCGAAATCGGTCAGCCGGTAGTCGATGACATGATCCGCGCCGAGCGACCGGACCAGCTCGGCGTTGCGGGCACTGCACACGGCCGTCACCTCGGCTTTCAAACCCTTGGCCATCTGTACGCCGAACGTCCCCACCCCACCCGAACCCCCATTCATCAGCACCTTCTGTCCCGGCCGTAGGGAACGCACCCCCTGCAGCGCGGTCACCCCGGCCAGCGGCAGCGCGGCCGTCTCCTCCCAGGTCAGCGCCGCCGGGCGGATCGCCACCCGGTCCTGCGACACCGCGACGTACTCGGCGAGCGCCCCGCCCGCGTGCACGGTGTCGCCGAACACCTCGTCGCCGGCCCGGAACCGGGTGACGTCCGGCCCGACCGCCTCGACGACGCCGGCGAAGTCCCGGCCGCGGATCGCCGCGGAGGGCCGCCGCACCCCGAACGTGAGCCGCGCGAACCGGGGATCGCCGCGCATGACGTGCCAGTCGTAGGCGTTGAGCGATGCGGCCCGGACCCGCACCAGCACCTGGTCACCGGTCGCGACCGGCGGCGCGACCTCGGTGAACGCGAGCGTTTCCGGTCCGCCGTAGCGGTTCTGCGTCACTGCCTTCATGTCAGCCTCCCCATAGGTGTACGCCGTACACCCAGACTGAGGTGTACGGCGTACACCTGTCAAGGGAGCTATCGTGCCGGAGTGGTGAGAACGCTGCGGCTGAACCGCGACCGGGTGCTGCGCACCGCCGTGGCCCTGGCCGACGAGATCGGTCTGGAGCAGCTGAGCATGCGCCGGCTCGCGACCGAACTCGACGTCGTACCGATGGCCCTTTACAAGCACGTCGCCAACAAGGACGAACTGCTCGACGGCATGATCGACGTGGTGGTCGGCGAGATCGACCCGCCCGGCCCGGACACGGCCTGGAAGCCGGCCGTGCGCGAGCGCATCCTCTCCGCCCGGCGCACGATGCTGCGCCACCCCTGGGCGTCGAGGGCCATCGAGGTGCGGCAAGCCCCGACCACGGCCGTCCTGGCGTACATGAACTCGGTGATCGGAATGTTCCGGGCCGGCGGCATGTCCGCCGCCTTGACCCACCACGTCATGCACGCCCTGGGAAGCCGGATCCTCGGCTTCACCCAGGAGCTCTTCACCGCCGGCGCCGCGGCGCCCCCGCCCGACCTGACCCTCTTCCCGCACGTCCTGGAAGTAGCCATGTCAGCAGCCCACGAAAACGACTCGGTCGTAGGCGCCGGCTGCGACGACCAGTTCGAGTTCGAATTCGCGCTCGACATCCTCCTCGACGGCTTCGAACACCTACACGCCCGAAACTGGCACCCCTGACCCGAACCCTCCCGCACCCCGCGCCCTCGGACCCCGCGCCCTTGGGCCCCGCGCCGCCGTGCCCGCGCCTTTCCCGCGATCTTGTGAAGTTCCACAGGGCCGTTCCCGTCGTCAGTCCCGCACAGATCAACAAGATCGCGGGGCCTCGGCTCCGCGCCTCCCGCGCCCGCCGCCCTCTCCCGCGATCTTGTGAAGTTCTGCAGGGACGGCCCTGTGCCATTCATCAAGATCGCGGGGTATCGGCAAGAGCGGGAGCGGAGGGGCAGGGATGCCGAGTCCAGCAACCAATCTCTCAGCCCTGAATCTGACCAACCTCTCCGACAACACCCCGGGCACGGTCACCAGCTGACCTTTGGGGGCGCCGGGTGCGACCGGCGTCCCTCGCCTGCGTGGTTTTCCTCGCTGGTGCGTCGGCGATCTGTTTAGAATGCCCCGTGTCATATCGGGTGAATATGGGCGGTGCCCTGCCGGCGGCGCCGGTCCTGCGGCGGGTCGGGCTGGCTCCCGCCGAGCGTGGGAGTGTTACTGACTGCACATGCCCGGACGTTTTCGAGCTGGAGGACGGCAACTTCGCCGTCGTCGGGACGGACCGGACAAGCGAACTCGAAGGCATGTTGCCGCCGGATGCGGGGGTCGCGCCCTACGAGAAGATCGTCGTGATCAACCGTGACACCTTCCTCGCCGCGGCGAAAGACCTCTAATCACCCGAGCACTCGATGACAGCTCGACATTCCTGCCAGATCTGATCCGCGATCTCGGCCATGCCGGCGTCCGGGGCGCCTTGGACGTAGATGCTGCGCCGGGTGCTCGCGGTCTTCTCCCAGAAATCGCGGATCGTCGGGCTCGCGAAGAAGTACCTCATGTTGCTGATCATTTCCTCTCGCGAGGAGAGGCCGGTCTTGTGATGCAGCCAGGCGTGCTGAAGCAATAAGTTGGCATACCGGTATTGAGCCTGGGTCACCGGGTCCTCCATCGTCGTCCGGGGCCAGACCGCGGCGAGATGCGGGTTGTCGATTGCCATCTTGGCCAGTTCGATGTGCTGCTGGCGCAGGGAGATCTCGGTTTGCTGGTCACGCTGGCTGCGGCTCTGCGCCGTCGACGTCACGACCAGGGCGGCCACCGCGAACGCCGCGACCACCGAGCTCACCGCGCCGAAGGCCTGGCCCACGTCGCTCCAGCGCTGCCACGTGGTGTCGGCGCCGCGCTGGCCGATCAGGGCCACGATGCCGACGCCGGCGGTGACCACGGCGGCGGTGAGGGCGAGGGTCGCGCTGACGATCCGGAACACGTCCCGCGACGACACGGCTGACCGGCCGATTGCACGCTCGTCGACGCTCATGTCCGGCCCCTTCTCGCGTTCTAAGAAGAGTTTGCGACACGCGCGCACTATTTCCAAACAGCAGTACGGCAATCAGCCACGACGCAGATCAATTGACATCTGCAAATTGCATATTCGCGGTAATGCAACCATTATCACGGTGCGGGCGTCTCGCCCGGCGGGAGGTCGATCGAACTGCGGATCTCGGAGATGTTCTGGTAGGCGCCCACCGGCATGGCTCGCAGCGCCCGCACGGCCTCGGTCGAGGCGCCGGTGCGCGACTCGGCGTGCGCGACGATCGCCTCCTTGTCGGCCGGGAAGTCCAGATCCTCGAGGAGTTTCTGCACGTCGGCGAAGATTGTCATGGGCGGGGCTTACCCGATGGTCAGGCGCCTACACCCGTCAGCGGACGCCGCTCATGAGGCGGGAGATCGGGCGCGCCAGTGCGGCCAGCGCCAGGCCCAGGACGATCGCGACCGCTCCGAGGATGCCGAAATAGGCGGTCTCGGAGGAGGGGTCGTAATAGCCGGCGAGGGTTCCCGACATGGCCGTCCCGAGCGCCACCGACAGATAGAACAGCGCGACCATCTGGGTGTGGAAGGCGTGCGGGGCCAGTTTCGTCGAGAGGGAGAGGCCGACCGGGGAGAGCAGCAGCTCGGCGATCGTGAAGACGAGCAGGATGCCGGCCAGGGCGAGGAGCGGGGTGCTGTTCGGGCCGCCGCCGGCCAGCGGCAGGAACAGCAGGAACGCGATGCCCATGATGACGGTTCCGGCCGCGAACTTGAGAGGCGTGGACGGCTGGCGGTCGCCGAGGCGGGTCCACAGCGCGGCGAACACACCGGAGAGCACGATGATGAAGACCGGGTTGATCGACTGCACCCAGGAGACCGGAATCTCCCAGCTTCCGATCGTACGATCAAGCCTTTCGTCCGAATAAATCGTGACAACGGTAAATTGCTGCTGATAGAGCGACCAGAATGCCGCGCTGGCCAGAAACATCGGGATGAAAGCGAACACCCGCCGCCGCTCCACATCCGAGATACGCTGACTTAACAGGATAAGTCCGAAATATCCGATGGACGCGATCACGCTCAGCACCACCACGATCGTCGACAACCGATCGGCGGCGAGCAGTCCCGTCATGGCGGCAATGACAACGACCACGACCAATACAACAAACACGATACCGGCCACATAAACACCCCGGACGGGAAGCGGATTAGGCACCTCCCGCCCGGCCTCCGGCAACCGCCGCCGCCCCAGCGAATACTGAATCAACCCGATGGCCATCCCCACGGCCGCCAGCGCGAACCCCCAATGGAACCCGGCCCGCGTCTGCAACAACCCGGTCAACAGCGGCCCGAGTAGCGCCCCCAGATTGATGCCCAGATAGAACAGCGAGAATCCGGCATCCCGCCGCTCGTCGTTCTCCGCATAGAGGCTCCCGACCAGCGACGTCGCATTCGCTTTCACGCCACCGCTGCCGATCGCGATCAGGACGAGCCCGGCACCCACCCCGACCAGTCCGGGAAGAATGGCGAGCGCGATATGCCCGCACATCACCAGAACGGCGCTGAGGAACAGGACCCGTTCCGCGCCGAGCAGCCGATCCGCCGTCCAGGCGCCGAGAATCGTCGACAGATAGACGGCGCCGCCGTAGGCCCCGACGATGCTCGTGGCCGTTCCCTGATCGATGCCGAGCCCACCGTCGGCGGCCGAGTAATACAGGTAGATGAGCAGAATGCCCTGCATGCCGTAGAACGAGAACCGTTCCCACAGCTCGACCCCGAACAGGTTGGCCAGCGCCCGAGGCTGACCGAAGAATGTCGACGGCATCCACGGGGGCTACCCGCATCGGGCCATTCGAATCAGGGATGCACCACGACGAGCCGCACCCGGCTGCCGGCCGCCAACTCCCGCACCACCGGCTCGACGGCGTCCCAGTCGCCGAGCGGCGGCAGCCCGATCGACGGGATCTCCCGCATGACGGCGTCCTCCATCGCGGCCGTCAGCGCGCTGCGCAGCGCGTTCACGTCGAGCGGCCCGCCGGCCCGCTGGTGGATCACGAGGTTGTAGACGAGCAGCCCCTCCGGCGTCTTCCACGACATCACGCCGCCGAGGCGCAGATTCCCGGCCCGGCAGCGTTCGCGGTAGCGGTCGTACATGGCCGGCCACCGCACCCGGAAATCGTGATCCATCACGCCGACGCAGGTCACCCCTTGGGCGAGGGCGGGGAATCCCAGCGCGAAGATGTCACCGGCACGGCTGTCGACGAGGTCCACGGGCGCTCCTGGGGATGGGCGACGTTGCCACCTTCCATCATGGAGTGCCCGATCATGTCCCGTACAGGGGTCAATTGCCCGTGAGACGGTCACCATCCGGAAACGAGCTGATCGAAAGCGTCCGGTTCGGCGCGCCCACCCGCCCGCAGCCGATTGCACAGGTCACGAACGCCCGGCGTGTGCCGCACGAGATCCGCCGCGACGAGCCGCGCCTGCACCGACGGAACCTTCCCGAGCAGCGTGACGACCCGGTCCTGCACCTCGACCGTGATCCGCTGGCGGCGCAGCGCCGGATCACCGACGATCCGCGCGATCACCCGATAGGTGAGCACGATGTCGGGATCGTGATTCATGCGCTGAGCTCCACACCTGGCGACGACGCCCGAACCGGTGCGCCGCCACCGGGCGCGGAAACAAGACACCAGTCTCGATCGCGGGCGTGGCGGTCTCGCCCCTTTCACATGACAGCCTTATGACGATTTTTCGTTCAAGACCCTTCTTGGGTACGTCGTGAGCACCCGATCTGCAGCCCGCCCCCATGACTAGGAACCGCCCGGGCGGGGTACTCATGATCAAAGGAGGTGGCCGAGATGGGAGAACCCGCTGGCACCCTGACCCCGCTGACCGACACCGATCAGATGGTCGCCGACCCGGCCCAGGACGTCCGGGGCCGCGACGTGATCGACAGCGACGGCGAGAAGATCGGCGCCGTGGCCGACCTGCTGATCGACACCGGCACCAACCACGTGCGCTTCCTGCGCGTCGACCACGGCGGCCTGCTCGGCATCGGCGCGACCTCATCGTTCATCCCGGTGGAGGCCGTCCGCCGCGTCACCGACGACGAGGTCCACGTCGAAACCCCGCGCAACCGCATCGCCGGCGCCCCGCGATACGACCCCGACCTGGTGGCCCAGCGCGACTACTTCGAGAAGATCTACGGCCACTACGGCTACCCGCCGTACTGGACACCCGGCTACTTCTACCCGGGCTTCCCCACTCCCCGCTGACCACCGGCCCGAACTCAACACACAAGCGGCTCTCATCGTCGCGTGTTGAGTTCAGGCACGAATCGCCCCTCAGCTCAACACGCAAGCCGGCTCTC
Organism: Actinoplanes sp. NPDC023714; assembly: GCF_040639855.1. Lineage (NCBI taxonomy): Bacteria > Bacillati > Actinomycetota > Actinomycetes > Micromonosporales > Micromonosporaceae > Actinoplanes > Actinoplanes sp. NPDC023714. The sequence continues at coordinate 155,443 of NZ_JBFAAR010000006.1, forward strand.
GCAGTTGCGTGTTGAGTTCGGGCGCGGATCGCGCCTCAGCTCGACACGCGGGCTGGGTCTCGGGGTTGCGTGTTGAGTTCGGGTGCGGATTGCGCCTCAACTCGACACGCGCGCCGGCTCTCGGGGTTGCGTGTTGAGTTCGGGCGCGGACTGCACCTCAACCCAACACGCAAGCTGGCTGGCTGTCGTGGCAGCGTGTTGAGTTTGGGCGCGTTTCGCACCTCAGCTCAACACGCGGGCCGGGTGTCGCGGCAGTGTGTGGGGTTGAGGCGCGTTTCGCACCTCAGCTCAACACGCGGGCCGGGTGTCGCGGCAGTGTGTTGGGTTGAGGCGCGTTTCGCACCCCAGCTCAACACGCGGGCCGGGTGTCGCGGCAGTGTGTGGGGTTGAGGCGCGTTTCGCACCTCAGCTCAACACGCGGGCCGGCTGTCGTGGCAGCGTGTTGGGTTCGGGCGCGATCCGCACCTCAACTCAACACGGTGGCCGACTTTTTGGGGCGGTGCTCCGCCCGTACCCTCGCGGTCTTGATCTAAAGAGGTGTGGCGGAAGACTGCCCGGCACGGTGGTGGGAGTCGGCGGTCTCGCCCGGGCGGCGGGTGAGGACCTCGGGGCCGGACGCGGTGATCGCGACGGTGTGCTCGGAGTGGGCGGTACGGGAGCCGTCGGCGGAACGGATGGTCCAGCCGTCGTCGTCGAACGTGATTTTGTCGGTGGTCTTGCAGAGCCACGGCTCGATGGCGATGGTGAGGCCCGGCTCGAGTTTCATGCCGCGGCGGGGCCGGCCGTCGTTGGCGATGTGCGGGGCCTCGTGCATGGTGCGGCCGAGGCCGTGGCCGCCGAACTCCATGTTGACGCCGTAGCCGTAGTCGCGGGCGACGGCGCCGATCGCGGCCGAGATGTCGCCGATGCGGCCGCCGGGCTGGGCCGCGACGATGGCGGCTTCGAGGGCTACTTCGGTCGCCTCGATGAGGCGCAGGTCGGACGGTTCGGGCGTGCCGACGACGAAGGAGAGCGCCGAGTCGGTGACCCAGCCGTCGATGCCGACCGCCATGTCGATGCTGAGCAGGTCGCCGTCGCGCAGCACGTACTTGTGGGGCAGGCCGTGCAGGACCGCGTCGTTCACCGACAGGCAGAGCACGTTGCGGAAGGGGCCGCGGCCGAACGACGGCGCGTAGTCCCAGTAGCAGCTCTCCGCGCCGCGCTCTTTGATCCGGCGGCGCGCCAGGTGTTCGAGGTCCATCAGGTTGACGCCGACGGCGCTGGCGTCGCGCAGTTCGGCGAGCAGCTCACCGACGAACCGGCCGGTCACGGCCATCAGGCCGATCTCGGCGGCCGACTTCAACTCGATCATCAGGTTCCTCCCGCTCGGTATTTTAATACCGGGTATTTTTATACCACGCGCTATCCTGCTGGCATGGTTCGCCAACCGCTCACCCCGGAACAGATCGCAGCGGGCCAGCGTCTCGGGGCCGCGCTCCGATCCGCACGAGCCGACCGTAGCCTCGGCGAGGTGGCCGTCGCCGCCGGGATCTCCCCGGAGACCCTCCGCAAGATCGAGGCGGGCCGGCTGCCGGCGCCGGCGTTCGGGACCGTGGTCTGCCTGAGCCAGGCGCTCGCCGTGCCGCTGGAGTCGCTCGCCGAGGTGTGGCTGGCCGGCATGCCGGTGCGGCAAGCGTCCTGATGCGTCCCGGTGACATCGCCGACGCGCTGGGCAGCAGGCTCGTCTCCTCGACCGTACTGGCCGGCGGGTTCTCGCATGAGACCCTTCTGCTGACGCTCACCGACGGGAAGGTCGTGGCGCGGCTCGGCGGCGGGGATCCGGTGGTCGAGGCGGCGGTCATGGAGGCTGCCCGGGTTGTGGTCCCGGTCCCGGCGGTCCTCATGGTGTCACCCATGGTGATCGAGTTCGTGGACGGCGTCACCCTTAACCACGCTTTTTCCAGAAATATCGGGCGAGAGGTCGGGCGGGCCGTCGCCCGGATCGCTGAGGTCGGCTTCGATCGGCCGGGGTTCTTCGTTGACGGCTCGCTGACCGTCAAGGCAGAAGAGCGCCCGTGGTCGGAGCAGCTCGCCGAGGTGGCGGCGGGCGTCCGGCCGGGACGGCTCGATCCGGAGACCGTGCGGCGCTGGGTGCGGTTGTGCGAGGAGCATGCCCCGGCGCTGCGCGAGGTCGACGACCACGCCCGGCTGGTGCACGCCGACATCAACCCGAAGAACATCCTGATCGCCCAGGACCGGGTAGCGGCGATCCTGGACTGGGAGTTCAGCTATTCCGGCTGCCCTTACGGCGACATCGCGAACATGGCCCGGCACGGCGCCGACTATCCACCCGACTTCCTGGCCGGCTTCTACGAGGGCGCCGAAATTTCAGAAAAATCCCGTTATGTCGGCCGGGTGCTCGACATGTTCGCGCTCAGCGACCTCATGAACCGTCCCGCCGGCAACACCGCCGCCGACCGCGCGGCCGACGTCATCCGGGACTGGGTGAAGCATGGAGTTCCGGACGCCGGGTAACGACTCGTCATGGACGCCGACGACCGCAACGCCATGCCGGACAACGAGTTCGCCTTCCCCCGCGTGCGCAAGGAGCCGCTCAACGACGCGAGCCACGTGCGCAACGCCATCGCCCGTTTCGACCAGGTCAAGGACGTCAGCGACAAGGAGCGCGACGAGGCCTTCCACCGCATCCAGCGCGCCGCGAAGAAGTTCGGCGTCGAGATGACCGAGACGAAATGGCAGGATTTGGGCAAGCCCTAGACCCTTTCAAGATCAAGACCGCGAGGGTACGGGCGGAGCACCGGCCCGCCGGGCCACTACAGTCCAGGTGTGGAGGACGAGACCGTCAAGGCTCGCCGGGTGTGGGACCGGACGGCGCCGACCTATGACCGGCAGATCGCGTTCCTGGAACGGCACTGGTTCGCCGGCGGCCGGGAGTGGCTCGGCGCCCGGGCCGTCGGCCGGATCCTCGACGTCGGTATCGGCACCGGGCGCAACTTGCCGCACTACCCGCCCGGAACGACCGTCACCGGGATCGACCTGAGCCCCGCGATGCTGGCCGTGGCCCGGCAGCGCGCGACCCGCCCGGTCGAGCTGCACGAGGGCGACGCCACCCGGCTGCCGTTCCCGGACGCCTCCTTCGACACCGTGGTCTGCGCGCTCGCGCTCTGCACCATCCCCGACCCGCGGGCCGCCGTCGCCGAGACGAAACGGGTGCTCGTTCCGGGCGGCCGCCTGCTCCTCCTCGACCACGTGGCGAGCACCTGGCCGCCGGTCCGCGCCGCCCAGTGGCTGCTCGAACAGATCACGATCCGGACCGCGGGGGAGCACATGACCCGCCGCCAGATGCCGCTCGTGACTTCGGCCGGATTCACGATCGTGGAGACCGAGCGCCTCAAGGCGGGCACGATCGAGAGGATCCACGCGCGGCTGCCAGAACTCTCATAGCGGCCTGTTCGAGAGTCCCTGCAGCACCTCAGTCCTCTGCGAGCGCCGGATATTTCCGGACATCGGCGGAATCGCCCTATGCGACAGTCGCGCGGATGTGCTCCACGATGGCCCGCCGCCCGGCCTTCGCCTCCGGGACCGGCAGCAGCGGATAGACGTGGATGGCGCCCTCCTGCTCGTGGTAGGTCACCTCGCCGCCGGCCTTGTCGCGCAGCAGCCGGCAGTCCGGCAGCGTGATGTCCCGCGTCCCGACCAGGATCTGCATCGGCGGCAGCCCGTCGAGATCGCCGTGGATCGGACTGAGCCGCGGATCGTCGAGCGGCAGGCCGCCGGTCCAGGCGTCGGCGATCGGCCGCAGGCCGGCCCGGTAGAGCCAGGGGTCGGTCGGCTCGACCGCGTCGATGCCCGGGTTGGACATGGTCAGATCCAGCCACGGCGCGATCATGGTGAAGCCGTTGATCCCGTCGCCCTTCAACGCCTGCGCGGTCAGCATCGCCAGCCCGCCGCCCGCCGAGTCCCCGACCAGATAGCACGGCTTCCCCAGGCCACGCACCACCTCGGTGACCAGGCCGAGCGCTTCCAGGCCGTGGTGCTCCGGCGAGAGGCCATAGATGGGTACGTGGACCTCGAACCCGGTCCGGGCGGCCAGGAAGTCGACGAGCGACCAGTGCTGACGGACGATCTCGCTGGTGTAGGCACCGCCGTGCAGGTAGACGACCGCCTTGTCGGCCCGCCCGATCCGGTGCACGTCGAAGCCGTTCACGCTCGTGGTCGTCACGTTCCACCGCCGCCGGATCGCCTTCGGCGGCGCGGACGGACCCTTGGGCCGGTTCAGCGTCCGGATCCCGGCCGCCTCGGTGACGAACCGCCGCCGGTACACGAGCCGCATGACGTGCGCGACGCCGTTCATCTGCCAGCTGACCATGGCGGCAGGCTACCGGCGGGTTCGATCCGCGGACCAGACCTCGCGACGATCTTTCTTCCCGGCTCTTCCCTCAGAAAGCAGCAGGCGGCAACCGGCGTAGCAGGCCCACAGGGTCAGCGGGAATACGGCGATCCGCTCCATCGTGCCGAGGCCCAGCCCCAGCCCCTGCTGGGCGAGGAACAGGACGGCCCCGGCCAGCCCGAGCACCCCGGCCACCAGCGCGGGTGCCGAGCGGCGGGCGACACCGTGGGCGAGCAGCCCGGCGTTCCCCGGCAGGAACACGAGCACGGCCGCGAGCAGGTGAACGTTCTCGTTCACGTCGGCCGGGAACGCGCCGGCGAACCCGAGCCCGGCCGCCCCGGCCACAATCGCGGCGAGGCTCCACCGCCCCTGCCCCCGTACCCGCCGTGTCATCAGCAGCCCCGCGACGAGCAGCACCGCCGTCAGCACGAACGCCACGTTCATGGCGTCGTGCCAGGGCGAGCAGACGTACCGGGGCCGCGTCGTGTCCCACACCCCGCAGCTCACGTTCCCGAGGTCGCTGACGTTGTTCGAGACCCAGCTGAATCCCGGGTCGTCCCACCCCAGCCCCACGACGAGGTTGGCGACGAGGAAGATCGGTGCGGCGAGGGCGAGGAGGAGCGCGCCGGCCCTGCTCATACGGTCGATATGCATAGACCCGAGTAGATCAGCGTTCCGGTGCCGGAATCACTGCGGCAGACCCGCTTCCCCGGGGTAGGGCCACCCCTACCGGCCGGGTGTGTGACGGCGCCGAGGGCGGGAAAGTGAGGACGATGGCCGACAGCATGATCCGGGCGATGACGTGGAATCTGTGGTGGCGGTTCGGGCCTCACTGGCGCGATCGGCAACCCGCCGTCCTCGAGACCCTTCGCCGGTTGCGCCCCGACGTCATCGCTCTCCAGGAGGTGTGGAGTGCCGAGGGTACGACGCAAGCTCACGAGTTGGCGGCCGCCCTCACGATGCACGCCGTGTTCGCCTCCCCCTCCTATCCACCCGCTCCCGGCGGCGACGAGGAGGAGGACTGGGCGGGGGTGGATCTGGGGATCGCGGTGCTGAGCAGGTGGCCGATCCTCGACTCGGCGGCACCGGTCATGCCGGCCCGCCACCGCGGCTGGGATCCGGTGGCGCTGACCGTCCGCGTCGACCACCCGGCCGGTCCGCTGCCGATCGTGGCGGCCTGCCTCGACTACGGGGTCCCGTACACCGACGACCGCATCGCCCAGGGCGCCTTCGTCACCGACCTGGCCACCGACCCGCGCTTCGACGGTCCCTGCCCGGTGCTGCTCATGGGCGACCTGAACGCGGCCACCGGCTCCCCGGTGCTGCGCGCGGCCGAGGACGTGCTCGTCGACGCCTGGACCGCCGGCGGCGGCGCACCCGGCGCGATCACGCTGCCGTCCACCCACCCCTCGGCGCCGCTCGAGGCCGGCCCGCAGATGGTCGACCAGCGGATCGACCACATCTTCTTCCGGGCCGGCCGCGAGGACCAGGACGTCCAGGTGGAGGGCGTCCAGCTGGCCGGCGACCCGATCGGCGGCATCTTCCCCTCCGACCACCGCGGCGTCGTCGCCGACCTGCGCTGGCGCGGCTGAGAGGCCGTTCACCGCTGTCGGAGCCTTCGTCCTGACGTTGAGAACCACGGTCTCGTCGCCGGCCGACACGGAATCGTACGAATGGGGGTCTTGATCTTAAGTGGACTGAGGTAGTCGTCTATCCGACTGGGGTGGGGCCGTAAATCGGATGTGGTCCGGCTCGGCTCGGCGCGACCATGAGGCGTGAATTTCGATCGGGAGAAGGTGGAGGCGTCCGCGGATCGGCTGCGGGAATGCCGCAAGCGCATCCAGAAAGACGTCGAGGTCATCAATGGGTGGACGCCGTCCGAGCAGGCGATGGCGGACGCCTGCCGGGTGCCGCCGGAGGACATCGCCGGTGTCGTGGCCCGGCTGAAGGTGTTGCAGGAGATTCTGGACGAGATGCCGCCCAGCCCGAGAGCGCATCGGGTCGCCGCATTCAACTCGCTCTATCTGACTATCACCCAGCGGGTCGAGAGACATCTGCAGGGCAAGGACGTCGTCGACAAGAATTGGCTCGAGGTGCTCGACGTCGAGTTCGCCCGGCTCTATTTCCGGGCCCTCTCGACCTGGGGCGTGCCCGACGTGGACACGCCGGACGCCTGGGAGGTGCTGTTCCGCCGCGCCCAGGACCAGCGGATGAGCACGCTCGAAGCCGCCGTCCTCGGCGTCAACGCGCACATCAACCGCGATTTGTCGCTTGCGCTGATCGCCACCTGGAAACGGCTCGGATACACCGGTGACGGGCCGCAGCACCCCGATTATCTGCTGGTCAACAAAATCTTCTACGAGGAGATCCCGCCGCTGCGCCGCCGCTTCGCGAACGCGTGGCAGATGGAGATCGACCGCTGCGTCGGCGAATTGGACGACTGGAGCCAGCGGGTCCTGGTGCGCACCACTCGCGCGCGGGCGTGGGAACAGGCCGAGCGGCTCTGGGAGTTGCAGGACGACAAGGAAGATTTCGACCGCGCCGTGCTGGTCCAGGATCGCATCGCCGCCGTCGCCGGCGAGACCCTTCTGCACGGAGCGTCGATCGTCCGCGTGCTGTGGCTGACGATGCGCGCCGCCGCGGCGAACCTGTGGCACACGGTGCGCGGCAATCGGAGCCCGAAGGAGCTGGAGGCGGCCGGCAAGAAGTGATGTGTGCGCGTGGATCCCGCCGGTTTCTGGGCCCTCATCGAACCGCCGGACCGGCCGGGTGGGCGGCCTCGGGCGGGACGCCGTCGACGCCGTCGCGGCCGATCCGGACAACCTCGCCGACTGCCCGGCCGTGACAGCTCCCTCGGGGCCGACGGCATCCACGCGGATCCGGCGCCGGAGGACGACGTGAGCGATCCGCGGGAGACGCTGCCGAGGCCGGCCGCCATGTTCCCGGGGTCGCTCCGAGCGGTGGTTCTATGATCACCGCGCCGGCCGCCATCGGAGCCGCCGGATCCGTTCGGGGAGGATCCACGTGTCACGTCGCATCGGGGTGGGCCGCGCCGGCCTCACCGCCCTCACCGTGATCGCCGCCGGCCTGTGCGCCGCACCCGCCCAGGCCGCCTCGACCGGCGTCGTCACGGTGGTCGAGACGACGAAGGTGCGGTACAAGGCGGCCAAGGGCAAGCAGAACAGGGTCGTCGTCACCCGCAGCGGCAACACGATCACGGTCGACGATCGGGTCGCTCTCCGGGCCGGCAAAGGCTGCAAGAAGGTCAAGAACGACAAGACCAAGGTGCGGTGTACGACGAAGAAGCCGCCCACGCGGGTCCGCGTCTACACCTATGACCGGAACGACGTGATCGTCAACAAGACCGGCCTGGGCGCGACGATCGACGGCGGCACGGGCAACGACAAGATCACCGGTGGGCCGAAGGGTGACACTCTGCGCGGTGATCGCGGCCGGGACCAGATCTGGGGTTCCGGTGGCAACGACACGATCGACGGCGGCTACGACGGCGACCGGATCTCCGGCGGTGACGGCGCGGACTGGATCGAGGACCGCTCCGGCAACGACGTGGTGCGGGGCGGCAACGGCGACGACTACATCATCGGCAGCAGTGGCGACGACAAGATCTACGGCGACGCCGGCAACGACTTCCTCTCGCTGAACGAGCTGATCAAGGGCACCTACCCGAGCGACGACGACTACATCTCTGGTGGCAGCGGCCTCGACACGGTGCACTACTCGTACCGGGCCGCCGTGAACGTGGACCTCGACGGCGCTACCGGCGACGACGGGATGAAGGGCGAGCGGGACACGGTCGCGTCCGACGTCGAGAACCTGGTCGGCGGGTTCGGCAACGACCGTCTCGTGGGCAACGGCGGCGCCAATTCGCTGGAGGGCGGGCCCGGCAAGGACGTCATCCACGGTCTCGGCGGCGACGACTGGATCGCCGGCCACCAGGGCGCCGACAGGATGTACGGCGGCGCCGGCTTCGACATCCTGGTCGGCGACGACTCGCCCGACGGCAACGCCGCCGACCTGCTGGACGGCGGCGCGGACCGCGACAACTGCCACGTGGCCGCGAAGGACGTCAAGGTCAACTGCGAGTAGACCGCCGGCCCCGCCGATCTCAGACCCGGAAGCGGGCCACCAGCGTCTGCAGCTCGTTCGCCATCGTGCTCAGCTCGCCGATGGCCTGCCGGGACTGCGCGACCCCCTCGGTGGTCCGCTCCGAGGCCGAGGCCAGCCCCTCCACACCGCCGGCGATCTCGCCGGCGCCGTCGGCCACCGCCGTGATGCTGCGGTTCATCTCGGCCGTCGTGGCGGTCTGCTCCTCCACGGCGGCCGCGATGGTGGCCTGGTGGTCGTTGATCTGCTCGATGACCGCGGTGATCCGGCTGATCGCCTCGACCGCGCCGGCCGTGTCGCCCTGGATCGCCGAGACGCGCCGGGTGATGTCCTCGGTGGCCCGCGCCGTCTCCTGGGCCAGGTCCTTCACCTCGCTGGCGACCACGGCGAACCCCTTGCCCGACTCGCCGGCCCGCGCCGCCTCGATGGTGGCGTTGAGCGCGAGCAGGTTGGTCTGCTCGGCGATACTGGTGATCGCCTTGACCACGCTGGCGATCTCCGCCGACGAGGCGCCGAGCTTGTCGATGTGCGCGCTGGTGGAGCGGGCCACCTCGACGGCCTGCCCGGCGACCTCGGCGGCCCGGGCCGTGCTCTGCGAGATCTCCCGGATCGACTCGGCCATCTCCTGGGCGCCGGCCGCGACCGCGCCGACGTTGGAGGAGACCGCGGCCGCCGTGCCGGACACGTCGCGGGCCTGCGACGACGAGCCGCGGGCGGTGTCGGCGATGGTCCCGGCCGTGGACGTCATCTCCTCGGCGGCGGCGGCCAGGCTGCGCGCCGACGAGGCGGCCTGCGCCACGACCGTACGCATGTGCCCTTGCGCCTCGTCGAGAGCCCGCGCCATCTGACCCACCTCGTCCTTCGAGGTGACGTCGGCGGTGACCGTGAGGTCACCGCCGGCCATGGCGGTCAGCGCCGTGCGGACCCGCTGCAGCGGCCGGGTGATCGAGGTGACGATGATCCGGGCCAGGACGGCGAGCAGCAGCGCGGCGGCGAGCGCGGTCCCGAGCAGGATCATCTGGGCGCGATCCCGGCTGGCGGCGGCGTCGGCCTCCGCGCGAGCCACCGAGGAGGCGAACAGCGCGCGCTCGTTGTCCAGCACCGCACTGGTCAGGTAGTTGTCGACGTCGATCTGTTCCCACGCGAGCCGGGCCTGCGCCTGATCGGCGACTGCGCCGGCCACGAACCGCTCGATCACGGCGCTGTAGTCGGTGTAGGCCGCGCGGATCCGGTTCACCGCGTCGTCGAGCTCGCCGGGCAGCTCCACCGCGTCGAGCTCGGAGAGCAGCGCGTCGGCCTGCTTCAGCTGGGCGGCCAGGATCGCCGACTGCGCGGCCGGGTCGTCCCGGGTGATCGACTGCAGGCCGTTGACCTTGAGGTCGCCGGCCACGCGGTCGAGGCGCAGCACCAGCGTGCTGGCCGTGTTGAGGTCGGCGAGCCGCGCCGCGGTGTCCTCGGCGACGTGGTTGGTGTAGAGCGTGACGCCGACGCAGGTGCCGACGGCGAGCAGGCCGGCGGTGACCAGCCCGGTCAGTTTCGCCCAGACGGGGGTGTCGCTCAGCACTGAGCCTTTGCTCACTGTCATGCTCCGATCTGGGCGGCCGTGTAGTACCCGCCGTCGATCAGCACGCGGCGGTAGTTGCTCTTGTCGACGTTGACCGGCTGGAGCAGGAACGTCGGCACGGTCTTGACCCCGTTGTCGTACTGCTCGGTGTCGTTGACCATGGGCTTCTCGTCGCTGAGCAGCGCGTCGGTCATCTGCACGGCGACCTTGGCGAGCTCGCGGGTGTCCTTGTAGACGGTCTCGGTCTGCTGACCGGAAGCGATCAGCTTGACGGAGTCCAGCTCGGCGTCCTGCCCGGTGATCACCGGCAGGTCCCGCTTCGCCTCCTGGAAGGCGGTGATGATCCCTCGCGTGATCCCGTCATAGGGCGACAGCACGGCGTCGACCTCGTAGCCGCCCTCGAGCAGCCGCGTCATCCGCTTCTGCGCGACCGCCGCGTCCCACCGCATCGTCGCGACGTCGGCGAAGCTCGTTTCGCCACTGCGCACATTCAAAAGACCTTTTTTCATGTACGGGCGGAGCACGCTCACGGCGCCGTTGAAGAAGAACGTCGCGTTGTTGTCGTCCGGGGAACCGGCGAACAGCTCCAGGTTGTACTTCTTTCCACCGGACTTCAGCTTCAGCGCGTCCACGATCGCCGTGCCCTGCTCGACGCCGACCTTGAAGTTGTCGAAGGTCGCGTAGTAGTCGACGTCGCCGCTGTCCCGGATCAACCGGTCGTAGGCGATCACCGGGATGTCGGCGCGGGCCGCCTTCGACAGCACGTTCTTCAGCGCCGTCCCGTCGATGGCGCCGATGACCAGGGCCGCCACCTTCGCGTCGATCATGTCGTCGATCTGCTCGACCTGCACGTCGACGTCGTCGTCCGCGTACTGCATGGCGGTGCGGTAGCCGAGCAGCTCGAACTGCTTGACCATGTTCTCGCCGTCGCCGATCCACCGCTCGGACGCCTTGGTCGGCATGGCGAGCCCGATCGTCCCGCGCTGCGGGGTGGCCGCCGCCGCGGGCTCGTCGTCGCCGCCGCTGCATCCTGCCGTGGCCGTCAGCAGAGCCGCTGCCGTGGCCAATGCCGCCCACCGTGTGAACACCGGCGCCTCCGCCTTCTCAGGTCGTGCTCTTCCTGTCGGCGGTGTGATCGGCAGGACCGTACCCGTACTAAACCAATCACCCTACGTGTTTGCAACATCACGAAACGTACCAGTCGAAGATCTCCCATCCGGCCGGCGAGGCCATCGTCAGCAGTGCCGCGAGACCGGCCGCGGTGGCGGCGAGCAGCAGCACCCAGAACCGGTTCGCGATGCGGTAGTCGCGTGCCGCCAGCAGCGGCACGGCGAGCAGCAGGCAGGGCACGAGGAGCAGGAACCCGATCGCCGTCGCCACGACGGCGGGCCACGCCCAGCCGGGCGGCGCCTGCTCCGGGAAGTAGAGGGCGTCGGTGGTCGCGTAGGCGATCACGCCGGAGAAGTAGGCGGCGGCCACGACGGCCTGGACGGCGGTGAGCGACCACGTGCGGATCGGAGCGGGCATCCGCGCACGGTAGCCGGTCCCGTGATCGGCCTCGTCGATGGGTTTCCCTGCCGCCGCTCCCGGCGGGGTCTAGCGTGGAACACGGGTTCACCTTCCGTTCATGTGGTCCGGAGCGTTTACTCAGCATCGACGTACATCTTTCACCGACACCCGTCTTTCATCGATGACGCTGAAGGAGGAGACGAATGCTGGTTCGTAGCGTGCGCTGGCTGGCCGCGCCGGTGGTGGCGGGCCTGGTGGCGGCTGCCGGGCTGAGCCTCATGAACCCGGTGACCGACGCCGGGGCCGAGCAGCAGGGCAGGAGCCGGGGTGGAACGGTCAGGAACGTCATTTTCGTCAACGGGGACGGGATGGCGGCCGCCCACCGCGAGGCCGCCCGGCTGTTCTACGCGGGCCTCCAGGGCCGGCTCACCATGGACAAGCTCCCGGTATCCGGGCAGCTGACCACCAGCCCCGACGACCCGGAGACGCCGATCACCGACTCGGCCGCCGGCGCCAGTGCGTGGGCGACCGGGGTGGCCACCTACAACGGCGCGATCAGCGTCGACACCGACGGCAACCCGCTGCCCACCCTCGGTGCGGAGGCGAAGCGGGCCGGCAAGGCCACCGGACTCGTCACCACGGCCCAGGTCACCGACGCGAGCCCGGCCGCGTTCTACTCCAACGCGGTCGACCGCGCGGCCCAGGACGACATCGCCCGCCAGTACCTCGAGGTCTCGAAACCCGACGTCATCCTCGGCGGCGGCGAGGACTGGTGGCTGCCCGCCGGAACGCCGGGCGCCTACCCCGACCAGCCCGCCGAGGACCCCTCCGAGGGCAGCCGCAGCACCAAGGGCAACCTGATCGAGAAGGCCAAGACGGCCGGCTACCAGTACGTCTCCACCCCCTCCCAGCTGAAGGCCGCCCGCAACGGCAAGATCCTCGGCCTCTTCGCGAACCAGGAGATGTTCCAGCAGCGGGCCGAAGGCGCCGGCGACATCTACGACCCGGTGGTCAGCCTCTCGACGATGACGAGGAAGGCCCTCGACGTCCTCTCGGCAGCCGACCGTGACGGCTTCTTCCTCCTCGTCGAGGAGGAGGCCGTGGACGAGTTCGCCCACAACAACAACGCACGCCGCACCCTCCAATCCATGGGCGAACTCGACAAAGCAGTGGCCGTGGCCCGCTCCTACGCCGCCAACCACCCTGACACCCTCCTGGTGGTGACCGGCGACCACGAAACCGGCGGCCTGGCAGTGGAAGCCACCGACCCCGACGACGAATCGGTAGACGAGGACGGCCCCTTCCCGGTCAAAGGCACCAACCTCACCTTCCACATCGACTGGACGACAGAGGCCCACACAGGCCAGAACGTCCCCGTGACGGCGTACGGCCCCCAATCCACCCGCTTCACCGGCCAGCACCCCAACACCTACGTCCACGAGGTGCTCCAGCCCTTGCTGACCAGACGCTGACCACGTCCGGCCGCGCGGTCACGCCCGGCCGCGCGGTCACGCCCGGCCGCGCGGTCACGCCCGGCCGCGCGGTCAGTCACCGTCAGCGCGCCCGGCGCCCCGCTGCACACGGCAGCCCGCACATGGCGGGCGTCCTGCGCACGGCGTCCCCGGGCACGTGGCGGGCGTCCTGCACGCGGCGCCCCGGCACGTAGTCGGGATCCGTCACGCGGCAGCTCGCACGTGGCCGGTGTCCCGAGCCCGCTTGGTCGCGTACCCGGCGTGACCAACCGGCGGACGTGAAGGTCACCGCTCGCCCGGCTGCCGTCCCCGCCCGGCTGCCGTCCTCGCCCGGTCGCCGTCCGGGCCTGGCTGCCGTCCCTGCCCGGTCGCCGTCCGGGCCTGCTGCCGTCCTCGCCCGGTCGCCGTGCTCGCCTGGCTGCCGTCCCCGCCCGGCTGTCAGGGGCGGAAGCTGGCTCGGTATTCCGACGGCGTCCGCCCCGTCAGCTCCCGGAACGCCGCGTTGAACCCGGACAACGACGTATAACCGACCGCGAACGCCACGGCGGTGACCGATGCGTCGCCGGCGGCCAGTTCCTCGATCGCCCGCAGTATCCGCATCCGGCGCAGCACCGCCCGCCACGTCATGCCGGTCTCGTCCTCGAACCGCCGGGCCAGCGAACGCGGCACCAACCCCACCTCGGCGGCGATGTCCTCGAAGCGGACTTCCCCGCCGAGCCGTTCCTCGGTGAGCGCGAGGGCACGGCGCAACTCGGGCGACGACCCGGCCGGCACGACGACCGGGCTCGGCCGCTCCGCCAGCCGCCACGTCACGGCGATGAGCGCGTCGAACAGCGCCGAGGCGTACGGATCCGAGCTGTCACCCCACGAGCCACACTCGGCCAGCAGCGCCCGAGCGAGCGGGTTGAGGTCGAACACGGTCAGCGGCGTAGGTGGCACCGGCGCGAACATCGGATCGAACAGCACCGACGACGTCGTCACCGGCTGCGGAATGCTCACCCGGATCGGCCGGCCCGCAGCGATCAGCGCCGCCCGGGCCGGAGGAAGCACCCACGACTGCCCGTTCGCCTCGAGCCGTAGCGCGCCGGCCGAGGCGCAGAGCAGATAGTGCCGGTCGGTGAGCATCTCGCGGGCCGGCTCCGGCGCGAACGTGCGGACGAAGCTGTACGCCTTCGGAATCATCGACGGCCTCGCACGACCAGATCGTAGAAGCCGGGTGCCGCTCCGGAAACCGGCGCGGGATCCCGAGGTCAGGCGACGGTCTCCAGCAGGTCGGCGCGGAATCGCCGGCTCACCGGAGGCGCGGTCATCATCGGGCGCAGGACGGCTCCCGAGCGGGCGAACGACTCCGATCTCTGATAGCCGCTGAAGGACTCCTCATCCGTCCACTCGTGGACGAGTGTCACCCGGGTCTCGTCGTCCCTGCTGGCGTACACCCGGAACGCGACGTTGCCCGGCATGCCTCGCACCTCTCGGAACTCGCGATCGAGCTGGGCCAGGGCGTGCGGACGGTCGGTGGCGGTGGTCTGGAAATCAACGATGGCGATGAACATGCAACGATCCTGGCGCGGCCGCCCCACCGGCGACTGCCGTCGGCCGGACAGGTTTGCGCTCCCATCGGACAGAGCGACCCCGAGCAGGACGCAGCAACCCGAGCAGGACAGGGCGGCCCGAGCAGGACGCAGCAACCCGAGCAGGACAGGGCGGCCCGAGCAGGAACGATCGGCCCGAGCAGGTCACGCGACCGCGGAGAAGCGGCGCCAGAAGGCCGCGTCCTCCGCTTCCTTCACCTCCTGCTGTGCCCGCCGCGCCGCCGTCTCGGCCTCGAACGGCGCGATCGCCTCCTCGGGGTGACCGAGCTCGATGAGCAGCTTCGCCACGGCGACGGCCCTCCACGGATCGCGTGGCGCAGTGAGCAGAACCGCGACGGCTTCGTCCGGCCGGCCCGCCTCGAGGAGCAGACGGGCGAGCTCGACCGGCTCGGAATCGCGGCTCAGGGCTGCCGAGGCCTCTTCCACCCGGCCATCGGCGGCCAGCAGCCGGGAACGCAGAATCCGCGATTCCCGCGACGTGCCGCACTGCCGCTCGAGGTCGTCAACGACATCGAGCGGATCGGGAATGCCGGGCAACAGGTCACCCAATCGGCCGAGCAGCCATTCCGAGTCGGCCGTCGTCGTCGCCACGTGACACAGCACCGCGACGGCCTCACGACGCCGGCCCTGCGAAGCCAGTGAATCGGCCAGAGCCGGGGCCGTGCCGGGAAGGCCGGCTCGGAGCACGGACACCGCTTCCTCATGACAGCCCTTTCCCTCCAGCCAAGCGGCCAGCGGAACGGCCGCGCGCTCATGGACGAGAACGAGAGCCCGCAGTTCGTCCTCCCGATCGGCCCGGGCCAGAATGCGCGCCAACCGGTCGGCGTGGTCGCGTCGGGCGCCATCGAGCAGCGCCATCGCCTCGTCGATTCGCCCCTGGCGCTCCAGAACATCGGCGAGAAGCAGTTCGGTGTCGCCGGGGATGTGCGGCCAGGAATCGTCTTTCCGCGCTCGCAGCAGCGCCACGACCTCGTCGTCACGTCCCGCGCCGGCCGTGAGATCCACCAGGGCCCGGGCATGAGCGAAATCGGCCACGTGTGGTCCCAGCAGGGAGAGCACCTCACCGATGCTTCCTTCGCGCGCGAGCCGAGACGCGAGGCGCAGAGCGGCTTGGTGGCCGCCGGTGGCCGGATCGTCCCGGCCCGCCAGTGCCCGGGCACAGTGCCGGTCACCCGCCGCGGCCGGTCGCTGAGCCGTGGACAGATGACCGTATTCGACCAGGGCATCGGCCACCTCGGCCGGCAGCCGGTCGGCGGAGTCGCTCACTTCGTACCCATGGAAAGGGAGATCCCGGCGAGGATCAGATCGATGCCGGCGAGGAACTGCTCCCGGTCGTCGTGGGAACGCAGCTGGGTGGCGACGTCGTGGATGAACGGGTATTCGTCGCCGTCGAGGCCTTCCCAGAGTGAGGCGACCGATTCCAGAACGGCGTCGCGGCTCGTCTCGCCCGAGGCGGACCGGGCCAACGCGGCGTTCTGGGCGGCCACCCCGAGGATGTAGTTCAGCAGCGCCGACGCGCTGTCGAATCGCGATTCCCGGGGAACGCCGAGCGCCTGGATCTGCTGCCCGATGCGCTCGAATATCCGCAGGGTCGTGCGCTGTGAGGGAAGGCGTGCGATCTGCTCGCCGGCCCACGGGTGCGCATCGACGGTGTCGAAGATGCCGACCGCCAGGAGGCGGATGCGCTCGTGCGGGGTCGTGCCCTCGTCGGTCAGGGCCGAGAGAAGAACGAAATCGGTCGCGGCCGCCAGCAGTTCGCCCTTGTTCGCCACGTGCCAGTAGATCGCGCCGGCCCCGGTCCTGAGCTTCGCGCTCAGCGCGCGGAAGGTCAGCCCGCTCTCGCCCGAGACGTCGAGGATCTCGACGGCCGCCGCGACGATGCGTTCCCGCGACAGCCCTGTGTTCCGCGTCCCAGTACCCATGTACTCATCTTGACATGTCTGGAACGCCGTTCCAAACTCTTCTCTGGAACAACGTTCCACCAGCTGACAGAAGGGGGTTCCGGATGAGTACCGCAATGTTGGACGCACGTCCCGCTTCCCTGCGGGCCGTGTGGCCCGCCATCCTCGGGCTGTCCGTCGTCTTCCTCGTGGAGATGCTGGACAACTCGGTTCTCGGCGTCGCGCTGCCGACGATCGCCCGCGAGCTGCATGCGAGCGCCACCGACCTGCAATGGATCACGTCCGGCTACTCGCTGCTCTTCGGCGGCCTGATGATCGCGTTCGGGGCGATCGCCGACCGCTACGGCACCCGGCGCATGATGCTTATCGGTCTCAGCCTGTTCGCTCTAGCGAGCCTCGCCGTCCTGTTCGTGCGCACTCCGGGCGAGCTCGTCGCGGTCCGCGCCGCGATCGGCGTGACCGCCGCGATGACCGCTCCCGGCACGATGGCGCTCTGTTTCCGCCTGTTCGATCAGGAAAACCTATTGATGCGGGCCACTTCGCTCATCGCCACGGTGGGTCTCGTCGGCATGGCTGTCGGCCCCACGGTCGGCGGCCTCATCCTGCAGGTGTCACCGTGGCAGACACTGCTCGTCATGAATGTCCCGATCGCGATTCTGGCATTCGTCTGCATTCGCCGCGGCATCCCGCGTGACGACTTCTCGAAGCGCAACACGACGCCGCTCGACCTGCTCGGTGCGATGCTCGGCACGGCCACCCTGATCCTGGTTCTATGGACCGCGACCCAGGCCGTCGAGAACGGCTGGCGCGCCGCGATTCCCTCCCTCGTCGGTGCTCTCCTGAGCGCGGCGGCCTTCGTCGTCCGGGAGCGCGGCACCGAGCACCCGATCTTCGACATCAAGCTGATCAAGCGTCCGGCCGTGTCGGCGAGCCTCGCCTACGAAGCCGCGATGGGCCTCGGCATGGCCGCTATCGCCTACAGCGTCTCGCTCCAGCTGCAACTCGTCTGGGGCTGGTCGCCCGCACAGGCCGCGCTCGGCAACCTCCCGCAGGTGATCGTGCTGATCGCGGTCGGCCCGTTCGTCGAGAAGTTCGCCGAGAAACTGGGCACCCAGCGAGCCGGCGCGATCGGCGCGACCATGGTCGTGATCGGACTCTTGATCTACGCGCTGCTGAGCCGCTACGACTACGTCTTCATCGCCGTCGCGCTCGCCCTGACCGCCGCCGGAATGCGCGTCGTCGCCACGATCGCCGGCGTCACGGTGATGCGCGGCCTCCCGGAGGATCAGACATCGACGGGCGCCGCTCTCAGTGACACCAGTCAGGAGGTCGCCGGAAGCGTCGGAATGGCCATCACCGGCACCATCGTCGCGGCGGCGCTGGCGGGCTCGCTCACCACGATAGGTTCCAGCGCGGCGGCGTCGCACTCCTTCGAGAACGCGGTCACGACGGCCACTCTCGCATTGACCGCGGTCTGCGCCGGCCTGGTCATCTGGGCCGCTTCCAGGAGCACCAAAACCCATTGATTCGTACGATCTGAACGACCGCTCCCAACCGCATCAACCGCCGAACCCGGATTTCGACGCGGGCTTTCTCAGTGGTCGATGCCGCCCGGCGACTTTCGCGCCACTGCCGGGTCACCCCGCTATTCGCACACCTGGCCGTCCTTGTCCCGGTCCCGATACCAGGCGTATTCGACGTCGACGCCCCGCATGTACGGCCCGTATCCGGCGGCATTGGCCTTCGCGCACGTGGCGAAGCGCGGATCCGTTCCGCCGTCCGATTCGTCCTCCTCGTCCTCGACGGTCGCCGCCTTGGTCGGAGGTTTGGTGGCCGCCGGCTTGGCGGTGGCCGCGGTCTTCGGTGTCGTGGCCGCCGTTTTCGGTGTCTTCGCCGCCGCGACCGCCCTCTGCTGCGCGGCGGCGGGCGTGGACGCGCCCGCCACGACCTGCTGGCCGTCCGTGTCGTCCTCGGTGATCGCCCCGATCGTGATACCGATCGCGGCGATCACCCCGGCGACCCCGAGGAACACCAGGGCCCAGCGTTGGCGCCGCTGCTCCTCGGCCTTGCGCCGGGCTTCCTCCGCCCTGCGTCGCTCCTCCTCGGCCCTGCGTCGCTCCTCCTCGGCCCTGCGCCGGGCTTCCTCCTCCCGGCGCCGATCGAGAATGCCCTGCCACGGCGGAGTCAGGCGAAACATGGCGGCATCTCCGGGGTCAGCACTTCCCGAGGCTCGTGTGCGGCAGGCGGCGACGACATGAGACGCAGTCTGCCCCGATTGATCAACGCCGAGCGATAGCCCGAACGGCTCCACCGGCAGCGGCAGGCTCGTGAGGTCGACGGTTCGTCAGGTGAGGGGGATGTCCTCGCCGTTCCGGGTGAGGCGGGTCCCGGCGGGGACCCCGTGGCTGCTCAGGACTTCGCGGATCAGGGTCAGGCCCGCCTCCAGATCGTCGAAGATCTCCAGGTCTGCCGAGACGTCGGTGTAGCCGTAGCCGGGCCTCGAGGTGGAGCCGGTGATCTCGGCTTCTCCGCGGGCGGCCCGGCGGAGGACACGGTCGAGGTCGTCGAAGACCGCCTTCGCGACGGAGTAGCGGTTCTCGACCGGGATGGTGAGGCTGAGTGGGTACATCCGGGCGTTCCGCAGCGGGCTGGGCCCGAAATGGGCGGCTATCAGGGAGCCTCGGGGTACGCCGGTCCGGATCTCGTCGGTCCAGCACTGTTCGGCGGGGGTGCGGGGAGCCGGGAGCGGGCCGGCGGCGAGGGTCGACTCGGCCGCGGCCAGCAGCTTCCGCCACTTCTTGAGGGGAAAGTCGCCGTCGGGGTGGCGGAGGCTGTAGAGGCCTCGGGAAGGGTTCTCGTTCTCGTCCTGCTCGACGGTCCAGTCGCCGGATCTGTCCTGGCGCCAGGTCGTGGCGTCGCGGCGGAAGTCGGCGCGGTACAGCCAGTCGCGGGCGGTCGGCCACCACTCGGCGCCGGGCGGCGGAGGGCCGTAGGCGGCGTCCATGAGCGGAGTGATCGCGTCGAGTTCGCCGGGGTCGGAGGTGGTGGTCTTCTGGTCGCGGGCCAGGACCACGAAACGGCCTGCCAGGGCGAGGACCGGGCCGGGGTGAGGGAGTGCGGGGTCCAGGACGGCTGCGGATCGGGCTATCAGGTCGAGTTCGGACCAGCGCAGGGCGTGGGGGTGCCAGTGGGCCTGGTCGTCCCAGCCGAGTTCGAGAGGGTCGTCGCTCTTCGGTGTCTTGAGGCCCAGCTCGATCGAGCCGATCTCGAGGTCGATGTCGACGACCAGGGCGTAGCCGCCGCCCACCGGGAACTCGGCGACCAGGCCGCCGGCGGAGTCGTCGCCGCCGTCGTCGAGATCGTCGTCTCCGTCGGCGGATTCGAAGAGCTCGTCGTATTCGGCCTCGAAGAAGTAGACGCGCCAGAAATCGGGGTTCTCGAGGTGGTCGCTCAGCTCAGCGGGCAGCGGCATGCCGGGCAGCGTAGCGGGTGAGCCGGGTGAGGTACGGCCCCGGCGGAATTCACGCCGACCGATGCGGATTGCCGCGGCTCAGCGGGTGGCGCCGACCGCTGGCTCAGCCATGCACCGATAGCGAAAGGCGCGCAGCGGCCCGGAGCGGGCAGGTGCCCGCGTCGTGGCCCGGGACGCCGCTGATGCGCCTGGGGACTTCGCTGAATCCGTACAAAATCGGTCTTTGATCTTTCAGACCTGGCCCTTGGTCTCCTCGTAGCCGGCGGGCGCGGGCGGCTCGGCAGGGGCGTAGATCACGCGGATGACGCCGGTGGGAAACACGTCGGTTGACACCACTTTGAGGTGGTATGCGGTGTCGCCGTCGTCGAAGAGGCGGCGGCCCTTGCGCGCGGCGACCGGGTGGACGAGCAGGCGAAGCTCGTCGATGAGGCCGGCGGCGAGCAACTGCTGAACGACCGAGATTGATCCGGGGATGAGGATGCCCTGGACGTCGTCGGCGGACTTGAGGGCGCGGACGGCGTCGAGGAGGTCGCCGGAGATCAGTTCGGTGTTTCGCCAGGTGAACTCGAGGTTCTGGCGGGAAGCGACGACCTTGCGGAGGTCGCCGATCTGCTTCGCGAACGGGGCGTCCTCGCCGCCGGCCGCCTCGCGATCGGGCCATGCGCCGGCGAAACTGTCATAGGTCTCGCGGCCGATCAGCAGCGTGTCGGCCGTCGCGTAGTCCTCGGTAACGGCCTGGCCCATGTTCTCGTCGAAGTAGGGGAAGTGCCAGGCGGGATCGATTTCGGCCACGCCGTCGGCGGAGATGAACAGGGTGGAGATGACCTTGGCCATGGTGGCGGTTCCCTTCGCGTCAGCTGTTTCGAGGGGGTAGACCGGCGGGCGTCCGGAAACTCATCGGCCCGCCGTCACCAATATGATGACGGCGAGGAGATCCGGCACACCCGGGAGCTGCGGACATGGGCGATTGGCGCGGATCGGATCGGGGCGGCGCTTCGCGGGGAGAATCCGACCGTTCTCGCCCGGCTGCCGACCGGGTTCGCGGTGATCGGCGACGCGCAATTCCTGCCGGGCTATTGCGTCCTGCTGACCGACGATCCGGCCGTCGATCGGCTCACCGATCTGCCTCGTTCGCGGCGGCTCGCCTTCCTCGCCGACATGGACCTGGTCGGCGAGGCGGTCGCCACGGTGTGCGCGCGTTTCGACGGCGCTTTCCGGCGGGTCAACTATGCGATTCTCGGCAACCTCGACCCCTATCTGCACGCGCACATCCACGCCCGATACGAATGGGAGCCGGCGGATCTGGCGAACAAGCCGGTGTCGCACTATCCGCGGGAAGTGTCCTCCGCGGCGAGCAGCCTGCTCGGCCCGCAGCACGACGCATTGCGGGCGGCGCTGACCGCGGAGTTGACGAGGCTCATGACCACTTCGCGAGAGCCTTGAGGTCCTCGCACCACGCCTCATCCGCGCGCCCTCCGAGCTCCCATTCCAGCCGATCGAGCAATGCAAGAACACGATCGATTTTTGTACGGTCGAGCTCCAGCTGAGCCGCCGCGATGAGCAGTCTCCGGTGGAGAGGGGCGGCAAGCGGCATCGAACGGGATCACTTGCGGGTGTTGGTCACGATGGGCACATGTCGGCGGGAAAGCCTGTCTCCCGGGGTCGTCCTCGCCGGCGCCGATGGCGTGGGGATGGCGTACGCGTCAGGCCACGCCCGCAGGTCCCGCTCTCCGACCCTAGGACCTCCGCGTGGGTGAGCCTGCGCGAGATGGTCGCCATCGTCACGGCTGTCGCGGCGTTGCCGGGCTCCGACTCGGGGCCGACCTGCGCGGATCGGCGGGACTTCATCAGAGCCGGCTCAAGGGCGCCGAGGGTGACGCGGACACGCGCCTGCCCTATGGACTAAGGGTGAAGGGAATGCCGCGGTGATGGTGGCGGGGGACCAGGGCCATCGAAGATGTGGCGGGAGCAAGCCGGCCGTGGTCAGCGCGAGAATGGCGGCAGCTCAGCGCCGACGGGCCAGGTGCACCCAGATGTCGGCGGTCAGTTCGACGACCGGGGGCAGGGCGAGCTCGATGCGCCGGTAGACCTCGTCCTGCTCGCCGGCCGGCAACTGGATGTAGGCGGAGATCGTCGACAGGTGGCTCACATAGTCCCGGGCGGTCATCGTGAGCGGCCGCTCCAGGACATGCTGCTGCACGTCGGTGAAGAGGTCCGATTGCAGCAGCTCGGTCCCCGGCCACTGCATCTCCGCGTCGGGCGGTGTGCCATCGGGTGACGGGATGTCGGAGCCTTCGAGGTACGGCGACTGCGCCGTGCGGACGTCCTCCTCGAGAGCGGGGTCGCTGAGCTGGAGCGGGCCTCCGAAGCACGCGAACACGCCGCCCGGGACGAGCATCCCGGCGATCCGGGGCCAGCGGCCCTCCGGTCGCGTCCAGTGCAGCGCCGCGGCGGCGTAGACCAGGTCGAACGTCCCGGGGGAGGACAACTCCTCGAAGCCGCTCTGCATGGGTGTGACGTTCGGCAGGGCGAGTCGGTGCAGCTCGGTGAGCATGCCGGCGTCCGGTTCGGTGGCGGTGACGGCGATGCCGCGGGCGGCGAAGAGGCGGGTCGCCTTGCCGGTTCCGGCGCCGATCTCGAGGGCGGTCCGGATCGGGCGGCCGGCGTAGTCCGCGACGAGGTCGGCCAGTTCGCCGGGGTAGCCCGGGCGGAACCGCTCGTACGCTTCCGCCACCGCTCCGAAACTCAACGCGCGAACCGACATGCCGGGCATCCTGCCACGAGTCAGGCGGCCGCGCTGCGGGATTTCTCGGAGCGGGCGGTGACGCGGAAGGCCCAGCCGGCCAGGGCGGCGGCCACGATCGTGAGCGTGAGGGCCGCGATCGTGACGGCCTGCTCGAACTGGGCGGTCTGGTGGCCGGTCCAGCCGGAGGAGGCGACGCTGCCGGTGAAGACGGCCGCGATGATCGTGCCGGTGACGGCGAGGCCCGCGCCGGACGTCACCTGCGACGCGGTGTCGGTGAGCGCCGCGCCGATCGAGGTGCGGTTCTCCGGGAGGCCGCGGAGCACGTTCACGGCGGCGACGACCCCGACGACGCGCAGGCCGGCCGCGACCAGGACCAGGGCCAGGGCGATCCACGCGTACCCGAGGCGGCCGAACGCGGCGTAGACGGCGAGGCCGGCCACCACCGACGCGGCGCTGAGCAGGGCGGCGCGGTCCATGCCGGCGCGCTGCACCAGCGGGCCCACGACGGCGCCACCGGCGATCAGCACGGCGACCTGCGGCAGCATGCCGAGGGCGGCCTCGGTTGGGGTCCAGCCCCAGTCGAGCTGGAGCTGCAGGGTGACCAGGTAGCCGAGGCCGGCCGTGGCGAGCCCGGCCGCGGCCTTGTAGGCGAGGCCGGCCGAGACGAGCGGGCGGCCGATCAGCGCGAGGTCGAGCATCGGGTGCCGGGCGGTGCGCTGGCGGGCGACGAAGAGGACCCCGGCGACGACCGCCGCCGCCGTGGTGATCCACGGGAGGCCGCCGCTGACGAACTCCGCCGGCGCGAGCAGGGCCAGCACGACCGTGGCGGTGCCGAGCAGCGCGCCGGTCACGTCGGCCGGGTCGCGGTGCAGGCCGGCCGGGTCGTCCGGGGCGATGCCGGCCCGGATGCCGAGGAAGGCGAGCGCGGCGATCGGCACGTTGATCAGCAGCAGGGCCTGCCAGGGCGCGACCGCGAGCAGGAGCCCGCCGGCCGTCGGGCCGACCGCGAGGCCGGCCAGGCCGACCGTGGAGATCAGGGTGGTGGCGCGCACCCGCCGGGCGTCGTCGTCGAAGAGCCGGAAGGCGAGGGCCATCGACCCGGGCGTGGTCATCGCGGCGGCGACGCCGGTGACGGCCCGGACGGCGATGAGCTGCGCCGCGGTGGTGACGAACGCGGTGGCGAGGCTGGCGAGGCCGAGCAGGACGAGGCCGGTCAGCATGAGGCGGCGGCGGCCGTACCGGTCGGCGAGCGCGCCGAACGCGAGCATGAGGCCGCCGAAGACGACGGCGTAGGCGCCGGTCACCCACTGCAGGGCGACGGTGGAGGCGTGCAGGTCGCGGCCGATCGTGGGCAGCGCGACGTTGAGGATCGAGTTGTCGAGCATCTCGACGAGGAAGACGGCGGAGAGGCCGGTCAGGGCAAGTTTCACGAACACCGTTCTACTCCCGAACAGTGTTCGTATCAAGTACAGTGTCTCGCATGTCACCGACACCGCAGGAACGCCGTGCCGCCCGGCACGGGCTGATCGGCAGCGCGCCGCCGGCCCGGCGCGGCCGGACCGCGCCGATCACCGTCGAGGCGATCATCAGCACGGCGTTCGGGATCGTGGAGCGGGAGGGCTACGAGGCGCTGACCATGCGGCGGCTCGCCACGGCGCTGGAGACCGGGCCGTCGTCGCTCTACGCCCACGTGGTCAACAAGGAGGACCTCGACGAGCTGCTGATCGGCCGGCTCTGCGCCGCGATCGAGCTGCCGGAGCCGCACCCGGACCGGTGGCGCGAGCAGATCGCCGGGGTCTGCGCCCAGCTGCGCGACCAGTACCTGCGCTACCCCGGCATCTCGCAGGCGGCGCTCGCGGCTGCGCCGGCGAACCTCGACACCCTGCGGGTCAGCGAGGGCATGCTCGCCATCCTGCTGGCCGGCGGCGTCCCGCCGCAGACCGCGGCCTGGGCGATCGACGCGCTGGTCCTGTACGTCAACGCGCACACCCTCGAGGTGTCCTACGCGAAGCGGCGCCGGAACCACAGCGACGACGGGTGGGTCGTCGGCCGGGAGGAGATGACGGGGCGGTTCGCGGCCCTGCCCGACTCGTTCCCGCAGACGAAGCGCTATGCGGACGAGCTGACGGCGGGCAGCACCGAGGACCGGTTCACGTTCACTATCGAGTTGATGCTGAACGGGCTTCTCTGACGACCTCGCGCGCGTCGTGCGAGGGCCGCCATCCCAGCTCCTCCCGCGCCCTCGTGCAATCCAGCAGGGGCGTGTCGACCAGCAGGTTCGCCCAGGACGCGTCGAGGCGTTGCAGCCGCAGCCCCCACGTCACGGCCAGCAGGCGCCGCAGCGCGGTCCGGGAGACCGGCAGATGACGCCCGCCGAGCAACGAGGCCAGCGCCGGGGCGGACAGCGCGGGCTCCCCGGCCGCGTTGAACGCCCCGGTAGCTCCGGCCCGGAGAACCCGTACCACCAGGTCGGCCACGTCGTCGGCCGCGATCGCCTGGATGACGGTCCGGGCCGGCAGCGGCAGCAGCGGGACACGGTTCACCGGAGGGGTGAATCCCAGGGCCATCCGGGCCAGGCCCGCCGCCGCCGACGGCTGCAGCACCGCGGGCGGCCGGATCCGGGCGATCCGCAGGCCGGTCACCCGGTCGAGGAGATCCTCGGCGGCCACCTTGTCCCGGCTGTACGAGGACTCGGGGATGCCCCGGCGCCGCCACCCCTCGGTCACCGGCGTCCGGCTCAGCCGGGGCGAGTAGACAGCGGCCGAGGAGAGGTGCACCAGGTGACGGACTCGCGCCGCGCGGGCGGCCGCGGCCACGGCGCTGGTCCCGTACAGATCAATCGCCTTTTGATCGGCCCGATCGTGCCCGGCGACGATGTTCCAGGCCAGGTGGACGACCGCGTCGGCGCCCGCGAAGAGGGCTGTCAGATCGGTGCCGGGAGCGCCGATGTCCGCGGCGTGCCAGGTCACACCGCCGTCCGTGGGCACGTGCCGGGCGATGCCGGCGACGTCCGCGAACCGGGTGAGCCGGGGGAGCAGGGCGCTGCCGATGTTTCCGGTCGCGCCGGTGACCACGATGCGCATGTCTCGTAATCTGACACCAATCCGCGAGTTCCCCGGCGCCGAATCGCCTTTCGGACGGTGAGGACGAAGGAGCGCCATGACAGAACCGAGCCGGCGGGATCATCTCCGCCCGGTGCCCGCCGACGCCACGCCCGACGCGGCCGCCCTGCTCACGGCGGTGGCGCGCGGCGACGAGGCGGCGTTCGGGAAGCTCTACGACCTGGTGGCGCCGCGCGTCTACGGGCTGATCCGGCGGGTGCTGCGCGATCCGGCGCAGGCCGAGGAGGTCGCGCAGGAGGTGCTCGTCGAGGTCTGGCGGACGGCGGCGCGGTTCGATCCGGAGCGGGGTTCGCCGACCGCCTGGGTCTTCACGATCGCCCATCGAAGAGCGGTGGATCGGGTACGGGCCGAGCAGGCCGCGACCGACCGCACCGTCAAGGCCGGGGCCGCGTCCGTGGACACGCCCTATGACGCGGTCGCCGACGAGGTGGCGGTCCGGCTGGAGCGGCAGCAGGTCAGGCACTGCCTCGACGCCCTCACCGAGTTGCAGCGGCAGGCCGTCACGCTCGCCTACTATCAGGGCCACTCCTATCCGCAGGTCTCCGAGCTGCTCGACATCCCGCTCGCCACGGTGAAGACGCGGATGCGCGACGGCCTGATCCGCCTGCGTGACTGCCTGACGCCGGGGGTGGCAGCGTGAGCGCGGACATCCACGCCCTGGTCGGCGCGTATGCGCTGGACGCCCTCGACGATCTCGAACGCGCGGCCTTCGAACGGCACCTGCGCGAGTGCGAGCCCTGCCGGCTGGAAGCCGACGATCTCCGGGAGACCGCTGCCCGGCTCGCCGACGGCGCCTGGTCGGTGCCGCCGCCGCGGCTGCGGGAGAACGTTCTCGCCGCGGTCTCCACGACCCGCCAGCTTCCGGTGGCGGCGCGTCCGGCGCGGCCGCCGCGCCGCCTGCGGTTGATCGCCGCGGCCGCCGTCGTGGTCGCGGCGGTCGGGGCGGGTGCCGCCACCTATGTGGTTCAGGACCAGAGGGTACGCCGTGCCGAAGCACTCGCTGACCAGGCGCAGGACCGCGAGGCCCGGGTCCGGGCGGTGCTCGCGGCCCCCGACGTGGTGGTGCGCGAGGAGCCGCTGAACAGCGGTGGCCGGGTCACGGTGGCGAGCTCCGCGCTGCGCAACGCCGGGGTGATCATGCTGGCGGCGTCGGAGGCGCCCGCGGCCGGCCGGGTGTACCAGCTCTGGACCATCCGGGGCGGTTCGCCGCTGAGCGAGGGGGCGCTGGGCGGCGGCCAGTCCACGGCGGTGCAGATCGTCGAGGGCATGGGGGACGCGTCGGCGGTCGGGGTGACCGTCGAACCGGCGCCCGGCTCGGCGAAACCGACGGCCCCGCTGGACGCGCTCGTCGAACTCTGAGGTTCCACCCATCCGCCGGGCCGGCGGCTCCGAATGACCGGCATGGATGTTGTTGGCGGGCGGTACCGGCTGGTCGAGCTGATCGGCACCGGCGGGATGGGCCGGGTCTGGCGGGCCGTCGACGAGCTGCTGCAACGCGAGGTCGCGGTCAAGGAGGTGACCGGCGGCGCCGCGATGCTGCGGGAGGCGCGGGCCGCGGCCCGGCTCGGCCATCCCGGCGTCGTGAAGGTGTACGACGTCTTCGAGTCGTGGATCGTCATGGAGTACGTCGACGGCGTCTCCCTGCAGCGCGCCCTGCCGCTGCCGGTCGACGAGGTCTGCCGGATCGGCCTGAGCGTCGTGGCCGCCCTGCGGGTGGCGCACGACGCCGGGGTGCTGCACCGCGACGTCAAACCGGACAACGTGCTGCTGGCCCGGGACGGCCGGGTCGTGCTCGGCGACTTCGGCCTCGCGTCGATCCGCTGCGAGGACGGCCCGGACCCCCGGCTCGGCTCGCCCAACTACGTGGCGCCGGAACGGCTGAGCGGCGACGACTCGGGCGTGCCGGCCGATCTGTGGTCGCTCGGCGCGACCCTGTACGCCGCCGTCGAGGGCCGGGCGCCGTTCGCCCGCGACGACACCGAGGCCTCGCTCTGGGCCGTGGTGTCCGCGCCGCCGGACCCGCCGGTCGCGGCCGGCGCGCTGGCGCCGCTGCTGCTGGACCTGCTGTCGAAGGAGCCGTCGCGCAGGCCGTCGGCCGGCGAGGTGGAGCATCGGTTGACGCGGGTCCTCGCCGCCCGGCCCGCTCGGGGGAGGGCTCAGGTGCCGCCCGTGCCGCCGGTGCCGCCCGTTCCCGGCCGGTGGCGGCGGCCGCTGCCGATGGCCGTGGTGACCGTGATGCTCGTGCTGGTCACGGCCGGCGTGGCGGCGACGTCGGCGCACTTCCGCCTCGACCCGTCGTCCTCGTCGCCCACCCTCGCGGCCGGCGCCTCCCCGTCGCCCACCGCCGCGGCCGCCGCCTCCCCGTCCCGCGCTCCCGAGATGCGGCCGATGGCGTTCGGCCTCTGCGGCGCCGACCCGCAACCGGTCACGCCGGCCACCGCGACCGTCCCGGCGGATCTGCCCTCGGACTGGACCTGGGTGCGCGAGCCGGCCGGCTTCGCCCTGGCGCTCCCGGACGGCTGGCGGCGGGTCGTGGACGGCGCGAACGTCTGCTATACCAGCCCCGACGGCCGGCAGGCGTTCACCGTCGGCGTCGTCGCGGTCGTCGCCGGCCGGCCGCTCGAATACTGGCAGAACCGCGAGAAGGCCGCCGCCCTGCCCGGCTACCGGCGCATCAGCATGGGCGTCCTGCTGCTGCGACGCGGCGGCGCCGACTGGGAGTACACCTACCGCCCCGACTCCGGCACGGTCCGCCACGAGCGCCGCGTCCTGCTGGCCGTCAGCGGCGACCGCTCGTACCTGCTCCGCTTTACCACTGCCGACCGGGACTGGGCCGCCTCCACCGCACTGCAACGCCGCCTCGTCGACCTCTTCGCCTCCGCCGCCTGAAGGGCCCGCCATGAAGAAACTGATCCCGCTCGCCGCCGCCGCGCTCCTGCTCGCCACCCCGGCCGCCGACCTGCCGCCCGGCACCCTCGCCCTGTGCGGCATGGTCGCCGGCGCCGCGGCCGGCTCGATCCCGGTCGGAGGTGTGGCGACCGGCGACGGCAGCGCGCGCGAGCCCGGAGTCACCGCCGGTATCGCGTACGGTGGCCTGGCCCTGCTCACGGCGATGGCCGCGCTGATCGTCGCCCGCCGGCGCGCCTTCACCCTGCCACGGGCCCCGCGATGATCCGCCGCGTCGTGGTGTTCGCGGCCCTGACCGCTAGCGGAGGCTGACCGTGACACCGCCGGAGAGCAGGAAGTCGTGCAGTTCCAGGCTGGTCAGCCGCGCCCGCTCCGGAACATCGAAGACCAGCACCCCGCTCACCCTCTCGCCGGGGTCGAGCTTCGCGAAGAACGTACGCATGCCGCGGTTGAGATAGACCGAGGTGATCTCGTCGTTGCCGTAGGAGGCGCCGGACGAGTCGATGGCCTTCTGCGCCGCGCCGATGAGGTATTTCGGCTCGCCGGCGATGTTGCGGACGGAGAGGCTCACCACGCAGAACTTCCCGTCAGCGGTGCGCGCGAGCTGCTCGATGCCGACCTTCGAGCGCGAGCAGTCGACGCCGGAGACGACGAATTCGAACTTGCCGTCACGCACCGGATCGCCGATGCCGGCGGCCGGCTTGCCGGTACTGCGCGTGACGGCCGGCGCGGCGGCGACGACCTCTTTCTGCTCGCGGCCACGCTGCCCGGCCACCA
Source organism: Actinoplanes sp. NPDC023714 (assembly GCF_040639855.1). Taxonomy (NCBI): domain Bacteria; kingdom Bacillati; phylum Actinomycetota; class Actinomycetes; order Micromonosporales; family Micromonosporaceae; genus Actinoplanes; species Actinoplanes sp. NPDC023714. The sequence continues at coordinate 185,020 of NZ_JBFAAR010000006.1, forward strand.
TCCCCACGGCGAACAGCGCGATCACCACAGCACAGGCGACCACTATCGCGAGCGCGGGCTTGAGCGGGGGCGCGCCGGGATCAAAACCCTGTTGTGTACGAGGAGAGCGCACCCCCTCACTGTGAGTCACGCAAAGGTCACCAGCCACCGATTTCGCCTGATCAGCGGCAAGCTTCGCCTGATCGGACAAGTCGGAACACGCCTACGCCCCCGCTATCTTCCGGCATCATCGTGGCTCCGGCCGAGCAGCCGGGGTCCACCGGTAGTGCGTCGACGTCGTGATCTCGTGGAACCCGCACCGGCGCAGGATGGGCGCGCTGTACGGGGAAGCGTCGACGTGCAGCAGCCGGTATCCCCGGTCGGCGGCCTCCCGGGCCCGGGCGGCGAGCAGGGCACGGTAGATCCCGCGCCCGCGCCACTCGGTCAGGGTCGCGCCGCCGAGCAGCCCGACGAAGTCGGTGCCGGGGGAGTAGAGCGACCACGCCGTGCAGACGACCAGGTCGCCGGCCTCGGCGACCCAGATGGTGATCTGCCCGGGGTCGGCCGTCACGTAGGAGTCGAGGTGGCCGGCCACCCAGGACAGGTCCTCGCCGAACACGGCGCCCTGGTGGTCGGCGATCCGGCGCAGGTCCCGGGCCTCGCTGACCTGCCGCAGCACCACGCCGTCCGGGAGCACCGGCTCGGCCGCGATCTCCCCGGCGAACCCGAGCAGCACGGCCGACGACGCCTCCGGCTCGAACCCGGCCGCGACCATCCGCTCGGGAAGCTCCTCGGGCAGGTCGTGGGCCAGCACCTTCCACTCGACACCCTGCCCCCGATCCCGGAAATACTCCTGCTGCCGGGCGATCAGCCGATCCAGCTCCGCGCCGCGGACACCGACGTCGCGCGGCGCCCGGATCCGCCCCACATGCCCGCCGACGATCCGGAGGAGCGGACCGTCGTACTCATGGGTCACCCCGGTCGGAACCGTGGCGGTCGCGGTCGGCATACGCCATTGCGTGTCGTAGGCGGCGAGGAGAGAAGCAGTATCGACCATGGACACATGGTGCCGGGAAACGGCCGTTCCCGCCGTACCCGAAAAGGGTTTGTGGGTCTGCCTCTCCGAGCGACAGCATGACCGTCATGGATGTCGTGGTGCAGCGCGTGCGGTTCCGATGACGCCGGAGGAACTGGTCGGCGCCGCGCTGGAAGTGTCCGAGGAGGGGCTGCGGACGGGGGAACTGCCGGTCGGCGCCGTCGTCGCGATGGGTGGAGAGATAGTCGGCCGTGGCCACACCCGGGAACGGTCGCGGGGCCGGCGCCTCGTGCACGCCGATCTGCTGGCGATGGAGGAGGCGGATCGGCTGCTCGGCTGGGAGAGACGGCCGCATCCGCTGATTCTCGCCATCACCCTGGAACCCTGTCTCATGTGTCTCGGCGCGGCCATGGTGCTCGGTGTCGCCGAAGTCCATTACGGCCTCGAAGCTCCCGACGACGGCGCCGCCGGCATTCCCCGGGTGTGGCGCCCGGCCCGCCAGGATCAGCCGTTCTCCCGGCTGCCCGCCATCACCGGCGGCTATCAGCGATCCGAATGCCGCGACCAATTCCGGCGCTACGCGGAGGCCGCCACGAGTCCGAACCTGAAACGGTATGCGGAGAGCATGGCGGCCGGCACGTCATGACTGCTGGCGCGCCACCGCCTCGGCGGTGACCGGCGTGAAGATGTTGACGAGCGTGCCGTCCGGGTCGCGGAACAGCAGCGAACGGTTGCCCCACGGCATCAGCGTCGGCTCCTGGACCACCTCCCCGACGGCATCCCGCAGCCGGGCGAATTCGGCGTCCACGTCGTCGACCCGGAATTCCACGATGGCGGTGCGGTTCACGGCCGGCAGCGTCGTGTTCTCGCCCGGAACGGTGACCGGGCTGCCGATCGCGATCTTGGCGCCGGACAGCACCAGCTCGGCGAAATAGGGCGCGTGCCGGATTGCGGTATGGCCGGTGACCAGCTCGTAGAAGTCGGTGAGGCGGGCGACGTCGTCGGTGATGAGGCGGATCGCGTTGAGGTTCATGCCGCTGACGCTAGAGCCGATACCGGACACTTTCCGCCCGGTATTGTCACCGGAGTGACGCGGCCGACCGCACGAGTCCTCACGCTGCTGGAGATCCTCCAGAACGGCGGCACCCACACCGTCGGCCGGCTCGCCGCACGGCTCGGGGTCGACGAGCGGACCGTCCGCCGCTACGTCGGCCACCTGCTCGACCTCGAGGTGCCGGTCGAGTCGGTGCGCGGCCGCTACGGCGGATACCGGCTGGCGCCCGGATTCCGCATGCCGCCGCTCATGCTGACCGGCGAGGAGGCCCTGGCCGTGGTGCTCGGCCTGATGGCGGGCCGCCGCGCCGGCCTCGCCTCGGCCTCCGAGTCGGCGGCCGCGAAGGTGCGCCGGGTCCTGCCGAAGTCACTCGGTTCCCGGCTGGAGTCCCTCGTCGCCGCCATCGACTTCACCGCGCCCGGAAGCGACGGCCCGGCGGCGTCGGTGCTGCTGGAACTGGCGGAGGCGGCCGGCCGGCGCCGCCCCGTGGAGGTCGGATACGTCGACCGGAAGGGCCGCACGAGCACCCGCGTCCTGCACCCCTACGGCATCGTCGCCCACTCCGGCCGGTGGTACGTCACCGGACTCGACGCCGGTGCCGCCGAGATGCGTACCCTGCGCCTCGACCGCATCATCGCGGTGCGCATGGCGGCCGGCGAGTTCGAGGTGCCGCCGGACTTCCACCCGGCCGACGCGGTCCTCGCCGGTCTCGCCGACACACCCTGGCGATACGAGATCGTCGTGGCGGTGCGGGGCGAGGCCGAGGAGGTGCGGACCCGGCTGCGCCTCAGCCTCGCCCGGGTCGAGCCGGCGCCGGACGGCTGGTCCACCGTCCGGTTCCGGGCCGAGCGGCTCACCTGGGTGCCGGCCGTCCTGGCCGGCCTGGATCTGCCGTTCGTCATCGAGCAGCCGGCCGAGCTCCGCGACGAGGTGCGCGCATGGGCGGCCCGGATCACGGCCTACGCTGCTGGAGACGACGCGTGAGATAGAGCAGCAGAGCGGCCAGGACCACCTCGATGCCCAGCCCGGTGCCGACGCCGAGCGCCTCCACCAGCGAGAACCCGTCGAAATGCGTCACATGGAAGACGAAGTGGGTGCCCGCGTAGACGAGATATCCGACGAGCGCCGCCGCGGCCACCTTCAGATCGAGCGAGACGGCGGCGACGACGAGAACCGCGGAGATGGCCAGCCCCAGCCCGCCCACGTCGGTCACGAGATGCTCGTTGTAGGGCGGATCCAGCTCGACGGTGGGGAAGTGGTCGTAGAACGCGCGCGGCAGCAGATATTGCCAGGCGGAGACGAAGATCTGCAGCCCGGCGAGCGCCCAGAGCCCGGCGCGGAGCTGCCTCAAGATCGGATCCATGCCTCCAGGACGATCAAGCTTCGCGCTTTGTGACACCCAGCGACGTCCGCGCCAGCACCGCCGCGATCCCCGCATCCCGGTTCTCGGCGCGTTCCCGGAGGCCCAGCCGTTCCACCACGGCGGCCGGCGCCTGCTCCCGCCCGCCGCGCAGGCTGTTCCACTCATCGATGACGCTCCCGCCACCCACCCGGGCGAACCCGCACACCGCGGCGATGCTCAGCACCAGCGACGGATCGTCCCGCGCCGGCGTGACCGTCACGAACAGCCCCGACTCGGAATCCTCGTGCCGGGGCGTCGCCTCACTGAGCATCACCTGGCACATCCCCGCACTCCACCGGGGGATGTGGAACCGCACGAACACCGTCTCCCGCAGTTCCGGGGCGGCCGGCTCCCAGACCAGGTCGAGGAGTCCCGCGTCGGCGTCGAGCACTTCGACGCCGATCAGGCCCAGATCCGCACCCGGGTCCGCACCCAGCAGAGCGGCCGCGAACGCGCCGGTGGCCTCGGCGGCCTGCCGGAGGCTGAAGGCTCTGTCGACTCGCGTCTCCCACTCGATCGCCATGACTCAGTGGCTCTGGGTGGTGAAGTAGGTGGCACCGAAGTCGCGCGCCGCCAGATCCTCCCGCCGGATCGCCCACAGGGCGATGCCGCCGTCACCCCAGCCCATCCGGGCGTCCGAGTCCTCTTCGAGGTGGAGCAGGGTCACCCATTTCCGTGCCTCGGTCAGGAACTCCGGATCCGCGTGCGGGGAGTCCCCGGCGTACGGCCGGAATGTCGCGCAGGCCGCACCGACCTCGAGCGGGCCCTGGAATACATCCGAATACCCGCCGACCTGATGACCAGGCGTGGATCGACGACGGCGCCAGAGCTCCGCGACCGCGGCCAGCCGGTCGTGGTCGAGCACCGGGTGATAGGGCCGCGGCACGGTCAGGATCGGCTGCCCGGTGAGCTCCACCAGCGGATGGTCGTACTCCTCCGACGGATGCCGCAGGTGGTCGGGCACGAGCCGGCCGGCCGTCTCCACCCCGTCGGGGACGTAGAGGACGAGCGACTCGTCGCCGACCTCCTCCAACCGGGGCAGGAAGAACAGCAGCGAGCCACCGCGGGGCAGCTCCAGGTCGACCTCATACTCGCTGAGGGCGCCGCAGTCGAGCCGGGCCACGAACGTGAACGGCTCCTCCTCCGAGATCATCGGCCAGGGGTGACCGACGGGCAGCGCCGCTGATCCGCCGAGCTGCCCGACCACGACGTCACCCGGCGAGGCGGCGCGGAGACGGATGGCCGGACGCCGCGGCAACCACTCGGGAAGATCGATCACATTCCCCATGATCACATCTAGGGTGGACGGATGACGCGCGCGGTCTATCCCGGAACGTTCGACCCCTTCACCCCGGGGCACTTCGACGTCGCCGACCGGGCCCGGCGCCTGTTCGACCACCTCACCATCCTGGTGGCCGTCAACGGCGACAAGCGGCCGAGCCGATCGGCTGCCGAGCGGGCGGAGCGGATCGCGGGCTGGGAGAACGTCACGGTGGCGTCGTGGCACGGCCTGACCGTCGACTACTGCCGGCTCCACGACTGCGGGGTGATCGTCCGCGGTGTCCGGAACGCCACGGACTACCAGCGCGAATGCGAGCTCGCCACGATGAACGAGGCCCTCGGCGTGGCGACGCTGTTCCTGCCCGCGAGCCCGGAGCTGGTGGCGATGTCGTCCACCGCGGTGCGCGCTACCCCGCCACCTTCTGCGCCGGCGAGCCGTGCACCCGGATCTCGTGGATCGGGCGGTAACGGTCGTCCAGCAGCGTGATCAGGCTGAGCAGCAGGATGAAGAAGAGCGCCACCCCCGGATTCAGATCCCCGCCGGAGAACGGCAGCAGCCAGTCGGAGAGTGCCACGAGCGCCGCGTTCATGACGACCCGTACGGCGAACGCGACGGGTGCGCTCTCCACGCTGCGCGACGACCGCGCCGACCACAGGCTGATCGCGGCGTTCGCCACCACGAACAGCGACGTGATGACGAAGCGCTGGACGTTCGAGAACGTCGCGCTCGGCAGGATCTGCGCATAGATGATCCAGATCAGGCTGACCAGGGCCACCTTCTCCAGCGTGCCGATGGACCAGAGCCGGCCGTGCTCGGCGACCCACCGGTTCCGCGACGCCACCGTCGCGGCGTCGGCCGGCAGCGGATCGGCGGCGACGTGCCAGCGCCAGTCCGGTGCGGGCTGCCGCGGCCGGATCGCGAACCAGTAGACCAGGCCGGCCGCGACGACGGCGGCCGCGCAGGCCGGGCCGAACCACCAGACCTCCTCGACCGTGTCGGTGAAGTCCAGCTGGGCAACGTGGATCCACCACTCCTGCGGCAGCTTGACGAACACCCAGATGACCGCGGCCGTGGTGATCCAGCCCCGGAGGCTTATCCGGGCCGGGTTCCAGAAGAGCCGGTACGCCTCGTACGCGATGAAGAAGTATTCGAAGGTGTTGGGGAAGACCATGAGGAGCGCGCGGGACTCGGTGAGCTCGAACGCGACGACCCCGACCAGGCGATAGAAGTAGAGGAATTGCGCGACCTGCACGGCGGGCCGGCTCGTCCAGTTCCGCATCGTGGCGAGGTACGCGATGGCCAGGTAATAGACGTCCATCGCCTTGTCGTAGCCCTGATATCCGGGCGGATCGAAGCCGAACGCCTGGAAGACCGTCTGGTCGACGGCGTCGAGCACGAGCGCCGCGACGACGGCCGGCAGCGGATAGCGCGGAATGAGCAGGGGCACCAGGAAACGGGCGCCGACCACCGCGAGGAACACGAGGGTCGCGGTGGTCGTCATCGGCCCATCAGAGCAGCCCATCGACGCTCACGGATCATCCGCACGGTGTGAACCTGCCGGCTGTGCGAGGCGGCGATCGGCACGGACGCCGAGGCGCCGCGGATCAGGTTGCTGTCCTGACGGCGGGCGCGGACCGGTCCAGGGTCCGCGCCCGCCGTACAGAATCAGACGTTGATCTGAATGGGTGCCGTCCGCTGCACCGTGGTGGCGTCGCCCAGCTGTCCGTTGCTGTTGCCGCCCCAGCACCACAGGCTGTCATCGGCGCGGAATCCGCAGCTGTGATATCCGGTGCGGAAGTCGGCCGACCAGGTGGTGGCGCTGCCGACCTGGGCGGGCGCCGAGCGGTGGTTGGTCGTTCCGTCGCCGAGCTGCCCGGATGCGTTGTTACCCCAACACCAGAGAGATCCATCCGTACGTGTGGAGCACGCCGTGTTGAAGCTGGCGTCGACTGCGGCCCAGCCGGTGCCGGTGCCCACCCGGGCCGGCGCGGTCTGGTAGGTGGTACCCGCCCCGAGCTGCCCGTATCCGTTGTCGCCCCAGCACCAGAGGCTGCCGTCGGCCCGGACGCCGCAGTTGAACGCGTAGCCGGCCGTCACGCCGGTCCAGTCACTCGCGGTGCCGACCTGCGCCGGCGAAGTCGACGGAGTGAGACGGCCGAGGCCCAACTGTCCGTCACCGTTGTCGCCCCAGCACCACAGCGTGCCGGTGCCCCGCGTCCCACAACTGTGGGCGAAACCGGTCGTGACGCTGGTCCAGTCGCCGGCCGTGCCGACCCGCAGCGGGGTGGTCGCGGTGTAGACGGCCGACGGGTCGGCGCCGAGCTGCCCGAGCCGGTTGAAGCCCCAGCACCAGAGCGAGCCGTCGGTACGCGTCGCGCAGGTGTGCGCGTCGCCGGCGCTCACGCTCGCCCAGGTGGCGACGGTGCCGACCTGCGCCGGTGAAGTGCTGCGCGAGGTGGTGCCGATGCCGAGCTGGCCGCGGGTGTTGCTTCCCCAGCACCACAGGGTGCCGTCGGTGCGGATGCCGCAGGTGTAGCTGGTGCCGGCGTCGATGCTGCTCCAGGACGCCGTGCCGACCCGGACCGCTGTGGTGCTGCTGGTCGTGGTGCCGGTGCCGAGCTGGCCGCTGGCGTTGGTTCCCCAGCACCACAGCGAGGCGTCGGCGCGGACGGCGCAGGTGTGCCCGTAGCCGGTCGCGACGGTGGACGCGGCCGGAGGAGCGGCTGCTGCCGGGCTGCTCAGGCCCGCTATCGCGAGCGCGATCGCGGCTAGAAGGAGGGTTACCCGACTTTTCATGCAGATCCTCCGGACTGTGCTGGGAGCGCTCCCAGGTCGGTGTTACAAAGTTTTTACCATCGATGAACGCCATTGACCAGACGAAGTGAGACCCAGATCAACAGTCGTGGAAGCGTGCGGCGCAGTACGGTGAGCCTGTGCCGTTGAAAACTGACCTGACCAGCGCAGACCTCGATGAGCTCCGGCAGACCGCGCTCGGCGCCGCCGACCCGCTCGGCCTCGCCGCCGATCTGGCGAAGGCCGCGACCGACGGACGCCTCGCCGACCCGGACGACGCCGGCGCCGCGCTCACCCTCGCCGCCGAGATCGCCGAGAGCCGGACGAAGCTCGACGCCGCCCTGCGCTACGCCGACCAGGCCCTGGAATCCCTGGGCAAGCGCGACGACGCCGCCTCCGTCGCCGCTCGCGCCGTCCGGGGACGGATCCTGTTCCGTCTCGGTCGCGAGGAGGAAGCCCTCGCCGAGATCGAGCCGCTGCGCCCCGCCCTGCTCCAGCACAACGACGCCGCCGCGTCGGTGAGCGCCGCCCTCGCCGTCGGCGGCCGGCTGCGCGAGGCCGAGCAGTGGCTGTCCGAGGCCGTCCAGCAGGCCCTGACCGATCGTGGCAACGCCACCGAGCCCACCACCGTCGACGAGGCCGGCCTGCTGTTCTTCCTGCTCCAGCAGCGCCACCGCGTCCGCCACGCCCTCGGCCTGCAGCACGACGCGCACGACAACATGGCCGAGCGACTCGAGACGAGGCTCGCCAACGCCTCGGCCCGCGCCGCCGCCGAGCCGGTGGGCGACCTGCTGTTCTGGCCCCGGGCCGAATTCGATCAGCTGATCACGCAGTGGCCGGCCCTCACGTCGTCCTTCGGCGCCGACTGGGACGAGCACCGCGCCCGCCTCGAGCGCGAACTGGTGCGCCTCGCCGCGGCGGGCCGCACCGACCTCGCGCTGCTGCCGTCGACGGTCGCGGGCCTGACCGCGTTCGCCGGCGGCGATGGCGACCCGGCCGACCCCAAGACGCTGTCCGGCTACGCGAAGCGCCCCGGCGCGGCCACCGGCCAGATCGGCTGGCCGGTGGAGCGGAATGCGGCGTGCTGGTGCGGTTCCGGCAGCAAGTACAAGAAGTGCTGCCTGCCGCGGTCGCGCGGCTGAGGCCATTCGTCAGCAGGGCCTGAGGCTCGTGGCGACGACCTCCGTCGCCACGGCCCGGCCCAGGCCGAGCCCGGCCCGATTGCTGAACTCGAAGTGCTGCCCACCGTAGATCCGCGACCGTCCGGCCTCACCGGCCGCCGCCGAGAAGCTCGGATACGTCCGGGCCACTCCGCCCGGCGCCGAGTCCGTGGCGTGGGTGAACGCGATCCGGTCCCGGTGGAAGAACAGCGCGAGCACGGCCGAGCCGGCCCCGCTGTAGGAGCTGTGTCCCGACACGTACTCGGGTGTTCCGCCCACGCTCCCGGCCCGCGCCGACCAGGCCGGATCGGCGGTGGTGGCGGGATTGCCGTCGGTGCCGGCCTCGCGGATGGCGGTGGTGGGCCGCCAGTGCCGGTAGGCGTACTTGGTGCTCACGGTCGTGACCGTCGTGTCGGCGAGGGCCATGGTCAGCAGCGCGGTGAGCCGGGACTCGTCGGCCAGCGGCAGCCGGCGGTCCGCGGCCACCCCGAGAGCGATCCGCAACCATTCCCCGGGCGGCTGATCAGAACCGGCCGGCAGCGACCAGAACTGGTATGTGGCGAGGAGATCCGGAGCGGGTATCGCGGCATTCCCCAGGCCGGCGACCTCGGCGAACGCCGTCGCGTAGGCCGCACTGGCCAGGGCCGGCGGCGGGCCGGGGACGAAGGCCTGTGCGTCCCGCACGGCGAACGGCGTGACGTTCCGGTACTGCGTCCCGGACCAGGCCGCCCGGAACACCCCCGGCCCGCTCCCGGCCGGCTGCGACTCGACGGGCGTGGAACCGTCCTCGGCCCGCGCCGCGACGACCCGCTCGCCGACATCGGCGCCCCAGGCCGCGCCGGCCTCCCGGCCCCTGCCGAGTTGTTGCAGGTCGGCGGCGAGCTGAATGTCGTACGACCCGGCCCGCGCGGGATCGAGCCGGGTCAGCACCGCGTGGGCCGCCGCGGCGGCTGCCGCCTGCTGATCGGCGTGCCGCGGGCCGGTGGCCGGGATCAGCGCCGGTGTCCGCTGCCGCGTGATGCCGTTGACCGCGTCGAACACCGCCACGTTGACCATCGCATAGAGACGCGCGGCGTCCGCGTCGGTCGAGCGATTGATGCGTACGGCGTCGACGGCCAGCTCGTTCCACGTGCCGACGCTGCGGATGTCCGGCGCCGGCATGGTCGCCGGCGCCGTGGCGACGCCGGCGTTGAGCAGGGTGAGACTGGCGACCAGTAGCTTGATCACGGATTCGGCCCTTTCCTCGAGGGCGCGGTCGGGATGGCCGTGCTCGCATCACCATGCACCCGCCCTCATCCGGGAGCGGTCATCCGTCGTTGATCAGACTGCCTCGCCCGCGACATCCGGGCCGGCGCGGCGGCTGCTGATCAGCGTGTCCACGGACCACTGGCCGGCGCCGGACGCCGCGATCAGCAGGAACGACCAGGCGTACAGCGCGGGGGTGACGCCGCCGTTCTCGATCGGCATGAGGCCGTCGGGCTGGTGGACCACGAAGTAGGCGTACGCCATCGAGCCGGAGGCGAGGATCGCGGCCGGCCGGGTGAACAGGCCGATCATGACGAGCAGGCCGCACACGAGCTGAATGACGGCCGCGTACCAGCCCGGCCAAACGCCGGCCTGGAGCGGCTCACCGGTGCCGCGTGCGCCGCCGAGCAGCCCGAACAGGCTGGCGACGCCGTGGCAGGCGAAGAGCAGGCCGACGACGATCCGGAACAGCGGCCAGGTGATCGAGGCGAAGCGGGGGGAAGACAATAGACGCTCCTTTGCCGGAAACGGACTGATCTGGCAAACGACCCTAGGTCGCGAAGATGACGACGTACATAGATGTTCTTAAATCTTTTCTAAGAGGGGCCCCGGTTCCTGAAAGTTTCGGGGGCACACCTGTTTCTTATCGATCTTCATTTGGTACGCATCCGCGTGACCTGCGCAGGTAGAACCCCGGATTACCGTTATGTTTCCGAAACTCATTGACACGGTCGCGGGCCGGTCCAATACTCGTGGGCATCGATGGGGACCGCTCCCAGCGAGTTCTCGACCCCGGCGCAGGCTTCATCCCCAACGCTCGCCGGCGCCATCCGTCACGGCCGCCGGTGAACGTGCCTGCGCCGGGGTCCCTCACCTGACCCCTGCAGGAGGAGGCGTCTCATGTGGAAACGAGCCACTCTCGCGCTGATCGCCGCCGCGGGTCTGGTCGCCGCCGCGCCCACCGGTGCCGCCGCCGCACCGGTCGAGGACGAGGGCGCCGGCTGTCCCGCACCCGCGCTGCCCGCCCTCGAATCCCTGCCGTCCGTCGCGAAGCTGCCCGATCCCTTCAAACGGCTCGACGGCAGCCGGATCTCGTCGGCCGCCGACTGGCGCTGCCAGCGCAACGAGATCAAGAAGCTTTCGGAGAGATTCATCTACGGTACGAAACCCGCCCGCCCGACGTCCGTCACCGGCACGGTCTCCTCGACGTCGGTCACCGTGAACGTCAGCGAAGGCGGCCGGAGCAGCAGTTTCTCGGCCGGCGTGGAGCTGCCGGGCGGTACCGGCCCGTTCCCGGCCGTCGTGGTGCTCGGCGGATTCGGGGCCGACACCGCCACGATCAAGGCCGCCGGCGCCGCGGTCATCAAGTACGACCCGTACGCGGTCGGCCGCGAAGGCACCGGGCGGGCGAACAAGCAGGGCGCCTTCTACAGCCTCTACGGCTCGACCAGCAGCACCGGACTGCTGGTCGCCTGGGCGTGGGGCGTCAGCCGGATCATCGACGTGCTCGAGCAGTCCGGCGGCAATCTTCTGAAGGCGGACGCCACCGGAGTCACCGGGTGCTCCCGGTTCGGCAAGGGCGCGTTCGTCACCGGCGCTTTCGATCAGCGGATCGCGCTCACCATGCCGATCGAATCGGGAAGCGCCGGCGTACCCATCTTCCGCGGGATACCCGGGGAAGGAGCGCAGAGCCTGAGTAGCGCGTACGGGGAGCAACCGTGGCTGGGCGACGCGTTCGGGTCGTTCACCGGGAGCCCGGGGAGGCTCCCGGTGGACACCCACTCGGTGATCGCGATGATCGCGCCACGCGGACTGTTCGTGATGGACAACCCGCACATCGCGAACCTCGGCCCGCGCTCGGCGAGCGTCGCGGCGCTGGCCGGGGCCGAGGTCTACAAGGCCCTCGGCGCAGGCGACAACATCACGTACTGGTCGGACGTGACGGACGGCAGCCACTGCGCGAACCGGGCCGAGTGGCGGGAGCCGCTGCAGCGCACCATCCAGAAGTTCCTGACCAGGACCGGCAGCCATGCGGGCGCCATGCGCATCTCCGGCCGGGCGGCGGGCAACCTGGCGGAGTGGCGGGACTGGTCGACACCGGTCCTCGGCTCCTCGCCTTCCTCGCCGTCGCCCTCCTCCCCGTCGCCGTCACCCTCTTCCCCGTCTCCGTCACCCTCTTCTCCGGCGGGCACGTGCTCGACCACCTACACCCAGGGTCAGCAGTGGGCCGACCGCTTCAACCTGACCGTGACCGTGAGCGGGGCCGCCAACTGGGTCGTGACCGCCACCGCCACGTCACCCCAGCGGTTCCAGAACAGCTGGAACGCCGCGGTGACCCTGACCGGCAACAACACCGTCCTGACGGCGAGACCGAACGGCAGCGGCAACGCCTTCGGCTTCACCGTGATGCACGGCGGCAACTGGAGCTGGCCGGCGATCAGCTGCAGGGCCGTCTGAAGTGACCTCCGGGACGGCGGTCTTTCACGCGCCGCCGTCCCGGGGGTCGCGTGCTCTCATGCTCGCCAATCCCCGATGACCGGGTCGGCCGCCCCGACCGAAGCCACCGCACCGATGGTCGAGGGGCGGCGACCCGGTGACGCAGAACTCCGGCACACGCAGCTGAAACCGCTCGCCGGACACGGATTCCACCGCCGCGACGGCATGACGCTCGACGAGCGGGCGGTGAAGGACCTGCAGTCCCGCCTCGTGACGTGGCGGGAGCAGAACAGAGCGCCCTCCTGACCCGTCACCATCCGCGTCCTCCGCGCGGCCCGCGGCCCCTGGCCCTCTCCGCGCGGCCCGCGGCTCCTGGTCCTCTCCGCGCGGCTTACGGCTCCTGGTCCTCTCCGCGCGGCCCGCGGCCCGCGGCTCCTGGTCCGCCGGAGCCGTCCGCGGCGCGGACGAGCCGTCAGTCGAGGAACAGTGCCGCCAGCCTCGGCAGCCGGCGCCGCACCTCATCGTCGTCGTCGAAATCCCAGCCCGGGCCGAGGTCGGGATAGCGTCCCTCGGCCGGCGGCAGATCCGTCGAACCGGTCAGCTCCCGATAGGCGTCCACGACCACACCACACATGTCCTCGCATTCGAGGTCCTCCTCCTCCCGGATCACCGGTAGCCCGGAGAGACTGTCCGGATCACGCACCGCCCGCTCGTACACATCTCTGCCCTGCGCGATCAACCAGCCGCGGAAATACTCGAAACCGTCGTCGGAGCACCCGCCGTTGATCAGATAGGCCGCCTGCCACAGATCCCACCGGTAGGACGACGCCATCAGGTCGTGCAACGGCCGGCGGAGGGCGGCCACCTCGGCGGCGGGCATCGTGGTCAGCAGCGCCACGGTGTGGCGGGCGACGTCGTCAGGGTCGTCCGCGGACAGCCGGGCGCGCTCCACGATGTCCCAGAAAGTGTCCTCGAGCGGCATGGGCGGGACGCTATCCGCCGGGTATGACAGTTTCACCCGTGAGCCGGACCGGGCCGCGAATTGTCGGTGGGTCCCGCTAGTGTGACCCGCCTCCAGAGCAAGTCGGACACACGATCGACGGGGGACGACCCGATGAACAAGCGAATGATCCGCGGCGGAACGGCGTTGGCCCTGGCCGCGGCGCTGGCGTTGAGCGGCTGCGCCGATGCGGAGAAAGCCGGCAGCAGCCCGCCGGCCGAGGCGACACAGGCGCCGGCCGAGGCGGCGCAGAAGCCGGCCGACGCAACGGCCGCTCTGGTCGCCGCGGCGGCGAAGACGCAGCAGCAGTCCTATCGGAACAAAATCGACATGGGCGACGCCGGCACCGTCGAGGGCGTGATGGACCCGGCGGCGAAGACCGGCGAGTTCGTCATGCAGGCCGAGTCCGACGGTCAGCAGATCACGTCGGAGACCCGGATCGTCGACGGCGTCAACTACATGAAGGTGTCGATCCCGGGCGCGGACATCCCCGGCATGGACGGCAAGACCTGGCGCAGGATGAGCGGCGCCGGCGGTGCCGGGACGCTCGGCAGCTTCGACCCGGCCGACACCATTCAGAGCCTCGAGTCCGCGGCCGAGGTCAGCTGGGCCGGCGACGACGCGGTGAAGGGCAGCATCGACCTGACGAAGGCGGGCCGGCAGCTCGGCATGGGCGAGGGCGACGCGGCGAAACTGTCGACGTCGACGGTCCCGTTCGAGGCCGGCTTCGACAGCGAGGGCCGGCTCGTGAGGTACGCGCTGACCATCCCCGGCATCGCCTCCGAGCAGCCGGTCGAGATGACCATGACGTACTCCGACTTCGGCGTCCCGGTCGACGTGAAGGCTCCGACGGGCGCCGAGCTCGCGACCGAATAGCGGTGCCGGTCTACGCCGCTGCGTCCCCTGTTCGACCACGGCGGGACCATCGCCGACGCCGATCCGCTGATGCGGATCTATCCGGCGGTGACGCTGAGAGAGTTGGTGAGGCTTTTCGCGTACGCGGTGACGACGTCGACGGAGGTGACGATCGCCTGACGGCCGTCATGGGCGACGGCATCGCGCCGCCGCCCATGACCGGGGCGCACTACTTCAGCGGGATCTTGACGCCCGCCGACAGGAACGACTCGTGCAGCTCGATCTCGGTGAGCTCGGTGCCCTTCGGCACGTCGTAGACGAGCTTGCCGGTCACCTTGTTGCCCGGGTTGATCTGCTCGAGGAAGGTGCTCGCGCTGGTGTTGAGCGCGAGCTCCGCGGAGCCGTCGTTGGAGTACTGCGTGCCCTTGGCGTCGTACGCCTTCTGGCTGGACCCGTCGAAGGTCTGCGCCTCCTGGCCGACGTTCTTCACCGTCACGGAGACGATGCAGAAGCTGCCCTGCGCCTCGACCGCGAGCACCGACTCGCCGACGCCGGCCTTGCCGCACTCCAGCTTCGTGACGGTGAACTCGAGCGAGCCGTCGGCGGTGGCATTGTTCATCTCACCGGCGACCGCGTTCTTGCCGTTCACGTTGTCGTCGAGTTCGTCGACGGCGGCCTTGCCGACGCCGAGAATCGCGGTGAAGATGCCGACACAGCCGAGGATCATCACGAGCAGGATGCCGCCGACGATCCACGGCCACTTCTTCTTGCGCTTCGCGGGCGGCGCCGGGACGTATCCGGGCGGCGGGGCCTGCACGTATCCGGGCGGCGGCGTGCCGTAGGGGGCCGCGGGCGGCTGGTTCGGGTCGGCGGGCGTCTGCGGAGGGTATGTCACTGGTGCTCCCCGTGGACCGGGTACTGAGGATTGATCTGCGCCCGGGCCCCGGTCGACGATCCGGACGCCCGACCAGTCAACCGGCGTCTCCGTCCAAGATCACTACTCGAATCGGGTGGATGGACGGGCGGTCGGTCGATCAACGACGACGATCGACCGCCACAAGATCAACTTCACGGCCGAAACAAGATCAACTTTTGACCGATCTTGACGGCGTGTGACCTCCTCGTGACCCCGATCTGGACCGGATTCCCGAGGATCAACCCCTTCATGGGTACGGGTGGACCGGCCGCTCACCGTGCGGAATGGAGGGTGTGGTCGTTCCGCCGTGTCATCAGGGTCCCGGGTGGCCGTCCTCCCGGCCTTCGCGGACGCGCAACGGTCATCACGAGTGCCGGCCCGGGGGAGACGCGCCCGCAGCGTTGCGTTCGCTCATGGGCGGACCGCGGTCGCGCCCTGTGCCGGGTCGAGGGTGCCGTCGTCCCTGGGCCGGGTCGAGGGTGCGTTCGCTTGATGGGCCGGATCTATGGCGGAGCGCACGCTATCGGCGGAACAGGCGCCACCCGTTGCGGTACATCCGCCACGTCCACAGGGCGCCCACCGCGACGCCGACGAAGAGGGCCAGCGGCATCGCGGGGAGGCCGTCGGTTCGCGGACCCTTCAGGTAGGCCAGGCCGAATGCGGCGAGCCCGACCAGTGCTCCGATTCCCAGAGCCAGCAGCAGATTGCCCGATCCGGCCGGGCGGACCCGAGTCTCCGTCATGACAGTCGTCGATACCCGGTTCGGTGCGGTGCGCAACCATGCACCGATAGCGAAAGGCGCGCAGCGGCCTCGACCCGGCAGGCGCCCGCGTCGTGGCCGTCGACTGCCGTCGATGCGGTCGGGGACTCCGTCGCATCGTACGGAATCAATGTCCTGAAATGCCGGCGGCGATGAATGCCACGGTGACCACGAGGAGGCCGCCTGCCGCGGTGGTGACGGCGATCGGGCGCGCGAAACGGCGGATCGGCGGGGTGAAGCGCGCGGCGAGCGCGACGAGCAGTCCGATGGGGATGACGAACAGTTCGAGGATGCCGAGAAAGCCCGCGTAGGCGCCTTCGGAACCGGCGAGTGTGAATGCGATCCACGCCAGAATGAGCGCGTGGGGGAGGGCGGCGAGGAGAACGGCGGCGCGGTTCGGGGTCACGCGGGCGAGGATACAAAACGTCTGAGTTCAGCGGTCGCGCTGTATTTCGGCGAAGCGGCGGGGAGGCTGGAGGGTGACCCGCTGTAACCGGGAGAGGGAGCGGACATGCGTGCCATGCGGCTGCTGAAGTGGAAGTCGGATCCGGAGCTCGTCGAGATCGACATGCCTGAGCCGGGCCCTGGCCAGGTAGTCATCAAGATCGGTGGCGCCGGAGCGTGCCACTCGGACCTGCACCTGCTGCACGACTTCGACGAGAGCTCACCGCTGGCGTGGAGCCCGCCGTTCACGCTGGGCCACGAGAATGCCGGCTGGGTCCACGACGTCGGCCCGGATGTGACGGGGCTTTCGAAAGGGCAGGCGGTCGCCGTCTACGGACCCTGGGGATGCGGCACGTGCGACCGTTGCCGGCTCGGGATCGAGACGTATTGCGAGAATATCGCCGGCGCTCCGGTACCCGGCGGCGGTGGCGGCCTGGGCCTCGACGGCGGAATGGCGGAATACATGCTGATTCCGCACGCCCGCCAATTGTTGCCGCTGCCGGAGGGCCTGGATCCGGTGCAGGCCGCGCCCCTGACCGACGCCGGTTTGACGCCCTATCACGCGGTCCGGCGTTCGTGGCCGAAACTGCCGCCCGGCAGCACGGCGGTCGTCATCGGAGTCGGCGGTCTGGGACATGTCGGCGTGCAGATCCTCAAGGCCACCACAGCGACCCGCGTCATTGCGGTCGACAACCGCGACGAAGCACTGCGATTGGCCGAGGAATGCGGCGCCGACCAGATGGTGAGGTCGGGCCCCGACGCGGCGCAGGAGATCCGCCGTGCGACCCGAGGCCACGGCGCCGACGTCGTCCTCGATTTCGTGGGCGTCGATGCCACCCTGGCGCTCGGAGCGGCAACGACACGAAGCATGGGCGACCTGACGATAGTGGGAATCGGCGGCGGGACATTGCCGCTGTCATTCTTCTCGGTGCCCTATGAGGTGAGCATCCAGACGACCTATTGGGGTTCGAGGCCGGAGCTGGCGGAGGTGCTCGATCTGGGCGCCCGGGGCCTGGTGAAGCCGAAGATCAGCACGTTCTCCCTGGATGAGGGGCCGGAGGTCTACGAGCGGATGCACCAGGGGTCGCTGCAGGGACGGGCCGTCGTGGTCCCGTAGCCGCCTGGTCGGTGAGCGGGGGGAGTGCGAGCCGTCGGAATTTCCGGCAGGATGCGTTGTGATGCACCTGCAGTGTGCTCCAGACAAGGCCCGCTGTGTCCGGGCGCGACCATTTGCGAAAGCGATGTCTTCCCCATGCCGTCACGCGAAGACTTGAGCCGTATCCCTGCGTCGAGCCTCCAGCCGGGACCTCGGGGGCAGCGGATGCTTCCCGGCCCGGGACAGATATGTCTCAATGACCGCGGTGAAGCGCACGTGATTGGCTCGCTGGTCCGCGACGTAGATCTGCAACGCGTCCATGCCTGGCTCGCAAGTCGTGAGGATCTTGCTCAAACCATTGGCGATGCGCTCGAGGACACCATCTACTACGTGCTCGACTGTGCCCGGACCGGGCGATACGACCTGAGCGACCCGCGTGTTGACAGCGATGAGAAGCGGGTGATCGGAACAAAGCTTCAGTACCACGTGCTCCAGTACCTCAAGCTAGAAAAGAAACCGCATCCCGATACTGAGATTGATGGCGTGGGCGTCGAGCTGAAGGGCACGATAGGCAAAAACTGGACTATTCCGCGAGAGGGTCAATGCGGCATCACGCTTGCGATAAGGCTTGATGTGAGGCGAAACGAGCATGAGTCCTGGCTCATCCGCACGCATCGGGCTTGGCTGAACGACGGCGTCAATAACGACGGCAAGCGAGGCATCAGCAAGGCTGCCCGGTCTGCTTATGGGGTGCGGCTCTATCCCACAGCAGCGATGCGGAATAACCCCTTGAAGGATCTGACCCCAGAACAATCCGCGAAGGTCTTCGATGGGCGAGGTCAGCAACCCCGGCTGATTGACCTCTTCTGTGCGCTGCCGAAGACGGTGATCCCGAGGCCCGCGATCCTGACGGTCTGTGCCGGCCGGGATGACCCGATGAAGCGCGTACGTGATATCCGTCCCGAGATGCTGAACAAAGGCTACAAGCTGCTCTGCGGGAAATGGCCCAGTCACCGGTCGGCGGCAGCAAGGTTTGGCCTGGACCTTAGTGCTGCGGCGTGGGCCGCCATTCCCGCTGGTGAACTCGCGGGCGTAGACGCATAGCATGCTTCCTGACTACCTGGGCAGGGCCGCACCTTGCTACGGCCCTGCCCAGTCTGCTACTTCCGCCGCGCGATGTCCTGCAGCCGCTTCTTCTCGGTTTCCGGAATTCCTTTGTAGGCCCGGATGTGGTTGACGGCGATTGTCGGTATCACATCGAGATCCACATCGAAGCTGGTCAGTGTGTAGGAATCGCGCCCGTTCGCTTTCGCTGCCACCACGTCCAGTCCGATCTCGCGAAGTTCGCGGACCCGGCGCTCAGCGTGAACGGCATCGGCGGCGACGACACGCAAGTAGTCTGCTGAGACAGGTTCACCACGGTGTTCCGCGAGGATGCAGAAGAGCATGCGGTGGGTGTCGGAGCCGTACGGGACCTTGATGGCCCAGTCTGGCAACAAACCCGAGTAACGTTCGTCAAGGGCTTGCCCGACGGACTTTCGGATGGCGTCCCATGCCGCCCGGTGATCCGGAATGCTCGCCAGCATCAGCGACTGGAATGCCACAGCGGAGAGACGCTTGGCGCGAAGGTAGCCGTGCAAGAGGTCCTGGGTCGAGGACTCGTCATCCAGCAGGGCCAGAAGCTCTTCGTATGAGCGCTTGAGTTCCTTCTTCGCCGAGCGCCATTTCTCCAGTTGCTGGGCAGCTTCAAAGCTGGTCATCACTGATTCCTCCCCGTTCACAGGTCCGCAGCCGGCGGATACCTGAGGATGTGCACATCTTCACCGGCCGCCTCGATGGCGGCCACGTCACCAAGCCATTCCCGCAGGAATTGTGCGCCCTTGATGTCCTCCGAGTTGGCTCGCCTGAAGGAGACCTTGTTGCCAAGGCGGACCCGGCCCTGGCTGTTCTTGTGCTGGAGCGACTCCTGGAGCTCGAAGCCGGCCGCGAAACGGCGGATGTCCGAGACGAAGTCCAGGACGATGACTTTCTTCTTCCCGGGGGAGAGCCGGAGGCCCCTGCCGAGCTGCTGGACAAAGATGCGCCTGCTGTGGGTGACGCGCTGGAACACCACGATGTTGACGTCCGGTACGTCGACGCCTTCATTGAGCACGTCAACGGCGCAGAGCACACCGGTGCGGCCCTCGGCGAAGTCCCAGAGGATCTGTGCCCGCTCGACGGGTGTCAACCCGGTGCCATTCGAGCTGCGCGAAGCTATGACGCGTGCCGAGGTGAACGCCATCGCGTTGATTTTGCCGGCCATGCGTTCAGCGTGGTCGATCGTGCCGCAAAAGACGATGGCCTTGGGATTGGCCTGTTCCTGCCAGGTCTCAGCGAGCCGCTCGACGACCGCATCGTCCCATTCTTCGATGAACAGCCGGCGATTGATCGCCTTCGGCGTGAAGACCTGCCCGTCCAGGTTCTGTAGCCGGTCCCAGTTGATGTTGTCGGTGTACATGCGGTAATCGATGTTTGCGAGGTATCCCTCCCGCAGCCCGCGGACCATGTCGATGTCGACGACGGGGCGATCGAACCACTGATCCAGTGATGCGCCACCGGGCCGCCATGGTGTTGCGCTCAGCCCGAGAAGGAACGTGCCACCCTCACCTGCAGAGAGATCCCTGAGGACTTTGTCATAGTCACCACCCCCGATGTGATGGCATTCGTCGACAATAACGACCCCGAAGTCGTGCAGGACACCTCCGCCAGCGACGTAGCTGGCCACGCTGTCGATACAGGCGAAGACCAGGTCTGCGTACTGCAGAATGTCCTGATCTGGCTTCTCGTAGCCATTCCAGACCACCGTCGACTGGGAGGCTCTCAGCATGGGCCAGAAAGCCTTTTCGAGCTGGTAGACGAGCTCGTTGCGGTGGGCCAGAACCAGCGCCTTGGCGCCCGGCCGCAGGTTCGCGAGACGGCGGTAGAACTCTCCAGCGACGAAAGTTTTACCTAACCCGGTGGCCAGCACGACCAGGGCACTTCTGCGGCCTTCGACGAGTTCACTCATCGCACGTTCCACGGCGTCGCGCTGATACTGACGCAGCTCATACCGGTCGGGATACCGCTCCACCAGGGAGGCTTCCTCACCGAGGTCGGCTTGGCGCCTCAACTTTTGCTTATCCCAGAGCTGGAGAGGAACGCCCATGGCGGAAAGCTGCCGCTGCCGCTCGTAGACAGAAGATTCGAAGCCATTGGCAGAGACGATGACGGGGATGTCTGCGCCGTATCGATGAAGGGCTTGAAGCGTCTCCTCCACGACGGCGGACCCGACCCGCGTCTTCCATCGCTTCACCTGGAACAGCCAGCGGCGCCCCTTCTTCGTTGCCGTGACGTCGGCACCGCCGTCACCCGACATGCCAGCTAGCCGTACATGTTCGAAGTCGCGCGCCAGCAGCACGCGCATCACCATGCGTTCTAGCGCCTGCCATCCTGTTCCGCTGACGAGCAGATCCGTGACGATTCGCTGGGTCATCGCAGTTTGCCTGACAAATAGTCAAATGCCGCTTTCGCTCGGACCACTAGCAGCCGCTCGGGCGACTGGTACCTGAGGTAGGAAGCGCAGTCCTGCATGCAGCGAAGGTATTTATCCTTGATCTCCTGGCGGACGGCCTCCACCACAGCCGCTCCGAGATCATCGGTGGGCCATGCGTCCTCCCACACCCGCCCGTCGAACCAGAGGTGCGGGTAGCGGTCGTAGAACCGGACAAGGACTGGAAGGTCGGCGTACCGCAGGTAGTCACCCGACTTGAGGACGTCGTTGATCTTGCCGAGCTCGACACCGGACGACAACATGTTGTCCAGCAGCCGCCGCTGCTCATCCACCGTCAGCTCGGTGTAGAAGTCGCCGGCTTCCTCTAGGGAGCCGATGCGGTCAGCGATCAGCGAGAACAGGCGCTCGATGTCGCTGCGCACGCTGTCTGGTGCTTCGGTAACTCGCTCGGGCCAAGCTTTCTGCAGTACCTGCGCCATGAGGCTCGCGGTGCTGTGCCCCCGGGTGCCGGCAAGGTTGGCGTTCGATTCGTAGACGAAGTGCGCTACCTCTGCGGCGATGGCATCCTCGACGCGCATGCCAAGATCCGCGAAACCGGCGTGTGTCATGTCGACGTAGACGGTAAGGCTACGAGGCAGCTTGCGGACTACCAGTGGAATGGGGTCCGCGCCGTGGCTGGGGATGATGCTGCGCCGCACGGTCCGGACCGAGATGTCGAGTGGAGCACTTGGTCCTCCCCTGGCGAGGTTCAACTCCAGGCCCGTAACACTCAACCCTTCGTCGGCAGTGGAGTCGGCGTCCAGCGAGTCGGGGTCGGCCGGGTGAGCTGTGCCCCTGGGGTGGGAGCAGCGAGCGCAGGCGGCGTCGTCGCCCTCGTTCACCTTGGCGCAGAAAGTGCAGCTCCACGGCTCGACGATGGTGGGAACCTGCGACGCGCCGCATTCCGGGCACTGCACTGCCGAGATAGGCAGCTCGGCTTCGCAGTCGTCGCTGATGCAGGCCTTCGCGCGGAGTACGTAATCACAGCCTTCACACTGCTCCGCGCTGGCGGCGTTCTGGTAGCCGCACTCTGGGCATTCGGGCAGCTCTTCGATGGGCTTGTCACTAGCCGTCTCGACGAGTTTCCACCACTCGGCGTCATCGTAGAAGCCGGTCTCACGGGCCTGGAACTTCGCGAGGTACTCCTTCTCGACCTCCCGGGGGATTCGTTCAGCCTTCTGGCGGGAGGGGTTGTATCGGCCCATGTACATGTCGGACAGGCCGAAGTTGCGAACCTTCCGATAGCCCTGGAAGAGCCGGGACACCGGAGACTCATTCTTCTGACCGGCTGGCCATTTGCTTGGCAGCAGTGATTCACCGCGAAGGAAGGCCATCGCGTTGTGCCACTCGTCGCTGGTTCGCTGAAAGTCCTGCTTGGAGAAGTCCACCGGAACGTGATCCAGGTGGACTTCGCCGACGATCCGGCCGTACTGCTGGTCGACGGGATATTCCCGGTCGGGACGCTTGGTGTTCTCGTCGGTGTATTCGAAAAAGGCGTTCTTCTCGCTGACGCGGATGGCCCGGCCGTTGCGGATGAGGTCGATGCCGAAGTCGTTCTGATCGTCGTAGCGCTGGATTCCCACCCAGCCCCAGACACGCTCGGAGATTTCGCGGACGTCCGAGCCGCCACAGCGGGGGCAAGGGCCGGGACCGTCCATCAGCGTCCCGTCTCGCAGGCACCGTGATGAGGTGGCAAGTTCCTCGTTGAATTCAATCCGGGCCGGAATGCGGCCGTATCCGCTGCGCTCGACGAAGCGGGTCGCGTCCCATACGCAATGTTCGAAGGCATCGTCGGATTCGTTATTTACTGAGATCCGGGCCGGGGGCCCGTCTTCACCGCGGATCAGTGTTGCGTAGCGACGCGCCAGCTGACTCCGGACCAAGGCCTTGGGCATGGTGGCGAGCTTGCGGATGAAGGCGTTGTTGGGATCTCCTGCGGGCCACCAATCGCGGATCTCAACTATCGTGCCTCGTTCGAGGCCCATCGGTTTGGGAATCTGCCGCGCTGGTACTTCAAAGGTGCCCTGCTCGATGAGCTTCGGCAGGTTGACGACAACCTCGAGAGCGAAGTTGTCCTCCTGCCGTGCGGAGATCAGCTTGGTGACCCGGCCAAGCTTACCGGTGGCGATATTGAAGCCCATTCCGAAGAGACCAAGCGTGTCGAAGGCGTTCTTGGACGAGTATCCGGCGCGTAACGCGTCCGCGATCTGCTTCTCGGTGAGGCCGAGACCCGTGTCACGAACCCGTACGAGTCCCCCGTTTCGGTTCACCTCTGAGGCGCCCGGCAGATCGATGAAGACCTGGCGGAAAGGCACCTTGATGCCCTCAAGCTCGGCGGCTCGGAAGGAGTCGATCGCGTTGTCGATGAGCTCACACAACGCATCCAGCGGCGTGATGGGGGTTCGCGTCAGCGCGAGCAGGACGTTCGGGGTGGGCTGGATGTCGACCAGAGTGTGCTCACTCAAGTCCTTGCTCCTTCGGGGTCGTACTGGCGGGGGTCAGCGATGTCACGCGCTGGCGGGAACGCGATGAGCTTCGAGATGGCTGATGACCGTCTGGCTGGCGGCCCAGCCATCCGGGAACTTCACGGGGTCGTGAAGGTGGACCGGTTCGGCGGATGGGTGGGCGTCGAGCAGTTCGCGGATGCCGGCGCGTCCCACCACCACGCACGCCTGCCGGTGTCGCGACGTCAGCACGCACAGCCGCCCCGCCTCCAGGTGGAAGGCCGTCGCGTCCCGCCGTCCCGACAGCGGGTGCAGGATCACGGTCACGTCATACTCGCGGCCCTGCAACCGGTTCGCCGTGTCGACCGTGATCCCGGGGAGGCCGGTCAAGGCCGCCTGCAACGCCGCAACCTGGTCCCGGTGCGCCGCGCCCACCGCGACCCGCTCCTGCGTCACTGGTGAAGAAGACGATCCCGATCGGGCCACCGCGCCGCGCTCGATAAACCGCCGCGCGACGCCGGCTACGGCAGCGATGGCCTCGCCGTCGGTGCGCATGGTGTGCCGGGCCGGGAGTTCCAGGAACCCCCACCCGCTGGCAGCAGCCGTCTCGAGGACGGCGTCCACCGGCGACCGGCCGAAGGCCCGCGTGCTGAAAGTGAGCTCGCGATCGCCCGGACCCGTCCCTGTACGGAAACCCGTGAACGGGTAGAACGCGGGCGCGATCAGTGGGGCCGCCGAATGCGGCAGCCGCCAGGAGACCGGCAGCTGATGCTCCGGCAGCCCGGGGTTGTTGCGCAGCAGTCCTGCCACCGCCGACTGCATCGGATCCCACGTCAGGCCGCGCCAGCGGTCGTTCTCCACGACCGAGAACGGATCCAGCTGCCCCGGGTCACCGACGAACAGGGCCCGCTCGAAGAGCGCCGCGATTGCTAGCAGCGCATCCGACCGCATCTGGTAGGCCTCGTCGATGATGGCCCACTCCCACGAGCGGTCCTTCACATAGGCCCACTTCGCGGCGGTGGCGATAGTGATCGCGCACCCGGCGAGATTCGCGACCTTGTCATCGCAGGCGACGTTGGGCAGGCCGCCGATGCGGGGCGACGGTACGTAGCCGCCGGCACTTAGCCGCCCGATCAATGCGCCGGGCAGGCGGCGGGCCAGCGAAGCGGTCAGGTCGTCGACCTGCTCGTTCGTCTGGGCGACGATCATCAGACGCTCGCCGTCCTGGACCAGCTCGGAGGCGGCGCGGACGACCAGGGTCGACTTCCCGGCACCGGGCGGCGAGTTGACCACGACGCCACGATGCGCCCCGGAGCGGAAGTCACCAAGGATGCGGAGGGTCGCCTTTTCCGCCTCCGCGGCAGGATCGAAGGTCACTCCCACACCTCCCGGGCGTCGTCGTCGGAGGGCGTGTACGGCTGCGGCGGCCCGCCATGGGTCCACGGCGTGTCATCCACCGACGGCAACTCGGGGGAGCGGATACCGTCCGGGAAAATGCTGGTGTACGTCAGGTCGTCGCCGGCAATGGGCAAGCTCCCGGTTGCGGCGGTGGCGCCCCGGCCCATCCCGTTCTCGATCTGCAGGGTGACCAGCTCGCCGGAGATGTCGATGATCGTGGCGTCCTGAGAGGGGCGCGCGGGCGAGCGCACCGTAGTCTGCGCGACGAGCCGGACCGGATCGCTCGTGCGGACCACCACGAGCGGCCGCAGGACGCGGCGGCCCTTGGCGCTGACCACCCGCCGGTCCGGTTCGACACTGACGACCGTGCCGGTGAACGCCTCCCCGGTCACCCGGAAGTTCGCCATCACCATCGGGTCATCCAGGGCGCGCGTGGCGTCGTACTCTTGCTGCTCCCTCTCCAGACGCTGAAGCCGCCGCGCCGCCGCGACCGCGCCATCACGCCGCGCCTGCGGCAGCCCACCTCCGCCCACGTAGATGTGGTGGCCGGTGAATTCGGTCCGATCCGTCGCCCAGCGCGACTCCACCGTGTCGCCGGCCGGCAGCGCGCGCAGCAGGTCGTAGGCCTGCCACATGAGCCGCCAGGTCGGTTCGAGCTGGGTGCGCAGCTCCCGCTCCAGAACGGCGAGGGCGCGCTCGTGCTGACCCTCGTCGTAGCGGCGGATGGCCGGTGCGAGGACCGCGTTGTCGAAGGTGGGGTCGGTGCTCGGCCCGGAGGGCGGCCAGATCATCGGATCCTCGGCCTCCCGCGCGGCCTGGGCGGCGTCCGATCCGGCGGGCGGATCGATCCAGGCAAGCTGCGCGGCGAGGTTGGCGTCTTCCAGAGCACTCTGACCACTGGCCCAGTGCTGACTGAGCTCGCTGGTCATCGCCACCAGCGTGGAGCAGCCGGGGTGCTCGGCGCGCTCCGCGAACCAGGTGAGCCAGCGGCCGAGCAGCGGCACCTCGGGCGTGACGGCGTACTGGCCGGTCGTGCGGCGGAACCGGGTCGAGCGGCCGAAGAGCTTTACAAAACCCACGCCGGCGCCGTTCGGCACCAGCATCTGCGGCGCGTCGAGATAGCGCGTTCTGGCCTCTTTACCGTACGTTTCCACGCCGTGCCTGGGCCGATCCTCGACGTACCGCAGCACGTGTCCGGCGAGTTCCGCGGCGAACGCGAACCGCAGGTCCCGGTTGCGGGGCTGCGGCACGACGAGCAGCGACGGGCTGTCCCGGTCGGTGCCGATCATGGCGGCGAGCGGCGCGTTCGCCTCCCCGGCCATCGTGAGGGGAATGAAGACCAGCGGGTGGTCGCTCAGGTGCAGATGGCGGCGGCTGGCGATGGGGTACGCGCGGCCGTCGCCGGCCGCGAGGGCCCGGGCATAGGAGGAGATCGCGCTCATGCCGCCACCGATCGGTAGATCCGTGCGGTGGCCTGCAGCATGGCGGTGGCCTCCACCTCTTCGACGGAGGGGACCGTCTTGCCGTGCGCCAGATCGAGGGCGCGGGCGACATACTCGATGCCGCCGAGCTCCTCGCGGACGGTGGCGCCGAGTGCCGACGTGCACCCGCTGGCCTCACTGCGGCAGAAGTACGCCATCTCGCAACTGTTCAGGCAGGTCGGCTCGTACCGGGCCTCCATGCGCGACAGCGCGTCGACCAGCTCCTGCGGCGTGTGCGTGTCGAGTTCGAGGCTCAGATCCTCTGGGAGCTGGCCGACGAGCGTGTCGATGCGGGCCAGGCGGCTCAGCTGGTGGTCGAGTGTGATCAGCTGCTTGCGGACGTCGATCTTCACAGCGGTGGGCTGGTTCGAGAAGTCCTTCGGGCAGACCAGCACGACATCGTGCGACACCCGGTCGTCGCCGAGCAGCTTGCGCAGTGCGAGCACGTAGACCGCCGACTGCCGGGCCGCCGCCGCGACCTTGCCGCCGTCGGCCTGGTCGTCGATGATCGCGAACGACTTGATCTCTACGACGTGCATGACGCCGTCGTGGTGGAAGGCGACCAGGTCCGGCTCAAGGTAGACGTCGTTGCCGCCGACGTCGAGGCGCAGCAGCGGGTGGTCGAGGAAGGTCAGCGGCTCGTGTCCATTGACCGCGGCCTCGAGCGCCTGGCGGGCCCGGATGTGCCGCAACTCCTGGCTGTCGTTGCCGGCGACCTCGTTGAGGTCCTTGCTGCCGACCTCCTCGATCTCCAGGCCGAGCGTCTCCCGTAGCAGGCGCAGCAGCTCGGCGTACCCGTTGGCTTTCACCTGCGCCTCGAAGGCGTTGCCACGGGTAATCGCGAACTGCGACTGGCCGAACTTCGCCGGATGCCCGATCTTGCGGGCCAGGGCGTCCTTGTCGATTCCGGCGGCGTCGAGCACCGCGCGGCGGGCGCAGCCGGGATTGCCGGTGAGTGCGGCTACGGTGCGCGCGTTGTGCCGCTGCGCAGGTGCGGCACCGCGCAGCTTCCGCAGCCGGGCAGGGGTCTCGGGTTGCATCGTTCGTTCCTTCGCGGGAGAACGTCGTCGCGGGGGTCTGGTGGAGCGGGGTCTGGGAAGAGGGAATCAGCTACCGGTGGCAGCGATGCCACGCAATCGGGCGCCGAAGAGTTGCTGCGTGACGGTGAGCTGCGTGCTGGCGCGTTTCGCGGCCGCTTCGCGGTGCGACCGGTCGGCGTCGGCGTGAATGGCGAGTTCGGCCCGGGCGGCATCGGCGACCGATGCCGGGGTCATGGCGTCGGCGCTGGTCGCGGCGCCGGGAACGGTGGCGGCGAACCGCCACAGCAGCCGTCGTGCGTTCGGCCCGGTCTCGGCGAGCCGGTCTAGATGTTCCGCGAGCCGGATGGCGGCGGTGAGGAAGTCGACGCGCAGGCTGAGCGGCCCGATGATTCTCGTGGCCATGGGCCACGAGGAAACCGCGATCAGGCCGCGGGCCGGCGCCAGATGGTCGGCGGTCAAGGCCGCGCAGAGATAGTACGGGCGGGAGTGCGGTGCCGACTGGAACGATCGTTCCTCATCGCGCCGCAGGCTGGTGAGCTTCGTGGGTGTCAGCTCGCCGGTGGCGAATGCCTCGTGCACCGCGACCACCAGCTTCGGCGCGGCCGGGGCGCCAAGCAGGGTCAGCGCCTGGTGGACCTGTTCGCGGACCGGGAGAAGCGGCCCGGTCGCCGGCCGGGGCGCCGGAACAAGCGGAGCCTCCTCAAGCTCATCGTCGACGAGCGCGTCCCACTCGCGCTCGGCCTGGCGCAGCTGTTTGCGCAGGGCCGTCACGCGCTCGCGGTCGCCGGCGAGCAACGCCTGCCGCACCTCAGTGCGCAGAGCTTCGATCCGCCGATCGAGGGCCTCGACTTGTTCCATGGCTGTACCGTACAGTCTTCCAGCAAGTTCCAGCAATCCCCAGTCTTCCTAGCGGTAGTCACCCCCAGGGCTGCCCACCGTAACGTCGGCATAGGAGCAGACGGTGAGCACGAAACACGCACTCCTGGAGCATCTTTTCGACCGTTTGGCCGAACTGAAGACCCCCGATCAGACTGCCGAGGTCGTCCTCGGCGCCTACGCCGGCGACGAGCAGCTCCGCGCCGTTCTCGATGGTGCGCCCGCCGACCTGCCCGAAAGCGAGCACCAGGCACACGAGCAGCGCCACGTCTATCTGGAGCGGATCACCGTGGCGGGGTTCCGCGGCATCGGACCGGCCGCCATGCTGCACCTGCAGCCCCAGCCCGGGCTTACCCTGGTGATCGGCCGCAACGGCTCCGGCAAGTCCAGCTTCGCCGAAGCCATCGAGCTCTCCCTCACCGGCGACAGCAAGCGCTGGGCCGAGAACAACAGGATCTTCCGGGAAGGCTGGCGCAACCTGCACCACCCCTCCCCGGCCTCGATCGAGGTAACCGCCCGGTATGACGGCGACCCCGACGCAATCCGGCTGCGTCGGCGGTGGCGTGACGAAGCTACCGATCCGGACCAGGCCACTGCCGACATCCGGCACGGCACGCGGGCGCACGCGAGTATCGACGAACTCGGCTGGCGGCAGCCCCTGGAGGCCTACCGGCCGCTGCTGACCGCGAACGACCTGGGCCGGCTCATGTCGTCGCGGCCCAGCGGCCTGTTCGACGCGCTCGCCCCGCTGCTCGCCATTGAACCCGTCACCGACGCGGATGCCCTGCTCAAGTCGGTCCGCAAGGAACTCGAGGCTGGCCTAAAGGCGGTCTCTGAGCGACGAAAGGTGCTGCGGCAGGCACTGGCCGGCATCGACGACGACCGGGCCCGGGCCGCCACGAAACTCCTCGCGTCGACCCGGCCGGACCTCGACGCTCTCGACAAACTGCTGTCGTCCACCGACGACGCCGACCCGCAGGTCGCCGCGTACCGGCGGATCACGAATCTGCCCCCTCTGCCGGAGCAGGCCGAGGTCGCCTCGGTGGCCAGGGAGCTGGTCGCGGCAGCGCACGGGCTGCGCGGTGCACCGGACACCGCGGTCGTCGAAGGGCTGGCCCAGCTGCTCGAAACCGCGATCGAGCACTACGACGCGCACGGCGGCGGACCGTGCCCGCTGTGCCATGCCGGCGAGCTGGACGCGGAGTGGCGTACACAGACTGAAACGCAACTTGATCGTCTGCGTGAGGATGCGTCCGCGCGGCGCGAAGCGACGCAGGCGGTGGCCGCAGCCCGGCGCGCCGTTCAAGCCCTGCCGGTGGGGCCCGGCGTACCGACCGGCCTGCCCGATGACCTCCCCGCGGAGTTGCGCAAACAGCTGCACGCAGCCTGGACCGTCTGGAGCGGGTTGCCCGCCGGAGCCGGTCCGGAAGCCGTCGCCGCCCACCTCACCGGTACCTACCCGGCGCTCGCCGAGACCGTCGCCGCGGTCCGCGACGCCGCGGCGGCATGGCTGCAGGCACGCCACGACCAATGGCGTGATCTCGCCGCTCAGCTGCAGCAATGGCATGCGGACGCGCGTGGGACGCGGGTGTACGAGGCGCCCCTCGCGCGAGTCAATGAAGCGATCGACTGGTACAAGCCGCTCATCGGAAGTCTCCGATCGGAGCAGCTCGCGCCGTTCGCGGCGAAGTCCCAGCAGATCTGGGAGCAGCTGCGGCAGGAGAGCAACGTGGAGCTGGCCGGCATGAAGCTGGACGGCACGAGTACCCGCCGCCGGGTCGCCTTCCCGGCCACCGTGGACGGCACCGCGACCAGCGCCATGTCGGTGATGAGCCAGGGCGAGATGCAGGCTCTCGGCCTGGCCGTCTTCTTGCCGCGAGCCAGCGCAGACGCCAGCCCGTTCCGGTTCCTCATCATCGACGACCCGGTGCAGAGCATGGACCCCGCCAAGGTCGACGGGCTGGCCCGGGTGTTCGCCGAGCTGGCCACGACCCGGCAGGTCATCGTGTTCACCCACGACGACCGGTTGCCGGAGGCGGTCCGCCGGCTGGAAATCGACGCGACGATCTGGGAGGTGACACGCCGCGAGAATTCCACGGTCGAGATCCGCAAGAACATCGACCCGGTGAAGCGTTACCTCGCCGACGCGGCCGCCCTGGCCCGCACCGAGGACCTGCCGCCCGAGGTGCGAACCCCAGTAGTGGTCACGTACTGCCGGTCGGCGCTGGAGGCCCGATGCCACCAGATTGTGCGGGCCCGCCGGATCGGCCGCGGAGAACGGCACCGTGACGTGGACGCCGCTCTACAAACCGCGAAGACCACGATGCAGGTAGCGGCGCTCGCCCTCTTCGACAACGCAGATGCAGGAGGCCAGGTGTTCGGCAAACTCAACAGCGCCTATGGGCCCTGGGCTGGCAACGCGATGCGTGCCTGCAAGGAGGGCGCCCACGGAGTAGCGGTCGTCGACTCGCAGCAGC
The DNA here is from genome assembly GCF_040639855.1 of Actinoplanes sp. NPDC023714. Classification (NCBI taxonomy): domain Bacteria; kingdom Bacillati; phylum Actinomycetota; class Actinomycetes; order Micromonosporales; family Micromonosporaceae; genus Actinoplanes; species Actinoplanes sp. NPDC023714. The sequence goes on from NZ_JBFAAR010000006.1 coordinate 215,762, forward strand.
TCGTCGACGATGTGGCGCGTCTGGTGGGGAGACTCAGATGACCGCCGCCGAGACTTATCTGCTCAACGCCGTCGCTCTAATGACCAAACCAGCCACGGGGACACGAGGACTCTGGCCGCGAGCGACCTCATGGCTCCTGCGTCTGGCACTGGAAGCCGCTCTCGACCGGTATTGGCAGCAGGTTGCACCGTCTGTCGCCGCCTGCCGCAGCCGCCGGGCACAGCTGCTCATGCTGAGGCGGTACACCAGTGCCGACATGGCTAGCAGAGCCGCCTATCTGTGGTGGGCGCTGTCGCGTGCGGGCCACCATCACGGTTATGAGCTGGCACCTACGGCGACGGAGCTGAGGCATTTGCACCAGGAGGTGTCAGACATGGTCGAGGCGCTCAGCTTCGCCGCTAGTTCTAGGATTGCGGCACGGTGCGTGTAGTCACCTCTCGCGTCGTAGAGCGACGCATGCGGAAACCGCTCAGGATCCCAGCGATCACGAACCCTGCTACGCCAACGGGGTATCGAATTCGCACTACGAAACCAGCCGGCTCGGTAAGCTTTCGTGCGCGGCAGCCGGCACTCTCACGAATCTCGGCCGTTATCAGCCGTATGCCCTCGAGGGCATCATCCGTTTCGCCTGTCGGCAACGATACTTCGGGTGGATTTTTGTGGCAGTCCCGCCATGGTGTGATGGCCCGGCGTCGCCGGTTCCTCTCGTTAGGCTGCGGCCGTGACAACAAGCAATGAGTATGACGTTCTCGAACGTAAGACGTTGGTGCCCGATCCGGGACTGGTTAAGAGCCTGGGTATGCACCACACCCTTGAGTCGGCCGTGGCGGACTTGGTTGATAACAGCATCGACGCCGGCGCCAGCCGGGTTGCCATCACCTTTGAGACCGCTGATGGTGCACCGGCCGGCTTGACAGTCATTGACAATGGCCGCGGGATGACCGGCGGCCAAGTCGACGAGGCGATGCGTCTCGGTCAGCAACGAGACTACGAGAACGACGCTCAAGGGCACTACGGAGTGGGGCTGAAGGCAGCTTCGTTCAGTCACGCCGATACCTTGACAGTGTTGACGACGACCGACCTGGCCGACGTGCATGGCCGCAGATTGCATCGCAGCGACATGCAGCGCGATTACGGGTGTGACGTGCTCGTTCCTGGCGCCATACGGAAAGAGCTGGAAGGTTGCCTGGCGAGGTTCGATGCCCGATCTGGGACTGTGGTGCGGTGGTCGGACACGCGCTTCCCCCGGACTACTGCGCTAGGAAATTCGGACTGGCTGGAGGACTCCAAAACCCGCTTGAGGATGCATCTAGGCGTGATTTATCACCGCCTGCTCGCCGCTAATCGGGTGCGGATCCAGATCGGTGTCTTCGACCGGGATCTGAACGCGTACGGAGCCCCGGAGCAGGTAGCGCCGATCGATCCACTCGGTTTTGCCGCGTCAGCCGTCACCGGCTATCCCCGGGACCTCGTGGCCGTCGTCGGTGAAGTGCCTGTTCGGCTGGGATGCCACATCGTGCCACCCAAATCAAGTGGGCCCTCGTTCCGGCTATACGGGCGTGACGGAGCCGACTTTCAAGGCTTCTTCATCTATCGGAACGACCGTCTGCTCCAAGTAGGTGGGTGGAACGAGGTAACGACCGCACATCGCCATCGGGGCCTCGCCCGCGTGGTGATCGATGATTTCAGCTCCATTGCAGGCCTGGTGAGGATGAACCCGGAAAAAAGCGGCATCATCCTCTCGCATGAGCTGCAGCACGCGCTGGCTGCTGCGACCGCTCCGGAGGATGCAGGCTCGGCGGTTTCGTTCAAGGACTATCTGGAGCGAGCCGAAGCCGTGTTCATCGAGTCGCGGCAGCGGCGTCGCGTTCGCAAGCCAGTAGCTGAACCGTCGAAGGGTCTGCACGACGAGATCCGGCGGGCTATCCGGGCGGAAATCCCCATCCGGCAGGATGAGGATCCGGTCGAGATGCGCTGGCGGCGAATGCCCGCGGAAAAGTTCTTCGAGATCGACCGCGAGGCTCGGACGGTCTATTTGAATCAGCAGTACCGTCAAATGCTTACCGGCGGTAAGACCGGTCTCAGCGACGCACCGCTGATTAAGACGCTGATGTTCCTTCTCGTGGAGGAGCTTTTTAAGGGACAACACTGGGGTCCGCGAGATAAGGACTTCGCCGAGATGTGGGACAGCGTGCTCGGAACCGCCGTGCAGCTTGAGTATGCCTACCGTGAGGGAGGCAGGGGATGATGGCAAGAAGCAGCCGTCATCTTTCGCGGACGGCACTCGAGGAATACCTTGCCGACGACTCCCCGGCAGCACTCGTGGTGCCCGGAGATCCTTACTGCAGGGTGGTTATCGAGCCGGCCCGGCGGCGCATGTCGTTGCGTACGCCATACCAGCCGGAGAACACCGCATCGGTGACGGGCTTTGAGAATGTCACCACCCGCACGGTGGCCTCTGAAGGCAAGGAGTGGTCAGAACTACTCGTGCAATATGCCGGGCAGCCAGCAGAAGCATATCTGCTGGTCAGCGACGTCGCTGACCTTATGCAGATCAGCGGTCTCAGTTTTGAAAATGCCGTCCGGTCGGCGCTTTCCACTTTCGACAACCTATTGACCCGGACCCGCGGTTTATCTCCTGAAAAGCAACTGGGCCTCTACGGGGAGTTGCTCCTTCTAGAAAGCTGCTTGCGGACGCTAAAGGCAGATGAGGTGCTCGACGCTTGGCGTGGTTTCACACAGGATGAGCATGACTTTGTATTTCCTCATGCATGCTTCGAAGTGAAGACGACTCGGGCCGAGCGGCGCCGGCACCGGATTTCCGGGCTGACTCAGCTGGAGCCCTTACCCGGCGTCCCGCTCTGGCTACTATCGATACAGCTCACCTCATCCAGCCCCGGCGCGGGGCGGACCTTGGCGACCTTGATCGATAATATCCGTTCCCTTCTCGGCGCTGCGAGTCCGCGGTTCGATGCGATGATTACCCAGATTGGCTGGCGGGAACGCGACCGGCCGCTCTACGCCGACCTGCTGGCTTTGCGTTCTTCACCGGCGGCCTATCCCGCCGATGCTCGCTTTCCCATCCTCAACCGTACCGTCATTGACAACGGCTGTGTCCGGCCCGAACTAATCGTGGAAGCCACCTACACAGTCGATGTCACCTCGCTGAACGCCGGTGAGCCGCCGGCGCCGGTGGACCTTTTCGTCGAAGGGATTGGCTGACGTGGGAATATCGTTCGAAAGCTGGACGCCTGACCTGACCGCCGCGGTGGCCAGCTTGCATGAAAAAGGACCGGCGAAGTTGCTGAAGTGGGTCAACATCGACCGTGAAGATGAAGACACGGTTACCATGGAAGACCTCCGTCAACTGTTGGAGGCTCGCAACCAGCAGGGCGATCCCGCTGTCCGGCGGCTTTCGCGGGCTTTGGCGAAATGGGACTTCGACGCCGACGAGAATCGTCGCTGGGACGCCGCAGGCACACCGCCTCAGTCTATAGAGCGGCGGCAGAGGGTATACCAGTTGCTGGGTCTCTCTGCGGAAGTAGGTTCGCTACTCGACCGGATGGCGCCGGTCGTCCCGATGCGCTCGGCAGTAATCAGCACTAATTGGGATCCTTGGTACGACAAAGCACGTCCGACGGCCTCCGACTTTTACTGGTCACACTACGAGCGATACCTTGTCGAGGAACAGGGCTGGCCCGGACCGTCGGTCGAGGTGCTGGACTCGAACACCACTGACGTCGTTCGCAGGCTGGCGGATCCGACCAAAGAAGCCCAGCCTAGTAAGGGTCTGGTCGTCGGTTACGTGCAGAGCGGCAAGACAGCGAACTTCACCGGCGTCATCGCCAAGGCGATTGATGCCGGATACCGGCTGATCATCGTTATGACGGGAACCATTGAGCTGTTGCGCTCGCAGACGCAGCGGCGTCTTGATCGCGAGCTGGTCGGAGTAGAAAACCTCGGTCGTGACGTCGCCGGCACCGATGAGTCTGACGATGAATTCGACTACGCCACCGACGAGGAGTGGCTCAGCGGAAAGTTCATCAGTCACGGCAAGGATTTCCAAATGCTCGGATATCCGGGCATAGATCGGCTTACTACCCTGCACAAGGATTATCAGCGGCTGCCGCAGGGGCGCACGAGCTTCAAATTTGATCCCTTGAATCCCTCCAAGCCATTCAATGATCCCGACAACCTGATGCAGGCCAATGCCAAGCTCGTTGTCGTCAAAAAGATCAAGAGCAGCCTCGAAAAACTGGCCAAGGATCTCAAGCCACTTAAGGGTAAGTTGAACGAGATTCCTACGCTCATCATCGACGATGAGTCGGACCTCGCCTCGGTCAACACGAAAAACCCGAAGAAGACCAAGGCGAAGACCGAGATCAACCGTGCGATTACCGACCTGCTGAGGATCTGTCCCCGAGGGCAGCTGGTGATGTACACCGCCACTCCGTTCGCGAACGTCTTCGTAGACCCCGATGACGAAGATGACATCTTCCCCAAAAACTTCATCGTGTCGCTCCCGAGGCCGCCGCACTACATGGGCGTACGAGACTTCCACGATGTCGGCTGGAACAGTGAGGACGACAAGAGCGATCCTGCCTTGTCCAATGAGCGCGCTTATATCCGCCCAGTGGGTCCACCGCCGGACCCTGCTGACACGGCCCAGTTGCAGCAGCGTGAGAAGGAGATGCGCGCCGCCCTGGACTCTTTCGTCCTGGCTGGAGCTGTGAAGGTTTATCGCGAGAATGTGTCAGGCCGCCTCTACAAGCACCACACAATGCTTGTTCATGAAGCTACTGACACGCAGGCCCACCAAGACCAAGCGGACCTCGTCCGCAGGTGTTGGCGTGAGGGGCGATACGGTGAGCCTCAGGCATTAGAGCGGCTGCGCCGCCTTTGGGATGCGGACTATGCACCCGTGTGCGCCGCGCGCTCCGACGGCCATCCCGTTCCGGAAAGGTTCGAAGAGCTGCATGACCCGATCGGCGAGGCGTGCCGGCGGATCAAGGAGGTCGGGGACCCCGTCCTTGTCGTCAATAGCGACAGCGACGTGCAGGCCAACCAGCAGGCTCTCGACTTCGACCGAAACCGGGTATGGCGGGTCCTCGTTGGCGGCGCCAAGATCAGTAGAGGATTCACCGTCGAAGGCCTCACGATCTCGTTCTACACCCGCAAGGCGCTTCAGGCTGACACGCTCATGCAGGCAGGCCGCTGGTTCGGCTTCCGCCACGGGTATCGGGACCTCGTCCGGCTTTTCATCCGTCGTGATCCTGCTGATGCGCCGAATCGGGTGGATCTTTACGAGGCTTTCGAGGCTCTCATGCAAGATGAGGAGTCCTTTCGCGAGGAACTCGAGCAATACGATGGCTGGGACGAGAATGGGAAGCCGATCCTTGAACCGTGGCAGGTACCCAGCATCGTGACTCAGCACCTGCCCTACCTGCGGCCCACGAGCCGCACGAAGATGTTCAACGCCGTGATCCATAGTCGTGGCGATGCTGGCCGTCTAAAAGACCGTTACGGCCTGCCGGTTCGCGACGATCGGCGTGCCAAAAAGTCCAATTATCGTGCGGTTCTTCCGCTGCTCGCTGCGGCCACCGGAACCCAGACCTTTTTATCTACCCCAAGTAAGTCGGGATCGTACAGCTCCTTCGAAGCCCGGATCGGCGTGGTTTCCGCTGGGGAATTCATCTCAATTCTGAAGGGCTTGGAATGGCACCCGAACTATAAGGAAAAAGTATTTGCGCCTGTTCTTCGCTTCTACGAGGGGATGATCGACACCGGGCGGCTCGACGACGTCGTGGTTGTCTGGCCGAAGGTAAGCCAGATGACGCAGACCATCGAGCTTCCCGGAGTCGGCGTGGCCCAGGCGATCACCCGTAGCCGCCGGGCACTCCCTCGCCTCGACTTCGTCGGTAGCGACCCCAAGCACAGGAACGCGCTTGAACGTATCTCCGGTGCTGACGCGCTTCTCGAGGATCCGGCAGCAGACGCCTTGCGCAGCCCCACTAAGCGGCGTGGCGCGGTGCTGGTTTCCATCGCCGCAGACATCGCAAGTCTCGCGGCGTCAGACACCTGCCGCGCGATTGATCTCTCGTCTAACCCTGACGTCAGTGATCTGGCAATCTTGCTCTCTACGGTCGCCCCCGCTACAGCTACTCCGGGTGGCCGTTCAGTGATCAGCTGGGAGCCAGCTCGCAGTGGATCATCGGGTTCGCCCGTCGTTGATCGCCAGGATTAGGTGGGCTTGCCTCGCGTTACCCGCCGCCGGTGCAACACCTGGCTGCGGGTAACGCGGATCCGCCTCGGCTTCAGTTGCCGTTCAACATGCTGACTCCAGCACGGGCCTTGCGTACGTCGTTGAGCTGCATCGCCAGCTGTGCTGCGAACTCGACGCCCGCCATCCGCACCGCCAGCGCCCGCGTCGGATGGGCGTGACCGTTCCGGGTCAGCCGTGCCAGCCAGCGCTTCTCCAGCTGCCGGCGACCGACGATCGCGGCCACGCCGATGCCGATCGCACCCGCGGCCAGGGCTGCCTTGCGCTTGTCGAAGGGCGGCGGTTCCTCCTCCTCCGCATCGGTCTTCGGGACCCCGTCGGCCACCGAGAAAGGGGTGGCGCCGACGACGAGGTCGATCTCCTCGGCCGGCTCTTCCTTGGGTGCCGTCACCCAACCGACGGCCACCATCGTGGCCACCGTTCCGGCGCGTGCGAGCCTCCGCTTCGCCGGCGACAACTCGCGGGCTGCGATCCACGTGCTGCTCAGTGCCGCCTGCAGAGCCGCGAGCCCGACGGCCCGCCCATAGGAAACAGAAGCCATGGAACGACCCTAGCCTCGAAGGTCAACACCGGGAGCGCCATGACCTTCCCGCCGCGCTGGCACGGCGCCACCGTCTTCGTCCACTTGGCAGGTGGCCGCCGCAGGCGAGACCACTTGGCAGTGGCCGCCGCGGGCGAGACCACTTGGCAGTGGCCGCCGCGGGCGAGACCACTTGGCAGTGGCCGCCGCGGGCGAGACCACTTGGCAGTGGCCGCCGCAGGCGAGACCATCTGGCAGTGACCCAACGACGGGAGTCGATCGTGCTCGGGAAAGCTGCTCTGGCCATCGCGATCGCCATGGCGTGCGTAGCCTGCTCCGGCCCGTCGGCTCGCACGGCAGAGCCGACGCCCGCGCCGCCGTCGACCTCCCCGGTGATCAGCCCGGACGAGGCATCGCCCGAGACGACCAGCCCGCCTGCTCAACCCGCCGAGGCCACCACCACCACGACCACCACGACCGCCACGCCTCCGAGAAAGCCGACCGGCGACCCCGATAAGGCGAGCACCTGGCTCAACGCCCTGGCCGACTGCCCGAACGAGGGCCAGAAACCTCAAATCCAGCAGATACTCCGCAAGGACGCCACCGGCGACGGCGCCGTCGACACCCTGATCGCCCGCACCTGCGAGGCGAGCACGTCCTACATCCCGAGCACCGTGGAAATCTTCGACGGCACGAAACGGATCGCGATCCTGCTCGAGGATGTCGGCCCCACCGACCTGCCGTGGTACCGATCCATGACGGTGAATGACGAAACGGTCGCCATAGAGGCGTACGGCGTCAGCGAAGGCGGCGTCCCGGCCTGCGCCGATCTCAAACTCACCTACACCTATCGGCACGCGAACGGCGCCTTCGAGCGCACCGGCCGCAAGGAGACGAAGGTGGACGACCTCTGCCTCCCCGTGGGGTGAGATGCCCGCGACCTCAGCCCAGCAGAATGTCGGCCAGCGCCTCCGGATCGACCCGTGAAGGCGGCGGCGAACTGTCGATCGGAACAGGGGACGGCTCGGCCGGCCGTGCGATGTCGAGAACGGCCGCTTCCTCCCGTACCGAAGAAGGGGCGTAACCGGAATCACGCAGCGCGACCAGAGTCTCGGCCGGCGGCTTGCCGCTGGCGACGACGGTCGGCGCGAGGCGCACCAGATGGAGGGCGGCGAGGGCGCGCGACGCCACGATCTCGTCGAGCAGAATGGCGTCGGAACTACACAGCACGCACCCGACGGCCCGGACCTGAACGCGCCCGTGCAACCGGCCCACGTCCTTGATGAGGTATTCGAGGCCCTGAGGCACCCGATCGGCTACTTCGGCGAGTCGTGCCGTCAGCGAATCGGCGTCGGCGCCGTCGTCGAAAGCGCGCCGGACACTCGACGGCGAGAACCGCCACGTCCAGGCGCCGCCGCGGGATTCCGGATCGGCGAGCGAATCGAGCAGCGTCATCAGGGAAGCGGTCGGAGTTCCGGTGACGACGGCCGTCAGATCGTTCTGGAGAACGACCCGGGAAACGGCGGGCGGCACCATCGCGACGGCCCGTTCGCGGAGGTCCGCGCCGTCGATGAGCAGGCGGCCCAGCTCCGACATCCGGCCGTGCGCCATCAGGCCGAGCAGATGCGCCTCCCGATGGATTCCGGCGACGAAACGGTCCAGGTCCTCGGCGGCCTGCTCGGCGACCATCGGCGAATGCCACGCCACCAGAGCGGCCGCCCGCGACGGATCGCCGGAAGAGAATCGCAGCACGGCCGGCCGCAGCGCGACGAGAACCGCCGCCGACCGCCGATCCCAATCGAGCACGGACGCGCCGGCCGAAAGGGGGCAGGCCGGCATGGAAAGCCACGTCGAAACGAGCGCGACGAGCTGGGAGGCCGGTTCGAGAGCGGCGAAGTCCGGGAAAGAGGCGGACAGCGTCAATCCCTCGGCGGACGACGACACCAGCCCGCCGGCCGCCGCGATCTCCAGGGCGAAACGGGCCGCGTCCTCACCCCGGCCGATCGCCTTGGCGACCCGGCGCATCTCCTTCACGCCGATTCCGCCGTTCGCGAGAACAGCCACCGGAGTGCGGGCGAAAACGTCGGCGGCCGCCCGGAAAAGCCCCAGCACGTCGGTGGCGGCGGCGGAAGCCTCGCGCTCGACAGCGGCTTCGAAATCAGGCGGGGAAACACCTGGAAAGGGCGGCCTCGGCGAGAACGGTATGTGCCGCAGGGCAAGCGCCACCTCGGCCGGCATCTGCCCGCCGTTCCAGCCACTCGGAATGACGAGCCCGCGCTCGACCGCCCACCGCGGCGCGTCCACCGGCCGCCGCCACGACGACGGCGCGGCCGGCCGTTCCGCCGACGCGCACAGCGAATCCCGCACCGGCACCGGCGCCCGCATCACCAGGTCCCGGACGTTCTCCGGCACCGCCAGCCAGTCCGCGACGTCACTGATCAGAACCTGCTTCGACCGCCCGGTCAGCGGCGCACCGACCCGCTCCGCGATCATCCGCACCTGAGTGACGCTCAGTTGCGCCAGCAGGTCGGCGGCGCCCGGCCCGAGCCCGAACGGATGCGGCCACGCCGCCCGCAGGTGAGCGCCGCCACCGGGCCAGACCAGGCCCTTCGTGAACAGCGACGACAGCACCCCGGCGAGATCCGGGTCGTCGGCCGGGACGCACAGCAGCCCGGCCAGACGATCAACGGACCACCGGTCACCCAGCGTCGCTATCAGCTCGGCCAGCTGTAGCTCCGGAAGCGTGCACGTCTCCAGCCCGGAGGTGATCGATTCCGGTCGCAGGAGGTGCGCGGCCAGTTGCTCCAGGGAGGCCGGTGCCGGCTCTGTGACGGCCCGGGCAGCGATCAGCGCGATCAACTGCGACCGGTTCAGACCCCGCAGGTGGGCGGCGAGACGATCAGAGGCGGACACGCCGCCAACCTACGCGCGCGACCTGCCGCGAGCCAGGTGCGCTGAATCACCGCCCGCGAACACCACCTCGGGATTCTCCGCGACCGGCCCGTCCAGCAGCCGCTGCGGGACGCCGCGCAGGTGCTGCTCGAAGAACGCGAGCACGTAGGCGCGCATCAGCGAGGCGGTCCGCGCCCCGGACAGCGGCGATTCCGGATCGGGCAGCCCGGCCTGCTCGGCGAGGACCGCGATGTCGCTGAAGTCGAGGTGCGCCGTGCCGGTCACGGTGAGCCACCGCTTCCAGCCGTCGAGGCGCTGCCAGGCGCGGTCCCAGCTGGTGTCGGTGCCGCCGGGGCTGTGCGACGGCTTGCCGAGCATCAGGAACGGGCGCCCGCCGAGGCCGGTGACCGGGACGTCGGAGAAGAACGTGCCGTCCATGTTCACGCCGGCCCGGACGCGGCGGTCGGCCGCCATGGTCGTGGCGGCGGCGTTCCCGCCGATCGAGTGCCCGGCCACGCCGATGCGGCCGCTGTCGATGCGGGCGGCCCGGCGCCAGGCCGGCTTCGCGGCGGTGAGCCGGTCCAGCACGAACGAGATGTCCGCGGCCCGGTTGCCGGCGACGTCCGCGACGGCGGCGACCTCGCAGGCGACGCAGGTCAGCGTGCGCCCACCGGGGAAGGCCGTGCCGGCGGACTCGTAGGCGTGGTCGACGGAGGCGACGATGTACCCGTGCCCGGCCAGTTCCTCGGCCAGCACGGACTGGGTGTGCCGGTGCAGCGTGAACCCGGGGGAGAGCACCACGAGCGGATACCGTCCGGGGCGAGCCGGAGCCGCCGCGCGGGTATGGGTGCGGGTGGCGGCCAGCGCCTGCGCGTCGACCACCCCGGCGAGCTGCCGGTCCTCCAGGAACAGCCGCGACTCCTCGGCCGTGAGGTAGGGGTCGCGGGCCCCGAACGAACCGGTGGCCGGGTAGTACATCGACACCATCAGCTCGCGCGGCTCCGCCGGCACCCACGGGTCGTGCCGGGACCGGTCGACCAGGTGCAGGACGTCCCGGCCGACCGCGAACGGTCCGGTCGGCTGCGGAAGGGAGAACACGGGAGCGGCGACGGCCGGCGCCGCGAGGCCGAGCGCGGCCACCGTCACCAGAGCGACGGCGGCGGCGGTCCGCCGGAGGTTTGTCAGCATGGGTTCAGCAAACCCGGCGGGACCGGTCCGGCGCAGTAGCGCGCGATGGAGTTCCGGGGTATACCAGGCACTACCCCCAGGGGCCGGTCTGCCATCATCCGACGATGGGGTACGAGCTTCACATCACCAGGGCGACCGTCGCGTACGAGAGCGAGCGATTCCCGATCCTCGGCGCCGAGGTCGAGGCCCTGGTCCGCGAGCAGCCCGACCTCACGATCCCGCCCGACCTCCGCTACGTGTCCTGGGCCGGCGGCGGTCACCACCTGCTCTTCCAGGACGGCCGGCTCAGCGTCAAGGACCCCGAGCCCGCCTTCAGACGCCGCATGATCGAGCTGGCGGAGAAGCTCGACGCCTGGGTGATCGGCGACGATGCCGAGATCTACGAGTACGACGGCGTGAAGCTGACCGAACGCCGGCGCACCCACGACGTGCGCCGCCACTTCATCACCCGTGGCGACGACCGTCCGATCATCCGCGCCGACGAGTGGGCCACCCTGATCGGCGGCCGGTCCGACTTCATCACGATGTCCACCATCGAGGCGGAGCTGCCCTCCGGGACCCGCGCCATCCCGTGCCCGCCGATCGACTGCTGGACCGGCCACCCGTCGGGCCGCCCGATCCCGTTCTTCTTCAACGACGACGACCTGTTCTTTCACAACCAACAGATCGAGGTACGGGACGCCGACGGGCACACGGTCCACCTCATGAGGCAGCTCGCGGCCACCCTCGACGCCACCGTCACCGACGACCGCTGACGACGCCGGGCGGGCACGGAACCGCGCCCGCCCGCAATCGGTCAGACGCCCGCGGCGCGCACCCTCTCGTGCAACTCCGAGGCCCGGTCGATCAGCTCACCGATGCTCTCCACCGCCGCCGGCAGCGTGATGTAGACGTGGTCCGCGCCGGCCTCGGCGAGCGCCGCCACGTCCTCGGCCAGCTGCGCCACGTCGCCCGCATAGGGCGGCCGCGGGGACGCCGTCGAGGGCGTCAGATCGAGAGTGCCGATCTGTACGGTGCAGCTCACGGTGGCCGGGTCCCGGCCGATCTCCTCCGCCATCGCCCGCAGGCCCGCGAGTGACTGCTTCACCTGGGCGGGCGTCACGCCACTGGCCACCCAGCCGTCCGCGCGCCGCGCCACCCGGCGCAGTGCCCGCTCGTTGCCGGCGCCCAGCAGGATCGGGATCCTGCGGGCCGGCTTCGGGCCGATGTCGACGGTGTCGGCCTCGAAGTGCCGCGTCTTGAAGCTGACCGGATTCGGACCCCACACCTCGGCCGCGATGTCGAGGAAGTCGTCCAGGGCCCGGCCGCGCTGGTTGAGCGGCACCGCGCCGGCCGCCGCGAACTCGTCCGGCGACCAGCCCGAGCCCAGGCCCGCGACGACCCGCCCGTTGCTCGCCGCGTCGAGGGTCGCGAGTTCCCGGGCCAGCCGCAGCGGCAGGTGCAGCGGCACCACGAGCACGCCGGTGCCGAGCTCGATCCGGGAGGTCACCGCCGCCGCCGTGGCGAGCGTGACCAGGGCGTCGGCGACCCCGCGGTACCGCTCCGGCCAGGGCAGGTCCGGCACGCCGTAGAGGCCGTGCGGCCCGCTCTGGTCCTCCGGCACGAGCACCCGCTCGAACACCCACAGGCTGTCGAAGCCGATCTCCTCCATCGCCCGGGCGGCCGCGACGACGTCCTTGCCGGGAGTGAAATGCTGGAACTGGGGCAGACTGACACCGAGTTTCACCATGCGCCAACAATTCCACAAAGGATCGGGGGATTCATGGACGATCAGCGATCAGCACCGAGTCGTGGCGCCGCGTTGGTCAGGGCGTGGGGCGGAACACCCGGCTGGTTCACCGTCGCGTCCCTGTTGCTCGCGCTCGTCTGGTTCCCGTTCCGCCTGTTCCTCGACGGCGGCGATCCGCTCGCGCTGGTCGTCGCGAGGGCTGCCCTGTACGGCGTGATCTGGGCCCTGATGATCCCTGTGTTCGCGTGGCTCAACGGCCGGAGGAAGCCGCGCCCGGCGAGCCTCGTGGACCGGCGCGGGGCCCTCGTCGGCCTCGGTGTCGGGGTGCCGTACTACGGCGGGCTGATCCTGCTCTGCCTGATCACCGGCAGGTCGTGGGTATACACGATCAGTTTCGGACTGGTGCTGGCCGCGATCGTCACTCTCGCGGTCCGCGGCCTGCGCAAGCCCTCAGAGCCCTGAGGCGGCCATCCGGGCATACCGCTCGGCGATGTCCGCGCCGGCCGGCCCCCGCATGAGCGCCAGCTCGTAGAACACCGGCGCGCACGCCGCGACGATCACCGCCCGGGCGTCGGCGCCGGCGCGGATCTCACCCCGCTCGGCGGCCCGGGTCACGACGATCCCGCACCGCGCGAACCGGTCCTCCCAGAACTCCCGCAGCGCCCGCTCGGCCGCCGCCGACCGGAACGACGCCGCGATCAACGCCTGCGTGACCGAGGGCTGCTCCGCGAACGCCGCCACCACCTGCCGGTTGATCGCGATCAGGTCGTCGACCAGGGAACCCGTGTCCGGTGGCTCCCAGGCGTCCTCCCGGGCCGCGTCGAAGCTGTCGGCAAGCAGCCCGCCGACGTCGCGCCACCGCCGGTAGACGGTGGTCCGGTGCACCCCGGACCGCTCGGCGACGGCGTCGACGGTCAGCGCGTCGAAGCCCTGCTCCAGCAGGATCGCCGCGACGGCGTCGAGGACGAGCGACCGGTTGCGCGCGGTGCGGCCGCCGGGCCGTTTTTCTCTGGACACGGCCTAATGCTACATGTGTAGTGTTAGGGCATGACAGTCGAACTCGAAGAGGGCTGGGCCCCCTACGCCGTCGCCGGCGACGCGAGCGGCGACATCTGGTTCACCGTGCTGAACCCGCCCGGGCTGGCCCGCGTCGGCCCCGGCATGCGTCACGAGCCGACCGGGGACGGCCGGCCGATGCTGCTCAGCGTCACCGGCGACACGGTCTGGTACACCCGGTCCGACGACCGCCTCGTCCGCCGCGACCCCGGCGGCGCCTCCACCGAGATCGCGCTGCCCGAGGGCTCGGCGCCCTACGGCATCGCGGCCCGCGGCGACGACGTCTGGTTCACCGCGCCCGGCACCAACCGGATCGGCCGGCTCGCGGACGGCGACCTGAGCTGGTTCGACATCCCCGTCCCGGAGTCCCGCCCGGCGATGCTCACCCTCGACCACGACGGCACCCCGTGGGCCGCCCTCAACGGCGCCGGCTGCCTCGCCCGGGTCCGCGACGGCGGGGTCGAGATCGTCGAGCTGCCGGAGGGGTCGGCGCCGGTCGGCATCAGCCCCGGGGTCTGGTACGCCGACATCGCGGGCGGCGCGGTCGGCCGGGCCGGCTTCGATGGCGCCGTGCAGCACTTCCCGCTGCCCGACCGGGCGTCCCGCCCGCACGCCGTCGCCACCGCGGCGGACGGCTCCTGCTGGGCCACCCTCTGGGGCACGCATCAGCTGGCCCACATCACCCGCGACGGCGAGATCACCCTCCACGACCTGCCCGGGAAGGAACCGCACGGACTCTGGGTGACCGGGAAGGAGGTGTGGGTGGCGATGGAGAGCGGCCTGCTCGCGACGGTCGCGATCTGAGGGCGACATTCGTCCAATACCGAGCGGCCCCCGCTGCCGGAGAGTCGGCAGGCATGAACATGCACGTGGTCCACGACGGTTCTCCGCACGAGCCGCCGCTGCTGCTCATCCACGGTTCCGGCGCGTCCGGCGCGAGCTGGGCGCCGATCGTCCCGGCCCTGGCCGCCCACCGCCACGTCATCCGCGTCGATCTGCCCGGTTGTGGTCAGTCCCCGCCGGTCGGCAGCGCCACCGTTCCCGAGCAGGCGGGCCGGGTCGCCGCGCTTCTCGACGATCTCGGCCTGCGTCGCGTCGCGGTGGCCGGGCACTCCAGCGGCGGTTACGTGGCGGTCTCCCTGGCCGAGCAGCGCCCCGATCTCGTGAGCCGGCTCGCGCTGATCAGTACCGGTCCGAGCCTCGACGCGTTCCTGCCCGAACCGCCCGTCCTGAAGCTGCTGCTCGGGCCGCCGCTGGGTCGCATGCTGTGGGCGTTGCGCTCGGACGCCATGATCCGCCGTGGCATCACCGCCACCGCGGCCCGGCCCGTCGACATCCCCGCCGCATGGGTGGCCGACATGCACGGACTCCAATACCGAACCTTCCGGACGATCACCCGCCACGCCACGGAATTCCTCCGGGAACGCGCGGTCCCCGTACGGATGAAGGCTCTTGATCTGAAGGGGTTGGTGATTTTCGGGGATGCCGACCCGCGCTGGGATCCGGCATCGGCTCACGACTATGAATCAACGGCGGGGGTACGGGTGGAGATGCTGGCCGGTGTCGGACACCTCCCGATGCTCGAGGCCCCCGGTGAAACGAGCCGGCTGCTCCTGGCCGGAACCGCTTAGGGTGAGGGGATGCCGTCGATCGACTGGGCGTGGGTAGACGTCGCGGTCCCGCATCCGTCGCAGACATGTCCCGGCATCCGCATGGCCGGTTTTCATCAGCGCGCCGACACGCTCGTCGACATCACGATGGTGGCCCACCCGGCCGTCACCGTCATCATCGACCTGACCGGAGGGGGCGGCTTCCGGCTCGACCACGCCGGCCGCCGCCAGACCGGAAGCGCCGTGATCGGCCTGGCCCCGCGTGACCTGCGCGCCTCCGGAGGCGTCGGCGAGTGCCTGCAGATCCGCCTCGACCCGGCCGTGGCCGCGATCGGAGATCTGGGCGGCGGCACGATCCGCCTGGAAGATCTCTGGGGCCGCAACGCCGACCGAGCCGAAGACCGTTTGCGATCAGCCGCGACCTGGACCGAACGCTTCACGATCGCCGCCGCGATGATCGGGCCCGGCCGCGTCCTCGACCCGGAGGTGGCGCACGTCTGGCGGACGGCACGGAAGACCCGCGGCCGCCTCCGCGTCGAAGCGCTCGCCGACGAGGTCGGCTGGAGCCGCAAGCGTCTCTGGTCGCGTTTCCGCAGCCAGCTGGGCATGAGCCCGAAGCAGGCCGTCCGCCTGATCCGCTTCGACCACGCCGCCCACCTCCTCGCGGCGGGCCGGCCCCCGGCCACCGTGGCGGTGGCGAGCGGCTACACCGATCAATCCCACCTGCACCGCGACGTCCGGGACTTCACCGGCCAGACCCCGGCCCGGATAGCGGCCGCCCCCTGGCTCGCGATCGACCCGGTGGCCTGGCCGTCACGGTGATAGGGGCGAATCAGTATGGCGCATTCCATCGATCTGCGTCATTGAATAGGGGCACCCGTTCCCTATTCCCCGGAGGAAGCCATGCTGCTCCGCAGACTCGCGGCGGCCGTCTTCGCCGTCCTCGCCGTCGCCGGCGTGCAAGCGGTCACCACCGCCCCCGCCGCGGCCGCGCCCCGAATCCTCTACTACGACGCGAGCCAGGCCCAGGAATTCAGGGCCGTCGTCGCGCAGGGCGCCCAGATCTGGAACAACAGCGTCACCAATGTGCGCCTCGAACCCGTGCCGAGCGGCCGCACCCCGAACATCCGCGTCTACGCCGACAACGGATGGCCGCGCGCCTACACGCAGTCGCTCGGCAACGGCTACTGGTACATGGGCCGGCAGGCGGTCAACCAGGGCTACTACCAGCCCCGCATCGCCGCGCACGAATTCGGTCATCTGCTCGGCCTGCCGGACCGCCGCACCGGCCTCTGCACCGACCTGATGTCCGGCAGCAGCGCGCCGGTGAGCTGCACCAACCCCAACCCGAACAGCACCGAGCGGGCCACCGTGAACCGCAACTTCGCGACCGCGGCGGCGACCGAGGCACGCGTCTTCACCTGGGCCGGCTGACCGGTTCTCATCCGGCTCGCGTCTTTTCACCCGGCTCGCGTAGGGGAGGGGTCCCGCCTCCCCTGCGCGACCCGCCAGGATGGACCGCATGAGGATCCCCGCCGGCACCGAGCGCCTGACCTTCCACGCGATGACGATCGACGACCTCGGCGACATGGCCGCCCTGCTCGGCGACCCCGAGGTGATGCGGCACTATCCACGGCCGAAGAGCCGCTACGAGGCCGAGAACTGGATCACCTGGAATCAGGACCTCTACGACCGCGCCGGGCACGGCCTCTGGATCATCCGATCGCGGGGGACCGGCGAGTTCCTCGGCGACTGCGGGCTCACTCCGCAGGAGGTGGAAGGCAAGATCGAGATCGAGATCGGCTATCACGTACGGCCGGAGCACCAGGGCCGCGGCTACGCCTCCGAAGCGGCCGCCGCCTGCCGCGATCACGCCCGCGACGCCCTGGCCGTCCGGCGCCTGATCGCGATCATCGCGCCCGCCAACATTCCGTCGCAGCGAGTGGCGGAGAAGATCGGTCTCGGGTACGAACGTGACATGGTCTACGGCAGGACGGGACAGCAGGTCCGCATCTACGCCGATCCGGTGGCCTCCTGATGGCCGCCGATCCGATCCTGGCCCGCATCAACGAGGCGGTGCAGCTCCACCACGCCCAGGGCCGGCGCGACGACGCCCGCGACCTGTTCGCCGCGATCTGGCAGGACATCGCCGGCGAGCAGGGCGACCCGCTGCACGTCTGCGTGCTGGCCCACTCGATGGCCGACGTGCAGGACGACGTCCACGACGAGCTGCTCTGGGACCGGCGTGCCCTGGCGGCGGCCGCGCACCTCACCGACGAGCGGGTGGCCGAGGCCGGGGTGCCCCTGTCGAAGGCCGCCCTCTACCCGTCCCTGCACCTCAACCTGGCCGACTGCTACCGCAGACTGGGCGACCTCGACAGCGCCCGAACCCACCTCCGCGAGGCGCACGACCGCATGGACGCCCTAGGCGACGACCCCTACGCCCAACTGATCAGGACCGGTCTGACAACCCTGACCCACCAACTCGGCGAACCGTAGGCCCTCCCACCGCCTCGCACCCCACCCATGACAGCGAGCGCCGACGCCGCCTACGCGGTGGCGGGCCGCGCCTGGACCGCCTGACGTCCGGCGGTCCGCATTGCCGGCACGCGGCGCAGCCGGCGGCGGGGTTGCGCCGCGCTGGCAGGATGTCCGGATGCCGAAGATCGCCAAGCGGTTGCGGATCGCGCTCGTGGTGCTGCTCGCCGTCGTGGCGGGTCTCTGGCTCGGCAACAACTCCACGCTCGTGAGCAGCGGCGGCGAGCCGTTCCTGATGGCGCATCGCGGCCTGGCGCAGACCTTCGACGTGGCGGAGGTGCAGGCCGACACCTGCACGGCGCAGGTGATCCACCCGCCGAGCCATCAGTATCTCGAGAACACCATCGCCTCGATGCGCGCCGCTTTCGAGGCGGGCGCCGACGTCGTCGAGTTCGACGTGAAGCTGACGCGCGACGGGCAGCTCGCCGTCTTCCACGACGCCACCCTGGAATGCCGCACGAACGGCACCGGGACGATCGGCGACCACACGATGGACGAGCTGCGCCGACTCGACATCGGATATGGCTATACGGCCGACGGCGGCGCCACCCATCCCTTCCGCGGCAAGGGCGCCGGGCTGATGCCGACCGCCGCCGAGGTGCTCGACGCCTTTCCCGGCCGCGAACTGCTCATCCACCTGAAGAACGGCGACGCCGCGGACGGTGAGGCCCTGGCCGCGCTGCTCGCGCCCCGGCCGCAACGAGGACTGCTCACCGTCTATGGCGAGGACGCCGCCGTCGACGCCTTCCGCGCCGCGCTCCCGGACGTGCGCGCGACCTCGAAGGCCATCATGAAGAAATGCCTCATCGGGTACGAGGCCACCGGCTGGACGGGCCACGTCCCCGCCGATTGTCACAACATCCAGTTCCACCTGCCCGAACGCGTCGGCCGTTTCCTCTGGGGCTGGCCGAACCGTTTCGTCGACCGCATGGCCGACGCCGGCACCCGCGTCATCCTGACCGCCGACGGAGGCGATTTCTCGGCCGGTTTCGACACCCCCGCCGACCTGAACCGAATCCCCGACGGCTGGTCGGGCGGCATCTGGACGAACCGCATCGACCTGCTCTGAACTCGTCGCCCGGCGCGTGTGTACATCCCTTGACGATAGGGGGCCACGTCGTGACAGCTCCGCTGGTCGCGGCCGCGCGCGACTCCACGACCGGCGTCACCGGCTTCGGCCTGGCCGAGGACGCCCACCAGATCGCCGCGGCTCCTGAGCGGTGTTCACGCGGAGAAGGCGGTGCTGGACGCCGCGGCGTTCGCGGACGCCAACGACCTCTGGCGCAAGGGCAAGGCGAAAGTGCTCGTGGTGAACGGCCCGGTCGGTGTCCTCGGGGAGACCGGGGAACTGACCGACTACATCAACGTCTATCGGAACGAGCGTGGTGGCGTACACGGCAGCCCTGGAGGCGCACCTTGATCGACTTCACGGAAAGCCTTGCGGCGAACCCGCCGACGCCGTCGTGGACGCGGGACGTCGCGCTCGCCGTCGCGAAGCCGCGTCGGCATCGTCTCGGCGAGCCGTCCCCTCGCCGTTCTCGCCGCGGGCGAGGAACAGGTGGTCGAGCGGGCGGCCGGCCATCCGTTCGGCGTGGTGCTGGTGCCGTCCTTCGCGGATCCCGTTCTCGTCGGCGACGAGGAGGATCTGCGCGCCGCGTTCGGCACGCCCGTCGACGTGAGTCCCTTCACCGCCGACGACCTCTGGTTCTGCACGATCTGAGCCCGTGCCCCGCCGGGATTGCCGGAGGAATCAGCGGGCGGACCAGCCGCCGTCCGAGGCTATCGTCTGGCCGGTCACCCAGCCGGCCTCGTCGCTGAGTAGCCAGGCCACCAGCCGGGCCGCGTCGTCGGGTCTGCCCCAGCGGCCGCCCGGATTGGCCGCCGCGATCGCCGCGCGGATGTCGTCGGTGGGCCATCCGGTGTCGTTCGGGCCCGGATTGACGCAGTTGACGGTGATGCCTCGCGGCATCAGGTGGACGGCCAGGCTTCGGGTCAGCTCGTGGAGGGCGGCCTTCGAGGCGATGTACGGCAGTTCGCCGGGCATGGCGCCGTGGTACTGACCGGAAGTGAACAGGACGATGCGGCCACCCGGCCGGGAGTCGTCGTGCTGGGCCGCGAACGCCTTGGCGAGGAGCAGCGAGGCGCGGGTGTTGACCGCGTACGTCAGATCCAGCTCGTCGGCGGTCAACTCCTCGAGCGACTGCCGGACGCCACTGCGGGTGTGATTGGCGACGATGCCATCGACGTACCCATGAGCTCTTATCGCCTCCGCGACCAGCTGCGCCGGGGCCGCGGGATCGCTCAGGTCCAGCGACACGTGGGTGGCGCCGAGCTCGGCCGCGAGCGCCGCCGGACCCTCCTCGTCGGCACCCCACCGCTGCTCGGCGTCGTAGGGCGCCCACGAATGCAGCACCACCGAAGCCCCGTCGGCGACGAGACGCCGCGCGATGGCGGCACCGATCGCCATCCGGCGGCTGGCCCCGGTGACGATCACGACGCGGCCCTTCACGGCGCGCCGATCCGATCCGCGACACGCACCTCCGGCATGTCCGCGGGAGAGGCCGGCGCGCCGCCGGTGAGGTCGGTCGAGAAACCGAGGGTGCATTCCGGACAGTCGAGGTCGATGTCGCCGGCCAGGATCGGGATGAGGAAGTACCCCTGATGGCACACATCGCCGCAGAGCTGGGACCACACGTCGCCGGCCGGCTCCACCGCGGCACGCGTCAGCAGATCGTCGATCGTCACGCCGCGATTCTGTCGTACCCCCGGCCTAACATCTGCCCCATGATCGAGGACCTGCTCAGACGGTCGGCCGCCGACGACGACGTCGCGGCCGAGCAGCTGGCCTCCACCGACCCGTCGTCGCTGACGCCGCATCACGGCCTCATGCTCGACCTCGGCCTGCTCTGGCCCGCGCGCCTCTACCGCGCCGCCGACGCCGCCACGATCGACAGGGTCGTCGCCGAGATCGACGCCGGTCAGGAGCATCTGCGCCTCAACCGCCTGTTGCTCATCCTCGCCCACAGCGGTCATCCCCACGCCGAGCAGGCATTTCGCCGCTGGTCGGCACAGCCGCCTCCCGGTGCGGACGAGCTTCACGTGCCGCCGCTCGCCTACACCCGCGAGGGCGGCTGGACGATCGATCCCGGCGGCGCCCGGCGTGATCTCTGTGCGGACACCGCCTTCGAGCTGGGCCTCGCCGACGGCGCCCCGAGCGGCAAGACCTGCCCCTGGTGCTCCTCGCCGATGTGGGTGGCGGCCGACCTGCCCGCCGAGACCGTCGCCACGACGCTGCCGCACACCGGCTGGCAAGGCCGTCTCGTGTTCGAGACGTGCCACTTCTGCGCCTGCTACGAGACCCTGTTCAGCCGGGTCACGCCCGACGGCGGCGCGCAGTGGTGGCCCGGCAACACCAAACCGCACTACCTGCCCGACAACCCCGAGCCCGAAGATCCACCGACGGTGCGAGCGGCCATCGGCCCACGACGGGAAAGTCCATTTCTGATCAGCGCCTGGAATTCCGGCGGCTCCGCCCTCGGCGGCCACCCCGACTGGATTCAGGACGCCGAACACCCCGACTGCCCCGGCTGCGGCACGGCCATGCACTACGCCGGCTTGATCAGCGGCGCCGACATCGACGACGGCGAAGGAGCCTACTACCTGCACATTCACGCGCCCTGCGAGTTCGCAGCGGTCAACTACCAACAATCATGATCATGGGTACGAGGGCTCGACCCGCCCCCAACCGCATCATCCGCGTCCCGCCCGCACGACGCGGGCGAGCCTGCAACGCGAGGCCGATGCGCGGCCGCCGGTGGTAGGTGCGGGGAGGGCCCTTGACGCCCACGATCACCACAACGGAACCCATCCACGGGGCGACAGGCGCGCACCCGGGGCCGGTCCGCGGCGCTCGGTCCACGGCGTGGCGCCGGGCGGTTCGCGGCGCTCGGTCCACGGCGAGGCGGTGCGGCGCCGGCCCATAGCGGGCAATCCGCTGGCCGGCGGCGGCTGGCACAACCGTGGCATCGGCTGCGGCCGTCCTGCGCGAGGCCGTGCGACATCGGGGCGGGAGCGGAAGAAGGCCGACTGCTCCGGTGTCAGTCCGGCGATACTTCGGCGCGGCGCCGCACTCGTAGCATGGATTCGCCCTGACGGCCGGCCATGCCGAGGATCGGGGGCGGCCATGCCCTACCGGGATCGAGAAGTGCGGCGCCGGCACCAGGTCTCCGCCGCCCACCGCAAGCGTGTCCGCAGGATCCGGATGACGCTCCTGACGGTCTTCCTCGTCTTCTACGTCGTCGTCCTGTCGGTGGTCCTGTTTGGCTGGCCGGTCGATCAGATGCCGATCACCAGCCAGCGCGCCCTCGCGGTCTCCTTCGACAAGCTCCGGCATCCACTGACCCGGTCCGCGGTCGTCGAGATCGGTGCCGCGGGCGTCGGCGACCCCGCGGACCTCGCCGTATGGGTCAAGCGCGATCCGCACCACGCCGGTGGCCAATTCCCCGCTGACCAGGTGATCCTCACGGCGATTCCGCTGGTCGGCAACTCGGTTCTGGTCACCGCGACGGTGGACCCGTGGGTGCCCGAACGTGTCGACTCGGGGCTCTACGAGGAGACCTTGGTCCTGTCCGCGGGCGGCAACTGGACGGAGATTCCGCTGATCATCGGGCTCGGTAAGCGCAGCGGATGGTGGGCCGTCACCGCGTTCTTCATCATCGCCACCGGCGCCGCGCTGGGCCTGACCGTCAAGTGGATCACCGAACGGCTCACCCCGCAGGCCGCCCTCATGAGGAGATTCGACGCGCTGCGGCGGACGATGGGCTGGGGTGCGGACGGGCGTGACCTGCCGCTGTCCGCCCGGCTGCGGCTCAATGAGCTGGAGGACTACATCCTCCGTCAGGACCTCAGCAGAGCCGAGCGGGCGTTCTCCCAGCTCGACCCGCTGCGCAACGACGCCGCCGTGCTCGCGAGCCAGACAGCGGTCCTCTACGACCAGCTCGATTCCCTATCCGATGCGATCGAGCGATGCCGTGGAACGTTGTCCCACGACGATCGAGCGCTGGCCGACGCGGCCGTCGATGAGGCGCACCGCACTCTCGTGGAGGCGCAGTCCCTGCCCTGGCCGAAACAGACCGCGGAGATCCGGACCGCGCTGGGCACGATCCGGGACGACCTGGTTCTCGCCGGGCACGTCATCGGGTCGTTCCTGCGGTCGCCGGCGAACAAGAAGCTCCGTGAGGCGATCCGATATCTGCAACGCGGGCGGAGCGCCGCGGCCAGGAGGGCCTATGCCCTTCGCGACACCGCCGAGACCGAAGTGCCACTGCCCGGCGCGTCGGGCAAGGAGGCGTCACCGCCACCCAGGGAGGCGGAACCCGCCTGGCTGGACGACCTCGCGCCGGTACCGGTGTTCTTCCGTTACGCCCGGACCTTCGCCGGTGCCGCATCGGTCGCCGTGGTGTCCCTCGTCGGCCTGAAGACCCAGTACCTCGACAATCCGGGTTTCGACAGCAACCTCTCCTCCTGGGTCATGCTCGGCCTCTGGGGCCTGGTGGTGGAACTGAGCGGCGTCGCCGTCGTCGACGTTCTGGCGCGGCTCGGTAGCAGCGCCGCAGCCGCCACCGCCCGGCAGGCGATATGACCCGGCGGGCGTCTGGCGCGCCGTCTCGATGAGAAGCTCCGGCGTCGCTCGGCGGATCGTCAGATCGACCAGCGGGGCTTCTCGGTCAGCAGGCGGCGGCAATGGGTGAGCAGCTGCTCGTCGTCGGAGACTTCGGCTGGGCCCAGGCCGATCTTCGTGAGGTTGTGGCGGGGTGTCAGGGCCAGCTCTGCCTGGACGTAGCGCTTCGCGTAGGCGCCCATGCCCGTCTCCACCCAGAGTTCGGCGATGCGGGGGCGCAGGCGCGGTGCGTCGTTCCAGATCGGGCCCAGGTGGCGGGCGCTGCTCGGGTTGCCGGTGATGCGCCACAGGGCTCGGGCCGCCGCCACCGTGACCGGCGCGGGGGAGCGGCCCTTCAGCAGGCGGGTCAGGCGTGGTGCTCGGTCGGCGGCCCGGGAGTTGAGCTCGGCCAGGCCGTCGACGGCCGTCACGGCGTGCTCCGGGGAGTCCAGGTACCTGTCGTACACGGCCGCGGCGTCGCCGGCGTCGCCCGCCACGAACCAGATCGCGCGGGCGGCGGCCAAGGCCAGGGCCGGGTCCTCGCTGGTCAGCGTGGTGCGGATCTCGGCGGCCCGGGCCATCATGGCCCGGCCGGTGCGGGTGAGGCGGTCCAGGCCGGTCAGATCCAGGGGCTCCTGCATGAGGTGGTCGGCGGCCTCCGAAGGGGCGACCGAGACCAGGGCCTCCAGCAGACCGGCGCGATGCGCGTCGAAACGCCAGCGTTCGGCGTACGCATCGGGCCGGAGGCCTCGAAGCCGGCGGCGGAGCGTGCGGCCCAGCCCACGCGCGCGGACACCGAAGCCGGCGATGCACTGATGCAGGTCACGGGTCTCCGGCGCGTCGTCGAGGAGGCGTTCGAGGATCGGCAGGACACGCTCGTCGCGGAGGCAGGCGAGCATTTCGACGGCCGGGATGAGGCTGCCCTGGTGGAGGAACGGCTTCGCGCCGGACAGGGTGGCCCAGACGGCGTCGGCGGCCGGGCGGGCGACCTCGCCGATGCCCTGGAGCAGGCGCAGCGACGCGGCCCGGACCTGCGCGTCCTTGTCGAACAGCAGCTCGGCGGCCCGGCCGACGAGGGGACCGTAGGGTCCGCGCAGACGCTGCACCAGCGTACGGGCCTCGTAGAGCGCGTCCTGCTTGGCGTCCCACGCGTCCATCGCCAGCATCTCGTGCAGCAGATCCAGATGCGCGGTCACGTCGTCGCGATAGCTGAACCGGATCGCGCTGACGACCTGGTGGTAGCCGGGCGTCCACTGCCGGGTCGCCATCCGCGCGCCGGCCAGCAGCGGCGCCGCCATGTCGACGACCGGTTCCGGTTCCCGGTTCAGGCCCTCCCGGTACGCCGCCAGAACGGTCTCCCGGGCCCGCGCCACGTCGAACGGCGGCGGGTTGTAGAGCGCCATCAGCTCGGTGAGCGCGGAGATCCGTACCCGAAGATCTTGATCGGTGTCCGCAACCGACGCCAGCCAGACCTTGGTCAGCTCGTAGCCGCCGCCCACCGCCCCGGTGATCACGCTGGTCCGCAGCAGCGTGAGCCGCACGTCCGCGTCCGATTCCTCGGCGAAGCGTTCCCACAGGTCCCCGGTCGGGTTGGTGATCAGCCGGTAGACCGCGCGGATCGTGTACGCCGCGGCGTCCCGCACGATCGGGTCCTCATCGAGGAGCAACCCCGACAGACCGTCCCACTGGGCCAGGGTCCGCTTGGCCGTCAGGGTGCGGCCGGCCATCTGCCAGGTCCGGTCGGCGCCCGCGAGATCGCCGACCAGCCGGAGCGTCTCGCCGCGCAGCCGCTGCGACTCGTCGGTGACCAGGTCGAGCAGGAACGGCAGCGCCCACACCACCCACGGCCGGACATCCTCACCGTCCGGCGCGATCCGGTACAGATCGCGCAGCGCCGTGGCGTCGCCCTCGGCGAGACGGGCGAGCAGGCGGGGTACGGCTGAGCCCTGTTCCAGGGAGGACCAGTCGATGTCGTGCAAACCCGCGAGCGCCGTCATAGGGCTAGATCATGGTGGCCACGGGAGGGCGACTTCAACCGGGTCACTGCGGAGAGGGATAAGTGGCCGAATCGTGACGTTCCCGGCCCCGGGTGACGGTGGTTGCCGGGGCTGCTCGCGGGTAATCGAGGGCACCAGCCGCCGTGGGAAGGAGACCACGTTGAACAGCACCCGTTTCGTGTTCCTCGATAAGCCTCTGGAGACGACCCAGGTCGGGCCGGACGCGTTCGTCGACTCCTATCCGACCGTGGCGAAGCCGCAGTTCGAGGTGTCGCGGGCCGGCGACACGGTCCGGATCCAGCTGTCGGCGCAGGACGCCGGATATCAGACGGCTCTCGAGTGGCCGTCCGAGGAGGCCGCGCCGGTCGAGCTGGGTCCGGCCGTCCTCCAGGCCCTCGACGACGCGGGCGGCAAGAAGTCGCGGGACCTGGCCGAGCAGATCCGGGCATTCATCGGAGAAGCGGAGAAGTGACGACGAGGGCCCGTCGCCGTGCGGCCGCGGGCGCCCCGGGTTAGGGTCGATCTCATGGGTGTGCGGACGTGGATCGAGGGGTGGCCGGTCTACCGGCAACTCACCGGCACCGATCCTCTGGGGCGGGGCGCGGCCGCGCAGTCGACCCGGTCCAAGGAGCTGACCGCCCGCACCGAGACCGCCGACCGGGTGGCGAGATCCGTCTGTCCCTACTGCGCCGTGGGCTGCGGGCAGCGGATCTTCGTGAAGGACGAGAAGGTCGTCCAGATCGAGGGTGACCCGGACAGCCCGATCTCGAAGGGCCGGCTGTGCCCCAAGGGGTCGGCCAGCAAGAGCCTGGTCACCAGCGACCGCCGTGTGCAGAAGGTGCTCTACCGCCGGCCCTACGGCCGGGACTGGGAGGAGCTCGACCTGGAGACCGCGATGGACATGATCGCCGACCGGGTGATCGCCGCGCGGGAGGAGACCTGGGAGGACGCCGACGAGGACGGGCGGCCGCTGAACCGTACCCTCGGGATCTCGAGCCTCGGCGGGGCGACGCTCGACAACGAAGAGAACTATCTGATCAAGAAGCTCTTCACGGCGATGGGCGCCATCCAGATCGAAAATCAGGCGCGCATTTGACACTCCGCCACCGTTCCCGGTCTGGGAACCAGCTTCGGCCGTGGCGGGGCCACCGGATTCCTCCAGGATCTGGCAAACGCTGACTGCATCGTGATTCAGGGTTCGAACATGGCCGAGGCCCACCCGGTGGGCTTCCAGTACGTGGTCGAGGCCAAGAACCGCGGCGCCAAGATCATCCACGTGGATCCGCGGTTCACCCGGACCAGCGCGCTCGCGCACAGCTACGTGCCGGTGCGCGCCGGCGCCGACATCGCGTTCCTGGGCGGGGTGGTCAACTACATCCTCAGCAACGAGAAGGACTTCCGGGAGTACGTCGTCGCGTACACCAACGCGTCCATGATCGTGAACGAGGAGTTCCGGGACACCGAGGACCTCGACGGGCTGTTCTCCGGCTACGACCCCGAGCTGAACGTCTACGACCAGGCGAGCTGGCAGTACGCCGGCCAGAAGGAGATGGGCCAGGAGGAGGGCGAGGCGCACGCCGACCGGGAGACCGCGTCCGGCCTGGAACAGGAGTCGCACGGCCCGCCCATCCCGGCCGACGTGCCGAGGGACCCGACCCTGCAGGATCCGCGCTGCGTCTACCAGATCCTGAAGCGGCACTACGCGCGCTACACGCCCGAGGTCGTCGAGCGCGTCTGCGGCGTACCCAAGGAATTGTTCTTGGAGGTCTGTGAGGCCTGGACCGCGAACTCGGGCCGGGAGCGCACCACGGCCCTGGTCTACTCGGTGGGCTGGACGCAGCACAGCGTCGGCGTGCAGTACATCCGCACCGGCGCGATCATCCAGCTCCTGCTCGGCAACATGGGCCGGCCGGGCGGCGGGGTGATGGCGCTGCGCGGGCACGCCAGCATCCAGGGCTCCACCGACATCCCGACGCTGTTCAACCTGCTGCCCGGCTACCTGCCGATGCCGCACCACCGGCAGCACGAGACGTTCCGGAAGTGGGTCGACGAGATCCGCCACCCGGAGCAGAAGGGCTTCTGGGCCAACGCCGAGTCCTACGCGGTCAGCCTGCTGAAGGCCTACTGGGGGGACGCCGCGACCCGGGAGAACGACTGGGGATTCGGCTGGCTGCCCCGGCTGACCGGCGATCACGGTACGTATCAGCAGGTTCTCGACATGATCGACGGGAAGATCAAGGGCTACTTCCTGCTCGGGCAGAACCCGGCCGTCGGCTCCGCGCACGGCAAGGCGCAGCGGCTCGGCATGGCGAACCTCGACTGGCTCGTCGTCCGCGACCTGTTCATGATCGAGAGCGCGACGTTCTGGAAGGACGGTCCGGAGATCGCCACCGGCGAGATCTCCACCGAGGAGTGCCGGACCGAGGTCTTCTTCATGCCGGCCGCGTCGCACGCCGAGAAGGAGGGCACGTTCACGCAGACCCAGCGGATGCTGCAGTGGCGGGAGAAGGCCGTCGACCCGCCCGGCGACTGCCGCTCCGAGCTGTGGTTCTTCTACCACCTGGGCCGCCGCATCCGGGCGAAGCTGGCCGGATCCGGCAAGGCGCGCGACGAGGGGCTGCTCAAGCTCACCTGGGACTACGCGATGCACGGTGACGAGCCGAGCGGCGAGGACGTGCTGCGCGAGATCAACGGATATAATATTTCCGACAAATCGCCCGTATCAGGTTTTGTCGATCTCAAGGACGACGGCTCCACCGCCTGCGGCTGCTGGATCTACTCCGGTGTGTTCAAGGACGGCGTCAACCAGGCCGCCCGCCGCAAGCCCGGTCACGAGCAGGACTGGGTGGCCCGGGAATGGGGCTGGGCCTGGCCCGCCGACCGCCGCACCCTCTACAACCGCGCGTCCGCCGATCCGGACGGCCGTCCCTGGTCGGAGCGGAAGAAATACGTCTGGTGGGATTTCGAGAAGAAGGAATGGACCGGGTACGACGTACCGGACTTCGAAAAATCGAAACCACCGGGCTATCAGCCGCCGGAGGGTGCCACCGGGGTCGACGCGATCGCCGGCAACGACGCGTTCATCATGCAGGGCGACGGCAAGGGCTGGCTGTATGCGCCGAGCGGGCTGATCGACGGCCCGATGCCGACGCACTACGAGCCGGCCGAGTCGCCGGTGACGAACCCGCTCTACGCGCAGCAGGCGAATCCGACGAGGAAGCGCTACGAGCGGCCGGATAATCCGGACAACTCGGATTTCGGCGACGTTTTTCCGTACGTCTTCACGACGAGCCGGTTGACCGAGCACCACACGGCCGGCGGGATGAGCCGGCAGCTGCCGTACCTGTCGGAGCTGCAGCCGGAGATGTTCGTCGAGGTGTCCCCGCGGCTGGCCGAGGAGCGCGGCCTGGAGCACCTCGGCTGGGCGCACATCGTGACGAGCCGCGCCGCCATCGAGGCCCGCGTCATGATCACCGACCGGTTGCGGCCGCTGCGCATCGACGGCCGGACCGTGCACCAGATCTGGATGCCGTACCACTGGGGCAGCCAGGGCGTGGTCACCGGCGACTCGGCGAATGATCTGATCGGCATCGTGCTCGACCCGAACGTGCTGATCCAGGAGAGCAAGGTCGGCACCTGCGACATCCAGCCCGGCCGCCGCCCCACCGGCCCGGCGCTGATCGACTACGTGGCCGAGTACCGGAGGCGGGCGAATGGGAACCAATAGCCTCTACGGGCCGCTCGACCCGGCGCCCGACGCGGGATATGCCGAGCCGCCACCGCGCATGGGGTTCTTCACCGACACCAGCGTCTGCATCGGCTGCAAGGCCTGCGAGGTCGCGTGCAAGGAGTGGAATGCGGTCCCGGACGACGGTTTCGATCTTCTAGGCCATTCGTACGACAACACGGGCGGGCTGAGCGCCAATTCGTGGCGGCACGTCGCCTTCATCGAACAGCCGGCCCCGCAGCCTTCCATGGACGCTCTGGCGATCGCGGGCGGTGCTCCGGCGCATCCCGATTTCCGCTGGCTGATGATGTCCAACGTGTGCAAGCACTGCACCCACGCCGGCTGCCTCGACGTGTGCCCGACCGGCGCGCTGTTCCGGACCGAGTTCGGCACGGTCGTGGTGCAGGAGGACGTCTGCAACGGGTGCGGGTACTGCATCCCGGCCTGCCCCTACGGCGTCATCGACCAGCGCAAGGACGACGGCCGGGCCTGGAAGTGCACGATGTGCTACGACCGGATCGGCGACGGGCTGACCCCGGCCTGCGCGCAGGCGTGCCCGACCCAGTCCATTCAGTACGGTGTCCTGGACGAGCTGCGGGAGCGTGCGGCGCAGCGTGTCCAGGAGGTGGAGGGCGCGCGCCTCTACGGGCACGACGAGAACGACGGCGTGGGCGGGGACGGCGCGTTCTTCCTGCTCCTCGACGAGCCCGAGGTGTACGGCCTGCCGCCCGACCCGATCGTCACCACGAAGGAACTGCCCGCCATGTGGAAACGCGCGGGTGTGGCGGGCCTGGCGATGGCGGCGGCCGTCGTCGTGTCGTTTCTGGGAGGACGTTCGTGACAGAGGAAACCGGCCGCCGTTCGTCGAAGGGCGCCGGCAAGGGTGACCGGTCAATGGTCCCGCCCGCGGACTTCCGGTCGTACTACGGGCGGCCCATCGTGCGGCCGGCCGTCTGGCACCACGACATCGCCGCCTACCTGTTCACCGGCGGCCTGGCGGCCGGATCGGCGCTGCTCGCGGCGGGCGGCGACGCGACCGGCCGGTCCTCGCTGCGCCGGGCCGGACGGGTCACGGCGCTGGGCGCGCTCGTCGCCAGCACCTACTTCCTGATCAACGACCTCGGCCGGCCGGAGCGGTTCCACCACATGCTGCGGGTGGCGAAACCGACGTCGCCGATGTCGATGGGCACCTGGATCCTGAGCGGCTTCGGGGCCTTCGCGGGCGCGGCCGCCGCGGCCGAGCTCGCGCCCGCCCCGCTGCGCCGGCTCACCACGCCGCTCGGAACCGTGAGCGGGTACGCCGCCGCGGTGACGGCCCCGGCGCTCGCCACCTACACGGCGGTCCTGCTGGCGGACACGGCCACTCCCAGTTGGCACGCGGCGTACCCGGAACTGCCTTTCGTCTTCGCCGGCAGCGCACTGGCGAGTGGCGCCGGGGTGGGACTGATCGCCGCACCGGTGGACGAGGCCGCCCCCGTACGGAAGATGGCGGTCCTCGGCGCGGCCATGGAGCTGTACGGCGCGCATCGCGTGGAGACGACGAAGGGCATCCTGAGCGAGCCCTATGCGCAGGGGCGTCCCGGGAAGCTGCTGCGAGCGGGCCGGACGCTGACCGCCCTCGGGGTGGCCGGCGCCGTGCTGGGCCGCCGCAGCCGGGTCGTCTCGGCGCTCTCCGGCGCCGCCCTGCTGGCCGCCTCCCTGGCGACCCGGTTCGGCATCTTCGAGGGCGGCATCGCCTCGGCGAAGGATCCGAAATACACCGTCGTCCCGCAGCGGGAGCGGCTGGCGCGGCGCAACCGGTCCTGACACCATGGTTCCCTGATCGACAGCGGTCCATGGGGGAGCGACGTGGAGAATGGTCCGGAGGGGCAGCCGCCGCGCGTGCCTCCCGAGGGGCGGCCGCCTTCGCCGTCTCGGCCTTCTTCGCCGTGGAGTGTGCCCGGCGGCCCCGTGCCGCTCCGCCGTGTCCGGCCGCTGCGCCGGATCGTCCGGTGGGCCGTCCCGCTGCTCGTCGCCCTCGGTTTTGCCGCCCTGGCGAACGCGGGTGACCGGATCAGCACGCCCACCCCGGACCCGACGGCCCAGGCCGCCCAGGACCCGCCGGTGCAGGAACAGTTCATGGCCGGCATCAACGACGACCGGGGACGGCTCTACGCCGGGGTGGCGTCGGCGAAGATCCACCGGGAAGCGGAGGTCGACAAGCCGTTCCCGCTGAGCCTGACCGTCTGCGCGTCCCCGGCCGCCGGGTGTGCCGTCACTCCCAGCGCGCTCTCCTCCACCGCACCGGGCACCCAGGATCTTGGATCGGTGCTGGTCGGCGGCCGGGTGAGGGCGACCGCCACCAGCTACGACCCGAAGCTCGTCGTCACCCCGGCCGGCGAGCCGGTGCAGACCATCACCCAGCCGGCCGACGCGGGGGAGTGGCGCTGGTCGGTCGTGGCCGGCGCGAGCGGCGACTTCACCCTCACCATCGCGATCACCACGCTGCGGGCCGATTCCGAGGTGGCGCTGCTACCCACCAAGTTCTTCGAGATCCGCATCCACGTGGACACCACGGCGGCGAAGGTCCTGGGCGTGGCGTCCCGCAACTTCTGGACGATCCTCGGCGGCACGGCGGGCCTGGCAGCCCTGATCACCGCGGTGGTGGCCTACCTCGCCTACCGCAGCGACCGCCTCGCCCGCCGCCCTTCGCCCGCCGCCCCGTCCGTGCCGCCGCCCCCGCCGCCTTCGCCGGCGCCGCCCCGCCCCCGTCGGCGCCGGCGTTAGGCCGGCGCCCGTCTCAGACCTGGCTCGCGCCGCCGTCCACGTAGATCTCGGCGCCCGTCATGTAGCTGCTCGCGTCGGAGGCCAGGAACAGAACCGCGTTGGCGATCTCCTCCGGCTGCCCGAGCCGCCGCATCGGCACCCCGGCCGCCAGCCCTTGCAGCAACTGCTCCGCGGAGGCCGGGTCGCCGGCGAGCCCGCTCAGGCCGGGCGTGGCGATCGGCCCGGGCGCGATGCTGTTGACCCGGATGCCGCGGCCCACCAGCTCCGCCGCCCAGCTGCGGGCGAACGACCGCAGCGCCGCCTTCGTGGCCGCGTAGACGCTGAAGGCGCCGGCGCCCTTCACGTCGATGTTCGAGCTGGTCAGGATCACCGAGGCGCCGGGCCGGAGCAGCGGGAGCGCCTTCTGCACGGTGAAGAGCGTGCCGCCGACGTTGGTGTTGAACGTGGTCGCGTAGTGCTCCCAGGTGATGTCCGGCAGCGCCGCGAACTCGCCGCCTCCGGCGTTGGCGAACACGATGTCGAGGCCCTCGATGCCGGCGAACACCCGGTCCAGGTCGTCGAGGTTCGCGACGTCCGCCTGGATGCCGGTGGCGCGCGGGCCGATCGACGCGACCGCCTCGTCGAGCGCCTCCTTCCGCCGTCCCGTGATCACCACGTCGGCGCCCTCGGCGGCCAGCCGGCGCGCTGCCGCGAGGCCGATTCCCGAGGTCGCGCCGGTGATCAGAGCCTTCTTGCCGTCGAGCTGTCCCATGACTCCTCATTTCTGTACCGTTCGGTACTGAAGAAGCTAGCACTTCTGTACCGATCGGTTAGAATGAGTTGCGTCACTGGGTTCGGTTCGGTGTGGGGGGCGACATGGCGGAACGCGGACGACCGCGTGGCTTCGACGCGGACGCGGCCCTCGACCGCGCCATCGAGGTGTTCTGGCGGCATGGGTACGAGGGGACGTCGCTCACCGACCTGACCGAGGCGATGGGCATCAACCGGCCGAGCATGTACGCCGCGTTCGGCAACAAGGAGGACCTGTTCCGCAAAGCCGTGGCCCGCTACGCGGAAGCGGACATGGCCTACGCCCGCGAGGCGCTGGAGCAGCCGACGGCCCGGGCGGTCATCGAATCGTTCCTGCGGGCCAACGCCGACGCCCTGACCCGCCCGGACCGGCCGGCCGGCTGCCTCTCCGTGCAGGGCGGCCTCGCCGGCGGCACGGACAACGGGCACATCGCGGAATTCCTGGCCCAGAGCCGCGCCGGCGGCGAGAAGGCCCTCGCGGACCGGCTCGCGCAGGCCCCCGACCTGCCACCGGAGATCGATCCGGTGGCGCTGGCCCGCTACGTCATGGTGGTCAGCGAGGGCAACGCCGTCCACGCCGCCGCGGGCGCGTCGAGGGCCGCCCTCCACGCGACGGTGGACATCGCCCTGCTGGCCGTCCCCGGCCCTGCTCGGTGAATCAGCCCTGCTGGAACTTCCGGGCGAGGTCCTCGAGACGCTCCCGGTAGGACGCCCACCATTCGCGGTCCTGGTCGGGCATGTTGCTGTTCTCCTGCCGCGCCCCGGCCGACCCGTCGATGAGCTCGCGCACCAGGTCCATGTGGCCGGCGTGCCGATGCGTCTCGGCGATCATGTGCACCAGGATCCTGTGCAGGGTCACCCGGCGGCCGTCCGGGTGCCACCACGGCACCTCACCCTCGGCGTCGAGGTCGAGGGCCTCGATGGTCGCGTCCGAGTGGGCCCAGACCCGGCGGTAGAGGGCGACGATGTCGCCGGTGCTCTCCTCGGCGGTGGCGGCCATGTCGGCATTGGCGTCGAGGGTCCTCTCCAGCCACGGCAGCTCCTCCGGGAACGGCCGGCCGAACGTGACACCGAAGTAGCCGGACTCGACGCCGGCCACGTGCTTCACCACGCCGAGCAGGTTGGTGCCGGTGTCGACGAGGGGGCGGCGTACGTCGTACTCGGAAAGCCCTTCCAACTTCCAGAGCAGGGCATCGCGCCCCTCTTGCAGGTAGGTGTGAAGGTCGGCCTTGAAGCCCGCGGAATTCATGCCGAGCAGCTTGCCACCGCGACGACGACGGCGAACCTCAATATCCGACGCGGCGGCGGGCGGCGTCGCGGGCCGCCGCGAGCGGCGTCGTCCCCGCGGCGCGCGCCGACCGCAGGACGGTGGAGAGGGTGCCGCCGATCGCGGTGACGCGCAGCCTCGGCACGGTCGCCGGGGTGAGCAGGCCGCCCAGCGCGGCCGGGACCAGGACGTCCACCTCGGCGGTCAGGCCCTCGTCCGGGGTGACCCAGGTGGCGCCGCCCGCGACCGCGCGCCGGGTCTCGTCGACGTCGGCGGCCACGACCCGCGCCCCCTCGGCCGTGAGCAGGCGCAGCACCTGCGCGCCCACCCGGCCCAGACCCAGGACCGCGAAGCTGCGGCCGGCCGGATCGGGTGATCCGAAACGGTCGGCGCAGACGGCTCTCAGGGCGGCCATGACACCCGTGGCGGTGTGCTCGGAGGAGTCGCCGCTGCCGCCCGCACCGATCGGCCGGCAGAACGCGTGCTCGGTGCGCTCGGCGATCGTGACCATGTCGTCCGGGCCGGTGCCGACGTCCGGGCCGGTCGCGTAGAGGCCGCCCAGCCCGGCGATCACGTCGCCGACGTCGTGCAGCACGTCGCGGCGAATGGTGGCGTCGAGAGAACGGCCCGGCGGGAGGGCCACGACGGTCTTGCCGCCGCCGTTCGGCAGGCCGGCGAGCGCGGCTTTATCGGTCATGGCGGCGGAGAGGCGCAGCGCGTCGGTGAGGCCGTCACGCCAGTGCGGATAGTGCGCGATGCGGCAGCCGCCGATCGCCTGCCCGAGCGCTGTCGAATGGACGGCAGCGAGGCGTCATCACCGGCTATTCCGCGGAGATCAGCCTGCCGGCCCTGAATCGCGGCGTGCAGGCATTCCTGCACGTCCAGGTGCGGCCGCTGAGCCGTACGGTGATCGAGGGTTTCAAAGCCTATGCGATGAGCCTGCCCGAAGTGGTGTCCGTCTTCGTCGTGACCGGCGGCGACGATTTCCTCGTGCAGGTGGCGGTGCCGAGCGTCGACGCGCTGCACGCTTTCGTGATGGACAAGTTCAGCGGGAGGCGCGAGATCGTGGGATTCCGCAGCTCGGTGATCTACCAGCACACCCGCAAGCAGGTCGTCGAGCCGCTCGACCCCTGATCCGGCGTGCTGCCTGCCACGCCCCCGTCGCGAGGTGGTGGTCAGCGCGCCCTCAAGCCGGTGAGGGAGGTCGGTGGTGGCGAGGCGGGGGTGGGGCGTCGGCCACGAGGGCGATGTCGTCGGTGCTGTCGTTGAAGTGGATGGTCGGGCAGCCGCACCCGCATCGGCCGGTGACGCGGAGGCCGGGGAGATCGCCGGGGAGGCCGGGGATCGGGAGGCTCAGGAACGCGGACAGGATGGCTTGTTCGGGGGCGGTCAGGGGGCGGGCCGGTGGAGCGGTCATGGCTATAGGCTGCCGGACGTGAGAGGGGCCGTGTTCTTCGACGTCGATGGGACGCTTGTTCCGGATGGCAGCAGCGGGCAGCATCTCGCGGATCGGCTCGGGCATGCGGACGCCTGCCGGGAAGCGGAGGCCGCCTACGACTCCGGGGCGCTCACCAATCAGGAGGCGTCGGTGATCGACGCGCGGGGGTGGGCCGGATGGACGCCCGTCGAGGTGCGCGGATTCCTCGAAACGCTGCCGCTCGTGGACGGTATCGCGGAGACGGTGGCCTGGTGCCGCGCCAACGATCTGCTTCCGGTCGTCGCGACGCTGGCGTGGGATCCGGTCGGCGCGTTCCTCCGGGACCGTTTCGGATTCGCCGGTAACTGCGGGCCTCGGCTCGAGGTGGTCGGGGGCCGCTACACCGGGGAGGTGGCCGAGCACATCGACGAGTTCGGCAAGCGGGACTTCGCGAAGCGGTTCGCCACCGAGAACGGCTTGGCGATGACGCGGTGCGCTGCGGTCGGTGACAGCCGCTCCGACCTGCCGCTCTTCGCCGAGGTGGGCCTGGCGATCGCCTTCAACGCCCAGCCCGCGGCCCGGGCGGCGGCCCACGTCAGCGTCGTCGGGGATGACCTGCGCGCCGTCGTTCCGGCATTGATCGCGTACGTCGGTTAGCCGTCACGGCCGGACCTCGACCGTCACGCCGTCCCGGGCCGGCAGCAGCTCACCGATCACCGGATAGCCCGGGACCTCGCCGGCCACGAGCAGGCCGCCGGACGTCTGCGCGTCGGCCAGCAGCAGGAGCTCGTCCTCGGCCACAGCCGCCGGATCGAGGTGAGGGCGGACCCAGTCGAGGTTGCGCCGGGTGCCGCCACTGACGTACCCGTCCTTCAACGCCTCCCGGGCGCCGTCCAGATAGGGGACCGCCGCCGCGTCGACGCGCGCCGTCACGCCGCTCGCCCGGGCCAGCTTGTGCAGGTGCCCGAGCAGGCCGAACCCGGTCACGTCGGTGGCGCAGACCGCGCCCGCCGCGAGGGCCTTCGCGGACGCCTCCCGGTTGAGCCGGGTCATCGCCTCGACGGCCTGCGGGAACACCTCGCCCGTCGACTTGTGCCGGCTGTTCAGCACGCCGATGCCGAGCGGCTTCGTGAGGGTCAGCGGGACACCGGGCCGGCCCGCGTCGTTCCGCATGATCCGGTCCGGGTCGGCGACGCCGGTGACCGCCATGCCGTACTTCGGCTCCGGGTCGTCGACGCTGTGCCCGCCGGCCACGTGACAGCCGGCCTCGCGGGCCACGTCGAGGCCGCCGCGCAGCACCTCGGCGGCGAGCTCCATCGGCAGCTTCTCCCGCGGCCACCCGAGCAGATTCACGGCGACGACCGGCGTGCCGCCCATCGCGTACACGTCGGACAGGGCGTTCGCGGCGGCGATGCGGCCCCATGCGTACGCGTCGTCGACCACCGGCGTGAAGAAGTCGGCGGTGGCCACCACCGCGGTCCCGTTCGCGATCCGCACCACGGCCGCGTCGTCGCCGTCGTCGAGCCCGACGATCAGCTCGCCCGGGCCCTCCGGCGGCGCGCCACCGACCAGGCCGGACACCACGGCCTCCAACTCCCCGGGCGGGATCTTGCAGGCACAGCCACCGCCGTGCGCGTACTGGGTCAGCCGGATCTTCACCTCCGAACCCTCCCACACCGCCGCGGCCGCCGCCCGATACGGTGGGCGGCGGAGGCGTTCAGGTGGCTGGTGCTCCTCGCGGTCTTCAAAACCGACGTGACCCGGTACCCGGGTCAGGCGGGTTCGATTCCCGTCCGCCTCCGCCAACTGCCGGGTTGACCGGGGAGGGGTGGGTATGGATCCGCGGCGGCTCATTCCTCGTACGGATGTGGTCCTGGCCGATCCCCGCCTCGAAGCCGCCGCCGCGCGACTGGGGCGACCCGCCGTCAAGGCCGCGGTCACCCACGCGCAGGAGCGGGCCCGCGCCGGGGAGATCCCACCCGACCAGGTCGCGGACGCCGCGGTGCGCGGGTTGCCGGCCGGGATGCGCGCCGTCGTCAACGCCACCGGGGTGGTGCTGCACACCAACCTCGGGCGGGCCGCGCTGTCGCAGGCCGCCGTGGACGCCGTCGTCGAGGCGGCCGGGCCGACCGACGTGGAGCTCGACCTCGGCACCGGCAAGCGCGCCAGGCGGGGCCGGGACGCCCTCGCCGCGCTGGCCGCCGCGGTGCCCGGGGCCTCGGGCGTGCACGTGGTCAACAACGGGGCCGCCGCGCTGGTCCTGGCCGCGACCGCCCTCGCCGCCGGTCGGGAGATCATCGTCAGCCGCGGGGAGATGGTGGAGATCGGGGACGGGTTCCGGCTGCCGGATCTCCTCGAGTCGACCGGGGCGCGGCTGCGCGAGGTCGGCACCACGAACCGGACGTCGGTCGCCGACTACCGCAACGCGATCGGGCCGGAGACCGGATTCATCCTCAAGGTCCACCCGTCGAACTTCGTGATCAAAGGCTTCACCTCATCGGCCGAAATAAGCGAAATGTCGGAAATGGGCGTGCCGATCGTCGTGGACATCGGCTCGGGGCTCCTTGACAAGGATCCGCTGCTTCCCGGTGAACCCGACGCCGCCACCACCCTCCAGGACGGCGCCGCCCTCGTCATCGCGAGCGGCGACAAACTCCTCGGCGGCCCCCAGGCGGGCCTGCTGCTCGGCGACGCCACCCTGATCGAGCGCCTGCGCCGCCACCCGCTCGCTCGCGCCCTCCGGGTGGACAAGCTGACCCTCGCGGCCCTGCACGCCACCCTCGCCGGACCGATCACGCCGACCTGGCAGGCGCTCCGCTACGACGCCGATGAGCTGCGGGAACGCACCGAGCGGCTGCGGCGCCGCACCGGGCTCGGGGAGGTGACGGCCTCGACGGCGGTGGTCGGCGGGGGAGGGGCGCCCGAGCTGGAGCTGCCGTCCTGGGCGCTCGCGCTCCCGGCCGCACTGGCGCGGCCGCTGCGCGAGGGCGTGCCGCCGATCGTCGGCCGGGTCGAGCGGGGCCGGCTGCTTCTGGATCTGCGCTGCGTCCCGGCGGCTCACGACCATGCGGTGGCCGAGGCCGTCCTTTCGGCGGCGGGCGATTGAGATGTACGTCGTAGCGACCGCGGGGCACGTCGACCACGGCAAGTCGACGCTGGTCCGGGCCTTGACCGGGATGGAGCCCGATCGCTGGGCCGAGGAACGCCGCCGGGGCATGACCATCGACCTCGGCTTCGCGTGGACCACGATAGGCGCCGGGCGGACCGTGGCGTTCGTCGACGTGCCGGGGCACGAGCGGTTCGTGCCCAACATGCTGGCCGGGATCGGTCCGGTGCCCGCCGCGATGATCGTGGTGGCCGCCGACGAGGGGTGGATGCCGCAGTCCGCCGAACACCTGGCCGCCCTGCACGCCCTCGACGTCCGCCACGCCCTGCTGGTCGTCACCCGGTCCGACCTGGCCGACCCGGGCCCGGCCACCGGACAGGCCCTCGCCGAGATGGCGGCGACCTCGCTGGGAGCCGGAACCGAGGCCGTCGCGGTCAGTGGTCTCACCGGCGCGGGTCTGCCCGAGCTGCGTGCCGCCCTCGGACGGCTCACCGACCGCCTGCCGCCGCCGGACACCCGGCCGGAGACCGCCGTGCGGCTCTGGATCGACCGCTCCTTCACCATCAAGGGCGCCGGCACGGTGGTGACCGGAACCCTCGGGGCCGGCGTCCTGCGCAGGGGCGACGAACTCGAGCTCGGCGGCGGCCGGGTGACGGTCCGCGGCCTGCAGACCCTCGGCGAGCCGGCCGGCCGTGCCGAGGCGGTGGCCCGGGTCGCCGTGAACCTCCGCGGGGTGGACCGGCAGACCATCGCCCGGGGCGCCGCCCTGCTCACCCCCGGCAGGTTCCGGCACGCCGACCTCATCGACGTCCGCCTGCACGGTGACCAGCCCAAGTCGCTGCCGGCCACGCTCACCCTGCACGCCGGCTCGGCGGCCGTCGCCGTGCACGTGCGGCCGCTCGGCGTCGACACGGCCCGGCTGCGGCTGACCCGCCCGCTCCCGCTGCGGATCGGCGACCGCGCCCTGCTCCGCGACCCCGGCCGGCACCACGTGGCCGGCGGCGTGACGGTCCTCGACGTGGCCCCGCCGGCCCTGACCCGCCGGGGCGCGGCCGTCCGGCGGGCCGCCGACCTCGACGCCATGACCGGGATCCCGGACCTCGCGGACGAGCTGCGCCGCCGCAAGCTGATCTCCGGTGCCGACCTGGCCGGCATGGGCGTGGCGGTGGGCGGCGCCGAACCGGTGGCCGGCGACTGGTACGCCGACCCGGGCTACTGGGCGGCGAAGGCGGAGCAGTTGCGCGAGGAGGTGACGGCGTACGCGGCGGAGAACCCCCTCGAACCGGGCGCGCCGCTCGAAGCCCTGCGTCACCGGCTCGGCCTGCCCGGCCGTGATCTCGTGACCGCCCTGATCCGTCCGCCGCTGAGCACGACCGGGGGACGCGTCACCGCTGGCACCAATAAGAACGCAGAAATCCTGAAAAATCAGATGAGTCGGGCGTTCGACGGCGTTGCGCCGTTCGCGGCGCCGGAGGCCCATGATCTCGCCGCGGCCGGACTCGGACCGAAACAGATCGCCGCGGCGGCCCGCGAGGGGCTGATCGTCAGGCTCGCCGGCAACGTCGTCCTCCGGCCCGGCACCCCGGAGCGGGCGGCGGAGGTCCTCGCCGCGATCCCGCAGCCGTTCACCCTGAGCGATGCGCGCAAGGCGCTCGGCACGACCCGCCGGGTGGCCGTCCCGCTGCTCGAACTGCTGGACCGCACCGGCCTCACCCGGCGGCTCCCCGACGACCGCCGGGTGACGCCGCCGCCGGCATAGCGAAAAGGGCCGCCCCCTTTCGAAGGGGCGGCCCTGCTCTCACTTGGCGGCGACCTGCATGACCATGGTCGGCGAGTTGCGGGCGTGCTCGGCGGTCCAGCGCTGCGCGATCCGGTGCACGTCGTACTCGGTGATCTCGTGGCCGGTGTGGTGGTTGAAGGCGTGCTTCTCGGCCCGCTTCACCAGCCGGATCAGGTCGGAGACCGAGCCCGGGTGCTCCCGGCAGAGCTTCACCGCGATCCGGAACTGGCGGTCGGTGATCGGCAGCAGGTACTCGCGCATGCCGGCCTGCCACGCCTTCGGGTAGACCAGGTAGCCGGCCGGGAGGTTGCCGGGGCCGCCGATCGGGTCGAGCACCGACAGCTTGCTGATGTGCATCGGCTCGGCCGCGAGGCCCATGTAGGCGAGGCCGGCGATGGCGAGCGCCACCACGATGCCGAGGGCCAGCATCGGGCTGCCGGTGCCGGCGCCGATGATCACGCCGAGCACGGCGAGCACCATCCCGCCGGCCACGAACAGCGGCCCGCTGTTGCCGCCGCTGTCCGGCGTACCGCGGTACGCGTTCTCGATGAGCTTGTCGATGACGCTGTTGAGCACCTCGTCCTGAGGTTGCCAGCGGTCGTCGCGCCGGGGCACGGCGCGGGTAGCCGTCTGGTTCATCGGTTGGCATCCTTTCCTTCCGCAACGGCCCGC
This sequence comes from Actinoplanes sp. NPDC023714, assembly GCF_040639855.1. Taxonomy (NCBI): domain Bacteria; kingdom Bacillati; phylum Actinomycetota; class Actinomycetes; order Micromonosporales; family Micromonosporaceae; genus Actinoplanes; species Actinoplanes sp. NPDC023714. The sequence continues at coordinate 256,755 of NZ_JBFAAR010000006.1, forward strand.
TACATCGGCGGCCCGGCGCGTCGGTCAAGGAAAACCTCAGGCCAGAAGTGACTCCCTCATCTGCTTGCCGGGGTTCCACTGCCCGACGAACCGGCTGATCGCCGGGTCGAGCACGTCGACCGACGCGTTCGAGCGCATCTGCTCGCGCACCGGCGGCGGCAGCGGCGGCGGATCGGACATCTCCGCGCGCAGCTCCGTCGTCGCCGTGATCAGCCCGGCGGCGAGCTCGGCGCCGTGGGTGTCGACGAGAACCCGGCCGTACTGCCAGCCGGCCACCGTCAGGTCGAGCACCTCGAACATGTGGGCGAGCAGCGGCTCGGGTTCGGTCACCCGTACCGTCTGACGCGCTTGCGCGCCCACGGCCGTGACCGCCGCGGAGACCTGGATGTACGGATGCAGGGCCTGCCCGAAGAGCGGGGAGCGCAGGCGCTTGCCGGCGCTCTTCCACAGCGTGCGGTAGTTGGTCCGGTCGGCCACCAGGCCGAGCTCGGCGGCCTGCACGACCACCGAGGCATGGGCGCCCTCGGCGAACTCGCGCAGGATCTCGGTGGCGACCATGACGCCGTCGGCGCCTTCGAGCAGGCCGGTTATCGCGGCTGCCTGGTCGCCGAAGGGGGTGGTCTCGTGGGTGCCGAATCGCTGACGGACGTCCTGGAGCAGTTCCTGCTGCAGGGCGGGATCGTGCTGGACGCGCCGCTTGCGCAGCCCGAGCCGGAGAAACCGCATATAGCCTCGCCTCACCGCTTGCCGAACGAGGCAAATGCTAGTCGAGGCGCTCCGGACCCTTGTGGATCAGGTGGCCGACACGAGCTTCACGGCGATGGCGCGCCACGCCAGGAAGCCCAGCACGCCGCCGAGGGTGTTCGCGATCAGGTCGTTCACGTCGGCCTGCCGGCCGCTGCTGACCAGCACGTTCGTCAGGAACTGGACGACCTCGACCGCCGCGCTGCAGGCCAGCGCGATCACGGCGACCTGCCGGGCGGTGCGGGTCCGGCCGGTCATGGCGAGCAGGGCGCCGAGCGGAAGGAACATCACGATGTTGGCGACGAACGTCACCACGTCGATGGTGAGCAGCGGTATCCAGTTGCCCTTCTCGTACCAGGCGATCCGGTTGGCGTGGTCGCCGGTCGCGATCTGCAGCGGCAGGAACGTCACGGCGAGCACGGCCAGCCCGTAGGCGGCGGACAGCCAGCCGATCAGCAGCCGGCCGAGGTCGCCGCGGAGCCGCCACCAGGTGACGACGAACAGCACCGCGGCGAGCGGGAGGAGCACGGGAAGGGCGGGGATCTCAGTCTGCATGCCGGACATGTCTCCATGATCGACAAGCCGGCCCGGCGCCACATCTTCCCCGCGACGGACGCCGATCGGCCGAAAGTCGTATACGGCAGCGGTTTCGGCACCTAGAGTGCAATAACCAAAGTCATCGATCGGGAGGGTCAGTGTTGATTGCTCGCCGAAAACTCTTCGCCCTGCTCACCGGCGTCGTCCTCGGCGCCGCCGGCCTGAGCGCTCCGGCTGCCGCGCATCCGGAGAATCCACTTCGTCCCGTCGTCTTCGTGCACGGCAGTGCCGGCTCGGCCATGCAGTTCCGGACCCAGGCCAAACGCCTCGCGAGCAACGGATACCCGGCCCGGATCATCGAGGCCCATGAGTACGACTCACCGAACGTCGCCACCATCCTGCCGCAGATCTACGCGGGCCTGGACGCGCGGATCGACCGGCTGCTCGCCGCGAGCGGGGCGGACCGGGTGGACCTGCTGGCCCACTCGCTCGGCACCTTCGTGATCCAGGGCTATCTGAACAGCTCGCCGGCCCGGGCCGCCAGGGTGGCGCACTACGTGAACCTCGACGGCCGGCCCGCGGCGGCGCCGCCCGGCGGTGTCCCGACCCTGGCGATCTGGGGTGAGGGCGACCCGGCCCGGACCGTCGCGGGCGCCACCAACGTCGCGTTCCCCGACCAGTCCCACACCCAGACCGTCTCCTCGGAGGAGACGTTCCGGGCGTTCTACCGCTTCTTCACCGGCCGCGGTCCGAAGACGACGGCGCTGATCCCGGACCGTCATCCCCGGGTCTCCGGCCGTGCCGTGCTCTTCCCCAGCAACGCCGGGGTCGAGGACGCCACCGTGGAGGTCTACCGCCTCAACCCGCTCAACGGCCGCCGGTCGACCCACCGCCCGGTGGCGATCCGCCCGGTCGCCGCCGACGGCGCCTTCGCCCCGATCCCGGTCGACCCGCGGGCCCGCTACGAGTTCGCGCTGGTCCGCCCCGGCCAGGCGGTGCACCACTTCTACTTCGAACCGTTCCGCCGCACCGACACCTTCCTGCGCCTGCTCACCAGCCGGCCGGGCGAGGGCATCGGCGCGCTGGTGCAGACCTCCGACCGGCACACGGCGCTGACGTTCCAGCGGCAGAAGGAGTGGTGGGGCGCCGAGGGCGACAGCCTCGTCGTCAACGGCACGAACATCCTGAACGGCGCCAACGCCCCGCGCGCCAAACGGGTGATCGGCATCTTCGCCTTCGACGCGGGCCTCGACCGGGCGTCGGATCTGGCGGCGCCGCTGCCGGAGTTCTTCGCCATCACCTTCATGACCGGGATCGACCACTACATCCCGGCCCGTGGCACCACCTCGATCCTGGTGCGGTCGCGGGGCGGCGGGTACACGTACATGCCCATTCCGGCGTGGAAGTCCAGCAAGCATCGAGTCAGTCTGGAGATCGACGACTACTAGGTTTCACACCCCGGACGGATAGGTCTCCGGTTCGTGCACGTCGACGTGCCGGGTGTGCAGCGGATCGACGGCCCGGCTGGTGCCGAACCAGCAGAAGGCGTCGTAGCGGTCACCCAGCACGGTCGGCACCCAGTTGCCCGCCTGCTCGGCCTCGGGGTGGTAGACCACGCCGATGGCCCGGTGCTTCAGCACGTCGCTGAGGAACGCCGGCCGGTGGCCTTCGCGATCGCTTTCTCGGTCGCTTTCTCGGTCGCTTTCTCGGTCGCTTCCTCGGTCGCTTCCTCGGTCGCTTTTGAAGATCATCAGCGCCTGCGGGGGCGCCGCCTCGTGCAGCAGGGCCTCCAGCGACCGCCGGCGGGCGGCCGGGACGGTCATCTCCCGCATCGGCGCGCCCCACCCGTCGCCGGCCATGACGGTGCCGTGGTGGGTGCCGTAGCCGACCAGGACGACCTCGTCCCGCCCATAGCGCTCCCGGGCCAGCTGACCGATGTTGACCATGCCGGCCGGACCCATGTCGGTGAACCGGGCGTCGCCCACGTGGGTGTTGTGCGCCCAGACGACGGCCTTTGCGGCCGGGCCGTAGTGCTTCATGAGGCGGTCGAGGGTCTCGTCCATGTGCCGGTCGCGCACGTTCCACGACTCCCGGCCGCCCCGCACCATCGCCCGGTAGTAGCGTTCCGCGCCGGCCACCACCTCGGCGTTCTGCCACACCCCGAAATCCGTTGCCGCCCGGAGCTGCTGCAGCATGCCGATCACCTCGACCTCGCAGCTCACCGGCACGAACCGGGTGGCGAGCGCGTACTGCTGGGCGTCCTCCCCGTACGGTTCGAAGCAGCGGTACGCCGCGAGCGCCGCCCCCACCCGCGACGGATCGTGCTCGCGCAGGTAGGTGAGGATCTCCCGGAGCGACTCCCAGAGCGAGTAGACGTCCAACCCGTGAAAGCCGGCCCGCCGCGCCGGGTCCCGCCCCGCGTTGAACTCCCGCAGCCACCGCGCGAACGCGACGACCTCCTCGTTCGCCCACATCCACGTCGGCCACCGCTCGAACGTGAGCAGCGCCTCCCGCGGATCCCCGGGCGCGCCCGGCATGCCCCGTACGGCCCGATCCACCCGGTCGCAGTCCGGCCAGTCCCCCTCGACCGCCACGAACGAGAACCCCTTCTCGGCGATCAGCCGGCGGGTGAGGGCAGCCCGCCACTCATAGAACTCGTGGGTCCCGTGGGTGGCCTCGCCGAGCATCACCACCGGCGCATCCCCGACCCGTGCGAGCAGCGGATCCAGATCGGCGGGCTCGTACAGGGCGGTCGCCAGCCGAGCCACCTCATCCCCGTAACCACCAGCGGAAACAGTCACCGGAGCGGAATACCCGGGGAAGCCGGAAACACGCATCCGACCGGGCGGTGAAGTCGTGCGGCCGCGTGGGGCCGCCCGGAGCGGAGGGGCTGTCAGATCTTCGATGGCGCGGGGGCGCGCTCAGGCCAGGACCGCCAGGCCGACGCGACGGCGGCGGCGAGGGGATGGGTGGCGCCGAGGCCGAGTGATACCGCGCGGGAGACGTCGGCGACCACCTCGGCCGCGTCGCCGGGGCGGCGGGGGCCGGTGGTGAAGGGCACGGCGTGGCCGGCGATCCCGGCGGTGAGGTGGACCAGATCCAGCACCGACGTACCCTTGCCGCTCGCGACGTTGACCGCGAGATGGGCCGCCTCCGGGAGGGTGGCGAGCAGCTCGACCCCGCGGGCGTAGGCGCGGGCCACGTCCAGCACGTGCACGTAGTCGCGGACCGCGCTGCCGTCCGGGGTCGGGTAGTCGTGGCCGCGGACGACGAGCGCCGGTGAGGAAGCGGTGAGGGCGCGGAAGACGGCGGGCAGCAGGGCGGCCGGGCCGGTGTCCGCCGCGAACGGGTGCGGGCCGGCGCCGATCACGTTGAACTGGCGCAGCGCGATGGAGCGCAGCCCGGTGCCCTCGATGATCCGCTCGCCCTCGAGTTTGGTGAGGCCGTACGGGTTCACCGGCTCCAGCGGCTGATCCTCGCGGGCCGGCGCTGGGCCCGACTCGCCGTAGACCGCCGCCGAGGAGGCGAAGAGCAACTGGTCGACTCCGGCGTGGGTCATCGCCTCGACGAGGTTGTGGACGCCGTCGATGTTGTCCGGGCGGAAACCGGAGCCGTCCGGGGCGAACTTGCGCGCGGCCAGGTGGACCACCCCGGTGGCCGAGTAGCGCGCGAAGAGCCGGGCCAGGTCCTCGGGGGAGGCGACCGACCCCTTCACCACGGGCACGTCGGACGGCAGGCGTTCCAGGCGTCCGGTGGAGAGGTTGTCGAAGACCACGACGTCGTGCGCGGCGCTGAGCAGGTGGACGACGTGCGCGCCGATGAAGCCGGCCCCACCGGTCACGATCCAGGTCACGGCGTCCCTCTAGGTGAATGGCGGATCCAGGTGCTTCACGAGGACAAGACAGGGCTCTTGGGTACGCACAGTGCTGCCGTCGTCGAGCACATGTTCACGGAATGTGGCGAGATGCTCGTCGCGCCACGCCGAGAACTGTAGCCCCCGGTAGAGCCGGATGGCCGGATCGTTATCGGGATGCACCCCCAGGGCTACACGCCGGTGCCCGAGCGCGTACAACCGGTGCTCGGCCGCGCTGAGTAGTCGGCGTCCGATTCCGGAGCGTTGATGTTCATCCATGACGCGGAGGTGCTGGAGGAGCGGGACACCGGGGAGGCCGTCGCGGAGCTCGGCCTCCTCGGGTGGTTCGAGCCGCAGGAAGATGTGACCGACGAGGTGCTCGCCGAGGAACGCGAAGAGCAGGATGCCCCGGCCCTTCCCGAGGTGTTCGAGGAAGTAGTGCCGTTCGTCCCGGCGCCCGACGAGCGTGCGCACCTCCTCGTCCGATGCGGCCCGTATCGACACGTCGTCCTCCACCGCGGCCTCCCCGCTCGCCGTACCTGGAGGTGATCGTGCCGTCACGCGAGCACCGCTGTCGATACGCGGCGATCGATCAGCGGTGGAGCAGGCCGATCAGGACGGCGGTGACCAGGATGCCGATCGCGAGGGTGTCGGCGATCACCCGCCGGACGACGAAGACCCGCAGGACGGTGAAGGTGGCGCGGATGACCAGGTACGTGATGAGCAGGACGGCGACCAGGGCCGTCGCCGCCACGACGGCGGCCGTCAGGTCCTCCGCGTACGTCGCGGAGATGGCATCGGTTGACGTCGGGATGATGGTCTGCACGATGGGACCCCCTACACGTCGATCTCGGATTCGCATCCGATCCACCTGTAGTCCAGTAGTAAAACTGTAAGTGGCTGTAGTTCTTGGTCGCAATGCCGAGAACAAAGTGGAACGTGAATGAGTGCCCGCCGTCTGCTACGGTTCGGAGCGCTGCCCGGCCTCAAACCTGTAGTACAGTGAAATTTTCTGGAGGTGCATGAAGGTGCAACCTTCCGGGGACCCCGGCCGCCGCCTGGCCGACCGGCTCCGCCAGCTGCGCAAGACGCAGTGGCCCGATGTCACCATCACCCAGACCGAGCTGGCGAAGGCGCTGAGCAGGCGCAAGCCGGCCAGCCTTCAGCTGATCTCCTCGTGGGAGCGCGCGAGCACGCTGCCGCCCGAGGACCGGCTCGACGCGATCCTCACCTTCTTCAGCACCCGCCGGTCCATCGAGACCCGCCCCTACCGGCTGATCAGCGAGCAGGACCTCACCGCCGACGAGGCCGCCACCCGCGATCGCCTGAAGCAGGAGCTCTTCGGGCTCCGCGAGGCCGCCGTCGCCGAGTCCGACGCGGAGGCGCTGACCGGCACGCCGTCCCGGCCGAGCATCGTGGGCCGCGGCCCGTGGCACTACAAGGAGGGCCCGGTCGTCATCGTCTGCGCCGAGCCCGGCGACGGCTCGCCGCCCTCGATCGACCCGGACCGGTCGCGGCTCTCCCGCTTCGCCGACCTCGACTCGCTGTTCGAGCTGCACGGGCACATCCGCGCGGTCAACCCCGACCTGGAGGTCCGCTACCTCGGGGCCCGGGATCTGCAGGAGGACGACTGGACCGCGCACCTCGTCCTGCTCGGCGGCATCGACTGGAACGACGCGACGCAGGACGCGATGCGGCTGACCCCGGTGCCGGTGGCGCAGCTCTCCGACGACGACGACCCGAGCCGTGGCTGCTTCCAGGTCGTTGTCGAGGGAAAGGACCCGATGTCCTTCGTTCCCGAGTTCGACAGTCGCGGAGGTGCCCGGGTCTTGGTGCAGGACGTGGGGCATTTCTTCCGGGCGCCCAACCCGTTGAACCGGGAAAGAACCATAACCGTATGCAATGGAATGTACGGTAGTGGTGTTTACGGAGCGGTGCGCACGCTGACACACGACGTCTTCCGTGAGAAGAACGCCGATTACCTCGCGCACCATTTCGACGGGGACACGTTCAGCCTGCTCTTCCGGGTCCAGGTGCTGACCGGCATCGTCACCACTCCGGACTGGACCGCGCCGGGCACCGTTCTGCATTCCTGGCCGGAGGTATAGGAAAGTGCCGAGCCAGGCGTCCTTGGCCGACGCCCGAGAACTCCACCACGGATCGCACGCCGATCTGCTGGCGGAGGAACCCCATCCGCCGGCGGCCCGGAGGCTGGACGCCGTCATCGTGCCCACCGCCTGGCCGGTCGACGCGCTCCGTCACGTCATGCGGGTGGGCCGGGCCATCGACGTCCCGGTCGTGGCGCTCTGCAGCCGCGACGCCTCCGCCGAGCAGGCCCGCCAGCTGGCCGATCTCGAGGACGCCGCGGTTCTCGCGGTCGACGTCGACGCGTCGCTCGCCCGCACGCTGCCCTCCTTCGCCACCGACCGCCTTCTGCAGAAGAGCGGATTCGGTACGACGAGTGACCTGAGCGTGAAACGCAACCTCGGGCTCGTCCTCGCCCGGGGTTCCAGCTGGCAGCGGGTCCTCTTCCTGGACGACGACATCCACATCGACGATCCGGAGCACCTGCACCGCGTCGCCGGCCTGGCCGACGACTTCCGCGCGGTCGGCCTCGCGAACCTCGGCTACGAGGACAACTCGGTGGTCTGCCACGCCTACCGGGCGGTGGGCGGCGAGCAGGGCACGTTCATCGGCGGCGGCGCCATGATCATCGACGCGGCCCGGACCCGGTCGTTCTACCCGAACATCTACAACGAGGACTGGTTCTTCCTGCTCGGCGACGGCGTCCCGTTCCGGGCGGCGCGTGCCGGCGTGATGCGCCAGCGGCCCTACGACCCGTTCGCCAACCCGGCCCGCGCGGCCGGCGAGGAACTCGGCGACACCCTCGCCGAGGGTCTTTTCTGGCTGCTCGACTCCGGCCGGGACATCGACGTGGCCGGCACCGCTTTCTGGGGCGACGCGCTGTTCCGCCGGCGCCGATTCATCGACCTGATGATCGGCATGCTGGAAAGCGCCCCGGAGCACGAGAGGATGCGCCGTTCACTGGAGGCGGCCCGCGGGCGCAGCGCCGGCATCACCCATTGGCTGTGCCACAACTTCGTGGATCTGTGGCGTGCCGATCTCGCCCGCTGGCAGGACTTCCTGGATTGGCGGGTCCCGGTCACCTCCAGTCCGGAGAAATTCCTCAACGAGGTCGGAATGTCGCATCACGTGCTTCCCTCCGAGGCGTTCCGGAGGTCTTTCCTGCGGGGGTGAGAAATCACCCCGGCCTGGGAAATAGGGTTTCGTGCGGCGATTGGCAAGAGCCCTCATCTGTACGACCCTGCTGCTCAGCGGTTGCGGGTTCCCCCGGGACGTCGGCACCACCCTGGACGACGTCCGCGGCGGTGTGCTGAAGGTCGGCATCACCGACAACCCGCCGTGGACGTCCGTCCCCGATCGGGGCGCCGAGGCGGAGCTGGTCAGGCGGCTCGCCGAGCGGACCGGCAGCACCGTGGAGTGGTATCCGGGCAGCGAGTCGGCGCTGATGGCGGCCCTGAAGGACCGGGTGCTCGACCTGGTGGTCGGCGGTCTGGAAGCGGACGCCCCGTGGATCGAGAAGGCGGCGCTGACCAGGCCCTACGTCACCATGCGGACGGTGATCGCGGCGGCCGGGCCGGTCCCGGACGACCTCACCGGCGTACGCGTCGGGGTGCGCGGCGGGACCGCCGACGTAGCGGCCGTGGCGGCGAAGGGCGCGACCGTCGCGGCCTATCCCGAGATCTCCGGCAAGGAGGGCATCCCGGTCGCGGTCGGGGAGTGGCGCGTCGACGCTCTCGGCCTGACCGAGTCCGGCCACGACGTCGGCGAGGCCGACCACGTCTGGGCCGTGCCGCCGGGCGAGAACGCCTGGCAGACCGAGGTCGAGCGGTTCCTGCTGGACCTCTCGCACGAGCAGGTCACCGACCTCCTGGTCGCGGCCGAGGAGCTGCCGTGAAACCGTACGACAGCTTCGAGCTGCCCCCGGACAAGGCCGCGCTGCACCGCAGGGCCGTGAAGCTCGAATGGTGGACCATCGTCTACTTCGCGATCACGGTCGCCGTCATGGCGGTCACCCTCGGCCAGTCGCAGGCCATGAAGGCGGCCTGGATCGAGGACATGCTCGGCGTCGTGCCGCCCATCGCGTTCCTGGTCGCGGCCCGCTACCGCAACCGCCGGCCGAACCCCCGCTTCCCGTACGGCTACCACCGCTCGGTCAGCGTGGCGTTCCTGGCCGGCGCGGTCGCGCTGCTCGGGCTCGGCGGCTACGTCGTCTACGACTCGCTGACCCGGCTGCTGCTGCGGGAACGGCCGCCGATCGGGCTGATCGAGGTGGCCGGCCACACGTTCTGGCTCGGCTGGCTCATGATCACGGTGCTGTTCCTCAGCATGATCCCGGCGATCATTCTCGGTCGCATCAAGCAGCGCATCGCCCGGGAACTGCACGACAAGGTGCTCTACGCCGACGCCGAGATGAACCGCGCCGACTGGCTCACCGCGAGCGCCGCGATCGCCGGCGTGCTCGGGATCGGCGCCGGCCTGTGGTGGGCCGACGCGGTCGCCGCGCTGATCATCGGTGGGGACATCGTCCGGGACGGCGTCACGACGACGAAGGCCGCGGTCGGGAACCTCATGGACGACCGGCCGCGCGTCGTGGGCGGCACGGAGGATCATCCGCTGCCCGACCGGCTCCTCGCGGCGGTCCGCGACCACGACTGGATCACCGACGCCTGGCTGCGCCTGCGCGAGGAGGGCCACGTCTTCGTCGGCGAGCTGCTGATCGTTCCCGCGCCCGATACCGATCACCTGGTGGAGCGGCTCGCGAAGCTGGAGGACTACTGCCGCTCGTTCGACTGGCGCATGCACGACCTGGTCATCTCGCCGGTACCGAGCCTCGACACCCCTAAAAGGTGACCCGGGCGGCCGCTCGCGTCATCGGCACCAGGGGAGTGGACGCCATCAGGGCCAACTCCTCCGCCGGAGTCGTCCGGCCGTCGAGGAACCGCAGCACCCGATCGGCCGGATTGCGCCGGAACAGCCGCTCGAAGAAGTCCGGCGCCGCCACGAGACCGCTGTCCCACGCGTGCAGCGCCACCGCGTCCATCCACAGGTGGCGGCGCGGATAGGCGGCGTCCGGAACGGGATCGTGACCGTTCTTGACCAGCTCGGCGATCTGCCGGGCCTGCCTCCGCATCGCCGAGAACGTGTACCCGGTCGACGGCCTCGTCGCCCCGCCGGCCGTCCCGATCCGCACGACGCGCGCCGACGGCCTCCGCTCGAACACGCCGTCCGTCATCGGGATCGCGCCGTCCTCCACCTCGTCGATCGTCAAGTTCTTCAAATTCCAGAGCCTCGTGTACGCCGTGAGCGCCGTGTCGTAGGCATCCCCGCCGAGGCGGGCCGGGGAGAACTCGGTGTACTCGATCAGCGCGGTGGTCGCGCCGGTCGGCAGCACGTAGCCGAACGAGACGCCGCGGTCCGGCTGCGGGGTCCGGAAGTCCATGAGCACCGCCGACGCCGGATCGAAGATCGGGTCGGCGGACCGCACCCACCAGCCGCGGAAGTGCTGGAGCCAGAACGTGTGGCCGGGCTTCACCGGCCGGGCGGGACGGGAGTCGAGCACCCAGCGGGCCCGGCACACGGTCGTCCCGCTCTCGTCGCGGATCTCCACGGCCGAGCCGTCGTCGGCGAGCGTCCCGGCGGCGGCCCGGATGTTCACTGATCCCAAACGGTCGGCGGCCGCCAGCGCCTGCGCGAAGACCGGCTCCGAGCGGACCATCGCGTACCGGCCCGGGCCCAGGTCGAGCCGCTGCACGCCGGACGGCCCGTGCAGGTCGACGGCCGGCCACTGCGCGTCCAGCACCGGGTCGAGGTCGTCGGTGGCGCCGGTCCAGAACGCCCAGGTCCGGCGCCTGCCGTGATCCGCGCGGCCGTCCTCGGGCAGGCCGGCCGGGTCGACGGTGGCGACGCGCAGGCCGGGGACCCCGGCCCTCGCCAGCTCGATCAGGGTCAGGGCCGCCGCGCCACCGAACCCGACCAGTGCGAGATCAACATCCACCGGCCTCAGAATACGCAGAGCCCGTAGCCACGAAACTGCCGACGTACCCGGTCGATCAGATCTTGATCTGGCGCCGGAGTCCCGGCGAGCGGGAAGCCGAGGCCGAGCGCGTCGTATTTGACGGCCCCGAGGCGGTGGAAGGGCAGCACCTCGACGCGCTGCACGGTCGGCACCGACGCGGCGATCCCGGCCACCGCGTCGACGTTCTCCACCGCGTCGGTCAGGCCCGGCACCAGCACGAACCGTACCCAAATGGGTTTTCCTCGCTCGGCGAGCCGATGCGCGAAGGCGATCGTCGGGGCGAGCCGGCCGGTGCGGGTGACGGTGCGGTACGTCGAGGGATCGCCGGACTTGATGTCGAGCAGCACCAGATCGGTCGCGTCGAGCAGGTCGTCGCCGGCGCGGTCACCGAGGTATCCGCTGGTGTCGACGGCGGTGTGCAGGCCGATCTCCTTGCAGCGGCGCAGCACGTCCCGGACGAACGCGGGCTGCTGCAGCGGCTCGCCACCGCTGATCGTGACGCCGCCCCCGGCCACCTTGATGAACCGCTCGTAGCGCCGGATCTCGGCCATGAGCTCGCCGGCCGTGGTCGGCGTGCCGGAGCGGCGGTACCAGGTGTCCGGGCTGTGGCAGTAGAGGCAGCGCAGCGGGCACCCGGCCAGGAAGGCGACGAACCGGGTACCCGGCCCGTCCACCCCCGTCGATACGTCGAAGGAGTGGACGGAGCCCCTCATGGTGGTCATCTCCGGTCACAGCCCGCCGTGGAAGGTGCGGGAGATGACGTCGCGCTGCTGGGCCGGGGTGAGCCTGATGAAGTTGACCGCGTATCCGGAGACCCGGATCGTGAGCTGCGGGTACTTCTCCGGGTTGACCATGGCGTCCTCGAGGGTGGCCCGGTCCAGCACGTTGACGTTGAGGTGGAAGCCACCCGCGTCGGTGTAGCCGTCGAGCACCCCCACCAGATTGCCGATCCGCTCGTCGCGGGAGTGCCCGAGCCCGTCCGGCGTGACCGTGGTGGTCAGCGAGATGCCGTCGCGGGCCGAGGCGTACGGCAGCTTCGCCACCGACAGCGCCGCCGCGACCAGGCCGTGCCGGTCCCGGCCGTTCATCGGGTTGGCGCCCGGCGCGAACGGCTCGCCGCGCCGGCGGCCGTCCGGCGTGTTCCCGGTGTGCTTGCCGTAGACGACGTTCGAGGTGATCGTCAGCACCGACAGCGTCGGTTCGGCGCCCCGGTACGCCTGCTGCCGCCGGATCTTCGCCATGAACCGCTCCACCAGGTCCACGGCGATCGCGTCGGCCCGGTCGTCGTTGTTGCCGAACGTCGGGAAGTCCCCGTCGACCGCGTAGTCGACGGCCAGCCCGGTCGCGTCGCGCACCACCTTGACCTGGGCGTGCTTGATGGCGGACAGGCTGTCGGCGGCCACCGAGAGGCCGGCGACGCCGGTCGCGAGGAACCGGTGCACGGGGTAGTCGTGCAGCGCCATCTCGAGACGCTCGTAGGCGTACTTGTCGTGCATGTAGTGGATGACGTTGAGGGCGTCGACGTAGGTCCCGGCGAGCCAGTCGAGGGTCCGGTCGTAGGCCTCGATCACCGTGTCGTAGTCCAGCACGTCGTCGCCGATCGGCGTCAGCCCCGGAGCGACGACATCACCACTGATCTCGTCGCGGCCGCCGTTGACGGCGTAGAGCAGGGCCTTCGCGAGGTTCGCCCGGGCGCCGAAGAACTGCATGTCCCGGCCGACCCGCATGGCCGAGACGCAGCACGCGATCGCCGTGTCGTCGCTGTACGCCGGCCGGATCAGATCGTCGTTCTCGTACTGGATGGCGCTCGTGTCCATGCTCACCCGCGCGCAGAACCGCTTGAACCCCTCGGGCAGCGACGGCGACCAGAGCACGGTCAGGTTCGGCTCCGGCGCCGGGCCCAGGTTGTAGAGCGTCTGCAGGTACCGGAAGCTCGTCCGGGTGACCAGCGGCCGGCCGTCGTCACCGATGCCGCCGAGCGACTCGGTCACCCAGGTCGGGTCGCCGGAGAACAGCTCGTCGTACTCCGGGGTGCGCAGGAACCGGATGATCCGCAGCTTGATCACGAAGTCGTCGACGAGCTCCTGCGCCCCCTCCTCGGTGAGCGTCCCCTCGGCGATGTCCCGCTGCAGGTAGACGTCGACGAAACTGGCGGTGCGCCCGAGCGACATGGCCGCGCCGTTCTGCTCCTTCGTGGCGGCCAGGTAGGCGAAGTACAGCCACTGGATCGCCTCGCGGCCGTTCGTGGCCGGGCCGGAGATGTCGTATCCGTACCTGTCCGCCATGAACCGCAGCTCCTGGAGGGCGCGGATCTGCTCGGCGAGCTCCTCGCGGTCGCGGACGACGTCCTCGCTCGATCTCTTCTCGTCGAGACCCGTCTTGCGGACCCGGCGCTCCTCGATCAGGCGGTCCACGCCGTAGAGGGCCACCCGGCGGTAGTCGCCGATGATCCGGCCGCGGCCGTACGCGTCCGGCAGGCCGGTGATCACGTGCGAGCGGCGCGCGGCGAGCACCGGCTGCGGATAGGCGTCGAACACGCCGTCGTTGTGCGTCTTGCGGTAGCGGGTGAACACCTCCTCGACGGCCGGGTCGAGGCTGAATCCGTACGCCGCGAGTCCGGTCCTGACCATCCGTAGCCCGCCCGCCGGCATGATCGCCCGGCGCAGGGGCGCGCTGGTCTGCAGGCCGACGATCAGCTCGCTGTCGCGGTCGAGGTAGCCCGGCTCGTGCGCGGTGATGCTCGACGGGGTGTGCGCGTCGACGTCGTAGACGCCGCGGCGACGCTCCTCGGCGAACATCCGCTGGAGCTTCTGCCAGATACGTTCCGTGCGGTCCGTCGCCCCCGCCAGGAACGCGGCGTCACCCTCGTACGGTTGCAGGTTGTCCTGAATGAACTTCGCGACGTCGATGGTGGTCCGCCACTCGCCGCCGGTGAAGCCCCGCCACGCCTTCATGATCGTCTTTCCTCTCTCGCCTTTCGGCGGATCAGGGAATCAGGACGAGGCGGGCGGGCACCCGGCTCGCGAGCACGTCGTCGATCGCGCCGTTGATCTCGTCGAGCTTGCGGGTCTCGCAGAGCACCCGGGTCCGCCCGGCCGCGTGCAGCCGGAACACCTCGGCCAGGTCCTTGCGGGTGCCGACGATCGAGCCGATCACCGTGATGCCCTTCAGCACCGTCTCGAAGATCGGCAGCGCCATGGCGTTGTCCCGGGGCAGCGACACCAGCACCAGCCGGCCGCCGCGCCGCAGCGACGCGTGCGCCTGCTCGAGGACCCGCGGGCTCGCCGCGAGGACGACCGCCACGTCGGCGCCACCCAGCTCGCGGATCGCCGCGATCGGATCGGTTTCGGACGCGTTCACGGTGTGCGCCGCGCCGAGCTCCCGGGCCAGCGCCAGCTTCTCCCCGGTCACGTCGACCGCGATCGTCTCGCCGCCGAAGATCTGCGCGTACTGCTGGGCCAGGTGCCCGAGGCCGCCGATCCCGAAGATCGCCACTCGGTCGCCGGGCTTCACCCCGCCGACCTTGACCGCTTTGTACGTGGTCACCCCGGCGCAGGTGAGCGGCGCCGCCTCGACCGGGTCGATGCCGTCCGGCACCTTCACGACGTAGCGGGCGTCGGCCACGAGGAACTCGGCGTGCCCGCCGTCGATCGCGTAGCCGGTGTTGAGCTGCTGCTCGCAGAGGGTCTCCCAGCCGTCGACGCAGTAGTCGCAGGTGCCGCAGGCGTAGCCGAGCCACGGGACGGCGACGCGGTCCCCGATCGTGAGCGGGGTCGCTCCCGGGCCGATCTCGTCAACGATGCCGACGCCCTCGTGACCGGGGATGAACGGCGGGTTCGGCTTCACCGGCCAGTCGCCCCGGGCGGCGTGGATGTCCGTGTGGCACAGTCCGCTGGCCTCCACCCGTACCCGGATCTGGTTTTCGCCCGGAGTGGGCGAAGGCACCTCCCGGACCGCCACGGGCTGATCGAACCCGGTCACCACCGCTGCACGCATGTCGTCACTTCCCTCGCTCGTGTCCCCTTCAGCCTCATCCCGGACCGTCCGGGTCGTCAGGGCCGTAGGTCCCGTCTGAACCGGGCGCCGTGCCCGCGGGTACACCACCCCGTCTGGAGGTGGTCATCCGGTGAGGGACATCGATGCGGCCGACGAGTGGCTGACGGACTGGACCGCGCGCGTCGACGCACAGGCCGCCCGCGCCGCGCAGCTCGCGCAGCGTGTCGCAGGGCTCTCCGCGCAGGCGCGGAGTCACTACGCGGTGGTCACGGTGGGTGCGAACGGCCAGGTCGTGGATTTGACGCTGGACGAGCGCATGTACGACCTGAGCCCCGGTGATCTGAGCGCGGAGATCCTGGCCGTGATGCGTTCGGCGCAGTCCTCGCTCGTGGATCTCGTGGCGGAGGAGGTGCGGGACACCGTCGGAGCGGACTCGCCGACGGGACGCGCCGTGCTGGACGGATTCACCAGGCGCTTCCCCGCGGAGGCCAACGATGGCTGATTTCGTTCACCTACCGGTTCCTGCGGTGCTGCAGCACACCGCCGCGGTCGAGGAGGTGACCGGCGCCGTCCGCTCGGCGCGGGCCGCGGTGTCGCAGGTGACCATGGATCCCGGCGCCTACGGGATGCTGTGCGGCTTCCTGCCGGCGATCCTGTCCGGCGTCTTCGAGGTGGCCGTGGTCGCCATGAACGGCAGCGCCGATTCGCTGGAGGAGACGGCGTACGCACTGAAGGCCGCGGTCCGGACGATGGAGGGAACCGACGCGGACGCGGCCGCGGTCCTCCGTTCCCCATGAGTCTCGCCCAGGACGTTCACGAGACGGTGGCCGGGATCCAGAGCGGCAGCTGGATCGACGCCTCCCTCGGTGGTGTCGGGGTTTCCCTGGAGGCGCTGTCGCTGGTCCTGGATCCCCTCGGCAGCATCATGAGCTGGGGCGTCGGCTGGCTCCTGGAACACGTGGCGCCGCTGCGCGAGGCCCTGGACCAGCTGGCCGGCGACGCCTCAGCGGTCGCCACCTGGGAGAACGTGGCGGCTTCGCTCCCCGCCTCCTATCCGCCGCCGCCTTCTGACTGGTCCGGCGCCGCAGCCGACGCCTACCGCGCCCACGCCGCATCCCAGGCGGATGCTTTGGACGGCATCCGGCTGGCCGCGGGCGGCATCGCCTCCGCGGTCATGGGCACGGGCCTCCTCGTGTCTCTGGTCCGCGAGCTGGTCCGCGACCTGATAGCCGACTTCGTAGCCACCCTCGCCGCACGGCTCCCGCAATGGCTCGCCATGGAGGGCCTCACCCTCGGCGTCGCCACCCCGTTCGTGGTGAGCCAGGTGGGCGCGTTGGTCGCCTCCTGGGCCAGGAGGATCGAGCATTTCGTACGGGGGTTGCTCACCAGCCTGAGGCGGTTGAACGGTGTTCTGGAGGCGCTGAAGCGGCTACTCAAGAACCTGATCGGACCCAAGCCGGTCGAACCCGGCCGCATGAACTCTTCCCCCGACCCGCCGCCGAAGGGTGGAGGTGGGGGAGTCCCGCCGCCGGGCCCGCCGTGGCACGCCCGAGACGACATCGCCGGACCGGCGCGCGGCAAGGAACTCGGCCTCCCGCATCGGCGGCATACGCTCGCCGGCGCCAAGAGCGGTGTCGCCAAGGAGCACAACACGATCATCTTGCCGGGGTACGAGGGCGCCGTTCGCGACGACATCCGCGGGATAGCGGCGGGTGAGGCCGACTGGAAAGAGACGATCAAGCTCTACGAGATCAACGGGCGGACCTACGGCGTCAAACCCAACGGCACGGTCTTCCCGGGAACCGGTGACGGCCTGGTGCGGCTCGACCGGAACGAGTACAAGGCGCTCCAGCAGATCGCCCTCGCGAAGGGCGACGTCGAACAGGTAGAAATGTTCAAACACGCGCCGATGTTCGTCCAGAATCCAGAAGTCATCGCCAAGGCTAAGTCGATCTACGACGGGACCTATAGCCAATGACCTACGACCTGTTGCTCATCGGCGACCTCGACATCCTCCGGATGCAGGCCGCGCTGGCCTCCGTCGCCCAGGTCCCGGTGGAGAAGGTGGATGTCGGATCCGGGTGGAGCGGCGACCGCAATTGGGACGCGCCGGTGCTCTGCACCTATGAGGAACTGGACGGCGACATCTCCTATTCGCTCGACATCCATTTGAGCACGGTGGAGCCGGCGGTCGAAGAACTCGCCCGGCACCTCGCGGTGGAATTGGGCGAGCTGATCCTCTATCCGGCCGAAAGCAATCCGCCGAGCGCCTTCTGGCTGGTGCAGCCCGACGGTTCGCGAACGAGGGCCCGTATCGAGGACGAGGACCTCGACGACACGACGCTCCACGTGATCGACGCGGTGGAGAAACCGGTCGCCCTGCTGCCGGACGTCAAGGTCGAGCTGCAGCCCGAGGTGATCTGGTCCCACCGGATGCCGACGCCCATCACGGAGGAACTCGAGCGCCTGCTGGCCGCGGATCCCCGGATCCTGACCCGCAACGCGGCACTCACCCACGCGATGGATCGGCTCGGTGCTTGGGAAGCGTTGACAGCCCGGATGGCGACCGGCTGGCCCCCCGACGGGTGGTACCCGCTCGAGTACTGGCAGGACGACATGGTCATGCGCGATCGGCTGGCCGCCGATCTCGAGATCATCCCGCAGTCGGTGGTGGATCCCTTCACGGCAGCGCTGGCGAGGGTGGACGAGGCGTTCCGGGCGGGGACGCGGGAGATCTCCGGTGTGGCGGGGGAGAAGGGCTGGTGGTGGCGCCGGGCGCCGGAGCCGGCTCCCTGGTCGCCTGGGCGGTGAGGGGCGTCACGGTGGTTGGCAAACGGAACTTGGTTCCGTATGTTTGGTTGCGGAACGGGGTTCCGTTTCAGGGGCTTTCTCGGGAGGAACGGCCATGCGGTACCGCACCTTGGGGCGCACCGGTGTGCAGGTGAGCGCGCTGGCGCTCGGCGCCATGAACTTTGGGAAGATCGGGAACGTCGGTCAGGAGGAGGCGACCGCGATCGTTGATGCCGCGCTGGAGGCGGGTGTCAATCTGATCGACACGGCTGACATGTACGGCCGTGGTGAGTCGGAGGAGATGGTCGGCAAGGCGATCGCCGGGCGGCGGGACGACGTCGTGCTCGCCACCAAGGCGACCATGCCGATGAGCGAGGAGCGCAACCGTCAGGGCGGTTCCCGGCGGTGGCTGGTCACCGCCCTCGACGACAGCCTGCGCCGGCTCGGGGTCGATCACGTCGACCTCTACCAGATGCACCGCTGGGATCCGCGGACCAGCGACGAGGAGACGCTGTCGGCCCTCACCGACCTGCAGCGGGCCGGCAAGATCCGGTACTTCGGGTCGTCGACGTTCCCGGCGTACCGGATCGTGCAGGCGCAGTGGGCGTCGCAGGCACATCATCTGGGCCGGTACGTCACCGAGCAGCCCAGCTACTCGATCCTGCAACGGGGCATCGAGAGTCACGTGCTTCCGGTGACCGAGGAGTACGGGATGGGCGTGCTCGCGTGGAGCCCGCTCGCGTCGGGCTGGCTGTCCGGTGCCGTCCGCGCCGGGCGGGAGATCACCTCGAACCGGGCGGCGAGGCTGCCCGAGCGCTTCGACCTGACGATCCCCGGCAACCGCGCCCGGCTCGACGCGGTCGAGCGGCTCGCCACGGTCGCCGAGGAGGCCGGGCTGACGCTGATCCAGCTGGCCCTCGGATTCGTGACGGCCCATCCGGGAGTGACGAGCGCGATCGTCGGTCCTCGTACGCATGAGCACTTGAAGTCGCAGTTGGCGGCGGCCGACACGGTGCTTCCGGCGGACGTGCTGGACGCGATCGACGAGATCGTGGCGCCGGGGGTGGATCTGGCGCCGCAGGAGAAGTTCGACACGCCGCCGTCGCTGCTGGATGCGTCGCTGCGGCGGCGCTGAGTCAGAGCAGTGGTTGCGGCAGCGATCGCACCGGATGACCCACGAGAAGAGGGGTCACTTCCGCATAGCGTGTCCAGGCGTCCCAGGCTTCGTGGAAGACGACCTCATCAGGTGACCATCGGATCACCGCTACTTCACTGTTGTAGAGAAGTACCCCGTTGCCGGTGTATCGCTCGGTGAGAGCGAGGACCGTGGCGACCATCAGGGCGGTGCTGTGCTCGATGGTCTCCGGACCCGCAAGGTTATGGAAGCGGAACGTCGCTGCGATGCGTTCTTCGAATCCGAAAAGCCGCTTCATGACGTCGGCGTCGTCCTCGTCGGCCAGGTCTGCCCAGATGGTCATGCCATCACCGATGACCGCCTCACCGTCGTCATCGACCCGGCCCCCGATTGCGGCGGCGAAGAATGCCAGCAGCTCGCCGGTAGCGAGATCGGCGTCACTGCTCAAACTGTATTCGGTCGCCATCCATCACTCGCTGAAGGGAAAAAAGCGAATGATCTCGTTGTCCTGAATCACGAGGATCTCCTCAAGCTTGGCGATCGGCTTACGCCGGAGTATGTCGGCGACGTCTGCCAGCGAGCGTGGCGTGTCGTCCATATAGAGGATCAAGTGTTCCGCCTGGGTCCGCGTCTTGCGGCTGAGCGTCTTCCGAATCTGGTCCAGGTCATCGGTGGTGGGGGCGTAGCAGTCGAAGTAGATGCCTTCGATCTTGTAGTCGGGATGCTTCCCGTTGGTCTTACCCTCGGGATTCTGCTGGATGTCGTACCCGTGCTGTGCGATCAGGTCGGCCGACTCATTCTCGCGCCGCAAGCCACGATTGTCTTCAGCGGTGGGATGGGCTGGGGTTCTCTCACCCCACGGCCGGCGGTTCGGGTCCGGAGCGCCGGACGGTGCGGTGAAGCTGGGGCTGCCTCCTCCGCTGGAGCTGCCACTGGTGGACGGCTGTGAGGCTTCGGCGTGAACGCGAGCTAGGTCCAGGTCGGTCCGGGTGTCGGAGGAACGCATGCCGAAGGGCTCGAGAGCGTTGCGGAGCGAGTCGGTCTTCGGAAGCAGGTTGCGGAGGCTGGTGAGCAGGCCTCGGAGGAAGTGTTGGATGCGGTGGGCCCAGTCGGCCACGAGGCCGGCGACCTGGCCGGCCACCACCGGGGTGGCGATGCCGAGGGTGAGGCCTTCCACGGCCAGCCATTGCGGGAGCCGGATGGCGAGGGTGGCTACGAAGTCGGCTATCAGGTCGCGGACCAGCTCGCGGACCAGAGCGACGAGCAGGCCCGTACCCATGACCGCGGAGGCGATGCCGCCCGCCGCCAGCCGGATGCCGTCCAGGGCATCCGCCTGGGATGCGGCGTGGGCGCGGTAGGCGTCGGCTGCGGCGCCGGACCAGTCGGCGGGCGGCGGCGGATAGGAGGCGGGGAGCGAAGCCGCCACGTTCTCCCAGGTGGCGGCGTGGGCGGCGACCGCTGAGGCGTCGCCGGCCAGCTGGTCCAGGGCCTCGCGGAGGGGTGCCACGTGCTCCAGGAGCCAGCCGACGCCCCAGCTGACGATGCTGCCGAGCGGGTCGAAGATGAGCGACAGCGCCTCCAGGGAGACGCCGACGCCGCCGAGGGAGGCGTCGATCCAGCTGCCGCTCTGGATGCCTGCGACCGTCTCGTGGATGTCCTCGACGAGGCCCAGGCCGGTTGTCGCATCGGGCACCGGGACCTCCAGGCTGGTGAATGTCTGCCTGGGTGTACCGGCCGGGGCGGGCCGCGGTTCACGGGACGGCGCCGGGGTCTCGGGTTCCCATGTGGAAGATCTGGATTGATCGAATGGCGGCCGGGCAAACTTGGGGGCGTGAACTGGCTCGAATTCGCGCTGTTGCACGCCGCCGACCCACACACCGTGCACGTCGACGGGACCGAGGTCGGCCCCTGCCTGGTCAAGGAACAGGTGATCTTCTGCCCACCGGATACGGTCGCGGCGCCGGGAGCCCGGGTCACGCTGCCCGGCGGCCGTGCCGCGCGGGTCCGGAACGCGGTCTTCATGGACTCATGCGGGACGGGTCTGCCCGATCATCTGCAGCTCGACATCGAGAGCGGCGGCCGGAACGCGGAGGGCCATCGGTACTGCCGGGGCGCGGCCGGGCCGCGCAACACGATCTTGTGAACCGCGGGTTAATACCTGGTCGAATCGGTTGACTCGGGGCAGTCCGGGAAACCAGACTGCGCGCCATGCTGGGTAGCCTGCCGCTGAAATTGTTCACGGCGGCGGCCGCCGTGGAGGTCGCTGCCGTCACCATCGGACTGCCCGGGCTCACCCGCCCGCTACTCGCGCCGCTTCTGATATGGCATATCCTGAAAATCAGGAAAAATTCGGACATGGTGGTTTGGGGACTCGCGCTCGCCGCCCTCGGCGACCTCGCCCTGCTCATCCCGAACCGGGCCGGCCTCCTGGCGAGCATGGTGTTCTTCCTCGGCACCCTGATCAGTCTCACGCTGGCATTCCTGAACCGGGCCAAACCCCTGCCCGCCCCGTCGGCGATCTTCGCGTTGCTGGCGGTCTCGGCCAACGCGCTCGTCGGCGACCGTCTCGGTGCTCTGCGCGTACCCGTGCTTTTCTACAGCCTCGCGCTCGCCGCCATGGCCGCGGCAGCGGCAGGGGTCTCGCCGATGCTCGCGGCGGGTGGCGTGCTCTTCGTGATCTCCGACGTGCTGACCGGCCTCGGCGCGGTGTCGGGCGCGCATCTGCCGGTGATCGCGGCCGCCACGCACGCGCTGGCCCTCGGCCTGATCGCGACGGGCTGGACCCGGATCGCGAACGTCGACGAGCCGTCAAGACCCTGGCGGAGCCGTGCTCTCCCGCAGCATCAGCTCGGTCGCGAGCTCGATCCGCGTGGACTCCAGCCGCTCGCCGTTGACCAGGCGTAGCAGCGTGCGCGCCGCGGCCACGCCCATCTCGTGCAGCGGCTGCCGGACCGTGGTGAGCGGCGGAGCGGTCCACGCCGCGAAGTTCAGGTCGTCGAAACCCACCACGCTCACGTCGCCGGGCACGGTCAGGCCGGCCTGGCGGATCGCGTCGCCACCCTGGCGCTCTTCGTCGGCGGCCGCGGCCTCGCCGTGGTGATCTCCGGCGGGCAGCTCAAGGACGTCCGCAACGAGCAGCTCATCTGGCTCGGCTCCGGATCGATCGCCGGCATCCCGGTGCTGGTCTGGATCGCCGCGCTGCTCGTGCTGGTCGTGGCGTTCGTGGTGAGACGAACGGTGTTCGGGCGCCGGCTGCTCGCGATCGGCGGCAACCGGCCCGCCGCCGAGCTCGCCGGCCTGCCGGTGCAGCGCGTGCTGATCACCGTCTACGTGCTCTGCGCGGTGCTCGCCGCGATCGCCGGCCTGCTCTCGGTCGGCCGGATCCAGTCCAGCGACGCCTCGGCGGTCGGCCTGCTCATCGAGCTCTCCGCGATCACCGCGGTGGTCGTCGGCGGGACGCCGCTCACCGGCGGGAAGGTCCGCGTCCTCGGCACCGTGGCCGGCGCGATCCTCATGCAGCTCGTCGTCGCCACCATGATCAAACACAATCTGCGGCCGTCCACCACCGAGATGGTGCAGGCCGTCATCATCCTCGTCGCCGTGTACGTGGCGCGGGAGAGGAGGAACCGGTGAGCGTCGTCGCCTTCCAGCCCCGCCTGGCCGGCGCCTTCCAGCGGCAGGGGGCGCTCGCCGTGCTCGGCGCCGTGGTCGTCGTGGCGATCGCGGTCTTCCCGAACTTCCGCAGCCTCGACAACGCCGGCACGATCCTGGTCGCCGCGGCGCCGCCGATGCTGATCGCGCTGGGCATGACGTTCGTGATCATCACGGGTGGGATCGACCTGTCGGTCGGCTCCCTCTATGTCCTGGGTGGAGTGCTCGCGGCGTGGGGATCGCAGTACGGCGCCTTGGCCGGACTCGTCCTGCCGCTGGCCGTCTGCGGTGCGATCGGTGTGGTGAACGGGGTGCTGATCGCCTACACCGGGATGGCGCCGTTCATCGTCACGCTTGCCGCGCTGCTCGGGGCGCGGGGCCTCATGCGGGCGCTGAGCGGGGAGGGCTCATCGACGTACCTCGTCTCCTCGCCCTTCTTGAGAGAGCTCGGCACCGGGTCGTTCCTCGGCATCGGCTATCAGGTGTGGATGGTCCTGCTCCTGGTCCTGGCCGGCATGGTCGTGCTGGCGCGCACCCGCTTCGGCAACGCGGTCTACGCGGTCGGCGGCAGCGAGGACGCGGCGGCGCTCATGGGCGTCCGGGTACGCCGCACCAAGATCGCCGTCTACGTCATGTCCGGGCTGCTGGCCGGGCTCGCCGGGACGATCAACGCGGCGAAGCTGGGCTCGGGCGTCACGGTCCTCGGCGGGACGCTGCTGACCGGCGGCGCCGGCACGATCGCCGGAACCGTTGCCGGGGTCCTGCTGCTCGGCGTCATCCAAAACCTGATCAACCAGGTCGGCGACGTGAACAGCAACTGGCAGCAGGTCATCAGCGGAACGTTCCTGGCGCTCGTGGTCGTGGCGCAGACCTACCTCGTACGGATGCGCAGAGCCACCTGATCGGCGGACTGTTTCCGGCTGTGATCATGCGGGCCCGCCGATAGGCTTGCCGTCCATGCCGGTGGGATTCGACCTGTGGGGACAACGTGGCGCGGCCACCGTGGAGGTCGTCGGCGAGCCGCTCGACGCCGGCGTCCTCCACGACTTCACCGTCAGCCTCGCGCCCGACCCCCGGGAAGTGGGCGTGTGGGCGGGGACCCGCCGCGTCGGCGCGCTGTCCACCGCCGACGCGGCCCGCTACGCGCCGGTCCTCGCCCGCCTCGTCGCCGGTGGCTGGGAACCGCGGGTGACGGCCCTGGTGGGAGCCTCCTCGATCCACCTCGATCTCGCCGAACCGCACCTTCTCGTCCCGGCCAACGCCCCACCCGCCGGGCCACACCTGATGCTGCCGCCCGGCGCCGCCGTCCCGGTCCTCGGCGACCGCGACGCCCTGACCCCGTGGCTCCGCCCGGAGGGCGCCTGCTGGGTCCACGCCACCCTCCATTCCGCGCCGCACACGCCGATCGCGGTGCGCGTCGACGGGGTCCGGGTGGGCGAGCTGACCCCGGAGGCAGGCGCCGGCCTGCTTCCGGTCGTGGATCTGCTCGCCGAGGGCGGGCTCATTTCCGGGGTACGCGCGATCGTCGCCGGCGATCACCTCACCGCCGGGGTCGTGCTCTACGCGGCCAGGGCTCATGAGCTGCCGGAGAGCTGGATCGCGGACGCCCACGTCCATGCCGTGAAGGTGGCCTCGGGGGCGGCGGACGAGCCTGCTCCTACGCCCCGCGCCGTCATCTCTGCGCCGGTCGTCTCCTCGCCGGGCGTCTCCTCGCCCGTTGGTGCCGGCGCCGGCCGGCCGCCGGCTTCTGCTCCGGTCTCCATTCCTCCCGAGCCGACGGGGGTGACCTTCGTGGTGCCGCCGACCTGGCCTACCCCGCCTCCGGGCTGGAAGCCGCCGCCGGGGTGGCGCCCCGATCCCTCCTGGCCGGCGCCGCCCTACGGCTGGCGGTGGTGGATCCCCACCTGGGATTGAGATCGCTCACTGCAGCTCGTTGCGGTCACAGCAGCTCGTTCAGGAGGTGGAGCGGGGCCGCGCGGACGCCGGCGTCGTCGAGGGCGTCCCGGTAGGCCGCCGCACGATCGGCATCGACCGGCCCGATCACCTCGGGAAGTCCGGGCGTCGCCGCGTGCAGCAGGGACTCCAGCCGGCAGGACGCGATCGTGCCGGGGATGCCGACCGTCACGTCCGGCAGGCCGGGCGCGATCTCCCGGGTCGACGGCCCGCAGTCGAGCAGGCCGCCGCCGACGATCAGGACGTCGCCGCGTTCCCGCATCCGGGCCAGGGCCTTCCCGGTGTCGAAGCAGTGCGGGAACGAGTCGTCCACCACGATCGTCCCCGGCCGCAGCCGGTCGACGTCGAGAGTTCCGGGGCCGCCACTGGTGGCCGCGATGATGAGGTCCGCGGCGTAGACCTCGTCCGGTGCCTGCGGCGTAGCCGTGACGATCGTGATGGGCGGATCTTCGGTGGGTCGGTCCGTGGTCGCGGCCTGATCGAGCGTGGCCTGGTCTGGCGTGGCCTGGCCGGGTGTGGCCTGGTCGGGTGTGGTCGGGTGCCGGATCGAGGCGGCGAGGGCTTCGAGGCGGTCGGTGGCCGAGGGCAGGTCGCAGAGGATCAGGGCTGCGGGCTGATCCTTTTCGGCCGCGCGGGTGGCGTGGTCCATCAGCAGGCGCAGGGACGAACCGCCCACCGATCCCACTCCGAGGAACGCCACCGTGCAGCCGGCGAGGGTTCGGTCCCGGGCCGCGAGCGCCGCCAGGGCGGTGCGCACCACCGACGCCGCCGTCACGGCATGACCGGTAGTGATCCGTGCCGACGATCGGACGTGCGGCACGACCGCCGCTCCGTAGCCGGTATGGGCCGGAATCATGCCGGCCAGCGAGACGGTCCGCGCGCCGTGCTCCGCGGCCAGGTCCACGGCGGCGGCGGTGTCGGCCGCGAGACCGGTTCCGCCCAGCTCGTCGCTTCTGCCCAGCTCGTCGGCGAACCTCGGCAAGCACACGAACCCCGATCGGCCGAGCGGTGTGGTGACCGATTCCAGCAGCCGGGGCCGGCCGTCCGGGAAGAGGGCCGCCCTGATCGTGTCCCGGTCCGGGATCGCACCCATCAATTCCGTGAGCTGTGCCGGCGCGGGAAGGTAGCCGATCAGCGCGGCATCGAGCGCGACCCTCCGCTCGTCGGCGGCCGCTGTCCGATCCAGATCGGCGCGTAGCTCGTCCGCCAGCCGGTTCAGCGCCGCGGCGGGGATGCGGCCGCGCAGCGTCAGGCGCAGATTGTCACCGATCGGGCGGGTGGAGAGCATGACCTCGGTACCGGGCGGGACGATCAGTTCCGATTCGACGTCGTCCCAGGTCAGGCGCAGACTTTCGCCCCGGAGCGGCCCGAGGGCGTCGAAGTCGAGATGGGTGATGAAGAAGCGCCATCCCCGCGGTGCGATGAACGTCTTCGAGCGGGCCTCGGCCAAGGCGATGGTCATGTCGTTCTCGGTCACGCCGAGGTCAGCGTCGGTCGCCTCGGTCGCCTCGGTCGCCTCGGTCGCCTCGGTCGCGTCGGTCGCGTCGGTCGCTTTGATCGCGCCGGCCGGGGTGGGGCGGACCGCCACCGCCGTCGCGCAGGGGCCGAAGATGCGGGGCAGGTCGGGCAGAGCGTGGTCACGACCGGTCACCGCTACGCCGATCACCGGCTCCGGCGAGCCGGTCACCAGGGCCAAAGAGCGATGGTACGAGGTGAGCACCGCCGAGAACGGACTCCGGCCCTTCACCGTGAACGTGGTGGTCGAGACCGTGCCGTGGCTCAGCACATCGCTCTCCACCACCTCCGGGGTGAGGCCGCCGATGAGCGCCGCGTAGTCCCGGAAGCTCGACCTCAGCGGCGGCAGCGCCCGCCCGTCGTAGATCGCGAACAGCTCCCTGACCAGCAGCGTCACGCTGTAGCCGTCGCCGATCAGGTGGTGCGCGTGCATGATCAGCACGTGCTCGCCGTCCGTGATCCGGAGCAGCCGCAGGCGCAGGAGCGGCCAGCCCGTGAGGTCGAAGCGGCGCGCGCGTTCGGCGGCGAGCTCGTCGGCGAGCGGCCGGGGGTGCGACTCGTACTCGACGGTCAGCCGGCCGGGTGACGCCAGCTCGCGCTGCAGCGGCGGCCGCGCGTCCGGCAGGAACACGGTCCGCAACATCGCATGGCGCTCGACGAGCCGGTCCACGGCTTGTCGGAAACGGTCGAGGTCGAGTGGCCCGTGCAGGCGCGGGGCGGCCAGCCAGGTCGACGGCGTACCGACCGAATCGGCCAGCAGGTAGCCACGCTGGCCGGCGGTCAGAGGGAAGCCGCCGGTCGGCTCCCGGAGATCGTTCTCTCCATCCTCTCCGGGGCCGGCAGTGTCGTCGATGACGGCGGCGAGGGCGGCGAGTGTCCGGTTCTGATAGATGACGGCGGGGCGGGGGAGGACGGCGAGCTCGCCTTCCAGCATGGCGAACATGTCCAGGACGCTGATCGAGTCGCCGCCCAGGGCGAAGTAGTCGTCGTCGCGGCCCACGGACGGGACGTCGAGCTGGTCGGACCAGACCTTCGCGAGGAGCTGCTCGGTTGCGGACAGGGGAGTGCGGTCGACCTTGCCGGTCGGGGACAGCGGGAGCGCGGCGACGGTCTCGAATCGGGACGGGACCAGGTATGCGGGCAGCCACCGCCGCGCGAACGCCCTCAGATCCATCTCGGTCGGGAGGACGGTTCCGGGGCGGGGCTCGATCCGGGCCAGGAGACGGCCGGACTCGACGCGCACGGTCGTACCCTCGATCGCCGGATGCCGTCGCAGCACGGCCTCCACCTCGCCCGGCTCGATCCGGTAGCCATGGAGTTTCACCTGGTCGTCGACCCGGCCCCGGAACCAGAGCACGCCATCGGCGTCTTGGACCGCGCGGTCGCCGCTGCGGTACCAGCGCCGCCCGTCCCGCTCCACGAACGCGGCGGCTGTCTGTTCCGGATCACCGAGATAGCCGCCGGACAGCCCGATCCCGCCGATGTACAGCTCGCCGATCTCACCCGGTCCGCACGGCCGCCCGTCGGAACCGATCACCGCGACGACGGCTCCGCCGACGGGCCGTCCGATCGGCAGACGCAGCACGTCGTCGCCGGGCCGTTCGCTGATCACGTGGAAGGTGGCGTTGATCGTGGTCTCGGTCGGGCCGTAGAGGTTGGTGATCCGCTGACCGTTCCCGAACAGGTCGAACCAGCGGCGGACGTGGGCCGGGGAGAGTTCCTCGCCGCCGACGTGGACCCAGCGGAGATCGTACAAATGGGGTCTTGGCTCTGTGGTGTCGCTGGCTCGTTTCTCGGCGGCTCTGAGGAGGCGCTCCCACAGCGTCGGCACCGAGCTCCACACGGTGATCCGGTCCCGCTCGATGTGGTCGAGGAGAAGCTCCGGGTCGCGGAGGGTGGCGTCGTCCCAGGTCACGACGGTGGCGCCGACGAGCAGTGGCGCGAGCAGCTGTCGCACCGACGCGTCGAAGCAGATCGATGCCGTCTGGGCGAGCCGGTCACCGGCCCGATATCCGAACTCGGTGATCGCCCAGTCCAGGTAGTTCGCCATCGCCCGGTGCGTGATCGGCACGCCCTTGGGCCGCCCGGTCGACCCCGAGGTGAAGATGACGTAGGCGACGTCGTCCGCCGACACGCTGATCGGAAGCGGACTCCCGAGCGGTGCCGTTCGTGTGTCGACGAGGGTGAGCCGCTCGGATGTGTTCTCCGCGGTCGCGCCTGCCCTGGTTTCTCCCAACGCGCGGGCGGCCGCGCGCGTCGACGGGTCGCAGACGACGACGGTTGCGCCGGTCCGGTGGAGCTGGTCGATGAGTCTGGCCGGTGGGTGGGTCGCGTCGAGGGGTAGCCAGGCGGCTCCGGCCTTGAGAATTCCGAGGAGCCCGATGACCGTTTCTGCCCCTCGGCCCGTCATCAGGCCGATCCGGTTGGCGCCGGTCTCCGCCAGGCGGGCCGCCACCCGGTCGGAGGCGAGGTCGAGGTCCAGGTAGGTGAGCGGCCGGCCGTCGGTGAGGACGGCGGTCGCCGCGGGGGTTCGCCGGCACTGGGCTCGGATGCGTTCCACGACCGAACTTGGATCGCCGCTTGCGGTCGCCGCTCCCTGGGCGTCCTTCGCGGTCGCTGCATCCTGCGCGTCCTTCGTGGGTGTTGCGCCCTGCGTGTCCTTCGCCGGTGCAAGTGGTGCTGGCGGGATCAGCGGGGCCGGCAGGGAGGGCGGTTGTGCCGGCGGCGCGGGGAGCTCTGATGTGGCTAGGTGGGCTATTTCGGACAGGTGGTCGGCTGCTAGCCGGGTGATGGTCTCTTGGGTGAAGAGGGCGGCCGGGTAGTTCCACGAGAAGTGCAGGGTGCCGTGCGCCTCGAAGCAGACGAGGCCCAGGCGGGTCGCTGCCGAGGCGGTGCCGGCGAACGTCTCCGTCACCTGATCGGCAGCGGTCACGCCTGCTGACGGGAACCTCGCGAAGCTGAAACTTGCCGGGCTGGCCGTCCGGGGACCGTTTTCGTTCGCCGTGAGCAGGCGGGCGAGGTCCACCGTCGACACCGAGCCGTGCTGTTCGCCGATCAGCCAGGCGTCGCGGAGACGGGCGGCCAGTACGACTGCGGGCTCGTCCTCGTCGACCGTGGCGAGCAGCGGGAGGGTGTCGGCGAAGGGACCCACCATGCGATCGATTCCGGGCAGGCGGGCGTCGCGGCCGGCTCGGGCCACGAGGACCGGGACCGCCGTCTGGCCGGCCCAGCGCGACAGGCATCGGACATAGCCGGCCAGCAGCAGATGGAACGGGGATACCCCGGCGTTCCTTGCCGTGAGCTCCAGGTTTGCTGCCGTCGCCGCGTCCAGGGAGAGCTGGTGCACCGCATAGGGTGGCTGCGGTTCAGTCGAGCCCTCGAACGGCAGCGCCAGCCGGGGATAATCGGCGAGGGCCCGTCTCCAATGATCGATGTCGGCCGGCCTTGGACCCGTACCCAAGCGCTCGTGATCCTCGAAGGTCGCCGCAGGCGACGCGGCCGGCGCCGAACCGGCATAGAGCGACCACAGCTCGTCGCCGAGGATCGCGAGGCTGAAGCCGTCGGCGGCCGCGTGGTGAGCCACCACGATCAGGTGTGACCGATCCGGCCCATCGAGGGCGAGCACCGCGCGGATCGGAGGCTCGTGATCGAGGTCGAATGTCCTGTTCCGGAGGCCGGCCTCGAGCTCCTCGATCGGGCCGGTCAGGTCCGTCACCGTGAACCAGTGGACCGAATCGGTCGTGGTGAAGCGCTGGCCGTCGGCGTTGAGGCGGGCGCGCAGCATCGGGTGGCGCTGCTGCAGGGTGAGGAACGCGGTCCGAAGCCGGATGGGGTCGAGCGGTTTGGTGATGGTTTGCCGGACGTATGCGTAGGCGGGCACCTCGGGGTAGAGGCGGCCCGCGGTGTGGAAGGCGCGCTGGACCGGGCTCAGTGGGAAGCTCGGCGGTCGCTTGTCGATGCTCGTTTTCGGACGCTCTGTAGGCGGTGCCGTGCTGGTGGCGAGGTGGGTGGCCAGCTCGCCGACGGTGCGGTGCTCGAAGAAGAGGGTGGTGGAGAGGGTTCGATTCAGGCGGGTTTCGAGTTCTTTGACCAGGTCCACGGCGGTCAGGGAGTCGAGGCCGAGGGTGAGGAACGGCTCGTCGAGTCCGATGGTGGCGGGTTCGCGGTCGAGCGGGGTGGCGAGGAGTTCCCGGAGGAGGGCGGCGAGTTCGTTGCGGGACGCGGTCGTCACGCCCGACAAATCCGATATGTCGGGCGTGACAACGGGGTGGTCGATGCTCCGAGGGACTGGGGCCGCTGGCGCGGCTGGGGCCGTCGGGGCCGCTGGGGCGGTCGGGGCCGCTGGGGCCGCTGGGGGCGTGACGGCCTGCGCGCTCTGGCGCGACGGCCCGGCCGGCATTCGCGACGGGGCGATCAGCACCTGGGGAGCGTTGGTCTGCGCGGGCGGGGAGATCCAGGCTCGAGGGGCGTCGGCCTGCGCGGACGGGGTGATCAAGACCTGGGGAGCGTCGAGGGCCAGGGCCGCCCTGAGCAGGTCGGGAACCTCGGATGTCGGGAGCCCGCCGTTCAGGTTCGCTGCCATTCCGCCGCCGGAGAGGGGTGGCAGATTGACGGCCATGAAACGGTGGCCGGCCGCGTGCTGGACGGTCGCGAAAGAGTCCAGGAATGCGTTGGCCGCCGCGTAGTCGCCTATCGCACCGGCCATTCCCGGCAGCACCGACGATATCGACGACAGGGCGATGAAAAGCGGGCGCTGATCGGCCACCGCTGCGGCGAGGAGCTGGGTTCCCCGGACCTTCGCCGCCGTGTTCGCCCCGATTTCGGCGGGCGATTTGGAACGCAGACTGCCTGGTCGGACCGTGCCTGCCGCCTGGATGACCACGTCGAACGACCGACCCTCGGTCAGGGCCGCCACGTCGGATTCCGCGGTGATGTCGGCGATCCGGTATTCGGCCCGGGCGCCGAGTTCCCGCAATTCCGCCAGTAGTGCCTCAGGCCTTTCGGAACGGCCCCCCAGCAGCAGGGAAGGTCGTCCCCGGCGGGCCAGGTCACGGGCGATGGCCGTACCCACCGCGCCGGCGCCGCCGACGATCAGATAACTGCCGTCCTCCGGCAGCGACGCCGGTTCGGAAGTGGCCGCGGGGTTGAAGGTCCGCTGCCATCGCCGGCCCGCCCGCCACGCCACGATCGTCGCCGGTCCCGGAGTCGGTGGCGCCGCCGACTCCTGCGCGATCGCTGTTCGACGGTCCTGATCGGAGTCGGTCGTGGAGAGGTCGACGATGCGGACGCCGAGGTTCGGGTTCTCGTCGGCCCACGCCATGGCGAGTCCGATGGTGACCGCTTGAAGGGGGTCGTGGGTCTCGTCTCCTATCCCGGTGACCAGGGCGTTGTCCGTTATGACAAGGAGGTGACCGGTCTCCGGTGCTGTCATGGCGGTGAAAGGTCCCTGCATAACGGACACTTCGCCACTCGGTTCGGAATCGGTCAGCGGTGCGGGCGACCAGCTCGGGGTCGCGAGGGTCGCCGGTGGGGAGATCCAATGGCGGCGGCGCTGGAAGGGGTAGGTCGGTAGCGGTACCCGAGTAGCGCCTTCGTCGAGATGTGTCCGGTCGAGGGTGGCGCCGCGCTGCCAGAGTTCGCCCGCGAGCCGCAGCAGTTCGCGAGGGGTGGAGCCGGCGACCAGCACGGCGCCTGCGTCGGACGATGCCGCGACGTCGACGGAACCGAGGCTGACGAAAGTGTCGAAGCCCTCCGATTTGAGGCGTTCCACGGCTGCGACCAGCGACTCGGCGGCGGGCGCGGTCGGCTCGGCGGCGTGGGTGGCCTGGGTGGCCGGCTCGGTGGCGGCTCGCTTGATCGCTTCGGCCGGGGTGAGGGTTCCTGCCACTGCCACGGCCGCCCAGGCGCCTCTGCCCTCGGCGGCGATGACGTTTGGATGGATGCCATATGCGCGCAACTGGGACGATTCGGCGATCGCGTCGGCTACCGAAATCTGATCGGGGAAAAGGAAGGCGATCCGAGGGACGCGGTCTGTGCGGTGGGTGCTGCCCGTGCCGGGGGCGCTGCTCGTGCCGAGGCTCGCGCTTGCTGCGGCGAGGCGCGCGGGGAGGTCGCCTTCGGCGATCAGAGCGAGACGGTACGGGTGATCGTCGCGGGACGTTGAGGCCGTTGCGCAGACGTCGTGTTCGGGGAGGTCGGGGTGGGTGCGGAGGTGCTCGGCCAGGTCGCTGATCAGGGCTGCCAGCGCCTTCGGGGAATGGGCGGAAACGGTCAGCAGGTGAGGGCCCACCGATCCGGACCTGGCGGCTGAGGAGGCGGTGGGCGGCTGTGGGCCGGCGGGTGTGGGGGTCGTGAGTGCTTGCGGCGTGGTGGCTGAGGGCTCGGCCGCCGGCGCGGGCTTGGTGGTTGCCTGGGATTCCCTGGCGGCTGGGGGTGGGGCCAGGACCGCGTGGGCGTTGGTGCCTCCGAAACCGAAGCTGTTGATGGCTGCGAGCTTGCCTGTCCAGGGGTGGCGTTCGGTCAGGAGGTGGAGGCCGGCTGCCTCCAGATCGAAGCGCCGGGAAGGGGTGGTGTGGTGCAGGGACGGCGGTAGCTCGCTGTGCTGGAAGGCCAGGATCACCTTGATGAGGGCGGGCATGGCGGCGGCGTTCAGGAGGTGGCCGATGTTGGTCTTCACTGAGCCCAGGTAGCGCGGGGTGCCGTCCGGGCGGGGTGGGAAGGCCTTCGCGAGGGAGCGGGCCTCGATCGGGTCGCCCACCGGGGTACCGGTGCCGTGGGCCTCGATGTAGGTGACGTCGTCCGGGTTCAGGTTCGCGCGGCGGTAGGGCTCGGTGATGACCTCGCTCTGGCGTAGCGGGTTCGGGGCCATCAGGCTCAGCGAACGGCCGTCGTTGTTGACCGCCGTCGCCTTGATCAGGGCAAGGACGCGGTCGGTGGCCTCGGGCCGGTGGCGGGTCAGGACCAGTGCTGCGCCGCCTTCGCCCGGTACGAAGCCGTCGGCGTCGTCGGCGAAGGCCCGGCAGCGGCCGGTGGGGGAGAGGGCCTGGGCTTCGGCCAGGAGGGTCTGACCGGTTGTGGTCAGGTTGAGGTTGACTCCTCCGACGATGGCCATGTCGCAGTCGCCGGCCAGGAGGCTCAGGCGGGCCGTGTGCAGGGCCACCAGGGCCGAGGAGCAGGCCGTGTCGATCGCTACGGCGGGGCCGCGCAGGTCCAGGAGGTGGGCCACCCGGGCCGGGGTCAGGTTGCGCAGACTTCCGGTCAATGCGTGCGGGGTGCTGAGGATGGCCTCGCGGATGAGGTCGGGGTAGGCGGATTCGCCTACCGCTGCGAAGACTCCGATGCGATGGGTGTGGCGGCGGGGGCCCGCGTAGCCGGCTTGCTCCAGGGCTTCGTGCGCCAGCTCCAGGAAGATGCGGGCGTGCGGGTCGATGAGGCGGGCCTCGTCGTCGGGGATGCCGAAGTAGGCGGCGTCGAAGAGGGAAGGGTCGGCCAGGAAGGCGCCGCCTTCGGTGACCGCGTCCCGGCCGTTGACGAGGTTGTCCCAGAACTGCTCGGGGGTGTCGGCTCCGGGGAAACGGCAGGCCATGCCGATGACGGCCAGGTCGGTGGTGCTCGAGGAGGCCGGACGGGGGCCGGGCTGGATCGGGGCGGAGAGGAGGCGGTCGGCCAGGGCCGGGATGGTGGCGCCGTCGCGGAGGAGGGAGGGGTCCAGGGTGCGCCCCAGGGCGTCCTCCAGGTCGGCCAGGACCTCCATGGCCTTCAGGGAGGAGCCGCCGATCTCCAGGAAGCGGTCGCCGGGGGCGATCGTGGTGGGGTCGACGCCGAGGACGCGGGCCCAGGTCGCCCGGACGAGTTCCTCCATCGAGGAGGGCTTGGCGGAGGCGAGGGGGAGGGCGGCTGCGGGAAGGGGAGGCGCGGAGGAGGACTTGGCGAGGAGGCGGTCGCGCAGGAGGTGGCGGCGCAGCTTTCCGCTCGTCGTCCTGGTGAAGGTGCCTCTCGGGACCACCTCGACGCGGACGTCGTCGTAGGCCAGGGCCTCGGCCACCCTCCGGCGGGCACGCTCGGCCGCGGACGGGTCGGTGCGGACCGCGGGCTTCGACAGGAGCACCGCCACGATCTCGTGGCCGGATGAAGGATCGGTGGCCCCCACCACCGCGATCGGGCCGTCGCCGAGACCCGGAGTCGCGGCGGCTACCTCCTCGAGATCGGACGCATGAAAATTCCGGCCATTCACGAAAATAACGTCTTTTTCCCGGCCGGTCACGACAAGCCGCCCGTGACGGATGAATCCCAGGTCGCCGGTCCGCAGCCACCCGCCCACCACGGCCACCACCGATGACCGGAAATAACCACGGGTCACATTCGGCCCACTGACCTCGATCCGCCCCACCAACCCGTCCTCGAGGACGCCCCCGACCTCGTCGACAACCCGGATCGAACAGCCGGCAACCGGATACCCGACATCCATGAACTCCACGGCCGCACCGCCGGAGACAGGCGCAACAGCAACCCCACGGGCCAGCGCCGCCCGGCTGACCCGGACCGGCGAGGCGACCTCACCCCGTGGCGGGAACGCCACGGCCAGCGTCGCCTCGGCGAGCCCATAGACCGGAGCGAGCGCCGACGACCGCAGACCGGTCCGGGCCAGCCGGTCCGCGAACGATCGCCATACGGCCGGCGAGATCGGTTCGGCGCCGACCATGACGAGGCGCACGCTGCTGAGGTCGATCGTGTCGAGTACCGCGTCCGGCACCCGGCGCACCGCGAGGGCCAGCGCGAAGTTGGCCGCCGACAGGAGGGTTGCCCGGTGCCGGGCGGCCACCTCGAGCCACACCCACGGGCGTTTCGCGAAGGTGAGCGGGCTGATCCGCACCTGGCGGCAGCGCAGATACACGGGGGTGAGGTGGGTGCCGATCAGGCCCATGTCGTGGAAGTAGGGCATCCACGTCACCACCACGTCGGACGCGTCGGCGCCGGTCGCCGCGGCGGCCTGTTCGAGGTTCGCGACGACGTTGCGGTGGGTGAGCTCGACGCCCTTCGGTGCGCCGGTGCTGCCCGACGAGAACTGGAGGAGTGCCAGGTCGTCGGGGGCGGCCGGGTGCGGGGCGGGTAGTGGCGCGGCGGCACGCAGCGACGACAGCGGCAGGTGCCGGGCGCCGGCGAGGGCGTCATCGCCGGCCAGGGCCGGCGATTCCAGGTGACGCCAGACGGCGGCCAGGCGGTCCGGTTCCGGGGGCAGGGGTACGGGGACCAGTCCCGCGGCGACGGCCCCCCAGAAGAGCGCCACGAAATCGGCACTGTCCGCGGCGACGACCAGCACCGGTTCGCCGGGAGTGAGCCCGGCCGCCCGGAACCCGCCGGCCACCCGCAGCGCATCCGCCCACAGCTCCGCGTAGCTGACGAAGCGCTCGACGTCGCCGGCGTGCACGATCCCCTGGCCGGGTGCCTCCGCGGCGGCGCGCGCCAGGACATCGGTGAGCGTCATGTCCCGGAACGGTACCGAAGATCATCAACGGTGCTCCGGCCGTACCCGAAGCAACAGGTGCCGAAGGCGAAGCCGAGGCCGAATCGCGCATTTCGCTGCAAGGGCGGGCGAATTCGGCACACCCTTGGTGAAGACCGTGCAACCCGCCCGCTACTCAGGCGAGGCCTGGGGAGGCCGATGGGTACGACGCGCCACCCGGCGTGTCCGGAGAACCTGCGGAGGTAACCCATGAGTCTCGTGCCCCAGTCACTGCGGCGGCGCCGCGCGCTGCTCGCAGCGTCCGGAGCCGCGCTCGTCGCGGCGATCGCGACCGTACTCGTGCTGAACTCCACGCCCGCCGCCGCGACGTGGCAGACGTTCTCCGGCACGCCCACCTGCGACTGCGTCGTGCAGGACAGCAAGACCGGCACCTACCGCGCGGTCTTCGGCTACGTCAGCACCGCCGGCAAGACCGGGAAGATCGACGCGGGCGACAACAACAAGGTCGTGCTCATCGGCACCACGAAGAGCACCGACGCGAAGGTGACGACGCGCTTCGAGCCGGGCACCCACAAGGCCACGTTCGCGACCGGCTGGCTCTCCAAGGACACCCAGATCACCTGGAAGGTCGGCGGCAAGACCGTCACGGCGCACTGGAACAAGCCGACCTGCGGCCGCGACGTGAGCCTGCCGGCCGGCGGCAACGGATCCGGCCCGCTGCTCGCGCTGCTCATCGCCGCGCTGGTGGGCGGTGGCATCTTCTTCTGGCGCAAGCGCCGCTCGGCGGCCCAGCCGTGACGATGCGCAGCGTCCTGGCGATCGGCGCGCACCCCGACGACATCGAGCTCGGCTGCGGTGGCACCCTCGCCGCACACCGGGCGGCGGGCGACCGGGTCACCATGCTCGTGGTGACCGGCGGGCAGAACGGGCCGGGACTGGTCGGCGGCCGGCGGGCCGAGGCCGAGGCGGCCGCCCGCAGCCTCGACTGCGGCCTCGTCTGGGGCGGCCTCGAGGACTGCGCGGTCACCCCGGACGCCGCCACCGTGGCGATCATCGAGCGGGCGATCCGCGAGGTGGAGGCGGACGTCGTCTACGTGCACGCGCCGGACGACTCGCACCAGGACCACCGGGCGGTCGCGGCGGCCACCCTCTCGGCGGCCCGGCACAGCCGGCGCATCCTGCACTACCGGAGCCCGTCGACCACGCGGTTCGACCCGACCGTCTACGTGGACATCTCGGCGCACCTCGACCGCAAGATCGACGCGCTGGCGTGCCACCACAGCCAGGTCGAGGCGTCCGCCATGGTCGACCCGGAGGTGGTGGCGGCGTCGGCCCGGCACTTCGGGGCGCAGGCCCGGGTGCGGTTCGCGGAGGCGTTCATGCCGGCCCGGTTCGTCTGGGACCTGGCGCCGCCGATCACCCTGCCCCATCAAGCCTCCTCGCTTGCCGAGATGGTCGCCGCGTGACCGGTGGCGTGGCGCCCCCTGCCGGAAGGGGGCGCCACCGCCATGTTCCCGGGCACTCCAGGCGCGGGTTGCTCGGCCATGCCCTGGTCACCGTGGCGGCGTTCGCGCTGTTCGGGGTGGACCGGACGCTCGGCTGGGCGGCGACCGTGCTCAACGTCGTGTTCCTGCTCTTCTTCTTCCGGCATCTCGCGTTCGCGGTCTCGGCGGCCCGCTGGGCCGAACGGGACCTGGACGCGCCCGTCATCGGCATCGACACCTGGACGCCGTCGATCGCCGTCCTGGTCGCTTGCAAGGACGAGGAACTGGTGGTCGACGGCATGGTCGCGGCCATGCTCGACCTGTCCTACCCGCCGTCGAAGCTGACGGTCGTGGTCGTCGACGACGCCTCGACCGACGGCACCGGGGCGAAGCTCGACGCCTGGCACGAGGCCAACCCCCGGCTGCGGGTGCTGCACCGCGAGCCCGGCGCCGGCGGCGGCAAGTCCGGCGCCCTCAACGACGCCCTGGCGCTCGTCGACGCCGAGATCGCGGTCATCTTCGACGCCGACCACCAGCCCGAGTCGAGCGTGCTGCGCCGGCTCGTCCGGCATTTCCGGGACCCGCGCGTCGGCGCCGTGATGGGCCGCTGCGTGGTCCGCAACGGCGTCGAATCGAATCTCGCCTCGACCATCTTCATCGACTATCTGTCGGGATATCTGGTCAACGAGTACGGCCGGCAGGCCCTCTTCGAGCTGCCCGCCTACGGTGGGGCGAACTGCGCGGTCCGCACCGATCTGATCCGGGGCCTGGGCGGCTGGAATCCGCACACCGTGACCGAGGACACCGACCTGACGCTGCGCCTTCTCCTGGACGGCTACCGGGTCCGCTACGACTCGACCGCCGTGGATTTCGAGGAAGCGGTGCTGTCGAACAGCCGGTTCTGGCGGCAGCGGTATCGGTGGGCCCGCGGGCATCAGAAGTGCCTGCGGGACTATTGGCGGCCGGTCCTGCTCAGCCGCCATCTGTCGGCCATGGAGAAGCTGGAGACGATCCTCTTCCTCTGGGTGTATCACGTCCCGGTCCTGTGCGGGCTGGGGCTCGTGCTGATCGGGCTGCGGGCGTTCGGGATCGGCGGGTCCTCGTTCCTGCAGATGATCTCGTTGTCGGCGCTGCTGTTCGCCGGGCCGTTCACCGAACTGGCCGTCGGGCTGGTTCTCGGGCGGGTGTCGCGCAAGGCCGTGTGGATGCTCGTCGGGTTCATCCCCGCGTTCGGGATGTCGATCCTCACCGCGACCAAGGCGTACTTCGACGGGATGTGGGGGACGACCTACAGCTGGTCCAAGACGGCACGGTCGGGCGCGACGAGCACCATTCCCCTCGTACACAAAAAGCCCGAAATTTCGGAAATGTCGCCTATGTCGGATGCGGCATGACCCTCGTCGCCCGCCGCCTCGATCATGCCCTGCACTCCCGCGCGCGCAAGAGGGTCCCCACCGCGACCGCCCGCCGCCGCCACCTCGTCATCCTGGAGATGGCCCTCGCCGTGGCCGGCTGCGTCGGCGGCTACATCCTCTTCATCGACTGGGCCCGCCACTTCGAGGTCCGCATCTGCGAACAGATCATTCTGGCGATGGGCGTGGACCGCGTGTCGGCGGCCCTCGGCGACTCCTTCATCGTCTTCGGCCCCGGATTCGAACCCGTGACCGCCACGATGACCGGCTCCTGCTCGATCCTGTCCAGCGTCCTGGCCCTGGCCGCCCTCGCCGTCATCGTCCTGCGCGGCCGGCCCCAGGTCCTGGCCGGCTTCCTCGTGGCGAGCGTCTTCGTGCTGGCCGCGAACCAGCTCAGGCTCCTGCTGTCGCTGCTGGCCGGACGCTACTTCGCGGTGGACGCGCTGGTCTTCTTCCACGACTGGATCGGCGCGGTCATCAATTTCGCCTACACCCTGATCGGACTGCTCATCATGATCGGAATGACGATGTACGACGCCCAGCGCGCCGAGCAGGACCACACGGGACGGCACACCGCGGACCGGCCGGAGGCCTGGGCGCGTCCGGGGCTCGGCCATCGCGTGCCGCTCGACGAGTCCCCGAAGGCCCCGAAGGTCCAGGTGACCGCGTTCCTGCACCGGAGGATCCTGCCGCGCGCGCTCTCCGCCCGGCTGGCCCGCCGCCGGGAGCGGACCCGCGTCGACTACCGGGTCGGCCACGAGAACGCCGCCCGCCGCGCCTCCATCGTCCGCGAGCTGGCCGGCAAGGGTCTGGGCGTGCACACCGCCACGCTGCTCGCGGTCGCCACGCACGAGACCGACCTGGGGGTGCTGGACGCGCTCGCCGACGCGGTGGCGGCCCGGCAGTGGGAACCGGTCGCCAGCCAGGACGTGGTCGCGCTGCGGCTGTGGGCGCGGGCGTGGCTGATGAGATCTCCCGCCCCGGCCGCTTCGCCCGCGTCGCCCGCCAGGACCGGGCGGTTGATCGCCGTCACGGGTGCTGGTGGTCCGGCCGGGGTGGCGGTCATCCAGGCGTTGCAGGCGGCCGGCGACGAGGTTCTCGCTCTGGACGCCAACCCCGACGGGGTCGGGCTTCGTCTCGCCGGTCACTCCGCCGTGCTTCCCCGGGCGGACCAGCCAGGGTACGAGGAGAGCCTGCTCGCGATCATGCACGAGCATCGTCCGCTCGCCCTGGTCTGCACGGTCGCCGAGGAGTACCACGCCCTCGCCCCGCTCGCCGGCCGCCTCGACGAGCTGGGCGTCCGTACCTGGCTGCCCGACCCGGCCTCGGCCGAGACCTGCCTCGACAAGATCGCGTTCGCGACCGCGCTGCACGCCGCCGGGGTGCCGCACCCGGCCACCGCCTGGACCGCCGGCACCGCCGGGCTGGTGCCCGGCCCGTGGGTGGTGAAGCCGGCGCGCGGCCGGGGCAGCCGGGACGTGATCTTCGTCGACGAGCCCGCCGACCTGCCGCACGCGTTCTTCACGGTCCCGGCAGCGATCGTGCAGACCCGGCTCGACGGCCGGGAGTTCACCGCCGACGCGCTGGTGGCCCGGGACGGCCGGCTGGTCGCCTGCGTGCCGCGCTGGCGGGACGAGACCCGCGGCGGCATCTCGGTCCGCGGCACCACCTTCGCGTCGCCGCTCGTCACCGAGACGGTGGCCGCCACCCTGCGGGCCGTCGGGCACAGCGGCCCGGCCAACGTGCAGGGCTTCGTCCACCCGTCCGGGGCCGTGACGATCGTCGAGGTGAACCCGCGGTTCTCCGGCGGGCTGCCGCTGACGCTCGCGGCCGGCGCCGACGTGGTCGGCGCGTACGTCGCCGGGATCCTCGACCCGGCGGCGGTCCTGCCGTCGCTCTCCTTCCAGCCCGGCCTGCAGATGGCCAGGTATTTCAGCGAAGTCTTCTACACCTCCGACCTCGTAGGGGCCGCCCGATGAGCAGCAAACGAATCCTCGTCCCGTTCGGCACCCGGCCGGAGGTCATCAAGCTCGCGCCGGTCGTGGCCGCGCTGCGGGCGCACGGGCACACCGTGGTGACCGTCGACACCGGCCAGCACACCGACGCCGCGATGGCCGGCGACGTGCAGCGCGACCTCGGCCTCACGGCGGACGTGCGGCTCACGGTGCCGGCCGAGGGCAACCGTCTCGGGGCCGTGCTGTCCGGAGCCGACCTCGCCCTGCGGGAACATCCGGTCGACCTCGTGCTGGCGCTGGGGGACACCCACACGGTCCCGGCGTACGCGCTCGCGGCCCGCGCCGCCGGCATCCCGTTCGCGCACCTCGAAGCCGGCCTGCGCAGCTTCAACCCGCGCAGCCTCGAAGAGGTGAACCGCCGGGTCGCCGCGGCCACCGCCCAGTTGCACTTCGCGCCGACCGGGCGGGCCGCC
This sequence comes from Actinoplanes sp. NPDC023714, assembly GCF_040639855.1. NCBI lineage: Bacteria > Bacillati > Actinomycetota > Actinomycetes > Micromonosporales > Micromonosporaceae > Actinoplanes > Actinoplanes sp. NPDC023714. The sequence goes on from NZ_JBFAAR010000006.1 coordinate 297,816, forward strand.
GGCTTCCTCGCCGAGGAGGGCGTCGACGCCGACCGCATCTTCATCGTCGGCAACCCGGTCGTCGACGCGCTGCGGCAGCGGGGCATCACGCCGGTGGCGCCGGCCGACCGCACCGGTGTCCTGGTGACCGCCCACCGCGCCACCAACGTCGACGACCCGGACCGCCTCGCCCGCCTCATCGACGTGGTCGCCCGGCTCGCCGACATCGGCCCGGTGCGGTTCCCGATCCACCCGCGGACCGGCGCCCGGCTGTCCGAGTTCGGCCTGGCCGAGCGGCTCGCCGCGGTGCCCGGGGTGGCCTGTGAGGATCCGCTTCCGTACGACGAGCTGCTGCGCGAGCTGGCCACCAGCCGGGTCGTGGTCACCGACTCGGGCGGTCTCCAGGAGGAGGCCTCCTACCTCGGCGTCCCGGTCGTCGTGCTGCGCCGCTCCACCCCGCGCTGGGAGGGCGTCGAGACCGGCACGGCCGTGCTCACCGGCATCGGCAGCGACGACGAGGCCGACCGTGCGGTGGCCGCGGCGCACCGGCTCAGCCAGCCGCTCATGCTCGCGCACATCGCGGCGCTGCCCTGCCCGTACGGCGACGGCACCACCGGCCAGCGGGTCGCCGAACTTCTGGCCGACCCGGCCGTGGAGGCGCTGCTCCGGCTGGACGAGCCCGACTACACCGACGGGCCGCTGCCCTGGGCCCTGGCGTGACCCTGTTCGCCGGCGTCACGGCCGTCGTCGTCGACCTCGACGACACGCTCTACCCGCAGGCCGCGTACCTCTACGGCGCGGCCCGCGCGGTGGGCCGGGCCGGCGCCGAGGCCGGTCTCGACCCGGTGCGGCTCGGCCGTGCCGTCCGGCGGGAGCTCCTCGCCGGCTCGGACCGGGGCGGGACGATCGACCGGGCGCTCGCCCGGTACGGCCTGCCGCCCGGCGACGTGACCACCCTCGTCCCGGTCCTGGTGGCGGCGTTCACCGGCTACCGTCCCCGGCGGCTGCCCCTCTTCCCGGGGGCGGATGCCGCGCTGGCCGCCCTCACCGCCCGCTTCCCGGTCGCCTGCCTCACCGACGGCAACCCGCTGATCCAGCGGGCCAAGCTGGCCGCCGCCGGCCTCACCGGCGCCTTCACGGCCGTGGTGATCACCGACGAGCTGGGCGGCCGGGAGGCGCGCAAACCGCACCCGGCCGGCCTGCACGAGGCGGCGGCGCAGCTCGGGGTGCCGCCCGCCGAGCTCGTCGTGATCGGCGACCGGCCGGGCAAGGACGTGGCGGTCGCGCAGGCGCTCGGCGCACGCTCGATCCGGGTGCGGACCGGGGAGTACGCCGGCGCGCCGGACACCCCGGCCGCCACGGCCGTGGTGGGCGACCTGACCGCCGCGGTGGCGCTGCTGACCTGACCGAGCCGCGGCCCGCGGCCACCGCTCTGATTTGATGGACGGGTGAGTATCACCGTGACCGACGCGCCGGAGCGGGAGCGCTTCGAGGCGCACGACGAGGACGGCACCCTGGCCGGCGTCGTCACCTACCAGCTGACCGGCGCCATCGTCGTCTACACCCACACCAAGGTCGAACCGGCCTACGAGGGCCGCGGCGTCGGCGACACGCTGGCCCGGGCCGTGATGGACGACGCCCGGGCCCGCGGCCGCACCGTCGTGCCGATCTGCCCCTTCCTCAGCGACTGGCTCGGCAAGCACAAGGAATACGACGAACTGGTGGCCCGCTCCACCCGAAAGGTCAAGTAGGGACCCCTGTGGATCAGACGCCGGGGATCAGGATCGGGCTTGCTCTCGGTGGTGGGGCCGTCCGGGGCGCGGCTCATGTCGGGGTTCTCGACGAGCTGGTGCGGGCCGGGCTGGAGCCGGCGGTGGTCACCGGGACCAGTGCGGGGGCCCTCGTCGGGGCGCTCTATGCCGCCGGGCAGTCGCCGTCGGAGATCGTGAAGCTGGCGCAGACGCTGCGGTGGGCGAAGATGGTGCGGCCGGCGCGGACGCGGAAGGCGCTGTTCGAGACCAGCCGGCTGGGGGCTTTTCTCGACACGGCTCTCGGGCACGCCACCTTCGACGACCTGAAGCTGCCGTTCGCCGCGGTGGCGTGCGACCTCGCCACCGGTGACGAGGTGGTGATGCGGGAGGGGTCGGTCGCTCAGGCGGTGCTCGCCAGCGCCGCGGTGCCGGGGGTGTTCCCGCCGGTGGACCGGGACGGGCTCATGCTCGTCGACGGGTCGCTGGTGAACATCGTGCCGGCCGGCCTGGCGCGGCGGCTCGGGGCGGACATCGTGGTGGCGGTCGACGTGTCGGGGCCGCTGCCGCGGCGGCCACCGGCGACGATCCTGCACATCATGGTGGCCGTGTCGACGCTGCAGCCGGGCGGCACCGGCACCCTCGCGAAGGACGCCGACCTGGTGCTGACCCCGGACGTGGACGGGTACGCGTTCTGGGAGCTGTCCCGCATCCCCGAGTTCGAGGAGGCCGGCCGCGCCGCCACCGCGGAGGCTCTGCCGCTGCTGAAGGCGCTCAAGGAGGCGGCCGCCGCGCGGAAGGAGTGGGAGTCGGCGCGTCAGGGGCCGACCGCCACCCAGACGTCGTCGAGCACCCCGTGAAACTGGTCGTTGTCGCCGTACGCGCTCTTGCCGCCCAGGCTGAGCGGCTCCTGGTTCACCACCGACAGGCCGGCCGGCACCGCGACCATGCCCTGCACCGCCCGGTCCACGTAGATCGCCAGGTTCGCGCCGTGCCGCCGGCACTCGATGGTGTGCCAGAGGTCGTCGGCGACGCTCACCCGCGCCAGCACCAGGTGGATCGTCGCGCCGGCGACCAGGGCGCAGCTCGGATGGCCTGAGTCGCCGTCCACCTGCAGCTTGTACTGGCTTCCCTCGGTCGAGTAGCCCTTCTGCAGCACGTTCTGCCCCCGGCTCGTGCGGTTCGGCGCCAGCCGCACCGACGCGCCGTAGCGGAACGGCCGGGCTCCGGGGTTCAGATCGGCGGTGGTCCCGGTCCGGAGGACGAGGCGGCGGCAGGGCGCCTTCCGGCAAGGATCAGGGAATCGTACGGCGGAACCCGACTGGCGGCGGACCAGCTCCGCGACTGCGCCGTTGCCGGACACCGGTCTCAGCGTGTGGCCGTTCCCGGAACTGTCCGCCCAGGCCGACGCCCCGGGACCGTCGAAGGAGTAGCGCGCCACCACGACCGGTGGCGGAGGGGCGGGAACCCAGAACGCGGCGCCGGACCCGGTCCGGGTCCTCGCCGCCGTGGTCGCGGCCAGCAGAGTGGCCAGTACGAGCAGGGCCCCGGTGAGCACGGCGAGGCGAGGGCGGAAGCGGTCCACGTACGATCAACGCACGCACCCGGACCAGGCAGCGGGCCGCAGCGAAACGCTGCGGCCCGAGCCCTTGATTTTGATCTTCGAATCAGCTTTCCGGGTGGTGCGGGGCGTCGCCGCCGTCGGTGACGAACGTGCCCTGCGGACCCGCGGGCGCCGGCAGCCTGATCGGCTTGCCGGGCACCTTCCTCCCGGGCACGCCGTTCACCGACTCGGTCGAGTAGGCGAACGTGAGCTGGGCGAACGCGATCAGGTCACTGTTGACCTCGAGCGCGTTCAGGTCGAGGTTGCCGATGTCGTCGCAGGCCTGGTGGTAGCACTGGTCGAAGGACTCGCCCGCGACCCCGCCCCAGATCCGCTGCTGCTCCTCCGTCTTGACCACCTCGGCGCCGGTGAAGAGGCCGCCCGACGGGATGCCCGCCTCGATGAACGCCTGGTAGTCGCTGCGGCCGGAGAACTCGGCGTCGTCGTAGGGCTTGTTCTTCCAGGTGTAGTACGACTCGTACAGATCCTCGATCGCCGTCGAACCGGGCGGCACCACGACCGGAGCCGGGAACGACGACTCGTCGGCGTCGTAGACCTGGAAGATGTAGTTCGGCGAGCCGACCATGTCGTAGTTGAGGTAGAGCGCGATCCGGTCACGCTCGGCCTGGGTCAGATCCGCGACGTAGGCGGCCGAGCCGATCAGGCCCTCCTCCTCGGCGCCCCACCAGGCGAACCGCACGGTGTTCTGCGGTTTGATCTTCGCCATCTGCAGCGCGGTCTCCAGGATCGCGGCCGAGCCGGAGCCGTTGTCGTTGATGCCCGGCCCGTCACCGACGCTGTCCAGGTGGGCGCCGGCCATCACGACGTTGTTCCGGTTCCTGCCGGGCAGCTCGGCGATCACGTTGACGTCGGTGCGCGTCTCGGACGGCAGCACCCGCACGTGCGCGGTCGAGCCGGCCTGCGCCAGCGCGGCGCCGTCGGCGAAGCTCGCGCCCACCACCGGGATCGTGACCGGCGGGTCGTCGCCGAGCGTGCCGACGATCAGGGCCTCGCGGGTCGGGTCGTTGCCCTGGTTGAAGATGACCACGGCCTCGGCGCCGGCCGCCTCGGCGTTCTGCGCCTTGATCACGAAGGAGCAGGCGGTGGTGCCGTCCGGCAGGGTGCCGCCGCGCTGGATCAGCGCGATGTCGTTCGGCCCGCTGAAGTCCAGGCCGGTGAAGTCGTCGGCGGAGCAGCCGCTGGTGGTGGCGCGGTCGCCCTCGAGGTTGATGTCGACCGGGATGACCGGGCCGGTCACGTCGCCGGGCGGGCTGTTCGTGAACGCGCCCGTCTCGTACTCGGCGTTCACCGGGGTGAGCTGCTGGAGCAGCGCCGGGAAGACGAACTGGAACTCGAACGGATCGAGGGTGACCCGGTAGCCGGCCTTGCGCAGCAGCCCGGAGACGTAGCGGACGCTCTCCGCGTACCCCTCGGTGCCCGCCGCCCGGGAGCCCGGGTAGTACGCGTCGTCGTTGGAGTCGGCGATCTTCTGGAACTTCTGGAGGTGGCCGAGCACGCCCTTGAGCGTCACGCACTTGAGCAGCTCGGCATAGGTGTCGTTGGCATTTTTCGCACATGGGTCTCCGTGGCCGTGGCCGCCGGCTGTCGCGGCCGTGCCCGGGACTACCACGAGGGCGGTGGCGGTCGCCACGGCCGCCAAGATCCTCAGCTTCATCGCGGATTCTCCTGTCCACATCGGAACACGCCGACCGTAAACGATGGTGACGATCGATGCATCATCCTCTCGGTGATCGATAGTTGGCGATATAGTGCGGCGATGCGATACGTCTTGGCCCTCGTGTTGGTCGTCGCGTCTATTGCGTTCGGGACGGCGCCCGCCTCCGCTTCTTTCGAAGCGGTGCCGGCTTCCGGCACCCAGCCGATCTACGACTACGCCTCCGCGATCCGCGAGCAGGTGTGGGTGGAGTCGCCCGCCGACAGCGACGCCGACGGCTCCCCGGACCGGGTCGCCGTGCGGATCATCCGGCCCGCGATCGCCGCGAAGGTGCCGGCGATCTTCCAGGCCAGCCCGTACTACGCGGGCCTCAACGACGTGCCGAACCACGACGACATCGACCGGGACGGCGGCCTCACCGTGGGGTCGGCCGCGATCGCCGACCGGGCGCAGAACATCACGTTCGCCGGGTACCTGGACAACTACTTCGTGCCGCGCGGCTACGCGGTGGTCTTCGCGGACAGCCTCGGCACCGGCGGCTCGGACGGCTGCCCGACCTCGGGCGGGCGCAACGAGACCCTCGGCGCCAAGGCCGTGATCGACTGGATGAACGGGCGGGCGCGCGCCTTCGACGCGGCCGGCAACCCGGTCGCGGCGACCTGGGCGACCGGGCGGACCGGCATGATCGGCGTCTCCTACAACGGGACGCTGCCGAACGCGGTGGCGGCCACCGGCGTCCGCGGGCTGGAGACGATCGTGCCGATCGCCGCGATCTCGTCCTGGTACGACTACTACCGGGCCAACGGCGGGGTGGTGGCGCCGGGCGGGTTCCAGGGCGAGGACACCGACGTGCTGGCCAAGGCGGTGCTGACGCGGCAGAACCCGGAAGTGTGCGCCGACGTCATGGCACATCTGGAGGAGGCGCAGGACCGCGAGACCGGCGACTACAACGCGTTCTGGGACGAGCGGAACTATCTGCGCGACGTCCACAAGGTCCGGGCCAGCGTCTTCCTGGTGCACGGCCTGCACGACGACAACGTGCGGACGCTGCAGGCCGGTCAGTGGTGGGACGCGCTTTCAGCGCGAGGCGTGCCGCGCAAGATCTGGTTGCATCAGGCCGCGCACACCGACCCCTTCAACGTACGACGGCAAGCGTGGCTCACGACCCTGAACAAGTGGTTCGACCAGTGGCTCTACAAGATCGACACGGGGATCATGCGGGAGCCGATCGCCGACGTGGAGACCGCGCCGAACGTGTGGCGGACGTCCACGCGCTGGCCGCTGCCCGGGGTGCCCGCCGCGCTGCGGCTCGGTGACGGAACCCTCGGCGGCGGGTGGTCGCACGCCCGGCAGAGCTTCGTCGACGACCCGTCCCGGACCGCCGCCGACCTGGTGGCCGCGCCCGGCGACGACCCGAACCGGCTGGCCTACCTGACCGGGCCGCTGCCCCGGGAGACCCGCGTCTCCGGCACGCCGTCCGTGACCGTACGGGCCGGGCTGACCGGGGACTCGCCCTACCTGACCGCCATGCTCGTCGACTACGGCGTCACCGACCGGTTCGCGGGCCTGCGCACCCTCACCACCCAGGACTGCATCGGCCCCGGCATCGAAGGCGATCCGGGCTGCTTCAACCAGCGCGAATACGTCACGGCCACGACGCCCTTCGAGATCGTCTCCTACGGCTGGCTCGACGTCCGCAACCGCCAGTCGCCGGCCCGGACCGTGCCGCTCGTGCCGGGCCGCGAATACACCTTCCACTGGGACCTGCAGACGACCGACCACGTCTTCGCGGCCGGCCACCGCATCGGCCTGGTGCTGATCTCGACCGAGCGCGACCACACCCTCCGCTACCCGGCCGGAACCGTCGTGGACGTGCGGCCCAGCCTGTCCAGCCTCCAGATCCGCCTCAGCTGACACCGGTCCGCCCTCGGCCGGCCGGTCCCGCCCTCGGCCGGCCGGTCCCGCCCTCGGCCGGCCGGTCCCGCCCTCGGCCGGCCGGTCCCGCCCTCGCCGGCAGGACCCGGCCGTTCGGAGGAACAACTTCAAAGATCGATAAGTGACAATGCCACGCGTGGCTTTTCCGGCTGTGCGATCAGAGAAGAATGATGCTTCCGGGCCGCGCTTGACGCAGCGCAGGTTCATGGTCAACGCAGGTTTGGTGGTCGCCGGCTGTGTGCTGGCCGGCCCCAGCCTGTTACCGGCCGGCGAGGCATGGCTGAGCGGAGTGGTCCTCGCGATCATTCTCCTTCTGCCGATGCGGTTGCTGTCCGTCCTCCTGGAGGTCTACCTCCTGCGGCGAGGGCGTCAGATCAGCGTGGTCACGAGCCATGTCGCCGGTCTCGTCGTGGGCGGGGTGGCCGGAGCCACGCCGTCCGCGCCACCGGTTGCGACCGGCACCGCGACTGCCGGTGGGTGGGGGGTCGGGCTTTTCGCATATGCGTGCGTCACCCTCGCCGGGCTCGGTGTGGGCGCCGTCGTGGCGCTGATCCGCGCGTCCGTGCGCGGCGATGAACGGGTCACGCACGATGCCGGCTTTCGCTGGGCCCTGTCGTCCATCTCCGCGGTCTTCTGGTTCAACATGGTCTTCCTGCTGGCGGTCGCTTTGCTCATCACGCCGGGATTGGTGAGTCTCGAACCTGAGGACTACACCGCCGGCTTTCTCGCCGCGCTCATTCTGTGCGCTCTGCTGCGCCTGCCGGGAATGTGGTCGGAGTGGTGGCTCACGAAACGGGGGTGGCATCGTGCCGTCTACGGCGTCCACATCGGCGCCGGAATTCTCGTCGGGCTGGTGGCCGTACTGATCGTCCTGGATCGGGATCCGGATCAGGCCTGGACGCATGCGGACACCGTCGGCGCCTCCATCACCTTCTACCTGATTCTGTCCTCGGCGACTCTGCTGCTGGCCGTCCCGGTGGTCGCCGCCGTCCGCTACCGATCGCGCCGCCTCCGCCTCGGCGAGGAGGGTCCGACGACTCCGGCGGCACCTCCGATCGTCTACCGAGGCACCGCCCGGGTGCCCGAACCGGTGACCATGGCGCTTCACCTGGGAGCGGTCGCGGAATCGACGGCGGAGGTGCCGGAGGTCCCGCACACCGGCCGGGCCGATCACGCCGAGAAGTCGCGGAACGAGATCGCGGTGGCGCTCGGCATCGTGGTCGGGCTGGCGAGCCTGGTGCAGGGATATGACAGCGCGGACCCGTTCCGGACCGTCGTCGTGGCGATCGCGATCGGTCTGATCGGGCTCGGCGTTCTGTACGGGATCACGGTCCGGCGGAAGTAGCTACGGCGGGGACTCCGGGCGGACGGCCCGGAGGCGCGCGGTCAGGAAGCGGCGCTCCGGGTCGGTGGGGGCCAGCAGCAGGGCCTCGCCGTAGAGTTCGGCCGCCTCGGTGTGACGGCCCAGGCGGGTGAGCAGCTCGGCCCTGGTGGCCGGGAACAGGTAGTAGCCCGCCAGCTGGGAACTCAGGGATTCGAGGAGTGCCAGGCCTGCCGCCGGGCCCGCGGACTCGGCTATCGCGACGGCACGGTTGAGCTCGACCACCGGGGATCTCGTGAGGCGGTGCAGTTCGGCGTAGAGGGCGGCTATCTGCTCCCAGTCCGTCGCGGCGGCGGTGGGGGCGGTGGCGTGGCAGGCGGCGATCGCGGCCTGGATGCGGTACGGGCCGCGGCCCGGCGAGCGGGCCAGGAGACGTACGCCCTCCGCGATCGAGGTCTGGTCCCACGCGGCGCGATCCTGGTCGCCCAGGGTGACCAGATCGCCGTTCGCGTCGGTGCGCGCAGCGCGCCGGGCGTGGTGCAGCAGCAGGAGCGCGAGCAGGCCACGCACCTCCGGCTCGTCGGGCATCAGGGCGGCGAGCACGCGGGTCAGCCGGACGGCCTCGGCGGCCGGATCCGCACGGACGGCCTCGGCGGCCGGATCCGCACGGTCGGCCTCGGCGGCCGGATCCGCACGGTCGGCCTCGGCGGCCGGGTCCGCACGGTCCGTGGAATAGCCCTCGTTGAACATCAGGTAGAGCACCGCGAGGACACCGGAGAGCCGCTCCGGGAGCAGGTGCGGCTCGGGGACGCGGTAGGGGATCGCCGCGTTGCGGATCTTCCGTTTCGCGCGGACCAGGCGCTGCGCCATGGTCGCCTCGGGCACCAGGAAGGCGCGGGCGATCTGGGGAGTGGTCAAACCCGCGAGGGTACGGAGGGTGAGCGCCACCCGGGCATCGAGCGGCAGGGCCGGGTGGCAGCACGTGAAGAGCAGCCGCAGACGGTCGTCGGGCACGGGATCGTCCTCGGTCGCGGGCTCGTCCTCGGGGTGGATGGTGTTCAGGGCCCGCCATCGGGCCGTCTCGGCGGCGGCGCGGCGCAGGCGGTCGATGGCGCGATTGCGGGCGGCCGTGGTCAGCCAGGCGCCCGGGTTGCGGGGTACGCCGTCCACGGACCAGCTGGTCAGGGCCTTGGCGAAGGCGTCCTGCGCGCACTCCTCGGCGAGGTCCCAGTCGCCGGTCAGCCGGATCAGCGTCGCCACGATCCGGCCCCACTCACCGCGGAAGGCCGCCTCGACGGCCTCCCGCGCGCCGGCCGGGTCCCCGCCGGGCCGCGGCCCGGCGGGGGTCGATCCGGCGGGATCAGTCATGGAAGGGGCGCAGTTCGATCGCCCCGTATTTCGCCATCGGATGTCTCGCCGCGATCGCTATCGCCTCGTCCACCGACGCGCAGTCGAGGATGTCGTAGCCGGCGATCCACTCCTTGGTGTCCGCGAACGGCCCGTCGGTGACCAGGGCGCCGTGATCCCGTACGGTCGTGGCGTCCTCCCGGCCGCGCAGCCGGTGCCCCTCGGCGCGCTGCGGGGTCGTGGCCAGCCACTCCTCGATGGTGTTCTCCGACGCGGGCAGCAGGAGGTCGTCGTCGGCGCAGACGAATGCCAGGAACTTCATGGTCAGTGCTCCTCCGGGTGGAACGGCCGGATCTCGACGGCGGCCGGGTGCGCCGACGCGATCGCGATGGCCCGGTCGAGGTCGGGCACGTCGACGACCTCGAAGGCGCCGACGGGTGCCGGGGTGTCCGCGAACGGTCCCTCGGTCACCTGCGTCTCGCCGTCGCGGACCCGTACCGTGACGGCCTCCGAGGCCGGGGCGAGGCGTTGCCCGCGCTGATAGGAATCAGCCTCGAGCATCCAGAGCATGTAACGCACGATCTACCTCCCGTAGTGGGCGACTCACCTCCACGACGCCGCCGGTCACCGGAAATCGACACTTCGGGACCGCGCCTGCCGGAGAAGGAGGCTGAGCCGTTCCAGACCCTCCTCGTCGAGTTCGCCGGCCGCCGCGCCGAGCAGGCCTTCGACGATCTCGTGCGCGAGCGACCGCAGCATGCCCGACTCGTCGGTTCCGAACGTCACCAGGGCGTCGGGGAACCGCCGGAGCAGGGGATCGACGGCGTGCCGCAGATAGTCGTCGCTCATGGCGCCGCTCAGGTCCATCGACTTGAGAGCGGGCGGCAGCAGGCCGTCGCTCGGGAAGGTCCGGTCGAACTTCACCCGGTTGCCCTGCACCCACCGGAGGTCGACGGGCCCGGAGGGCGCCGCGCCGGCCGTGACGACCAGATCGCGTTTTCCCTCGCCGGTCCAGGTGCGGGTCACCGTCAGTGTCTCCAGCGCGTCCAGGTACATGCCGCCCGGCATCGCCGCACGCCACATCAGCGAGATGTCCCGCAGCCAGTCGGCCGGGTCGCGGGCGTGCCGGAAGAGCTCGGACGCCCGCACCTCGCCACCGGCCGCGAGGGTGAGCAGCGCCAGGTTGAACGAGTAGGTCGCCATCCAGTAGTCGGCGCGCTTCTCGATCGGCCGATAGGCGAGCGGCGTGTGCCGGGGCCGGGTCACCGCGTCGCGCAGCCGGTCCACGAGCCAGCCGGCGACGCCCTCCCGGCCGGCCAGCAGCTCGGCGATGAAGGGGATCACCGTGGCCCGGGCCGACAACGGGGTGTAGCCGAGCAGCGATCGCAGCAGGTCGTCGTCGGCGTCCGTGCCGAGACTCAGCGTGCGCGCCCTCGACCGGGCCTCGGCGTCGGCCAGTGCCTGGACCACGAGACGGGCCACCAGGTATTCGCCGAACGTCGCGTGCAGGAACTCGTACGTCCGAAGGGTTTGATCGTCGCGAACGGCCTGGGCACGCTGGATGAAGAAGAAGCGCCCGACCATCTCCTGGCCGGCGGTGAGCGGGCTGCGGAACGCCTCGCCCGACTGCCGCCGTGGTTGCAGGCCGAGCCCGGCGAGGTCGCCGTCCAACTCGGCCGTCGTCACCCAGAGTCGCAGCCGGTGGAACATCGCGAACGCCACCACGGAGAGTCGCAGCAGTTCGTCCTCGACCAGGCCGTCACGGTGCGCTTCGCCGTGCACGCGCACCACCTCACGCTCCGCGAACGAGCGCAGCAACCGTTCGTAGAGCTGGCCGGCCGCCAGCGTTCCCTCCGAGTCCCAGGAGTTGGTGGCGTCGTAGAGGGCGAGCATGAGCAGGAGCAACGGTTGCGAGGCGAGGTCGGGGTAGCGCTTCAGCACGCCGAGGGTGAGCGGGCGGCGGCCGGAGGCCTGCCAGTACCCGGCGTTCGCGTGGTTCCAGGTGGCGATCCAGCGTTCGAGCTGCGCATCGTCGAAGGGCTCGAGGCGCACCACGAGGCTGTCGGCCGGGAGTCGCGCCCGGTCGGCGACCGCCACGCGGCTCGTCACGATGACCGTTACCGGACGGCCGAGCACCGCCTCGCGCTGCTGGAAGGCGGCGACCCGCTGGAGGTAGTCGGACTGATGAATCCCGGTCACCTGCAGAAGCTCGTCGAAGCCGTCGAGGAGGATCACCGGCATCGCGCCGTCCGCGTCCCGGGCCAGGTCCGCCCAGGCCACGGTCTCACCGATGGCGCTGCGCATGGCCTGTTCGACCTGATCCTGGATCTCCGCCTCGGCGGGCACCTCCCGCAGCGCCACCCGCACCACGAGGTAGTCGGCGGCGGGCAGCCGGGCCGCCAGGATCCGGGTGAGCGACGACTTGCCGGCGCCCGGCTGACCGAGAAGGAGCATCGGCGCGGCAGCGGCCTGCGGCGTCGTGAGATAGACCGCCAGGAATGCCGCGAAGTCGTCCCGCACCTCGCTGTCCCACCAGCCCTCCTCGGCCGGTCGCGCGCCGGGACCCGCCGGCTTCACCCGGAACCGCGGATCGAGATAGGCCGCCCCGAGGCTCGGCAGGGTCAGCTCACCGGAATCACCACCCAGGATCGGCCGCCCCAAGCCGGCACGGTAGGTGAGCGCGAGGGCCGCGCGATGGCGCTGCGGGTCACGATGCGAGCTCACCCTCCGCAACGTCGCTTCGAGCGCCTCCAGCCCGCGCGACGCCGCCCGGTCCTCCTGCCGATTCATCCAAAGGCCGAATTCGGGTACGTCGGAAGCCAGACTGCGGACCAGCTCCTCGTAGCGCGAGACCGCCCTCCGCGGCAGCTCAGGCGGAACCGTCTCGCAGATCTCGGCGGCCCGGGCGGTGCACCACTCCTCGATCCGGCGCAGCAGGCGGTCGTAGCTCACGTCCGGCCCCGGCACCGGGATCTCGGCGCCGAGCAGCCGCGCTATCCAGTTGCCGGGCGGCGGATTGCCCGGGGCCACGACGGACAGCTGGTAGTCGCGGTCGACGTCGTGGTCGAGGACCTCGAAGAAGGCGGTGACGACCAGGATGCCGTGGGCGGCGTGGAGCCGTCTGCTGCGGTTGTAGCGCCCCTGGTCCCGTACGAAATCAGTGATTTTGCCGGTGATGAGGTGACCCAACCGGATCGCCTCGGTCTTGGCGTCGAAGAGGCTGATCGCGGCCTCGCTCCCGCCCGCCGTCGCGATCGAGAGCGCCCCGCCCAGCACGTTGTCGGCGATCCGCAGGAGCGGCCCGGAGCCGTTGAGCAGTTTGATCGCATCGTGATAGCTCAGCCCGGGCGCCATGGATGACACTATATGGACGGTCGTGCGAGGCGGCGGGACAGTCGATCCCGCCGCCTCGCGCGCGTCATAGGGTGATCACGCGTCGAGGGGTATCTAGGCCATATCCCTCGGCGCGCTTCCTCGTCTTTGGCGGCCGCTTGTCAGTGGCCGCTTGTCAGTAGCCGCCGAAGGTGTCGTGGGTGATGTAGGTGCCGGTCGGCGGGGTGATCGTGGAGCGGTTCTGCTGGAAGCCCTTCTCCCAGCGGGCCACCGTGCCGTCGGCGTTCTTCACGATGTACTGGAACTCGGTGTAGGTGTCGGCCGGCAGCGCCACGCCGCCGGTCCAGTTCGGGAACGTGCTGCTCGTCGTGGTGAGCGGGACGGCCTTCGCCGGGTTCCAGGAACCGAGCTCGGGGATGCTGCCGACGACGTAGACGTTCTGGCCGTACGTGGTGAAGCCGGCGACCAGGTTGAAGGTGGCGGCGATCGGGTTCTGCGCCTGCTGTGATCCGGTCGTCGATGCCGTCGATGCCGTCGATGCCGTCGATGCCGTCGATGCCGTCGCTGCCGTTGCCGGCTTTGCTTCCGCCAGTGCCGGCTTTGCTTCCGCGAGTGCCGGTGTGGCGAGTGCGGGTGCCGCGACGATGCCGGCCAGCACGGCGGTGGCGAGGTGACGCCTCATGATTCTCCTCTGCAAGGGTTGAAACTTCTTGCCGAGCATCGGTTCCCGGCAAGCGGTCTCCATCCACAGTGGCCGCTTTGTGCTGTGCGCACAAGACATTCGTGAGCTGCGTCTATGTGAAACCACTACGCCACATTCAGCGGGTATGAAAACTCTTTCAACGGTACGTACGCCTCCGGAGTGGCTGGCCTTGCGGAACGTCGCCGCGACCCGTTTAGCCTTTGGGCCCCACCGGTGCCCGGGAGGCATCCATGACGTCGAAAGCGATGTTGCGCAGGTCCGGCAGGCCCGCGACGGTGCCGCCGGGCGGGCCGAGGTGCGCCCTCTGCGGGGCCGCGATCAACCCGGCCCACCGCCATCTGCTCGACGTCGCGCAGCGGTCGCTGGTCTGCGGCTGCCCGTCCTGCCACGACCATCCGGCGGGCGATCGTCACGAACCTGTCCCGGACCGCTACCTGGAATTCCCGTCCGACGTGCTGACTCAGGAGACGTGGGACGACCTGCGCGTGCCGGCGGGACTCGCCTTCATCTCCCGGACGGCGACCGTGCCCGGGGGCGTGTCGCTGTCCGGGGGTGGGCTGGTGGTCTGCGGCCCGGCGCCGGGCGGCGCCACCGAGGAGGAGCTGCCGGCCACGGTGTGGGAGCGGCTCGTGCGGCGGCATCCGGCGTTCGCGACGTTGCGGCCCGGTGTGGAGGCGCTGCTGCTGCGGAGGGCGGGATGCTTCCTGATCCCGATCGACGCCTGCTATGAGCTGGCCGGCCTGCTGCGGACCAGTTGGCGAGGGTACGACACGGCTGTCGCGCAGCCGGATCGAGCCCGCCGGAGTGCAGCCGGCGGCGAACGGGCTCGCGCATGGCACCCCGCCCCTGAGCAGGAACGCACTGAGCAGGAACGCACTGAGCAGGAACGCACTGAACAGGGCAGCGCCGGCCGAGCCCTCGTGACCGCCGGCCGAGCCCCCATGACCGCCGGCCGAGCTGCCATGAGGCATGCCGCAGCCGGTGAGGGCGGAAGCCTCGCGATGTTCATGGCTCGGGTACGAGCCCGCTGTCACGCCGCGAGTGCCGGGCTCACGTCCGCCACCCGGGCGTAGTCCGGCGGCCGGGTGAACCAGGATTCGGGGGCCTTCGGGCCGGTCAGCGCGGTGAGGATCCCGGCGGTGGCGCGCGGGTCGGTGGCCAGGGCCGGGGCGAGCGCGGCGCACGTTCGTACCCCGCGGTGTTGATCTTCAAGGAAGGACTCGGCGCCAGGTCCAGCTCACCCATGGAGAGCACCAGCGCCGCTCGCTCCTCGGCGTCGGCGTCGGCGTCCGCGGCGAGGGCGTGCAGCCGCCCGGAGAGAGCCGCGATGGCGAACTCGGTCACCCGGGCAAGCTACCGCCGGGGTGTGACAGAAACGGGCGGGCGCCCTCCCCCCGATCCCATGGGGAGGGCGCCGCGCTCATTGGGGGACGGACCGATCAAAGACTGATGCGACCAGCTCCCGCGTTCGCGGTCACGATGGACTTCACGTTCGCCGGGGCGTCCGCCGTGTAGGCGTAGGGGATGGACGCCACCGAGCCGCCGGTCTGGCCGCTGCCCGAGTTGACCAGCAGGTTGTTGCGGGCCACGAGCGATCCGGGATCGGACGAGCCCTCGCCGAGGTGGTACGGGTCGGAGACGCCCTCGAACGAGTTGGCCTCGACCAGCACGCCGGCGCCCTCGGTCGACGCCACGCCGTAGCCGGAGTTGTTGCGGTAGTAGTTGTTGTAGACGTGCACCGGGTTGCCGAACCGCACCCGCGGGTGCCGCTGCGTCGACGCGTCGAACCAGTTGTGGTGGTAGGTCACCCGCAGGTGGCCGACGTCCTGGCTCGCGTTGCCGTCGCTGTGCCCGAGCAGCATCGATTTGTCGTGGCTGAATACGCGGTTCCACGAGACGGTGATGAAATCGGAACCGCGTTTGATGTCGACGGCGCCGTCATACCCGTTGCTGAAACTGTTGTGGTCGACCCAGATGTTGGTGGCCGACTCCTGCACGTTGATCGCGTCGTCGTTCCAATTCCGGAAAGAGAGATTACGGATGATGACGTTCCGGTCGCCGTTGACGTTGAATCCGCACCCGACGATCGCGGCCCCGGCGTTGCCGATGATCGTCTTGTTGGACCGGACCCGCAGCATGCCGCTGCAGGAGATCGTGCCGGACACCCGGATGTTCGCGGCCGCCGTCGAGGCGAGGGCCGACGTCAACGCGGATGCGCTGGTCACGGTCGTGGTGGCGGCCGATCCGCCGCCGGTGGTGCCGCCGTTCTGCGTTGCCCATCCGACCAGGTCGGTGATGGCGAAGGTCTGCACGGGCGCCGCTGACGCGCCACCCGCCGCCGCGGCCGTGAGAACGAACGGCAGCGCGGCGACCATGGCGAGCCGGGGGATTCGGCTGGACATGAAGACTCCAATGCGAGAGCGTGATCCATATCGGGGAAATACGGATCTTGGGGATATAGGGAGCGCTCCCGAGGCCTAGAAAAACATAGGTCGCCATAGATGTGAAGAGAAATCGTTTGCAGGATTTCTGCAACAAGCCGGTAGGGTCGTGCCATGCGTGCCACGGTTCTGCTGATCGCGGTGGTCCTGCTCGGCCTGATGGCGGGCCTCTTCTATGCGTACGCCGGTTCGGTGATGCCGGGTCTGCGCAGGGCCGAGGACCGCACCGTCGTCGACGCGATGCAACGGATCAACATCGCCATCCAGAACCCGCTCTTCCTCGTGATCTTCCTCGGCGCGCTCGTCGCCGGCGTCGTCGCGATGTTCCTGTACCGCGACGAGCCCGCCGTCGGATGGCCGCTTCTGATCGCGGTCCTGCTCTACGCCGCCACGCTGCTGATCACGTTCACCCGGAGCATCCCGCTCAACAACAGGCTGGCGGCCGGCGATCTGAGCGACGCCCGGGAGATCCGCGAGTTCTTCCTCGAACCGTGGATCCGCTGGAACACCGTGCGCACCCTGACGAGCACCGGCGCGTTCCTCGCCAGCGTCTGGGCACAACAGCAGCAATAATCCTCGGGTGCGATCACCCTGGCAGCATCCGGCGCGAATCGTCCCCCTCGCGTTCCTCGGCGCGATCGCGGCCGGCACCGCCCTGATGATGCTGCCGGCCGCCCGCGCCGAACCCGGTCACGCACCCTTCGTGACGGCGCTCTTCACCGCCGCCTCCGCGGTCTGCGTCACCGGACTCGCCGTGGTGGACACGCCGAGTTACTGGAGCACGTTCGGCCACGTGCTGCTGACCGTGCTGTCGCAGATCGGCGGTTTCGGCATCATGACCCTCGCTACCCTGCTCAGCCTGCTGGTGTCGCGTCGTCTCCGGCTGCGCGGCAGGCTCATGGCGCAGGCCGAGAGCGCCGGCCTCACCGGCGGCAACATCGCCGCCGTGTTGCGGAGAGTAGCGGTGGTCATGGTCGTGTGCGAGGGCGCCATCGCCGTCGTGCTCACGCTGCGTTTCTGGATTTCGTACGAATATCCGTTCGGCAAGGCGCTCTGGTATGCGGTGTTCCACGCGGTCCAGGCCTTCAACAACGCCGGCTTCGCGCTCTACTCGGACAGCCTGATCGGGTTCGTCACCGACCCGTGGATCTGCCTGCCGCTGGCGTTCGGGGTGCTGGCCGGTTCGATCGGCTTCCCGGTGCTCTTCGAGCTGGCCCGGGAGTGGCGGACGCCGGGCTGCTGGTCGACGCACACGTTCCTGACCGTGGCGGGCAGCCTGCTGCTGACCGCCTTCGGCTTCCTGACCTTCCTGATCTTCGAGTGGCGCAACCCGGGCACGCTCGGCCCGCTCGGCGTCCCGGCCAAGGTGCTGACCGCTTTCACCCAGGACATCATGACCCGGTCGGGCGGCTTCAACAGCGTCGACCTGGGACAGCTGAACAGCGAGACGATCGCGACGACGACGGGTCTCATGTTCATCGGCGGGGGCAGCGCGAGCACCGCCGGCGGCATCAAGCTCACCACGTTCCTGCTTCTCGCGTACGTGATCTGGGCCGAGATCCGGGGTGAGCCGGACGTCGTGGTCCGCAAGCGCCGGATCGCCGAGGAGACCCAGCGGCAGGCCATGACGGTGGCACTGATGGGTGTGGCCCTGGTCGGCACCGGTACGGTCGTGCTCGACGCGCTGACCGAGAACGTTCCCTTCGACCGGGCCCTGTTCGAGGTCACCTCGGCCTTCGCGACCGTCGGGCTGAGCACCGGGGTCACCGGCAGCCTGCCGCCGTCCGCGCAGGTCGTCCTGGTCGTACTGATGTTCTGCGGCCGGGTCGGCACGATCGCGGTCGGCACCGCGATCGCGCTGAACACCCGCCGCCGCCTCTACCGCTATCCCGAGGAGCGACCCCTTGTCGGATGAGAAGACCCAGGACAGGCAAGCCCGGCACGAGGGCACCAACATCGCGGTGATCGGCCTCGGCCGGTTCGGCAGCGCGGTGGCCGAGTCCCTGCTCGACCTGGGCTACGACGTGCTCGGCATCGACAGCGACCCGCGCATCGTCCTCGACTGGTCGGACCGGCTCACCCAGGTGGTCGAGGCCGACTCGACCGACGAGGACGCGCTGCGCCAGCTGGGCGTCCACGACTTCCCGCGGGCCGTCGTCGGCATCGGCACGAACCTGGAGACCAGCGTGCTCACCGTCCTGGCGCTGGCCGAGCTCGGCGTGCCGGAGATCTGGGCGAAGGCGACCAGCGTGAAACACGGCAAGATCCTCAGCCAGGTCGGCGCCGACCACGTGATCTATCCCGAGGCCGAGATGGGCGAGCGGGTGGCGCACCTGATCAGCGGCCGGATGCTCGACTACATCGAGTTCGACGACGGCTTCGCGATCGCCAAGGTCCGTGCGCCGCGCGGCGCCGGCGGGCGCACGCTCGAGCAGCTTGCGCTGCGCACCAAGTGGGGGGTCACGGTGGTCGGCACGAAACGGCCCGGAGAGGATTTCGTGTACGCCCAGCCGACCACCGCGGTGCCCGACGGCGCCGTCCTGATCGTCGCCGGCGACACGGCCAAGGTAGAGGCCTACGCCGCCGAGAACTGACCCCGCCCGCCCCCGCTCCTCCCCGCTCCACCTCTCTCCTGCCCGCTCCTCCCCGATCTTGTCGATTCGGCCGGCTCCGTTCCTGTGGGGATCAACAAGATCGCGGGGGAGAGGGCGCGAGGGGGCGCGAGGGAAGGACGGGGCGCGGGGCTGCGCGGAGGTGGGAGGTGTGCGGGGGTGGGAGGGTGTGCGGGGCTGTGCGGGGTGGGAGGGTGTGCGGGCGGTGGACAGGGCGGGGGAGGATCGGGTGGTGACCACGGACGGCGGGCGGCTCTGGGTGGGGCTGCTCGGCTCGCTCAGTGTGCGCCGCGGGGAGGCCGTGGTGCCGCTGCCCGGTGCGCGGATCCGGGGTCTGCTGGTCCGGCTCGCTGTTGCGGGCGGGCGGCCGGTCAGCCCGGCGCAGCTCACCGGCGCGCTCTGGCCCGACGAGCGGCCCGCGGATCCGGCCAACGCGCTGCAGTCGCTGGTGTCTCGGCTGCGCCGGCTGCTCGGGGCTGGGGACGCGGTTGTCCAGACCGAGGGTGGCTATCGGCTCGCCGTCGGCGCGGCGGACGTGGACGTCAGCCGGTTCGAGCAGCTTGCCGCGGACGGCCGGGAACGGCTGCGCGGCGGCGATCCGGCCGGCGCGGCGGAGACGCTCGGGGAGGCCGCCGCGCTGCTGCGCGGGCCGCTCGCACCGGAACTCGCCGAGGTCGCCCCGGCCCAGGCCACCCGGCTCGCCGACGTGATCGTGGCGGCCGGCGCCGATCTGGCCGAGGCTGAGATCGCTCTCGGTCACGCGGAGCGGGCCGGCGCCCGCCTCACCGCGCTCGCCGCCGACCATCCGCTGGACGAGCGGCTCGCGGCCCTGCTCGTCGACGCGCTGGCCGCGCAGGGCCGGCAGGCCGACGCGCTCGCGGTCTACGAGCGGATCCGTGAACGTCTCGCGGACGAGTTGGGTGCTGATCCGGGCGCGGCGCTCCGGGAGCGGCATCTGCGGCTGCTGCGCGGCGCTCCCGCCGTACCCGGAGAAAGCGCTGGTGAAGCGCCCGGGGTGACCAGAAGCAACCTGCCGGCGCCGCTGACCAGCTTCATCGGGCGGGACGACGATCTCGCGCGGGTGGACGCGCTGCTGTCGGCCGGGAGGCTCGTGACCGTTCTCGGTCCCGGCGGGGCGGGCAAGACGCGGCTCGCGCTGGAGGCGGCGCGGCGGCGGGGAGCGGAGTACCGGGACGGCGCCTGGCTCGTCGATCTCGCGTCGGTGACCGAGGCCGCGAAGGTCGGCGCCGCCGTCGTGGCCGCGGCCGGTCTGCGCGGATCGGCCCTCTTCGAGACCGCGAACCGGGCGCGCGGCGAACGCGACGACGTCGACGTGCTCGCCGAGCGGCTCGGCGGGCGGGAGATCCTGCTCGTGGTGGACAACTGCGAGCACCTGATCGACGCGGTCGCGCACCTGACGAGCGCGCTGCTCGTGCGATGCCCGCGGCTGCGGATACTGGCGACCAGCCGGGAGCCGCTGGCCGTGGACGGCGAATCCCTCGTACCCCTGGGCCCGCTCGGCATGCCCCCCGCGGACGCCGCACCGGAGCAGGCGGCGCAAGCACCCGCCGTGCGGCTCTTCGCCGAACGAGCCGCCGCGGTCCGGCCGGGCTTCGCGATCGGCGAGACCACCGTGCGTGACGTCGTGCGGATCGTCCGCGGCCTGGACGGGATGCCGCTCGCGCTGGAACTCGCCGCCGCCCGGCTGCGCACGCTCGCGCTGCCGGAACTGGCGACCGGCCTCTCCGACCGGTTCCGGCTGCTCACCACCGGCAGCCGCACCGCCCAGCCGCGGCACCGGACGCTGCGCGCCGTGATCGCCTGGAGCTGGAACCTGCTCTCCGACGACGAGCGGGCCCTCGCCGAGCGGGTCGCCGTGCTGCCCGGCGGGGTCACGGCCGCGTCCGCCGCCGCCGTCTTCGACGGTGCTCCCGGGGACGTGCCCGATCTGCTCGCCGCCCTGGTCGACCGGTCGCTGCTGCAGCTCGCGCCGGACGGCGGGCGCTACCGGATGCTGGAGACGCTGCGCGAGTACGGCGTCGAGCGCCTCACCGAGCAGGGCATCCTCACCGAGATCCGGGGGCGGGCCGCCGCATACCTGTCCGCGCTGGTCGCCGAGTACGACCCGATCCTGCGCACCAGTGACCAGCTCATCGCGCTCCGGGTGATCCACGCCGAGTACGACAACGCCCTCAGCGGCCTGCGCCACTTCTGCGACACCGGCGACGCCCGGGCCGCGATCCGGCTGGCGCTGGACCTCTGCTGGTATTGGCAGATGTTCGGCCGGGACGCCGACGCCGCGTACTGGCTGTCCGCGGCCCTCGCGGTGCCCGGCGAGCAGGGAGCGGTGCCCGGCGATCGGGGGACGGTCGAGGCCGATTGCGCCGAGGCCATCCTCATGATCAACCGGACCGGGCACGAGCCGGCCTACCTCACCGAGACGGCCGCCCAGCGGCGGGACCGGCTGCGTGCGCTCGCGCAGCGCCTGCAACGCCACGAGGTGCTGCCAGGGCCGCAGGGCGCCACCGCCGCGGCCCTGCTCTACTTCGCCGGCGAGACCGAGGCGGCCGACGAGCGCATCGACCGCATGATCAACGGCGAGGACCGGTGGATCGCGGCGCTGGCCCGGATGTTCCGGGCCCAGATCGCCGAGAACAACGGCGACCTGGCCCGGCTGCGGTCCGACGTGGCGGCCGCGCTGGCCGGCTTCGCGGCGGCCGGGGACCGCTGGGGCCAGGCCACCGTGCTGCCGCTGCGGGCCCTGCTCCGCCAGTACGAGGGCGACCTCGACGGCGCCCTCGCCGACCTGACCGAGGCCCGCGCGCTGGCCCGGCAGTTCGGCGCCATGGACCTCGCCGACGAGGTCTTCATCGACCTGCGCTGGGCCGACCTGCACATGCGCCGCGGCGAGCGGGACGAGGCGGTGGCCGCCGTGAACTCGGCCCGGGCCCGCGCCGAGCGGTCCGCGTCCGTCGAGATGCTGCTTCTGGTCGACGCCCTGGAGGCCGGCCTGCTGATCGTCCTGGGCGACCTCGACCGGGCCGAGGTGCTGCTGGACCGGGCCGCCACCGGGCTGGGCGTCGAGTCCCTGCCGGTCGTCGGCGGCGATCACGGCGCCGCCATCATCGGCAGCGTCCGGGCCGGCCTGGCGCTGCGCCGCGGCGACCCGGGCGCCGCGGAACGGCAGCTCGAGCTTGCGTACGCGGCGGCGGTGGAGACCCAGGACATGCCGATCATGGCGATGGTCGCGGTGACCGCCGGCGGGCTGGCCGAACTGCGCGGACAGCACCGCGAGGCGGCGCTGCTGCTGGGTGCGGCAGCCCGCCTGCGCGGCGCTCACGATCACACCGACCTGCACGTCGCCGCGATCTCGGCGAAGGCGCGGGCTGCGCTGGGCGACGCGGGGTTCGGCGAGGCGTACGCGGCCGGCTGGTCCCTCGAGTCGCCGGCCGCGCTCACTCGGGTGAAGCCGTCCCGGCTCTCCCTGGGCCCGGCCTCCTGAGCCGGGTTTCCGGCCCGGCCGACCGAAGCCCTAGGCCCGTCTCGCATAGGCGCGCAGGGCCAGCGGCACGAACACGATCAGCAGGCCGGCCATCCAGGCCAGGGTCCGCACCAGGTCGCCGGCGACCGGGCCTTCGACCAGCAGGCCGCGGATCGCGCCGACCAGCGGGGTGATCGGGTTGACGTCGACGAACGCCTGCAGCCAGCCGGGCAGGGTGTCCGCCGGGACGAACACGTTGCTGCCGAACGTGAGCGGCAGGACCAGCAGGAACATGATTCCCTGCACCGCGCCCGAGGTCCGGGCCAGCATGCCGACCCACACCGAGATCCAGCAGAAGCAGAGGCCGAACCCGATCGACAGCGCCACCGCCGCGATCGCCGGGACCACGCCGGTCTCCACCCGGAAGCCCATGATCGTGCCGAAGCCGAGCATCACGAGGCAGACCGTCAGGTAGCGGATCACGTCGGCGAACACCGCGCCCACGAGTGGCGCCGACCGGGAGATCGGCAGTGATCGGAACCGGTCGAAGACGCCCTTCTCGATGTCGGCGTTCAGGTTCTGGCCCAGCGCGACGCCGCCCATGGCGAGCGACTGCGCGAGCATGCCGGGCAGGAGGAACTGGAGGTACGCGTGCCGGTCGCCGTCCGCGATCGCGCCGCCGAACAGGTAGGTGAAGAGCAGCAGGAAGATCACCGGCTGGATGGTGACGTCGATCAGCGCCTCGGGGGTGCGGATCGTCTTGATCAGGCTGCGCTGGGCGAGAGCCGCCGAGTGGCGGGCCAGGGCCGTCATGCTGTGCCCTCCTTCGGCATGCCCTTCTGGCCCTCGTCTGCGAGGCCGTCGTGCGGTGCGGCTGAGTGCCACTCGGTGCAGGCGGTCATACCAGTTCCTCCGTCCGAGTACGGCCGGTCAGCGTGTGGAACACCTCGTCGAGGCTGGGCAGGTGCAGGGCGAGCTCGGTGACCTCGATGCCGTCGCGGCTCAGCTGCAGCACGGTCTCGGCCAGCGCGGCGTCACTCGTGACCGGCACGCTCGCGGCGCCCGGGCGGGAACCGGCCGCCTCGTCCTTCGCCGCGCTCATGCCCGGCGCCGCGACGGCGTCGAGCACCCGCAGCACCTCGGGCAGGCGGGACGGATCGGTCGGTCGTACCCTCAGGGTCTGACCACCCACCCGGCGCTTCAGGCCGTCCGGGGTGTCGTGCGCGATCACCCGGCCGTGGTCGACGACCACGATCTCGTCGGCGAGCGCGTCCGCCTCCTCCAGGTACTGCGTGGTCAGCAGCACGCTCGCGCCGCGCGCCACCTGGGTGCGCACCACGCCCCACATGTCCTCGCGCTTGGCCGGGTCGAGGCCCGTCGTCGGCTCGTCCAGGAAGATCACTTCCGGACGCCCGACCAGACTCGCGGCCAGGTCGAGACGGCGGCGCATGCCACCGGAGTAGGTCTTGGCCGGCCGCTGGGCCGCCTCCGCGAGGTCGAACCAGGCCAGCAGCTCGTCGGCGCGCCCCCGGGCCACCTTGCCGCTCATGTCCAGCAGGCGACCGATCAAGACCAGATTCTGTACGCCGGTGAGGTCCTCGTCGACCGACGCGTACTGGCCGGTCAGCCCCACCTTGCGCCGCACCGCCCGCGGGTCCTTCAGCACGTCGATGCCGGCCACGAACGCGCTGCCCTCGTCCGGGCGCAACAGCGTCGCGAGCACCCGCACCGCTGTCGTCTTGCCGGCGCCGTTCGGTCCGAGCACGCCGAGGACGGTGCCCCGGCGCATGGCCAGGTCGACGCCGTCCAGCGCCTGCGTCTTCCCGAATCGTTTGCGCAGCCCTTCGGCGCGCACCACCAGATCTTGCATGTCGTCGCATCCCCTCGATGTCGTCGTCATCGAGAGTGCGGGCCGGCGCTGTCACGGCCCGCACACGACGCTGTCAGCTCCTAGGCGGCGCTGTCATGGACCTGGTATCCGAGCCGTTCGACGAGCTTGGGGCCGGCCGCCTTCTGGAAGGCCTCCTGGATGTCGTCGTCGAAGTGGTTGCGCCAGTCGCCGGCCTCGCCCTTGCGGTAGTGCGAGACCTCGCCGGCGCCCTTCTTCCGGTTCATCGCGGAGAAGCTGTACTTGTCGAGCAGGGTCTCCAGCTCGGGCCGCGGGATGGTGATCCCGCAGTGCCGCATCAGCGCGTCGACCTCCTCGGTCTGCCGGATGCCGGTCAGGTCCTCGTACTTGATGAGCCGGACGGCCTCGTCCTCGGGCGCCAGCACCCAGGAGCGGAGAGCGTTGAACCGGCCCTTCTTCGCGAGGTCGTCGATGAGGAAGAGCAGGCCCTCCTTCTTCGGCAGCTCGCGCAGGACCTTGCGGACCTCGATGACGTCGCCCATCGGGCCGTGCGAGTCCTTGGTCGAGAAGTAGCTGGAGACGACCATGTCCCGCGGATCGCGGTAGACGAAGAAGGCCCGGTAGCGCTCCGGCTTCGGGATCGCGTCGAACCGCTTCTTCGGGAAGAAGAGCGAGAGCGCGATGCGGTTCGGCGGGCACACCCGTGGATCCCGCCAGTCGTAATAGCGCGGGTCGTAGGTCAGCAATCCGGAGTGTCGGTAAACGATCGGATCGCTGAAAACCGATTTCACCCACTGGCTCGCGGTTTTGCGCACTGCGCAGTGATAGATGTTGACATATTCACAGCGCTCGGCGACCGGAACCGTGAGCCGGATCCGGGCGTTGTGCGCTTCCAGCAGCGTCCGGCGAGCCCGGACGCGCAGGTGGTTCGGGGTGTGCTGTTTGGCGAACATGACTGTGCGATTGAACATCGTCTGAGCCCGTGTCTCTCTTGCGGCAGTCGGGGGAGACGTTTGTGTCCGGGACTTTACAACAAGATCGATCGAGTTACTACAGATGGCTTAACGTGTCGTTTACAGGTTTTCGAGACATTGACCGGTAATGCTCAGTCGATTTTCAGGTTCGTCACAGCAAGCATTGGTATGGGTCACTGGTTCACTCCTTGCCCAATGGGAAAAAATTTCACCTCCTGATCTTCGGGATCTAGGGTCTGTTTCATAGAGGGGCCAGGACCACGCCGCAGCCCAGGCATCCTTTATGAAACAGACCCTAGGCTGCGGCCATGACTGAGGCCGCTCGTGTGACCGCCTTCCTCGTCTCCCGGTGGGGGGACGACCCGTGGGCCCGGGGATCGTGGAGCCTGATCGGCAAGGGCGGGTCGCCGGCGGACCGGGTCGCGCTCGGGGCGCCGGTGGACGGCCGGCTGCGGATCGCCGGGGAGGCCACCCATCCGACCCGGGCCGGGATGACGCACGGGGCCTACGAGCAGGGGCTCGAGGCCGCCGCGTGGGCGATCGCCGCCGGTCGTCGGCGGGTGGCCGTCGTGGGCGCCGGGATGGCGGGACTCGGGGCGGCCCGGGCGCTCGCCGACCGCGGCGCCGAGGTGCAGGTGTGGGAGGCCCGGGATCGGGTCGGTGGCCGTACCCATGGGGTTGATCTCGACGGGTTCACGTTCGATCTGGGAGCCAACTGGCTGCAGCAGTACGACGACAACGCGCTGGCCCGGCTCGCCGAGAAGCTCGGGCTCGGGGTGGTCGCCACCGACTTCGGGGATCCGCTGGTTCTGGGGACGGCCGCGGGCCCCGTACCCGAGGAACTGGAGCGTGAGTTGCGCGCGCGGCTGGACCATGCGGCGCCGCAGGCGGCGATCGCCGACGTGCTGGAGGAGTGGCTGGTGGATCCGGGGCCGTTCGCGGTCGAGGAGATCCTGCGGCTGGTCGATGCGGAGATCGTGATGGATTCGGGTGCGCCGCTGTCGTGGCTGAGCGCGCGGTACGGGTTCGAGCCCGGCGTCGGCGAGGGCGATCGGTGGATCGTCGGGAGCTACCGGCTGCTGGTGGATCATCTGGCCGGCGGGCTGGACGTGCGGCTCGGGCGGCCGGTGCGGCGGATCGTGCTGAGTGATTCCGGGGTGCGGCTTGCCGGGGACGGGTTCGAGGCCGGGGCGGATGCCGTGATCGTCACGGTGCCGCTGCCGGTGCTGCGGGAGATCCGCTTCGAGCCGGGGCTACCGGAGGGGCACGTGGCGGCGCTGGAACGGCTCGGGGCGGGACGGGTGGAGAAGGTGGTGCTGCGGTTCGACAGGCGGTTCTGGCCGTCGCACCCGGCGGGCTACTACCGGATCCACGGGCCCGAGGTGACGAGCGTCAGCGAATGGCTCGACGCCACCGAGGCGGATGGCGTGCCGACGCTGGTGGGTCTCTTCGCGGGGCCGTGGCTGGAGAGGCTGTGGGACGGCACCGACGAGGAGGTGGCGGCGCGCGCGGCGACCCTCTTCCGCGATCTTGTTGATCGGCACTGACCCGTTCCTGCACGGATCAACAAGATCGCGGGAGGGCGGGGGCGCGGATCAACAAGATCGCGGGGGAGGAGGGGGCGGGTCAGGCGGGGGCGGGCTCCTTGGCGCCGGGCTCGGTGGCGGGCTTCGGGGTGTGGTCCTCGTCGACCATCGTGGACTCGTCGAACGGGTCACCGCCGCCGAGGACCAGCCGCGCCCGCTCCCGGTCGAACTCGCGGGTCCAGACGCCCACCAGCACGGTCGCGACCGCGTTGCCGGCGAAGTTGGTGAGGGCCCGCGCCTCCGACATGAACCGGTCGATGCCGACGATCAGCCCGACCCCGTCGACCAGGTCGGGGCGGTGGCTCTGCAGGCCGCCGGCGAGGGTGGCCAGCCCGGCGCCGGTCACGCCGGCCGCGCCCTTCGAGGCGATGATCATGAAGAGGAGCAGCGAGATCTGCTCGGCGACGGAGAGCGGGTCGCCCATGGCCTGGGCCACGAAGAGCGACGCCATCGTCAGGTAGATGGCCGTCCCGTCGAGGTTGAACGAGTACCCGGTCGGGACCGTGATGCCGACGACCGGCCGGGAGACGCCGACGTGCTCCATCTTGGCGATCAGGCGGGGCAGCGCCGACTCCGACGACGAGGTCGAGACGATCAGCAGGAACTCGCGGCCCAGGTACTTGAAGAACGAGAAGATGTTGATCCGGGCGACCAGCCAGAGGATCGCGCCGAGCAGGCCGAACACGAAGATCACGCAGGTGGCGTAGAAGCCGAGCATGATCTGGGCGAGGCTCACCAGGGCGTCCGTTCCGGTCGCGCCGACCACGGCGGCCATCGCGCCGAACGCGCCGATCGGGGCGAGCCACATCAGCATGGCGAGGACCCGGAACACCAGCTTCTGGAAGACGCGGATGGTGCGCAGCACCGGCTCGGCCGTCGAGCCCATGCCCTGCAGGGCGAAGCCGACCAGCAGCGCGGCGAGCAGGGTCTGCAGTACGTTCCCCTCGGTGAGCGGGGACAGCAGCGTCGTGGGGATGATGCCGAGCAGGAAGTCGGCGGTGCTCTCCGACGCGGTGTCGCCGACCGCCTTCTGGCCGGCCGCGGCGACCGACTCGTTCAGGTCCATGCCGGAACCCGGGTGGATCAGGTTGCCGACCACGAGGCCGATGGCGAGCGCCACCGTGGACATCGTGAGGAAGTAGCCGAGGGCGAGGCCGCCGACCTTGCCGACCTTGGCGGCCTGCCGTACCGAGCCGACGCCGAGGACGATGGTGCAGAAGATGACCGGCGCGATCATCATCTTGATCAGATCGACGAAGCCGGTGCCGATCGGGCGCAGTTCGACGGCGAAGTCCGGGGCGAGGAGTCCGACGCCGATGCCGAGGAGGACGGCCACGACGACCGCCGGGTAGAGGTAGCGGGTGCGGTCTTTCTTGACCTTCGGGGCGGGTGCGGTTTCCATGTCGTGAATGTGTCCTGGGTCTCACCCCGGATCACGATTGCGTTCATTCTGTTCACCCGGAAGAAGACCGGAAGAAGAAATGGGACACGTGAGCATCGCCCGACAGCTCTTCCTCCTCCAGGTGCTGGTCGTGACGCTCCTCGTCGCCGTCGGCACCACGGGCGCGGTGCTGCTCGCCCGCCGGGACGCCCGGAACGCCGCGATCGAGGAGGTCACCGCGGTCGCCGAGACCATCGCGCTCTCGCCGGCCGTCGTGGACGGCTTGCGCAGCGACGACCCGAGCGCGGCGCTCCAGCCGTGGGCGGAGGCGACCCGCAGGGCCACCGGCACCGACTTCATCGTGGTGATGGCGCCGGACCGGACCCGGTACACGCACCCCACCAGGGACCTGATCGGCCTGCCGTTCGCCGGGAGCGTCGACGAGGCGTTGCACGGGGGAGTCGTGGTCGAGGAGTATCGCGGCAGCCTCGGCGACTCCGTTCGTACCGTCGTGGGGGTTGTCGAACCGGGAACCAGGACCGTGATCGGCATGGTGTCGGTGGGCATCACGACCGCCGCGATCAACCGGACCCTTCTCGCGCAGCTTCCGGCCGTCTCCGCCGCGACCGGCATCGCGCTGCTGCTCGCCGCCGGAGGATCGTGGCTGCTCAGCCGCCGTCTCCGCCGGCAGACGCACGGTCTCGGGCCGGCCGAGATGACCCGGATGTACGAGTACTACGACGCGGTCCTGCACTCGGTCCGCGAGGGTCTCGTCGTGGTGGACAGGAACGGTCACGTGGAGCTGATCAACGACGAGGCGCGGCGGCTGCTGTCCTTCGACGGAGACCTTCCCGACGAGATCGGAGCGGTGACCACCGAGGACGAGCCGGTCCTCGTCGACGACCGGGTGCTCGTCGTGAGCCGCCGCCCGACCCGCTACGACGGCAGCGTGCTGACCCTGCGCGACCACACCGAGCTGCGCGCGCTCACCGGCGAGCTGGACTCGGTGCGCGGGCTCACCGAGGCGCTGCGGGCGCAGGCGCACGAGGCCGCGAACCGGCTGCACACCGTGCTCACCATGGTCGAACTCGGTCGCGCCGACGAGGCGATCGAGCTGGCGACGGCCGAGCTGGCGCTCGCCCAGCAGCTCACCGACCAGGTGGTCGGCGCGGTCGGCGAGCCCGCGCTGGCGGCGCTGCTGCTCGGCAAGAGCGCGCAGGCCGGCGAGCGGGGCGTGGAGCTGACGGTGGATCCGGCGTCGTCGCTGGCCGGAGCGCCCGTCGCGGCCCGGGACCTGCTGACCGTCGTGGGGAATCTCGTCGACAACGCGCTGGAGGCGGTGGCCGCCCGCGACCTGCCGCGCAGGGTGCGTGTCCTGATCAGGCACGCCGAGGGGGAGGTCCGGGTCGAGGTGCGCGACAACGGGCCGGGCCTGAGCCCCGACCAGGCCGCCGCCGCCTTCCGGCGCGGCTGGTCGACGAAGCCGGGTGAGGGGAGAGGCGTCGGCCTGTCGCTGGTCCGGCAGGTGGCCGAGAGGTACGGCGGAAGCTACGCGATCACGTCGCCACCCGAGGGCGGAGCGGTGCTGACGGTCCGCCTGCCGGTGCCCCCGTGATCCGGGTACTGGTCGTCGACGACGAGCCGCTGATCGCCGAGGCGCACCGCGCGTACACCGAGAGGGTGGACGGCTTCACCGTCGTGGCGGTCGCGCACACCGCCCGGGACGCGATGACCCGGCTCCGGGCCGAGCCGATCGACCTGGTCCTGCTCGATCTCAACCTGCCGGACAAGCACGGCCTCGAGATCGCCCGCGCGCTGCGGGCGGCCGGGAGCGGCACCGACGTCCTCGCCGTCACGTCCAACCGGGACATCGGCATGGTCCGGCAGGCCGTCGCCCTCGGCGTCACGCACTATCTGCTGAAACCGTTCACGTTCGCGGCGTTCCGCGACAAGCTCGACGGCTACGCCCGCTACCGCCGGCAGTTGCTCGTGGCCGGCGAGGTGGCGGCCCAGCACGAGGTCGACCGGGTCTTCGCGACCCTGCGCGGCAGCTCGCCGGACACCCTGCCGAAGGGCCTCGACCAGCGCACCTTCGACCTGATCCTGGCGGCGCTGCGGGCGGCCGCGCCGGACGGCCTGTCGGCGGCCGAGGTGGCGGTCCGGACCGGCACCTCCCGGGTGACCGCGCGCCGATACCTGGAACACCTGGCCGGCACGGCCCGGGTCACCCGCAGCCCGCGGTACGGCGGACCCGGCCGGCCCGAGGTCGAGTACCGGCCCGGCCCGGCGGGTATCGGGAGTCCATGACGGACCAGACGCTGATCATTCTCGGCGCGAGCGGTGATCTGACCGCGCGACTGCTGCTGCCCGGCCTCGGCGCCCTGCTGAAGACGGGCCAGGTGCCCGGGCTGTCGCTGATCGGCGCGGCCGTGGACGACGGCTGGGACGACGCGCGCTGGCGGCAGCGGGTGGCCGACTCCGCGGGCGTCGATCTGGAGACCCGCTGGATCCGGGCCGACGTGACGCGTGCCGACGACCTTCGTACCCTCGTCGCAGCCGCCGCCGGACCGCCCGCCGTCTTCTTCGCGCTGCCGCCCGCGGTGACCGCGCGTGCCTGCGAGGCGCTCCTCGACGTCGATCTCCCGGAGGGGACGCGGCTCGTGCTGGAGAAGCCGTTCGGGAGCTCCCGGGAGAGCGCGGCCGACCTCAACCGGCTGCTGACCCGGCTCGTCCCGGAGGAGCGCATCCACCGGGTCGACCACTTCCTCGGCAAGTCGACGGTGCTGAACATCCTCGGTCTGCGCTTCGCCAACCGGATCTTCGAGCCGCTGCTGAACAACACCCACGTCGCGTCCGTGGAGATCGTCTTCGACGAGTCCCTCGCGCTGGAGAACCGGGCCGGCTACTACGACCACGCGGGCGCCCTGGCCGACATGATCCAGAGCCACCTGCTGCAGATCCTCGGGGTGCTCGCCATGGAGGCGCCGATCAGCCTCGACGCCGGCGAGTTCCGCGACCGCAAGGCCGACGTGCTGCGCGCCACGCGCCTCTGGACCACCGATCCGGCGACCTCCAGCCTCCGAGCGCGATACACCGCCGGGTCCATTTCCGGGAAGACCCTTCTTTCGTACGCCGAGGAGCCCGGCGTCGATCCGGCCCGCCGGACCGAGACCCTCGCCGAGCTCGTCCTCGCGGTGGACACCTGGCGGTGGTCGGGGGTGCCCTTCCGGCTGCGTTCGGGCAAGGCGATCGGGAGCAGCCGCAAGGAAGCCGTGATCACCTTCAAGAAGCCGCCCCGCGTCCCGGACGGCCTGACCGGCTGCGACCAGCCCGACCGTCTCCGGATCGGATTCGGCCCGGACGCGCTCGCCCTCGACTTCAACATCAACGGGCCGGGCGACCCGTTCGAGCTCGACCCGGTGTCGCTGGAGGCCTCGTTCGGGGCGGGCGAGCTGCCGCCCTACGGCGAGGTGCTGCGCGGCGTCTTCGAGGACGACCCGACGCTCTCCATCCGCGCCGACGTGGCCGAGCAGTGCTGGCGCATCGTGGAGCCGGTGACCTCGGCCTGGCGGGCCGGCGAGGTGCCGCTGCTGGAGTACCCGGCCGGCAGCTCAGGCCCGTCGGATTCGCTGCTGGGGGATTAGCGTCGCGGTCGTCACCATGGTCCGGTAGCCGATCGTGACGGTGTCGTCGAGGACCGCGGCCAGGTGGGTGAGCAGCGCCTCGAGCTCCTCGGGCGGCAGCAGATTGTGGCCGCCCGAGGTGGGGACGAGGTCGAGCCACTCCGCGCGGGTGTAGGTGTGCTCCCACGCGAACGTCCACAACTCGGGCTCCTCGAACCGCCCACTGCGCCGGATGCCGTCGGCGGCCCGCCCGTGGAACGGGTCGGCGGCGCTCGTCTCCGGCTTTCCCCACATGGTGAAGGGCAGGTCCGGCGCGGCCGCGCGGTAGGCCTCCGCGAATCTCGCGACCACCTCCGGGCTCGGGTCGAAGGCGTTCCAGAACAGCGCGATCCGCCCGCCCCCGGTGAGGACCCGCGCGGCCTGCCCGGCGCCGGCGACGGGGTCGACCCAGTGCCACGTCTGGCCGGCGATCACCCCGTCGAACGTCCGGCCCTCCGGCGCCCACTCCTCGAACGTCGCGATCTCCACCTCGACGCCGTGCCGCCGGGCGACGGCCGCCATCCGCTCGTCGGGTTCCACGCCCAGAACCCGGCAGCCGGCCGCGCGGAACTGGCGGGCCGCGATGCCGGTCCCGGTCCCCACGTCGAGGACGACGCGTCCGGGCAGGGCCGCGGTGATCCGTTCGACCATGGCCGCGGGATAGCGTGGCCTGGTCCGGTCGTAGCGCTCGGCGTCGAGGCCGAAGGACCGTGCGATCTCGGCAGGAGTGGGCATGTGCCCACTATAGGTCTGGAGTGGGCACTTGCCCACTCCGCGAGGGAAGGGGTTTCCGATGCCGACCGGCGTGGCCCTCCGCGACGTGCGGGAACAGCTCTTCGACGCGGCCGACCGCATCCTGCTCTCGGCCGGCCCGCACGCGCTGACCAGCCGCGCCGTCACGACCGAGGCCGGCTGCGCGAAGGGCGTGCTGCACCGGCACTTCGCCGACTTCGACGCGTTCCTCGCCGGCTACGTGCTCGACCGGGTGCATCGGATGGACGCCCAGGCGGCCCGCCTGACCGAGGCGGCCGGCACCGGAACCGTCGCCGGGAACGTGGCCGGCGCCCTGACCGCGCTCTTCGGGTCGGTGGCCGTCGCGATCGTGGCGCTCGTGACGTTCCGGGACGAGCTGCGCGCCCGGCTCCGGGAGGACTGGCCGGCCGGTGTCCCGGTGCTGACCGAGGGCGCCCGGATGATCGCGAGCTACCTCGAGGACGAGCGTTCCCGGGGCCGGATCGCGCGCGACGCCGACCCGGACACGCTCGGGGCCATGCTGATCGGAACCGGGCACCTGCTCTTCGCCGACCGCACCGGGCCGCCGCCCACGCCGGAGGCCGTCCTCGCCATGGTCACCAAGATCGTGCCCGCTGTCTGACCCTCGCCGCGGTCACGAAGATCGTGCCCGCTGTCTGACGACGACCCCGGCCCACGAGACCGCGACGGCCACGGCGGCGAGCACCTGGACCTGCACGAGATAGCGCTCCGGATAGATCACGCCGGTCAGGTACGTGTCGATGAAGCCGCCGTCCAGGCTCGCCCGGCCGGCCCGCTCCCGGGCCCGGTCCTCCACCCAGGTGAGCGGGCAGTGGAACCGGAACAGCGCGATCGCCAGCCCCCACCCCGCGGCGGCGAGGTGCGGGATGATCGCCTTCGGCCACCGCCAGGCGAGGAAGCCGCCGGCCACCACGAACGCGACGAAGGCGAAGTGCAGCACCATCGTCGCGTCGGCAAGGATGCGCCATCCCATACGGCCAGTCTCCGCCCCGGGCAGAATCCTCGCTATGGGCGGTCGATGCGCGGACAAGATCGTGGTGGTGACCGGGGCGGCGCGGGGTCAGGGCGCGGCCTTCGCCTCGGCGCTGCGCGCCGAGGGTGCGGTGGTCGTCGCCACCGACATCCTTCCGGCCGAGGGGGTACGTCATCTCGACGTGTCCCGCCTCGACCAGTGGGAGTCGCTCGCCGCCTCGCTGGGCCGGGTCGACGCGGTCGTCAACAACGCCGGCGTGACCGGTCGTGATCGGCTCCCGGACGTCGACCCGGAGGCCTGGGAACGCGTCATGGCGATCAACGTGACCGGCCCGATGTACAGCATGCGCACCCTGGTGCCGCTGATGCCCGCCGGTTCGTCCATCGTCAACATCTGCTCGGTGGCCGCGGTGTCCGGGCACGCGGCCGCCCCGTACACGGCAAGTAAATGGGCCCTGCGCGGGCTCACCCGCAGTGCGTCGCTGGAGCTCGGCATCCGCGGCATCCGGGTGAACGCCGTGATGCCCGGGCTGATCGACACCCCGCTCATGGACAGCGCGCCGCAGGAGTTCTTCGACGCGGCGCTCCCGGAGATCCCGCTGGGCCGGGTCGGCGTGCCGGCCGACGTGGCGCCCCTCGTCGTCTACCTGGTGTCGGACGAGTCGTCCTACGTCAACGGCGCCGAGATCGTGGTCGACGGGGGCCTCACCGCGCACGTCTCGCACAAGGCCATCGCGGACGCCACGAGACCGCCGTTTAATTAGTTTGCCGGTGTCCGCGGGGGCGCTTATCGTGGATTCAGATCAGGGCGGCATTACTCTTCTTCTTGACAATCCCATAAACCTTGGCCGGTGCCTTTTCCCAGCGCCGGCAACCCAGGCGCCGCGCGTTTTTCTCTCCGCGCCGCGCCGGCCCACCCGGTCCTCTCTTCCCGGGTGGGCCCACGTCTCCGTAGCTCAGCGGACAGAGCACCGGTCTACGAATCCGGCGGTCGGGAGTTCAAATCTCTCCGGGGACACGCGTCATTTCACAGCCCGCATTTGGTCAAGAACCGAAACAGATGTGGATCGAAGCGCCCGGGATCGGCTTCGCGCAATTCGCTGGGGGACCACCAGCGCACCGCGCGGAACTCACCCCGGTCGGGGGTCAGGCTCTGATCAGAGCCGAGCGGGAGTACGAACCACAGGCTCACATCCGTGTGACCGGCGTCGATGCCCACCGTCCGGGTGACGGTCAGGAACCGGGGCTTGTCCTCGGGAGTGGCGGTCAGGCCCAGCTCCTCGTGCACCTCGCGGGCGGCCGTGTCGCGCGGATCCTCGTCCACCTCGACGTGACCGCCGGGTGGCAGCCACAGGCCGGCGTTCACGTGGTCGACCAGGAGCAGGCTGCCGGTGGCGGGGTCGATCGGGACGACGTACGAGACCAGGTGCTGCGGCGGCTCGGCCGGCTTCACGCGGCGGAACACGTCGTCGGTGCGGCGCAGCCAGCCCAGGGTGTGTGCCCGGTGCTCGGCCTCCAGGTTGTCGCCGGGATCGAGGGTCGTCACCAGGTCATGCACGATCATCACTGACTGCCGCATCCGGGCATCCTGCCACGGGACGGTCCCGGTTGGCGGCACTGACGCGGACTGTGCGCTGTGGACGTACAAATGACGCTCTTGAATGATCCGGCAGCCGGGGCGGAAACCCTTTGACGGCCGGGTGACCATGGCTGGGTGCGCGCGTTCCAGGAGTTGATCGACGAGGCCGTCGCGGCCGATGTGACCGGGTGGGATTTCGGCTGGCTGGACGGGCGGGCCACCGAGGAGCGGCCGCCGTGGGGTTATGCCCGCCTGCTCGCGGAACGGCTGCCCGCCGCCGGATCGGCTCTCGATCTCGACACCGGTGGTGGGGAGGTGCTGGCCGGGATCCCGCGTCTCGCGAGCCGGATGGTGGTGACCGAGGGCTGGCCGCCGAACGCCCGCCGCGCCCGGGAGCTGCTGTGCCCGCGCGGCGTCGAGGTGGTCGAGGTGCCGCAGGGATCGCCGCTGCCCTTCGCCGACGCCGCGTTCGACCTGGTCACGAGCCGTCATCCGGTCGATCCGGCGTGGGACGAGATCGCACGCGTGCTGCGGCCGGGTGGCACCTATCTGGCGCAGCACATCGGCCCCGCCTCGGCCTTCGAGCTGATCGAGCTCTTCACCGGCCCGCTCCCGCGGCATCGCCTCGCGCGAGATCCGTCGCGCGAGGCCTCCGCGGCGCGAGCGGCGGGTTTGGAGATCGTTCAATGGCCCAGCGTACGGTTGAGAATGACGTTCTCGGACATCGGCGCCGTGGTGTGGCTGCTCCGCCGGTGCGTCTGGTGGGTGCCCGATTTCGACGTCGACCGTCATCGCCCGCAGCTGCTCGCGCTGGACGCCCACATCAGGGAGCACGGCTCGTTCGTCGCGTACTCGTCCCGCACCCTGGTCGAGGCCCGCCGATGACCCTCACCATCACGGTGCCGGCCGGCCAGGCCGAGGCACTGGCGGCGTTCGCGGCCGGCAACGGCGCGGGATTCGCGCACCTCGAGCTCGACCGGGGCGAGCGGCGTTTGTAGCCGATGCTGGTCCTTACGGATGCCGGCACGCTCGACGAGGCCGCGCGGGTGGGCGAGTCCTGACCTGGTCGGACGTCGACTGGCGCAACTTCACCGACGAATACCCGGGCGTCGAGGGCACCGCCGACCAGTGGTTGCGCCGGCTGGCGGTGGCCCTCGACCGATAGAGCCGGCCGGGTTGCCGGCTCACCCTCCGGGCCGGCCTTGCCGGCCTTGCCGGCCTTGCCGGCCTTGCCGGCCTTTGCCGGCCTTTTCATGCCGCCGGGCCGGCCCTGCTCATGCCGCCGGTCGGTAGCCCGCCGGGCGGCTCGTGAACGTTCCCCGGCCGTGGGTGCGGCTGCGCAACCTGCTCGCGTAGCCGAACAACTCGGCGAGCGGCACGATCGCCGTCACCGTCCGGTCGCCCGAGTCGGTCACCTGACCGCGGCGGGCGGCCAGGTCGCCGAGCACCACGCCGAGAGCGTCGGACGGGGCGCTCACCGTCACCTCGGCGACCGGTTCGAGGATCTCCAGGGTGGCGGCCCGCAACGCCTGGCGCAGGCCGAACCGGCCCGCCGCCCGGAACGCCATCTCCGAGGAGTCCTTCGGGTGGGTCTGGCCGTCGGTCAGCGTGACCGCGAGGCCGACCACCGGGTGACCGCCGAGCGGTCCGCCGGCGAGCGCCTCCCGGCAGCCCGCCTCGACGGCCCGGATGTACTCGGCCGGCACCCGCCCACCGGTCACCGCCGAGGCGAACGCGAAGCCGTCCCCCTCCATCGGGGCGACGTCGAGCACCACCACGGCGAACTGGCCGGCGCCGCCGTCCTGCTTGACGTGCCGGTACGTCACCCCGCTCACGCCGGCGGCCACCCGTTCCCGGAAGGTCACCTGCGGCCGGCCCGTCGTCACCTCGAGGCCCGTCGTCCGGCGCAGCTTCTCCACGGCGACCTCGAGATGAAGCTCGCCGAGCCCGGAGAGGAGGACCTGCCCGGTCTCCGCATCCGTTCGTACGCTCAAGGAAGGATCCTCCTCGGTCAACAGGGCCAAGGCGTGCGGCAGCCGTTGCGCGCCTTGCCGGGTGCGCGCCTCCACCGCGACCGAGATCAGCGGCTCCGCCACCTGTGGCGCCTCCAGCAGCACCGGACGAGCACGCGTGCTCAGCGTGGCGCCGGCCTTCACCGCCTTCAGCCCGGCGACCGCGACGATGTCACCGGCCACCGCGCGATCCACGTCGGTGTGCGCGTCCGCCTGAACGCGCAGGATGCGGGCGATCCGCTCGCTACGCCCGGCGCCGGCATCCCACACCACATCCCCTTTCGTCATCGTGCCGTCGTAGACCCGCAGGTAGGCCATCCGCCCCGCCCGCTTGAAGACGAGCGCGGCCAGATCACCGGAGGGATCCCCGGCCGGCGCCGGAAGGTAGTCGACGACGGCGTCGAGCAGCGCTTCCACGCCGATGTTCCGATAGGCCGAGCCACACAGGACCGGCACCGCCTGACCGCTGAGGGTGAGGTCGCGAACGGCCGAACGCAGCGTCGCGTCCGACATGTCGCCGATCTCCGCCAGAGCACCCTCGTGCAGTTCGGCGACCGCTTCCTCAAGTCGACGCCGGCCTTCGACGACCGCCTCGTCGAGCCGACGCCGCCCCTCGGCGGCCGCTCCTTCGAGCCGACGCCGGCCTTCAGCCACGGCCTGCCGATCAGGATCGGTCTCCGGCGTGCGGTTGACCAGGTCGATGACGCCCGTGAAACCGCCCTCCGCGCCGACCGGCACCTGCACGACGAGCGGTACCACGCCGAGCCGCTCCCGTAAGGACTCCACGGCCGTCGCGAGGTCCGCCCCGGGACGGTCGAGTTTGTTCACGAAGGCGATCCGCGGAACCCCGTACCGATCGGCCTTCCGCCAGACGGCCTCGCTCTGCGGTTCCACGCCCGCGACGCCGTCGAAGACCGCCACCGCGCCGTCGAGCACCCGCAACGACCGCTCGACCTCGTCGGAGAAGTCGACGTGGCCGGGCGTGTCGATCAGGTTGAGCCGGTGGTCGTTCCAGTCGCAGCTGACGGCCGCCGCGAAAATCGTGATGCCACGATCGCGCTCCTGAGGATCGAAGTCGGTCACCGTAGTGCCGTGGTGTACCTCGCCGGTCTTGTGCACGGCGCCGGTGGCGAACAGGATTCGTTCGGTGAGGGTGGTCTTGCCGGCGTCGACGTGGGCGAGAATGCCGAGATTGCGAACACGCATTGTCGTAGGTCTTTCCATGCTGATCCGAGAAGAGGACAGCGCCGGGCCGACCGCGACTATCGGCGGTCAGGCACGTCCGGCTCCGGTGGCGCAGCCGAAGCCGGGCACACCAGACACGAGGATCAGCTCGAAGAGCGACGCGGGGATCACGACGGCGGTGCGGTAACGCACGGCGGTCTCCTCCCGGGTCGCAATGATGCGGTCGCAACAACGAGGCCGCGACGGTCAGGTCACGGCGACGAGGCCGCGACTGTCAGGTCACGGCGATGAGGCCGCGACTGTCAGGTCACGGCGACGGAGTCGCGACGCTGGGATCGCGGCGATCTGGCCGCGACGATGGAGAAGAGGCTACGAGGCCGTGGCGGCGGTGTCGATCGCTTTATCGCTCATGGTGGCGGTCCGCGTCTGGACGTGGATCGGTCCGTCATGGGCACATCCCTTCACGGGGCCGCTCGCCGCGGCCCTGCTGGTCCTTCTGGCGGGTTCGCCGCCGGCTTCGATCGGCGATCTCCGGTACGCCCTGGCCGGCGTGCTGATCATCGCAACGGCGTTCGGCCTCGCCCTCCTGATTCCCCGTGCCCGGCGTGC
Source organism: Actinoplanes sp. NPDC023714 (assembly GCF_040639855.1). Lineage (NCBI taxonomy): Bacteria > Bacillati > Actinomycetota > Actinomycetes > Micromonosporales > Micromonosporaceae > Actinoplanes > Actinoplanes sp. NPDC023714. The sequence goes on from NZ_JBFAAR010000006.1 coordinate 336,577, forward strand.
GCTCGCCGAGCCGTACTTCCCGACGCCGTGGCGCACCGCCCTCCTGGAGATCCCGCTCGCCACGGTGATCTTCGAGGAGGTCGCGTTCCGCGGGGTGCTGTGGACCCTGATCGAGCAGGCGCACGGGCACGTCTGGGCCACGCTCATCACCGCGCTGCTTTTCGGGCTCTGGCACATATCACCCGATCCGGATGGGCGGCCTCAACTGCTGATAGTGGCGTTCACCACCATGGCCGGCCTCGTCCTCGGCCTGCTCAGGGATCTGTCCGGTGGGCTCCTCGCACCGATAGCCGTGCATTGGGCAGCCAATGGCCTGGGGGTTCTCACATCGATGGCGGCGCGCCGGCGTACCCGGAAAGGCTCTTGATCTTGAGGGGCCGGGCGTTCTTCTGACAGATAAAAGGTGAGGTGGAGCTGGATTTCCGTGGCTAGGCTGCGGGGCGGACGATCCCGGGTGCGCGCTGGGCCCGCATCGCATGCCGCAGATTCCGGTTCCCAGGAGATTTCGTGAGTAGTCAACCCGTGCCGGCGCCGGCCAAGCTCGACGGCGCCGTTCTGAAGATCGCCGGGGTCGTGGTCCTCGGCGCGATCATGTCGATCCTCGACGTGACGGTCGTGAGCGTCGCCCTCCCGACCTTCCAGACCGAGTTCGGCGCGTCCTACGCCGAGGTCGCCTGGACCATGACGGCGTACACCCTGGCCCTCGCCACGGTGATCCCGCTGACCGGCTGGGCCGCCGACCGTTTCGGCACCAAGCGGCTTTACATGACCGCGCTGGTGCTCTTCACCATCGGCTCCGGCCTCTGCGCCACGGCCGACAGCATCGGCCAGCTCATCGGCTATCGCGTGCTCCAGGGCCTCGGCGGCGGCATGCTCATGCCGCTCGGTATGACGATCATGACCCGCGCGGCCGGCCCGGAGCGGATCGGCCGGCTCATGGCCGTGCTCGGCGTGCCGATGCTGCTCGGCCCGATCGGCGGCCCGATCCTCGGCGGCTGGCTCATCGACGTGGCGAGCTGGCACTGGATCTTCCTGATCAACCTGCCGATCGGCCTCGTCGCCCTGATCTACGCGCAGGTCGTGCTGCCGAAGGACAACCCGGAGCCGTCCGAGTCCTTCGACTTCATCGGCATGCTGATGCTCTCGCCGGGTCTCGCCCTCTTCCTTTACGGCGTCTCGTCGCTGCCCGAGGAGGGCACCATGAGCGCCACGAAGGTGTGGCTGCCCATGCTGGTCGGCGGCCTGCTGGTGATCGGTTTCGTGCTCTACTCGTTCAAGCCGAGGCACCCGCTGCTCGACCTGCGCCTGCTGCGCAACCGCAACCTGACGGTCGCCTCGATCACCCTGGCCGTCTTCACCGTCGCCTTCATGGGCGCCGGCCTGCTCTTCCCGAGCTATTTCCTGCAGATCCGCGGCGAGTCGACGCTCGACGCCGGCCTGCTGATGGCGCCGCAGGGCATCGGCGCCATGGTCACCATGCCGATCGCCGGCATGCTCGCCGACAAGGTGCCGGTCGGCCGCACCGTGCCGTTCGCCCTGCTGCTGATCGCAGCCGGGTTCTTCACCTTCACCCAGGTCGGCACGGACACGTCTTACCTGCTTCTCTGCGGCTCGCTCTTCGTGATGGGCCTCGGCATGGGCGGCACCATGATGCCGATCATGACCTCGGCGCTGCGCACGCTGACGAACCACGAGGTCGCCCGCGGCTCCACCCTGCTGAACATCCTCCAGCAGATCGCCGGCTCGATCGGCTCCGCGGTCATGTCGGTGATCCTGACCAAGCAGCTCAACCAGTCGCCGATCATCCCCGGCGTGACCAACCCGGTGAGCGGCGAGCCGGTGAGCGAGGCCGGCCTGGCGATCGCCGCCCAGCAGGACCCGGCGGTGGCCCAGCAGCTCCCCGACCCGTCGCTGCTCGAGCGCGGCCTGCAGTTCGCCGCCGACTCGTTCGCGACGACCTTCATGGTCGGTTTCGTGCTGACGCTGCTCACGCTGATCCCGGCTTTCTTCCTGCCGCGGAAGAAGGAGGAGTCGCACCTGCTCGACCCGGAGAAGGGCGCGACGCCCGTCGTCATGCACTGATCCTGTTCTTCCCGGGGCCGGCCTCTGCGGGGGCCGGCCCTTTCGCATGCTCATCGGTCAGGCCGCTCTCGGACCGGCGGCGCTCAACGGCGGCGCCGCGACGGCGCCCGGTCTCTCGCGCAGCGCCCACCGCCGGGCCAGGTAGGTCGCCCCGGTCAGCGCCGCCATCACCATCGCCACCTCGAACGCGACCACGATCGGATCGGTGCTGTAGCCCGTCGCCCACGCGAACCCCATCACCACCGGCGTGACCAGCAGCCCGGCGATCGGCAGCAGCAGGGCCATCGCCCGGCAGGTCTCCCGCACCCGATGGAGATCGCGCAGCCGCCACCGCACCGCCAGCACCGCGCTCGCGACCACGATGGCCGCCGGGATGCCGTAGTAGACGGCGAGCGCGAGCGACAGCGGCACCCTCGTCTCATCCGGGAAGTCCACGAACCGCATCACCAGCGGAAAGAAGGCGCCGAGCAACTCGTAGCCGAGGACGGCGCCCACCGCCGCGCCGATCAGCGTCGTGCTGAACAGCCTCGCGTGGTCCGGATGGTGACGTCGCACGCCGGCCTCGTCGGCGAGCCTTCGCGCGAACCCCGCCACATCCGGGCCGATCAGCTCCTGCGGTCTGGCGCCGTCGGCGACCGCCGCCTCCAGATCGCCGCGCAGGTCGGCGGCGAGCACCGCGCGGTCGGCGGGACGCACACCATGGGCCCGCCACGCCTGATCGGCGGCGCTCAGCACGCTGTCGATGGTGTCCACAGTCAGCTCCTCGGGGAGGTGTCGGATGTCGCGAGGACGGCGGCGACGGTGTCGGCGAACCTGTTCCACTGTCGCTGCCAGGCGTCGAGGCGCGCACGCCCCGGCGCCGTCAGCGCATAGACCTTCCGAGGCGGGCCGGAGGGGCTCGCCTGCTGCTCGTCGGTGACCAGGCCGAGACGGCGCATGCGGGTCAGCAGCGGATAGATCGTGCCGTAGCTGACCGCGCCGAAACCCGCGGCTTCGACCCGTCGCACCAGCTCATAGCCGTGCGAGGGCTCGGCCGCCAGCAGCGCGAGCAGGCACATGTCGAGCGCCCCGCGCAGCAGCTGGGTGTGCCGCTCGGCGTCCTCGGACGGCACGTTCTCGGCGACTATCATGCGAGGCATAATAGCGCGGTATGAGGCGTCGCGATATACCGGTCGCCGGCCGATCTCACTACGGTCGGGTTCGTGACGCCAGGGGAACTGATCGGAACCGGACGGCAAGCCGACGTCTATGCCCTCGACGCCCACCGCGTCCTGCGTCGCTATCGCGACGGCACGGACACGAGCCGGGAAGCGGAGATCATGGAGCATCTCTCGCGCTTCGGTTTTCCGACACCCCATGTGTACGAGGGAACGGGCCCCGATCTCGTGATGGAGCGTCTGGACGGCTCCACGATGACCGCGGCCTTCACCGAGGGTCGCCTCGGCGTCGAGGAGGGCGCGGCCTGCCTCGCCGGCCTGCACCGCAGGTTGCACGCGCTGCCGCCGCCCGCCGGAACCCTTCCCGGCCATCGGCTCCTGCATCGTGACCTGCACCCCGAGAACGTCATGCTCACCTACCGCGGCCCGGTCGTCATCGACTGGAACAACGCGGCGACCGGCCCGCCCGCGGTCGACGTGGCGCTCACCGCGGTGATCCTCGGGCAGGCCGGGCTCGACCCCGCGCACCCGATGGCGGCGCCGGCCCGGTCGTTCCTCGCCGCGTTCGCCCGGGTCGCGGGCGGCGAGGTGCGCGCCGGACTGGACGAGGCCGTGACGATCCGCGCCGCCGATCCGGCGCTGGGCCCGGACGACGTCGCCCGGCTGCCCGCGGTCGCGGCGCTCGTCCTCTCCCTGTCGTAGGCCGGACTCCTCCCGCCGGCGCGGCCGCATTTCGTCGCAGGCCGGACTCCTCCCGCCGGCGCGGCCGCATTTTTGTCATAGGCCGGTGGCAGCATGCCGGGCATGAATTTCATCGAAGTGGGCGCCGGCATCCCGGTCCTCGCACTGCACGGCTGGACGCCCGACCACCGCCTGATGCTCGGCTGTCTCGAGCCCGTGTTCGCGGCCCGCCCGGGCTACCGCCGCCTCTACCCCGATCTCCCCGGCATGGGCCGGTCGACCGCACCGCCCGGCATCGACAGCACCGACGACGTGCTCGCCGAGGTCCACCGCTTCATCGACGCCGAGATCGGCGGGGAGCCGTTCCTGCTGCTCGGCGAGTCGTACGGTGGCTATCTAGCCCGCGCCGTGACCCGCGACCGTCCCGATCAGATCCTCGGGGTCGGGCTGATCTGCCCGACCGTGGTGCTCCCGCGTGCCCGGCGCACCACGCCGCCTCATCAGGTGCTGCGCAGCGAACCGGGGTTCGGCGACGGCGCCGGTGACCGGCTTCTCGCCGAGTTCGAGGAGATGGCGGTGGTGCGGACGGCGCCGGTGCTGCGCCGCTTCGCCGACGAGATCTGGTCCGGGCTCGAGCTGGCCGACGCGAGCGCGATGTCCCGGATCGCCGAGCGGTGGGAGCTGAGCGTCGATCCGGACAAGGGGCCGCCGTTCACCCGCCCGTCGCTGATCCTGGCCGGCCTCCAGGACGCGACGGTCGGGTTCGCCGACCAGTTCGGGCTGCTGCCGCACTATCCGCGCGCGACGTTCGCGGTGCTCGACGTGGCCGGCCACAACCTGCAGATCGAGCAGCCGGCGCTCTTCGAGGCCCTGATCGACGAATGGCTCGACCGTGTCGCCGCCGGGTGAGAGCCGGGCCGGGCCCCCTTCGTCCTGCCGAGGGCTCCGTCCTGCTCGGTCAGCCGATGCGGACCACCCGGGCCCACTTCGGAGGGTGATCGGGGACGTAATCGACGGACTCGTCGTACTCGATAGGGCGGGGGAAGAGGCCCACCACCGTCCGGCAGGGTGGCTGTGCCTCGGGCCAGGGGGTCTGGCCGTCGGTCAGGGCGACGACGACGTCCGGTCGCGGGCGGGTGCGCAGCGCCTGCCGGAAACCCGCTCGCAGGTCGGTGCCGCCTCCGCCGACGAGCGGGATCCACTCGCCCCGGCAGAGCGGGACGGCCACGCCCGCCGCCGCGTCGCAGGAGATGACCGAGACGGCGTCGCGGCGGCCGCCGAGGGCGCGCCCGATCGCGGCCACCTCGAGGAGGGCGCTGCCCAGTTCGGCGTCGCTGACCGAGCCCGACGTGTCGATCACCACGGCGACCGTGGGCGGGCGGCGCAACAGGCTGGGCAGGATCACGCCGGGCAGGCTGGCCGAGCGGCGGGCGGGCCTGGCGTACGCGTAATCGTCCCCCGCGCCCGACCCGGAGACGGCCGACCGCACCGCCGCGCCGAGCAGCCGGCGCCACGGCTGCGGCGGGTGGAACACCTCGTCGGCCCAGCGCTTCCAGCCGTCCGGTGCGCTGCCGGGCCGCCCCCTGATCCCCTCGGCGACGCGGAACCGCACCCGATCCCGCTCCTCGCCGGTGAGGCCGTGGGCGCCGCCCGGTCCGAGGTCCCACGGGCGGGGGCTGCCGTCGGCGCCGCTGCCGCAGTCCAGCCACGCCAGCTCGGGGGTGAGGGCGCCGAACGAGAACCGCCGGGCGTAATCCTCCATCAGCAGACCGCTCTCCATCCCGAGCCGGTCCGGCATCACGGCGCCGGCCGGGTGGGGCAGCCCCTCGCCGTACGCATCGTCGTTGATCTCGCAATCACCCGCGATGTTCATGCGGAGCCGCGCGCCGGGCCCTTGGAGATCGTGCTCGGTGACATGGCGGTCGCCGCGGCCGTGGTGGTCACGCAGCAGGTGGGAGACCTCGTGCACCCAGATCGAGGCGAGTTCGGCGAGCGGGGTCCGGTCCACGAAGGCCGGCGAGATGTAACACCGCCAGTGCCGGTCGACGGCCATGGTCGGCACGTCCCGCGACGCGACCGGGTGCAGCGCGAACAGGGCGGTGGCGAGATAGGGCCGGGCCCGGGTGGCATAGAGGCGGGCGGCGAAGAGCTTCTCCCAGTCCAGGTCGCCGGCGGCCGGCGTGGGGCGGGGCTGTTCGTGGGTGACGGTCATCGGGCGGCCCCGGCCCGGCGCGACGGCGGGGTGGCGGCGGTGGCGCGGTTCGAGAGGGTCACGGCGGTGGAGAGGCGGTCGATCGCCGCCGGCACCGGCCAGTCGTCGCGGCGCAGTGCGGCGAGCGTCGTCGCCGGCACCACCACGAGGTCGGGGGCTCCGGTGTCCAGGGCCCTGACCAGCACCTGCCAGGCGGCGTCCCAGCGGGCGCGGTCCGGGCGGTTCCGGATGGCCTCGACCACCCCGTCGAGCACCACCTGGCGCAGATCGCCGCGGTGGGGGAGCACGGCGTTCGCCGGGTCGGCCAGCAGGTCCTCGGGGTCGGGAAGATCCAGCCGGTCCAGCGCGGCCAGCAATTCCAGGCCGGGACCGTCGCCGACGGCGCCGCGCACCAGCATGGACAGCGCCTCGCGGGAAGCGCCCGCGGCCGTGGCGAACGCCAGCAGCCGCAGCGCCATCTCCCAGCTGCGCGGCGACGGCCACGCGCCACCGCGGCGGGTCTCGCTGTTCGGCAGCTGGTGCACCAGCTTGGGCCGGGCGCCGAGCAGGCCGCAGACCGCGCGCCTGGCCAACGCCACCGCCTCGGGCAGCCGGTCGGCGTCGAGGCTCGGCAGGCTCGCCCGCGGCCACGTGCCGCCGAGGCCGCGAACCACGACGTCGTGGTCATACGCCCACTGCAGATGCACGAACCGGTTCGCCAGCGGCGCGCTCAGCTCCCAGCCGTCGGCGGCCGACGCCCGCGGGTTCGCGGCCGCGACGATCCGGATCCCCGGTGGCAGCCGCAGCGCCCCGACCTGCCGTTCCAGAACCACCCGCAGCAGCGCGGCCTGCACGGCCGGGGGAGCGGTCGAGAGCTCATCGAGAAAGAGAAGACCCTTTCCCGTACGCGCGAGCCGCACCGCCCAGTCCGGCGGGGCCATCGGCACGCCCTGCACCGCGGGATCGTCGCCGACGACCGGCAGCCCGGCGAAGTCGGACGGTTCGTGCACGCTCGCGATCACCGTCGTCAGAGGCAGCCCGAGCGACGCGGCGAGGTGGTTCAGCGCCGAGGTCTTGCCGATGCCGGGTTCGCCCCAGAGGAGTACGGGCAGGTCGGCGCTCACGGCGAGGGTGAGAGCTTCGAGCTGGGTGTCGGGGCGGGGTTCGGAGGCGGTGTCGCCGAGCAGGGTGAGCAGGTCGGCGGCGATGTCGAGGGTGCGGAGGGAGGAAGTCATGTGAGGTCACCTTGAGGTCGAGGGAGGCGGCACGGAGCCGCTTCGGTGAGCGGTCGTTGCCGTGGGCTGCGGGCGTGCGTGCGGGCTCGGGACGGTCAGCGAGCGGGCGTGCGGCGCTGCGGGCGTGCGTGCGGCGCTGCGGGCGTGCGGCGCTGCGGGCGTGCGTGCGGCGCTGTGGGCGTGCGTGCGGGCTTGCCCGCCGCGCGTGCGTGCGGGCTTGAGACCGCGCGTGCGGCTGAGGGACGGGCGCGCGGCGGGCGGTCAGCTGGCGTGGGCTTGGCGCGGGCGGGTTCGGAGCTGCCTGCGGCGCTGGGATTCGTGTGGGGAGCGGGGTGGGCAGTGGCCTGTCATGCCGGAGCGGAAGAGGCCGTTGGCTATGCGCTGGTCGGCTGCCGCCCGGAGCTCGTCCTGGAGGTCGCCTTCGCGGAGGAGGACTTCGGGGCCCAGCAGGGCCTCCAGGGTGTCCAGCGCCCCGGCGTAGTCGCCGTGGTCGAGGCGCGCCCGTACGTCGGGGAGGTCCTCGGGGTGGCGGATCGTGGCGTCGATGGCCTGGAGGCAGGGCATCGGGGTACCGCCCAGGGCCACCAGGAGCTGCTCGCGGCGGAGTTCGTCCGGGTCGTGGTCGAGTGGGGCGAGGACGCCGTTCACCAGGCCGATGCGGTGGCGGGCGCCGTCACAGTCCACCAGCCGGGAGTGCCCCGTGGGATGGGTGTCCGCGGGCGGCGGGTGTTCGCCGGGCGGCCGGGGCTTCCAGCCGGGGTCGGGTGCCGGGACGGCCGCGGAGATGAGGGGGTGCAGCTGGTCGGGGATCAGCCGGCCCGCTTCGAGGAGCAGCAGGTCGTCCGGTACCCGCGTGGCGGCGTGAGGGAGCACGGCGATCGTGGACGATCTCCCACCGGGAACGGGGGTGAAGCGTTCAAAGATCGGCCTGGGTGGCGAATGTCAGCCGGCGGCTGCCTGACAACCGCACCGCTATCGGGCCGTCGGCGAGAGCGTCGGCTTCGCGGAGGATTTCTGCTTCGGCGGCCCAGCGGTGGACGGCGAAGCCCGCCCCGGCCAGCTCCGCGAGCTGCGGGGCCGCCCCGGGCAGCTCGGCGAGCTGTGGGTCCGCCCCGGATAGTTCGGCGAGCTGTGGGGTCGCCCCGGGCAGCTCGGCGAGCTGTGGGGCCGTCCGGGACAGTTCGGCGAGCTGTGGGGTCGCCACGGGCAGCTCGGCGAGCCGCGGAGTCGCCTCGGACAGTTCGGCGAGCTGCGGGGTCGCCTCGGGCGGAACGTCCCTGAACCGCCGCTCGCCCCTGCCGCCGTCGTCTGGCGCCATGACCGGGCGGGCCCATGGGTCGGGAGTTCGCTCCGGTGGTGCGGCGCCGCATCGGCCGGGGCGTGCCGATCGGGGCCACCACTCCGCTGCCCGGGTGGCGTCCCACAGGTGGCGGTGCAGGTCGAGGCGGAAGCGGCGGTCGGGGCGCGGGTGGGGGTGCGCCCGCGGGAGCGGGTCGGAGCGGTCCCACAGCGACAGCGTCACCCGCTGGCCGGCGTCCGCCCAGGCCGGGGCGGTGCGCGCCACCAGGTGCAGGCCGTTGTCGTAGCGGGCCAGCGACACCGTCGACGCCGGCCTCAGCAGGCCGGTCCGGCCGGAGCGGGGGAGGTTGCCGCGCAGCAGATCCGGCGCCAGGCGGCGCAGGTCCGCCCGGAGCCGGGCGGACACGTCGGTGCCGTGGCGGCGGGCGGTGGCTCTCAGGTCGAGGTCCACGTCGAAGCGGGCGGCGGCGCAGGCACCGGCCCAGTCGCCGGCGAGGCGGCGCTCGGTCGCCTTCGCGATCATCGGGAGCGGCACGGCGTAGGCACGCACGCGCAGCCAGGAAGTCAGCCGGTCGTCGTTCACCGGGGTCGGGGAGCGCATCAGCACTCACCTTCGGCGAACGCGACCCCCAATCCGTTCCAGGAGGTGTTCATCGCGGAGGAGCGTACAACCCGGAGCGGCCCGCCGGAAAGCGGGATTGACAGATTCGAATCTTTGGATTGCGGTGGAGGGCGACATCCTTCGACGCCGCAGGAGGTTCGATGCGCTGGCCAGCGATCCTGACCGCCGCAATGCTCACCACGTCGATCCTGACGATTCCACCCGGGGCCGCCCAGGCAGCCCTCTCCCCGGCAGGGGACATCTCCCTGGACCCCGGGCAGACCGCCCTCATCCGATTCCAGCTCGCCGACGAGGCCGCCTTCGAGCGCCTCCTGACCAGCGGGGCCGACATCGCCGCGCGACCCCGCACCACCCCGGACGCCGTGCTCGCCGACGTGGTCGTCAACGATCGGGAACTCGCCGCGCTCACGAGATCCGGTGCTGAGCCCGTACAGATGATCCCCACGGCCGGGCGGCAGGCGACCTCCGCTCTCCGGGTCGCGAGCGCCGACACCCTGCAATTCCTCCAGGCCTACTGGTGGACCAGCAAGGGGCAGACGTTCCTGCAGACCCAGGTGGCCACGACCGCGACCGACGACCCGGACGTCGAGATCACCGTGACCTGGACGGCCGCGGACGGCACGACCGGCTCGTATCCGCTGGTCCGCTTCGAGGACGCGGACGAGTACCAGTACCACTACGCGCTGCCGCAGCCGCTTCCCGCGAAGCCGGTCAAGGTCACCGCGACGTCCAGCCTCGGCGGGCAGAGCCGGGCGATCACTCCGTCGTCGTGGCCGGGCAGCACCCCGCCGGCGCCGCCGGCCGGGTACCAGAAGGACTTCATCAGCGCGTACATGACGCCGGCCGACATCACCGCGCGGATCAAGCGGCTGGCCCGGCAGTACCCCAAGCTCGTCGACGTGATCAACCTGCCGAACAAGACGCAGGGATACCGGCGGACGGCCGCCGCGTATCTGGGCGACCCGGCCGTCGCGGCCGTCGTCGTGGAGTCGGTCAAGTTCGGTGACCAGGGGTTCAACGGCGTGCAGGTGCGCACCGTGGATCCCGGGAGGGCGAATGCCACGCTGCGGGCGACGTACAGGGATCGGGTCTTGACCTTGAGTCTCGCCACCGGAGCCGGCGGTGAGGTGATCAGCACGACCACGCAGGTCGCCGCCTTCATCTCGGCGAAGTATCCGCAGAAGTTCCGCGCGTTCACCGAGAAGGACGCGATCATGCCGGTGGTCGCGCCGGTGCGGCTCGACGACGGGCTCGCCGGGACCGAGGTGCCGACGAAGCCGCAGACCGTGCAGGCGCTGCGCATCGGCAAGGTGCGCGACGGATCGAAGCCCGGGGTGCTCGCCTATTCCCAGGAACACGCGCGTGAGTGGGCGACGCCGCTGGTCACGCTCGAGTTCGCCGAGCGGCTGCTGGCGAATTACGCGACCGATCCGGAGACGCGGTCGCTCGTGGACGGCACCGACGTCTTCATCATCCCGACGGTGAACCCGGACGGTGCGAATTACTCCTTCAACGACTTCAACTTCCAGCGGAAGAACCTGGTCAACCACTGCACGGGCGTCCAGCGGGACCCTCGCTACCGTAACTCGTGGGGTGTGGACGTGAACCGGAATTATGCCGTCGGTTCTTACTTTGACGGATATGTCGGAGGCAGCGCGAACTGCCTGTCCGGGACTTTCGCGGGAACGTCCGAATTGTCCGAAGCGGAGAGCCGGAACGTTGTAGCGTTGGCGTCCCGGAACTCGAACATCAAGTTCTCGTTGAACGTGCACAGCTACGGCGGCTACTTCATGTGGTCGCCCGGCGCCTACAAGATCCCCGGCCGGATCACCCTGCCCCGGCCGTCGATCGAGGAGTCCGCGTTCTTCCTGAGCAGCGCCAAGCGGATCGTCGGCGCGATCGCCTCCTCGCGGGGAACCGTGACGTGGCCGTCCTACACCGGTCCGGTCGCCGACGTGCTCTACTCCGCGGCCGGCAACTCGGCCGACCACCTGTACTACGACCTGGGCATCACGGCCTGGAACTTCGAGGTCGGCAACGATCTCTGGAACCCGGCCACGCAGCAGTGGGAGGGCGTCGGCTTCCAGCCGCCGTTCGACGAGGCGCACGCCGAGTCGCAGGAATACGCGGCCGGGCTGGTGGAGCTCGTGCGCATCGCCCGGGATCAGGGCGACGCGCGTTAGTGGCGGTGGGTGGGCGCGCTGGGTGATCCGGTTGCGCCCGCCTCCGTGTACGAGGGGATGGCTGCGCTGTTGATGCTGTCCCGTGCATGAGATCGGAGCGATGGGCCGCAGCCGGCGGGGATCGGCTGCGGCCCGTTGTTGCCGGGGGCCGCCTGGGGATCCGGCCTTGACCGGGAACCGCCGCGGTCGGCGAGGGGTGGTGGCGGGTCGCGGTGGTGGGCCGCGGTGTCCTGCGGTGGGTGGGGCGTTCTCCGGCGAGTGGTTGAGGTGTGCTCGGAATGCTAATCGTTTTCGGACTTTTGGTGATCGGATAACGGGTTGGTTGCGGACTCCACGGAATATCACTTCCGGGTGATCGGAATGGCGAATAACGATCACTTTTCTGCCCGCTATGTCCGGAAAAATCTGGACTTGGGCTTGATTACTGCTGTGTAACTGATCGATTTTGGCGGGGTTTCGGAGCACGAATCGTAGATCCGGTAAACCTCAGTCAGTCGATCGGCTATGGCTATGTGCGAAGAGTGCCTCCGACCGTTACGTTAAGTACGTGCCCAGCGGCCCCGGCCGTTGGCACGGATCCGTCATGACCTGGCCCGACCGACTTTCATCGAGATCAATAGAAGTTCTGTCGCCCCGTTGTCGGTGGAATGGACACGAGGCGATAGAAAGATAAGTGCATCCAGCGGTCCTTCGACGAGGGTGGTGTGATGATCCGGGTCGTCGTTGTCAGAGACGAGGGATACTTCGGTGTCCCGGTGCGGACGTTCCTCGAGACCGAACCGGACATGCACTACGTCGACACCCTGCCGATCGGCGGCGATCTGGCGCAGCGGGCCGCGCAGCTCTGGCCGGGCGTCGTGGTGATCGACACGGAATACATGGTGAGCCAGGTGCTGCCGATCGCCGACGCGCTGCACACCGCGATCCCGTCCTGCTCGATGCTGCTGCTCTGTGACCCGTCGAAACGGGGGATGCTGCCGCCGCGGCGGTGGAACGGCGGGCTGAACTTCCTGCTCAAGGACTCCTCGCCGGCCATGCTGGCGGACGCGGTGCGCCGCCTCGCCCGCGGCGAGCGGGTGGTGTCGCCGATGCTCCAGGCCGCCTCGCTCAACACCGATCGCGGGCTCAGCACGCGGGAGCTCGAGGTGCTCGGGCTCGCGGCCGAGGGGGAGTCGGTCAAGGAGATCGCCGGCCGGCTCTACCTGTCCGGTGGCACGGTCCGGAACTACCTCTCCGCGATCATCTCGAAGACCGGGGCGCGCAACCGGCTCGACGCCATCCGGATCGCCCGGAAAGAGGGCTGGCTCCGGTGATCGATCAGGAGCCGGAGAAAGCTGAGATGCCAGGGCCCGGAAAAGAGCTGATCTACCAGGGCCCTCTCAGCGCGACCGCGTAGCGTGGGAGGCGATGCCAAGCCACCTCGACATCCCCGCCCTGCCCGTGCTGCTGCCCCTGGGCCTGGCGCTGATGGTCGTGACGTGGGTCGTTCTCCAGGCCCGCGGCCGGGTGGGCTTTTTCAGTCTCGCGGCGGGCTGGTTCGCCGGCTGGTGGGCGGTCGCGGTGCTCGGCGCGACGATGCTGCCGATGCACCTCACCTGGGGCCCCGGTTCGGGCGACCCGCAGCTGTTCCGCATCCTGTTCGTGCCGTTCCTCGACATGCGCCCGATGGACTTCGTGCTGAACACGGTGATGACGCTGCCGCTCGCCGCGATCCTGCACACCGTCTTCGGCGTCACCGGCAAGCGCCGGGTGGTGCTCACCGGATTGGCGCTGAGCCTCGCCATCGAGCTGACCCAGGCGATTCTGCTGGTGACCCTGCACGGCAATCGATGGGCCGACGTGAACGACCTGATGTCGAACACGCTCGGCGCGTACCTCGGTTATCTGCTGTTCCGGCGGCTCATGCGTTTCGCACATTTCCGCCGGGCAGTGGAAAAGTGCTCTCCCGTACGCGAGGGCCGCGCGGCGCCAGCAGTGGTGCGATGACCTTGCGCTTGCCGGGCCGGCCCGCGATCCGCTCGTAGAGGCGGCCGACCGAGGCGGCGAGGTGGTCGGCGTCGTACCGGGAGCCCGCCGACCGGGCCGGCAGCCGGTCGCCGCCGCGCTCGGCCAGGCAGAGCAGTTCGGCGCGGAGCGCGCGGGGCAGCGACTCCCGGTCGCGGGCGGCGAGCCGGTGGGTGCCGCGCACCGCGGTCCGCGCCTCAATCCGCTCCTCCAGCGGCGGGCAGGTCGCGTAGAGCGCAGGCAGGCCGCAGGCGATCGCCTCGAGGGTGGACAGGCCGAAGGTGGCCGGGCCGGGCGAGGCGAAGACGTCCATGGCGCAGAGCAGCTCCCGGGTGTGCGCGACCGCCCCGGCGAACAGCACCCGGTCGGCCACCCCCTCGATCACCGCGAGGCGTTCCAGCGTGGGCCGCGCCGGGCCGTCGCCGACCAGCAGCAGGCACGCGTCCGGCACCTCGGCGATCGCCCGGATCAGCAGGTCGAACCGCTTGTCCGGTTCGAGCCGGCCGACCCCGCCGACCAGCGGGACACCGGGGGCGACGCCGAGCCGGGACCGGGCGGCCTCGCGCAACCGCCCGTCGAAGCGGAACTCGGCGGGCTCGATCGCCTTCGGGATCATGGTGACCCGGTCGTCCGGCACACCCCAGGACCGCAGCCGGTCGGCGATCGCCGGCGACCCCGCGACGGTGACCTCGCCGAGGCGCTCGGCGGCCAGGTAGAGGGCGCGCAGGCCGGGCGAGACCCGCCGGCCCTCCAGTACGCCGGTGCCGAGGTGGTGCTCGGTCGCGACCACGTGCCGCACCCCGGCCAGCCGCGCGGCGATCCGCCCCTGGACCGAGGCGCGGTAGAGGTGGGTGTGCACCACGTCGTACCGGCCCGCGCGGATGAGGGTGAGCAGCCGCCTGATCGCGCCGGGGTCCTTGTCGCGGCCGGTCAGCACCCGATGCACCGGAACGCCGTCGGCGATGTGATCGAGAGGAGGTGGAGCAGTCTCATCAAAGGGAGGCGCCAGGAGGACGACCTCGCTGTCGTGGGGCAGCCGGCGCACCAGCAACCGCACCTGATGGCCGGCGCTGCCCGGCCCCCGGGTGCTGATGACGTGGAGCACCTTCATCGTTCACATCCCCCGGTCGCATTGACGACAGAACGCTTGCGACACCCGCGCAGAAAGACGCTGCCAAAATGGGTGGCCCCGGCGGAAGTCGCAGATGTCATGCATAAGGTGAGAGCTTCTCGCTCCCAGCATGACATCCTCCCCCGAATGGCCATGCTGACGAGGCCGAACGTTGTGATCATTTCGCGAGAACGATGAACATGAATGATCCTCGCGTAGGCCATGACAATTGCTACTGTAATCGGGGTTCCCCGGCTGCAAGTCTAATTCTGCAGAAAGCTTGAAACGGTCATCTGAGGCGAGTGGGCGGAAGAGGTATTCCGTCGGCTCGCATTTATTATCACGCAAAAAATGGCGTGAGAAATGCGTGTTCGAGACCGGCATCGTACGAGGGGGATTCCATGCAGGAACGGCGATCAGCGTCGCCCTGGTTCTCGAGCGTATTACCCGGCCGGGCCGCCCGGGCCGGGGCCGACGCGCTGGCCCTCGCGGCCGCGCTCTTCATCGCCACGCTGCTGCGGCACGACGGGCGGGTCGAGGAGACCGACTTCCGCGGCCTGCTGGTGCTCTCCGCGATCGGGGCGGTCGTGCACACCCTGGCCGGCATCAACTTCGGCCTCTACACCGGACGCTGGGCGTACGGGTGCTTCGAGGAGATCGCGGCCCTGGTGAAGACGGCCGCCGTGGTGACACCGGTCCTCTTCCTGCTGGACACCCTGCTCGGCCGGCTCGTGCCCCGGTCCGCGATCATCGCGGCCGGGCTGTTCGCGCTGGTCATCGCGGCCGGCGTGCGCTACACGGTCCGGCTGGCCCGGGACAGCCGGCTGCGGCCCTCGCCCGAGCACGGCATCCGGGTCGTGGTGATGGGCGCCGGCGAGGGCGCCACCCAGGTCATCCGGGCCATGCTGCGCAGCCCGCG
Source organism: Actinoplanes sp. NPDC023714 (assembly GCF_040639855.1). Lineage (NCBI taxonomy): Bacteria > Bacillati > Actinomycetota > Actinomycetes > Micromonosporales > Micromonosporaceae > Actinoplanes > Actinoplanes sp. NPDC023714. The sequence goes on from NZ_JBFAAR010000006.1 coordinate 352,061, forward strand.
CAGCCCGTACGTGCCGGTCGCGCTCCTCGACGACGACCCGGCGAAGCGCACCTACCGGATCATGGGCGTGCCGGTCGCGGGGAACCGGGACGCGATGGCCGACGTGGTCCGCCGGTTCGACGCCGAGGCCGTGGTCATCGCGATCCCGAGCGCCAGCGCCGACCTGATCCGCTCGCTCACCGACCTGGCCCAGCCGCTCAACGTCGACCTTAAGGTCGTCCCGCCGGTGGTCGAGCTCTTCGGCCGGACCGTCCGGGTCGAGGACATCCGCCCGGTCAGCCACGAGGACCTGCTCGGCCGCCGGGAGATCGGCATCGACCTGGCCGCGGTGGCCGGGTACCTGGAGGGCCGCCGGGTCCTCGTCACCGGCGCGGGCGGCTCGATCGGCTCCGAGCTCTGCCGCCAGGTGGCCCGCTTCAACCCGGCCCGGCTCGTCATGCTCGACCGCGACGAGTCCGGCCTGCACGCCGTGCAGCTGTCGCTCGACGGCCGCGGCATGCTCGACGACCGCAATCTCGTCGTCGCCGACATCCGCGACCAGCAGCGCCTCGACGAGGTCTTCGCCGAGCACAAGCCGCACGTGGTCTTCCACGCGGCCGCGCTGAAGCACCTGCCGCTGCTCGAGATGCACCCCTCCGAGGCCCTCAAGACCAACATCATCGGTACGTACCAGATCCTCCAGACCGCGATGCGGCACAACGTGGACCGGCTCGTCAACATCTCCACCGACAAGGCCGCCGACCCGTGCAGCGTCCTCGGCTACTCGAAGCGGATCACCGAGCGGCTCACCGCGGCGGCCGACGCCACGGCGACCGGCACCTACTGCAGCGTCCGGTTCGGCAACGTGCTCGGCAGCCGCGGCTCGGTGCTGACGGCCTTCGCCGCGCAGGTCGAGGCGGGCGGCCCGATCACGGTGACCCACCCGGACGTCAACCGGTACTTCATGACCGTCCAGGAGGCGGTCCGGCTGGTGATCCAGGCCGGCGCGCTGGACAGCAGCGGCGAGGTGCTGGTCCTCGACATGGGCGACCCGGTCCGGATCGCCGACGTGGCGAAGCGCATCGCCGACGCCGCCGAGGGACACATCCAGATCGTCTACACCGGCCTGCGGCCGGGCGAGAAGATCGCCGAGATCCTGCTCGGGCCGGACGAGCCCGATCACCGGCCGAACCATCCGCTGATCTCGCAGGCGCCGGTGCCCCCGCTGGACGGGGCCGTGCTCTCGCTGCTCGACCCGTCGGCGAGCCGCACCGACCTGATCGCGGTGCTCAAGTGGCTGGCCGAGAGCCCGGCGCTGCCCGCGGTGCTCCAGAACACCGTCGTGCCGACCGCCTGGCACCGCCCGGCACCGCGCAGCAAATCGCGGCACACGGAAGCCGTCCCACCGGCCCGGCTGCCGTGATCAGACGACCCAGAACCGCCCGAAAGCGCAAGAAGGCCGAGTCGAAGGCCGCCGAGACCATGAAGGAGAGCACGCCCATGCGGGTCGTCATCGCCGGTCAGGGCTACGTGGGGCTGCCGCTCGCGGTCCGCGCCGCCCAGGTCGGCCACCAGGTCGTCGGCTTCGACGTCGACGACGACCGGATCAAGCGGCTCGCCGCCGGCGAGTCCTACGTCGACGACGTCTCCTCGGCCGACCTCCAGGAGATCCTCGCCTCCGGGCACTTCCTGCCGTCGGCCGACCCGCGCTCCTGCGCCGGCTTCGACGTCGCGGTGATCGCGGTGCCGACGCCGCTGCGGGAGGGCACGCCCGACCTCAGCTACATCGAGGACTCGGCCCGCATCCTGGCCCGCTACCTGCGTCCCGGCGCGACCGTGGCGCTCGAGTCGACCACCTATCCGGGCACCACGACCGAGCTGGTCGGGCCGATCCTCGAGGAGGGGTCCGGCCTGATCGCCGGCGTCGACTTCCACCTCGGCTACAGCCCCGAGCGGATCGACCCGGGCAACCGGGAGTGGAACCTCGCCACCACGCCGAAGGTCGTCTCCGGCATCGACCCGGCGTCGCTGGAGCGGGTGCGCGCCTTCTACGCCTCGGTCGTCGAGCAGACCGTCCCGGTCTCCGACCCGAAGGTCGCCGAGCTCGCGAAGCTGCTCGAGAACACCTTCCGGCACGTCAACATCGCGCTGGTCAACGAGCTCGCGGTGTATGCGCACGACCTCGGCATCGACGTCTGGGAGGCGATCGACGCGGCCAGCTCGAAGCCGTTCGGCTACATGCGGTTCGTGCCCGGCCCCGGCGTCGGCGGGCACTGCCTGCCGATCGACCCCTCCTACCTGTCCTGGCGGGTGCAGCGGACGCTCGGCCAGAGCTTCCGCTTCGTCGAGCTCGCCAACGACATCAACAACCACATGCCGGACTACGTCGCCCGCCGCCTCGTGACGGCGCTCAACAACCGGCGCAAGGCGGTGAACGGCTCGACGATCCTGCTGCTCGGCCTCGCCTACAAGAGGAACAGCGGGGACGCGCGCGAGTCGCCGGCCCGCCGGGTCGCGGCGCTGCTGCTGGACATGGGCGCCGAGGTCCGGGCGGCCGACCCGCACGTGGTCGAGGACGCCCACGTCGACAGCCGGGTCGCCCGGGTCTCCCTCACCCCGGAACAGCTGGCCTCCGCCGACGCGGTGGTGCTGCTCGCCGACCACGACGCGTTCGACCTGGACCTCGTGGTCCAGCACGCCGCGTACGTGCTGGACACCCGCCACCGGCTGACCGGGCCGAACGTCGAGTCGATCTGAGAAAGAGACAGCGGAGGTAACAAGTGGTACGCACCCTCTGGAACGGCACGCAACGTCTGGTCGCCGCCGTCATGCTCTTCTTCCTGTGCCCGCTGATCCTCGCGATCGCCGCGTGGATCCGGATCGCCGACGGCCGGGGCGTGCTCTTCGTCCAGGACCGGGCCGGCCGCGGCGGGAAGCCGTTCCGGATGCTCAAGTTCCGGTCGATGGTGCACGACTCGGTCGCGCTGAGCGCCCAGCTCGGCATCGACGACCCGTTCGGCCTGGTCGAGAACGACCCGCGGATCACCCGATGCGGCCGGTTCCTGCGGCGGACCAGCCTCGACGAGCTGCCGCAGCTGATCAACGTGGTGGCCGGGCAGATGAACCTGGTCGGCCCGCGGCCGGACGTGCTGCCGCAGGTCGCCAACTACTCCGCCGAGGACGCCCGCCGGCTCGAGGTGAAACCCGGCATCACCGGATGGGCGCAGGTCAACGGCCGGGACGACATCGACTGGCCGCAGCGCTTCATCCTGGACCGCCACTACGTCGACAACTGGTCGCCGCTCCTCGATGTGAAGATCCTTTTCCGTACGGCGGTGACGCTGCAACGCGGGGAACCGCCGGTCCACGTCGACACGCTCAACATCGTCCGGCAGAAGGCGCCGTCCCCGGAGGACGTGACCAGTGCCGTCTGAGATCGGATCGGAGTTCCACTGGGATCCGGCCGTCCTGCGCGGCGCCGAGCAGAACGAGCTGCCGCGCGGCGAGCTGTTCGCGACCGGATGCGGCGCGCTCAGCGAGCTGCTCCGGATGCTCGGCCCGGCCGGCCGGCTGCATGTCCCGTCGTACTTCTGCATGGGCGTCGCCGAGGCGCTCTCCGAGCGGACGCCGATCGCCTGGTACCGGCACCTGCCGGACGGCCGCGGCCCGCGCTGGGAGACGTTGCGGGTCCGGGACGGCGACGTGGTCCTCGCGCAGAACCTGTTCGGCCGGGAGGGGGCGCAGGGCCGGCTGTGGAACGCCTGGATCCGGGCGCACCCCGGGATCCCGGTGATCGAGGACCACTCGCACGACCCGCTCAGCGACTGGGCGCGGGCGAGCGAGGCGGCGTACGCGGTGGCGTCTCTCCGCAAGACCCTGCCGCTGCCGGACGGCGGCCTGCTCTGGTCGCCCCGGGGCCTGTCGCTGCCGGCGCCGCGCGGGCCGGAGAGCACCGGCGCGCACCTGAAGCTGGCCGCGATGCTGCTCAAGGCGTCCTGGCTGGCCGGCGGGACCGTCGCCAAGGAGCACTTCCGGTCGCTCCAGCAGCAGGGCGAGCACGACCTGCTGGGCAGCGCCGGGCCGGCCTGCTCGTTCACCCGGGCGGCGCTGCCGGTCATGGACGTCGCGGGCATCCGGGAGGCGGCGACGGCGAACGCCCGCGCGCTGCGGACGCGGCTCTCCGCCCGTACCCATGGCCTGAAGGTCTCCGGAGACGGCCCGTTCCGCCTGCAGCTGGAGTGCCCCACCACCCAGGCGCGGGATGCGCTGCAGGCGCGACTGGCCGGGCACGGGATCTATGCGCCGGTGCATTGGCGGCAGGATCGGCACCGGCTCTGGAGTGGTGATCACGAGGCCGCCGACCTGGCCGGACGGATGCTCACGCTGCCCGTCGACCATCGGTGCGGACCAGGCGATTTGTCGCGAATGGCGGAGGTGGTGCACTCGTTCGCGCCGGTGCTCGCCGCCTAGGGTCGCGGGGATCGAGGGATCGGCATATCATCATTGCGTGATTTGTCGATCAACGCAGCGTGACCGGGGGCGGTGAGCCGATGACCACCGCGGGCTGGATAGCACTCGGCCTCGCCGTCTACGGCGCCCTGAGTTACGCGGTGGGATCGATCCTCCAGGCCGTCGGCGCGTCCCGCAGCCACAACACGGTGAGCACGCTCGGCCACCCGCTCTACCTGATCGGCATCGCCCTCGACATCTCCGCCTGGGTCGCGGCGATGTTCGCGCTCCAGCATCTCGCGGTCTACGTCGTCGAGTCGGTCCTGGCCGGCTCGCTCGCCGTCACCGCCGTGCTGGCCTGGCTCTTCCTCAAGTCGAAGCTGCGGCACCGCGACGTCGTCGCGATCGTCTGCACCGGCGCGGCCCTCACCACGCTCGCCATGTCGGCGGGCACGCAGCACGAGATGTCGCCGACCTGGACCGTGCGGATCGCGTTCTGCTGTGCCGCCGTCGCCGTGGTGATCCTCGGCTGGGCCACCACGCGCATCGGCATCCCCGGCCTGATCGCCGGGGTCGGCGGCCTGTCGCTCGGCGGCGCCGCCCTGACCGGCCGGGCCCTCGCGCTGCCGCCCGGCGCGATGGACTCGTTCGGCACCGCCGTCGTCGCGATCGCGACCGAGCCACTGGTATGGGCGTTACTGATCTTTCCGATCAACGGCATGATTCTGTACGCCAACGCGCTCCAGCACGGCGACGTCGGCAGGGTGACGGCCGTGCACTGGACCGGAGAGGTGGTCGGGCCGTCGGTGATCGCCCTGACGCTGCTCGGCGACACGGTGCGCCCCGGCTGGGAGGCGGCCGCCCTGATCGCCGGCGTCGCCACGATCGGCGCCGCCGCGGTCCTCGCCTACGCACCGGCCACGGTCGCGGTGGAGAAGGCGGCCGAGGGCGCGCCGGCGACCGCCGTCACGGTCCCGCCGCAGGCCGGGCTCGCGCTCATCCCGGTCGAGGCGTGGCGGCTCGCCATCCCGCCGGAGGCGCACTGGCCGGCGTTGCAACCCCCGCTCGTCCGGGGTTACGGCACGTTCCTCTGGTGGGGGTCGGCGTCCACGCCCCAGCCGCTGTGGGTTCCGCCCGACCGCTCGCTGAACGTGCCGGGCGCGCTGCCGGCCTGGGCCGGTCCGCAGCTGCCCGACTCCGGCGAGGCTCGCCCGTCGGCCCGGCCGGCGCGGCAGGCTCGGCCGGCGCGGCACCGTGCCGGGCAGCGCCGCGAGCTGCCGTCGGGCCGGCACTCCTCAGCCGCCTGATCCCGGCGCTTCTGGCCGGGACAGCCCGCGGTGCAGGAAGTCGATCAGCCAGGTGAAGCTCTCGTCGACGTCGGTGTCCATCTCGAAGCCGCCGCCCGCCTCGATCAGGGCGAACCCGTGGAAGACGCTGCGCAGCATGCGCATGGCGTGCACGGTGCCGTCCGGGTCGACCGGATAGCCGGCGAGCACCGCCCGCAGCGAGCCCAGGACCCGGGCGCCGGCCACCGCGACCGGGTCCTCGGGGGAGCGGGCGTCGAGGCGCATGGTCGCGGCGTACCGCCCGGGGTGCTTCACCACATAGGCGCGGATCGTCTGGGCCGCGGCGGTCAAGGCGTCCCGGCCGGACCGGCCCTGGAGCGCGTCGCGAAGCTCGTCGCCGACCTCGGTGAGGGCCAGGACGGCGATCCTGCGGTTGATCTCCGCCTGGCTGCTCACGTGCTTGTAGAGGGACGGCGCGCGGACGCCGAGACGCGTCGCCAGCAGGGCCATCGTGACGTTCGGCAGCCCCACCTCGTCGGCCAGGTCGGCGGCCGCGGCGACCACGGCGGCGGGGTCGAGTCCGGCCCTAGGCACCGGTGGCCGCCGTGCTCGTGGCCTTTTCGAGGAACGGCAGCATGAGGGCCACGGTCTCGTCCGGGTACTGCGTGTGCGGGTAGTGGCCGGCGCCGTCGATCACCTCGACGGTCCCGATCCCGTCGGGCATCGCCGCCACGACGGCGGCGCCCTCGGCCCGCGGATCGGCCCAGTCGGGGTCGAGAGAGCCTTCGATGATCAGAGCGGGCCGGCGTACGTTCGGAAGCTCCGCCCCGGCGTCGGCCGGGCTGGTCTGACCCATCTTCTGCAGCGCCTTCATCCGGCCGGGCTCGTTCAGCATGGCCGCCATGCCGCGGAGCTGCGCGTCCCAGTCGGCGGGCCTGCGGCCCGGCACGGCGACGTCGAGGTACCGGTGCCACCACTTCACGCTGCCCAGCATGGCGGTCATCAGCAGCCGGGTCATGCCGGTCCGGTACCGCTTCACCCGCAGGCCGCCGAGGCTGATCGTCTGCGCCCGGGTGAACGGCGCGAGCTCGACGATGCCGCTGACCAGCTCGGGCGCCTTCGCCGCGGCGATGGTGACCGCGCCGCCGGAGATCGAGTGGCCGACCAGCACGGCCGGGCCGCCGAGGTGCTTCACCAGCGCGATCAGGTCGCCGGCGATGTCGGTGCGGGAGTACGACGGCCAGACCGCGCTGGACTCGCCGGCGCCGCGGATGTCGACGCTCGCGACCCGATAGCCGGCGGCCACGAGCTGCGGCACGACGAACCGGTAGGAGTGCCGGCTGTCGCCCATGCCGTGGGCCAGGACGACGAGGGCGCCCTCGCCGGTGACGTCGTAGGCGATCGTGCCGCCGTCGATGGTGAGCATGGGTTCCTCCCGGTGTGGCTAATGTTGTTAGCTAAAAGCTAATGGCATTAGCTTCCTTCGTCAAGTGGCACGCCGGATCGATGCCCGTGGTCGCCCCGGCGCAGTAGCATCGGGGCACCATGGACCTGCGGTGGTGGACGATCGAGGTGCTGGGCGGCGCGGACCGGTCCGCGGCGCTCTGGCATGACGTCCACGGCAACGTCCTGGTCGAGGCCGCGATCGCGCACGGGGCCTACGACTGGGCGTGGCGCCGGCAGTCCTGGGGCCTGATCTTCGAGATCGGCTTCCGAGCCGATGACCGATTCGGATCATTCCGCGACCTGCCGGCGGTCCGCGCGGCTCTCGACGCGGTCCCCGATCCGGTGAACGGTCTGCTCATCTATCCGGGCCGGGGCGGCAGCGCCGGTCAGGTGCTGCCGCGGCATCCCCGGCCGCGGGCGGGCGCGGGCGCGGCGCCGATCCCGCGCGAGCCGTCCTCTGTCCGGGTGGCCCTCGCCGCCGCCGAGCCGCCCCCGACCCGGGCCGGCGTTGGAGCCTCGATCGCCGGCTGAGCCCCGCAGGCCTCCATCACGTGCCTGAGCTCTTCGCAAGCCTCTCCATCGCGCGCTTGAGCCCTCCGCAGGCCTAATCCTCAGCCTAGGATCCTAGGACGCTACAGAACGTGGCATGTCGGCTTTCCTACGCGACTGAACGCCCGTCACCGGGTCGGCGTAAACCCCAGGTAAGACACCTGGAAGGCGGGGGCGATGGCTTTCTACGGCGACCCGGACGAACTCGACCGGCTGGCGGCCGGTCTGCGCGCCAAGGCGGCCCGGATCCGCGACGACGCCGCGGCGCACGAGGCCCGCGGCCGGACCGCGCGGTGGGTCTCGGACGGCGCCACCGCCTATCGGGAGCAGCTCGCCCGGGACCGGGCGGAGACCGACCGGCGGGCCGAGGGGATCGAGCACGCGGCGGCGTTGCTGGTCGCGCACGCCGACGAGGTGCGGCAGGCCCTCGCCGCGATAGCCCGGATCGAGAAGCAGGTGACCGACTGGTTCGCCGACCAGAAGCGCGCCCTCACGGACCTGGCCGGCGGCGTTCTGCGCCGGGTGACCGGCAACGTCCCCTGGGTCGACTGGCCGATCGGGCCGGACAGTCTTCCGGAGCCCGGCGACGTGCGCTGGCTAGAGGTGGGACGGTTCATGAGCAGGCAGGGTGCGTTGTGACCGCGCGGCGGCTCGTGCTGAGCCACGCCGAGATGGCCGAGCTGGTCGCCCGGGCCGGCGTGACGCTGCCGCCGGGCCTCGTCCCGGAGGACGTCGTCCCCAAGGGTGACTGGAGTCCCGAGGAGGAGCAGGCCCTCGCCGTGAACGTGGCGGTGCTGGCGCGGCCGGTCGTGGCGGTACGGATGGAGACGGCGGTGCCCGGCCGGGTGCTGCGCGGGCTGTTCAGCGTGTCCGGGCATCTCGGGGCGAGCCTGTTCACCCTGGCCGACGCCAGTGTGGAGCTGTCCCTGTTCAACGCGATCGACCTCGGCCCGGAGCTGCTCCGGGCCGTCCCCGATCCGCTGTCCCTGCCCGACGACACGCTCAGCTTCGCGCTGAACCCGGAACTGGGCGACGGGCTGTGGGGCACCGTCGACCTCGCCGATCTGGAGTGGCAGCCCTGGATGCCGCAGCGCGGCGACGACCTCGCGGCCCGGGCGCGGACGGTGACCCGCGGCAGCCTGTCCGCCCTGATCACCGGGCGGTCCGCCGACGGCGGCGTGCTGGCCGGCCAGGTGGCCTGGCTACTGACCGGGGAGTGCTGGACCGGCCTGCGCCCGCTGGAGGACGGCAGCCGCCGGGTGCGCCTCGAGCCGGTGGACCGCGCCGACTTCCCGACCTGGGTCGCGCCCCACGTCACCGCCATCCTGGAGGCCGGCCATGCCTGAGCCGATCAGCGCGCGGGGAGCGGAGCCGGCCATGCCTGAGCCGATCAGCGTGCGCGGGAGCGGAGCCCGCCATGCCTGAGCCCGCGACGATCTCCGGTGGGGCCGGCGGCGTCGACGCCGACTACGACGACATGTTCACCCTGGCCGACAGCAGCGACGACCTGGCCCTCACCCTCGGCCGGATCAGCGGCGAATGCCATCTGGTCGTGGGCGACCCCGACCTGCTGGCCTCGGCCGCGCTGGCGCCCGCGTCGGCGGCCCGGTTCACCGGCGCGCTGCTGGCCGCCCTCGACGGCCCGGACGGGCTGACCGCCCAGGCCGCGGTCTTCGGCACCCGGGCGCTGAGCCTGCGGGCGGCGGTGGCGACCTACGAGGCGACCGACCGGGTGCAGGCCGCGCTCATCGACGCGGTGCGGTTCACGGCCGGGCTGGCCGCCCCGGTCGCGCTGCCCGGCGTCGTGGCGGGCGCCGGCCTGTTCGCGGTCACCCACCCGGGGGCCGTCGCCGCGCTCGTGAAGGACCCGCCGGACATCCAGCGACTGCTCACCGACCACCCCGGCACGGTCGACACCGTCGTCGGCGCCGGACCGGGATTGATCAGCTGGCTGCCGGGGGTCGGCATCACCGGCGTGCCGGGCGCCGCCGACCTGATCGCGAACCTCTACCCGGACGGCCGGCACACGGTCACCGACGCCGGGGTGGACCCGGATCCCCGGACGGCGCGGCCACCCGCCGGCATCGGCGACCTCGTGGACGGCCTCGACCACCGGAACAGCGCGGTGAAGGGCGGCGAGCCGGACCGGATCGACGTACGGGTGATCACCGCGACGGACGGCAGCCGGTCGTACGTGGTGGACATCCCCGGTACGAAGGACTGGAACGGTCCGCTCGGCCACAACCCGGAGCTGAACGACCTCGGCACCAACCTGCACGTGCTCGGCGGCGACGTCAGCACCCGCGAGCTCGCGATCGCCGACGCGCTGCGCCGGGCCGGGGCGGGCAGCACCGACCCGGTCATGCTGATCGGCCACTCGCAGGGCGGCATGGTGGCGGCCCAGGCCGCGCACGACCACGGCAGCGCGGCGTTCGACTTCAACGTGACGCACGTGGTGACGGCCGGCTCGCCGGTGGGGCGGATCGACGTGCCCGGCGACGTGCAGGTGCTCTCGCTGGAGAACCGGCACGACATCGTCCCGCACCTGGACGCCGCGGACAATCCGGACCGCGCCAACTGGACGACGGTGACCTTCGCGAACCAGCACGGCACGATCGGCGACGACCACTCGACGACGGTCTCCTACCTGCCGGCGGCCCGGGAGCTGGACGGCAGCACCGACCCGTCGATCACGGCGTTCCGGGAGAGCGCCGCGAACTACCTCACCGGCGCGACAGTGGAGAACCGCGTCTACGAGCTGACCCGCGTCGAGGCCGCGCGATGAGGAGGCTGATCGTCGTGCTGGTCCTCGCCGTGTTCCTCGCGGCCTGCGGCGACAGCCCGGGCGAGCAGCAGCACAACGACGTGATCACCGACGCGATGAGCAGCGCGCTCACCGCCCGCGACGACGTCGTGGACGCCGAGATCGTCTATCAGAACAACCTGGACGCCTCCGCCTCCGCCGCCGTGAAGGTGACGGTCGCCGAGGGCGCCGACCCCCGGCCGGTCGCCGACGAGGTCGTCCGCCTGCTCTGGACCAGCACCCTCACACCGCTCAACGGGGTCAGCGTCAGCGTCTGGGATGTCACCGACAACAAGCGCAGCGACGTACGGATAATGTCCTTCAAAGACGCCGCGACCAGGAGCGATCTGGAAGCCGAGCTGGGGCCGCGGCCGGTCACGTAGCGAGCCCCGACGGGAACGCGCCGACCCCATCACGAGCGCTCCGACCAGGTCCCGGTTCTTTCGCACGGGTCCACTCTGGCGCGGTTGAAGATCCATTGCATCCGACCACGGTCGTATTCGTCATCCGCCACTACTGACGGTTCTGCTTCGGTGACGGATCGAGAAACATGACGGTGACAGCGACGTCACACATTGGAGGCGCACCATGTCAGGCAACAGAGCGGTTGTCTACCAGGGTCCCGGCCGGGTCGAGATCGTCGAGATCGACTACCCGAGTTACGAGATGAAGGACGGCCCCGGCGTCAACAAGATGAACGTCGGGCGCAGGACTCCTCACGGCGCGATCCTGAAGACGGTCGCCAGCAACATCTGCGGCAGCGACCAGCACATGGTCCGCGGGCGCACCACCGCCCCGGAGGGCCTGGTCCTGGGCCACGAGATCACCGGCGAGGTCATCGACGTCGGGCCGGACGTCGAGTACATCCGGGTCGGCGACGTGGTCTCGGTGCCGTTCAACATCTCCTGCGGCCGGTGCCGCAACTGCAAGGAGCGCAAGACCGGCGTCTGCCTCAACGTGAACCCGGACCGTCCCGGCTCGGCGTACGGCTACGTCGACATGGGCGGCTGGGTCGGCGGCCAGGCCGAGTACGTGATGGTCCCGTACGCCGACTGGAACCTGCTCAAGTTCCCCGACCGCGACCAGGCCCTGGAGAAGGCCCTCGACCTGGCGATGCTCAGCGACATCTTCCCGACCGGCTACCACGGGTGCGTGACCGCGGGCGTGACGACCGGCTCGACGGTCTACATCGCCGGCGCCGGACCGGTCGGCCTCGCCGCGGCCACCTCGGCGTTCCTGCTCGGCGCCGCGGTCGTCATCGTCGGCGACCTGAACGACGAGCGCCTCGCCCAGGCCCGCAGCTTCGGCTGCGAGACCATCAACGTGGCGAACGGCGACCCGGTCGAACAGGTGCAGCAGATCCTCGGCCGCGCCGCCCCGGCGATCGGCCAGCCCCTCGTCGACTCCGCCGTCGACGCGGTCGGTTTCGAGGCGCGCGGCCACGGCCAGGACTCCGGCACCGAGAAACCGGCCACCGTGCTGAACTCGCTGATGGACCTGACCCGCGCGGGCGGCGCCATCGGCATCCCCGGCCTCTACGTCACCGGCGACCCGGGCGGCGTCGACGAGGCTGCGAAGGTCGGCTCGCTCTCCCTGCGCCTCGGCCTCGGCTGGGCGAAATCGCACTCCTTCGTGACCGGCCAGTGCCCGGTCATGAAGTACAACCACGGCCTGATGATGGCGATCCTGCACGACCGCGTCCAGATCGCCAAGAACGTCAACGCCACCGCCATCCCGCTCGACGAGGCGCCGCAGGGCTACCAGAACTTCGACCAGGGAGCAGCCCGCAAATACGTCCTCGACCCGCACCACTCGATCCGCCGCTGAGCCCTCCCGCTCCCCAGCCGCGCCGCGCACCCGTCCTGCGCGGCGCGGCCTTTTCATTTCGTACGGATTGAGCGGCCGCCCCCGACCGCATCAACGGAGTCCCCGGCACGCAAACCCTGCGGCCCCTTCCCGCCGGCGGGGTGGGGATCGGGAGGGGACTCAGAAGTAGACGTCCTCGTGTGCCTTCTCGTACGAGCGGATCTCCTCGAAGCGGCCGGCCAGCGCCAGCCGTGCCCAGGACGGGTTGGCGAGCAGGATTCGGCCCACGGCCACGAGGTCGAACTCGCCCTGATCGAGACCGGACTCGAGGCGTTGGCGGTGGGCGAAGTCGGAGCCGAGGGCGACCGAGCCGACCGTGATCGACGGCAGGCCGGTGAGGTGGCGGGCCCAGCCGGCCAGGTTGCGCGGCGAGCCGTCGAAGGCGGGCTCCCAGAAGCGGCGCTGCGAGGCGTGCAGCGCGTCCGCGCCGGCCGCCGCGAGGGGTTCGAGGAGCGCCGCCAGCTCGGCCGGGGAGGCCGCGATCCGGGCGGTGTAGTCGCGCTCCTTGAACTGCGAGAAACGTACGATCAAGGGCATCGCGGCCGGAAGCTGCGCACGGACCGCGCCCACCACCAGGGCCGGGAAGGCCGCCCGGCGGCCCGGTGTCCCACCGAAGGCGTCGGTGCGCCGGTTCGTCTCCGGCCAGAGGAACTCGTCGAGCAGGTAGCCGTGCGCCGCGTGGATCTCCACGGCGTCGAAGCCGGCTTCGACGGCGACCCGCGCCGACGCCGCGAACGCCTCCACGATGGTGTCGACGTCGGACACGGACATGGTCGACGGCGTCCACGACCAGCCCTCCCGCTCGCTGCCCAGATGCCAGAGCTGCGCGGCGATCCGGCCGCCGGCGGCGTGGACGGAATCGGTCACGTGCCGCCAGTGGGAGGGGTCGACCATCCGCGGCACCGTCGTCTCGTGGCTCGCGCTCGGATGCCCGACCAGGGTGCCCTCGGTGACGATGAGGCCGACGCCGTTCTCCGCGCGGCGGCGGTAGTAGTCCGCCACCTCGGCCGCCGGCACGCCGCCCGGCGAGCGGAACCGGGTCATCGGCGCCATCACGAGACGGTTCGGGAGGGTGAGCCCGCCGAGGCGGAACGGGGTTGTCAGCGTCATGCGGTCACGCTAAGACTTGACACCGATGTGAAGTTCAAGAGCGAGTGAGGTACGAGACATGCGGATCGGCGACCTCGCGGCGGCGACCGGGGCGAGTGCCCGTTCGCTGCGCTACTACGAGGAGCAGGGCCTGCTCGCGAGCGAGCGCAGCCCGGGCGGCCAGCGCGGCTATCCGGAGGCCGCGGTCGAGCGGGTCGGGCTGATCCGCTCGCTGCTCGCCGCCGGCCTGACCAGCGCGTCCATCCGCGACGTGCTGCCCTGCGTGGCCGACGAGACGATCCGCACGCCCTGGCTCGCCGCCCGCCTCGACGACGAGCTCACGCGCGTCGAGAGCCAGATCGCCGACCTGCATCGCACCCGCGACATCCTGACCGGTCTCATCGAGAGATACAAGATCAACGGTACGGGGGGAAGCGTCCCGCCAGAGCCTCGGCCGTGACCGGGCCGGCGAGTTTCTCGTACGCGATCGGGTCGGTGATCACCCGCCAGGTGTGGAAGTCCTGGCGCAGCGAGCCGAACGCCGCCTTGTACCGGAACAGCGAGTCGTCCGAGCCGCCCAGCCCGCCGCCGATGTGGAAGACCCGGTTGCCCCGGTCCCGGCCCCAGAGCCGCACCTCGTGGTAGAGCAGCTTGTCCGCCCACCAGATGTGCCCGTCCCGGGTGGACTGGAGATGGGTGTGCATGATCCCGCCGTGCGAGAAGAACAGGTTGCCGCCCAGGACCGAGCCCTCGTGCCGGGCCACCGCCAGGTGCAGCGAGGAGCCGAGCGCCGCGCGCAGCCGGTGGAAGTGGTCGCGCTCGAAGAAGTAGAAGTCGGTGGCGCCGACCCGCCGCATCGTCGCGTGATACGTCGAGATCCACTCGTCGAGCAGCGACCAGTCGTCGAAGACGATCTCGACCCCGGCCCGCTTCGACTTGTTGATCTGGTTGCGGTGGGTCCGGTGCGTCTCGGTCCACATCTGCTCCGGTGACAGCGTCAGATCGATGCCGACGGTCTCGCCGTGCCGCACCACCGTGCCGACCCTCTCCAGGGAGACGGTCGGCGCCGGCAGCAGCGGGTGCAGCCGGACGAACGCGGTGATCGCGTCGTGGCAGCGCAGCAGCTCCGTCATGGCCCGGGCCGCGCGGGCCCAGAACCCGGTGTTCGCCGGGGAGAGGTCGCTGATCGGGCCGGGGTAGCCGTACGGCGAGACGGCGTCCCGCAGCCCGGTGTCCGGGATGGTCCGCAGCACGAGGGGGACCAGCAGGACGTGGTCGGCCTCGTCGTACCGGAAGGCGGCCGGCGTCCCACCGGACAGCTGGGCGTCGAGTTCGACGTATTTCGGCAGGTGGTAGACGTCGTGGTCGGTACGCGCGAGCGCGTCGGCCCACGCCGTGTCGCCGGGTTCCAGTAGGGCGCCTTCGGCCATCGGTCATCCCTTCGCTGGTCAGCCTTACCGCGCAGTGCGGACTAGTATCCACTGCGGGGTAGTGCCTACTGCGGACTAGTCTGTTAAGTGGGCTAGATTTGAGCTGGGGCTATGCGGTGATCAGTGGAGGGCGGCGCCGGGCACGACTCGACCGCCGCGCCGACAGTGTCCATCGCAGCACCGTGCGCGGCACCCGGCTCTGCGTCGTCATGTGCAGCAGATACCGCCAGGCCGGATACTCGCCACGCCGGTTGGACAGGGCGTAGGAGAACTGCTTGGCGGGCAGATCCGCGTACTCGGGAAGCCGCTCGAACCAGGCGCTGCTCGCCCGCGCCGCCTTCTGCAGCGGCGCCATCGCCGCCTTGCGGCGGTGCTCGTACCGTTCCAGGGCCACCGGTAGAGGATCTCCCGAGGAGATCGCCGACGCCAGGGCCATGGCGTCCTGCATGGCCAGCTTCGTGCCGGAGCCGATCGCGAAGTGCGTGGTGTGCGCGGCGTCGCCCATCAGCACCACGTTGCCGTGGTCCCAGCGCTGCGCGGTGACCCGGCGGAAGTTCAGCCAGCCGGTGCCGCCGACCTCGGCGCGGTGGTCGATGAGCGGCTGCCCGTTCAGGTGGTCCGCGAAGATCTCCTCGAGCCGCGCGGTGCCCTGCCGGGCGTCGAGCGTGTCGAAGCCGAGCCGCGACCAGGTGGACGGCTGGCACTCCACGATGAACGTGCTGCGGTCGCCGGCGAACGGGTACGCGTGGTACCAGATCCAGCCGGCCGGCGTCTTCTCGAAGCCGAACGTGAAGGTGTCGAAGACGTGCGGGGTGCCGAGCCAGATGTACTTGTTCGACGCGGTCTCGACCTCGGCGCCGAAGTGCGCGGCGTCCGCGTCCCGGATCCGGCTGCGGGCGCCGTCGCAGGCCACCACGAGGTCGGCCGGGGGCAGTGCCGCGAGGTCGCCGAGCTCGTCGGACCAGCTGATCCGCACGCCGAGCTCGGCGGCCCGCTCGCCGAGGATCTCGAGCAGCCGGTGCCGGCCCAGGCTGAAGCCGTACCCGGCCAGGTGGCTGACCGGTTTGCCGGTGGCGCGCACCTCGTACTCGTCCCACTTGCGGGCCGATTCCCAGATCCGCTCGGCGCTCACCGGGTCGTGCCGGAACAGGTCGTCGAGCAGGTCGTCCCAGAAGACCACGCCCCAGCCCCAGGTGACGCCGGCCGGGTTGCGCTCCAGCACGGTGATCTCGTGGCTCGGGTCGGCCAGTTTCGCCAGCACCGCGAAGTAGAGGCCGGCGGGTCCGCCTCCGACGCAGGTGATCCGCATGGCGCGCTCCTATCGGTAGGCCGGGAAGGTGGCGGTCAGGTCGTCCGGATCGGCCTGCGGCCGATGCTGCCGCGCCAGGGCGCGGTAGGCGTCCGGGTCGGCGATCACGCGCCAGGTGTGGAAGGGGTGCCGGCGCGGGGAGAACCCCGCCTTGTACGAGAAGAGCGAGTCGTTCGCGCCGCCCTTCCCCCCGCCCAGGTGGAACACCTCGTCGCCGCGGCCCTTGCACCAGCGGCGGACCTCGTCGTAGAGCATCTCGTCGGCGTAGCGCTTCGGCGCCCGGCGGGTGGACGAGACGTAGCCGGTGGCGATCCCGTCGTACTCGAAAAAGGTGTTGCCGCCGACCACCTCGTCACCCTCCAGCGCCACGGCGAGGTGCATCCGGTCGCCGACCGCGTCGTGCAGCGCCGCGAGGTGCTCCCGGGTGAAGAAGTAGTAGTCGGTCGCGCCGACCCGCCGCATGTTGTCGTGGTAGACCTCGACCCACTCGCCGAGCCGGTCCCAGTCGTCGAAGACCACCCGGGTGCCGGCCCGCCGGGCCCGGTTGATGTGGTTGCGGTGGTCGCTGCGGGTCTGGCTCCACATCTCGTCGAGGCTCACCGTCAGGTCCATCGACACGGTCTCCCCGTGGTGGACCATCGCCCCGGCCGCCGCCATCGCCGGCACCGGGCCGCCGAGCAGCGGGTGCATCCGGATGAACGCGGAGACGATGCCCTCCCCGCGCATCGTCTCCACGAAGGCCGCGCAGGCGGGCTCCCAGAACGCGGCGTCCCCCGGCGCCGCGTCGCTGACCGGTCCCGGATACCCGTACGGCGAGATCGCGTCCCGCAGCGCCGAGCCGGGGATCGGCCGCACGATCAGCGGGATCAGCAGCCGGCGCCCGTCCCGCTCGAACCAGAACGCCGCGGGCGCGCCGCCGTAGAGCCTGGCGTCGAGGACGACGTACTCCGGCACGTGGTACATGTCGTGGCCGACGTGGTGCAGGGTCTCCTTCCACTCGCGCGCTGAGGGCTCCAGCAGGCATGCCGTCATGGTGTCTCCTTCCGCGCCTCACCCACGCAGCAAGCGGGCGTTGAGCGCCATGTTCGCGGCGAACTGATCGTTCACCACCTGGTGTTTCTCCAGCCGCAGCTGCACGGCCGGGTCGTAGCGGCCCAGCTTCACGAAGCCGTCGGCGAACCAGCCGTTGTCGCTTCCGGTGCCGTCCACGTAGGCGTGGTAGGTCGGGCCGCCCGGCCAGACCACCTTCAGGGTTCCGCTGAACGCCGCCATGTCGGCGTCGGTCCAGAAGCTGCCGCGGTCGCGCGCCTCCACGACGTACGCGATGACGCCGTTGCCGTGGCCGGCGTCCTGGCCGGGCCGCTTCGCCGAGTCCCAGACGTCGCTCCAGAAGTACGCGGTCGGGTCGGCCGGGCTGCGCCGCAGCTGGTTGCGCAGCCGCTCGGCGATCGTCGTGGTGACCGTGGTGTACCGCGCCCGGCGGTCGGCGTCGCCGGTGAGCCGGGACAGGTTCAGCGCGATCAGCGCCCAGTGCGACGCCATGTGCGTGCGCTCGCGGTAGATCGTGTCGTCGGCGCCGCGCTCGTACCACTTCTCGAAGACGTCCACCTCGGCGAAGGCGAGCAGCCGGTCGTACCGGGCGCGGTAGCCGGCGTCGGCCCAGACGCCCGGGTCGTCGCGGATCGCGGTGAGCAGCGAGGTGGCGTACCGCCAGAAGTAGCTCTCGTAGAGCGGGACCTCGTCGCCGTCCTCGCCGGACTTGCTCGACGCCCACCCGCGGTAGCCGTCCTTGAACCCGCTCTCCTTCAGCGACGACGACGGTCGCGCCGACCCGGCCACGTTCTCGGTGAAGGTCAGCGCGCGGTCGAGGTAGCGGCGCTGGCCGGTGGCGCGGAACATCGCCACGCAGGAGTCCACGTCGTACGACAGGTCGTAGTGGTCGCGGCTGTCGGTGGACCGGCTCAGCGGCAGGCCGTGCCGGTACTGATAGTCCCAGCTCTTCTGGAACACGGATGCCCAGTAGGCCACCGGCTTCACCTTGAGCCGGTCCTGCGTCGAGGGCGCCGCGGCGGGCATCGGGTCATGGATCTCCGGGACGCCGGGGTCCCGGACGGCGGTGTGCGCCGCGGCCGTGCCGGCCAGGACCACCGCGCCGGCGCCCAGCAGCAGGAGGTTGCGTCTCTTCATCGCCGCACCGGCTCTCGTTCTCTCATGACCGGTACAACACCGGCGGGCGGCGCCGGGGCGCGGGGCAGGGCGGCCGCCGCCGCGAGCGCCGCGAAGATCCAGGCGAGCCGGGAGTCGTAGTAGTCGCCGGAGAAGAGGCTGCTCAGCGCCACGAAGACGGCCGCCGCCACGCAGAGGCCGGTGAGCTGGGGACGGGCGCCGCCGCGGAAGACCAGCCGGGTCCAGAGCACGATCGCGGTGGCGAGCAGGCCGAGACCGATCACGCCGCCCTCGGCCGCGACCCCGAGCACGTAGTTGTGCGGGTACTCCACCATCTGGTTCACGCCGATCGCGCCGTAGAAGCCGTCCAGGCCGGCCCCGGCGACCGGGCGGTCCAGGAAGAGGTTCCAGGCCGCGGCCCAGATCGAGGTGCGGTCGGAGAGGTACTGCTCCTGGACGGTCTGCTCGACGAACCGCTCCTGGAACAGGCTGGTGAACTCGGGCGGGGAGAACGCCCACAGCGCCGCGACCACAGCGGTCAGCAGCAGGGCGGCCGCCGCGACCGGGCCGGCCCGGAGCCGGTGGCGCAGCTTGAGCAGGGCGTACCCGCCGACGGCCATCCCGGCGAGCAGCCCGGCCCGGGAGCCGGAGAGCACCGCGGCCAGCAGGAACAGCGGCGTGACCAGCAGCGGCAGGATCCGGCCGGTCAGCATGTGCAGCGCCACCGCGGCGATCACGCCGAGGATCTGGATCCGGACGAAGACGTTCGGGCCGCCGCCGAACGCGGAGTACCGGCCCTGCTCGCCGGGACCGCTGACCAGCAGCGCCTGGAGCGCGAACACGATCGCCACGAGGAAGGTGAGCAGGAAGATCGTGCGGACGGCCGGCTCCGGGTCGCTCACGGCGTACGCATAGAAGGCCAGGACCAGCACGCCCAGCAGGACCAGGTCGAGGGTCTGCGGGCCGATCCGCGAAGCGGGCGGCGCCCAGAGCGCCGAGCCGATCTGGAAGACGAAGAACAGGATCGCCGCGAGCAGCCAGCCCTCCCGCCGGACGGGCCGGTCCGGCAGCGGCGGGCGGCGGGCCAGGTCGATCGCGAGCAGCACGACGCCGATGATCAGGCCGATCACCCGCAGGTCCACCCAGGCCAGTTCGACGAGACCGGCCCGGTCGAGGGTGTACCGGCCGCCGATCGTCACCAGGACCAGCACGAGTCCCGGCGCGAGGAAGGCCTTCGTCGTCACTCCTTGACCACCCGGGTCGCGACCAGGGCGAAGATCAGGCAGGCGCCGTAGCCGAGCAGCGAGCCGTAGGCCGCGCCGAGGATGCCGATCTTCGGGATGAGCAGCACGTAGGCGGCGAAGCTGACCACGAACCCGGCGATCTCCGCGGCCGAGACGAGACCGCCGTGCCCCTTGGCGATCAGCAGGCCGAGGCTGACCCGGGAGATCGCGTAGAGGCCGGCCGCCACCACGAGCGGCAGCACGATCGCCTTGGCCGGCGCGTAGTGGTGCCCGAAGACCGGCTCGATCAGCAGGTAGAGGCCGCCGGCCACGAGCGGCACCACGATCACGACGTAGACGGCGGCGGCCATCACGATCCGGGTGGCCTGGAGCGTGCCCTCCCGGTGGGAGGCGCGCCAGCGGCCCAGGCGCGAGTCGGCGTAGGCCCGGATCGGCCAGGCCAGCAGCTCGGTCATGGTGGCGACCGAGGCGTAGAGGCCGAGCGCCGCGGTGGAGGCGAGCGCCGGGATGACCAGGCGGTCCACCCGCAGCATCGCCATGTTCGACAGGGCGGCCGGGAAGAGCGCGAGGCCCTCCCGGCGGACCAGGCGGTTCTGACCGGGAACGATCGGGGTGGCGTCCGGCGCGGGCGGCAGCCGCAGCCAGATCACCACGTAGACGAGGGTGGGCGCGGCGCCGGCCACGAGATAGGCCAGGAACCAGGTCTCCGGGTGCGCGGCGCCCGTCACGTAGAGGCCGATCAGCATGGCGAGCAGCAGCACCGCCTCGATCACCCGGCACAGCAGGAAGTCGCCGACCCGGCCGGCCGCGATCGCGATGGAGCGGGTGGCCAGCCCGGCGGCCTCGATCAGCGCGTACCAGGCCAGCATGCCGATGATCACCGGGCCGGGGCTGAGCCGCTGCGGCGCGACCAGCGCATAGATCACCGCGCCGCCGAGGAAGAGCAGTCCGGGTACGGCGAGGAGCCGTGCGTACGCGCGGACCGCCGGACCCGGGGCGACGTTGTGGTAACTCGCCACGAAACTGCGCTCGGTGCCGAGAAGCAGCACCTGCGTGGCGAGGTACACCACCTGCAGCATGAGGGCGACCTCGCCGCGGTGGGTGGGTGTGAGCGAGCGGACCATCAGGATGTTCGCGGTGAAGGCGACCCCGCCGGTCAGCACCTGGGAGGCGAGGAGCTGGATGTACGGCTCCCGCAGCATCCCCAGGAGCCAGGACGACGGCGCCTTCGCCTCCTGCTGTCGAACCCGCAGCTCACTCACTCTTCGGGCTCTTCCCTCTGGGTGGGCACCTCCGCGGGCGGGGAGGTGGAGACCGGTGCGGATCCCTTCACGATCTCGGGCTTCGGCTCCTCCTTGACCACGCGGGCGCGGCCCCGGGCCGTGCCGACCGGCGGCAGCGAGACGAAGGTGTCCTCCATCCGGTGCTGCGGCGGGAGCAGGCCGATCTCGTCGAGGCCGGGCTGCACCTCGGCGACCACCTCGTGCCAGTCCTTGCCGGTCGGCAGCGTGCGGGGCAGCGCGTTGAGCACCGCGCCGGCCAGCCGGGCGCCGACCCGCTGGAGCAGGTCCATCGACTTCTCCACCTCGGCGGCGCGGGTGTGGTTCGCCCGAACCACCAGCAGCGCGCTGTCGGTGACCTGGCCGATCACCGCGGCGTCGGCCACGCCGTGCAGGGCCGGGGAGTCGACGAGCACGATGTCGAAGCGCTCGGTGAGGGTGCGCACGGTGGCGCCGAGCCGCGGCGAGGCGAGGATCTCGCCGGGGTCGCGGGTGTGCTCGCCGGCCGGCAGCACGGTGACCCGGCCGCCGAGCGAGCTCTGCAGCACGTCGGGCACCTTGGCGTCGCCGGTCAGCACCTCGGCGAGGCCCACCGAGGACTCCAGATCGAGGTAGCGGGCCAGGCCCGGCGTCCGCAGGTTGGCGTCGACCACGGCGACCCGGGCCCCCGTCTCGGCCATCGCTATGGCCAGCCCGCAGGTCACCGCGGTGGTGCCCTCCCGCCGGCCGGAGCCGGTGAGCAGCACCGAGCGGCCCCGGCCCGGCCCGCGGTGCGGGTCGGCGAGGTCGGGGAGCAGGCTGCGCAGCCGCCGGAAGGCCTCGGCGAGCGCCTGGTCCGGGTCGCCGGTGCGCCGGTTGCCGATCGAGATGGTGCCGACCGTGCCGAGGCCGAGCCGGCGCAGGTCCTCCTCCTCGGCGACGGTCTTGGCGGTGGCCTCCCGGACCGCCACCGCGATCGCGCCGATCAGCAGGCCCAGCACGGCGGCGAAGCCGATGTTGCGGGCCAGGCCGTCCGGCTCCTCGGCGGTGACCGCGTCCTGCACGATCGAGATGGCCGGGGCCGGGCCGTCGCCGGTGTTCGCCCGGCCGATCTGCCGGGCCAGGCTGACCAGCACCGAGGCGCCGGTCGTGACGATCCGCCGGCTGCGCTCCGGGTCGGCGTCGACGGCCGAGATCTGCAGCAGGTCGGTGCCCTCCTTCACCTGCGCGGAGAGGCTCTTCTGCACCTGGTCGGCGGTCACCTCGTCGCCGAGCCGGTCGACCACGCCGTTCGCCACCCGCGGGCCGGTCAGCAGGGCGATGTACGAGTTGAGCCGGCGGGCGTCGGCATCCGGGTCGCCGCTCCCGCCGGTCACGAAGACGATCATCGAGGACTTGTAGGAGGGCGGGCCGGTCACGGTCAGGCCCGCCGCCACGACGATCGCGAGCAGCACCGGCACCAGCAGCCAGAGCCATCGGCGCCGGCAGGCCCGGACGTACGCACGCAGTTCCACGCTGTCTCCCCGCCCTACGCTGTTGTCGCTGATCGTGTGAGAACCCGCTCGAAGTCGTCGAAGAGCAGGTCGCGGGAGAACCGCTCGACGGCGAGCCGGTGCGCGGCCTCGCGCGCCCTCTTCAGCCACAGCTCGTCGCGCAGGTGCCGGACCAGCAGCGACGCGGCCTCCTCGTGGTTCTCCGGGTCGAGGACCAGGCCGGCGCCGGTCTCCCGGAGCAGGTCGGCCTGCCAGCCGCCGTAGTTGATGGCGATCGGGCGGGAGGCGGCGAGCGCGTCGAAGAACTTGTTCGCGGAGTTGTCCCAGAGGCCGCGGATCGGCCGGACGAAGCTGGTCGACATGGTGGCCGCGCCGAGGATGACCGGCAGCTCCGACTTGGGGACCTTCTCCCACATGTGGACCACGCCGCCGAGCTTCAACCGGGCCGCGAGGTCCTTCGTCGGCTCCCATTCCTTGCCGTGGCCGACGATCAGCACGCGGATGTCCGGGTCGAGCTCGTGCATCCTGGCCGCGGCCCGGACCAGGTATTCGACGCCGTTCACCGCGCCGAGGGCTCCGGTGTAGACGATCAGTGGCCGATCGCCGAGCCAGTCGTGCCGCGCCCGGAAGTCCGCGATCTCCCGGGATCCGACCCGGAACAGGTCGATGTCGGCCGCGTTCGGGATCACCGTCGTGCGCGTGCGCGGCCGGCGGGCCGTCACCCCGGCGGCCATGCCGGGGGAGAGGGCGATCACCTCGGCGGCGTTGCGGTAGGCGAAGTCGGCCAGCGCGCCGGCCAGGCCGCGGGCCACCGGGTTGCGCAGCGCGCCCATCTCGATCGGCACCTCGGGCCAGAGGTCGCGCACCTCGAAGACGAACGGCGCCCGGCGCAGCTTCGCGGCGATCACGCCCGGCACCGCGACGGTGAGCGGGGTGCTGGTGGCGAAGACCAGGTCGGCCTTCAGCCGGGCGGCCTTCGCCGCGGCGAGCACCATGAACTCGCCGAAGGCGCGCAGCCGCCGGGCATAGGACATGTTGTTCGAGTACGGGACGCGGAACCAGTGGACGCGGACGCCGTCGTCCTCGGTCACCTTCCAGCCCAGCGCGCGGTCGCCGGGCGTGATGTCGGTGGTGATCACGTCGACCGTGTGGCCGCGGGCGACGAGCCGGCGGGCCTGCTCGTACGAGCGGATCCCGCCGGCCATCGCGGGATTGCAGTAGTACTGATGGATGTAGACGATGTGCATCCCGGTCAGCCCTTCTCCAGCGCTTCTCGGACGGCGGTGACCACGCGCTCGCGATCGTGGCCGGTCAGGGCGGAACCGCTGGGCAGGCAGAGCCCGCGGTGGAACAGGTCGGCGCTGACCTCGCCGCCGCGCATCACGCAGTCCTGGAAGACCGGCTGGAGGTGCATCGGCTTCCAGGCCGGGCGGGCCTCGATGTCGTGCCGGGCCAGCCCGGCGATGATCCGGTCGCGCTGCTCGCTCCCGTCGGTCAGCACGCAGGTGAGCCAGTGGTTGGGTTCGCCGTACGGCGCGATCGGCATGAACGTCAGGTCGGGCAGCGCGCGCTGGTAGTGGCGGAACGTCTCGCGCCGGGCGGCGATCATCTGCGGGAGCCGCTGGAGCTGTCCCCGGCCGACCGCGGCGAGCAGGTTGCTGAGGCGGTAGTTGTAGCCGACGGTGCGGTGCTCGTAGTGCGGGACCGGCTCGCGGGCCTGGGTGGCGAGGTGCCGGGCCTGCTTCGCCATCCGGCCGTCGTCGGTCACCAGCATCCCGCCGCCGCCGGTGGTAATGATCTTGTTGCCGTTGAACGACAGGACGCCGGCCAGGCCGAACGAGCCGGCCGGGCGGCCCTGGTAGGTCGCGCCGAGCGCCTCCGCGGCGTCCTCGATCAGCGGCACGCCGTAGCGGTCGCAGGCGGTGAGCAGAGGCTCGTAGTCGGCGCACTGCCCGTACATGTCGACGGCGATGACGGCCCGGGGCAGCCCGCCCCGCTCGGCCCGGGCGCGCAGCTCCTCGGCGATCAGCGCGGGGTCGACGTTCCAGCTGGCCGGCGTGCTGTCCACGAAGACCGGGCGGGCGCCCAGGTAGGTCACCGCGTTGGCGCTCGCGGCGAACGTGAACGACGGGACCAGCACGGTGTCGCCGCGCCGCACCCCGGCGCCGATCAGCGCGAGGTGCAGCGCCGCCGTGCCGCTGGCCAGCGCGACCGCGTGCCGGACGCCGACCGCCGCGGCGACCTGCTCCTCGAAGGCGTCCAGGTCGGGGCCGACCGGCGCCACCCAGTTGGAGTCGAACGCCTGGAGCAGCAGCTTGCGCTCCAGGTCGCTGACGTCGGGCGGGGAGAGGTGGATGCGCGCGTCAGTCATGGACCCGGGTCCTCACTGCCATGATCGGCCAGGCCGGGTGCAGGCCCTGGCGGCGGATGCACGCCGGGGAGTCGCCCGGGTGCATGGCCGGGCGCAGGGTGCTGGCGAAGCTGCGGTACCCGGCCTCCCGCGCGATGCGCACGTCCCGCTCGCGGTAGTCGACGGCGGGATGGCCGTAGGGCGCGGCGAAGTCGCGGACCTCGGCGCCGAGCTCGTCCTCGATCTCGCGCTTCGAGTCGACGATCTCCCGGGCCGCGGTCTCGTCGTCCTGGTCGGCGAGGCGGTGGTGGGTCACCGTGTGCGAGCCGAACCGGAAGCCGGCGGCCGCGAGCTCGCGGCAGTCGGCCCAGGTCAGGTTGCCGGGCCGGCCGACCATCCCGGAGGTCAGGAAGAACATGGCCGGCACCTTCATCTCCAGCAGGATCGGCGCGGCCACGTCGCGCCAGCTCGGGTGCGCGTCGTCGAAGGAGAGGCAGAACATCGGGCCGGTCAGCGGCTTGTCGCCGGACAGCACCGCGAGCGCGTCGTCCCAGTCGAGCATCGGTCCGATCGCCTGCAGGGTGCGCAGGTGGTGACGCAGGTCGGCGGCGTACTGCGGGAGCACGTCGTGGTAGAACGGGAAGTAGAGGCCCGGCGCGCTGGGCAGGCGGCGGAGGAGGCCGGCGGGCGCCAGGATCCGGCCCTGCGTCCGGGGGCGCGCCCGGAGCCGGCTGCGCAGCCCGAGCTCGTTCAGGCGTTTCTTCAGCGCCGTGGGCGGATGCATGGTCCCCCTCTTGATCTCGACCACGAAGGGCCACGGCGCTGACGAAGCCCCGCGGCTCTCACCCACGATGGCAAATGCGTGGAGATCACGGCAGTAGCAATTGTCATAATGAACGCGAGTAATATTCACGTGAATGGGGAATGGTCCGAACGGGTCATTGTGGAATGGACGCGCGCGTGGGCACCATCCCTCCGCGGCGCCTATTTCGATCGGGGATACCGAAATCATGCTTCGACTGCGACGGGTGGAGCCGAGCGAGGCCCTCATCCGCGACCGTGCCGGTTACCACGACCGGCTGATCTTCCACACTCCCGAGTGGCTGGCGTTCGTCGCCGAGTGCCAGAACGCCGAGCCGGTGCTCGCCACGGTGCACGACGGCGACACCCCGGCCGGCCACTTCACCGGGCTGATCACCAGGAAGTACGGGCTGCGCATCCTGGGCAGCCCGATGGCCGGGTGGACCACCTCCTACGTGGGATTCAACCTGCGCCCGGAGGTGTCCCGGCGGCGGGCGCTGGAGGCCCTCGTGCCGTTCGCCTTCGACGAGCTCGGTTGCGCGCACCTGGAGATCCGCGACCGCGGGCTGACCGAGGCCGACCTCGGCGGGCTCGGCCTGCAGTGGGACGCCGCGCCGACCGCGGTGATCGATCTGCGGCCGGACGAGGACGCGCTCTTCGGCGCGATGGCGAGCGCGTGCCGGCGCAACATCCGCAAGGCCGCGAAGTCCGGTGTGGTGATCGAAGAGGTGCACGGCGATCCCGCATTCGCCGACGAATTCTACGATCAATTACGGGACGTATTCGCGAAGCAGAATCTGGTTCCCACCTATTCGGTGGAAAGAGTGAAGTCGTTGATCCGTCACTTGGAACCGGAGGGGCGGATCCTGCTGCTGCGGGCCCGGGACGCCGACGGCCGGTGCGTCGCCACGGCGGTGCTGCCCTGGTACCACCGGACCATGTACTTCTGGGGCGGCGCGAGCTATCGGGAGCATCAGCACCTGCGGCCCAACGAGACCCTGATCTGGCACGCGCTGCGCTGGGCGAAGGAGCGCGGGGTCACCGAGTTCGACTTCGTGGGCGGCAACGCGTACAAGCAGAAGTACGGCACCACCGAGGTCGCGGTGCCGTGGGCGCGGCGGTCGCGGTCGCCGCTCGTGGCGCGGCTGCGGGACGCGGCGAAGCAGGGGTTCGCGCTGAAGCAGCGCACCGCGGCGCGGCTCACCGGCGCGCGATCGGGATCCTAGCGGCAGCCCCGGAGACGAGTGCGGCCCCGGGAACGACGAAGCCGCGCGCCCGGTCCGCCGACCGGGCGCGCGGCCCATCCTCCACCCGGCCGAGCCGCCGCGGGGCCGGGTGGATCCGTAACGTCAGTTCACCTCCGGGCGGCGGAGAGCCGCTCCCGGATGTAGTCGCTGCTCGCCGTGGCGCCGGCCGGGTCGCCGTGCCGGCCGTAGGGCGTCACGTAGACCGGGCTGTCCCGCTGGGTGCGCCAGTTCTCGGCGAGCGGGCCCGCGTCCACCACGTCGTAGCCGATGCTGTCGACGAACTCGGCCACCTGCTTCTTCGCCACGTCGTCGTCGCCCGCGACGGGCAGCGCCGAGCGCTCGGGGGAGCCGGCCGGGCGGGCCAGCGAGCGCAGGTGCTCGAACCAGATGTTGTTGAAGCCCTTCACGACCTTCGCGCCGGCGAAGTGCTTCTGGACGAGCTCGCCGGTCGTCGCCGAGCCGTTCTCCAGCTCCTCGATGCGGCCGTCGCGCTCGGGGTAGTAGTTGGTCGTGTCGATCAGGACCTTGCCGTCCAGCGGGGCCGCCGGGATGTCGCCGTACGCCCCCATCGGCACCGTGACCACCACGATGTCGCCGGCCGCGGCGGCCTCGGCCGGGGTGCCGGCGCGGGCGTTCGGGCCGAGCTCGGCGATGAGGGGCGCGAGGGTTTCGGGACCGCGGGAGTTGCTGAGCACCACGGTGTGGCCGGCCGCCACCGCGAGGCGCGCCACGGTGCTGCCGATGTTCCCGCTGCCGATGAGTCCGATCGTCGTCATGACAGCGCGAACCTCCCGCGGTCCCGGTGGATTCCGATCATGGGGGGACCGTGACCGGAGGCACACCTCCGCTAAGCCGAGCGGAGGTGTGCCGAGCGGGGTGTGCCGAGCGGGGTGTGCCGGGCTCGCTCCGGGTCAGTCGCGGGGGGCGCCGGCCCAGGTGGCGGTCTCGTACGGGGCGATGACCATGGCGCAGACCGGGTCGCTCTCGCAGACCACGCCGTGCACCACGAAGTCGGGGTCGGTGAAGCCCTCCTCGTGCCCGCGGATCAGGTCGCGGAGGCTGTTCTTGATCGCCTGGGTGACGTACCCCTCGCTGGTGCCCTCGTGCTCGACGAAGAGCCCGCCCTTGCCGTCGAGGCGCTGCACCCAGCCGATGCCGGCCCACGCCTGCTCGCCCGGCAGCGTCGCGTACTGGTCGGCGTAGACGCAGTACAGCTTGTCGCCCCACGCGCCGACCGGGACCGGGGCCTTGCCGGTCGCGTCGACCGACGTGCCGGGCGGGATGACGCTGGAGAGCCGAACCAGGTTGTAGACGGCGAGGTCGGCGTTGACCAGGGCGTCGTGGAAGGCGGACAGGGTCGTGGTGCCCTGGCCGGTCACCTTGACGACGGGGATCTGGTCGTAAACCGCGGAGCTACGCACGTGTTTCTACCGGCCTCTCGAGTCGTGTTGACTGTCTCGCGGGTACTTGTCGGCCGGGCGCCGCGGGACTGAAGGAGTCGGACCGGGGAATTTCAGAGGCGGTAGCTCATCCAGACGTTCGCCTCCCGGTAGACGCCCCGGTCGGCGGCCCGGTCCACGGTGAGCGGCGCCAGCCCGCCGGCGATCACGTAGTCGCCGGACTCGGGCAGCGGCAGGTCCAGCCACTTCTCCCACTCGGCGACCGTGCCGGTGACGGTCATCGCCGGGTCGGCGAGGCCGATCAGCTCGGCGCCGTGCCGCGCGTGCAGGCGCAGCCAGGGGTCGAACAGCTCGCCGTGCTCGGTGCGCCAGTTCAGGTACGCCGTCATCGGCGTGATCGGGTAGTCGGCCTTGCGGTGCGGCCGTACCGGGAGGATCAGCCGCCGGGCGCCGGCCCGCGCGGCGCTCCGCCGCAACGCCGTGATCAGCAGGCCGGCCGTCCCGGGCCGGTCGGCGCCGGGGGCCATGGTGATCGTCAGGGCGCAGACCTGATCGGTACGGCCGTCCTCCGTCACGAGCGCGGCCGCGGACCGCAGCGCGCCGTCCCAGCCGGCCGGCAGCGCCGATCCGATCATCGGCACCGAGAGCCCGGCGCCGATCAGCTCGTCGCCGTCGACGAGCAGGCTCTGGTGCTGCGGGGTGGCGAGCAGCAGCTCCGGCAGGTTGACGCCGTGCGCGGCCAGGCCGGCCAGCAGGAACGCCGGCCACCGCGCCTCCAGCAGGCCGGGGATCCGGGCGGCCAGCTCGGGCCGTTCCTCGAGGGTGACGATGGTGCTCGGCATGGAAAGCTCCTCAATCGCCCGTGTCGGACATTTCGGAGAAGGATTCTGCCGTCCGGCCCGGCGCCGGCGGCACCGCCGTTGATCCGCTTTCCGGACGATGATCGGCGTCGGCCGGCCCGCGGACGGATGAGGCCAGGAGGTGGATGAGGCCAGGGAGTGGATGAGGCCA
This sequence comes from Actinoplanes sp. NPDC023714, assembly GCF_040639855.1. Lineage (NCBI taxonomy): Bacteria > Bacillati > Actinomycetota > Actinomycetes > Micromonosporales > Micromonosporaceae > Actinoplanes > Actinoplanes sp. NPDC023714. The sequence continues at coordinate 381,238 of NZ_JBFAAR010000006.1, forward strand.
GAGGGTGGATGAGGTCAGGGTGGTGGATGAGGCCAAGGGGTGGATGAGGTCAGGGGGTGGCGATCATGACGGGGCCGGGCGGCAGCGCGAGGACGCGGCCCGCCTTCGCGGCCGCGACGTCGACGGTGACCAGGGCGGACCGCTTCTCGTCGAGGCGGGTGAGGACGTAGGCGGCGCCGCCGTCGGACCGGTGCAGGATCTCCCCGGGCTGGGCGCCGACCCGGATCGGCAGGCCGGCGCGGTCGGTCGCGGTGTCGATCCAGCCGATCGCGGGGACGTCGGTGCTGCCGTACACGTAGACCCGGCGGCTGTCCGGCGAGGCGCTGAGCCGCCAGGCGTTGCCGACGCCGGCCAGCGGGATCGTCGCCCGGATCCGGTCGGTCGCCACGTCGACGGCGACGACCGCGTCCTTGCAGAGGACGTAGAGCGAGCGGCCGTCCGGGGTGACCGCCAGCGCCGCGACCTTCCCGGGCATCGCGAGCGGCGGCCGCAGCGTGCCGTCGTAGGGGCCCACCCAGCGATCCGCCGCGACGTAGAGCTTCCGGCCGTCCGGGGCCGGCGCGATCTCCCGGGCGCCCGGGTGCAGCGGCACGTGCCGGGTGGTGCCGGCCGCGGTGTCCACGATGTCGAGCCGCGCCCCGGAGGAGGCCTTCCGCTGGGCCGGCTCCAGCACGTAGAGCACGCCGCCGGGGCCGCCGGCCAGCTGACCGGGCCGCCGGCCGGCCGGGATCGGCTCACCGGGGATGCCGGTGGCGAGGTCGACCGGCACGATCCGGGTGTCCTCACCGGGACCGGGCCGGGTCAGCACGGAGAGCGTCCGGCCGTCCGGGGAGACCACGCTCGCGGTGGCGCCGGGGAGCGGGACGTACGCCCGTACCCTGCGGGTCGCGGTGTCGATCAGGGTGACGCCGTCGATGTTGCCGATCACGGCGGTCCGCCCGTCCGGGGTGAGCCGGAACCAGTCCGCCTCGCCGGCCGGCACGGGTGAAGCCGGGCTGGTGCCGCCGGTCGCCGGGTCGAGCGTGGTGAGGGTCCCGGCGTCGGCGTCCAGGACGTGCACGAGCGGGGCCGGGGCGGCGGTGGCGGCGACGAAGCGGGCGCCGGGCGGTCCGGCGCTGCCCCGCAGCTGCATGCCGCCGACCGCGGCGATCATGAGCGCGATCACCGAGGCTGCCGCGAGGAGGGTGCGGCGGCGCGGGCCGCGCCGGCGGGGAGGGTACGCCGTGAGCGCCCCGTCCACGGCCGCCGTCTCCAGCTCGCGGCGCGCCGAGGTGGCCACGCCGAGCGTCTTCTGGATCTCGGCCGCCAGCGGGGCGCCCGGCTCGGTGTCGCCGACCACGTAGACCCCGGCGAGCTGCTCGGCGGTGAGGCCGGCCCCGGCGATCGTGGTGAGCAGTTCGCCGACCACCCGGCGCCGGCCCTCGGGCGTGTGCGGGACCAGCACCTTCGACGGGTCGCCGAGAAGGGTGAAGCCTGTCCTCGTACGGATCAGGATCGCCACCTCCGCGAGCGGCCCGCCCAGGGTGACCACCGCCGCGGCCCGCCGCCGCCGCAGGCCGGTGGCGACCGCGTGCGCGACCGCGACCGGTCCGATCAGGAACGACGGGGCGGACACCCCGGCGGCGGCCGCGGCCCTCGTCATGGCGGTCCGGTGCTCCTCGTCCCAGCCCACCGGGCAGATCACCGTGAGCCGGCGCGGCACCGGCGGCACCGCCTCCCGCAGCACCTCGGTGAACAGCCCGGACAGCGCGGCCGGCGTGGTCGACGCGGCGGCCGCGGTGTCCCGGTGCCGGACGGCCGGCAGGCCGCTCACCGTGTCGTCGTCGATCGCCAGCGTGATCCGCCCGGCGCCGAACCGGATGACCAGGCTCGGTCCTGCCAACGTCGCCTCCCCTGTAGCTCTCGCCCGGGACAACGGAGACTGACCACTGGCGGTGGTGGGTAACACTGAGGGCCATGTTCCTTTTGTTCGGTCTCAGCACGAAGGACCACCTCGTCGGCACCCACCTGATGACCTGCGAGATCTGCGGGTGGCAGGCGCCTCAGCAGCTGTTCAAGCGCAGCACGAGGTTCACCCTGTTCTTCATCCCGCTCTTCCCGGTGAAGGCGGCGAAGCACTTCATGGTGTGCGGGCACTGCCGCGGCTTCCGGCCCGCCGACCCGCACCGGCTCGGCGTGCCGGCCTAGACCGGTCCCGGCCCGCCCCGGCCCGCGAACTCACTCCTTCGATACGCATAAAAGCCGCCCTTCCGGGTAGCCGCTCCTGCGTCCGCCCATCGAAGCTGCTTGGAGGAATCGTGACGAACACCGGCGACGTGATCGACATCCTGATCGCCGATCACCGCGATGTGACCGCCCTGATCGGCAACATCCGGTCGGTGCAGGATCCGATGATCCGACGCGACCTGACCGACACCGCGATCAGCGAGCTGGTCCGGCACGCGGTCGCCGAGGAGATGTACGTCTACCCGGCGATGCGCGACCACCTCCCGGACGGCGACAAGGCCGTCGAGCACGACGTCGAGGAGCACAAGGAGCTCGAGGAGACGATGAAGCGCCTCGAGGACGTCGACGTGTCCTCGCCCGAGTTCGAGGAGGCGCTGAACCGGCTCGAGGCGATCCTCGCCGACCACATCCAGGACGAGGAGAGCGAGCACTTCCCGCAGCTGCGGCAGCACGTGCCCGCGGAGAAGCTGGTCGAGCTGGCCGGCAAGGTGGAGACCGCGAAGAAGCTGGCGCCGACCCGGCCGCACCCGTCGGCGCCGAACGCCGAGCTGTTCCACAAGCTGGTCGGCCCGGGCGTCGGCCTGGTGGACCGGCTGCGCGACAAGCTGACCGGCCGCGCTACGAAGTAGGCTGGATCCAGTCGAAGGTGCGCTCCACCGCGCGGCGCCAGTTGGCGTACTCGGTGGCGCGCACCCCGGGATCCATGGCCGGCAGCCACTGGCCGGCGATGTGCCAGTTGCGGCGCAGCCCGTCCAGGTCCGGCCAGTGGCCGACCGCGAGACCGGCCGCGTACGCGGCGCCCAGCGACACCGTCTCCACGGCGAGCGGGCGGACCAGCGGCACGTCGAGCACGTTCGCGATCATCTGCATGAGCAGGTTGTCGGCGGTCATCCCGCCGTCCACCTTGAGCGTGCGCAGGGCGAGGCCGGAGTTCGCGTTCATGGCGTCGACCACCTCGCGGGTCTGCCAGGCGGTCGCCTCGAGCACCGCCCGGGCCAGGTGACCCTTGGTGATGTACGAGGTCAGCCCCACGATCACACCGCGGGCCTCGCTGCGCCAGTAGGGTGCGTACAGGCCGGAGAAGGCCGGGACGATGTAGCAGCCGCCGTTGTCCGCGACGGTCCGCGCCAGGGTCTCGATCTCCGGGGCGCTGGAGATCAGCTCCAGCTGGTCGCGGAACCACTGGACCAGCGAGCCGGTGATCGCGATCGAGCCCTCCAGGGCGTACGCGGCCGGCTCACCGGCGATCCGGTAGGCCACCGTGCTGAGCAGGCCGTTCTCCGAGCGGACCAGCTCGGGGCCGGTGTTCAGCAGCAGGAAGCTGCCGGTTCCGTACGTGCACTTCGCCTCGCCCGGGGTGAAGCAGGTCTGCCCGAAGAGCGCGGCCTGCTGGTCGCCGAGCGCCGCGCCGATCCGCACCCCCGGGAACGCGGCGGTGGCCGTGCCGAAGACGCCGACCGACGGCCGCACCTCGGGCAGCATGGCCGCCGGGATGCCGAAGAACGCCAGCGACTCCGGCGACCAGCCGAGGGTCCGCACGTCGAGCAGCATGGTCCGGCTCGCGTTGGTCACGTCGGTGACGTGCAGGCCGCCGGTGAGGTTCCAGATCAGCCAGGTCTCCATGGTCCCGCAGAGCACCTCGCCGCGCTCCGCGCGCTCGCGCAGGCCCGGCGTGTGGTCCAGCGTCCACTTCAGGCGCGGGCCGGAGAAGTACGTCGCCAGCGGCAGTCCCGACCGCTCCTCCAGCTCCTTGGCGCCGGGGCGGGCGGACAGCTCGTGGACCAGCCCGTCGGTGCGGGTGTCCTGCCAGATGACGGCCCGGCCGACCGGCACGCCGGTGTCCCGGTCCCAGATCACCGTGGTCTCCCGCTGGTTGGCGATGCCGAGCGCGGCCACCTGGTCGAGCCCGATCCCGGCCCGGCGCAGCACCCGGGGCGCGAGCCGCTCCACGTTGCGCCAGATCTCCATGGCGTCGTGCTCGACCCAGCCGGGCTTCGGGAAGTGCTGCTTGTGCTCCTGCTGGGCGAGGGAGACGAGCTGCCCGCGCCGGTCGAAGACGATGCAGCGGGTCGAGGTGGTGCCCTGGTCGATCGCGACCACGTATCGCTCGGTCATCGGGCGGCTCCCAGGTCTCGCGACACGGCGCGGGCCGCGTCCCGGACATTGGTGATCAGATGCGGGTGCGGGCGGTATCGGCTGTCGCAGAGCCGTTCGACCGGGCCGGAGATGCCGATCGCGCCGACCACGAGTCCCCCGTACCCCCGGATCGGGGCCGCGATGGCCGCCTGGCCGAGCGTCATCTCCTCGATCTCCACGGCCCAGCCCGCCTCGCGGACGCCCTCCAGGGCGGACGCGAGAGGCTTCGGCTCGGTCAGCGTCTTGCGGGTGAACCTCTCCAGCTCACCGGGGGCCGCCGTGGCGCCGCCCGCCCGGTACGCGAGCAGCACCTTGCCCAGGGCGGTGGCGTGCAGCGGCAGCAGCGTGCCGACGTCGAGCGTCTGGAAGGTGTCGTCCGGCCGGAAGACGTGGTGCACGACGAGCACCCGTCCCTCCAGGACGGTGCCGATCCGTACGGATTCGCCGCTGCGCGCGGCGAGCGGGTCGGCCCAGTTGATCGAGCGGGAGCGCAGCTCGTTGATGTCGAGATAGCTGGTCCCGAGGTGCAGCAGGGCGCCGCCGAGCTGGTACTGCCCGGAGTTGCGGTCCTGCTCGACGAACCCGACGAGCTGGAGGGTGCGCAGGATGCCGTGGGTGGTGCCCTTGGCCAGGTCGAGGGTGCGGGCGATCTCGCTGAGCCCGAGCCGGCCCGGCCCACCGGCGAGCGTCCGCAGGATCGCGGCCGCTCGTTCGATCGCCTGCACGGTGCCCGGCATGTTTCGCACTCTATGCCACTGTGTGACGACTCGCCGTGGTCGATTGTTCGACAATGCCGACCGGCGTTCATTGCCCCTTTTCGATCGCCTTCCTAGCGTCCCAGCTATCGGAAGCAGGGAGGGAGCATGGCTCAACGACCGAAGATTCCCGGAATCGCCGGCGAGTTCCTCGCGGAGTTCGCCGGCACGATGATCCTCATTCTGTTCGGTGTCGGCGTGGTCGCCCAGGTGGTGGCGGCCGGCATCGGGGACCACGACAGCATCGCCTGGGCCTGGGGCCTGGGCGTCACGTTCGGCGTCTACGTCGCGGCGCGGATCAGCGGCGCGCACCTCAATCCCGCGGTCACCATCGCGCTCGCCGTCTTCAAGGGCTTCGCGTGGAAGAAGGTGGCCCCGTACATCGTGGCCCAGTTCCTCGGCGCCTTCGTCGCCGCGCTGCTGGTGCGCTGGAACTACACCGAGGCCCTGCACGCGGCGGACCCCGGCCTGACCATCAAGACGCAGGGTGTCTTCTCCACCCTGCCTGGCAACGGCACGCTGCCGTTCGACGAGTGGGGCGCGTTCCGCGACCAGATCATCGGCACCGCGATCCTGCTGTTCCTGATCCTCGCGGTCACCGACGTGCTCAGCACGCCGCCGCAGGCCAACCTCGCGCCGTTCATCATCGGCCTGATCGTCGTCGGCATCGGCATGGCGTGGGGGACCGCCGCCGGGTACGCGATCAACCCGGCCCGTGACTTCGGGCCGCGGCTCGCCAGCTACCTGACCGGCTACGAGGACGCGTTCCGAGATCAGACGGGGTATCTCTATTTCTGGGTGCCGATAGTCGCGCCGATCATCGGTGGAATCATCGGCGCGGGCCTGTACAAAGTTCTGGTCGGACGCTTCCTTCCGTCGGAGGAGCCTCCGGAGCCGGGCAGGATACCGACACCCCGTGGTGACGAGAACGTGGAGGCACACCGTGGCTGACTTCGTCGGCGCAGTCGATCAGGGTACGACCAGCACCCGGTTCATGATCTTCGATCACCGTGGCAACGAGGTGGCCCGCCACCAGCTCGAACACGAGCAGATCCTGCCGCAGGCCGGGTGGGTCGAGCACAATCCGATCGAGATCTGGGACCGGACCGTCTCGGTGGTGCGGACCGCCATGCAGAAGGCCAACCTGTCGGCGAGCGACCTCGCCGCGGTCGGCATCACGAATCAGCGCGAGACCGCGGTGGTGTGGGACCGGCGCACCGGGCGGCCGTACTACAACGCGATCGTGTGGCAGGACACCCGGACCGACCGGATCGCCTCGGCGCTCGACCGGGACGGGCGCGGCGACGTCATCCGGCGCAAGGCCGGGCTGCCGCCGGCCACGTACTTCTCCGGCGGCAAGATCCAGTGGATCCTGGAGAACGTCGAGGGGGTGCGGGAGGCGGCCGAGCGCGGCGACGCGATCTTCGGCAACACGGACAGCTGGCTGCTCTGGAACATCACCGGCGGGACCAACGGGGGCCGGCACGTCACCGACGTGACGAACGCGAGCCGGACCATGCTGATGAACCTGGAGACCCTCGACTGGGACGACGAGCTGCTGTCGTTCTTCGACATTCCGCGGCGGATGCTGCCGGAGATCCGGCCCTCGTCCGACCCGACCGGGTACGGCGTCGCGCACGTCGACGGCCCGCTCGGCGGCGACGTGCCGATCACCGGCGACCTCGGCGACCAGCAGGCCGCGACGGTCGGCCAGGTCTGCTTCGCCCCGGGCGAGGCCAAGAACACCTACGGTACGGGCAACTTCATGCTGCTCAACACCGGGACGAACCTGGTCCGCTCGGAGAACGGGCTGCTCACCACGGTCTGCTACAAGTTCGGCGACGCCGCCCCGGTCTACGCCCTGGAGGGCTCGATCGCGGTCACCGGCTCCGCCGTGCAGTGGCTGCGCGACCAGCTGCACATCATCCACGACGCGGCCGAGAGCGAGTCGCTCGCGGCGCAGGTCCAGGACAGCGGCGGCGTCTACTTCGTGCCGGCGTTCTCCGGGCTGTTCGCGCCGTACTGGCGTTCCGACGCCCGGGGCGCGATCGTCGGCCTGTCCCGCTACAACACCAGCGCGCACATCGCCCGGGCCACCCTCGAAGCGATCTGCTACCAGACCCGGGACGTCGTCGACGCCATGGCGCAGGACTCCGGCGTCACCCTCGACGTGCTCAAGGTGGACGGCGGCATCACGGCCAACAACCTCTGCATGCAGATCCAGGCGGACGTGCTCGGCGTCCCGGTGAGCCGCCCGGTGGTGGCCGAGACCACGGCGCTCGGCGCCGCGTACGCGGCCGGCCTCGCGGTCGGCTTCTGGAAGTCCACCGACGAGCTGCGCGAGAACTGGAACGAGTCGCAGCGCTGGCAGCCGGACTGGTCGCGGGAACAGCGCGAGCAGGGCTTCGGCAAGTGGAAGAAGGCGGTGCAGCGAACCCTCGACTGGGTGGATGTGGACTGACGATGACTACTGCCCTTTCTCCGTCATACCGGGACGCCGCGATCGCCGCGCTGGCCGGCGCCGAGGTGGACGTGCTGGTGATCGGTGGGGGAGTGGTGGGGGCGGGTTGCGCGCTCGACGCGGTCACACGGGGATTGACCGTGGGCCTCGTCGAGGCGCGCGACTTCGCCTCCGGCACCTCCAGCCGGTCCAGCAAGCTGATCCACGGCGGGCTGCGGTACCTGGAGATGCTGGACTTCGGGCTGGTGCGCGAGGCGCTGCGGGAGCGGGGACTCATCCTGCAGCGCCTCGCGCCGCACCTGGCCCGCCCGGTCCGGTTCCTCTACCCGCTCAAACACCACGGCTGGGAGCGCCTGTACGCCGGTGCGGGCGTCACCCTCTACGACGCGATGGCGTGGTCGCACGCGCTGCCGCGGCATCGCCACCTCACCCGGCGCGGCGCGCTCCGGGTCTGCCCGGCCCTGCGCAAGGAATCGCTCGTCGGCGCGCTCCAGTACTACGACGGGCAGCTCGACGACGCCCGGCACACGATGTTCCTGGCCCGCACCGCGGCCGCGTACGGCGCGCACGTCGCCTCGCGGACCGAGGTGGTCGGCTTCCTGCGGGAGGGCGAGCGGGTCACCGGCGTCCGGGTCCGCGACCTCGAGCACGACCGGACGTTCGAGGTCCGCGCCCAGCAGGTGATCAACGCGTCCGGGGTGTGGACCGACGACACCCAGTCGCTGGTCGGCGAGCGCGGGCAGTTCCACGTCCGCGCCTCGAAGGGCATCCACCTGGTGGTGCCGCGGGACCGGATCCAGTCCTCGACCGGGCTGATCCTGCGGACCGCCACCAGCGTGCTCTTCGTGATCCCGTGGGGCCGGCACTGGATCGTCGGCACCACCGACACCGACTGGAACCTCGACAAGGCGCACCCGGCCGCGTCCAGCAAGGACATCGACTACCTGCTGCGCGAGGTCAACAAGGTGCTCTCCACGCCGCTCGACCGGGCCGACGTGGAAGGCGTCTACGCCGGTCTGCGGCCGCTGCTCTCCGGCGAGTCCGAGTCGACCTCGAAGCTGTCCCGGGAGCACACGGTGGGCAGCCCGGTGCCGGGGCTCGTCGTGGTGGCCGGCGGGAAGTACACGACGTACCGGGTGATGGCCCGGGACGCCGTGGACGCCTGCGTGCACAGCCTGGGCCGGACCGTGCCGCGCTGTGTCACCGACACGGTGCCGCTGCTCGGCGCGGAGGGGTACCCGGCGCTCTGGAACCGCCGGGGCATCCTCGCCGCGTCCTCGGGCCTGCACGTGGCACGGGTCGAGCACCTGCTCGGCCGGTACGGGACGCTCATCGCCGAGGTGCTCGACCTGATCCGGGACGACCCGGACCTGGGCCGGCCGATCGAGGGGGCCGAGGACTACCTGCGGGCCGAGTTCGTCTACGCGGCCGCGGCCGAGGGCGCCCGGCACCTCGTGGACGTCCTGGCCCGGCGGACCCGGATCTCCATCGAGACGTTCGACCGGGGAGTGGTCGCCGCCCCGGAGGCGGCCGAGCTGATGGGCCGGGTGCTGGGGTGGACACCCGAACAGCGGGACCGGGAGGTGGAGAACTACCGGCTGCGCGTCGAGGCGGAACGGGCCTCGCAGGAGCAGCAGGACGACGAGACCGCGGACGCGGCGCGATTGGGCGCGCCTGACGTCGTACCCGTGCGGTTGGGATCTTGATTTTGGGGTTCTCCCCGGCGGCGGCTCACCGAGCCGCCGCCGAACGTCCCGGGCCGGACCACCGATCATCAGGCGAAGGCACCGGATCGTGCGGCTGCTTCGATCGGCGCGCGTGGATAGCGTGGGAAGGGTGCCTCCGAAGACGGCGGACCTGGGCCTGATCGGTCCTGTGCCGGCGCCGGCCGACCGCCGGCGACCGTGGCGGGCACTCGCGCTGATCGCGCTGCTCGGGGCGGCGGTCCTGCTGGTCCCGGCCCTCCGCCGGGACGCCTCGCCGCCGCCGCGGGCGCCCGCCCCCACCTGGGCCCGTGTCGCTCCCGCCCACCCGGTGTCCTACCGGATCGCCTACCTCGACCAGGCGCTGGTCGTGGCGGGGTGCGCGCTCGTGCCCGTCGATCTCGACGAGCCGCGGGTGCGGGCCGGCGACGAGGTCGCGGACGTCGCCGTGAAACCGCACTGCGACGCGGCTGCCGCCTCCGCGTCGGCGGAGATCCTGCCGCTGGCCGGCGTCATCGGCGCCGAGGTGGTCGCGGCGCCGGCCTCCGCGGGCCGGTGCGCCGACGTGATCCGGCGCAGCCCGCTGCCGGCCGGGCGGGTCGGCGTGCGGAAGGGCGACGTGCTGTGCCTGCTCACGGCGCGGGTCTCGCCTCTCGCGCCGCGGCTCACGCAGAAACTGGTGGTGCTGACGGTCACCGGGGCCGGCGCCCGGGTGTCGCTGCTGGTCTCGGCCTGGGCGGTCCTGCGCTGATCGCTTTCAGTCGTTGTCGTCCTCAGTCGTTGTCGTCGGGGTGCTGCTTCGTGACGCTGCGGCGGATCAGGCCGCTCGTGATCGCCGCGGCGAACTGGAGCAGGAAGGCGGCGGAGGTGACCAGGAACGCCCAGCGCAACACCGTGGCGTCGGTCCCCTCGTACACGGCCAGGGGTTTCGGCTGCACCAGGCCGGCCGGCTGGTAGACGAGCGGGCCGCGCAGCGCCGCGTCGTCCTCCTCCTTGCGCTTGATCTCCAGGACCGTGCCGTCCGGGCAGCGCAGCACGTGCTCCCAGTCGTTGCCGAACATGTCCGCGCCGATCTGCTCGACCCGGACCGTCGCGCAGGTCGCGGTCCTGCCGTCCAGCGCCAGGAGCGAGCCGGCGCCCCCGCCGGCCGCGCCGGCCAGCAGGAAGACGGCGATGAAGAACCCGGTCAGGTGGAACACGCCGCCGCGCAGCAGCCGGCCGGTCGCGGACGTCCAGTAGATCGCCACCATGATGGACACCGCGAAGATCGCGAAGCCGGCCACGGCCTGGAGGAGGCTGCCGAAGTCGAGGAAGAGCAGCGCCGCGACGACGGCCGTCATGATCAGGGTGACCACGACGCACTCGAGGATCCGCCAGATCCAGGCCCTACGTCGTTGCTGCTCCCGGGCGGCGGCCACTTCGGCACGGACGGTGTTCATGTCAGCACGATACCGAGCGGCCGCCGCTCCTGATCACTTCCAGGTGTCGCTCATGCGTCCGGTTTCGTCGATCGGGCTGGGTGCCTAGACCATGGCGGGCTCGCGCTCCTCCGCGCCGGCCTCGAGCGTCCTCAACCGCCGGGCGAACGTCTTCGTCGTGGTCCAGAGCTTGAACACCAGCAGCGCCTCGAACGCCGCGAGCAGCACCGACGACACCACCGTGGTGATGACGATCTGGCCGATGACCGGGCCGACGATGAAGACGAACATCATGAACTCGATGCCGCTGAACACGTGCGCCCGGATGCGCTGCCGCAGCAGCATGTTCCGGATGCGCACGAACAGGCTGAACCGTGTCCGGAAGTCACCGTGCACGTCGACGGTCGCCTGCGTGGGATCCGCGTCCGGGTAGGCGTTGGCGACCGGCGTCTCCTCGTCGGTCTCCTCGACGTACTCCGGCCTCTTCGTGCCCGCCGCCTGCGCCGCCGCGAGCAGCTGCTCCTTCATGGAGAGCTTCACCCGGGACATCTGCAGAGCATTCAAGTACCGGAACATGTCCATGAAGATCACGAGCGTCGCGAGCAGGGGATAAACCACCTCTTCGGTACGCATGTACTGCCCGCCGAACAGTCCGATCGCACAAGCGAGGACCCTCAACCGGTCGAACACGTAGTCGAGCCACGTCCCGAACAGCGACCCCGTCCCGTTGAGCCGGGCGATCTTCCCGTCCATGCAGTCCAGCACGAAGCTCAGGTGGTAGAGCACCGCGCCCGCCACCAGCCACGTGTAGTCCTGTCGCCAGAAGCAGTACGCCGAACCCAGCCCCACCAGGAACGCGCCGAACGTCAGCCGGTTCGGCGTGACCCATCGCCACGGCGCCACCAGCCACACCAGCCGTGCCGCCAGCGGGTCGACCAGCCAGACGGTCCACCAGGCATCCCGGCGTTTGTACGTGCGCTCGCGGATGGTCGCCAGCGTCGGTCGTTGTGCCATGCCGTATCTCCACCGTCGGACCGCAGGGACGTGAACAGGTGGCGGCGGTGACCTGGACGGCATCGAAGCAATACATGCACATATGGCGACCCCCGCGCTCGGGAGACATGATCTATGAAGTCGCGGAGAGTATCCAGCCCATCTTCAGCCAACCACCAGCGACGGGGCCGAAACCCCCCGGAGTCGCCGCATTAATCCCGATTTCACAGGACAGCGGAGTGTTTTCAAGACTGATACAGCGAGTAATCGCCCGAGACATGTAGCCCCTCGAAGATCTCCCCTATGAACCCACCCGACCGTTCCCAGCCCACTCCACCCGAGCCGCCCTCGTCGTCGCAGCGCCCTCTCTTCCCGCGTCCGCTGGTCTCACGCCCTCTCCTCTCGCGCTCGTTCTTTTCGCGCCCTCTTTTCGCGCGCCCTCTTTTCGCGCGCTCGCTTTTTTCACGCTCGCTTTTTTCGCGCTCGCCCTCGCCGCATCCGCGGTGGCGGCCACCCCATCCGCGGGCGGCGCACTGGGCCGCTGAACTGATCGACGTAGCCGCGGTGTTCTTCGCGGTAGGCGCCGTCCACCTCTTCGTCACCCTGCTCGGCGAACGAGCCCACGGCGAGACGATGCTGCTCGCCAGCGCCGCCATCCTCTGCACCGGCGCCCTCCTGCGCCGCCGCTGGACCACGACCCGCCGCCGCTGGACGACCACCCGCCACCACCGGCCCCAAGTCCCGCAACGCCAGTCGTCCCTTCCCGACCTCCTCGCGTTCCCAGCCCGCGATCGGGAGCTCATGCGCCTGCGCACCACGCTCCCCGACCGCCCCGGAACGCTGGCCGCCCTCAGGGACGCCTCGCCGCCCGCGGCATCAACATCCTCGCCGTGCAGATCCACCCGGGCGAACGCGGCGCAGTGGACGAACTCCTGGTAGCCGTACCCCGCGACCTCACCCCCGCCGATCTCGTCGCCACGGTGCGCGCCGGTGGTGGCGAGGACCCCGAGGCGAGCCGGGCCGACGTCCACGACCTGGTGGACCCCGCAACCCGAGCCCTGACCATCGCCGCCGAGGTGGCAGCCGGCCACACCACCGCGGGCGAGGCGGTCCACCGCCTCCTGGGTGCGGAACTGGCCGCCGACGCCGGATACGCCGACCCCCACGCCGCACCACTGCGCGGCCCCGGAGGCGTCCCGCTCTACCTGATCCGCTCATCGCCCCTCCTGACTCCCACCGAGATCTCCCGAGCCCAGGCCCTGGTCGACCTGTGCGCCCACATGACCCCGCCCCACCCGTCGAGCAGTCCTCTCACGCGTCACGGAACCTGAAGACCACCACCGCGATCCCGAGTGCCGTGAGCGTCCACATCACCGCCGCCGGCTCGAACCGTGGCGCGTCCGGCAACCAGAACGCCCCGTCCGGAAGCGCGGCGCTGACCAGAGGCACCGCCACGAGGTACGCACCGAGCGCCGTCCCCGCCGCCCCGACCCCGTTGCGGACGACCACACCGATCCCCGAGGCCGCCAGCGTCACCAGCACGAGATAGCCGGCACCACCCGGCTCGCCGGCGGTGACCGCGACGAGGCCGGCGATCGGAACCGTGAACAAGACCAGCACCACCACCTTGGACAGGATGAGCGGCAGCCGTCGCGGCATGGCCAGCAGCGTCGCCCGGATCTGCCCGCCCCGATCGTGCTCCTGAACCGCCGCCAGCACCCCGAGCACCAGGAAGCCCGCCTGCGTATGAACCAGCACCGACCCCGGCAGTTCGACGAGCCGCAGCAGCGCGGTCACCGCCCAGGTCAGCAGCGCCGTGGTCCACAACGACGGCAGAGTCAGCAGCTTCCCGGCCTCCGCTCGCAGCAGCCACACGACGTGGCCGGCGCCCCCGCTCGTCCGCCCACCCGCGTCGATCACCTCAGCCGCCCCGCTCATGCGTCCCGCCGCCGGAACAGGACGGCGGCGATCGCCAGCAGCCCGGCCACCCACGTCGTCATCACCGCGCCCGCGGTCACCGGCCCGATCTCGACCGGGACGTCGATGCTCCGCAAGAACATGTGCGCCCCCACGATGTCCGGCAGATAGGCCGCCCACGGCGTCACCTTCGTCAACAGGTAGGACAGCGACACCACCGTGCTGTTCACGACCAGCACGGCCAGGGTGACGATCCCGTTCCGCGTGAGCAGGGTGATCGCGGAGGCCAGCAGCCCGATCAACACCCAGTAGAGCACCGCGGCCGCCACCCGGCCCGGCGTCGGCGCGGGAACGAGCGACCCGTGCACCTGCTCGGTCAGCACCAGCGTCGCCGCCGCCGTGATCGTCCCTTGCACCCCGGTCACCAGGCTGAGGGCGATCCCCTTGGCGGTCAGCAAGCGGATGCGCCGCGGTGCGGCGAGCAGTGTGGCGCTCATCTGCCGGGCGCCCGGGGTGTCGTCCCCGGTGGGCGTGTATTCACTGCTCACCACCACGACTCCGAGGATCATCGCGCCGAGCAGGCCGATGCCGAGGTATTGGAAGCCGATGTCGGACGGGTCCTGGGTCAGCCCTTCCGCGACCGCGCTCCGGGCCGCCGACGCGTTCAGCACCACGAGCGCCGGCGCGGCGAGGAGTCCCAGCACGATCCCGATCCAGGCGGTCGGCAGACCGAGGAGCTTGCGGAGCTCGGCGTGGACGAGGCTCACCACGGCCCACCACCCGCATGCCCGTCCCGCGAGGAGGCGCCGTCCGCCCGGTGGCCGCCGGCGGTCAGCGCGAAGAACGCGTCCTCCAGTGTCGGATGCCCGGCAGTGACCTCCTCCACCGTTCCCCGCGCCACCACCCGTCCCCGATCGATGATGACCACGTCGTCGGCGACCCCGGCCAGCTCGCCCATGAGATGACTGGAGAGAAGCACGGTGCGGCCCTCATCGGCGCTGGACCGCAGGAACTCGCGCATCCAGCGGATCCCGCCCGGGTCCAGCCCGTTGATCGGCTCGTCCAGCACGAGCACCGGCGGATCCCCGAGCAGGGCGGCCGCGAGCCCGAGTCTCCGGCTCATCCCGAGCGAGAACCGGCCCGCCCGCTTGCGCGCCTCGCCCGCCAGATCGACCAGCTCGAGGACCTCGTCAACCCGGGACCGTGGCAACCTGTTGCTCGCGGCCAGCCAGCGCAGATGGGCGCGCGCCGAACGGGCGCGATGTGCCCCGCTGCCGTCCAGCAGCGCGCCGGCCACGGTGAGCGGGCGCGGCCACTCCTCATATCTCCGGCCATTCACCAGCGCCGTGCCGCCGCGTGCCCGGTCGAGCCCGAGCAGCACGCGCAGAGTAGAGGTCTTGCCGGCGCCGTTGGGGCCGAGGAAACCCGTCACGCGGCCGGGCCGCGCCTCGAAGGAGACGTCGTGCAACCGGCCCGGACGGCTGAGGTGGTCGATGGCGATCATTGCCCCAGTCAACCGGCGTCGATGATCGAACACATCGGACCTGGATCGCATCTTTCGCCGCGGGCTCGGACCAGGGTCTGATGAAACGGGTTCCGAGCAGCGACGATGCGCTCGGAACCTTCCGGCCGGGCGGGCCCGGGAGCGCCTCAGCGAGGCCATATCAGACCAGGGTCTGAGAGCTAGAGTCGGCCGGGTGCAAGCGAATCCCCGCCCCACATGGCGGACCCGGGCAGTCCCGGTCGTCGGCGCCGTCGCCACGGCGCTGGTGCTCGCCATGTGCACGGTCGGCACGTCCGGCCCGCTCACCACCGTGATCCCGTCGCTCATCGGCGGCACCGCGGTCGCCGTGGTGCTCTGGGCCGTGCGGCGCTGGCGGGCCGACCGGGCCGACTACGAGCGCCGGCTCACCGAGTGGGCGGCGGCCGAGGCGGTTCTGGCCGAGCGCCTGCGGATCGCGCGTGATCTGCACGATCTGGTGTCGCACGGGCTGGGCCTGATCACCGTGCGGGCGGCGGCCACCCGTCATCTGCCGGCTTCATCGGAGGTGCGTGACGCGCTCGACGACATCGAGGAGACCAGCCGCCACGCGACCGGTGAGCTGCGGCGCATGCTGACCGTCCTGCGCGATCCGTCGGAGGCCGGCCCGCGTACCCCGCTGGAAGATCTCCATGCACTGCCCGAGATCGTCCGGGCGGCGGAGGCCGCAGGCCTGCGGCCGCGGCTCGCCGCGGATCCGCTGGGTGTGGTCACGCAGGGCGTGCAGGTTGCGGTCTGCAAGACGGTACGCGAAGCGCTGAGCAACGCGGCCCGTCATGCCGGCCCGACTTCCGTCGATGTCCGATTGTGCAGAGACGGCCCCTTCGTGGTGGTGAGCGTCGCCGACGACGGACCCGCGGCGGGTGGCTGGCACGCCGTGCCCGGTGCCGGCCACGGCCTGTCCGGCCTGCGCGAACGCATCGACAGCCTGGGCGGCACCCTGACCGCGGGCCCGTCCGGCGACGGTTTCCGCCTGACAGCCCGAATTCCCGACACGCCACCTACCGGCAGCCGCGCCTTCACCCCCGACGCTCATGGCGCTGGAGTCCGGGCTGCCGAGGTCGGTGCGGCGGTCCGGACCGGCGCCGCCTCCCTTGCGTCGGACGTGAGCGGGCCGGGTGCGGGTTCCGGCGCGTCGGACGTGAGCCGGCCGGGCGTGAGTTCGGGTGCGTCAGGCGCGTGTGGTCCGGGCGCTGGTCCGGGCGCTGGTGCGAGCGCGGGTTCGGGTGCTTCGGGCTCGGGTGGGCGCGGCTCCGAGAGCACGGGTGGCAGGGCATGACGCGCGTGCTGCTCGTGGACGATCAGTCGCTGCTGCGGCAGAGTCTGGCGGTCATCATCGACAACGAGCCGGATCTGACCGTGGTGGGGCAGGCCGGTGACGGGGTTGAGGCGCTGCTGCAGGCCCGGGCCACGCGACCCGATGTCGTGCTCATGGATGTGCGTATGCCTCGTGTCGACGGACTCGAGGCGACCCGGCGGATCTGTACCGATCCGGTGCTGCGGGATTGCCGGGTGCTGGTGTTGAGCATGTTCGAGCTTGATGAGTACGTATATGAGGCGCTGCAGGCCGGGGCTTCCGGTTTCCTGCTGAAGGACGCTCGGCCGGAGGTGCTCGCCGATGCGGTCCGGCGTACTCATCGGGGTGAGTCGCTCTTCGCGCCGTCGATCCTGACCCGGCTCGTGGCGCACTATGTGTCGGCGCCCCGGCCGGAACGGCTCGCTGACGTGCTCCGGCACCTCACCCGCCGGGAGGTGGAGGTGCTGGCGTTGATCGGGAAGGGCCAGTCCAACGAGGAGATCGCGGACTCCCTGGGCATCTCGATCAAGACGGTGAAGTCGCACATCACCCATCTGATGGCGAAGCTCAAGGCCCGCGATCGTGCTCAGCTGGTGATCGCGGCCTTCGACACCGCCCTGGTCCAGCCGCGTCCGGTGTGAGAGGAGGGCCGAGCATGAGAACGGAGATCAGCACTTCATCCACTCGATGTGGTAAACGGTCTCCAGACTCGCATCCGCCGAGTCCATGGTGATCCAGTTGGTGACCTGCTCGTCGGCGTTCGCGCCGTTGACCTTCAGCTCGGTGTTGACGTTCAGGTAACGCTTGTCGCCACAGGGCAGGAACGACTCGGAGGTCAGCTCCACGCGATCGCTGCGCTGCCATTCCTCGTCGAGGTGGCCCTTGAATTCGTGCCTGATCTTCGTGGTGTGCTGCTCGCCCTGGAAGTAGTAGAACGCCGTCTCGCTGGCGGTGACACCTTCCTGGAGGCTGGCGTATCCGCGGTAGTCGGCACCGGCCACGGCATACGTGTAACCGGAGGGAACGAGGACGTCGAGTTGAAGCTGACAATTCTTGCGGAAATCGATCGCCTTGGCTTCCGGGCCGACCTGGGCGAGGAATTTGCTGTACGACACGGTGAACGCCTTGTTGTCCGGCGAGACGGTCACCTCGGCGCTGCCTTTCGGGCAACCGGATCCCATCGCCGTCACCACGTCGATCACCATTTCGCTGCTGGGAGGTGGTACCGCGGTCCAGGTCAGTGACGATACGGCCAGGGCGCCGGCGGCGAGCGCGGTCAGCATGAAGAACTCCTCGGATGAGTGGAGGTGTGGATGGGATCGGATGGCCGGGGTGCGGCCGGGCCGGTGGTGACGTGTCGAAAAAGGCGCTTCAAAACGTACGATCACGGGCTTGGAAAGCGCAGCGAATAGCGCAACCAACCCGCTTGCCGGTGGCGCACCCGGCCGGTTTATTGACCGTCCGGGCGCATCGAGCCCGGACGTCCGGACAGATATTCCGGAAACGCCGGACATGATGGGGTGGCGATGGTAGGCACGTGACGATGGTCGACAGCGATCGCCGCCGATGCCAGTGTGAGGGCATGACTGACATCGATGAGGCGGAGATCAACAAAGCGAAGTTCCTGGAGGCGTTCGGGCGGTTCGCGGAGGGCGACACTGACGTGCTGTTCGAGATTCTGCGAGAGGATTTCGTGTCGCATACGCCCGGTGCTCCGGCGGGCCGGGATGCCTGGATCGAGTTCATCAAGAACTCGCCGATCGCCAGCGCGGAGATCGGGATCGAGCACGTGATCGCGGATGACCAGTTCGTGGTGGCGCACTATTCGCTGACGGCCGGCGAGGTGCGCGAGGCCGTCGTGGACATCTGGCGCTTCGAGGCCGGCCTCATCGTCGAGCACTGGTCCGTGACCGAGTTGTTGACGCCGCAGCCCTGAGGGCGAGGGCGACGGCGGGAGAACGAAGGGCGCGAGGAGGGGAAGCGCCTCGGCGGTTCGGCTTCGGCCACAACTCGGCCTGGTGGGCGCGGAGCAGGGCCTCGCGCTCGGGGGAGTCGGCGTAGCGGGTGAAGGCGAGCACCGCCGAGCCGGTTTTCAGCAGGCGGTCCAGGTGATGGGGCCGGGTCCACCTCGATCACGGGCACGGTCGGCAGCCGGTCGCCGGGTGCGATCATCCGCCTTCGCGGTCCCGCGGTTGGGGGACGGCCAGATCGATGACGGTCACATTGCCTACTGGGAGGATAGGGTATGTAGGGGGTGTTACGAGGCTTCGACGTGGGTAGCCGTGGTTCATGGACGTGGTGGTTGCCGGGCAGCTCGCCCGTGATCTGGTGTTGCTCGTGGACGAGGTGCCGGAGGCCGGGACGTCGGCGGACGCGCGGCTGCGGCGGGAGATGCTCGGCGGGAAGGGCGCGAACCAGGCCGTCGCCCTGGCGCAGCTCGGGGCGCGACCGGTTCTGATCGCTGTTCGGGGTGACGATCGGGTCGGCGAGGAGCTGATCGCGCAGGCCGAGCGGGACGGGATCGACGTCGGGTACGTGGCGTGCCGTGAGGGCGTCGCGACCGGGCTCATCGTGGAGGCGCTCGACGCCGGCGGCGGGTGGCGTTATCTGCAGCATCTGCCGGAAGAGGTACTGCTCACCGAGGCGGACATCGACGCGGCCGCGCCGGCGCTGCGGGCGGCCGACGCCGTGCTCGTGCAGCTGCAGCAGCCCGGGCCGGCGGCGCTGGCGGCCGCCCGGTACGGCCGGGAGGGCGGGGCGCTCGTCGTCCTCGACGGGGAACTGCCTGCTCGCGAGCGTGATCGGCTGATCGCGCTGGCCGACGTGATCCGCGCCGACGAGAAGGAGGCGGCAGCGCTCGGCAACGTCGAGGGTCCGCTCATCATGATCGCCAAGTCGGACGGGAACGTCGTGCGGTGGAAGGGCGGCGAGGAGTTCATCCCGCTGACCGACGAGAAGGTCGTCGACACCACCGGCGCCGGGGACGCCCTCACCGCGGCGCTGACCGTGGGCCTGCTGCGTGGCATGTCGCCGATCGGGGCCGGGCGATTCGCGGTGGCCGCGGCCGGCGCCACCGTGGGACACCCGGGCGGACGGCCGGATCTGGGGGAAATGAGCAGCCCGCATTAATCGGTGGTCGATCGGAAAGGGGCGCGCTAATCTTCCCGGCATGTTCTTCGCGCCCGGTCTGCAGCTGCCCCTCGTGGCGGCTCCCGCGCGCACCCAGAATCCCGCTCGCCTGCACGATTCCGCTTGCAAGCACACTCCCGCTCGCCTGCACATCACCGCTGATTCGCGAATCTGACCCTTCCCCACCAGCAGCAGAGCCCAGGGGAAGGGTGGCCGCACGCTGCGCGGTTCTGGCGCGCCCCGGCTGGCATCGGGGCTCGTA
Organism: Actinoplanes sp. NPDC023714; assembly: GCF_040639855.1. Lineage (NCBI taxonomy): Bacteria > Bacillati > Actinomycetota > Actinomycetes > Micromonosporales > Micromonosporaceae > Actinoplanes > Actinoplanes sp. NPDC023714. The sequence goes on from NZ_JBFAAR010000006.1 coordinate 401,075, forward strand.
ACACCCCCACGCCTCGCATCCAGTGAGGAAGAGACAATGGCCAAGAGCCAGTTCATCAGGACCAAACCGCACCTCAACATCGGTACGATGGGGCACGTCGACCACGGCAAGACCACATTGACCGCCGCCATCACCAAGGTTCTCGCGGAGCGCGACCCGGCAACCAACCGGTACGTCGCTTTCGAGGGGATCGACAGGGCGCCGGAGGAGGCCGACCGCGGGATCACCATCACCATCTCGCACGTCGAGTACGAGACCGCGACCCGGCACTACGCGCACGTGGACATGCCGGGCCACGCCGACTACGTGAAGAACATGATCACGGGGGCGGCGCAGGTGGACGGCGCGATCCTCGTCGTGTCGGCGCAGGACGGCTCGATGCCGCAGACGCGGGAGCACGTGCTGCTCGCGCAGCGGGTCGGCGTGCCCTACCTCGTGGTCGCGCTCAACAAGGCGGACGCCGTCGACGACCCGGATCTGCTCAACCTCGTGGAGCTGGAGGTCCGCGAGCTGCTGTCCGAATACGGTTTCCCCGGCGACGAGGTTCCGGTGGTCAGGGTGAGCGCGCTGAAGGCGATCGAGGGTGACGAGCGCTGGGAGCGGAGCATCGCCGACCTGCTCGACGCGGTGGACGGTTATGTCCCGATTCCGCCGCGTGAGCTGGGCGAGCCGTTCCTCATGCCGATCGAGAACGTGCTGACCATTTCCGGTCGCGGCACGGTCGTGACCGGCAAGGTCGAGCGCGGTGAGCTGCGGGCCGGCGAGCCGGTCGAGATCGTCGGGCTGGGGGAGACCGTCGGCAGTGTCGCGACCGGACTGGAGACGTTCGGCAAGGTGCTCGAGTCGGCGCAGGCCGGCGACAACGCGGCGATCCTGCTGCGCGGCGTCAAGCGCGAGCAGGCGCAGCGCGGCCAGGTCGTCGCGGCGCCGGGAAGCGTGCGCCCGCACCGGATCTTCCGGGCCCGGATGTACGCGCTCACGGCAGCGGAGGGTGGTCGTCACACGCCGTTCGAGGCGAACTACCGCCCGCAGTTCTTCCTGCACACCACGGACGTGTCCGGCGGGATGGACCTCGGGGGTCGTGACCTGGTCATGCCGGGGGACACGCTCGACGCCGTGACGGTCACGCTCGGTAAGCCGGTGGCGCTCGAGCCGGGCATGGGCTTCGCGGTCCGCGAGGGCAACCGCACGGTGGCGGCCGGCACGGTCACCGCCGTGATCGACTGACGCACAAGGAAGGCCGCCACGCGAGGAAGGCCGCCACGCGAGGAAGGCCGGCACGCGAGGAAGGCCGGCACGCAAGGAGAGGTGGCCCGGCAGAAGCCGGGCCACCTTCTCAACAACGCTCAAAGAGCCTTGAAGCGCCGCAGCCGGAGGCTGTTCGTCACCACGAAGACCGAGCTCAGGGCCATGGCCCCGCCCGCGATCATCGGGTTGAGCAGTCCCGCCGCGGCCAGCGGGATGGCGGCCACGTTGTAGGCGAAGGCCCAGAACAGGTTGCTCTTGATGATCCGCAGCGTGCGCCGGGAGAGCCGGATGGCGTCGGCCGCCGCGGTCAGGTCGCCCCGGATCAGCGTGAGGTCGGACGCCTCGATCGCCACGTCGGTGCCGGTGCCCATCGCGAGACCGAGATCGGCCTGGGCCAGGGCGGCCGCGTCGTTCACGCCGTCGCCGGCCATCGCCACGACCCGGCCCTCGGACTGGAGGCGCTTCACGACCGCCACCTTGCCGGCCGGCAGCACCCCGGCGATCACCTCGTCGATGCCCACCTCCTCGCCGACGGCCCGGGCGACGGTCTCGTTGTCGCCGGTCAGCAGGATCGGGCGCAGTCCCAGCGCGCGCAGCCGGCCCACCGCGGCGCGGCTCGTCGGCTTCACCGCGTCCGCGACGGAGAGAACGCCGCGGGCCGCGCCGTCCCAGCCCGCCACGATCGCGGTCCGGCCGGCCGCCTCCTCCGAAGCGACGGCCTCCTTCACCGCCGCCGGGATCGTGAGACCCTCCCGCTCCAGCAGCGCGAGCCGACCGGCGGTGACCCGGTGACCGGCGACTTCCCCCCGTACACCCAAGCCCTCGAAGCTGGTGAACCCACTCACCGGAAGTGGATCACTCAGCCCGGCCGCGATCGCCGCGGCGATCGGATGTTCCGACGCGGCCTCGGCAGAGGCCGCGAGGCGGAGCAGCTCGTTCGCGTCCTCACCCGGCGCCGGAATCGTCGCCGTCAAGGTCATCGCGCCGGTCGTCACGGTGCCGGTCTTGTCCAGCACGATCGTGTCGACCCGCCGCGTCGACTCGAGGACCTCGGGCCCCTTGATCAGGATGCCGAGTTGCGCGCCACGACCGGTTCCGACCAGCAGCGCGGTCGGGGTGGCAAGACCCAGAGCACAGGGACAAGCGATGATGAGTACGGCGACAGCCGCCGTGAAGGCGGCCGTCCACCCCGAGCCCGTCCCGACCCACCAGCCGAGTGTGGCGACCGCCAGCGCGATCACGACGGGCACGAAGACGCCGGAGATGCGGTCCGCGAGACGCTGCACCTCGGCCTTCCCGGACTGCGCCTCCTCGACGAGCCGGGCCATCTGCGCGAGCTGCGTCTCGGCGCCGACGCGGGTGGCGCGGACGATCAGCCGGCCGCCGGCGTTCACGGTCGCACCCGTCACCGGCGTGCCCGGACCGACCTCGACCGGCACGCTCTCCCCGGTCAGCATGCTCATGTCGACGGCCGAGGAACCCTCCTCCACCAGGCCGTCCGTGGCGATCTTCTCGCCCGGGCGGACGACGAAGAGATCGTCGCGCCGGAGGTCGCCGACCGGGATCCGGACCTCCCCGCCGTCCCTGATCACCGTCACGTCCTTGGCGCCCAGCTCCAGCAGCCTGGTGAGGGCCGCGCCCGCCCGGCGCTTCGACCGGTGCTCGAAGTAGCGGCCGGCCAGCAGGAAGGTGGTCACCCCGGCGGCGGCCTCGAGATAGATGTTCCCGGCGCCGTCGGTGCGCTCGACGGTGAACTGGAACGGGTGCGTCATGCCCGGCTCGCCGGCCGTGCCGAAGAAGAGCGCCCACAGCGACCAGCCGAACGCGGCGAGCGTGCCGAGCGAGACGAGGGTGTCCATGGTCGCGGCGCCGTGTCTGAGATTGATCGCGGCAGCGCGGTGGAACGGGTAGCCGCCGTAGACCACTACCGGGGCGGCGAGGGTGAGGCTCAGCCATTGCCAGTAGTCGAACTGCCAGGCGGGGACCATGGCGAGGAGGATGACCGGGATGCTGAGAGTGATCGAGACCAGTAGGCGCGTACGCAATGGGTCTGATTCTTCGGTTATTTCGGGTTTTTTCTCTTCTGCTGCTGTATATCCGGTCTTCTCCACCGTGGCGATGAGATCCGCGGTGGTGACCTGGCCGTCGACGGTGACCGTGGCCTTCTCGGTGGCGTAGTTGACAGTGGCGGTCACGCCGTCCATCCGATTCAGCTTCTTCTCGATGCGCGAGGCGCAGGAGGCGCAGGTCATCCCGCCGATGGCCAGCTCTATCCGGTTCATGACGGGGCTCCTCACTTGTGCGCGTGCCCGGTATCGGCGGTGAACTCGGCGGTGTGCACCTCTCCGTCGTGCTGGAAGTCCAGATAGAGACGGTAGACCCCGGCCGACGGGACCTCCGCGTGGAAGGCCAGGCCGTCCGGGTCGGTCGGGTGCACGTGCAGGTAGGCGAGGTCGCCCTCGCGCAGGGCCACCAGGTGCCCGCGGGCGCCGAGGTAGGGCTCGGTCGTGATCTTCTTGCCGTCCCTGGTGACGGTGAAGCCGACGTCCCCCGTGGTGAAGTCGCCGTCGAGCGTCACCCGGTAGCCGTCCACGTCCGCTACCCGGGCCGGGTGCGGGAGCTGCTCCGGCCGGTAGTCGCCGGGTGCCGGGACGTCGGCCCCCAGCGTCAGGTCGTGGCCGGCCGTCTCGAAGTCGGCGAACACCCGGTACTGGCCCGGCGCGCCCGCCCTCAGCGGAACCGACCAGATGCCGGCGGCGTCGCGGGTCGGGTGAACGTGCTGGTAGTGCGCCAGGTCGCGGCGGACCACGATGAGGTGGAGCTCCTTCTCGTGGCTGACCGTGTAGTCGGTGACGGGGTCGCCGTGCTCGTCCAGGATCCGGAACTGGAACGGCTTCGCGGCGCTCGTGCCGAGGGTCGTCGTGATCGTCTCCAGGCGGTATCCGTCCTGGGTGATCTGGAGTCCGGCGGGCTGCGCATCCGTTTCGTGGCTGTCGCCGTGCCCGCCCGGAGCCGTCGTGGCGGGCGCTCCTGCGGTGGCTTTCGTTCCGGCGTGGGCCGGCTCGGCGTGGGCCGGCTCGGCGGGCGCTGCCGGCTCGCCGTGGGCCGCGGCGCCGGCGTGGGTCGGCTCGGCCGGCGGGGGCGTGCCGTCCGGGCCGATCGCGGCGCCGGCGCCCGCCGACACTCCGAAGATCGCGATCAGCCCGGTGGCGTAGGCGGCCAGTTTCACCGCTGTCCTCACGGTGTCACCGCCAGTTCGTAGCCCGCCTCGTCGACCGCCGCCGCGACGGCCTCCCGGTCCAGCGGTTCCTCGCTCGTGACCGCGACCGCGCCGGACGCGAGATCGACCTCGACGGCCGTGACGCCCGGTAGGCGCCCCACCTCGGCGCTGACGGAGCTCACGCAGTGGTTGCAGGTCATGCCGGTCACGGAGTACGTCGTCGTCTGCATGCCCTCAGCGTACACATACCCGGTAGGGGTATCGCAAGCATCGGACTGGTGTGTCCCGGCGCTCACTGGATATACCCCTGGGGGGTTGTACCATGTCTGCCATGACCAACCCCGCTCCGACCCGCGGATACACCGCCACCAAGGACAACCTGCAATCACGGCTGCGCCGCATCGAGGGCCAGGTCCGGGGGATCGACCGCATGGTCGAGGACGACCGCTACTGCATCGACATCCTCACCCAGATCTCGGCGATCCAGGCCGCGCTCGACAAGGTGGCTCTGGGGTTGCTCGACGGGCACGCCCGGCACTGCATGCACGAGGGGGCGCAGGAGGGCCGCGCCGACGAGATGGCGTCCGAGTTGATGGCCGCCGTCGGACGCCTGATGAAGCGGGGCTGACGACCTAGCCTCCTAGGACGCTGAAAGGGGCGCCGCCCGTCAAGAGCCGTGGATCGGGGCGGTCAAGTCGGTCAGCGGGGCTCCGGAGCCGCCCCAGGAGAGGGCCACCATCTCGGCGGCGATGGCTACCGCTGTCTCCTCCGGGGTGCGGGCTCCCAGGTCCAGGCCGATGGGGGCGCGGAGCCGGGAGAGGGCCGCGTCGGGGACGCCGGCTTCGCGGAGGCGTTGTACGCGGTCTTCGCAGGTTCGGCGGCTGCCCATGGCGCCGATGTACCGGGCGGGGGTATGCAGGGCCACCTGGAGCAGGGGGATGTCGAACTTCGGGTCGTGGGTGAGGACGCAGAGGACGGTTCGCTCGTCGACCTCGGTGGTCTCCAGGTAGCGGTGCGGCCACTCGACGACGATCTCGTCGGCCTCGGGGAAGCGGGCCGGGGTGGCGAACACCGGGCGGGCGTCGCAGACGGTCACGTGGTAGCCGAGGAACCTGCCGATCCGGGCCACGGCCGCCGCGAAGTCGATCGCCCCGAAGACGATCATGCGGGGTGGGGCGGCGTAGGACTGGACGAATACCTCGCGGTCGCAGGCCTGCACGATCGCGGAGCGGCCGTGGGCGAGGAGGCCGGCCGCCTGCTGGGCCGCCTGCCGATCCAGCTCGGGGTCCCCGAGAGAACCCGAGACGGACGAGGGCCAGACCACCATCTGGGCGTCCGGGACGGTCACGGTGGCGACCGGGTGGCCGGCCGCGATGGCCCGCAGGACCTCGTCGGGATCGGTCAGGGCGGACGACGGCTGGATCATGACTTCGATCGTTCCGCCGCAGGTCAGGCCCACTTCGAAGGCGTCGCCGTCGCTCACCCCGTACACCTGGGTCTGGGCTTTGTGGGTCTCCAGGACCTCCTGCGCGGCCGCGTAGACGGCACCCTCGACGCAGCCGCCCGAAACACTGCCGATGACCTCGCCGGACGCGTTGACGGCCATCGCCGCCCCCGGCTGCCGGGGCGCGGACCGCCAGGTGTTCACCACCGTCGCCAGGGCGAACTCGGTGCCCGCGGCGCGCCAGGCGAGCAGGCCGTCGACGATGTCACGCATGCTCGAACGATCCGCGATCTTCACGGGAGAGTCAAACGCTGATTAAGAGAACGCTTAGGTCGGTGTTGACATTGGACGCTCGCGGCGTGAGGGTTTCTCGCGAATTCGCGGGAGGTGCAGGGTGCAGGTGCCGGCTCCGTTCGAGTACGAACGTGCCACGAGCGTAGATCAAGCAATTGGACTGCTGGAGCGACTCGGAAGCTCGGCGAGGCTGGTGGCCGGCGGCCACAGCCTGCTGCCGATGATGAAGCTCCGGCTGGCGAACTTCGAGTATCTGATCGACATCAACGATCTGCACGGCGAGCTGGGCTACATCCGGCTCGGCGGGGACGAGGTGCGGATCGGGGCGATGACGCGTCACCGTGAGCTGCTGGAGTCGGATGCTCTGGCGCGGGTGTTCCCGATCTTCCGGGACGCCGAGCGGGTGATCGCCGACCCGATCGTGCGGAACCGGGGCACGCTGGGCGGCTCGCTCTGCCAGGCGGACCCGTCGGAGGATCTGTCGGCGGTGTGCACGACCCTCGACGCGAGCTGCGTGATCCGCGGACCGGGCGGAGCCGAGCGCGTCGTGAGCATGGAGGAGTTCCACGTCGGCCCGTACGAGACGGCCGTGGGGGACGACGAGATCCTCACCGAGATCAGGATTCCGATCAAGCCGGAGAAGTCGGGCAGCGCCTACGCCAAGGTCGAGCGCCGCGCCGGCGACTGGGCCGTGGTCAGCGCGGGAGCGGCGGTCTGGCTGGACGACGCCGGCCGGATCACCGACGCGCGGGTGGGACTCGCCGCGGTCGGGCCCAACACCACCGGCATCCCGGAGATCTCCCGGGCGCTGCGGGGGCAGGAGCCGGCCGAGGCCCTGTACGAGCTGGCCGGCGCCGTCGCGGCGCGCAGCTGCGACCCGGCCACCGACACCCGGGGCAGCGCCGACTACAAGCGCCACCTGGCGGACGAACTGACGCGGCGCACCCTGCGCACGGCCGTCGAGCGGGCGAGGAGCTGAGCATGCAGGTCACCGTGACGGTGAACGGTGTCGAGTACACCAAGGAGATCGAGGGCCGGCTGCTGCTCGTGCACTTCCTGCGCGACACGCTCGGCCTGACCGGCACGCACTGGGGCTGCGACACCAGCAACTGCGGCACCTGCGTGGTCTGGATGGACGGCGAGCCGGTCAAGTCGTGCACCGTGCTCGCGGCGATGGCGGGCGGGCGCGAGGTCCGTACCGTTGAGGGTCTTGCCAACGGCGCCGAGCTGGACCCGATCCAGGAGGGCTTCCGGCAGTGCCACGGCCTGCAGTGCGGGTTCTGCACGCCGGGCATGCTGATGACCTGCCGGCATCTGCTCGACAAGAACCCGGACCCGACCGAGGGCGAGATCCGCGAGGCCATCTCCGGCCAGATCTGCCGGTGTACGGGTTACTCCTCCATTGTCCGGTCGGTCCGGTGGGCCGCGGTGCACGAGGCGGCGGCGAAATGACCGATCTGCAGGACAAGCGGCTGACCGACTTCGAGGACAACGATCAGAAACCGGTCGGCTTCGGCCGGATGCTCCGCAAGGAGGACGCGCGCCTGCTCCGCGGCCGCGGCCGGTTCGTCGACGACGTGCAGCTGCCCGGCATGCTGCACCTCGCGATCCTGCGCTCGCCGTTCGCGCACGCGAACATCGTCAGCATCGACACCAGCGCGGCCGAGGCGTCGCCCGGCGTGAAGGCCGTGGTGACCGGCGAGACGCTCAAGGGCCTGGGCCTTGCCTGGATGCCGACCCTCTCCAACGACGTGCAGGCCGTGCTCGCCACCGACAAGGTGCGCTTCCAGGGCCAGGAGGTCGCGTTCGTCGTCGCCGAGGACCGCTACCAGGCACGCGACGCCCTCGAGCTGATCGACGTCGAGTACGACGTGCTGGAGCCGGTGATCGACGTCCGGCGGGCGCTGGCCGAGGACGCCCCGATCATCCGCACCGACCTGGACGGCAAGAACGACAACCACGTCTTCGACTGGGAGACCGGCGACGAGGAGGAGACGAACCGCGTCTTCGCCACCGCCGACGTGGTCGTCAAGGAGGACATCGTCTACCCGCGCGTGCACCCGGCGCCGATGGAGACGTGCGGCTCGGTCGCCGACTTCGACCCGGTCGAGGGCAAGCTGCGGCTCTGGTCGACCACCCAGGCCCCGCACGCGCACCGGACCCTCTACGCGATCGTGGCGGGCCTGCCCGAGCACAAGATCCAGGTGATCGCGCCGGACATCGGCGGCGGCTTCGGCAACAAGGTCCCGATCTACCCGGGATACGTGCACAGCATCGTCGGCTCCATCGTCACCGGCAAACCGGTGAAGTGGATGGAGGACCGCTCGGAGAACCTGATCAGCACCGGCTTCGCGCGTGACTACATCATGCAGGCGGAGATCGCGGCGACCCGCGAGGGCAAGATCCTGGCGATCCGGACGAACGTGCTCGCCGACCACGGCGCGTTCAACGGCACGGCCGCGCCGGTGAAGTACCCGGCCGGCTTCTTCGGCGTCTTCACCGGCAGCTACGACCTGCAGGCCGCGCACTGCAAGATGACGGCGGTCTACACGAACAAGGCGCCGGGCGGTGTCGCGTACGCCTGCTCGTTCCGCATCACCGAGGCCGTCTACCTGGTCGAGCGGATCGTCGACGTGCTCGCCTACGAGCTGCGGATGGACCCGGCCGAGCTGCGCCTCAAGAACTTCATCCAGCCGGACCAGTTCCCGTACACGACCAAGACCGGCTGGGTGTACGACTCGGGCGACTACGAGCCCACGATGCGCCTCGCCATGGAGATGGCCGGGTACGAGGAACTGCGCAAGGAGCAGGCCGAGAAGCGGGCCCGCGGCGAGCTCATGGGCATCGGCATCTCGTTCTTCACCGAGGCGGTCGGCGCCGGCCCGCGCAAGAACATGGACATCCTCGGCCTCGGCATGGCCGACGGCTGCGAGCTGCGGGTGCACCCGACCGGCAAGGCCGTGGTGCGGCTCTCGGTGAAGACCCAGGGCCAGGGCCACGAGACCACGTTCGCGCAGATCGTCGCGGAGGAGCTGGGCATCCCGCCGGCCGACATCGACGTGGTGCACGGCGACACCGACAACACGCCGTTCGGTCTCGGCACGTACGGCAGCCGCTCCACCCCGGTCTCCGGCGCGGCGGCGGCCCTGGTGGCCCGCAAGGTCCGGGACAAGGCGCAGCTGATCGCCTCGGCGATGCTCGAGGTGTCGGTCGCCGACCTGGACTGGGTCAAGGGCGCTTTCCAGGTCAAGGGCGACCCCGGCAAGTCGGTGACGATCCAGGACATCGCGATGCGGGCGCACGGCGCGGGCGACCTCCCGGACGGCATGGAGGGCGGCCTCGAGGCGCAGATCTGCTACAACCCGTCGAACCTGACGTACCCGCACGGGGCGTACATCTGCGTGGTCGACATCGACCCGGGCACCTCCGAGGTCAAGGTCCGCCGCTTCATCGCTGTCGACGACTGCGGCACCCGGATCAACCCGATGATCATCGAGGGCCAGGTGCACGGTGGCCTCACCGACGGCGTCGGCATGGCGCTCATGGAGATGATCGCGTTCGACGAGGACGGCAACTGCCTCGGCGCGTCGCTGATGGACTACCTCATCCCGACCGCCCTGGAGGTGCCCGACTGGGAGACCGGCTTCACCGTCACCCCGTCGCCGCACCACCCGATCGGCGCGAAGGGCGTGGGGGAGTCGGCCACCGTCGGCTCGCCGCCGGCGATCGTGAACGCGGTCGTCGACGCGCTCAAGCCGTTCGGCGTCCGGCACGCGGACATGCCGCTCACCCCGTCCCGGGTCTGGGACGCCATGCGCGGCCGGGCCACGCCGCCGATCTGAGGGGAACGCGAGAATGACGACGACGAGCACCGCCGAGCGGGCACGCCAGCTCACGGACGCGCGGAAGCCGTTCGTGCACGCCACCGTGGTCCGGGCCCAGGAGCCGACCTCGGCCCGGGCCGGCGACGACGCGGTGATCCTGGCCGACGGGTCCATCGAGGGCTTCGTCGGCGGGGTCTGCGCGGAGACGTCGGTGCGGGCCGCGGCGATGGACTCGCTGCGGGACGGGAGCACCGTGCTGCTGCGGGTGCTGCCGGAGGATTCGGCCGCGTTCCCCGAGACGCCCGGCGCGCTCGTCGTCGTCAACCCCTGTCACAGTGGCGGAGCCATCGAGATCTTTCTGCGTCCGGTTCTGCCCAAGCCGCTGGTCACGGTGGAGGGGAACACCCCGATCGGTACGGCGGTCGCGGAGCTGGCGTCCTTCCTGGACTTCGAAATCGCCCCGTCCGGGACCTATGCTGGCGCTACCGCGGCTGTCGTGGCCGGGCTCGGCCGCGACGAGGAACGCGCCATCCGCGGTGCGCTGGACGCCGGTGTCGGCCTGATCGCGCTGGTCGCCAGCCACAAGCGGGCGGCCGTGGTGCTCGACGCCATGGAGCTGAGCGAGGACGAGCGGGAGCGGATCCGCCCGCACGCCGGGCTCGACATCGGTGCCCGTACTCCGAAGGAGATCGCTCTCGCGGTGTGCGCGGAGATCGTGCGGGAGATCCGCCTCGGCGGTCTCGCGCCGCGTGCGTTCCCGGGGTCGTCGCATGCGGAGGCCGCCGCCTTCGCCAAGGCCCGGCCCGAGTTCGTGGCAGGTCCGACGCTGCCCGTCGGGCCTGCCACCCCTGCCGCGACGGCCGTCGACCCCATCTGCGGCATGACCGTGGTGATCGGCGAGGACACCCCGCACGGCGTCGTCGGCGGCGAGGACTACTGGTTCTGCTGCCCCGGCTGCCGCACGAAGTTCCTGGCCTCGCAGCGATGACGGTGACCGGGCTGGTGCTGGCCGCCGGTGGCTCGCGGCGGCTCGGTGAGGCGAAGCAGCTGCTGCCGTTCCGGGGCCGCACGCTGCTGGACACCACCCTCGACATGGCCCGGGCCTGCGGCTTCGACGACCTTCTGGTCACCCTGGGCGGTTCGGCCGAGGCCGTCCGGGACCGGGTGGATCTTTCCGGGGTACGGGTGATCGAGAACCCGGCGTTCTCCAGCGGATGTGGCTCCTCGGTCCGTTCGTCGGTGGCTCATGTCCTCGCCGGCTCGGACCGTCTCGTGCTGCTGCTCGGTGACCAGCCCGGGATCCGGCCGTCCGACGTGCGCCGGCTCTGCGAGGCGCCCACGCCGATCGCTGTCTGCCGGTACGCCGACGGCCTCGGGCACCCGTTCCTGTTCCGCCGGGAGGTCTTCGGCGCGCTGGCGGACCTGCACGGCGACAAGGCGGTGTGGAAGCTGCTGCACTCGGGCAGGTACCCGGTGACCGCAGTGGACGTCGCCGGTACGGTGCCGGTCGACGTGGACACCCGGGAAGACTACGAGCGGCTGCTGAGGTCCTGTGAACAGTCCTGACGAGGTCGTCCAGCGCCTCGACGCCGTCGACTACCTGGTCGACGACGGCCTCGCCATGGCCGTCTTCCTGGCGCTGCGGCTCGGCAAGCCGCTGCTGCTCGAGGGCGAGCCGGGCGTCGGCAAGACCGCCGCCGCGAAGGCGCTGGCCCAGGCCCTGGACACGCCGTTCATCCGGCTGCAGTGCTACGAGGGGCTGACCGCCGGCGAGGCCCTGTACGAGTGGAACTACCAGCGCCAGCTCCTGCACATCCGGCTCGCCGAGGCGCAGGGCCGGTCGCTCGGCGACGCCGACCTGTTCACCACCGACTTCCTCCAGGAACGGCCGATCCTCAAAGCCGTCCGGCACGCCGGGCCCACCCCGCCGGTGCTGCTGATCGACGAGATCGACCGGGCCGACGACGAGTTCGAGGCGCTGCTCTTCGAGTTCCTCGGCGAGGCCGCGATCACCATCCCCGAGCTGGGCACCTTCGCCGCGACCCGGCCGCCGATCGTGGTGCTCACCTCGAACCGCAGCCGCGACCTGCACGACGCGCTGCGCCGACGCTGCCTCTACCACTGGATCGAGTTCCCGGCCGCGGACCGGGCCGCCGCCATCGTGCGCCGCGCGGTGCCGGGCGCCTCGGCCCCGCTGATCCGCGACACCACCGAGTTCATCGGCCGGGTGCGCCGGCTCGACCTGGACAAGGCACCCGGCCTCGCCGAGACCATCGACTGGGTGTCCGCCCTGGCCGCGCTCGGGGTCGCCGACCTCGCCGACGCGGACGTCCTGCGCACCATCGGCACCATCGCCAAGACCCCCGACGACCGTGATCTGGTCGCCGGGGCCGTCCACCGGGAGACCCGCGCATGAAGATCACTAACGAGTTCGTCGTCCACACCCCGATCGACCGCGCCTGGCGGGTGCTGACCGACCTGGAAGGCGTCGCGCCGTGTATGCCGGGCGCCCAGCTCACCGGGGTGGAGGGCGACGTCTACCAGGGCCGGGTGAAGGTCAAGGTCGGCCCGGTGATCTCCGACTTCACCGGCACGGCGCAGTTCACCGCGAAGGACGACGCCGCCTACCGCGCGGTCATCGACGCGAAGGGCCGCGACGCCCGCTCGGCCGGCAACGCCGCCGCCGTCGTGACCGCCTGGCTCACCCCGTCCGGCGACGACAGCACCCGGGTCAACGTCGAGACCGACCTGAAGATCAGCGGGAAGCTGGCCCAGTTCGGCAGCGGCATGATCAAGGAGGTGTCCGGCAAGCTGCTCGCCCAGTTCGTCGCCAACCTCGAGAAGAAACTCGCCGAGGACGACGCCGCCGCGCCCGCCGCTGCGGCCGCTTCGGGCGAGGCCGCGGCGACCGCTCCGGGTGAGGCCGCCCCGGCCGTTTCGGGTGAGGCTGCGGTGGCTGCCGAGCCGGCGCCGTCTGCGGCTGCCGGGGCTGCGCCCTCCGCGTCGGTGGGGGCTGCGGCGGCAGGCGGTGCTTCGGTGGCGGAGCCGGTCGCGGAGGGTGGTGCGTCGGCGGCCGCGGTGGAGACGGCGCCGGCCACCGGGGTGGCGCTGGGCTCGGTGGCGCCGGGCACTCCCGATTCTGCGGGCGGCATTACGGACAAGTCGGATTCGTCGGTTCCGGATCCGTCCGCCGGTGAGGTCGAAGCCGCCGCGGGTCGCACCGACGTCGCCGATGGCACGCCCGACCCGATCGCCCCGCTCAACGTCCCGGAGGCCGAGCTCATCAAGGCCGGCGACAGCACGGCCGCGGCGGAGGCCCGCACCGAGACCACCGCCGGCGCCTCGACGACCACCCCGGCCGACCCCGCCGCAGCTTCTGGCCCCGCCACCGCCTCCGGCCTCGCCACCGCTGCGGCCGGTAACGGCGCTGTGCCGGCCACGACGAGTGCTGCCGCTGCCACTGATCGGGCCGCCGCGGGGGCGAGTGGGGAGCGGAAGATCGAGTCGGCGGAGCCGGAGGCGCTCGATCTGCTCGAGGTGGCCGGTGGGTCGATCTACAAGAGGGCGATTCCGGTCGTCGTCGGCGTGGCCGTGGTGGCCGCGGTGATCGTCTGGGCCGTGGCGCGTCCCTGATCGCGGTGGGATGTCCCGTCATGCCGAGCCGGCCCGACGTGCCCGGCCGGCCGGAGCGCGGTGATCGTGGCTTCCGCTGAGGCCGGGCCGGTGCTGTTGCGCGGCACGGATCGGGCCGCGTTCGCCGTGGCGTTCGTGGCGCGGTTGCGCCGTGCCGGGCTGACGGCCGGGATCACCGAGACGGACGACCTGGTGCGGGCGCTGGCGGCGAGTCCGCCGGCGGCGCGGGACAGGCTCTATTGGACCGCGCGTATCGCGCTGGTGCGGCGGCAGGCGGATCTCGCGGTGTTCGACGAGGTGTTCGCGGCGGTGTTCGACGACGCCGCGCCGCTGCCGCTGAGCCGCTCGGCGCTGCGTCCCGGCCGGCGCGACGACGGGGTGCACGTGAAGGTGCCGGCCGGCGGGGACGGGACCAGCGCGGGCGGAGGGCTGCCCTGGGCGACGCTGCCGCCCGTCGTCGACGCCGGCGAGGACGGGGAGGACTCCGGGCTGCGCGTGCCGGAGCTTCGCCCGAGCGCGCTCGCCGGGCTCGCCGAGCGGCCGTTCGAGGAACTCGACGAGACGCAGATCCGGGCGCTCGGCGCGAACCTGCACGCGGCGCTGCGCCGCTGGCCGCAGCGGCGCACCCGGCGGCACACCACCGACCCGGCCGGGCGCCGGGTGGCGTTGCGGCCGACGATCGCGCGGGCGCGGCGTACGGGATGGGAGGCGGTCACCGTGGTCCGGCAGAAACCGGTCCGGGAGCCGCGGCGGGTGGTCCTGCTCTGCGACGTCAGCGAGTCGATGCGGGCGCAGGCGGCCGCGTACCTCCAGATGATGCGGGCGTTCACGGTGGTGGCCGACGCCGAGGCGTTCGCGTTCGGGACGACGCTGACCCGGCTCACCCCAGTGCTGCGGAACGCCTCCGTGCAGGCGGCCGTCGATCAGGCGAGCGCGGCGGTGAGCGACCGGTTCGGAGGTACGCGGATCGCCGCGAACCTGCGGGCCGTGCTCGACTCGCACCACGGCAACGCGCTGCGGGGCGGCGTGGTGATCATCGCGTCGGACGGGTGGGACAGCGATCCGCCGGAGATGATGACGGCGGTGATGGCGCGACTGCGGCGCAGGGCGTACCGGATCATCTGGCTCAATCCTCGCGCCGGAACGCCCGGCTGGACCCCGCGGGTGGCGGCCATGGCCGCCGCACTTCCCTACTGCGACCGGCTCATGCCCGCCGCCAGTTTCGGAGACCTGCACGCCTGCCTGGAAGCGATCAACTCCAGAGCGTGACGTGCACGGACGGCCGGAAGCGGGACTTGTTGATGCCGGTGCCGCGCATCATCGCCTGGATCGCGCGCGGCGTCGAGGCGAAGCGGGCCAGCTCACCGGCGGCGGACGGGGTGGCCGGCTCGGCCAGGGTGATCGAGTGCCACACCTCCTCGAGCGTCGCGTGCGAGCCGCAGAAGCCGACCAGGTGGCCCTTGCGGATCTCCGGGGCGACCGTGAACGACAGCGCCGCCGCGACACCCCGGCCCCGCTTCGCCTCCTCGACGGCGGCCGCGTGGCTCTGGAAGATCTGCTGCCGGTCGTCGGGCACCCCGAGGCGGCGCACCAGCGTGCGGACCGCGCCGCTGTCGGCCACCGCGGACGGGCCCAGCAGCCAGGTCTGGTCCCGGAGCTGGCGCAGCGTCGGCTGGGTGCCGGCGAGCGGGTGGTCGGGGGAGGCCACCGTGACGACCTTGTAGTACATGACCGGGCGGCACACCACGGCCGGATCGGGCAGCGGCGGCGGCGGGCCGATCGCGATGTCGATCGTGCGCTCCAGCAGCGCCTCCACGAACGAGCCCGGGTTGCGCACGCTGAGTTCCAGGTCGAGGTCGGCGGCGCGGTTCGCGAACGTCTCGATGAGGCCGGGCGCGGCGTGCTCGGCGAACAGGCTCGACGCGCCGGCCCGGAGCAGGCGGCGGCCCTGACCGGCGGCGCTCACCTCGAGGACCGTGATGTCCTGCAGGCCGAGCATCTCGGTGGCCCGGCTCGCCAGCCGCAGGCCGCCCGGGGTGAACGTGAGCCCCCCGGCCGACCGGGAGAACAGCTGATCGCCGAGCTCCTTGCGCAGCTGGCCGATGTGGAGGGAGATCGCCGACTCGGAGACCTCGAGCTGGGCGGCGGCCAGCTTGACCGAGCCGAGGCGGACCACGGCGGAATAGGCACGCAACTGGGTGGGGGTCACAGGCGGTAATTCCCCCTATGGAGTGATCGGACGCTCACCCGCAATCTATCGCGGTCACGCCGTGACGGCTGCCCGCGTCGCGGATGCCGGTGATCTCACCGATGCCCGATCATGGCGGGCGGCTCTACGCTTCACCTGCCTCCGCGAGAGAAGGGAACACGCGCACATGCCCAGCTTCCAGGCCGGTGACGGTGTCGAGATCCACTACCAGACCTGGGAGGGGAGCGCGTCCGGGCCGCCTGTTCTGCTGCACCACGGATTCATCGCCGACGGTCTCACCAACTGGGTTCAGCCGGGCGTCGTCGCGGCGCTGACCGCGGCCGGCCGTCCCGTCGTGACGATCGACGCCCGCGGGCACGGCCGGTCCGGCAAGCCGCACGACCCGTCGTTCTACGGCGAGGTGCGGATGTCGGACGACCTGATCCAGCTCATGGATCTGCTCGGCGAGCCGTCCTACGACCTGGTCGGCTACTCGATGGGCGCGATCGTCTCGCTGATCACCGCGACCCGGGAGACGCGGATCCGCCGGCTCGTCGCGGGCGGCGTGGGCGCGGCGGTGGTCGAGCTCGGCGGCGTGGACACCCGGGTGATCGGTCCGGGGCCGCTGCGGGAGGCGCTGTCGGCCGAGGACCCGTCGGCGATCACCGACCCGGCGGCCGCCGGGTTCCGCGCCTTCATCGACGCGGTCGGTGGCGACCGGGCCGCCCTCGCGGCCCAGGCCCTGCGCATGCACGCCGACCCGATCCCGCTCGACACCATCGCCGTGCCCACCCTGGTCATCGCCGGCCGGGACGACGTGCTGGCGGCCCGTCCCGAGGTGCTGGCGAAGGCCGTCCCGGGCGCCGAGCTGACCGTCGTCGACGGCGACCATCTCGGGGCGGTGCGCGAGCCGGCGTTCGCCCCGGCCCTGCTCAGCTTCCTGTCCTGAGGGGTATCGTGTGCGGGCCGGCACACGTGCGACGGGAACGGGATGTCTGCGGAGAAGAATCTCACGGGGGTACGCCGGACCGGGGACGGGAAGGGCAAGGCGACCGCCCGCGACGAACTGCGTACGGCGATCCTCGCGGGTGAGTACACGCCCGGTGAACGGCTCGTCGAGGCACAGCTGATCGAGCGCTTCGGGGTGAGCCGGTTCAACATCCGGCTCGCCCTGCAGGACCTGTCCGGCGAGGGGCTCGTCGAGATCCAGCGCAACCGCGGCGCCCAGGTCCGCAAGATCAGCCTCGCCGAGACGATCGAGATCACCCAGGTACGGATGGTGCTGGAGGGACTGGTGGCCGCGCAGGCCGCCGAGCGGGTCACCGGCGAGCAGGCGAGCGAGCTCGACGAGATCGGGCTGCTCATGCGCCGGGCCGTCGAGTCCGGCGAGTTCCGCCGCTACAGCGACCTCAACGTCCGGCTGCACGCCCTGGTCCGCACCATCGCCGGGCACGCCACGGCCGACCGGCTCATCGGCACGCTGCGGGCGCAGCTGGCCCGGCACCAGTTCATGCTCTCCCTGCTGCCGGGCCGGCCCCTCGTGTCGCTGCCGCAGCACGAACGGATCATCACGGCGATCCAGGACCGGGACCCGGTGGCCGCCGAGTCCGCGATGCGCGACCACATCGCCAGCGTGATCGAGGTGCTGCGCTCGCTGGAGGAGCCCGGGATCATCCGGTGACGGGAGGCGTCCCGTGGGTGTGGAACGACGCGATGGTCTCGAGCCCCCACGCCTGACCCTTCGCCCGCTCCGCCTCGGTCCACGTGATCACCTCGTGGTCCGGGGCGAGCAGCAGCCGCGCGCCGGCGTTGCACAGCTCGATGCGGTTGCCGCCGGGCTCCCAGACGTAGAGGAAGAACGTCTGCTGGATGGCGTGCTTGTGCGGCCCGGTCTCGATGTGCACGCCGGCCTCGAGGAACACGTCGGCGGCGCGCAGGATGTCCTCGCGGGTGTCGGTCGCGAACGCGACGTGGTGCAGCCGCCCCGGCGAGCCGGTCCAGTCCCGGGTGTGGACGACGTCGTAGGACTTGTCGGAGAACGTCAGCCAGACGGCGGCCTTCGTCCCGCTGTCCAGCACGATCTGCTCGCTGGGCCGCCCGGTCAGCGCCGCCACCACGAAGTCCTCGCTGGGCACCACGTCGCGCGCCAGGAAGTTGACGTGGTCGAGCCGCCGCACGTTCGCCCCGCGGCCGGGGAAGCGCGACGCCTGGTTCTTCAGCGACGGCCGGGTCGCGTCCGAGGGGACGTACCGCCGGGTCTCGTGGTAGATCCCGAACGGGTGGCCGTCCGGGTCGGTGAAGTGGAAGACCGGCCCGTACCCCGGTTCGTCATCGCTCCATCCGAGGCCGAGCCCGCTCCTCTCCACCGAGGCGACCCGCCGCTCCAGGGCCTCCGGGCTCCGGGCGCGCAGCCAGGTCCGGCCGATCCCCGAGGTGTTCGCGCCGGTCACCTTCACGGTGAACTGTTCGTAGTCGTCCCAGGCGTGCAGGTACACGCTGTCACCGCGCCGGTCGACCACCTCCATCGCCATCTGGTCGGTGAAGAACCGGACCGTGTCGTCGAGGACCGGGGTGAGCAGCTCGACGGCCGACACGTGGGCGACGTCGCGTATCTTCTCAGGCATGGGCGACTCCCTCCAGGAGCAGGCGGGCGGTGCTGACGACGGCCGACGTGCCGGCGTCGGGATCGATCACGACGTCGGTGAAGCCGGTCGGGTGTTCGATGCGGAGGTCCGGGCCGAGGTCACGGTCGGTGAGCCGGAGAGCCGTACCGACCGTGACGGCCGCCAGCACGCCGATCTGCGTGTGCACCCGGTGCGGGATGAACATCCGCGTGCTCACCGTCCCACCCCGCACCGGCGGAGAGATCAACCCCATTTTGGGTACGGTCGAAGCGCCGACGTCACCGAGTCCCATCATCGTCCCGGCAGTCAGCCGGAGTGCCTCGAGCCGGTGCCGGAGCCGTTCGTCGGCCTCCAGCCGCGCCGGGGTCTCGTACCCTGTGACGCCGAGGTCGCCGGCCTTCAGGAGCACGACCGGCATCCCGTTGTCGATCAGCGTGGCCGGGATCCCGCCGAGGTCGTCGACGAGGTTGCCGGTCGGCAGCAGCGCGCCGGCGACCGACCCGGCGGTGTCCCGGAACTCGACGAGCAGCCGGGCCGCGGTCCCCGGGACCCCGCTGATCGCGGTGTCGCCCGCGTAGACCGGTCGGCCGCCCCGGACCGGCACGTGAACCGTCGCGAGGGCACCGGTGTTGACCATTCTCACCCGTACCCTCGCTGTCTCTTG
The DNA here is from genome assembly GCF_040639855.1 of Actinoplanes sp. NPDC023714. Taxonomy (NCBI): domain Bacteria; kingdom Bacillati; phylum Actinomycetota; class Actinomycetes; order Micromonosporales; family Micromonosporaceae; genus Actinoplanes; species Actinoplanes sp. NPDC023714. The sequence goes on from NZ_JBFAAR010000006.1 coordinate 420,214, forward strand.
ATCTGAAGAGACCGGCACCAGGCCGCGCTCTATCGCGAAGGGGCCGACCCCGGCCAGGATGTTGCCGCAGGGCTGCTCGGCGCTCACCCGGGGCTGGTCGACGTGCACCTGGAGGAAGAGGTAGTCGACGTCGGCGTCCGCGTCCTCGGACCGGCTGACCACGGCGACCTTGCTGGTCAGGGGATGCCCGCCGCCGATGCCGTCGATCTGCCGGGGGTCGGGCGAGCCCATGATCCGCAGTAGCAGGGCGTCGCGGTCGGCGGGCAGGTCGGCGGCGAGGAAGTAGGCGCCCTTGGACGTCCCGCCCCGCATCACCATGACCGGGATCCTCATGACGCGTCCACCCAGGTGACGCCGAGCCGCTCCAGCAGCGGCCGCAGCCGGTACATGTCCAGGCCCAGCTCACCGGCGGCGAGGCGCTCCCGTTTGGACTCCTCGTTCGCGACGCGCTCACGGGCGGCCTCCAGCACGGCCGCCGCTCGCTCGTGCGGAACCACGACCACCCCGTCGTCGTCGGCGACCACCGCGTCCCCCGGCCGGATCACCTGGCCGCCCACGACGACCGGCACGTTGACCGAGCCCGGGCTCGCCTTGACCGTCCCCTGCGTGCTGATCGCCCGCGACCAGACCGGGAAGCCCATGGCGCGCAGCCCGGCCACGTCCCGCACCCCGGCGTCGACGACCACCCCGGCCGCGCCCCGGGCCCGCAACGAGGTGGCGAGCAGGTCGCCGAGCATCCCGTCGGTCGACGGCGAGGTCGTCGTGACCACCACGACGTCGCCGGGCCGGACCTGCTCGACGGCCGCGTGGATCATCAGGTTGTCGCCGGGATGGCAGGAGACGGTCACCGCCGAGCCGGCGATCCGCGCGCCGTCCTGGATCGGCGTGATCCCGGGGCCCAGCGCGCCGCGCCGGCCGTCCGCCTCGTGCACCGCCGACGCGCCGGCCTCGGCCAGCCCGGCCGCCACGCCGGAGGGGATCCTCCGGGTGCTGCGGACGATCACGTGGCGGCTCACGACAGCTCCCGGGTGACCTGCGGGTAGATCCGCATGTACGCCTCGCTCTTCGTCTCGTCCGGCAGCCCGAGGTTCGGCCCCGAGTTGCGCGCCGCCTGCAGGCCGCGCCGGCCGCCGAGCTCGGTGTAGTACGCGTGCAGGTGCTTCTGCGCCGCCAGCACCCGCATGGCCTCGCACTTGCGCTCCCACACGGCGGTGATGTCGAGCAGCACGTCCGGGACGAAGCCGCACTGCTCGGGCTGGTGGGGTTCGAAGCAGAAGACCGGGGGAGCGCCGATCACCCCGCCCGGCCCTCCGACGCCCGGCGCCTGCGCGAGGATCCTCGCCTTGAGCGCGAGGGCGTGCGCGAACGCGTGGTCGCCGTTGTAGGGGTCGGCCGCCGCGTGGGTCAGCACGACCGCGGGCTGCACCTCGCGGTGCAGATCGATCAGCCCCTGCAACAGCGCGGGCGTCTCGACCAGCGGGTAGTCGTCCGCGTCGAAGAACCGGATCTCGGCGCCGAGCGCCGCCGCGGCCCGCTCGGCCTCGTCCCGCCGGTGCGCCTTGATCTGGTCGAGGGTGTAGCCCCGGCGCCACAGCGAGGCCGACTCGCCGCGCTCGCCGAAGCTCAGGCAACCGATCACCACCCGCTGCCCGCGGGAGGCGGCCAGGGCGATCGCCCCGCCGGCGCGCCAGACGAAATCACCGGGGTGTGCGGTGAGCACCAGGGTGGCATCAGTCATCACGAGGTCCCGTCCGTATCTCCAACAAGATTGTCAACATTCGGTAGCGTAGGCCGTTTGTCGTGCTGAAACAATCGTTGACAATCTCGTTGGCGGGACAGATTTTGTTGAGCCGGCTCGGGAAATCGAAGGCTCGAGGCAACCTTTTTCAGCGCTGCAATACACATAGGGGCATCCCCCATCGAAAGGTGAATCCCCATGAGAGCGCGCAAGGTCCTGCTGACCGCCGTGACCGCGATCGTGGCCGCGGCGGCCGGGCTCTACGGCCTGGAGACGGCCGACGCCGCCACCTACCCCAACCCCGGCGTGGTCACCGGCTCCACGTTCGCCCACGACCCCACGATGATCAAGAAGCCGACCGGCGGGTACCTGCTCGCCTACACGTCCCCGGGCATCGGCCTGAAGACGTCCCCGGACCGGACCGCGTTCGCCGACGCGGGCAAGGCGTTCCCGAACGGCACCCCGTGGGCCGACGCCTACACCGCCGCCGACAAGAACCTGTGGGCGCCGGACATCACGTACACCGGCGGCAAGTACCTGATGTACTACTCCGCCTCCACGTTCGGCTCCAGCAAGTCGGCGATCTTCCTGGCCGCGAGCACGACCGGCGCGGCCGGAACCTGGACCGACTACGGCAAGGTCGTCGAGTCCACCGCGACGAGCGGCTACAACGCCATCGACCCGAACCTGATCATCACGTCGTCGGGTGAGTGGTGGCTGAGCTTCGGCTCGTTCTGGAGCGGCATCAAGCTGGTGAAGCTCAACCCGTCGACCGGCAAGCGGGCCGACAGCACGATCCGGTCGATCGCCGAGCGGTTCGTGAACAGCAAGTCCGTCGAGGCGCCGGTCATCTTCGAGCGCAACGGCTGGTTCTACCTGTTCGTGGCGTTCGACTTCTGCTGCAAGGGCGCGTCCAGCACCTATCGCGTCATGGTGGGCCGGTCGAGGAGCATCACCGGGCCGTATGCTGACAAATCGGGCACGGCGATGACGGCGGGCGGTGGCACCGAGATTCTGGCGTCGCACGACGCCGTCTACGGGCCGGGGCATCCGGCGGTGTTCCAGGACGGGTCGCAGACGGTGCTGGCGTACCACTACTACCAGTCCAACGGGAACGCGAAGCTCGGCATCAACCTGCTCGGCTTCGACGCGGCGGGCTGGCCGTACGTCTACTGACGCCTCCGGCGCCCGGCGCCCGGCCTCCGGCCTCCGACACCCGGCGGCCGGCACCCGGCGCCCGGCGGCCGGCACCCGCCGCCCGGCCTCCGGCGCCCGGCACCCTGGCACCCTGGCGCCCGGCGCCCGGCGCCCGGCGCACGGCCTCCGGCGCCCGGCGCCCGGCGCCCGGCCTCCGGCGCCTGGCACCCGGCGGCCGCGTGGCTTCAGGCAGCCGCGCTGGGGCGAGGCGGCGGCTTGGCTTCGGGCGGCGGCGCGGCTTAGGCGGCCGTCCTGCTTCGGGCGGCGGCGCGGCCTTGGACGGCGGCGTGGCTGCGGGTGGCCGCGCGGCCGGCCTGGCTCACTCGCGGCCGGCCAGTGCCTCCGCGGCCAGCTCCAGCAGGTCTTCGCCGATCGGTAGTGGTGCTGGATCGAGACAACGCTCCAGGAGCAGCTCGACCAGCGCCGCCCGGTCGGCGATCCGGCCCTCGTCGATCATGCCGGGCAGGATCCTGATCTCGACGGTGTCGCGGATCGGCGGCTCGTCGGCGATCACCTGGGTCAGGTTGACATCATAGAATTTCGTCAGATTTCCGGTTTTGGCCGCTTCCTGCAGCTCGGCCCGCGTCGGATTCCCGGCGACCGCGTCGATCAGCGGCTGCGGAAGCGGGGCGAGGCGCCGGCAGTGCGGATTCGTCGCGAGGAGATGGCGCAGCGGCTCGCGCCAGTGGGCGAACAGGCGGATCACATTGGACAGGGCGGCGGCCGGCCGGAAGGGGCCGCCGTCCAGATGCAGGTGGACCGCCGCCTCCCGCGGAACCGTGAACCCCAGCTCCCGCGCCGGACCCAGCAGCTCGGCGAGCGCCTCGCGATGCCCCGTCGACAGCGGTGGGGTGATCACCTCGCAGGGCCGCTCCCGCTCACCGGAGAGCGGGGCCGCCAGCGCCACGGTCGCGCCGGCCGGGTCGTCGAGCCGGAAGATCTCCCCGTGCTGCCGGACCTCGGTGCCCCACAGCTTCGCGGCCGGCTCGAGCACGATCGGCAGCCGCGAACCCGGATCGCACTGCGTCGCCAGCAGACGCAGCAGCCGGCCGTCGTCGGTGAGGATCCGGAACCAGCCCGGGACGGCGGGCTCCCGGGGGTCGAGGCCGGCCAGCAGCGTGACGTCGTCGGCGAGCGTGCAGAGCAGGGTGCCGTCGTTCCGGCGTACCTCGAAGGCCTGGGTCAGATGCAGGAACCGGCCCAGGCCGGGAACCAGCGAGGGTTCGCTGTCGTGGTGCCAGACCGGCCGGACGCTGCCACCGCAGCGCCCGGCGAGGTCGAGGGCGAGCGTGCGCCGGCTGACGCCCGGGGGCGCCATCAGCTCGATCTCGAAGCCGATCCGCCGGCGCAGTCGCTCTGTCACACCGGGACCTTACGGCTGGAAGGGCAGGGTCTCGCCGGCCAGGATCTTCTTGCCGCCGGCGATCTTCGCGGCCCACGCGTCGTCGAGCTTCCACAGCTTCGCGAGCTTCACCGCGTCGTCGATGTCGTAGCCGGCGTCGAAGAACGCGCTGACCCGCTCACCGTCCTTGTATTCCTCGATCTTCTTCTTGTCGGGCTTCACGCCCGGCAGCGTCTCGCCCGCGAGCAGGCGCTTGCCGCCCTCGACCTTTGCCTCGAAGGGATCGTCGAGCTTCCAGAGCTTCGCGAGCTTCTCGGCGTCGTCCCAGTCGAACCCGCCGGAGAAGTAGGCCTGGAGCTGCTTCTCCTCCTCGGTGGTGGGGGTCGGCCGGTCGACCGGCTCCTCGGCGGGAGCGGACGGGGCGGGCGCGACCGGCAGCGTCTCGCCGAGCAGCAGCCGGCGGCCGGCCTCGGCCTTGACCTCGCCGATGTTCTCCGGGCTCATCTGCCAGAGCTTCGCCAGCTCGACGGCCTCGTTGTAGCTGTAGCCCGCGTCGAAGTAGGCGTCGTACTGCGCGAGCAGCTCCCTCTCGGCGGCGGACGGGTCGGGCGACGGCTCGGCCGGCGCCCCCGCGGGCAGGCCGGCGACCGGCACGGCCTGCGGGCCGGCGGGGAGGATGGCCGGCAGGTTCGCGATGCCGGCGATCAGGCCGGCGCTGAGCACCGCGCCACCGGCGGCCTGCGCGCCCCGCCGCCGCCACCGGCGCTTGCGGGCCAGCTCCTCGACGCGGGCGTAGACCAGGGCCGGGTCGGGCGTCTCGTTCTCATGGGTCTGGAAGGCTTCGCGCAGCCGGTCAGCGTGCTGGGTCACGACCACTCCTCGGCGTGGATTCGTTGATCTTGCTCTGCTTGCCGCTCCTCCAACCGGAGCGTTCGAAGTGCTTTGGACGCCTGGCTGCGCACCGTCGCGGGCGAGCAGTTGAGCAGGTCGCCGATCGTCTCGTCGTCGAGCTCCTCGTAGTAGCGCAGCACCAGCACGGCGCGCTGCTTGCGCCCGAGGGTGGCCAGCCGGTTCCAGAGGGCGTCCGAGTCGACGACGCTCTGCGCGTGGTCGTGGACGCCGCCACGCGCGTCGTCGATCTCGGCGAGGCGCTCACCGGCGGCATGGACGTTGCGGAAGGCCCAGCTGCGCCGCCAGGACAGGTATTCGTTGAGGACCATCCGGCGCACATAGGCGTCCGGAGAGTCGGAGCCGCTGATCCGCCGCCACTTGACCTGGGCCCGGGCCAGCACCTCCTGCACGACGTCCTGCGCGAGGTCGCGGTCGCCCGTCAGGACGACCGCGTAGCGCAGCAGGTTGGGAAGGCGCGCCACCGCGAATTGCTCGAAGGTCACACCCTTACAGACGCACGACGGCACCGTTCCGTGCACTCGTGCACGAAACTTTTTCTGACAGTCCGAAACCCGGCTGTACGGGAGAGCGACATTTCGGGCGTGAAGGCGGCCCTCCCGTGCAGCCGGCCCGGAGTGGCTGTACGGGAGAGCGACATTTCGGGCGTGAAGGCGGCCCTCCCGTACAGCCGGCCCGGAGTGGCTGTACGGGAGAGCGACATTTCGGGCGTGAAGGCGGCCCTCCCGTGCAGCCGGCCCGGAGTGGCTGTACGGGAGAGCGACATTTCGGGCGTGAA